>NZ_JAXCHC010000001.1:0-1616315 GCF_037027545.1 Serratia sp. 201 | reverse complement strand
CCGTTGCGCCGGCTGATCAGGTTGCCCCAGGCGTCGTAACGGTAAAACAGTTTTTGCCAGTGCGTCAGGCGGTTGTCGGCGATCGGCGCCAGCGGCAGGTGCGCGTCGATGTCGTTCTGCGGGCTGCGTTCACCCAGCAGATTATCCGCCAGATCGTACACCAGCCGCGCGCCCGGTTTGCCCTGATTGGGTTCGCGGTGTTCCTTTCAACGAATTCCCCTAAAATAAAAGAGGGTCATTGTTGACATGTTGTAAAAAAGTACAAATCAGATCCTAATTAATGCACTCTCGTCATTTTTATTTTCACTACTTTTAATAAATGAAATGACTATATCGAGAGAGTCTCTTCTAAATCTTACTTCGTAATTGCCTATATCCATAATCAAAAACACACCTGACATATAGTCAGAACCGTCAGGTTCAAGGTAACCACCGCTAGTATCTTCCCCTGCACCAACAAAAACCTTTCCTGAAGGCACATTCAAAAATAACGATTTATAGTTCTCACTTATGTTATCAACAACTCGAACCGTATACTGACCGTCCTCACCAAGATTCAAAAACAACACGTTACCTTTATTTACTTCTTCCAGTTCATCCTCTGGAATGCTCCACCAATCAGCATCGTCGCTAACTCTATGTTTTAAAGACACCAAATCAAAAATTGACAAGGTCGCAGTATCTGTTGTGAAAGAGAAAGTCTTATTCATACCCCCTACAGAAATATTATTTCACTAATTCGGTCGCCCGGTTGGGGACCTGCTTTTCTACCCGCATTTTTAAAGAGCTACCAATGGAGTGTTTGTAATCTTTGTTGCCCGCCGCATCGGTCACTTCCAGCGGCGAGCTGTTCAGATAGGTGTGATACCAGTAGATATCCGCCGAGCGGCTGTCGCCCGCCTGCTCCAGCGCCGCCAGCGGGCTCCACGGACTGGCTAGGTCGTATGGTTCTGCAAAGATATTTATCTTTGCAGTCAACAAATATTAAATGGTAACTATCTTATCTTTTGCTATACCCACAGGCCAGTGACCAGAAAAGTATATACCCACAACTTCTTCCCACTTATTCCCTAAATGAAGATACTGTTCAGAAACATACTCTCTGAACGCAAAACAAATTCCATTTCTGGCTGCTAAGCTGAAGTCATGAGGCCCGTAATTGAATTTATCCTTAGACAATCCCTTTGTTGCATTCATGACAGCCTTGTTTACTCGAATACGTAAACCAGTAAGTTCCTTAGGTAATACCTCCTTTACTTTGTAGAAAGGATCCTCCTGAGTCATTGATGTTGGCAACCATTCCACACTATCATAGTATCCCTTAAACTCTGCATCAGTGGGATTAACAAACACCTTCTCAACATTTTCAATTAAAATCACGCGACTATCCAGAACATCTGGGAGCCCCATTCTTGAGAAAAAGCATGAGCTATCGATGCGCTGTAGTAAACTATCAAAGTCAAAATCATTCATGTCACAATCTCAAATCAGTTATAGTTCCAGGAGGCAGTGCTTTTCTGCTTTGTTGAACAGTTGTTCGAAGCACTCCACCGGCGGCATGTGGGCCAGGTACACCAGGTAAAGAATGATTAGGCAAAGTGCCATGAGTAGGCATCAAATTCCACCATTTATTCGCCCCCCCACTTTCTAGTGGGATTATGTGGTGCGGGGTAGCTCCTGTCGGCCAGGTTCTACCTGTATTGGCTTCCCACTGACTCATCAGATAATGCTGATCTCTGACGAACTCTTTGCGAGCCATCTGATTTTGGAAAACACTCCGTCTCTGAACTACCGGTAAATTATCTCTCAGTATCTGAGCTTGTTTTGCTGTTATAGCTCCACCACGCGAAGCGACTTTGTTCGCATCACCAATAATACGGTCAAGAGTCGAACAATTACTTAACCCAAATGGATCTATCCAAGTTAAAGGATTTGGCCCATAAGCATATAAATTCAGCCCACCTTCCAACCCTATCGGATCCTGCGTGGTGAAACGCCCCACCTCGGGTTCGTAGTAGCGGAACAGGTTGTAGTGCAGGCCGCTTTCGTCATCCTGGTATTGCCCGGCGTAGCGCAGCGGCTGCTGATATTGCGCGCCCTGCCGCTTCGCCGCGCCGGCCACCGTCTGGCCCTGCAGCTTGCCGAAGGTGTCGTATTGCCCGGACCAGCACAGGTTGCCCGCCGCGTCGGTCACCTCCAGCGGCGCGCTGTTCAGATCGGTGTGATACCAGTAAATATCCGCCGAGCGGCTGTCGCCTGCCTGCTCCAGCGCCGCCAGCGGGCTCCACGGGCTGGCCGGATCGTAGCTCCAGCTGCGGCGGCTGCCGTCGTCGCGCTGCTCCTGCAGCAACCGATAACCCTGCCACAGGAAATGGGTCGTCTGTTCGGTTTTGCCCTTGTAGTGCACCGTTTTGCGGCTGCGGCGGCCCAGCGCGTCGTAATGATACTGTGCCTCGAACTCGCCCTGCGGGCCGCGGCCGTGCGCCTGCACCAGCCGGTTGTCGGCGTCGTAGCGGTAGTGTTGTTCGTACAGACCGTTGCGCCGGCTGATCAGGTTGCCCCAGGCGTCGTAACGGTAAAACAGTTTTTGCCAGTGCGTCAGGCGGTTGTCGGCGATCGGCGCCAGCGGCAGGTGCGCGTCGATGTCGTTCTGCGGGCTGCGCTCGCCCAGCAGGTTATCCGCCAGATCGTACACCAGCCGCGCGCCCGGTTTGCCCTGATTGGGTTCGCGGTGTTGCAGCAGGCGGCCTTCGGCGTCGTAACCGTAGTGCACTTCGCCGCGCAGCGCGTCGCTCACCCCGGCCAGCTCGCCGCGGCCGGTGTAGCGATAAGCGCGCCACAGCACGCCGTCTTCCGGCCGGGTCAGTTTGTCGTGGCCGAAGGCGCTGCTCTGCCAGCTGCGGCGGCCCATGGCGTCGTAACGCCGCTGCTGCTGCAGCGCGCCCTGGCTGCGGCCGGTTTCCCGGTGCAGGCGATCGCGGGTGAATTCGCTCACCACCTGCTGGTTGAATTTGATGGCGCTGGCGTGGCCGGAGCCGTAATACAGCCACTGCAGGCGATCGCCCTGCGGCAGCGTCAGCGCCTGCAGGTTGGCCAATGCATCCCATTGGTATTGTAGCTCGCCGTTGACGCCTTGCTCGCCGAGCAGCCGCCCGGCGGCGTCATAGCGCATCTGCACGCTGTCCGGCTCGATGCCCAGCGCCACGCCGCTCGCCGTCGGCAGGCGGTTCAGCTCACGCAGCCGCCCCATGGGGTCGAAACGGTAATGCCATTCCGCACTGGCGTTACTGCGCCAGACCAGCTGCCCGGCCTCGTCGAAGCGGAAGCGCTGTTCGCGCTGCGTCAGCTCGCCCGCGCCGCCCGGCAGGCCGACCTCACGGTGCTCTTCCAGCAGCCCGGCCGCGCCGTAACGATAATAGTGGCGGGTGTCGTCCGGGCGCTCTTCGGCCAGCACGCGGCCCACCGCATCGTAGCTGAAGCGGTAGTCGCCGCCGTTGCCGTTCTCCAGCCGCGTCAGCCAGCCCTGCGGGCTGTAGTGATAGCGCCGGGTGCGGTTGATGCGGTCGGTGATGCTGACCGGCAACCCCAGGGCGTTGAACTGCCAGCGGGTCAGGCTGCCCAGCGCGTCCTGATGTTCGGCCAGCTGGCCGTGCGCATTCCAGTTAAAACGCTCTTCGCCGCCGTCCGGGTGGATCAGGGTGTGCAGGCGCCCGCCGTTATCCCATAGGTAGCGCGTCTGGTGGCCTTCGGCATCGGTCTGCGCCGTCAGTTGCCCCAGCGCATCGTAGGTATAAGCCGTGACGCTGCCGGAACAGTCGGTGTAGCGCGTCAGCTGGCCGCGGGCGTCCCACTCCAGCTTCACTTCCCCGCCCAGCGCGTCGATCACACTGGCCGGCAGGCTCTCTTCGTCATCCGGATAGCGGTACAGCGTGGCATTGCCCAGGGCATCGACATAACGCGTCGGGCGCCCCAGCGTGTCCCAGTGCTGCGCCTCGCTGCTGCCATCCGGGTACGCGACGGCGAACAGCCGGCCGCTGTTGCGCGAATATTGATAGCGCGTCACGCGGCCGAGCGGATCGGTCTCCGACAGCAGGCGGCCATAAGGATCCCATTCGCTCTGGCGCTGCGCGCCGCCGGGCAGCAGCACGCTGCACAGTTCGCCGCGTTGGTAGATAAAGCCATAGCGGCGCTGGTCGAAATCGGTGTACTGCGCCACGTTGTCGTCGTCATCCAGCCGCCACTCCGCCCGTTTGCCGTCGCCGCGCACCGCGCTGCGGCGCCCGCCGGCGAAGTCGTAACCGAACTCAAGGGATTCTCCGGCGCTGTTGCGATAGGCCGTCACGCGCGGCACGCCGTCGATCTCTTGCCATTGGTATTCGTTCAGCAGCCCGGCGGCGTCCTGGTGGCTGATCATCAGGCCGTCGCGCCAGCCAAAGCGGCGCGTCACCTCACCGGCGCGGTTGCTCACCGTCGTCAGTTGGCCCTGCTCATCGTAACCGTAGCGCGCCAGCGTCCGTTCGCCTTCGGCGGTTTGCAGCGCCACTTCGCGCAGGCGGCCCTGCGCATAGCGGCACATCAGGCGCTGCCCGGCGCTGTCCACCAGTTCATTCAGCAACCCCTCGTCGTCGTAGAACAGCGAGGTGGCGTTGCCGATGGCGTCGGTGATCATGCTGAGCCGGCTCGGCTGCTCGCCCGCCAGCGGCGGGTAGTGGAAAATCTGTTCGCCGACGTCAAACAGCTGCCAGCTGCCGTCATCGTTGTGCATCAGCCAGCATTTTTCGGCTTCGCAGTAAGTTTTGTGGCCGCGCGGCACCATAGGGAAAGCGACGAAGTCGCCGGAAGGCGCGCGCCACACCAGGCCGTCCTGATACGGCTGCAGGCTGCTCTCCCAGAACAGGTTCCAGCCGCGGCCCAGTACGCTGTCGCCGGGGTTGCCGCTGCGCCAATAGCGCTGCCAGGCGACCGGCAGGCGCGATGGCAGCACGAAATCGAGATCGTCTTCGCCGTCGAGGAATTTCTGGCCGCTGACGATATCCACCGGCCGGGCGATAATGCCAACCGCGGCGGTCGCGGTCATCAGGGTGCCGGCGCGGCAGGCGATGCGCGCCAGTTTGTTGATGCCGGGCAGCTTGCCCAGCAGTTTGCCGAGCGCCCCCAACTTGCCGGCGGCGCCGCCCACGCCGCCCACCAGGCCGGCGAACAGCAGCGTCAGGTCAGAGACCTTGTACAGCCAATCCGGCACTTCGGGCTTGATCGGCAAGGTGGTGACGGTGCCGCCGCCGATAAACACGTTGGGCGAACCTTCCATCACCTGCGCGTCGCAGTTGGTTTTGTCCCCCACGCGCGAAGCGGGCTGGCCGTTGATGCTGACCTTGTCGGAGCCCTGCGCCATCTGCATACTCGGGCCGTCGTCGCTGCAGGCCACCTGGCTGTTGGTGGCGAGCGCGGCGGGTTTGCCGTTGATGAAAACGTTGGGGGAGCCGGTGACGATATTGCCTTTGGGGGTCAGGCTACCGGCACCGGCGTCGGCAATGCCGTCGCGCGCCGCGGTGGCCGCCTCCCCGGTGAGATACCCCACCGCCAGGCTGGCGCCGATGAGCAGCACGCCGACGCCAATACAGGAAGCCGCCAGGCCGGCGACGAACAGCGCACCCGCCGCCACCGCGCCTGCGGCGGCGATCAGGCCGCCGACAAGGGTGCCGGCAATCATGCCGGCCAGGGCATGGGAATGCCCGATGGTATCGCCGACGCGGGCCGCTTCGGTCATCGTAAGGTCCTTTTACGCAAAGAGTTCATCGTTAGGCCGCCCGGTAGCTGCTCAGCACCTGCTGCAACAGCGCGTCATCTTGTGGCGTCAGCTTGCGCGCCATCGCCAGGGTGAACACCAGCACCCGGCCTTCCGCCAGGGCGAACACCGCCTGGTTCTGCCAGATGCGTTTGCCGTCGCGCAGGTAGCTGGCGCGCACCCATTCACCGGCGGCCAGCCCATCGCCCAGCGTCGCCGGCTCGCGGCTTTTGAACGCCCAACCTTTCAGCCCCTGTGCCAGCGCATCGAGCTGGCGGGTGACGTAGCCTTCCAGGTTCTCCTCCGGCTGCAGCGCATCGCGGGAAATATTGACTGAGGGGGAAACATCATCGCCGGCCAACAGGACGTTGACCGTGCGATCGGCATAGCCTTCCGGCAAAGCGACGCTGCCTTCGCTGAAAGCGCAGCGGGATAAAGCGGACATGCGAGGATCCTTTTGCATAAATAATGCTTAAGCATCGCATAACTTAGCCTTGAAATAAAACCATCAGGCGCCGCCAATGTTGCGCGGCGTGACCGCGTTCACTGTGAAAAAGAGCGTTGCCGGAATCTGGCCGGGAATCAAACCGTCATATTACAGAATTATCTGAAACCACTGGCGCGCCGACGCCTTGATTGTGGCTATACTCGGCTCTCGTCCGTTTTCAGGAGATCAGGATGCTGAGATTCACCCGTAGCGCGCTGCTGTGCGCCGCGCTGGCCGCGTTCAACGCCGGCGCCGCCGAAACGCCGACGTTCGGCCCGGAGCTGCAGGGCTTTCACTACCCCTACCCGTTGCAGCAGTTCAGCTTCACCTCGCAGGGGCAGCCGTTAAAAATGGGCTATATGGACGTGCCGCCGGAAGGCGCCGCCAACGGCCGCACCGCGCTGTTGCTGCACGGTAAAAACTTCTGCGCCGCCACCTGGCAGGACACCATCAAGGCGCTGAGCAAGGCCGGCTACCGCGTGATCGCGCCGGACCAAATCGGCTTTTGCTCCTCTACCAAGCCGGCGCATTACCAGTACAGCTTCCAGCAGCTGGCGCAAAATACCCACGGCCTGCTGCAGAACCTGAACATCAGCAAGGCCATCGTCATCGGCCACTCCACCGGCGGCATGCTGGCCACGCGCTACAGCCTGATGTATCCGCAGGCGGTGGAACAGCTGGTGATGGTCAACCCGATCGGCCTCGAGGACTGGAAGGCGAAAGGCGTGCCGTGGCGCAGCGTCGATCAATGGTTCGCGCGCGAGCTGAACACCACCGCCGAGGGCATCCGCAATTATGAGCAGCACACCTACTACGGCGGCCGCTGGAAGCCGGAGTACGATCGCTGGGTGGATATGCTGGCCGGGCTGAACAACGGGCCGGGCCACCGCCTGGTGGCGTGGAACTCGGCGCTGATCTACGACATGATCTTCACCCAGCCGGTGTACTACGAGTTCAAGGATCTGCAAACCCCCACCACGCTGATGATCGGCACCGCCGACACCACCGCCATCGGCAGCGATATCGCCCCGCCGGCAGTCAAGGCCAAAATCGGGCATTACGCGGTGCTGTGCAAACAGGCGGCGAAACTCATCCCGCACGCCACGCTGATCGAGTTCGCCGGGCTGGGCCATGCGCCGCAAATGGAGGAGCCGGCGCGCTTCCATCAGGCGTTGCTCAAGGCGCTGCCACCCTGAGCGGCCGGTTGGCGCGGCCGCCGCACGGCGGCTAAACTTTCAGCTGGCACTCAACTGCAGGAGACAGCCATGCGACAGATTATTGCCAGCGCGTTCGTCAGCCTCGACGGCGTGATGCAGGCGCCCGGCGGGCAAGACGAAGACCGCAGCGGCGGCTTTCGCTTCGGCGGCTGGACCGCGCCCTATTGGGATGACGCCGTCGCGGAAACGATGAGCGATCTTTTCTCTGCGCCTTTCGATCTGCTGCTCGGGCGGCGCACCTACGATATCTTCGCCGGCTACTGGCCGCATATCACCGACGAGGCCGACCCGTTTTCCGCCGACATCGCCCGCGTGTTCAATCAGGCGGCCAAGTACGTCGCCACCCACCACGGCGAGACGCTGACGTGGGAGAACAGCCAGTGGCTGGGGCAAGACATCCTCGCCCGGCTGCGCGAGCTGAAGCGCACCCAGGGGCCGGTGCTGCTGGTGCAGGGCAGCAGCACGCTGATGCAACAGCTGCTGGCCAACGATCTGGTGGATGAACTGCGCTTGCTCACCTACCCGGTGCTGCTCGGCGGCGGCAAGCGGCTGTTCGATGACAACGCGGCGCCGGCGGCCTTCACGCTGACCCACTCGGTGGTCTCGCCCGGCGGCGTGATCGTGGCCCACTACCGCCGCGCCGGCGAGGTGACGACCGGTTCTTTCGTAGCGGAAAGCGCGGCGGCGGCCGGGTCAGTGTAAATGAAGTAGTTGTCTTGCAACCGGCTGGCATCCTTCTCGGCGTCAAGTGTCAGACAAAGCTCAACGTCTTTGGCAAAGCCGCGTTCTATCAGCTCCCGGGCAGAACTGCACTCGAACAATATGTTAATCGGTAGCGTTCGATAGCAAGCTGCGGCCGCCAAGGCTTCTGGGGACAGTGTTTTCCCCGAGAACAGAGAGGCTATGCCACCTGCAACCACCCAGTCCTCTAGCGCCGGACGCAAACTGCCGTCCGGCCACTTCTCTCCACCGGCAACGATCAATATTTTTTTGTACCCGTTGCAAGCATCCGCCGTCGCCGTCAGATTTCTCAAACAGCCGGCGTACACCACGGCTCCTGACTCACGAGCCTTAAACGCCAGTGCAGAGCCATTAGGTGATGGTAGCACTAATTTTGTGCCCGGATTCAACGCGGCCAGTGAAGCAGGTGAAAGAGAGTAGCCTTCTCCGGCGAAGCGTCGGTTGGCATTGGCAGCTACAGCCCCGAATGTTTCGGCATACTGCTGTACCCTGTCATCTTTCCATGGGTAAGGATAAACCACCGCGCCTCGAGATAATGCAACGCTCACACAGGTTGCGAAAGACATCACATCGACGATAACGACGCAATCCACATCCTGCGCCATCAACTCAACCGCCTGAATTCCCCATTCAAGACGAACATCGAATCTTGATTGTGAAAAAAAACCGCTCATGATCACGCTCCCAAAAAAGGGCCGTCAGGCCCTTGTATAATGAGACGATTTGCTCAGTTTATCAGGCAAACAAGATATCGCTCTGCTCGACCTGCCCGACCACGTGGATCTTGAAGTCGGCGGCGTAGCTGTTGCTCTGGGTGTTCATCAGCAGATCGGTGGTGCCGTTGAAGGCGTCGAAGTTGAGCTGGATCTCGCCTTTCTGGCCGCTGAAGGCGCTGCCGCTGTCGATAAAGCGCAGTTCGCTCAGGCTGTTGTTGAAGCGCAGGCCGGAGAGATCGATCTTGTCGATGCCGTGCTCGAAGTCTTCAATCACGTCGAACGCCGCCACCGTGGACTCTTTGGCATTGAGGTAGACGAAATAGTCGGTGAAGTTATTGGCATCTTTGCCGCCCCACAGATGATCCGCCCCCAGGCCGCCGTACAGGATATCGGAGCCGGCGTTGCCCGCCAGCAGGTTGTCCTGATCGTTGCCGATGATCACATCGCGCCCGCTGCCGCCGATGGCGTTCTCGATGATCGCCCCGCGCGCGATGGCGACGTTCTGCGTGCCGCCGCCGACGCTGGAGAACGCGCCGTCGTTCAGATTGATCATCTGCTGCTGGCTGTAGCCGGAGAAGTCCAGCGTGTCGTTGCCGCCGGCGTCCCACACCGCGAAGTTGACCGGTTTGCCGTTGTCCGCCGTGGCGGTCAGGAAATCGCGCCCGGTGTTGGAGTTGAAGCCGTACACCGTGTCGCCGGTGCGGGTGCTCATGTTGGCGCCGTACAATTTTTGGATCGCGGCGATGTCATCCACCATCGGGCCATAGCCGTACACCCCTTTGGTGTCGGCGCCGGTGTAACCGGCGTTGAAATAGCTCATGATCGAGTATTGCAACGAATCCTGATAATAGGCGGCATCGTTCTGGTAGCTCGGGTTACCCAGCGACGCGTCATAAGATCCCGGGTGCGCCAGCCCCAGGGCATGCCCCAGCTCGTGGGTGAAGGTCTGGCTGCTGAAGTCACCGCTAACCGGCGCCTGATGGGTGGCAAAGTTCTTGTTGAACCACACCGTGCCCGCAAAGGCGTTATCGCTGCCCGATTTGGAACTCGGCGGGTAATAGGCGTACGCGTTGATGGCATTCGGGCCGCTGCCGGCGGCGGTGCTGCCGTCGGCGCGCTGGGTGAAGTAAGCGAAGGTGATGTCCGCTCGGTGGTTGATATCGGTGGACGCCGCCTCGGTAAAGGTCACGTTCGCCACGTCGGCCCACGCCTGCATCGATTTCAGCGCCTGAGCCTGCGCCGCCTGGGTCAACGGCTGCAACCCCTTGTCGCCGTCACCGGTCTGGCCGATGCGGTTCAGCGCACTCTGCGTCAGGAAGGAATAGGTCAGCGCGACCGGCTGGTGATACACCTGGTCGCCGTTGTGCGTCAGGCCCGGCCGCGTCAGCTGATCGGCGGCGCGATCGAAGCTGAAGTTATCGCGGATTTTACCCAGGTTGTCGATGGCTGCCCCGCCGCGCTGGTTGCTGTACAGGTTAGCGTTGTCCAGCGTGAACAGCGCGCCGTAGCCCAAGCCGTCATAGGGGCTGCCGGGCTGGTGATAGTAAAACTGATAGTTATGATCGTTGGGGGATGTGGCGGCCAGGCTGGTGAACTCATCGTCATCTTGCAAAATGTCGTTGTGGCGACTGCGCATTGTATTCTCCTTTTACACAATAGGAACCCACTCGCTTTGTAAGACTATTCATCAGTCGTTCTAATCTAAGCCAAGGCTTAGGAATGACCAGTATAGTGACTCACCCCGCTGGCGCGAGCCCACCCGGCCTGGCTTCACCGCGCCGGGCATAGAGATGGAGATACGCGTAACAATTTGTATTCTCACTATATTAATGAGAAAAATGAGCGCATTAACGGGTTAATTATTCGTCTTTTTGCGTATTTTATCACCGATCAGATCAGAATAATCGAGGATTAAAAAACCTAATCCTTCCCTCATCATCAAGATAGGTACGTGCTAAAGTGTGAACGGACAGCCGAAAGGAGTGACCCGATGCCAACCCATTTCCTTATGCGCGCTTTGCGCCGCGCCAGCCTGACAGGAGTCGTTATGAGCATATTGTGCAGCAGTGCCCTGGGCAGTTCACTGCCGTTGCTGGAACCCGCCGCGCTGAAGGGCGACTGGCAGCTCGCCGCCATCGGCGACGGTAAAACCGTCTGCGAGGTGCAGCTGAGCGACGAAGCGGTCGCCAACACCAACGCTTTCCGTTTCAGCGCCTCCGCCCAATGCCTGCAGCCGCTGGCGCTGCACGCGCTGCCGGTCGCCTGGCGGCCGACGCCGGACGGCATGACGCTGACCGACGCCGAAGGGAGCATGGTGGCGTTTCTGGCCCTGACCGCGCCGAAGCGCTATGAGCTGATCGACCGCAACGGCCCTTCGCGCTTTGTACTGATCCCGCGCTAACCCTTCAGGCGAACAGTAACCCGAGCAGCGCGCCGCCCGCCAGCACCCACAGCGGATGGAGGCGCTTGCTCATGCTCAACCCCGTCGCCAGCGCCACGATTGCCGCCAGCCGCCAGCTGGGCGCGGAAGCCTCGGCGATCAAGATACCGCTGGCCGCCACCAACCCCACGGTCAGCGGCACCAGTCCGGCCTGCACGATGCGGCGCCACGGGCGATCCTTAAAGCGCCGCCAGGCGCCCATCACCAATAGCGTAACGATGGAAGACGGCCCGAACTTGGCGATCGAAGACACTAACAGCCCCGCCCAGCCGGCGACGTGCCAGCCGACCAGCGGCACGATCATCATGTTCGGCCCCGGCGCGGCCTGCGCCATGGCGAACAGCGCGCTGAACTCCTGGGCGCTCATCCACTGATGCACCTCCACCACCTGCCGCTGCATTTCCGGCAGAATGGTCATGCCGCCGCCGAACGCCAATAAAGAAAGCTCGGTGAAAATCAGCGCCAACGCCATCAACACCCCGCTCATGACGGCCACCGCCACATCAGCAGAATGCTCAGCGGCGCCAGCACCAGCATGGTCGGCAACAGCGGCAGGCGCAGCCAGGCGATGGCGATCAGCGCCAGCGCGACGATCGCCAGCGCCGGCCATTTACCGCGCAGCGGCAGCAGCATCTTGAGCCCGGTCGACAGCAGCAGCCCGGCGGCGGCGGCGGCCAGCCCGGCGAACACATGCTGCACATGCGGATCGTTTTGGAAGCGGGCGTACACCACGCCCAGCCCCACCACGATCGCCGTCGGCGCGCTGATGAGGCCCAGCAAGGCGCACAGCGCGCCGCGCAGCCCGCGAAACTCCATGCCCACCGCCACCGACAGGTTGATCACATTGCCGCCGGGCAGGAACTGGCACAGACCGAGCAGCTCGGTAAACTGTTCGCCGCTCAGCCAGCGCCGGCGCTCCACCAGCATACTGCGCGCCATCGGCAGCACGCCGCCGAAGCCGAGAAGCCCCAGCCAGAGAAAGCCCAAAAACAGCTCCGCATTACCCGGCGCTGCCGCCGGGTGCGGTTTTAACGTATTGATATCTGACATGACATTGCCGTTCCACATCGCTTGTTTTGATGTCTGGTATCATGCGCGCCGCCGTGCCATGATGTCTAATGCATTCCGGAGAAACTAACAATACCTTTGAGGTATGGCTATGATCGAACTGCGTCGCCTGCGGGCATTCGTCACCGTGGTGGAAGAAGGCAACATCACCCGCGCCGCCGAGCGGCTGTTTATCCAACAGCCGCCGCTGACCCGCCTGCTGCAGGGGCTGGAAGACGAACTGGGCGTAACCTTGTTGCAGCGCCTGCCGCGCGGCGTGCGCGTCACCGAAGCGGGGGGCGTGCTGTTTGAAGAGGCTCGCGCCCTGCTGGCGCGCGCCGAACGTCTGCGCGAAGCGGTACAGCGCGCCGCCCGCGGCGAGCAGGGCCACATCGCCATCGGTTTCACCAGTTCCGCCGCGCTGCATCCGTTCGTGCCCAACCTGCTGCGCCGCTACCGCGACATCCTGCCGGGTATCACCACCCAGTTGGAAGAAGCCGGCAGCGGCGAACTGATGGAGGCGTTGCTGGAACAGCGCCTCGACGCCGCCTTCGTGCGTTCGCCGGCCAACGGCATTCCCGGCCTGAGCGTCGAGCCGGTGCTCAGCGAGCCGATGATCGTCGCCCTGCCGCTGGGCCACCGGCTGGCGCAAGAAACGCAGCAGCCGCTGCCGCTGGCCGAACTGGCCCACGAGGCCTTTATTCTCTATCGCCGCCCGGCCGGTCAGGGGTTGTACGACGCCATCCTGGCCGCCTGCCACCGCGCCGGCTTCAGCCCGCGCATCGTGCAGGAAGCGCCGCGCCTGCCGGCCACCCTCAGCCTGGTCGGCGCCGGGCTGGGGTTGTCAATTGTGCCCGGCTCGATGCGGCGGCTGGGCGGCGACGGCATCGTCTACCGCACCCTCGCCGAAGAAGCGCAGCTCAGCGCCCCGCTTTACCTGGCGCTGCGCCATAGCCCGGCTTCGCCGATCGTCGAGCGCTTTCGCCAGCTGGTGCTGGAGACCGTGGGGGAGAGCTGATAATGACGATCCCATTGCCCAGCCCCATTACGCGTCCGCATCCCAATGGCGGAAATAGCGTTTCAGCTTCTCAATGGTATGCCGCCACTTCGGCGCTGTCGGTTTACATACCGTATTCTGATTGCCGAAAAAGCCCACTTCATTGACCGCATCTTCTTCACTGCGGGTTTCCAGCCATTTCACCGGGACAAAATACTCTGACTTGTCCGGATCATCGGCATTGCTGCGATACAGATCGCGATACTTAAGCACTTCCATCGCCGGTTTTTCACCGTCTTCGGTGTTAACCGTAAAACTGCTGACGGGCTCCACAGCGCTCTGGACCAAACCGACGCCCACATAGCCCGTTGCCGGGATCTTTACCCACACACGGTCGCCAGGCTGGAGCTGCTTTAAGGTCTGGCTGTACCAACTGCCGCCACCGGCGCTGATAAACCCGTAGCGACGCGCCTCTTCCCAGCTCCGGCTTAACGGATCGCCAAATGAAACATAGAATTCCCCATTCCAGGGATCTTTGGTTTTGGCGCTGGTTCCTGCGGTGGCCTGCGCAGCATTGGTCTGCGTCTCGCTCGGATCGAGAAGCCAGGCGCGGCTTAAGAACTGATCGTCACCGTGCTGGAACACTTTAAAGAACAGCACGTTAATGGAGATGCCATTCTTGCTGAGATAGTCCACGATGCGCTCGGTCGAGGGATCCAGCTCTGCCGCCACAATAATGATCTGATGTGACTGATTCAGGGAGTCCTCTTCCAGTTCGGTGTTGAAGCGCTGCTTAAACGCCTCCCCCAGATTGCCACCGCCGGAGAATTTTTCGTAAATCTGCGACAGGCGATCTGCGGTGAGATCATCGACCCAGGAGGCATAGTCCAGCGCCTGCGCCACCACCTCACGCGGTGTGCGATCGCGCTTCAGCTCAATCAGAATCAACGAGGCATCCGGCGCAATCGCCAGCAGGTCGATACGCCCTTTATCGAGCGTGTTTTCCTGATGGCCGATCAGCATCCACTGATCGGAGAGAATGGTCGGATCGTTTAAGATCATCTTCTCCAGCAGTTGTTCGCTGGAGAGCTTGCTGATGGTCAGTGGCTGGGGGGTATCCCCCACCCGCCAGATTGCATGATGAAGCGGCATCGTCCGTTCCTTAGTTTAACGCGGCGTCGGTAAGCGCATCCGCCAGGTGAAGCTGGGTTTGTTGGGTGGATTGCAGGCGGGATTTGAGGGTGTCGCAGACCTCAAATAGTAACTTTATTCGACGTGATATTCGAAGTTGCTCAGCTAATGGTGGACAAGGAAATGCATACAGCATGACGCTGTTAGCTGATAGATTAGGTTGTGCGGAACCGTTATCAAACCTTAATATTTGCGACCTCCCAAATGGGCTAATCAAATAATTATAGATATAACTATTGGTCTCAATTAGATGAGCCCTAACAATCATCAATGATGATGCTATGGCCCCTTCAGTGTAAGGAGTGACAAATGCTGTTTTACCAAAGGTAGCACCTCGCAAGCAGTATACAAGATCCCCCTCAGTTATTTTGCCACTACGTAACTCGTCATATTTTTTTTGAGTTATGAAATGCATCCCCCCAATGGAAAGGGTTCCATTTCTCTCAATATGGCCAGTATTTATCCATGGAATACCTTTTTCAACATATTCATTTCGGTTAGGATAATTACTTCCTCTATCACCATTTATGAATTCTGCCAAAGAACCAAATTTACACCATTCCCAACCATCCGGCACCTCAAATAACTTTTCATCTTCGCTTACAGCTGGCAACGGTTTTTGCTTTTTAATTTTTCCTTCTTTCACCAGCTGCGCTTTTTCCTGCTCAATACGTTTAAGTAGTTCAGAAGCGGGTTCGTCGTTAGGATCTTGCGGCACCAGTTTACCCATCACTGCCAATTGCAGAATGGTTTGCTTAAGCGCGTCGATACTCGCTTCGGTGGTAAACAGCGTGTCGAAGTGCTGGCTGATTCGCGCCCAGTTTTCGGCGAGTTCTTCGGCACTTTGGCTGTCGGTCAGCGTCGCCAAAAGCGTTTCAACCAGTTGCTGATGCGCATCTAGACTGGTCAGGGATCGCTGTTCCAGTTGGTCGCAAAGGAACATTAACTCTTCAACTTTTGCTACTATTCTGGCTTGCATGCATTCAGATGGAAGAGCAATAACAATATTGCCAATCACGCTCTGATTTATAGCAGGCATAGACGTTCCTGATTGATACTTCGCCATATCAATGACATTCAGGATTAAAAAAAACCACTCAAGATTTATTCGTTCAAAAGGTCTTATCCCTAAGCAGTTATTATCAATAGCTGTTTTTTTGACAAGAATTCGTCTTTTATTTGTAGCAATAGCCCCACCAATTTTTGGAAATATTACCGTTCCGGGTTCGGAAACATTTATTTTCCTCTGAATAGCCGATTCCTCAGAGATAGTATTGTTTGTAACTTTAATAAATTTTTCATTTCCTTGAAGATTCATGTCACTGACTTTACACATCAGAATATCTTCACAGGTAATGCCTTGAATAGAAGTTGGAAACCCTGATCCTATAGCCCATGAACCCAACTCGATCAATCTTTGCCACTCCCACCCCTCCGGCAATTCAAACGGCTTCTCATCCTCACTAATTTCCGGCAGCGGCTTCTGCTTTTTAATCTTCCCCTGCTTTACTAACTCTGCTTTCTCAGCCGCGATACGTTTTAGCAGTTCAGACGCCGGTTCATCATTTGGATCCTGCGGCACTAATTTGCCGCGCACTGCCAGCTCAAGAATCAGCTCGCGCAGTTTCTTAATGCCATAGAGGTCGATTTTACCGTTGCTGCCTCGCCCGGCGCTGGAGCGAGTTTGTAAGGCCGAAGACCAGATATCGATATGATCGGTAATCAGTTTCTCAACGCTCATCAGTTAGCCCCCTTGTTGCTGGCCAGCGCAGCGCCGAGGATGTCGCGCAGTTGATTACGCAGCTCGCTGATTTCCGCCTGCTGCGTCTGGTACTGCGCCAGCAGTTCATCCGGATCGTGGCTGACGGCTTCACCCTGGTACGGATTTTTGATATCGAGGTTGAAATTGCGAGCGATGATGTCGTCGATGCTGACTTGCCACGCCTGGTTGTTTTCCTCGCGGCCTGCAAAACCGTCCGCTTCGTTGCCCCACCAGTCGATTTCAGCCTGGAACTCTTCAAACTTCATCGGTTTGGTTTTGCTGTAGTTCTTCACGCCCTCCGGGTACGGGTGCTCGTAGAACCACACCTGTTTAGTCGGCTGACCTTTGGTGAAGAACAGAATATTGGTTTTGATGCCGGTATACGGGTTAAACACGCCGTTCGGCAAACGCACGATGGTGTGCAGGTTGCACTCTTCGGTGAGCAACTTTTTGATTTTGGTTTTTACGCCTTCGCCAAACAGCGTGCCGTCCGGTAACACCACCGCCGCACGGCCTTTGTCTGCCAGCACTTCAATAATCAGCTGCAGGAACAGATCGGCGGTTTCACGGGTTTGCATCTCGGCCGGGAAGTTCTTCTCGATGCCGTCTTCTTCGGTGCCGCCAAACGGCGGGTTGGTGACGATCACGTCAATCTGCTCATCCCAGGAAGACAGCGGTTTATTGAGCGTATTGTCGTGGCGAATTTGCACCGGCACCTCAATGCCGTGCAACAGCATATTGGTGGTGCACAGCAGGTGCGGCAGCTGTTTCTTCTCTACGCCGTGAATTTGCGTTTGCAGCGTTTTGTGGTCTTCGGTCGTTTTGACGTAATGCTCTTTCACATGGTCAAACGCGCAGGCGAGAAAACCGCCGGTGCCGCAGGCCGGATCCATGATCGACTCGCCCAGTTTCGGGTCAATACGGTTGACCATAAAGCGTGTCACGGCGCGCGGGGTGTAAAACTCGCCCGCATTACCGGCACTTTGCAAGTCACGCAGGATCTGTTCGTAGATATCGCCAAACAGATGGCGTTCCTGGCTGCTGCTGAAGTCGATTTCGTTGAGTTTATTGATCACCTGGCGCAGCAACGTGCCGTTTTTCATGTAGTTATAGGCATCGCTGAACGCTTGTTTGACCACAAAACCGCGTGGGTTTTTGTCGATAGGCGCGGTGAGATTCTTCAGCGTCGGGAACAGGTCGTCGTTGACGAACTCCAGCAGCGCATCCCCGGTGATCCCTTCGCTGTTCGCCGCCCAGCTGCGCCATAAATAGCGCTGCGGGATCGGGAACTGGTAATCATCCTGCTCCAGTTCCAGCTCTTCTTCCTGAGTATCGAAAATTTTCAGAAACAGCAGCCACGAAAGCTGGCCAAGGCGCTGCGCGTCGCCGTCTACGCCGGCGTCTTTACGCATAATGTCCTGAAGGGATTTAATCACTGAGCTAATCGACATGTTTTCTTTCCATACTAAAAAAAGGATGCCACCGGCTGCGGGAACAACCCGTGGCAAAATGTTTATGCGCTATCAGGCGAAACGCGGCGGTAACCGATAGATTTCGTTTTCCAGTTCGTTAACCGCCTGTTCGTAAGCCTGCTTGTCACCGAAGCGGGTTTTGATGATTTCCAGCGGGCGCCCCAGCGTATCGAACGGCTTCAGTTTCAAGACCTGAACGTCTTCGATTTCCTGAACCCCGTCATCGGCATATTTATCCAGCAGCGTGCTGAGCACCTGCTGCGCCGGTTCGGCGTATTTGGTGAAATAGTCACGCTTGCGCACGTTGGCAGCGCGCTCCTGGCGCGTTAACGGCGGCTGACCGTACACCACATGGCAGAGCAAATCAAACGGGTCGAGATCTTTCCCCACCTCTTCGGCCAGCACATCCCACAGGATACCCAATTGTTCCAGCTCTTCGATAATGGCCTGTTTGCGCGGCGCCGCCTGCCATTTACGCACAAAGCTATCAAGCGAGGCGAACTCACCGTCTTTGAGCAAGGTTTTACGGGTGTAATCCTGGAAGGATTCAGTGACCAGCTTGCCATCGGCATCGTAATACTGAACGCGTTTGGCCAGCACACTGACGCTCACGCCATTGACATAGAATTTACGGGTTTTGCCGTCGTCATCCTGATGGAATTCACCGTTCCCCGCCGGTTTATCCGGGTTGGCCTGGTATTCCGCCGGTTCTTCATGTGCAGCGCCGTAGGCCTCTTCTGCGTTCTCTTCGGCATCCAACCGTTCATTAAAATCAGACTCCGCGTCTGAAATATCGTCAGGCTTCACAACCAGCACTTTCTCTGGTACGCCGTCAAAGCGCTCATCCGCAAACAGCTCGGTCGCTTTTTTGAAATCGAGAATGGTGAACCACAGTTTGCCGTACTTTTCGTTGATACGCGTGCCGCGCCCGATGATCTGTTTGAACTTGGTCATCGACTGGATGTTCTGATCCAGCACGACCAATTTACAGGTTTGGGCATCCACGCCGGTAGTCATCAATTCGGAGGTCGTCGCGATAACCGGGTAGGCTTTCTTAGGATTGATAAAGTTATCCAGCTGCGCCTTGCCTGCATCATCATCGCCGGTGATTTTCATCACATACTTTTCGTTCTTCAGGACCTGTTCCGGATTCAGCACCACCAACGCGTGGCGCATGCGATCGGCATGATCGATGTCGTTGCAGAAGACGATGGTTTTATCCATCGGGTTGGTGCGCTTGAGGTAATCGGTGATGGTCTGCGCCACCAGCATGGTGCGCTCATCAATCACCAGAGTGCGGTCAAAATCTTTCAGGTTATAAATACGATCTTCAATTTCTGCGCCGTATTTATCCAACTGTCCTTTAAGCGGCCGCCATCCCTGTACATCAACGTCGATATCCACACGCACCACTTTGTACGGCGCGAGGAAGCCGTCTTCAATGCCTTCTTTCAGCGAGTAGGTGTACACCGGATCACCGAAGTAGTCGATGTTGGAGACGTCTTCGGTTTCTTTCGGCGTCGCCGTCAGGCCAATCTGGGTGGCGCTGCCGAAATACTCCAGAATTTCGCGCCATGCAGAATCCTCGGAGGCGCTGCCACGGTGGCATTCGTCTATCACGATCAGGTCGAAGAAGTCGGGCGCCACCTGTTTGTAGGCTTTTTGATACTCTTCGGGGCCGGTTATCGCCTGGTACAATGCCAGATGGACCTCATAGGCCGGATCGATGGTGCGCCCGGTGATTTTGGTCATGGCGTTGCCAAACGGCTGGAAATCGTTATTTTTGGTCTGATCGACCAGAATGTTGCGATCCGCCAGGAACAGAATGCGTTTTTTGTTTTTCGCTTTCCACAGCCGCCAGATGATCTGAAACGCGGTATAGGTTTTGCCCGTACCGGTCGCCATCACCAACAAAACCCGGTTTTTCCCCGCCGATACGGCATCGACCGTTCGATTGACCGCCTGAATCTGATAGTAACGGGGAGACTTGCCGCTGCCGTCATCGTAATAATCCTGGCTGATGACCGGCAATTGCTCCTGCGTGAACCCTTTCCAGACACAGTACTTCTGCCATAGCTGTTCAGGCGTTGGAAAGTCGCTAAGTGCAATTTCGGACTCCAACTGCTGGGGATTGGTTTTGTCATGGAAGATAAAACCGTCGCCGTTGGAAGCAAACACAAAGGGAACGTCAAGCAGCCCGGCGTAATCTAGCCCCTGTTGCATCCCTTTGCCGATGGCGTACTGATTGGCTTTTGCCTCGATCACCGCCAATGGCAAGTTTGGCTTGTGGTAGAGAACAATATCGGCGGATTTGACTTTGATACGGGAAGCCAGTTTTCCGCGCACCACGATCTTACCATCCCGGAGTTTCACTTCCTGCCGAATCTGTGACATCACATCCCAACCGGCTTCCTTGACCGCCGGCAGAATAAATTTGGTGATGATGTCCGTTTCGGTCAGATGTGTTTTGTTTACGCCAGCCATAGCAAAGTTCTCAACGGTATTGGGTTAACTCTGATTTTACACAAATTAATGCATTACGTAATGACTTGAAACGGGTTTTCAGGCTGTTGTCACCCTTTAACCTCGTCGGGCGCTTTCGTCAGCTGGTGCTGGATACCGTGGGGGTGCCGGACGCTGACGTCACAAAAAATAGCCCGAATGGCCAATAAAAAACGACGTTCGTTTATTATTTATTTAAATCGGTCGGTGACTAAAATTAATTCCAATTAATGACTATTCAACTTCCGGACAATTAATTAAACCTGCACTCACTTAGTAACAAACGCAAACAAATAAGCGCCTACGCAATACATTCCAGCCGCTAGGATTTAAGGGTCACAGCCTATTCCCGCCGATGACAAAAAATCATTTCAATGGCGATCGCGCCTTCCCCGTCGCCTGCTGCTGCAGGCGCACGGTTTATATTGGAGAAAATGCTATGCTATCGCGTCGTGATATATTGAAAGTCTCCGCCGTCAGCGCGGCCGCCGCCGGCATGATCGGCGGCATCGCCAAAAATGCCGCTGCCGACGACCATCGTAATATCGTGCCTCCCAGCAGCTATCAGCCGCCTGCCGATGCGCAGCATCTCTATAAATACAAATTCACCGACAGCAAAAAACGCAGCCTGCCCAACGGCTGGGCACGCGAAGCCACCGTCGAGCAATTCCCGATCTCCGAAGGCGTGGCGGGCGTCGACATGACGCTGGAGCCGGGCGGCGTGCGCGAACTGCATTGGCACGCCATCGCCGCCGAATGGGCATTCATGCTGGAAGGCCATGCGCGCATCACCATCCTCGATCCCGAGGGAAAATGTGAGGTGGCGGATTTCGGCCCTGGCGACGTCTGGTATTTCCCGAAAGGCTATGGCCATTCCATTCAGGCGCTGGCGGACGGCGCGCATTTTATTCTGGCATTCGATAACGGGCATTTCTCCGAATTCGGCACCTTCAGCATCACCGACTGGGTGGCGCATATGCCGAAAGAGGTATTGGAAAAAAGCGTCGACATGCCGGCGGCGGTATTTTCCAAGGCCAAACAGGGTGAAGCTTATATTGTCGGCGGCGCCGTCCCGCCCACATTACCATTGCCGAAAAACGACGGCGGATTAAATAATGCCCCGCTGACCCACCGCTATGAATTAATGAAGCAAAAGCCGTTCTTTGAAAATGATGCGGGCAGCGTCCATTTGGTGTCATCGAAAGAATTTCCTATTTCCACCACCATGACCGGCATCATCGAGATCGTGAAACCCGGCGCGATCCGGGAATTGCACTGGCACCCCAACGCCAACGAATGGCAATACTATATTGCCGGCAAAGGCCGGATGACGGTGTTCAGCTCGCACGGCCACGCGCAGACGGAAGAGTACGCCCCTTCAGACGTCGGTTACGTGCCGCAGGGCTTCGGCCATTACATCGAGAACATCGGCGATGAGGATTTGAAGGTACTGATCGTGATGGACAACGGCATTTATCAGGATATTTCGTTGTCCGACTGGCTGGCGAAAACCCCGGCTTACCTGCTGGCGGACAACTTCAATAATCAGGTTGAGGACTGGCAGGATAGACCGAAAGACAAACGGGTGATGTCGCGGCGCAGCCGCTGACGCTGCGGCGAGGGAGAATCTCCCTCGCCGCTTTCTTTACTGCTTGCGCTGCTCCGCCACCTGTTTGGCGGTGACCTTGCCCTGTTTGTCGCCGAAATGGCCGACCACGAAGTTGGCGACCGCCGCCACTTCCTCGTCGGAATAGGCGCTGCCGAACGACGGCATCATCTCATGCCGCTCGCCGACGCTGATGCTCGTCCCCTTCAGGATAGCCTGCACCACGCTGCGCCCCTGCGGATCGTTCACCGCCGTGCTGCCCACCAGCGACGCGTACTCGCTCTGGCGGCCCGGCCCGTTCCACTGGTGGCAGCCGCTGCAGTCGTTGGCGAACATCCGCCGCCCGAGCGAGCTGTCTTGCCCGCCCGGCAGGATCGGGGTGGAAGCCCCCGCGCCCTTCGGCTGCAAGTTCACCGCTGCCGCGCTGTCGCCGGCGATGGGTTCGATGTCGCGCAGGTATTTCACCAGCGCCAGATTATCTTCCGGCGTCAGGAACTGCAGGCTGTTTTCCACCGCTTCCGCCATCGGGCCGGCGGCGCTGCTGCGCCCCGGCGCATGGCCGGTGGCCAGATATTGCGACAGTTGCTGGTCGCTCCAGCCGCCGATGCCGGTCTGTTTGTCCGGCGTGATGTTGGCGGCGAACCAGCCCTGCACCACTTCACCGCTCAGGTGCTTGCTCTGGTTAAGACCAAACCCCAGATTGCGCGGCGTATGGCACTCGCCGCAGTGGCCGAGCGCCGTCGCCAGATAGGCACCGCGATTCCACTGTTCATCCTTGTTGAGATCCGGCGCGAAACGCTGCTCCTGGAAGAACGCCAGGTTCCAGAATTTCATGCCCCAACGCTGGTTGAACGGGAACGACAGCTCGTTTTGCGGGTTGGCCTGTTTCACCGGCGGCAGACTGAACAGATAATCCTTGATCGCCAGCACGTCATCGCGGCTCAGTTCGGTGTACGAGGTATAAGGCATCGCCGGATACAGGTTGCCCTGTGGGCCGATGCCCTCACGCACCGCGCGTACGAACTGATCGTCGCTCCAGTTGCCGATGCCGGTTTCCTTGTCAGCGGTGATGTTGGTGCCGTAAATGGTGCCGAACGGCAACTTGAAGGCGAAGCCGCCTGCATAAGGCGCGCCGCCCGGCGCGGTGTGGCACGCCACGCAGTCGGCGGCACGCGCCAGGTACTCGCCGCGCGCCAGTTTGTCGGTGATGCCGGCCGGCGCCCCGGCGATCGGCGCCGCAGGCTCAGCGCCGGTGGGCCGCAGCAGCGTATACAGCGCGTATCCTCCCGCCAACACCACCACGGCGATAATCAGCCATAACAGCCCTTTCAAGGCATTGCTCATCGCATCTCTCCCTAACCCAACGCCTTGGCGGCCTGGTGGATGGCGGCGCGAATGCGCACATAGGTGGCGCAACGGCAAACGTTGCCGCCCATCGCCGCGTCGATGTCCGCATCGCTCGGGTTCTTGCTTTGCGCCAGCAGCGCGCTGGCGCTCATGATCTGGCCGGACTGGCAGTAACCGCACTGCACCACGTCCAGATCAAGCCAGGCTTCCTGCACCGCCTTGCCTTCCGGCGTGGCGCCCACGGCTTCGATGGTGGTGATTTTTTTGCCGACGGCGGCGGAGACCGGCGTCATGCATGAACGCACCGGCACGCCGTCCAGATGCACGGTACAGGCGCCGCACATGGCGATGCCGCAGCCGAATTTGGTGCCGGTCAGGCCGGCTTCGTCACGCAAGAACCACAGCAGCGGCATGTGCGGATCGCCCTCGAAGGTCAGCGGCTGCTCGTTTACGGTTAATTGAATCATCAGGTTCTCTCCTTGTCAGACGCCGGATTCGCAGTGGGATTATGCAGCGGCAGGCTCAGCGAGGTGCGCGGCCGCCCGAGCAGCGCCAGCGCGTTGCCGACTGCCGGGGCAATGGTCGGCACCCCCAGCTCGCCCACGCCGGTCGGTTTCTCGGTCGAGGGCACAATGATCACCTCGATCTCCGGCATCTCATCGATGCGCAACGGGCGGAAGTTATTGAAGTTGGACTGTTCGACCACGCCGTCTTTCAGCGTGATATTGCCGTACAGCGCCAGGCTCAGGCCGTAACCGATGCCGCCCTCGATCTGCGCGCGGATCACATCGGGGTTCACCGCCACGCCGCAATCCACCGCGCACCACACTTTATGCACTTTCGGGATGCCGCCTTCGCCGATCGACACCTCGGCCACCTGCGCCACATAGGTGTCGAACGCCTTGGCGACGCCCACGCCGCGCGCGCGTCCGTCTACCACTTTAGCGCCCTGCCAGTCAGCGGCTTTCGCTACCGCCCGCAGCACGCCCGCCGCCCGCGGCGCATCGCCCATCAGCGCCAGCCGCCCTTCGACCGGATCCTGGCCGGTTTCCTGCAACAGCTGATCGATAAAGCTCTCCACCGCGTGGCCGGTGTGGGTGCTGGCGACCGACCGCAGCGAGGTGGTCGGCACCTTGCCGGGCACGATATGCGCATCGCAGCGGAAGGCTTCGAAGGTGTATGAGACCTCGCTGGCGCCTTCGACCATCATCTGATCGAGGCCGTTGACCACCAGCGCATCCATCGCGCTGTGGCGCGTCCAGGAGTGACCGACCACGGTATCGGTCCAGCCCACCACCTTGCCGCCCCGAATGGCGCCGCGCAGGCGGTGCAGGATCATCGGGCGATACCAGCCGTTGCGGATGTCGTCCTCGCGCGTCCACACCACCTTCACGCCGTGGCCGGGGCCGATGCCTTTGGCCGCCGCCGCCATGTCGGCCGCCAGATCCGGCCCCAGCGTCGGGTTGCCTAAATCGATGCGCCGGCCGAAGCTGCCGCCCGCCAGAATGGTTTCAATCTGTACCTTGTCCGGCGGCAACTCGAACAGATCGCACAGCTGCTTGTGGTCGAGCGTTTGGATTTGGCAGCCGTAGCGCGCCTTGACGCTCTCGCCGTCCCAGAACAGATAGCCGTCCAGCGGCTCCATCGGCGCGTGCGCGACGTACGGGAAGGTGTATTCGGCCTCGATCACCTTGTCGGCCTTGTCGAACACCTCGTCCGGCTTGCCAAGACTCTTCGCCACCACGCCGGTTTTCTGCGCCACCTGGCGGAACTCGGCGTAGATTTCCTCGGTGTTGCGTCGCTCCGCCTGCGCGTCGTCCCAGGTGACCCGCAGCCGGTCCCGCCCCTGGATCGCCGCCCAGGTATTGTTGGCGTAAACCGCCACGCCGGTGGCAACCTGTTTCACCGCCACCACGCCCGGTACCGCCAGCGCGCGTTCGGCGTCAAACGTCGCCACCTTGCCGCCGAAACGCGGCGGTTTTTTGATGGTGACGGTCAACATGCCCGGCTCGTGGATATCCTGCGAGAACTGCGCGCTGCCGTTGGTTTTCGCCAGCGAATCGACGCGGTGCAAACCGCGCGTTTTGCCGATCAGGGTGAAATTGGCCGGATCCTTCAGCGTCAGGCTGGCGGGATCGGGCGGCGGCAGCGTGGCGGCCAGCGCGGCGAATTCGCCGAAGCCCGCTTCGCGCCCGCTGGCGGCATGGTGGATCTTGCCTGCCTGCACGGTGATTTCCTGCGCCGAGGTTTTCCAGCTCTGCGCGGCGGCCTGCACCAACAGCGCGCGCGCCATGGCGCCCATGCGCCGCATTTGCTCATAGGCATTGGCCACCGAGCTGGAACCGCCGGTGCCCTGGAATCCGAAGGCCAGGTTTTTGTAGATATTGGTGTCCACCGGCGCGGCCACGACCCGCACCTGTGCCCAGTCGGCATCGAGCTCTTCGGCGACCAGCGTCGCCATGCCGGTATAGACCCCCTGGCCCACTTCGGTGTGTTTACTGATGACGGTGACGACGCCGTCGGCGCCGATCTGAACGAAGGCGTTGGCGTCTAACGCCGCCGCGCCGGAGGCGATCGGGGCAGCCGAACGCGCCAGCGCGCCGGTGGACGGCAGATAGGCGCCGATCACCAACGCCCCGGCGCCGACGATAAACCGCCGCCGCGAAAGCGGAACTTGGGATATGCTCATTGCTCATGACTCCAAAAAAACCGAAGGCGTCACTGCCTTCGGCGAAACAAATCTTGTTATGGGAATGGCTTGTTGCGCCCGTCAGGTGATATAGCGCAACAGAGCAATAATTAGCGTAGCCTATTATCCAGTAGACTTAATGTTGAAGAGGGTTTTTCTATTGGAGAATCGTGCGGTGCGGGCAGGCACCCGCACCGGGGTCAACTCTGCGTCGTCGCCAGATAGGAAAATACGCAGAGCAGGTTGATTTGCGCCGCCATGTTGTCGCTGTCGAAGGCCACGGTCAGCGCGTCCTGGCGCTCCACGCCAGGCACCAGGCTGAACAGATCCGCCAGCACCGGTTTGGCCGCCATCAGCGTCAGCCGGTAAGGCGGCATAAAACGGCGCTCCACCGGCAGTCTGGCGCCCTGGCGCACCTGTTGCATCGCCCGCTCGCGGATCTCCGCCCGCGCCCGCTGTGGGCTGAGCGATTCGGCGGCGGTTTGCGAGAGGGCGCGTTTTACGCAAACATAGCCAGATTGCGGATAACGTTCAGCGATCCAACGTTGCAGCTCGTCGTCACCGCTCACCAGCCACAACGGCACGTTCAACTCCGCCGCCATCGCCGCATACAGATCGCTTTCGCCTACCACTTCGCCGTTCAGGCTGACGCGATAAAAGGCCCGACCGTTGATGGTATGCGCCAGCACGCCGCGTTCGCCGGCGGCGCTGTGATAACCGATGCACATCAGGCCGTCGTAACGTTGATGCTGCAGCCCTTCCACCATCGACAGCCCGCGCGGTTTGCCCTGCACCAGGCGCGCCCGCGCATCAATGCGGTCGGCGCGCAGATTCTGCATCATGGCGTGGCTGTCGGCCACCGTCACCTCGGTAGCGCCGCCGGCGAAAGCGCCGTCGATGGCGGCGTTGACTTCCTGCTCCATCAGCTCGCGCGCCGCCGCATAGTCGGCATGGGCCGGGTTGCACTGCTCCGGCCGCATCACGCCGGCAATACCCTCGATATCCGCAGAGATAAAGACTTTCACATCACACTCCCGTTATTCAATTTGCCGCCAGCCGATCGAGCAGCGGGCCCAACGCCATACGCGCGTGCTGCTGGAAACCGCTGACGCCCTCGGCGCTCAGCAACGCATCCAATACTGCGTATTCGGTGGCATCCGCGGCAGCCGCAAACAGCGGCTCCAGCCGTTCGTCCGGCAGCGTGGCCCCCAGCAACCGGGTGGAGAACGCCAGCGCGATGTCGCCGGAGCCGTGCCCCCAATGGCTGCCCACCCGCCCCAGACCCGCGCCCGCTCGGCGGGCGATACGGTTCAGCTGGCGGCTGTCCAGCGCCCGATCGCAGGCGATGATGATAATGACCGAACCGGCGTCCACCTGCGGCGGTGGGTCCGCCAGCAGCTTGCCCAGCGCCGGGCCGACGCGCACGCCGCTCAGCGTCAACGAGTCGAGGGTACCGAAGTTGGCCAGCACCAGCACGCCGAGCGTGGTGCCAAGCCCCGGGCAATAACGCGAGGCGGTGCCGATGCCGCCCTTCAGGCCGAAGCTGCTCATGCCGCGCCCGGCGCCGACGCTGCCGCGCGCAAAGCGGGTGGAATGGTTATCCAGCGCGCTGAAGACGTGCTCCTCACGCACCGCCATCGCCTGAATATCGTTGAGGTAGCCGTCGTTGCACTCCAGCACCAGCGGGTTGATGGTGGCGCTGCCGCGGCCGATCTGCGGGTAGCGCAAGCAGCTGCGCCGCACCATGGCGTTGAACAGCGTGCCGACGGCGAAGGTGTTGCTCAGCAGGATCGGCGTTTGCAACTCCCCCAGCTCATTCAATTGCACCAATCCCAGCGGCTTGGCGAAGCCATTGAGCACCGCGCTGCCGCACGGCAACGGTTGGTTGAACAGATCGCCCGGCGGCACGATGGTGGTGACGCCGGTCTGGCATTCGCCGTCGGCCAAGGTGTGATGCCCGACGCTGACGCCCGGCACGTCACACAGGCTGTCTGTCGGCCCGGCCGGATAGCGCGCGCCCGGCAGGCGGCGATGGCGCCGCCAATAGCTCAGCAGATTGTCGAGGCTTTGTTGTTCAAACACCTGGCTGTCAATCATGGTTCCCTCATCCGCCGTTAGCCCATCAGAAAACCAGAATATCGCGCAATGCGCCGCGCCGTAAATTGAAAGCGGAAGCGGGCAGCAAAAATCGCCTTGCCCCATCGCCGTTCAGACCCACTCGCAGGGCATCGAAGACACCCTGCTGCGTTATCAAGATCTGGTGCTGAAGGCACGCAAACGCTGCGACGTGGCGCACGGCAAAGACATGGCTATCACCCACGGCGGGTATGAAGACTGAAGAGCGAAATCGGCAAACGCATTCTCGCCGGCATGTGGGAGACCATTTTGGGCGGCCCGCAGGCCTGAGCCTTATTGGGTTTTTAGCGGGCAATCGGATAGTATAAAAAAATGAATGATTCAAAACTGGATTATGACTCAATTGAATAAATAAACCATGACCATAACAATGACGCAAACAGAGCAAAACAATAAATCACCGGAAAAATTTCTCAATGAGTCCAAATAGTCATTGCTGTTCTTATTTAGTTGGTTAATGGCATCATTTTCGTTCTCAGCTTCTACTTCAATATGATGCTTTCTGAACCCTTTCTGCTTCATATCTTTAATTATTTTTCGTGTAACCACTTCCTTTCTCTGCCCCCTTGATTCATCGCTCTTTATAAAAACAACATATTTATTCATCATATACCCCATAAAAGCACAGAATTTTACTTCTGTGCTGGGATTGCAGCTGTTAATTAGCGTTTGGTTCTGGATTCTCTGGCCTCTCTCGGTCCAGTGCCATTGCCGCCATAACCATTTCCTGTAGAACTGCCATTCCCCAGAAACCACTGGCGCAGGAACCGCTGTCATAAGGGCTATTTTTTGACAAGAATGACTGAAGGTGTATTCTCACTGCTGAAAATAATCATATTGGAATAAAATCCAGAATAATATACCGAACCTAATTACACGCAGATGCTATCGATTCAATTAATTGAATCGCCAAATAATCTCAACGCCCAAGATTAATAACCCAATAAAGAAGAGGCGGCGGAACAGCTGCGGGCGACAATGACGACGCACCCTCTCCCCCAGCCACATGCCGGCAAGCGCCGGCAACAGCGCCAACAGCGAACCGCCGAGCAACGCGCCGGGCAGCGCCTGATGCCAGGCTAATCCGGCGGCCAGCGCCAGCGTCGAGACGGTGAA
Organism: Serratia sp. 201; assembly: GCF_037027545.1. Taxonomy (NCBI): domain Bacteria; kingdom Pseudomonadati; phylum Pseudomonadota; class Gammaproteobacteria; order Enterobacterales; family Yersiniaceae; genus Serratia; species Serratia sp. 201. The sequence goes on along the minus strand of NZ_JAXCHC010000001.1, from coordinate 1,587,064 downwards.
CGACAGCCCCAGCGCCTGCACCAGATCGTCACGCGCCAGGCCCAATGCGTTCAGATAGGGCACCGCCGGTATGACGAATACGCCGGTGGCGCCGGTCAGCACGCCGGTCACCAGGCCGCACAGCGGCCCCAGCCAAGACTCTGCCGTGGCGGAAACGCGCCAGTCGAAACGGGTGAATCCCAACAGCGCATAGCCGATCAGGCAAACGCCCAGCGCCAGCGGCGCCAGGCGGCCGTCGGTTGCGGTGAGCGCGCCGGCGCTCAATAACGTGCCCAGCATGACGCACAGCATCATCGGCCAGAGCCGCCGGCACAGCGCCCCCAACCGTGGCCCGCACAGCAACTGCCACAGGTTGGTGATCAGCGAGGGCAACAGCAGCAGCGCGGCGGCCTGCCCCGGCGGCATCATCAGGCTGAGCAACCCCATCGACACCGTCGGCAACCCCAGACCGATCGCCCCTTTGACCGTGCCGGCCAGCGTAAAAATGCCCGTCAGGGAGATAATCTCGAGTAACGTCAGCGACATGCGTCTATCCTTATGGCGAATCAACGGCTCGATTGTGGCCAGCGCCGCGCCGCAGCACAATGCGGCAATGGCAGAGCCTGCCTGCGGCAAAGACAGAGGAAGAACGCATGCATTTTGACTTTATCGATTTGCGGCTGTTGGTGGCGGTGCTCGAAACCGGCAGCATCACCGCCGGCGCCGAGCGCGTCGGGCTGTCGCTGGCCGCCGCCAGCGCCCGCATGCGCGGGCTGGAACAACAGGCCGGCGTGGCGCTGTTGACGCGCAATCCGCGCGGCGTCCAGGCGACGCCCGCCGGTGAGCGCCTGTTGCAACACGCGCGCGTGCTGCTGCAACAGCGCGACCGGCTGCGGGGTGATATGGCCGAGTTCGCGCCGGGCCAGCGCAGCCAGCTGCGCATCGTCGCCAATACCGTCGCCGCCGACGCTTTTTTGCCGGAGCTGTTGGCGGATTTTCTGGTGCTGCACCCGCACACCGACATCGCGCTGGAGGAGCTGCCCAGCCCAGCCATCGCGCTGGCCATCGCCGAACGGGCGGCGGATATCGGCATCGTGGCGGACCACGCCGATCTGCGTGGGCTGGCAAGCTACCCTTTTCGCCAGGATCGTCTGGTGCTGGCGCTGCCGCCGGGGCATGCGCTCAGCGGCCGCCGCACGCTCAGCTTTGCGGACGCCCTGCCTTTTGATTTCATCGGCCTGCCGGAAGAGAGTGCGCTGCAACAGCATCTGGAACAGCTGGCGATACGCAGCGGCGGCCCGATGCGGCTGCGGGCGCGTGCGGCTAATTTCGACGCCATCTGCCGCATGGTGCTGCGCGGCGCCGGGCTGGCGGTGGTGCCGGAAGAGAGCGCCCAACGCCATCCGGAGATCCGACACGGCGCCCTGCCGCTGACGGACGAGTGGGCAACCCGGCGTCTGTCAATCGCGGTGCGTGACCTGGCGCAGCTGCCGCTGCCGGCGCAGCGGCTGGTGGCGTTCCTGCGCCATGCCTGAGGCGGCTCAGTGCGTGCCAGGCTCTGCGCGCAACCGCGCCACCTGAGCCTCCACGTCGCGCCAGGCCGGTTTGTCGCCGGCATAGCGTTGGCGCAGATAATTCACCAGCGCCGTCACCTGCCGATCGGAAAAGCTGTCCTTAAAGCCCGGCATAAAGCCCAATTCGGCGGTGGCCGGCTTGGGGATCCCTTGCAGGATCACCTTGATCAGGTTATCGGGGCGATCGCTGAAGATATTGGTGTTATTGGCCAGATCCGGGCTGACGCCGAACAGCTGCGGCCCGCCGGCGGCGGCGCTGTGACAGGCCTGGCAAGCGCCCTGAAACAACCGCTCGCCCGCCAGTTGACCCGCAGGCAACGCGCGGGCCGCCAACTGCGCCTGCGGTTCCACATTCAGCGTCGCCTTGGTGCTCAGCGACATCACATAGTTGGCCATCGCCCGCAGATCGCTCTGCGGCAACGTCGCCAGTTCGCTGACCACCGGCCCCATCGGCCCGGCCGCCACGCCGTGCTCGGCGGAATGCCCGGTGCGGAAGTACTGAAACAGCTGCTCCTCAGTCCAGGGCTTGTCCGCATTGGCCAATTGATTCAGCGCCGGCGCTTCCCACCCGTCCACCATCCCTCCCGCCAGGAAGGCCGCGCCGCCCTTTTCCGCCCCCAGCAGATTACGCGGCGAATGGCAGGCGGCGCAGTGGCCAAGGCCGTTGACCAGATAGGCGCCGCGGTTCCACTGCGCGCTTTGCTGCGGATCGGGTTGATATTCCCCCTGGCGCAGGAATAGCGCGTTCCAGCCCGCCATCAGCGGCCGCAGGTTAAACGGGAAGCGCATCTGATTGGCCGGATTGCTCTGGCGCACCGCCGGTTGCGACATCAGATAAGCGTACAGCGCCTGCATGTCGCCGTCGGTCATTTTACTGAAGGCGGTGTAAGGAAATGCCGGATAGAGGTGGCGGCCGTCGCGGGCGATGCCCTGACGCATCGCCCGATCGAATGCGGTAAACGACCAGTTGCCGATGCCGGTTGCCACGTCCGGGGTAATGTTGGTGCTGTAGAGCGTGCCGAACGGCGTCGCCATCGCCAACCCACCGGCGTTGGTCGCCCCTTCCGACGCGGTATGGCAAACCGCGCAGTCTCCGGCGGCGGCCAACTGACGGCCGCGCTCCAGCGTGGCGGCCGACCAGGTGCCGGCGCCAGGCGTCGCCACCGGCGCGATCTCCGTCCGCCATGGCAAGGCGCTGCCGGCGATGCCCAGCACCGCGCCGAACAGCCCCGCCGCGCCGCTGAACCACCATTTACCGCGTTTCTTTTTCTTGGGAGGCGCGTCCTGCCGCTCGGCATCCGGCCCGTTCAGGGCCTCACGCAGCTTGTCCGAGGTGATCGGCAGCTCGCGAAAACGAATGCCGGTGGCGTCGAACACCGCGTTGGCGATGGCCGCCGCGCTGGGCACCGACGCCGACTCCCCGGCGCCCAGCGGCGGATCGTAAGGGCGCGGCATCATCACCACGTCCACCTCCGGCACCTCCGGGAAGGTCAGGATCGGGTAAGCCCCCCACTCTTTGGCGGAGACCGTCGATTCCTCAAAGGTCACGCGCTCTTTCAACACCCGGCTGGTCGATTGCAACACGTTGCCATGGATTTGGTGACGCACGCCGTCCGGGTTAACCATCATGCCCGCGTCGTGGCCGACCACGATGCGCGTTACCGCCACTTCGCCGCTGGCTTTGTCGATCGCCACGTCGGCCACCCAGGCGGCCCAGGCCGCGCCAAAGCCGGGAAACTTGCTGTGGATGTAACGGGCGTAGGCAAAGCCGCGCCCGCGCAGCACGCCGTCTTCCGCCGGGGTCTGCATCGGTTCGGTATGCGGCGTCCAGCCGGCGCGTTCTGCGGTGCTGCGCATCAGTTCACTGGCGCGTTCATCATGGATGTAGCGCAGCCGATACTCCAGCGGATCGACGCCGGCGGCGTGGGCCAGCTCATCGATATAAGACTCGTGGGCGAAGGTGTTGGGCAAGGCGGAAACGCCGCGCATCCAGGAGGCGCGCACGATCGGCGCCATGTCCTCGATGCTGACGCGCAGCGACGGATATTCGTATGGCGGCACCGAGGTGCGGTCGCCCATTTCATAGGCCACCGGCAGCGGCTCAACCCGGCCGGTCAGCAACAGCGCCAGCGTCGGCGCGCCGTTGGAAGGATAATAGGTGCGAAAATCGTAGGCGACCGGGTGCCCGGCGGCGTCCAGCCCGCCGTCCACCTCCATCAGCTGCGCCGTGCCCTTCGGTTCCCACACATGCTCTTGCTCGCGGGTCAGCTGCACCCGCACCGGCCGGCCCACCGCCCGCGACAGCAGCGCCGCGTCGGCGCAGACGTCATCGGCGCAATTGCGGCCATAGCAGCCGGCCGCCTCCATGCGAACGATCTCGATCTGCGCTTCCGGGTATTCCAGCAGCCAGGCCAGATCGGCGCGCAGCAGGTGCGGGTTCTGGCTGCCTGACCAGACCTGCAGGCGCTCCGGCCGATAGTCCGCCAGCGCGCAGGAAGGGCCAATCGAGGCATGCAGCTGATACGGCCACAGGTAGCTGCGAGTGAAACGCCTGTCGGCCGCCGCCAGCGCCGCATCCACATCGCCGGTATCGTGCACCACCCGGGTCGAGTGCGGATTGTCGCGCAGCGCCTGCGCCACGTCGGTCATCTGCGGCAAATTGCGGCGCCAGTCTTTCCAGCTGACCTGCAGCGCCTGCGCCGCCTTGATCGCCTGCTCTTCGCGCTCGGCGACGATGCCGATGAAATCGCCGATCACCACCAGTTTGACGATGCCGGGAATATGCGCGATCGAAGTTTCATCCACCGCCAACAGGCTGGTGCCGACAAATTCGCCGCTGTCGTAGCCGGCATAGGGCGGCCGCACCACCCGCCCGTGCAGCATGTTCGGCAGGCGCATATCGTGTACGTAGGTGGTTTCGCCGGTCGCCTTGGCCGGAATATCGACGCGCGCGGTGCTGGTGCCCACCAGGCGATACTCCGCCTGCGGTTTCAGCGGCGCGTCGCCGGAAATCGACAGCTCGACATGACCGCCGGCCACCAGCTCGGCGTAGCTGAGCGCCTGCCCCTGCGGGCTGCGGATCACGCCCTCCTCCAGCGTCAGCTGTTCCACCGGCGCATCGAAGCGCTGCGCCGCCTGGCGCAACAGCCAACGGCGCGCTTCGGCGGCGGCGTTGCGCAGCGGCACGGCGGAGATCTGCAGCGTGGCGCTGGCGATGGTGGCGCCCTGATTCGGCGCGCGTTCGGTATCGCCCAACACCATTTGCACCTGATCCATGCGCAGGTACAGCTCTTCGGCGACGATCTGCCCGAGCGCGGTGCGCACGCCGGTGCCAAGATCGACATGGCCGTTAAAGGCATAGATTTCGCCGCTGCCGCACAGGGCGATAAACAGCCCCTGCTCTTTGGGCTTCAGCACCGGCGTTTGCCCTTTGGGCACCAGTCCCGGCGGCGGTTGCACGCTGTCGACGATCAGCAGCACGCCGTCGCGCTGCAGCAAGTCGGCCTGGCTCGGCGATGGGACACGGGAATCAGTCATGGGCGTGGGCGTCCTCATCGCGGCAGAGAATGATGGCGCGCTGAACCGCACGCAGGATTTCGAGATGGGTGCCGCAGCGGCACAGGTTGCCGGACAGCGCCTGACGGATCTCCGCCTCGCTCGGGGCGGGATTACGATCCAACAGGGCTTTGGTGGTCATGATCATGCCATTGAGACAGTAGCCGCATTGCGCCGCCTGCTCTTCGATAAAGGCACGCTGCACCGGGTGCGGGCGCTGGCGATCGCCAAGGCCTTCCAGGGTCACGATCGCCCGGCCGGACACGCCGAGCGCCGGGATCACGCAGGAGCGCGCCGCCACGCCGTCGATCAACACGGTACACGCACCGCATTCGCCCAGGCCGCAGCCGTACTTCGGGCCGTTGAGCGCCAGATCGTTGCGCAGTACCAGCAAGAGCGGCGTATCCGCCATCACCTGCGCATGAAGCTGTTCGCCGTTCACCGACAGCATCAGCGGATGCTCCGTCAGCGTGGTTTTCGCGCCATCCCTGAGCGATTGCACTTCAGATATCGCCATTGTTCGCGTCTCCGCCTGCACGTGATGATCTTATGGGCTGGCCTCTCGCCACCGACCACCAGGCAACCGACGTTGCGCGGGCGAATCAGCCGGTGGGCGGATCTTCCAGCATTTTATTCAGCAGGAATATCAGCGCTATCCGTTCGGCCGGGTTCAGCGTACCGAACGTCAGTTCTGTGATTTTCGCCGCCTGCGGCACCGTTTCCGCCAGCAGCGCGCCGCCGGCGTCGGTGAGGCCGACCACCACCTTGCGCCGATCGATCGGATCCGGCGTTACCGTGATCAGATCGCGCGCCTTCAGCCGTTCGACGATGCCGCGGATGGTGGCCTGATCCACCGCCGTCACCTGCACCAGCTCGGTCAGCGAGCTCGGCCCCATATCGCGCACCGCGCACAGGGTGATGAACTGCACCGCCGTCAGCTGCGAATCGCCGACGTTTTGCTGGAAAATCGCCACGTGGCGCTGATAAACCTTGCGCAGCAGGTGCCCGACTTGCTCGGTAAAATGATAATTTTCAGGTTGGCCGCTCACGGCTGACGGGTATTCGGGGGGCGTCATTGCGTTACTCTCACCATCTATGGAATCCACGAGAATAGTACAAACCCCCGCCGTTGGCAGCAACGATTACGCCCGGCGCACGCGCGACGCTTCCGGCGCCACCACTTCCCCGTCCGCCACCACCGTTTGCCCGTCGAGGCGAATGTCGCAGCGGCGCAGTGCGATATCCATATGGCAAGGCGTTTTGCGCGTGCCGCCCACTTCGGTGTTCGGCCCGGTGGAGAACAGGAAGTTGCCGTAGAACGCGCGCGCGTCCATGCACATGCCGTCGTTCTTGTCGTGCAGACCCATCGCCGTCCACTGGGCGCGCGGCTGCAGACCCCAGCCGATGTGCGAGATGCCGTACACCTCCGGATCGTCGAAGTATTTCATGTATTCGCGCAGGTATTCCGCCTCGAAGCCGCCGTGAATGCGAGTAACGAACCCTTGTTCGATCTCCAGCGTGATGCGTTCACGCGCATAGCTTTTGAACGGCAGCAAGATATCGCCGACCTCCAGCACCAGCACCCCTTCCGCCTGCTCCTCATTCGGCCAGGTGAACAGGAAACCGCTCGGCCAGTGATCCCAGCGCCCCGGTTCATCGGCATAGCCGTACTCGGTCACCGTCGGGTATTGCCCCAGCGGCGCGCGGAAATCGCTGCCGGCGGCGGAGGTCACCTGCATCAGCTTCGCCTGCTCCAGCACGGCGGCGGCGGCCAGCACCCGCGCCTTGTCCTCCGCGTTGGGCAACATGCGCGCCAGCACCTCCGGCGGCTCCACCGCCAGCAGGATGCGGGTGCCAGTTTTCAGGATCTGTTCCTGCTCCGGCGAATGCAGCAGCATCATGGTATCGACGATCAGGTCGGCGGCCTCCAGCGCACGCTGCGCCGCCAGATTGCCGGTCAGCGCGGTATCGCCGCAATAGGCGGTCATGTCGTTGCCCATCGCTCGCGGATGGTTGAACGCCGGCAGTTCGACGGCATACACCTTGGCGCCCAGCCGCAGCGCTGCGTCGGTCGCGGCGCGCACCGTGCGCGCATCGGAATAATGGCTTTTCAAAATCGCCACGCTCTGCGAAGCATCAACCTTCGACAGCGTAAGCACCTGCTCGAACAGCTGTACCAACTGGGTTTCATTGACCGCCATGGCCTGTCTCCTGTCTCGTCAAGGGTGACCGACGCCCGCAAGGCGGCGGTGATTTTTCAAACAATTTAAAGTGAACACACTCATTTCATCTAAGTCAAAAAAGCAAAGGAAAGCAAGCTGCGAATATCCACCATAAGAAAGTCCTATTTCATCCCGCATCAATCCTGTGATTAACATGAGTTTAACAGTAATACGCCGTCAATTAGCGTGAGCGAGATCTGATTTAACACTTTTGCAACTTTGCGTTATCTAGCGCATACACTATAAATCGATCGTCCAGCCACGCGTTGGGCCTACGCTGAAAAAAGCCAACAGACAGGGGAAACATGATGAGCAAACAACCACGCATCGCCGTCGTCGGCGCCGGGCTGGGGGGCGCCGCCGCCGCCGGGCTGCTGCAAAAAGCCGGCTTTACCGTCGATCTGTATGAACAGAGCCCGGCGTTCTCACGCCTTGGCGCCGGCATTCACATGGGGCCGAACGTACTGAAGATTTTCCGCCGTCTCGGTATTGAGCAGCGGTTGGAGCAGATGGCGTCTCATCCCGATTTCTGGTTCAGCCGCGACGCCGAAAGCGGCGACTACCTGTCGCGCATCGAACTGGGCGCCTTCGCCCGCCGGGAGTACGGCGCCGCCTATGTGACGGTGCACCGCGGCGATTTGCAGGCGTTGCAGCTCTCCGCGCTGCAGCCCGGCACCCTGCACTTCGGCAAATGCCTGAGCAAAATTGAAGATCGCGGTGACGAGGTGGTGCTGAACTTCGTCGACGGCACCTCGGCCCACGCCGACATCGTGATCGGCGCCGACGGCATCAATTCGCGCATTCGTGAGCACCTGCTGGGCGCTGAAGCGCCGACCTACAGCGGCTGGGTGGCCCACCGCGCGCTGATCCGCGGCGAGAAGCTGGCGAAATACAACCTGACGTTCGAAGACTGCGTGAAGTGGTGGTCGGCGGATCGCCATCTGATGGTCTACTACACCACCCAACGGCGCGACGAGTATTACTACGTCAGCGGCGTGCCGCACCCGGCCTGGGATTTCCAGGGCAGCTTCATCGACAGCAGCCGCGAAGAAATGTTCGAGACCTTCGCCGGCTACCACCCGATCGTGCAGGCGCTGATCGAATCCAGCGAGCAGGTCACCAAATGGCCATTGCTGAACCGCAAACCGCTGCCGCTGTGGAGCGAAGGCCGTCTGGTGCTGCTCGGCGACGCCTGCCACCCGATGAAACCGCACATGGCGCAGGGCGCGGCGATGGCGATCGAAGACGCCGCCATGCTGACCCGCTGCCTGCAGGAAACCGGCCTCGGCGACTACCGCACCGCCTTCCAGCTGTATGAAGCCAACCGCAAGGAGCGCGCCTCCCGGGTGCAGGCGGTGTCCAACGCCAACACCTTCCTGCGCACCCAGGAAGATCCGGCCTGGGTCTACGGCTACGACCTGTACGCGCAAGCGCTGAAATCGGAGAACGCCGCATGAGCACCTTCCTCTACGGCGCCCACGTTCACGCCAACGACATTCGCCAACACTATCTGCGCTACGGCGGCCACGGCCCGGCGCTGATCCTGGTCCCCGGCATCACCAGCCCGGCGATCACCTGGGGCTTCGTCGCCGAGCGGCTGGGGGAAAAATACGACGTCTACGTGCTCGACGTGCGCGGCCGCGGTCTGTCGTCCAGCGGCCCGGAACTGGCTTATGACGCAGAGACCTGCGCGCAGGACGTCAACGCCTTCGCCGCTGCGTTGAACCTGGACAGTTACGCCCTGCTCGGCCATTCGATGGGCGCCCGCTTCGCCCTGCGCGCCGCCGCTCTGCAGCCCGCCGGCGTGCGGCGGCTGGTGCTGGTCGATCCGCCGGTTTCCGGCCCCGGCCGCCGCGCCTATCCCGGCCAATGGCCGTGGTACGCCGACTCCATCCGGCAGTCGCTGCCGGGCATGAGCGCCGAGCAGATGCGCGCCTTTTGCCCAACCTGGAGCGAAGAGCAGCGCCGGCTGCGCGCCGAGTGGCTGCACACCTGCTACGAGCCGGCGATCCAACGCGCCTACGACGATTTTCATCAGGTGGACAGCCACCGTGACTACCCGCTGCTGACCATGCCGACGCTGCTGATGGCCGCGGGCAAAGGCGGCGTCATTCAGCCCGAAGACCGGGCAGAGATCCGCGCGCTACAGCCGGAGATCGCCATCGTCGAGGTCGAGAACGCCGGACACATGATCCCGTGGGACGATTTCGACGGCTTCTTCCGCGCCCTGGGCGATTTTCTGGATTAACTGAGGAACACCGACATGAGCAACCACTACCGCATCGGCCAGATCGTGCCCAGCTCCAACACCACGATGGAAACCGAGATCCCGGCGATGCTGGGCGCGCGCCAGCTGATACGCCCGGAGCGTTTCACCTTTCACTCCAGCCGCATGCGCATGAAACACGTCAATAAAGAAGAATTGGCGGCGATGGACGCCGAGTCCGATCGCTGCGCGCTGGAGCTGTCCGACGCGCGGGTCGACGTGCTCGGCTACGCCTGCCTGGTGGCCATCATGGCGATGGGGCTGGGCTATCACCGCGAATCGCAGGCCCGGCTGGCGCAGGTGACGAAAGACAATCAGGCCGCCGCGCCGGTTATCAGCAGCGCCGGCGCGCTGGTCAACGGCCTGAAGGTGATCGGCGCCAAACGCATCGCGCTGGTGGCACCCTACATGAAACCGCTGACCCAGCTGGTGGTGGACTACATCCAGCACGAAGGCATCGAGGTCAAGGTGTGGCGCGCGCTGGAGATCCCGGACAACCTCGAGGTCGGCCGGCACGATCCGGCCAGGCTGCCGGGGATCGTCGCCGAGATGGATTTACGCGAGGTCGATGCTATCGTGCTGTCCGCCTGCGTGCAGATGCCTTCGCTGCCGGCCGTCCCAACGGTAGAGGCCCAAACCGGCAAACCGGTGATCACCGCCGCCATCGCCACCACTTACGCGATGCTGACCGCGCTGGAGCTGGAACCGATCGTCCCCGGCGCCGGCGCCCTGCTGTCCGGCGCCTATTGAGGAGGCAGAATGAACGACACCCTCAGCGACAACTACCGCGGCGTCTGGGGCCAGCGCATCGGCTTCGGCCGGCGCCCGGCGCTGCTGGCGATCGATTTTATGCAGGCCTACACCACCGAAGGCGCGCCGCTGTTCGCGCCGGGCGTGGTGAGCGCGGTCGAGGAAAGCCGCGAGCTGCTGGCCTGCGCGCGCCGAACGGGAATTCCGGTGATCCACACCCATATCCGCTATCATGCAGGCCATTTTGCCGATGGCGGCCTGTGGGTGAAGAAAGCGCCGGTGATGAAAGACATGGTGGCGGGCAACCCGCTGGCGGCGTTCTGCCCGCCGGTGGCGCCGCTGGCCGATGAGGTGGTGCTGAGCAAGCAATACGCCAGCGCCTTCTTCGGCACCGCGCTGGCGCCGCTGCTGGTGGCGCAAGGGATCGACACGCTGCTGATGATCGGCTGCTCCACCAGCGGCTGCATCCGCGCCAGCGCAGTGGACGCGGTGCAGTACGGCTTCCGCGCCATGGTGGTGCGCGAGTGCGTCGGCGATCGTCACCCCGGCCCGCACGAAGCCAACCTGTTCGACATCGACAGCAAATACGGCGACGTGGTGCACAAACGGGAGGCGCTCGACTACCTGAACCGGTTATGAGTCAACGATTCACCTGCAACGACAATAACGAAGGCGCAGACAGCGCCTCACGCGACCGCCCGAAACAGGGCGGCGCCCATGCAACGCAAACACAACAGGCGCCTCCTGCGGAGGCCAACACGCACCACCTGGAGACAACATCATGGCCATTGTCGACACCCCGCTGGCGGGGAAAGCGGACGCAGAATCGCTGCTGCTGTACCGCAAAATCACCTGGAAACTGATCCCGTTTCTTTGCCTGTGTTACCTGGCGGCCTACCTCGATCGCATCAACGTCGGGCTGGCCAAGCTGCAGATGGCCGACGCGCTGCAGCTGAGCGAAGCGGCCTTTGGTCTGGGCGCCGGGCTGTTCTTCGTCGGCTATATTCTGTTCGAGGTGCCGAGCAACCTGATCCTGCAGCGCGTCGGCGCCAAGATGTGGATTGCCCGTATCATGATCACCTGGGGGCTGCTGTCCACCGCCACCATGTTCGTCACCACGCCGACCCAGTTCTACGTCATTCGCTTTCTGCTCGGCGTGGCGGAGGCCGGTTTCCTGCCCGGCGTGCTCTTTTACCTGACGCTGTGGTTCCCGACCTATCGCCGCGGCCGCATCATCGCGCTGTTCATGATCGGCCTGCCGCTCTCCAGCGTGATCGGCGGGCCGCTCTCCGGCTGGATCATGGGCCATTTCGACATGCGCCACGGGCTGCACGGCTGGCAGTGGCTGTTTCTGCTGGAGGGCATTCCCAGCGTGCTGTTGGGCGTGCTGACCTTCTGGCTGTTGCCTAACACTTATCAGCAGGCCAAGTGGCTGACGCCCGAGGAAAAACAGCGCATCGCCGACGATTTGGCGCGCGACGACGCCGAGGCCGATCACGGCAAGCACAGCTTCCGCGACGGCTTCTTCAACCTGAAGGTGTGGATGCTCGGCGGCATCGACTTCGCTATTCTGCTCAGCGCCTACGCCATGGGCTTTTGGATGCCGACCTTCATCAAAACCGCCGGCGTCACCGACATCACCACCATCGGTTACCTGACGGCGATCCCCAGCATCGCCGCCCTGCTCGGCATGCTGCTGATCGGCAGCAGTTCGGACCGGCTGCGCGAACGGCGCTGGCATATCATCGTGCCGTTTATCATCGGCGCGTTGGCGATGGCCGGCAGCACCTTCTTCACCCACAATGCGCTGGCCACGGTGCTGCTGTTCTCCATTGCCCAGGCGGCAATCATCGGCGCAGTGCCGGTGTTCTTCAGCCTGCCGGCCACCTTCCTGCGCGGCACGGCGGCGGCGACCGGCTTCGCGCTGGCCTGTTCGCTGGCCAACATCGCCGGGCTGGTAAGCAATTCGCTGATGGGGCTGGCGCTGGATCTGACCGGCAAGAGCGGCGGCGCGCTCTGGGCCTTCGCCGGCTGCCTGCTGCTCAGCTCGCTGCTGGTGGTGGCCCTGCCGGCCAAGGTGGTGAACCGCTGAGCGTTAATAGAAAGGGGAAAGGCGCAAGACAATGACAATGATGATAAGGGACCGTTGTCTGCTTTGATTCTTGCGCCGTTTTCTCCCCCCACAACACGGCATGTCAATAACGACGATGGGCTCTGGGTTACCCCACCAACAACGTTTTTGCTTCCAGATAAGCCTGCATCCCCCATTTGCCCATCTCGCGGCCCAGCCCGGACTGTTTGAAACCGCCAAACGGCGCTTTAGGTTCATGATCCAACGTGTTCAGCAGAACACGCCCGGAGTCAATCTGCTGCGCCACCCGCACCCCGCGTTCGCGATCGCCGCTTAACACCAGCGCACTCAGCCCGTAGGCGGTGTCGTTGGCGATCGCAAGCGCTTCGGCCTCATTGTCGTAAGGGATGATCACCAGCACCGGACCAAAAATTTCTTCCCGGGCAATGCGCATCCGGTTATTGCCCGCAAATACCGTAGGCTTCACGCACCAGCCTTTATCCATACCCGATGGACGGCCAACGCCGCCAACCAACAATGTCGCCCCTTCTTCCTCGCCCAAGCGGATATAATCCTGCACCCGTTGCCACTGTTTTTGGCTCACCATCGGGCCGATTTCCGTATTTTCATCGCGCGGATCGCCCGACCGGACTTTGCCTACCGCGTCGGCAATCGCCTGTTCAAACTCCGCCTGACGGCTGCGCGGCACCAGAATTCGCGTGCCTGCAATGCAGGCCTGGCCGCTATTCATAAAACCGGCGGCAAGCGCCAAAGGCACGGCCTGCATGACATCCGCATCGTCCAGGATCAGCGTCGGCGATTTGCCCCCCAGTTCCAATGTCACCCGTTTCAGCGATTCTGCACCGCTTTCTACGATATGTTTGCCCACCGCCGTGGAACCGGTAAACGAGATCTTGGCAATATCGGGATGTCGATTAATGACCTCACCCACCACCTCGCCTCGCCCGGTGATAATGTTAAATACCCCGGCAGGAATGCCCGCATCGTGCAACGCTTCGGTGATGACCCGCGTTTGCATCGCGCTCATTTCGCTGGGCTTGATCACCGCGGTGCACCCTGCCGCCATCGCCGTCGCCAGTTTGTTGCAGATAAACCCGGCATCGCTGTTCCATGGCGTAATCAGCCCGGCGACGCCGACAGGCGTCATGATGACCTGCGCCTTACCCGCCTGTTCCGTAAACTCGAAATTTTCCAGCGCGTCGATCGCCTGAGCTATCGCGTCCGCCGGGTAGCTGGCCATCCAGCGCCCACGAATTTTGGGCGCGCCATATTCCATCACGACGGCGTCCATCAGCTCATCTTCACGGGCCATAACCGCATTGTGCATACGGCGCAATACGGCAAGGCGTTCCGCCTTACTGGTCTTGGACCAGTAAGGAAATGCGGCCTTGGCTGCGGCAATCGCCCGCTCGGCATCCACCTCGTCCGCCAGACGCACAGTGCCAATCACGTCTTCTGTCGCCGGGTTAAACAGCGTGAAGCGTTCTTCACCGTGGGGTGTCACGAATTCACCGTTGATATAAATGCTGTCAATTTTTTGCATGGTGCGCTCCACATGTTCCGATTAGTCAAACGAGTATAGAAACAGATGATCAATACGATAAGTGGGTCTATCCTGTACGAACTGTACCGATAATCGGGATAATCTATGCATCGCAGTGGACTGACAGAGTTGGAAGTCGTGTTGGCGGTGGCGCAGCGACAAAGCTTTCGCGCCGCCGCACGGCAATTAGGCATGTCGGCCACCGCCGTCAGCAATGCGGTGGCCGGGTTGGAAAGCCGCCTGAAAATACGTCTGTTTAACCGTTCGACCCGCAGCGTGGCGCTGACGCCGGCGGGCGCGCGTTATGTAGAACGAATCGCCCCCGCTCTGGCCGAGATTCGGCGTGCATCAGAAGAGATCGCCACCCAGCCCAACGCGCCAACCGGCACGCTGCGCATCAGCGCACCGCAGGAGTGCGTCTCCCTGCTCTACGAACCGTTGATCGAAACGTATTTGCGGCGTTACCCGCAAATGCGGCTCGATATCACCAGCGAATCAAGAATGGTGGACATTGTGGCGGAAGGTTACGACGCGGGGATCCGTTTGGCGGAGTCCGTCCCGCAGGACATGATCGCCGTGGAGCTAACGGGAGATATCCGCATGTTGGTGGTCGCTACACCAGACTATTTCGCTGAACATGGCATACCGCAATCGCCGGAGGATCTGTTACGGCACAAAAGCGTCGGGATGCGTATGTCACACGGAGGGATTTACCATTGGGAATTGGAACGCCACCAGCAGAAACTTCGAGTCAACGTACCGCCGCGCATTGTATTGAATGAAATGCGCGCCATTCATCGTGCCGCATTGAGCGGTGTGGGGATTGCCTTCGTTTCAGATTGGTTTGCCCGTGAAGATATCGCATCAGGTCGTCTTATTAGCGTACTGGACGAATGGTGCCCAGCTTTCGGCGGATTGCGTCTCTATTATCCCGGCAGACGACATGTGCCTCCGGGGCTCAAGGCATTTATCGATTTGGTGCATGAAATTCAGGCCAGGTAGCTTGTCTTCTCTCTGTCGACCAGAAAACGGCACCGCCAAACGTCGGAATGCGACCAGCATTTGGCGTGCCGTTGGTTTACTCACTCTCCTTGTTCATACCCTCGGAACTATTCGTCCTTCAGCCCGCGGTAGATCAGCATCGGTTCGATGCTCGGCTCTTTGCCGCGCCAGTCGATGTACAGCTTCTCCAGATCCTGGCTGTTACCGCGCGACAGGATCATGTCACGGAAGCGCTGGCCGTTTTCGGCGGTCAGGCCACCGTGCTCGGTGAACCACTGGAAGGCGTCGTCCGCCAGCATTTCCGTCCACAGATAGGCGTAATAGCCCGCGGCGTAGCCGTTACCCCAGATGTGCTGGAAATAGCTGGAACGGTAGCGCGGCGGCACGTAGCTGAGATCGACCTTGTCTTTTTGCAACGATTCGGCCTCGAACTTGTCCACGTCTTGCTGCGGCTGGTCGGCGGTCAGCATGTGCCAGTGCATGTCCAGCAGCGCGGCGGACAGCAGCTCGGTCATGCTGTAGCCCTTGTTGAACTTGTCGGCCTTCTTGATCTTGTCGACCAGTTCCTGCGGCATCGCCTCGCCGGTCTGATAATGCTTGGCGAAGTGGCTGAACACTTTCGGATCGCTGACCCAGTGCTCGTTGAACTGCGACGGGAACTCGACGAAATCGCGCGCGGTGTTGGTACCCGACAGGCTCGGGTATTCCTGATCGGCGAACATACCGTGCAGCGCGTGGCCGAACTCGTGGAACATGGTGATCACGTCGTCATACGACAGCAGCGCCGGCTGCCCCGGCGCCGGTTTGGTGAAGTTGGCGACGTTGTAGATCACCGGCTTGGTGCCGTTGAGCTTCGACTGATCGACGAAGTTGCTCATCCAGGCGCCGCCGCCCTTGTTGTCGCGCTTGAAGTAGTCGGTGTAGAACAGCGCCAGCGATTTGCCGTCCTTGTCGAACACTTCATACACCTTAACGTCCGGCTGGTAGACCGGAATGTCCTTGCGTTCTTTGAAACTGATGCCGTACAGCAGGTTGGCGGCGTAAAACACGCCGTTGTTCAGCACGTTGTTCAGCTCGAAGTAAGGTTTGATCTGCGATTCGTCCAGATCGTACTTGGCCTTGCGCACCTGTTCGGCGTAGAACTGCCAGTCCCAGGCCTGCACCTTGAAGTCGCCTTTCTGCTGATCGATCACCGCCTGAATGTCTTTGGCTTCACGCTCGGCGCGCGCGGTGGCCGCCGGCACGATGTTGCGCATAAAGCTCAAGGCGGCATCCGGCGTCTTGGCCATCTGGTTTTGCAGCTTCCAGGCGGCGTAGTTCGGGTAGCCCAGCAGTTTGGCCTGCTCGGCGCGTACCTTGGCCAGACGGGAAAGGGTCTGGCGGGTATCGTTGCCGTCGCCCTTCTCCGCGCGCGTCCAGGAGGCGTCGAACAGCGCTTGGCGGGTGTCGCGATCTTTCAGGCTCTGCAGCAGCGGCTGCTGGGTGGTGTTCTGCAGCACCAACAGCCACTGTTTCTCCAGCTTGCGCTCGGCGGCCGCCTGCGCTGCCGCGGCCAGCTCACCTTCGGACAGACCGTCCAGTTTCGCCTGGTCGGTTATCGCCAGCGCGCCGTTTTTGCTCGCCGCCAGCAGTTTGTTGGTGAACTGGGTGCTCAGCGTCGCTGCTTCCTGGTTCAGCGCCTTCAGCTTGGCCTTGTCGGCGTCCGACAGGTTGGCGCCCGCCAGCTCGAAGTTCTTGTAGGTCACTTCCACCAGCCGGCGCGATTCCGGATCCAGCTTCAGCGCATCGCGATCCTGATAGATGGCCTTGATGCGCGCGAACAGCTTGCCGTTGAGCATGATGTCGTCGTTCAGCGCCGCCAGCATCGGCGAGGTTTCTTCATCCAGCTTCTGCAGCGCATCGCTGGTGTTGGCCGAGGTCATGGCGCCGAACACGTTCATCACCCGCGTCAGCAGCGAACCGGCCTGCTCCAGCGCCACGAAGGTATTCTTGAAGTTGGGCTTGGCCGGGTTGTTGGCGATCTTCTCCACCTCTTCCCGCTTTTGCTTGATGCCCGCCTCGATCGCCGGCGCGTAGTCGCTTTCCTTGATCAGGTTGAACGGCGGCGCCTGGAACGGCAGACGGCTTTGATAGAAGAACGGGTTTTGGGTCTTTTGCTTGTCGTGCTGATTGGCTTCACCGGTCACGGTAGCCTCCTTCGCCTGGCCGCTGGGCAGGGCACTATGGTCGGCGTGAGGTTGGGTTTCTGCTGCCTGTGCCTGCGAGCCCAGCGCCATGCCGATCGCCAGCACCAATGTGGATAAACGCATCAAATCGAAACTCCTCCATGTTCACGGAATAAGGTCTCGGGGAATGGCTCCCTCAGAGTCATCACCTAGCTTAGGCGCAGTTGGCAGTTTGAGCAAAAACAAGTGATTAGAAGTTAACCGCCTCGCCGACCGCGGCCAAACGCTTCTTTGACATCTTTATTTTTCATCATCGACACATAGTCACAAAAGGTAATCATTTTATGATTAATTAATTCAATACCATGATAAATAAAGAGGAATCATAAAATACCCTGTTGACTTATCAGGTTACCCAATGTAACTTGATGTAAATTTTGATTAATGGAGCTAATCAAATTGCACCTTATAACGGAAATAGTTCTTATTGTCATTTTCATCCTCATTATCAGTGCGATCTATAAAAACGCGAAGAAAAAAGGCGTGCGCACGTACCACATCGTTATGCTGTTCTTGATATTTCCCCTTGCCGTATTTTTAGACTACTGCCTGCAGCGCCAGGCGATCCTTTTGGATACGGCCGCCCTTAAAACCACGGCCAGTTATGGTTTGCCGATGGCGATTATTTTTTCGCTTGTTTTATCTATCACCTCTCGCAAGAAGGAGTTTAAATGAGAGCCTTAACGGAAGTTGAATTGTCATGTATTAACGGATCTGACGGCAACGATTCTTATAATCCGACTTCGCTCATTGTCGGTAGCCTGAGCACAATAGCGAAATTACCCACCCCCGTATCCTTAGCCGTGGGCGTCGGGACGGAAATAGCTATTCAAGCCGCACCACACATGCCGGTTAACGTTGCTATTCCACAGGTTCCTATGGGCCCAACCTGGAATGGCAGTGGCGGTGGCCGCCCTTCACCTTCGTCTTCACTTTCAACACCGGATTCATCAAATTAAAAAAACAGTCTTATTATTCCTTGTGCAATAAGGCCGGGATTTAACTTACTCTGCACCAATAAAAATAACGATTAAAAAATGACAAAGCTCGCCATGCTTCACGAAAGCTTGATCCCTTTCGTCGCAAAAAAGACAGGTTCTCAATTACTCTGGCACAATGCATTAAGCCCTGCTGAACAAGACGAACTGAAAAAAGAGACCAGCTATCTCATCGAAGAAAATAATCGCCATGCTATTTTTGATGATGGTACGCCGCGCTTAAACGATGAAAAAGTCTTTTTCGCCGAACGTTATGGCGGCGGCGCTATTTCGCGCAACGGCGGCGGAGCACGCTGTGGCTTTGATGGGCGTTGGCAGGTTAAAGGTATTGGGGCTAATGCGTTAGTCGGTCAAGGGGCAAAGCATGTCGATGGCGAGTTGACGATGACCGGCGCAGTATTGGAGGCATTATGGGGGAACGTCATGGCCAAACTGCTGCCTTACGGTGCCGTGCCCAATCAGGCGATCTTGGTGACCGATAGCCCCTTAGCCGCCATCTCTCCTGAATCGGCGAGAAGTCCCCATAACCGCAAGGCGTTGCTGGTGCGTGAGCCCGTCGTGCGCCCTGCACATTTTTGCCGCGCACCCTACTATCATCCTCATGATGCGATGCAAAGGCAGCCTTCGGATATTCAGCGGGTCGAAAAGCTGATTGTCGCCGCGCCGGCTTTTCTGCCTCGTCCCCCGGAGTTTGACGCCGCAAGCTGGTTGGCATTGCCCCAGGAAGAACAAGCATTCTACGGGCTCTGCGAGCTTGCCCGGCGTCTCGCGACGCAGATCGCGTACTGCCGCACCCGGCATTTGGTGATGATGACCTCACCCTCCAATTGCGATATGGCCGGTAGGCTGCTGGACTTTCATGGTGTCCGCAGTGTTTTTCCCGCAGAACGTCGCGATCCCGGGCGCAGCTACATTCAACACAACAAGCTCAATGAAGACGCCCCTTTGTTGCTGAGAGGCTTGCAAGATCTCGCTTTTTATTTAGCCAAGCATCAATTCGGCCCGGCATTTCTCGCGGCAGCGCACCAAGGCATCGGTGCGGCCTTCAACATGGCCTATAAACGAGCCTGCCTGCTGGATAATCTCGGTATGGCGGGTTTTGACCCTGCATTTTTACAACGCCTGCCTCTCACCGCCGAGTGGTTCTCCTTAGGCGAACGCTTGCAAAAAATGTTCGATTTGGCTCCCGGCGTCTTTACCCGTCGACAAGGTCTTGGCCTGGGGAATGCTCATCCGGCGATTGCCCTATTGCACCGGCTCATCGACGCACCCGTAAGGGTTCCCGCCGAACAACAGGGTACGACCGCGGAGGAGAGATTTTCTCTGGCGTTCCGTCGGTTATACGCGCAATACCTTCAGGAAACATCAGCAGCTCAAACCTCCGCCGGATTACAACTGGCGATGAAGCAGACCGTCACCAGAAGGTTGGGTTCCCGCACGTTCATGCGCCGTGAAGTGATTTTTCAAGAAATTTCCGGCTGGCGCGGCGAAGTCAGCGAGATCACCGAACAATTGCAAACCTATCTCGACCGTTTCGAGCGCCAGGCGATCAACGTATTACAATAACAACGCTGAGGATATTTCGTGAGTTTTATCAAAGAAAACCAGCAGGGTAAAAGTAGGTTCAGTCAATACGAGAGCCTGGGCTTCGCCGTTAACTGTATGTTGATGAATAAAAATTACAGTTTGTACCATATAAAAACGTTGCAGCTATGGACTCAGGAAGCGATTAATCAAAACCAATTTAAAATATTATTCGACCATTTGGATAACCCGATAGGGTATATAACCTGGGCCTACCTGAGAGATGAGACGCTGAGTCGATTTATTAACGATCCGCAGTTTCTTCTCCATAACTCAGAATGGGATGAGGGCGGTACGCTGTGTATTTTAGATTTTTGCTGCAAGCCAGGCAGCGCGCATTTATGTTTGGAACACCTTAAAAGAGTTCACCCCATCGTAGAACGCCGCACGGTTGTGTGGCGCTCCCGCCGAACGGGCAGACTGATGACTGTAAAAAATAAAGAAAAATAATTGTCAGGGATGAGGCAATGAGCAAACATCAATTACTGGATTCACAGGCAGGATTTTACTATGGCACCAAGATCGGCGATGATAAATCGAGCTATAATATCGCGGAATATGTCGAAATAAATCACACTCTCGATATCGCAAGAATGAAACGTGCTATTCATCGTGTCATCAGCCAAACCCCTACGCTGCACGTTCTGTTTGATGAGAATAACGGCACGCCTTATCAATATTCCGTCACCGCCAATATCTCAGTGGAATGGGTAGATCTTTCGCAGAGCGCCAACGATATGGCCACCGCTATCGAATTAATGGAAGCGGATGCTAAGCGCCCCTTCTCGCTGAACGCAGCGCCATTATTCAGACAAAAAATCATCAGGCTGGGTGAGAAACGCTTTCTGTGGTATTTCTGCAGCCACCATCTGCTGCTTGATGGTTACGGCACTTATTTGCTGATCCATCAAGTGGCGCAGGCCTACCGAGACCAGACACAACAACCGCAAGACGTACCGGCGATCGATGCCTTGCTCAGGGCTGAATCTGAGTATAAACAGTCAGCCGCCTATCAAGCAGACCGACATTTTTGGCAAGCGGCCAGCGCCTCACTGCCAGACCCGATGACATTAGCCTGCGCCAATATTCCCTCGGGACAGACCATCCGCCATGTGACGTCGTTGCCCTATCCTGCCGAGCGCCTTGCGCTGCAAACCGAACATCCTTCCTGGCTGGCGCGCACTTTTGTAGCGGTGATGGCGTATTTGTACCTATGTACCGGCGAGAAGCAGCAAACGATCGGCGTCCCTATGATGGCGCGAACAGACGCCCTGTCGAGGCAGGCGCTAACCTGCAAGACCAACGTTGTTCCTTTGACTCTCGATATTGAGGACACCGCTTCATGCCGACAGTTGGCGCAAACCATTGAACACGCGCTCAAGCAACTCAAGAAACATCAAGCGTTTCGTTACGAAGAGATAAAAAGTCTGAGGAGCGTCGCCAGCCGCTCGCCGTTGTTCAACATCGTGGTCAATATCATTCCCTTTGAAGCGGCAGCCTCATTCTCTCCCGCTCAGCGTAGTGAAATCCGTAACTTACGCTCAGGAGGCGCGCAGGATCTGGTCTTCAACATGCGTCCCGATCTCGATAACCAAACGCTGCGGCTGGAGATCGATGCCGACTCAGGGCTTTACGATGCGGCCAGTCTGGTGCGGCACAGCCAGGGGATACAGACCTTGTGCACCTTGCTGTACGACGATCCGGAAAATCTTTCCGTCGCGGCATTGCGACAACGTTTCCCGCTCTCGCTGCTGGGTAAAACAGCCAACGACAACGTGGTCGATATCATGCAGCGTATCGATCGTGCCGTCGTTCAAGCGCCGCAACGCACGGCGATCCTCACGCCTGAACACGCTTCGTCATCGCTCAGAACGCTGTCTTATGCCGTTTTGCAGCAGCAGTGGCGTGCGCTGGCCGATGTCCTGGCTCCCGTTCGCGCCGCACATACCGTACTGTTGCTCGACTTGCCGCAAGGGCCGGAGGCCATCATCTGCATGCTTGCTGCGTTGCAATTGAAAATGCCCTTCGTCAACCTGAATGCCAAAGGGGATGGAGCGGCTTACCGTCAACTGCTTGAACAGTTTAGCGACGCTATCCTGATTACCGATCGCACGCGTCCCTCCGTTCATTCCGAGCCTGGCGCATTGGCGCATTGGCGCGCATCGACACTCAATATGCCGACGGATTTCGCACACTTCACCGTGTTTCGCCGGCAAACATCGACTGAGGCGCCGGCGTTCCCGGTCGGTACCAGCTATATCATGTTTACCTCCGGTTCGACGGGAATGCCTAAAGGCGTGATAGGCGCCCGACATGCTCTCAACGTTTTTGTCGATGCGGCGATAAAATGCTATGGCATTCAACCGCACGAACGCGTGTTGCAATTTGCGCCCTTGCATTTCGATGCCTGCATCGAAGAAATTTTCATGACGCTGGGGGCCGGCGCCCACCTGTGTATCGCCCCCGAGACCGTCAAGCACAGCTTTGCCGCTTTCTTCACATTCTGCGACGATCATCAAATCAGCCTGTTGGATCTGCCGACCGCCTACTTTAATGAAATGCTGTTCGCCTCCGGCGGTGAACAGACGCTACCGCCGGCCGTCACTACCGTTATCATCGGCGGCGAAAGCCTTTCACCGCGAGCCAAAGAACGCTGGTTCGCGCACTACCCCAAAGGCAGGAAGTTATTCAACTCCTACGGCCCAACCGAAACAACCGTGGTGGCGACGGCCGCAGAAATCAAAAACGATGGCGCCGCCGTGACGATAGGCACACCGCTGGATGGTATATACACGGCGATCGTCGGCGAGGATCTCAGGCCGTTGCCGCTCGGCTGCAGCGGCGAATTACTGATAGCCGGAGCGACCGTCGGCCTGGGATATTGGCATCAGCCAACGCTGAGCGCGGAAAAGTTCGTCACCCTTGAGGCCAACGGCCATCTCATGCCCGCCTTTCGTACCGGCGATATCGCCTGCCAGCGCCAAGATGGGCAGTTGGTGTTCCTTGGCCGCAAAATTCGTGAAGCGAAAATCGCCGGGCAGCGCGTCAATATGGGTGAGATAGAAAGCTGTCTGGCCCGCTTGCCCTCCATTGTCGAGATTGCCGTACTGGCCAAAAGCGGCGACGCGGGAACGGAACTGTACGCGCATTATCACAGCCGGCAGCCGCTCAGTGAGGCAATGCGCCGCACACTGTACGGCGAACTGCCCAATGCCCATATTCCTCAGCGCTTCGTGCATCATCCAACGCCGCTGGTCAAACTGGCTAACGGCAAGATTGATTATCGCACCCTGGAGAGACAATCCCGGATGCCTGAACCCACACGGGAGTTGCGTTCGACGACATTCAACACCCTGGTGCATGAAGTTTGGCTGGCGACGCTGGGCAGTGACGATGGCGACTTCTTCACGCTCGGCGGCGAGTCCCTGCAGGCCATAAAAATCATTAACGTGCTTAACGCCCACTGTCGGTTGGATCTGAACCTGAGCGACATTCTTGAACATCCAAGACTCGCCGATTTCTGCCGACACCTGACGCAGTTGGCCCATGCACGCTATGGTCTGGATCCGCAGCATCTGGACATCCGTTGCGCTATCGGCCGCTGTCTATCAACCGAGGCGCCGACCAGCAGCAGGCTGTTTATTCAATCTCCCGAAGGCACAGATGAACGGCTTTTATTGGCCGCCCTCGCCGACAAACGCGGTGTGGACATTCTGTCACCGCAGGCGCTGCCGTTGCCTGCTGAATGGTCGCTGAACGCGGCCATATTCAACGTACCGAACGAAGCCACTCAATATGCCAGTTGGCTCGATGCACTTTCGGCCCTGCTGCACACCCTGCCCGGCCGAGTTAACCACATGATCTTTATGCATGATACGGCCGGCGGAGCCAGACTCACGCAAGGCCTGCTACGCGATTTCCGGCATGAGCGACTACTGTTGCTGCATAAAGTCGATGCGCGCCGCCAAGCCGTCGACGCCGGTGTTACAGAGTTGATAGCCCTCTCTGCGCGGCTGGGTTATTTCCCGCACATTCGGTTCGATACGGCCAATGAGCGATTGAACGGCTGCGTACTGAGGATCTTCGGTTTCGATGATGGCGAGAATATCGACCATCGCGCCGCCTTCACAATGGCGCAGCGGAGAAACCCGGGAGTGCAGTTGTGTAGCTTAGCGCATTGGCTGAATTTGATTTCCGCCCACAGCGACAAACGCCCGAATAAAAGCGGTCGAACAGCGAAAACTATCGACGTCAACATGGAAGGAGCGCACTGATGAGCGTCATCGGCTTGATCAATCTGATGGAAATGGCGAAACAGGGAGCAAAATTCGGCGAGCTGTCGCCTCGACGCCAAACCATCGAGCATGTTGACGCCGCCGCACTCAGTGCGGTGCAGGAAGACATTACCGCATTTTTATCTGTCTGTACGCCAGACAATTCAGAGCGGCACACCGGCGAGAAGCCTTGTTACACCGTCAATCACTACGCGGGCCAATACCTGTGGCTGTATGAAAACTTCACCAAGAACAGCCCGCTGTATAACATTCCGATCGCTAAAGAGATCCTGGGGCCCTTTGAACCCGAGCGTTTGCTCGCCGCGTTGAAAAAACTGCTCAAGCGGCACGGTGCGCTTTGCGGCCGCTACCGGCTAGACGGTGAAGCCATCACCGTTGACATCGTGCATCCTGATGAAACCATTTTCGAACACAGCCTCGAGGACATCAGCAGGCTGAACAGTGAAGAGCAGCAAGAAAATATGCTGGCGGCGCTTAACGCCCAGTGTACGATTCCGTTTGACCTCGCGGCTGAGTATCCCCTGCGCTGCCGGATCTTGAGAAAGAGCGCGCAGCACCACTATCTGTTCTTGACCTTCCACCATTGCGTGGTCGACGGCTGGACGGCCAATTTGCTGGTGGATGAACTGAGCCGTGACTATCAAGCGTACGAAGAGCATTGGCATTATGACAACGGTCAGGCGTTTTTCCGCTATCTTGAAGACCCTTTCCTCGCCGTCGCCAATGTCGATGACAGCATGGCGTTTTGGCGCGATGAACTGGATGGTGCGCCGGAAAAACACGCGCTTGAATACGATATCGCCATCACCGCGGGAGGCAAAACACAGAATATCGTCAGAACATCGCTGACGAACGAACTGCAGCCGGCCCTGGCCCAGTTAGCCAAACATAACGGTACGACGCTGTTTACGCTGTTGCACTCCGCCTTCGCATTACTGATTGCCAGAGAATCGGCGACGGATCGCGTGGTCATCGGTAGCCCGATCGCCAACAGGAACGAGCCGACGTTAAACGACGCCGTTGGCAGCTTCGTCAACACGATCGCTCACCAATTTATCATCACTGGCGACGACAGTTTCACCGCGCTGCTGCAAAAGAACGCCAATAAATTTGCGCGCGCTTTCAAACATCAGGGATTGCCCTTCTCTTACCTGGTTGAACAACTCAAGCCCACGCGCGGCAAGTTCCACCCCATTTTTCAAATCATGTTCGTCTGCCAACATCGCAAAAGCAACGAGCTAAATCTTGGCGGTGCGCAGGTTAACACCCTGCCAAGACGCTATGCGCCGCCCAAGTTTGATCTGGTTCTGGAAGTGATTTCCGGCGCAGAGGGCATTCAATTGGAGTGGCAATACAACGCCAAGCTGTTTACGCCGGAGCGTATTAACGGATTGGCGCAAGCTTACGCATTGCTGTTGCAGCAAATTGCCTGCGATCCTTCGCGGGCCGTCGACCACTATTCGCTGGCGCCAATGGCCGATAACCGGCAATTGCGGCAGCTCTCCGTCGGGCAGGCGATGCCGGTATGCTTGCGGCAACCTCTTTCCGATCGGCTGTTACGCGCTGCCCACCAGCATGGGGATCGCCCGGCGTTGTTCGAGGGAGATCAGGTGTGGCATTACGATCGGCTATTGCGGCACGCCGGCCTCGTGGCGCATTGGCTGAACGCCCATACCGCCCCTGGCACACTCATCGCCATCGATCTTCCACGCGGCGCTCATCAAGCTATTGCGGCGCTCGGCGTGATCCTCGCCGGACGCGCCTACTTGCCGTTGGCCGAAGGATTACCGGATGCCCGCGTAGCGGCCATTATGCGAATATCGGGTTGCGTCTGGGTTTTGAGCAATCGGGCTCACCATCGCGCCCGCTATCCGCAGACAACCCGCGTTCAGGATCTGGAGGCGCTGTTTTCTCCCCCTGCCGCAGGCACAGCAACCTTCCCATCAGGCGAAGCGGAAGCACTCGCCTATGTCATTTATACATCGGGGACGACAGGCACGCCAAAAGGCGTGGCGATGGAACACGGCGCCGTCACCAATACCTTGCTGACCATGAATCAACTGTTTAACGTTTCACATCGTGACAACGTATTGGCGCTCGCCGACCTGGCCTTCGATTTATCGGTCTATGACCTGTTCGGCAGTTGGCTAGCCGGCGCATCGGTAACCGTGTTATCGCCGCACGACGCTAAAGAGCCGTCAGCATGGCTACATGCGATACGCCAGCGGAAAATCAGCATCTGGAACTCGGTTCCCGCCATCTTGCAAATGCTGGTGCAATACTGCGCACAAGAAAACATCCTGTCGCTGCCTCAACTGCGGCATATCTGGCTGAGCGGCGATCGTATCTCTCCGCGGCTGATCGCCGAAGCACATCGGCTTTGCCCCAACGCCACCATCACCAGCCTTGGCGGTGCCACCGAAGGGGCAATATGGTCAATTTATCATCCACTTACACGAGATACGCACTACAGAAACGCCATCCCCTATGGAACCGCATTGCCGAATCAAAGCATGTGGGTGTTGAATGAAAAACTCGAGCCGTGCGGTTTCGGCGTTACCGGCGACATTTATATCGGTGGCGTTGGCGTTGCCCGCGAGTATTGGCGCGATAGGCAAACCACCGCCGGCAGCTTTGTTCTTCTCCCAACCACCGGAGAACGCGTGTACCGCACCGGCGATCGTGGCCGTTGGCATCGCAGCGGTTACATCGAATTCCTCGGCCGCGAAGACCAACAGGTGAAACTGCAGGGTTTTCGCGTCGAATTGGGTGACGTCGAATTCGCGCTCAAAAGCAGCGAACTGGTCGCTGAAGCGTGCGTCGTCTGTCGCGATGAAACCAGGAACGGCACACCGTATCTGGAAGCCTATATCACATTGACCGAGGCGGGGAAAGCCAGCGTCCAGGCGGAGCAAAGAATACGCGAGCAGGTTACGGCTGCATTGCCCGCGTATATGGCGCCATCCCACTATCATCTTATTGAACGTTTCCCGCTTTCACGCAACGGCAAATTGGATCGCACCTTGCTATCGCCAGGCACCGAACGAAGCCAGGCCAGCGATGTTGTTCCCGCCGCGTCCGCGGAACTCATGCTGCTACGTGAGTTGTTGGCGGATACGTTAGGCTGTGATCCAGACAAGATCGACCCCTATGCCAGCTTCTTCAGCAATGGCGGCAGCTCGCTTTCCGGCATTACGTTTTTGGGTAACATCAAGCGCGCCCTTAATGTGGAATTAACCCTGGCGGAAATCCTTGGCTACTCACAGCTCGATAAACTTGCCGAGCGTCTGCGCGATAACGCGCCCCTGCCGTTATCGATGTTGTCCGGCGCAGCCGATCGCCCCTCTCTGCCCACCTTGTATTTGGTGCATGGTGCCGGTGGCCAGGTACATCAATATGCAAAGTGGACAAAACAACTTTACGCCTGCGCCAACATCATCACCATCGCCAGCCCGGGGTTGGCCGCGCCAGGCGCAGACGACACACTCACCCTGCAGCGATTGGCCGCCTCCCATTTGGCGGCCATACCGCGTGCCAAACGCGACACTGCCGTTATCGCCGGCTGGTCATTGGGCGGCCAATTAGCTGTCCATATGGCGGCGCAGGCTACGGAACAAGGCGCGCCCTTTGCGCATGCGGTGCTTGTCGACAGCGGTTTGCCCGCCCAGCACCCCTCAGTGAATCGAGGTTTCAGCGTGGCGCAAAGTTATCTCAGCCTGTTCGACTCTCTCGGTATTGCGCGCCATTTGTGTCGGCATCAAGAAACGAACGCGATAGACAGCTTCGCCAACGAGATAAAAATGCACTATGCGCTGAATCAGAGCGTGCTTGCGGAGAAGATCACGCTGGAACATGCCGAAGCCTTTTGTTGGGCGCTGAAAAAATCCTTTGATCTGACGAATAACGCCGGCCCTCTGCCACAGATAGCGATACCGCTGACGCTTTGGCTCAGCCAGCAACGTCAGCGTAAACACCCCAATCTTGCACAACGCTGGGAGAGGCAATCCTCTCATGACGTTCAACTCAATTATTGTGCAGAAACGCATTACAGCATTTTAAACAACGCTCAACTTCTTCGAGCGCTGACGCGGATGCTGCGCGCGTTGTCCACATCATTGGAATAACGCGAGAAGATACCCCTGGCCAATCAAACCTATCGAGGCACTGATGAAATTACCCAGCAGTTGGATTTTTTTGTTCTGCTTTTACTACACATTCATGGATATTTTTTATTCGTTATTTTTTTCCGAAGACAGGAGGTTTACCAGCACAATCATTCAATCCTTTATATTTTCAACCTTGCTAGTGGCATTTTTCTGGTATCGGAAAACTGCAAAAACCAAAAACCAATAATATAAGGAAGTCGTTATGAGAGAACTTACGATTAATGAAGTGAACTTTATCGCAGCCGCTGGGGATTTCAGCTATGCGGAACTGGGCGGGGCCGTCGCGGCCGGCGCGGTTGGTGGCGCGATGACCGGCGCCATGGCTGGCGGTGTCGGTGCCGGCCCAGGCGCTGTTGCCGGTGCCGTTATCGGTGGTGCCGCCTATACCGCAGGCAAAATGGTGGAATCCATGTTGGGTGGCAATAAACAAACATCGACGAACAATCCTGCCGACAGTAACTAATACAGGAAGATTCGTGTTCATCATATGAAAAAGTCACTTATTGTATTGTTCGCCATTTTAATTGGGCTTGTTGCTGGCACGATTGCGGATTATTTCACCCTCAATCGCTTCTTGAAATACGCCCTTATCGCCGTTGCCGTTATCGGCACGCATAAATTGCTCAATAGCGATCGCGGGCAACGCTCGGCATGATAAACGTGGCTTATTTTAAAATTTAATGATTAAGGAGCAAATATGCGCAATCTTACCTCTGAAGAATGTTCAATCATTTCCGGTGCAGGAGATCGCAGCGGTACATTGACGGTTTCCGCGGAAACGGTCGGCGCAGCGATCGGCGGTGGCATCGGCTCTATCGGTGGCGTGGCGGGCGGCGTTGTCGGCACCATTGTCGGCGGTGCTGTCGGTAACTATGTCACCGGCGATCGTGCCCCCGGCTCTGTTGGCCCATCAGGCATTCCCTGGGGCGGGAGCAACGGCGGCGGTACCATGTGGGGGAACAACAACAATACCGATTCGAACTGATCGGGGCCCTGCCAGCCACACGGCTGACCTCCCCGGTTAACGTTGGCTTCAGCGCCTAAAGCGTCATTTCATGCCAGGGTTATCGTTATGATAACCCTTTTTGTCATGGGCCCACCACAGGGTGAGCAGCGCGGTTGGCGTAGCGAAAATGTCGAGATGAAGAAGCCAGGTGAAGCGAAGCTGACGTTACCCGAGTTGAATGACTCTATCCGCAGAGGCAATCGTCGATGGACGGTGCGCAATAATCACGCGGGTAATGTTCAGTTGTGAAATAGCGCGGTTAATATGTGTTTCATTATCGAGATCCAGGTGGCTGGTCGCTTCGTCCATAAACAGAATGCTGGGGCGACGATAGAGCGCACGGGCTATCAATAAACGCTGTTTCTGTCCGCCAGAAAGGCTTCCCCCCAATTCGCCGATCAATGTTTCGTAGCCCATCGGCATGTTTTGAATATCATCATGCATATTGCAACGCCGTGCGCACGCCTCAATACGTTTCAGATCCATTTCGGCGTCAAATCCTGAAATATTTTCAGCGATAGATCCCGCCAGCAGCTTGTCATCTTGCAGCACGCAAGCGATACATTGGCGATAATTATTAACGCCAATGTTGCTGATATCCATACCATCGACCAGCACGGCCCCTTCATCCGGCGACAGCAACCCACACATTAACTTCATCAATGTGGTTTTACCCACGCCGGAGGGGCCGACAATCGCCACGCTTTCTCCCGCGGCAATGCTGAGATTCAAATCCGTGATAATGGGTTTCGCCAAACGATCATACTGGTAGCGCAGATTCCGCACCTGAAGCTCTGCGGCGTTGCCTTTTGTGAAGAGCTGACGCGCGGGCATTTGCGGTTCCGGTGACGAAAGCACAATGTCCGCCACCCTTTCATTGTGCAAGCTTAACATTCGCAGCTGAAGCATCATGTCGATCAAGCTGCTGGCACGCTCCGAGAACTGCCCACGGTAGGCGTTAAACGCGATAAACATGCCGATCGTCATTTGATTGTCTATGACCAATGCCGCGCCGAGCCAAAGGATGATCACCTGATCGCAGGTGGCAATAAACGCCCCCAAACCGCCAAACATCATGTTTAACTTGGTCAGCTTGATACCCGCATTGATCGTTTCTACGTTTAGATTCAGCCAATACTGTGAACGGGTTTCAGATAACCCCAACGCCTTTAACGTACTGATGCTATATAACGTCTCCATGAAATGAGACCCGGCCCGCGCGCCCTTCACCAACTGCTCTTCCGACAGCTGCCGATAATGTTGATAAGTCGACAGCCTGAGAATGACGTATATCGCCGTAAAGCCGAGCACCACCCAAACTAACCAGCCGCCATAGAGCAGCATCATGACAAATACCCCGACAGACATGATGCCATCAATAATGCTGCTGACGATGCTGGTAGTGAAAGTCGCTCTTATCGTATCCAATGAGCCGAAACGGGATTGAATATCACCCAACTTGCGCTTCTCAAAGAAGGAAAGCGGCAATTTCATCAGATGATCAAACACTCCCGCCTTCCATTGCACGTCTATCAACGCGCCCATGACGATAGAGATCCACGAGCGCAACATGGATACGCCGGTGCGGAATAAAATAAAGAACAGCAATCCTATACATATCAGCGCTAAAAGATCATGATCGCCGGCCAAAATCACATGGTCCATGACCAACTGCGTACCAACGGGCAACAGCAGATTAACCGCTTCAATCACGATCGACAGACAGAAGATCTTTAGCAAGGCTCCCTTGAGGCCGCGCACATTGCTCATCAGCTTACGAAAGCGCAATCTGCTTTGCTGTTTGATCGGCTGAAATTCACTGTCTGGCCATAGCTCAAGCGCTACGCCGGTAAAATGCCGCGACAGTTCATGCAACTCCAGCACTTTACGGCCAAAAGCAGGATCATGGATCACCGCCCGCCCTCGGCTGACACTGACAAGCACCACGAAATGCTTCATGTCCCAATGCAGAATACAGGGCATTTTCAACGCTTTAAGCTCATCGATATTCAGCGATAACGCTCTGGATTGCAGCTTGAGTGCGCTCGCGATGTCAATCAACGCGGAGAGCGTCGCCCCGCGTGAAGAAAAGCCGTAGCGGCTGCGCAGATTAAACAGATCGATTTGCAAACCATGGTAATGGCATACCATCGCTAAACTGGCCAGCCCGCATTCCGAGGCTTCAGTTTGCAGGATCTGCGGCACTTTGCGGCGCAGCGACAAATTGAGTTTGCCCTTTAGCGCGTCTAAATAAGATTCAGTCATTGATTGGCCCCATCAGGCTGTTTTTCATATCGTAGAAAGGTGAGAACATCCATTGATATAGAGGCCTTTCTTCCAGAAACAGCGTGGATTGAGCCCGCATGCCGTTAGTGAGCTGCAACGCTTTGCCCTGGTAACTGATATGCGTTTTATCCAGGGAAACGGTCACCTTGTAAAAAGATGCCGTTTGCGCGCTGGGTTGATGCACGGGAGAACTGCTGTAAGTTGACATTTCTTGAATGGAGGCCGGTACATAAGCGATGCTTTCTATTCTGCCGGGAAACTGACCGAACTTCTCATAAGGGAAAGCGTCATAGCGAATGTTAATGCCGTCCCCCGCTGAAACATAAGGCACGCTGGTGTTCGGCAACCATAAAACTAGCTGATAAATCGCGCCATTACGTGGAATAATCTGTACCAAGCTGTCACCGCTATTGACCATCTGACCCGGCGTAACGCTGAGAGACTCAATGCGGCCATCGCTTGGGGCGTTCACGATCAATGCGCCGCTGGCATCGGCTTCCGCTAACTGCCGTTGCAAATCATTGCGCTGAAACTGGTACTGCGAAATTTGGTTATCAAAATCTGCCGCGCGCGTAACGATGTCACTTTCCAAATTCGTAATTTGCAACGACTCCTGAATGTGTTGACTATGCAGGTTTTGGAACAGACTTTGTTGTTGATAAAATGAATAGGTTTGCCCGCTAAGCTGATCCTTGGTAATCAGACCGCGTTGCTGATATTCCTTATAGGAACGCATGTTGTCCTGAGCAAATGCCACCCCCTCTCGTGCATTATCCAACAGCTGTTTGGACTGCATATGCGCCAATTCATACTGTTTTTTTTGCGCGCGTAGATTTTCCAGCGTCATACGCTTGTTGTCTTGCAACTTAAGAATGATGCTGTCGACATGTTTTAACTGGTTTTCAAGCGCCAGGCGCGTATTGGCGCTCACTTTCCCGTTATCCGTCACTCGGCTGACATCAATCTGATAAAGACGCTGGCCTTTTTTAACCACATCCCCCACTTCGACGAAGCGTTCCGAGATAAAACCCTGTTGGGGCGCAAACACGTTGACTGAGCGGGGGAAGGTGGTGATTTCACCATAAACATTAATGCGGCGTGTATAATGACTGAATATAAGAAAAGAGAGGAAAACAAGAATAAATAAAAACGATAAAAGACCAAAGCACCAGGCAGGCAAGCCGTTTATCAATAAAGCCTTACCCGCCCATTTCGCCCGCTGATGATCCGTGGCTTCCTGTCGAAACAAATCACGCATGACATCCCTTTCCAGAAATAAAATTCAAGCCAGCCTTGGCTCGTAAAATGCGGAAGCATATCGAAAAACAGCAGCAGAGATTAAAACAGATCTGTTGTTTTTAATTAGCGATATCGTAAAGATAATTATTCTCATTATGATATCGGGCGTTCCGAATAAATGCAATGTTTTTTACGCACTTACCCAGCCACATAGCCGTATATCACTATGCATATCGATAAAAAACCAATAAAGAGCCTCCTAATCAAATAACTCTATTCATTCTATCTCTCGCCATATGTAATAGGCAGCGGCGTGACCGCCGGATCGAGCAGCAATGTGGATAAACGCATCAAATCGAAACGCCTCCATGTCCACGGAATAAGGTCTCGGGGAATGGCTCCCTCTGAGTCACCTCCTAGCTTAGGGCAGTTGGCAGTTTGAGAAAAAACAAGTGATTAGACGTGAGCCGCCTCGCCGACCTGCTGTATCAGAAAGGTCAGCAGCGCGCGCGTTTTGGCCGGCAGATAGCGGCGGCCGGGATAAACGGCATACAGCTGCAGCGGCGCCGGCGGCAGTGCCAGCGGCACCTCAACCAAACGGCCATCGGCCAGAAACGGCCGGCAGCCGAGCTCGGAGAGCATGGCGAACCCCACGCCGGCCAAGGCCGCCTTCAGCGCCATCTCCCCGCTATTGACGCGATAGCGCGCATTGACCGGGACGGTAACGAAGGTTCCGTCCGGGCGGACGAACTGCCACGGCATGCCCTTCAGCGCATCCACCGTGCTGATGCAGGGCAATTGCGTGAATTGTTCAATCTCCGACAACGGCGACCACTGCGCCAGCAACGCCGGAGCGGCCACCACGATGCAGGGGAAAGACGCCAGCGGCTGCGCGACATAGTCGCTGTCGTCCAGCATGCCCCGGCTGATCATCACCGCCAGATCGACATCGTCGAGCAGCGACGTCATACCCGCCAGGTTAGTCACGCAGCTGATTTCGATCTGCGGATGCTGCAGGGCGAACGCCGCCAGCGGCTCGCCCAACAGGTATGGCCCCACTTCATTGGGCACGCACAGGCGCAGCGGCCCACGCAGCTGTTGCTGCCGTTCGCTGAGGGTTTGCGCGGTGTGTTCCAGCGACGCCAGCAGCGGCTGGGTGCGTTCATGCAACAGCTGGCCGTTCGGCGTCAGCCGCATCGAGCGAGTGCTGCGTTCGAGCAATCGCTGCTCGAGCTGGCGCTCCAGCTGAGAGATATAGCGGCTGACGTTGGAGGTCGGCATCGCCAGCGCCCGCGCCGCCCCGACGAAGCTGCCTTGCTCCACCACCGCCACGAAAATGCGTAATAGGTTTAAATCCAATTTATCGCGCATGATTATCCCTGATTTGATAACAAACCATGCCATTTCTACCATCTAATCCCGATCAACGCCAAGCGCTACACTGCCGGCCTGACTCTGCAACCGATAGATGCTTATGACACCCACGAGAAAGCTGACGGCGATAGCGCTGGTCATCGCCTTTATTCAGTTCACCAACGCACTGGAATACATGGTATTCAACCCGATATTCCTCTACATGGCCGCCGACTTTTCCGTGCCCGTCAGCTACGCCGGCTATGTCAGCGCGGCCTATACGCTGGCGGCGGTGATTTCCGGCATCGGCGCATTTTTCTGGATCGGCGGCGTTGAGAAGCAGCGCTTTCTGATGCTCAATGTCACGCTACTGGGCGTGACCACCTTATTGATCGCCACAACCCAGCAGTTTTACTGGCTGTTAGCGCTGCGGCTGCTGGCCGGGCTGTTGGGCGGCACCACGATGGGCGTCGGGATCGGCTTGCTGCTCAACGCCGCGCCGGCCGCGCTGCACGGCAGAATGTTGGCGACGGTGATCGCGTCTTTTTCGCTGGTGAGCATTGTCGGCATGCCGGGCATGCTGTACCTGTGCGAAGTGGCAAGCTGGCGCGTTGCGCTGGCGGCTATCGGCGGGCTGTGTCTGCTGGCGGCGGTGTTGGTGGCGCTGTTCGTTCCCAGGGATGCGCCGCAGCCACAGGCTGCCGCGCCCGTCACGCTCGATCGCCGGTTGTTGCTGTTCGCCGCCGCCGCCGGCCTGACGCAGTTCAGCCCAATGCTGCTGATCCCGGTGCTGGCGCCGCTGCTCACCCAGCGGTTACAGGTGGTAGACGCGCATTTGTCCTGGCTATTTTTCATCGGCGGCGTGGCCGGTTATCTGGCGACCGTGCTGGCAGGCCGCTGGCTGCAACGCTTTGGTGCCGTGACGCTGACGGTGGGCGCCACGCTGTTGCTGCTGGGCAGCCTGTGGCTGGCGGCGCACGGTGGCGATCGCGGTGAACTGTTCATGGTCGCGTTTCTCGCGGCGGCCTATGCGCGGCTGGTGGCGATCTCTTCCCTGAGCATGCGCTGGCCGGACAATCGGCAACGCGCCGCCTTCGGCGTACTGCAAACCGCCCTGATACACCTGAGCGCCACGGTGGCCTTCTTGCTCTCCTCCACGCTGCTGAGCGGCGGCCTCACCCCGCTCAGTTTGCAACGTCTGTTATGGCTGTGCACGCTGAGTGCCGTCGCCGTCGCACCGCTCAGCGTTTGGCTGCAGGCGCGGCTGCGTCAGCGCGACGCCTCATAAACCACCTTACCATTCACATAGGTGCGATAAATGTTGCGATCGTCTCCCAGGGTCATCAGCACGAACCCTTGCTCCGCAGACGTGGCGCTGTTGGCGTAGCGCAACTGCTGCAGCGGCGTGACCGCCGGATCGAGCACCACGAAATCCGCCTCTTTGCCGACGTTGAAGTTGCCGATTTTGTCGTCCAGCGACAGCGCGCGGGCACCGCCCAGGGTGGCATGATAGAACGCTTCTACGGCGGCGAGCCGGTAATGCTGCAGTTGGCCGACCTTGTACGCCTCACCCAGCGTGCGTAGCATATTGAAGGTGGTGCCGGCCCCTACGTCGGTGCCGATACCGAGCTTCACCCGCTTGCGCCAGGCCTGCTGCAGGTCAAACAGCCCGCTGCCGAGAAACAGGTTGGAGGTGGGGCAAAAGGCGATTGCCGAGCGGGTCTCGCACAGGCAGTCCCACTCCTGCTCCTCCAGGTGCAGGCAGTGGGCGAACACGCTTTTGCTGCCGGTCATGCCGTAGCGGTGGTAAACGTCCAGATAGCTTTGGCTCTGCGGGAACAGCGCTTTTACCCAGGCCACTTCCTGCGGATTCTCGCTCAGGTGCGTCTGCAGCCAAACGTCGGGGAATTCTTCGCGCAGCCGCTGCACCTGCGCCAGCAACGCCGGCGTACTGGTGGGCGCAAAGCGCGGCGTAATGGCGTAACCGAGGCGGCCTTTGCCGTGCCAGCGTTCGATCAGTTCACGCGTTTGGCGGTAACTCTGCTCCGGCGTTTCCAGCAGCGCCTCCGGCGCATGGCGATCCATCATCACCTTACCGGCGATCAGGCGCATGTTCAGCGCTGCCGCCTGGCTGAACAGCGTATCGACCGACTGCGGATGCACGGTGCCGAACACCAGCGCGGTGGTGGTGCCGTTGCTCAACAACTCCCGCAGAAAGAAGGCCGACATCGCATCGGCGTGCTGCTCGCAGCCGTAACGGCTTTCGGTCGGGAAGGTGTAATTGTTTAACCAGTCCAGCAGTTGATCGCCATAGGCGCCAATCATTTCGGTTTGCGGATAGTGGATATGGGTATCGATAAACCCCGGTACGATCGGTTTGTCGCGATACTCCGTGACCGCGAAGCCCGGTGGCAGCAGCGCCTCGCCCTGCTGCCAGCTGCCGAACCAGACGATGACGCCGTCGTTCAGCAGCAGCAAACCGTCGGGAACATGCCGCAGGCGTTCCTCGAGCTGTTGCGGCGCCTCCACACAGGCGGCGATATCAAAAAAATTGCCACGAATAGCCGTGGTGAATTGCAGTGCCATTATTTTCTTCCTTGTGACGGCCGGCCAAGCCCACCCGCGTAATAACTTGCGATGATGAAACAAGGCCTTTTTTACCCAAACATAAAGACCGGATTAAGCATAGCAAGCCGTGTGCCAACAGGCGGTCATAAAATATATTTTTATTTAAAAACAGATTGATTCTAATTCAACCAAAGAAAACCAACCGATGAAAAAGAATAAAACGCGTGGCGGTCTTCAACGGCAGACGAATAGCAACCGTTTGCTTGCCGAAATAACACCGCGCCGCTGCACCTTTATTGGGCAAGCGGATAATTTCGCGGCCGTGACGTTTATTCCAACACGATGCAAAGCGGTCTGACCCATTCCGCAGGCCACCCGACAAACTTGAAACGATAACCATTCTCAATTATCATCCGCGCATCTTTTTGACCAGCAATGCGAAAACCATGTCCGCCACCGCTTCCGCCCCGCACACCGCGCTGTCGCGCCTTTACGCCACCCATCATGCCTGGTTGCAGGGATGGTTGCGCAGGCGGCTGGGCTGCGCGTTCGACGCGGACGATGTGGCGCAGGACACCTTCATGCGCCTGCTGAAAAGCGACGCCGCGGCGACCCTGCGCGAGCCGAAAGATTTTCTGGTCACCGTCGCCAAGCGGGTGATGGTCGATCTGTTCCGCCGCAGAACGCTGGAACGCGCCTATCTGGAGATGCTGGCGCTGATCCCGGAAGGCTACGCCCCGTCGCCGGAGCAGCGCCAGAGCCTGCTGGAAAGCCTGCAACAGATCGACGCCATGCTCGATGGCCTGGGGCCGAAGGTAAAACAGACCTTTCTGTTGTCGCAGCTCGAAGGTCTGGGCTATGCGGACATCGCCGCGCGCCTCGGCGTGTCGGTCAGTTCGGTTAAAAAATACATGGCCAAAGCCACCGAGCATTGCCTGCTGTTCAGCCTCGAAAACGACATTTATTCATGAGCAACGCCATCACCCCCGAGCAGCGCCAGGCGCTGAAAATGGCCGCACACTGGTATGCCCTGCTGTGCGATGAGCACGTCACCGAACGCCAGCGCCAACAATGGCAAGCCTGGCACCAGCAGCATGACGATCACCGCTGGGCCTGGCAGCGCGTCGAAGCGCTGCAGAGTCAGTTGCAGGGCGTGCCGGGCAAGTTCAGCTACCGTGCGCTCGATCGCGCCGACCGCCAGTCGGCGATCGATCGCCGCACCCTGCTGAAGAGTCTGCTGTTGCTGCTCGGCGTGGGCGGCGGCGGATTCTTCTACCAGTCGCCGCTCGGCCGGGAGCTGCGCGCCGACTACCGCACCGCCACCGGCGAAATCAAACCCATTGTGTTAAGCGACGGCACCCAACTGGTGTTGAACACCGCCAGCGCGGTAGACGTGCATTACGACGATCGCCAACGGTTGATCCGCTTGCACGCCGGAGAAATCAGCCTGGTGACCGGACGCGATCCCCGGCCGCTGTGGGTACAAAGCCCGCAGGGGGCGATGCGCGCGCTCGGCACCCGTTTTTTGGTGCGCGAGAGCGACGGCGAAACTCGCCTGGCGGTGCTGGAACACGCGGTCGAGGCGCAGCTGGCGCAAGACGCGCAACAAAAGCGCCGGGTGAACGCCGGAGAACAGATCAGCTTCAGCACCACGGCCTTCAGCGACAAACAACCGGCCACGACGGAGGACGGCTGGCTGCGCGGCGTGTTGAGCGTCAGCCAGTGGCGGCTGGACCGGGTGATCGCCGAACTGGCGCGCTACCGGCGCGGCCACCTGAGCTGCGATCCGGCCGTCGCCGGCCTGCGCGTCAGCGGCAGTTTCCCGCTCAACGATACCGATCGCGCCCTCGCCCTGCTCAGCCAGACCCTGCCGGTGCGCCTGCAGAGCTTTACCCGCTATTGGCTGCAAATCGTCCCCGCCTGAATCTTTTTAAATAAAAATGATAAAAAATCGCATTCTTGATTGTCCCTTTTGCTTCGCTCATCCGACTCCCAGGAAAACACTGCAGCAATAAATAAAAAATGATTCAGGAGAAGGTATGAACAACGCTTGGGGAAAGGTCGCTCCGGCTTCGCTTTGGGGAAAACGGGCCACGCCGCTGGCCGTGGCCATTGGCCTGGTCTTCGCTGCACCGCAGATGGCGAGCGCCGCCAGCGCCGCTGCCGCCTATCACATTCCGGCCGGTGAGCTGGACGGCGCGCTGAACGCGTTCGCCGCGCGCGCCGGCATCGCGCTCTCGGTGGACGGCGCACTGACCGCCGGTAAACGTTCGCCGGGCCTGAGCGGCAGCTACGGCGTCGATGACGGCCTGAACGCCCTGCTGGCGGGCAGCGGCCTGCAGGCTAAAGCGCTCGGCAACAACGGCTACACGCTGGCCAAACTGCCGCAGCCGCAGAAAGAAGAGGACATCACCGTGGTCGGCGACTGGTTGGCGGAAGGCCGTCAGGCAGACGTGTTCGAGCATCCCGGTGCACGCGACGTAGTGCGCCGCGAAGACTTCGTCAAAACCGGCACCACCACCGTGCGCGAAGCGTTGAACCGCGTGCCGGGCGTAGTGGCGCCGGAGAACAACGGCACCGGCAGCCATGACATGGCGTTGAACTTCGGCATTCGCGGCCTCAACCCGCGCCTCGCCAGCCGCTCCACCGTGCTGATGGACGGCATCCCAGTGCCCTTCGCCCCTTACGGCCAGCCGCAGCTGTCGCTGGCGCCGGTCTCGCTCGGCAATATGGATGCGATTGACGTGGTGCGCGGCGGCGGCGCGGTGCGCTACGGGCCGCAGAGCGTCGGCGGCGTGGTTAACTTCGTCACCCGCGCCATCCCGAAAACCTTCGGCATGGAGGCCGGCATGCAGGGGCAGCTCAGCCCGACCTCGCGCCAGGATCACCCGAAAGGCACCGGCAACCTGATGATCGGCGGCACCGCCGACAACGGCTTCGGCGCGGCGCTGCTCTACTCCGGCACCCGCGGCAGCGACTGGCGCGAGCACAGCGCGACCAAGATTGACGACGTGATGCTGAAAAGCCGCTACGCCCCGAACGAGGTGCACACCTTCAACAGCCTGCTGCAATACTACGAAGGCGAAGCGGACATGCCGGGCGGCCTGAGCCGGGCGGACTACAACGCCAACCCATTCCAGTCGACGCGCCCGTACGACAAGTTCTGGGGCCGCCGCCAGTTGGCCAACTTCGGCTATCAGTATCAGCCGGATCAACAGCATAAGTTCGACGTGCAGAGCTTCTACACCTACACCCTGCGCAGCGGCTATCTGGATCAGGGTAAAAACCTGACGCTGTCGCCGCGCGAATACTGGGTGCGCGGCGTGGAACCGCGCTACAGCCAGAGCTTCCGCTGGGGCGATTCGGCGCATGAGGTCGGCGTCGGCTACCGCTACGTCAGCGAATCCACCCACGAGCTACGCTACACCAGCAAGGCCAGCACCGGCAGGCTGCCGTCCACCGCCAGCCCGTACGATCGCGACACCCAGTCCGGCACCGAGGCGCACGCCTTCTATATCGACGATCGCATCGACATCGGCGACTGGACTATCACGCCGGGCATGCGCTACGAGTACATCAAGTCGTATCAGAACAACTACATCAAGAACAACCGCCTCGACGTTAGCTATAACGCACCGCTGCCGGCGTTGAACGTGATGTATCACCTGAACGAATACTGGAACCTGTACGCCAACACCGAAGGCTCCTTCGGCACCGTGCAATACAGCCAGATGGGCAAAGCGGTCGACAGCGGCAAGATTGAACCGGAGAAGGCGCGCACCTGGGAGCTGGGCACCCGCTACGCCGGCGATGCGCTGACCGGCGAGATCGGGCTATTCCTGATCAACTTCAACAACCAGTACGACTCCAACCAGGTGACCGACAGCGTGACCGCGCGCGGCAAAACCCGCCACGCCGGGCTGGAAGGCAGCCTGCGTTACGATCTGTCGCAGCTGACGCCGAAACTGGACGACCTGACCGCCTACGCCAGCTACGCCTACGTCAACGCCACCATCCGCGAAGACGGCGGCTACAAGGGCAACCAGGTGCCGTTCTCGCCGAAGCATAAAGGCACGCTGGGGCTGGACTACACGCCGGGCAACTGGGCGTTTAATCTTAACGGCGAGCTCCAGTCCAGCCAGTTCGCCGACAACGCCAACACCGTGGCGGAAAGCGCCGACGGCAGCACCGGCCGCATTCCCGGCTATATGCTGTGGGGCGTGCGCGCCGCCTATGATTTCGGCCCGGAAATGGCCGGTCTGAATCTGGGCGTCGGGGTGAAAAACCTGTTCAACCACGAGTATTTCACCCGCGCCTATGACGACAACAACAAAGGTCTGTACATCGGTCAGCCGCGCACGATCTATCTGCAAGGTTCGGTGAAGTTCTGATCTTCAGCGGCGGGTGCGGTTAACCGTGCCCGCCGCCTTTCCCATCAACGTGACGATGTCACATAAAACCACTCCTCCGCGCCGCCGCAACGGCGAAAAATAAGTCGCTTCTGACGCCAATACGCGTAGTATCGACGATCCGCCCCGATTTATGGGCGCGGATTTTTTGCCGTTCTGGCCTGAAAAGCGAGGGAATAAGATGAATCATAATGACCTTTCTCAGTGCCGCGTGGACACCGACCGTTTGTTGATTGCCCCCTTTACCGCAGCAGACGCCGACGATGTTTACCAGGCGATCACCCCCACTCTGACGCGCTTTATGACCTTTGAGCCGGAAGCGTCACCGGAAGATTTCGCCAACGTCTGGCAAGGCTGGCTGCCGCTGATGCGCGAAGGCGAAGAAGTGATCTTCGTCGCCCGCCGGCGCGAAGACCGAGAGTTCGTCGGCGTCGGCGGCGCACACAACCTGCGCAGCCACACCCCGGAGCTGGGCATCTGGGTCAAAGAGAGCCTGCATGGCCAGGGTTACGGCCGCGAAATCGTTGAGAGCATCGCGCGCTGGGTCAGCGAACGCTTTCAGCCGCAGCACCTTATCTACCCGGTGGCCGAACAGAATACCGCCAGCCGCCGCCTCGTCGAGTCGCTGGGCGGCGTGCTGGCCGGCCGTTGCGAACGCGTCAAGTATGATGCCGTAGTGTACCACCTGCCGCCTCAGCGCTAATCAGCATCGGGCCGCCGGCCCGGTGTGACCTTTTTTGCTTTCCGCCGTGATAACCGCTGCCACTGCCTGCGGGTTTGTGCTAATGATAGAGGCATGTAGGGTAAAAACAGTTGAGGAACAGCAACATGATTATTTTTGTTACCGGCGCCACCTCCGGTTTCGGCGAAGCCATTGCGCGCCGTTTTATCCGTGAAGGCCACCAGGTGATCGCCGCCGGGCGCCGCCTTGAGCGTCTCGAAGAGCTGCAGGACGAATTAGGGCAAGCGCTGCACATCGTGCGGCTCGACGTGCGCAACCGCGCCGCCATTCAACAGGCGATCGAGGCACTGCCGGCCGAGCTGCGTCAGATCGACGTGCTGGTGAACAACGCCGGGCTGGCGCTGGGGCTGGAGCCGGCGCACAAGGCCAACGCCGATGACTGGGAAACCATGATTGACACCAACGCCAAAGGGCTGGTGAACATGACACGCGCGCTGCTGCCGGCCATGGTCGAACGCAACGTCGGCCACGTGATCAACATCGGCTCCACCGCCGCCAACTGGCCTTACGCCGGTGGCAACGTGTACGGCGCCACCAAGGCGTTCGTCAAACAGTTCAGCCTGGGCCTGCGTGCCGATCTGCACGGCACGCGCATCCGCGTGACCGATATCGAGCCGGGCCTGGTGGGCGGCACCGAGTTTTCCAACGTGCGCTTCAAGGGCGATGACGGCAAGGTCAATAAAACCTACGAAGGCGCCGATGCGCTGACGCCGGAAGACATCGCCGAGTCGGTGTTCTGGGTCGCCACGTTGCCGGCGCGCGTCAACATCAACACGCTGGAAATGATGCCGGTCAGCCAGTCCTTCGCCGGGCTGAACATCCACCGCGGCGCCTGATCCCTGGCGGCGGGAGGCGACTCCCGCCCTGTTTCCTCAGGCCGCGCGCCAGCCGGAAACGATGATCAGCATGCCCACCAGCGCCACCCCGGCGCCCACCCAGTCCAGCGCAGACAGCTTCACCCCATCCACCACCCGCAGCCACAGCAGCGCCGTCGCCACATACACGCCGCCATAGGCCGCGTAGACTCGCCCGCTGGCCGCCGGATGCAGTGTCAACAGCCAGACAAACAGCATCAGGCTTAATGCCGCCGGCAGCAGCAGCCAGGCGCTGCCCTGCTTCTTGAGCCACAGGTAAGGCAGGAAACAGCCGATAATTTCGGCGAGCGCAGTGGCGAAAAACAACAGCGTGGTTTTTAACATCGGTCGCAGTTTTCTCTCGATAAAGTAAACGAATCGGCGCTTGGCTGGTGAATTCCAGG
This sequence comes from Serratia sp. 201, assembly GCF_037027545.1. Taxonomy (NCBI): domain Bacteria; kingdom Pseudomonadati; phylum Pseudomonadota; class Gammaproteobacteria; order Enterobacterales; family Yersiniaceae; genus Serratia; species Serratia sp. 201. The sequence goes on along the minus strand of NZ_JAXCHC010000001.1, from coordinate 1,543,952 downwards.
AACGCAGTGGTATATTTGTCACCACGCCTGCGGGCGAGGTAACGCCAGTGCCGCCATCATCAGGCGCACTCACTCATAAGGATGAAACGATGAAAACATTTTCGACCCAACGACTGCTGCGCGGGATGCTGCCGGTCGCCATGCTGGCCGTTATGGGCGCCTGGCAGGCGCCGGCGCTGGCCGCCACCTGCACTCAGGGCAGCACCTGCGTCACCGTCGATGGCAAAGGCAGCGGCGCGATGAGCACCGAAGAAGCGCGCCAGAGCAAAGAGCAGTGGAATGATACCAAAACCCTGCGCCACAAGGTTAACACTCGCGTCGAGAAAGAGTTCGACAAGGCCGATCGCGCCGCGGATGACGAAGACCGTTGCAACGACAGCAACAACGTCAACGCCTACTGGGAACCGGACACCCGTAAATGCCTGGATCGCCAGACCGGCCGTCGGATTAATCCTTAATCCGCCTGCGGCGGGCGGGCAAGCGTGAAACCCGGTCGCCGTTGCTGCTATCCTGTTACAGGAAGTCCATTGTCTAAAAGGATGACGTGATGAAAAAAACGCTGATATTAACCGCTGTGTTGCTGGCCGGCGCCCCGCTGGCGGCACTGGCCTCCTGCGAAAGCGTGAAAGCGGACATTTCGCAAAAAATCGTCAATAACGGCGTACCGGAGTCCGGCTTCAAACTGGAGATCGTGCCCAACGATCAGGCCGATCAAGCGGGTGGCCAGGTGGTCGGCCACTGCGAAAACGACACCCAGAAGATCGTCTATACCCGCCTGAACAACGGCGACGATCGCGGTGACGCGGCGCAGACCGGCACCAGCCAGGATACCTCCAACACGCAGTAAGCCACACCGGCTATCCCGGGCGCTCTGCAGCAGCGCCCTTTCCTTATCCCTTACGCCTGCTCCGCCTCTTCTTCTTCGCCCTGCGGCCGACAACGCGCCGGGATCAGCATCGCCGCCGCCAGCGCCAGCAACGACACCAGCGCCGACACCAGAAATACCCAATGCAGTGAAGCCGCCACCTGCTGGGTCAGCTGCGCCAACGCCTCGCTCCCCATGCTCTGGCGCACCGCCGGTTCCATCAGACGCTGCACCGGATCGTCAATCTCCGGCAAACGCCACTGCAAGTTGAGATTCAGCGTCGCGCCCAGAATAGCGGTGCCGATGGCCGAGCCCACCATGCGGGTAAACACGGTACAGGCGGTGGCGATGCCGCGAATGCTGTAATGCGCCGCGTTCTGCACCGAAACCAGAAACGTGGTGTTGCACAACCCCATACCGGCGCCGACCATAAACGCCGCCACCCGGCCCCACAGCAGGCCGCCCGCCGGCTGCAACAGCAGCAATATCAGGCCGCCCGCCACCAACAGCAGCGCCCCCAGCAGCGCCGTGGCGCGATACGAGGTCATCAGCATCAAACGGCCGCTCAGCGTGCTGGCCAGCGGCCAACCGATCGACATCAGGGCCAGCGTGGTGCCCGCCTCCAGCGGCGAGCCGCCCATCACGCCCTGAATGAAGGTGGGCAGGAAAGCGCTGATGCCCATCATCGCCGCACCGATCACCAGCCCGCCGATGTTGCCGGCGACGATCACCCGGCTTTGCCACAGCGCCAGCGGGAACAACGGTTCGACCGCACGCCGCTCCTGGCGGACAAGCAGCGCCAGCGACGCCGCCGCCAGCGCAAACAGCGGCGCCACCCACCATCCCAGACTTTCCATCTGCAACAGCGCCAGCAGCAGCGCCGAAACGAACAGCGTCAGCCAGGCGGTGCCCGCCAGATCCAGCGCGTGCCGCCGCAGCTGCTGATGCGCCGGCAGATAGCGCCAGAGGAAGAACATCGCCAGCAGGCCGATCGGCAGGTTAACCCAGAACACCAGCGCCCACGGCAGATGCTGGACGATAAACGCCCCCAACAGCGGGCCGATGATCGCCGACACGCCCCATACGCTCGACAGGTAGCCCATCACCTTCGGCCGCTCGGTGGCGCTGTAGATGTCGCCGATGATGGTGGACGCTATCGGCATGATGGCGCCGGCGCCCAACCCCTGCAGCAGACGAAAGCCGATCAGCCAATACATGTCGGGGGCGAAGCCGCACAGCACCGATCCCAGCAGAAACAGCGTGGCGCCGAAGAAGAACACCCGCTTGCGGCCGTAGAGATCCGCCAGCCGCCCGTAGATGGGGATGGTGATCGCCTGCGCCAGCAAATAGACCGCGAACACCCAGCCCAGCAGCGAGAAGCCGCCGAGATCGCCGATGATGGTCGGCATGGCGGTGGCGACGATGGTGGCTTCGATCGCCGACATGAACATCGCCAGCATGCAGGCGATCAGAATCAGCGGGCGGTGAGCGATGGGTGCGGGTGAAACGTTATTTGTCATGGCGTTATGCAGCTTTCCTGGCGTTTTTATTTTCTCTGAGTATATCAGCAAGCGCCTGCGCCGAGTCTATCCGCCCTCACATCCTGTCTTTGCCGGCGGCGAATCGCACCATTTGGACTCATTGTTACAGCGTAACGTTATGCGGCGGATTTTTTTCACTTTCCATGCATCCCAGCGCTGACGCGGGCTGAGGCGCAGATCGGCGTAAACTCAATCACCTGATTTTGTTCATAAAACTTGGCACGACCAACGACAGGGTGCTATACCTTCCCTAGCCGACGCCTTTGGGCTTCGTGCTTTCTCGGGTTTAAATATCAGTATCTTATGCTGATTAACTCACGTATTGAGCCTACGTTCAGCACGCTGTGCCGAACGCACCCTTCGCTCAATGTCGCTAACCTCATGCGAAACGCCCGTTTTGTACCGCCACGCCCGCCGGGCCGTGGGTAACAATCAGAGCGGAATGCGCCGTCTCGTCGGCCGCTCCGCGCAACGGAGGACGCAACATCATGCACAAGTCAGCGCCATACCGGCGCCTGCTCCTCGGGAGCCTGCTGTTTATCGCCGTCATCGCGCTGCTGGTTTACGGCATCGGTTGGGACACCCTCAAGTCGCGCCGGGAAGATTTGATCTATCTCGGCCAGCAACACATGTTCCTGGTGGCCTGCTCCATGCTGCTGTCGCTGCTGGTCGGCATTCCCAGCGGCATCCTGCTGAGCCGCCCCTTTGCCCGCCGCTGGGCGGAACACGTGATGCAGATCTTCAACGTCGGCAACACCCTGCCGCCGCTGGCGGTGCTGGCGCTGGCGATGGTAATCATCGGCATCGGCGATCGGCCGGCGGTGGTGGCACTGTTCCTCGCCTCGCTGCTGCCCATCGTGCGCAATACCTATGCCGGCCTGCGTTCGGTGCCGCCGGCGCTGGTCGAGGCCGCCAACGGTATTGGCATGACCGCCGGGCAGCGGCTGCGCCAGGTCGAACTCCCTAACGCGCTACCGGTGATCTTCGCCGGGGTGCGCATCGCGATGGCGATTAACGTCGGCACCGCGCCGCTGGCGTTTTTAATCGGTGCCAGCAGCTACGGCGAGCTGATCTTCCCCGGCATCTACCTGAACGACTTCCCGACGCTGATCCTCGGCGCCGCCGCCACTGCGCTGATCGCCCTGCTGCTGGATCTGGCGCTGGCCGGTCTCGGCCGCCGGCTCAGCCCGCACACCGCATCCTGATGGGAGAAACGCGATGACTCGATGGTTACAACGCCTCCGCCACGCGCTGCTGTTCTCCTTGCTGATGACCGGCGCGGCCGTCTGGGCCGCCCCGCTCACGCTGGCGAGCAAGAACTTTACCGAACAGCGCATTCTGTCGGCGATCACCGTGCAATACCTGCGGGCCAAAGGTTTTCAGGTCGAACCCAAGACCAATCTGGCCACGGTGATCACCCGCAACGCGATGATCAACAAACAGATCGACATGACCTGGGAATACACCGGCACCTCGCTGATCATCTTTAACCACATCAATAAGCGCATGACGCCGCAGGAAACTTACGACACGGTGAAAAAACTCGACGCCAAGCTAGGCCTGGTGTGGCTGCAGCCGGCGGACATGAACAACACTTACGCCTTCGCCATGCAGCGCCAGCGCGCGGAAAAAGAGCAGATTCGCACGATGTCGCAGCTGGTGGCCAAAGTGGAACAGGTGCGTAAAACCGACCCGAAACACAACTGGCTGCTGGGGCTGGACCTGGAGTTTGCCGGCCGCTCGGACGGCCTGAAGCCGATGCAGGCGCTGTACGACATGCCGCTCGATCGCCCGCAAATCCGCCAGATGGACCCCGGCCTGGTCTACAACGCCATTCGCGACGGCTTCGTCGACGCCGGGCTGGTGTACACCACCGACGGTCGGGTGAAAGGGTTCGATCTGCAGGTGCTGGAAGACGACAAAGGCTATTTCCCGAGTTATGCGGTCACGCCGGTGGTGCGCGCCGACGTGTTGCAAAACACGCCGGGGCTGGAAGCGGCGCTGAACACGCTGTCGAAACAGTTCAATAACCAGGTCATCACCGAGCTTAACGCCAAGGTAGATATCGACTACCAGACGCCGCAACAGGTCGCCGACGCGTTCCTCAAGCAGCGCGGCCTGATTTAGGAGACATGATGAATACCTTACTTTACGCCTGGCAAAACTGGGCCTATATCGCCGGATTGACGCTGGAACACCTGCTGCTGGTCGGCGTCGCCGTCGGCCTGGCGATCCTGATCGGCGTACCGCTCGGCGTGCTGATTGTCCGCCACAAATGGTTGGCGACGCCGGTGCTGAGCCTGGCCACGCTGGTGCTGACCGTGCCCTCCATCGCCCTGTTCGGGCTGATGATCCCGCTGTTTTCCTTAATCGGCCACGGCATTGGCTACGTACCGGCGATCACCGCGGTGTTCCTCTACTCGCTGCTGCCGATCGTGCGCAATACCCACACCGCGCTCGACAACCTGCCCGGCGGGCTGCGCGAAGCCGGCCGCGGCATCGGCATGACGTTCTGGCAACGCCTGCGCTGGGTAGAGATCCCGGTGGCACTGCCGGTGATTTTCGGCGGCATTCGCACCGCCGTGGTGATGAATATCGGCGTGATGGCGATAGCCGCAGTGATCGGCGCCGGCGGCCTTGGCCTGTTGCTGCTCAACGGCATCAGCAGCAGCGACATCCGCCAGTTGATTACCGGCGCCGTGATGATCAGCCTGCTGGCGATCGTTCTCGATTGGTTATTGCACCGCTTGCAAATTGCGCTAACGCCCAAGGGGATCCGTTCATGATTAAATTGGAAAATCTGACCAAACAGTTCATGCAGAAGAACGGCACACCGTTCAACGCCGTCGACAACATCAATCTGGACGTGCCGGAAGGCGAAATCTGCGTGCTGCTCGGCCCTTCCGGCTGCGGCAAAACCACCACGCTGAAGATGATCAACCGCCTGATCGAACCCACCGGCGGCACCATTCTGATCAACGGCGAGGACACCAGCGCGCTGGATACGGTCAGCCTGCGCCGCAAAATCGGCTACGTCATCCAGCAGATCGGTCTGTTCCCCAACATGACCATCGAGGAGAACATCACCGTAGTGCCGCGCATGCTGGGTTGGGACAAAAAACGCTGCCACGATCGCGCCGAGGAGCTGATGAGCATGGTGGCGCTGGATCCCAAGCGCTTTTTGCACCGCTACCCGAAAGAGATGTCCGGCGGGCAGCAACAGCGCATCGGCGTGATCCGCGCGCTGGCCGCCGATCCGCCGGTGCTGCTGATGGATGAGCCCTTCGGCGCGGTAGACCCGATCAACCGCGAAACCATCCAGAACGAGTTTCTCGACATGCAGCGCCAGCTGAAAAAGACCGTGATGCTGGTCAGCCACGACATCGACGAAGCGCTGAAGCTCGGCGATCGCATCGCGGTGTTCCGCCAGGGCAAAATCGTGCAGAACGCCAGCGCCGATGAGCTGCTGGCGCGCCCGGCGAACGACTTCGTCGCGTCCTTTGTCGGCCAGGATCGCACGCTGAAGCGCCTGCTGTTGGTGCAGGCCGGCGACGTGGCCGATCAACAGGAAACGGTGACGGTGCGCCGGGAGACGCCGCTAGTGGAGGCGTTCGGTCTGATGGACGATATCGACGCCCGCTCGGTGACGGTGGTGGATGCCGACGGCAAACCGTTGGGATACGTCAAACGCCGTGAGGCGCGCGGCGCGCCCGGGGTCTGCGCCGACAGCCTGCACCGTTTCCGCGTCACCGCCCGTGCGGAGGAGAACCTGCGCGTGGTGCTGTCGAAACTGTACGAGCACAACACCTCCTGGATGCCGATCGTCGATGAAGACGGCCGCTACAGCGGCGAAATCTCGCAGGATTATATCGCCGACTACCTCAGCTCCGGCCGCACGCGCCGGGTGTTGACGCCGCAATAACCCCCGCCGGGGCGCTCGCCGCCCCGCCTATGCCGCAGTTTGCTAAAGATTCACTGGTCATCGGCCGGAGCGCCAAGCACAATGCGCTGATGACCCTTTGATTTTTCTCACGACGCCGCCCACGCATGAAAAGATTGGTCCACCTGCACCACTATCGCGCCCTGCTGCGCAGCCTGCTTATCGCCGTGTTTATCGGCGTCGCCGCCGCCCTGGCGGTGTGGCTGTTCCACCGTTCGATGATTGGCCTCGAGTGGCTGCTGCTCGGCAATGCCGACGGCAGCCTGGTGGCCGCCGCCGCCGCGCTGCCCGGCTGGCGACGCGCGCTGACGCCCGCGCTGGGCGGTCTGGCGGCGGGCCTGCTGCTGTATGTTCACCAGCGCTACCGCCACCAGCGTCCGGCGGCGCCCACCGACTATATGGAAGCGATTGAGACCGGCAACGGCAAGCTGGATACCGGCGCCAGTCTGGTGAAGTGTCTGGCGTCGCTGCTGGTGGTGTCGAGCGGCAGCGCCATCGGCCGCGAAGGCGCGATGATCCTGCTGGCGGCGCTGGTGGGCTCGTTGTTTGCCCAGCGCTTTACGCACGAGAAAGAATGGAAACTGTGGGTGGCCTGCGCTGCCGCCGCCGGGATGGCCAGCGCCTATCATGCGCCGCTGGCGGGCAGCCTGTTTATCGCCGAGATCCTGTTCGGCACCCTGATGCTGGCCTCGCTCGGCCCGGTGGTGATCGCCGCAGTGAGCGCCCTGCTGATGACCAACCTGCTCAACGGCGGCCAGGCGCCACTCTACCTGGTGACGCCGCTCTCCGCCCCTCTGCCGACACAATACCTGCTGATGGCGCTGGTCGGCGTGGTGGCCGGCGCCGGCGGGCCGCTGTTTTTATGGCTGATGACCGCCACCGGCCGCGCGTTCCGATCGCTGCGGTTGAAGCCGCCGTTGCAGCTGGCGTTGGGCGGCCTGATCGTCGGGCTGCTTTCGCTGCTGTTCCCACAGGTGTGGGGCAACGGTTACAGCGTGGTACAGGCGCTGCTGATTGCGCCACCGGGGGTGTTGCTGCTGGGGGCGATCCTGGTATGTAAACTGTTGGCAATCCTTGCCAGCAGCGGGTCGGGCGCACCCGGCGGGGTCTTCACCCCGACGCTGTTCGTCGGCGCCGCGCTCGGCTCGATCATCGGTCAGCTGTTTGGCCTGTGGCCGGGCATGGATGCGGCGGTGCCGCTGCTGCTGGCGCTGACCGGCATGGCTACCCTGCTGGCCGCCACCACCCATGCGCCGATCATGGCGGCGCTGATGGTGTTTGAAATGACCGGCGAATACGCGCTGCTGCCCGGCATTCTGCTGGCCTGCGTGATCGCCACCACCGTGTCGCGCGGCCTGCGACCGGTGTCGGTGTACCACACGGCGCCGCCGCCCAAACGCGAGGCTTAGAACTCACCCTGCTGCAATATTTTCCTGAACTGCGGGCACTGCAGGTGCTCGGGTTCAGGACAATCGACCATGTGCCGCAGCCCGTCGCGCACCTGCATCAGGCGCTGGATATGGCGATCAAGCTCATCCGCCCGCGCCGCCAGCAGCCCGCGATCGATCGCGATTTGGCCCCGTTCGTCAAACAAAGCACTCATCTCATCCAACGTAAAGCCGGCCAGGCGCGCGAGCGCAATCAGCCGCAGTTGATCGAGCACCCCGGCGGCGTATTGACGGCGCAAACCGTGGCGGCCTATCGACGCAATCAGCCCCTTTTTCTCGTAATGCCGCAGCGCAGAAGGCGCGACTCCGCTCAGGCGCGCCACCGCGCCGATATCCAGTTCTTTCGCCATTGACTTGAAGCCGACTTTAAGTTGCACACTGTGCGCACATTATCACGTCACTGAGTTAAGGACACCCGTATGACCCCCGATATGTTAGTGCGCATCCTGCTAACCGGCGCCGGCGCCACCCTCTGCATGGATTTGTGGGCGTTGCTGCTGAAGCGGCGCTTCGGCATCCCTTCCCTCGATTACGCGCTGGTGGGCCGCTGGTTTCTCGGCATGTTCGACGGCCGCTGGTTTCACGCCACCATCGTCACGGCGCCGCCGCGCCAGGGTGAGAGAAAAATCGGCTGGATACTGCACTACGCCATCGGCTTGGCGTTCGCCTTTATCCCGCTCGGTTTGGCGGGCATCGAGTGGTATGCGGCGCCGGAACCGCGCATCGCGCTGTTGAGCGGCTGGCTAAGCCTGGCGGCGCCGTTTCTGGTGATGCAGCCCGCGCTGGGCTTTGGCGTGGCGGCGGCGAAAACCGCCAATCCGCGCAGAGCGCGGCTCCTCAGCCTGCTCACCCACACGGTGTATGGGCTGGGCCTGTTGATCGCCGCCCGATTGTTGGCGACGTTCTGTGCCTGAATGGGCTACAGCAACGTGGAAATATCGAGGTAGTGCGCCAGTTCGCGCTGCTCCGCGCGCGGCAGATACGGAATTTCACCCAGCAGCGGCGCGGAAATGCGCTGCTGCAGCGCCGTGATGGTTTCGGCGTAGTGCGCCAACCCCGGATTGATGCGGTTGGCCACCCAGCCCAGCAGCGGCAGGCCGTCGTTGATGATCGACTGCGCGGTCAGCAGCGCGTGGCTGACGCAGCCCAGCTTGATGCCCACCACCAGCACCACCGGCAGTTGCTCCTGCACCACCCATTCGGCGTACGGCCGCAGATCGTTCATCAGCACGCGCCAGCCGCCGCTGCCCTCCACCACCACCGTATCGGCTTTGGCGGACAGATCCCGCAGGCCGCTGCTCATCAGGCCATAGTTGATATCCTCGGTCGCATGCGCGTGAAACACCTCATCCAGACAAGTGATGGGGTTGATCTCCTCGTAGGACAGCGGCAAGGTTGAAGATGCCTGCAACACCAAAGCGTCTTTATTGCGGATGCCCTCGCTGGTTTCCTGGCAGCGCGCGGCGATCGGCTTGTAGCCGGCCACTGAACGGCCTTCGGCGGCCAGAGCCTGCATCAACCCGCGGGAAACCACGGTTTTACCGACGTCGGTATCCGTGCCTGTCACAAATAAACGCTTCAACATGAATAAAATGCCCCAGAATGCCCCGTTAACAATGTGTCGCCGCATCGGCGGCGAAGAAGTCTTTCGGAAAAATTCTAGGGGATGCTGCCACGTAGGGGCTTGAGGTAGCTCAATCTTTTGCGGGATTAATAAGAAGTTCTGATGTTAGCCTTGCAGCAATTGCACCAGCAGCGAACCGTTGTACAGCGCCTCTTTCACCAGCGCGGCGCCGGGCATGGTGCCCTTATTGAAGAACTGCGTGGATTCGACCTTGACCTGCTCGCTGTAGGCCGGCAGCGCCTGCTGGCGAATGCAGGACGCGATGGCCGGGTGCAGGATCTCCGCCGCGCGGTTGAGCGGCGAGCCCACCAGGATCTTCTCCGGATTGAACAGGTTGACCATGATCGCCAGAATGCGCCCCACGCTGTGGCCGACGCCGAGAATGATGTCCCGCGCCAGCTGATCGCCCGCCAGCGCGGCGTCGCACAGCGATTCAACGGTCAGCGGCGCGCCGTGCAGGCTGGAGCTCATCGAACCGCTCAGCCGCTGCTGGGCGATCTCCAGGATGTTCTCGATGCTGGCTACGGTTTCAAGGCAGCCGTGGTTGCCGCAATAGCAGCGTTTGCCGTACGGATCGACCTGGGTGTGGCCGATCTCCACCACGCTGTGGCTGCCGGCGTGCAGCACGTGGCCGCCGGTGATCACCCCGGCGCCGACGTTGTGGTCGATCACCACCTGAATCACGTTCTGGCTGCCGCGCGAGGCGCCATACAGCGCCTCGGCCATGGTCCAGGCGCTGATGTCATGCTGCAGGTAAACCGGCAGGCCGGTGCGGGTTTCCAGCGCCGGGCCGAGCGGCATCTCCAGCACGTCGTAAAACGGCATGCGGTGCACCACGCCGGACTGCACGTCGATCATGCCCGGCAGCGTGATGGCGATCGCCGTCAGCCGCTCCAGCTTGCTTTGGTGGCGGATAAAGAATTGGTCGACTTCGGTCAGGATGCGTTTCAGCAGCGGTTCAGGGTGTTCGGCCGCCAGCGGCAGCAACTCCTCCACCACCAGTTTGCTGCTGAGATCGCGTAGCGCCAGCGTGATGCTGCCGCGGCTGATACGGGCGGAAAGGTAATGCCAAGCCTCGGTGTCCAGCACCAGCCCCACCGCCGGGCGGCCCCGGCTGCCGATTTCCTGGTACTCGGTTTCCTTGACCAGATGGGCTTCCAGCAGTTCGCGCACGATCTTGGTGATGCTGGCGGGCGCCAGCTGTGCGCGTTTTGACAGTTCGATACGCGAAATCGGGCCCAGCTGATCGATTAGCCGATAAACCGCCCCCGCATTGGTCTGCTTGATTTGATCGATATGCCCAGGCTGCCCAACCGCAATCACAAACCGGCTCCTACTATTTTTCGCGCTTCTAAATAAAGACTAGGGGTTATGGTGGGGCTTTTGTCATACAGCGTCAACTATTTGATTCGTTATGTGATTTGCTGCACAAATTCCTCGCAATTTCAGCGTGAATTGATTTTTATTTGCCCAACCTCAACGTCATTTCAGCATCAACGCCATCAGCGCCTGCGCCGCGGCGGTCAGCGGCCGGCGGCGGTGATGCACCAGCCAAACTTCGGTGGTGGCGTCCGGCTCCGCCAGCGGCAAATAGCGCACGCCGTCCACCCGCACTCGGGCGAATGACGCTGGCAAAATCGACACCCCCAACCCGGCGGAGACCAGCCCGATGATGGTCATCGCTTCCCCCACTTCCTGGGTGATATAGGGAGTAATGCCGGCCTTGCTGAGCAGCAGCAGGATTTCGTCATACAGCGCGGTGCCCACTTCGCGCGAGAAGAACACGAACGGCTCCTGCGCCAGGTGTTGAAAACGCAGCGCGCCGCCGGGCGTTTCCGCCAGCGGATGCCCCTCCGGCACCACCGCCACCAGCGGTTCGCGCAGCAGCAGCTGATAGTGCAGCGCCTCCGGCAGCCGCGTGTTGCGCATCACCCCCAGATCCAGCTCACCGTTCAGCAGCGGTTCGATCTGCTGTTTGGTGTTGATTTCGCGCATTTTGATATGCACCTGCGGGGACTGCTGACGAAAGGTGCGCAGGCTGCGCGCCACCACGCCGATAAAGGGCGCGGAAGAGGTAAAGCCGATGGTCATTTCCCCCAGTTCGCCACGATCCAGACGCGCCGCCTTTTCCGCCGCGCGCCCGACCTGATCGAGCACCTGGTAGGCTTCTTTGAGGAACATTTCCCCGGCCTGGGTCAAACTGACGTTGCGGTTGTTGCGCGCCAGCAGCCGCGCGCCGACCATCTCTTCCAGCGCCTGGATTTGCTGGCTGAGCGGTGGCTGGGAGATCCGCAACCGCTCGGCGGCACGGCCAAAATGCAGCTCTTCCGCCACGGCAATAAAGTAACGCAGGTGTCTCAGCTCGATATTCATATTTAAAACGTCTTAATTTGAATTATTAATATATTAGACAAAAAATTCGCCACTCCCTATCATTTTGTTATCTGCAAAGTGTCTGTTTATCTCCCCGAAGTTCGGTAAGGAAACGCTGTGACAACCCCTGTGCGTTCTGCGGCCGTGATGCCGTCGACGCTGGCCGCCAACGATGACGCGGCCGCTGCGCCAAAAGTAAAACGCTCCACCCTCAACAACAAACTCCCCTATATCGAACGCGGCACGCCGCAGTTTATGCGCGTAACGCTGGCGCTGTTTTCCGCCGGGCTGGCAACCTTCGCGCTGCTCTACTGCGTGCAGCCGATCCTGCCGGTGCTGTCGCAAGACTTCGGCGTATCGCCGGCGGAAAGCAGCCTGTCGCTTTCGGTCTCTACCGGCCTGCTGGCGATCGGCCTGATGTTCACCGGGCCGCTGTCAGACGCCATCGGCCGTAAATCGGTGATGGTGGTAGCGCTGCTGCTGGCGGCGGTCTGCACGCTGATCTGCGCCTTTATGACCAGTTGGCACGGCATTTTGCTGATGCGAGCGCTGATCGGCCTGTCGCTGAGCGGCGTGGCGGCGGTCGGCATGACCTATCTCAGCGAAGAGATCCATCCCAGCTTCGTCGCCTTCTCTATGGGGCTGTACATCAGCGGCAACTCGATCGGCGGCATGAGCGGCCGCCTGGTGACCGGGGTATTGACCGACTTCTTCTCCTGGCGCGTATCGCTCGGGGTCATCGGCCTGTTCGCCCTCGCCGCCGCCTGCATGTTCTGGCGTATCCTGCCTGCCTCGCGGCATTTTCGCGCCAGCTCGCTGCGCCCGCGCACCCTGCTGATCAACTTCAAGCTGCATTGGCACGATAAGGGCCTGCCGCTGCTGTTCGCGGAAGGTTTCCTGCTGATGGGCAGCTTCGTCACCCTGTTCAACTATATCGGCTATCGCCTGCTGGCGGATCCTTACCACCTGAGCCAGGCGATTGTCGGCCTGCTGTCGGTGGTGTACCTCACCGGTTCCTACAGCTCGCCCAAGGCCGGCGCGCTCACCTCGCGCTTCGGACGTGGCCCGGTGCTGCTGGCGTCAATCGTGATTATGCTGATCGGGATCCTGATTACCGCGCTGCCGCAGGTGCCGGCGATCTTTATCGGCATGATGCTGTTCACCGCCGGTTTCTTCGCCGCCCACTCGGTGGCCAGCAGCTGGATTGGCCGCCGTGCGCGCCGCGCCAAAGGCCAGGCGTCGTCGCTGTATCTGTTCTGCTATTACGTCGGCTCCAGCGTGGCCGGCACCCTCGGCGGCGTGTTCTGGCACAGCTTCGGCTGGAATGGCGTAGCGGCGTTTATCAGCCTGATGCTGTTGCTGGCGCTGCTGGTGGTGCATTACCTGAAACGCCTGCCGGAAGCCGCTCGTCTTTGAAAAGAAAAAGCCGCGGCGATTTGCCGCGGCTCGTCCTGCCAGTGCCTGTGATTATTGACCGGTTTTCCAGCGGGTGCGCAGGTACTCCACGGCCTTATCCGTTTGCGGCTCGGTCAGATAGCGTTGCCGGAACAGGATGGTTCCCCCCATCCCCGGCAGGCTCTCGTTGAGATCCAACTGCCTTTTCAGCTCGGGAACGCCGCCATCGACGGTCCAGGCCGGCTCGCTGGCCGATGGCGTGCCCACTTTATACAGCGCCACCCCGGCATAGAGCCGAACCGGCGTGCCTTTCACCACCTCGGCCCACCAGTTGGCCAGCACGTCGTAGCGGACAATTTCACGATCAAAAGGCCAATACAGCTGTGGTGCGATATAGTCGAGCAGCCCCAGTTTTACCCACTGGCGCGTATCGGCATAGGCCGTATCGTACGATGGCGCCCCTGCCCGCGTCGCCGAGCCGGCAGGATCGTCCGCTTTGTTTCGCCATACGCCCGCCGGGCTGACGCCAAACGCAACCGCGGGTTTCAACGCTTTGACGGTGGCTGAAACCTGTTTTATCAATTGCAGCGTGTTGTCCCTGCGCCAGGCGGCTTTGTCTGCAAACCCTTTGCCGTAGGCGCGATACGTCTTCCCATCATCCAGCGGCGATTGCGGCGTTTCGTAATAGAAATAATCGTCAAATTGAATGCCATCGACATCATAGTTTTTGACTATTTCAGCCACCACGCCAGTGATCCAGTTGCGCACGTCGGGTAAGCCAGGATCGAGCACGAAGCGGTCGTTGGCCGTGCGGATCCAGTTAGGATGCAGCGCATAGACGCTGGCCGGTGGGGACTGCAACGTCTGATTAAGTGCATCAATCGTTTGCTGTCGGGTATTCATGGAAACCCGATAAGGGTTCAGCCAGGCATGCACTTTGATGCCGCGCCGGTGTGCTTCTTGCAGCATAAAGGCCAGCGGATCATAACCCGGATCCTGGCCCACGGTGCCGGTCAAGACCTCAGACCAAGGCAAGATCTCAGAACGCCACAGGGCCGTTCCGTCCGGTTTAACCTGAAAATACACCGTGTTAATCCCGGTTTTCACCATGTCGTCCAGCGCATCCGTCAGCCCCTGCTGCTGCAGGCGCACCCGCTCTTGCGCCGTTTCCGCTTTCAGGGAGGCCGCCGGCGGCCAGTCCAAGCCAATGACCGTGGCCAGCCAGATGCCTCGCATCGGTGTAACCGGCGGTGTCGGCTGTGCAGGTTTCTCCGGTTCGGGGGGCTTGGCGCATCCGCTCACGCCCAGCATGGCGGCCATCAACAGCCATCCGCCTAGTTTTGTTGCGCCTGTCGGCATAAATATTCTCCTTCCGTGAGTGACGGTTATCCCATGTCGTTTCGTGCAGAGCAAGAAACCGCCCGCTTTTTCAACGCGAGCAAGCTGCCGGCGTCGCCCTTTCTGACGACGCCGGTACTTGTCCCATTACCAGCTCAGCCCGGTCCCGCGAGGGAATGCGATCTTGCCCGTGTTGGTCTTCACATCGTAGTCATGCCAGGTGTTGACCGGCAGTTTTCCGTGCGGTGTGATTTTTCCCGTCAGCACCTGTGCCAGAGATATCATCGAGGGACCGCGCCACACGCCGCTGTCATACCCGTAGTAAGAATAGGTGGCGACGGCCGCCTCCACGTCTGCGGCATAGTTCACGATATCGTAAGGTGCGCGCAGTGAGAGGTGAACGCGCTTTTTCCCCTGTTCGGCGGCGTATTTCAACCAGCCCGGATAAGGGCTGCTGTCATTACTCGCTCCGGTTGCGGAGGTAATGACCCCATCCTGTTCAGCAGGCGTAAAGCGGGTCGAAAGCGTGCCGAGCAGGAACACGTCGCAATCGGCAATATGCGCCCTGACCTGAGCATCGCTCAGTTCCGTTTCCTTCGCGGCAACGACGTTCTGGTAGCCTTCCTGTGCCATCACGTTAGCGATGCCTTTGGCCTGCTCACCCCACGGGGTCAGGATAAAATAGCACAGCGCTTTGTCTTTCAACGGCAGCAGGCTGTGACGGTTGATAACCACGGTAATGGAGCGATCGGCAATGCGCTTTTCCAGCTTGTGTGCTGAGGACGAAACGCTGCTGGAACAAGAGGCTTCGCGATGCCCCATCAGGTGATGGCGTAATTTGAGGCGCAAAATGCGCTCGACCGAGGCATCGATATCAGCCTCGCTGAGATGCCCCGTTTTCACCCTTTCCGCAAGATAACGAATCAGGTCCGGCAGCAGGTTAGCCTGGGCCGGCGAAGCGATGCTGACAGGCATCAGGGCGATATCCACCCCGGCGGCAAAGACGTTTTCAGCCGCCCCCTGTTGGGTGAAGTGCTCAGCAATCGCGCCCATATCCAGCGCGTCTGAAATCGTTACGCCGGCATACCCCAACTCATTGCGCAGAATCTGTGTCTGAATTTCACGCGACATGGTGGCCGGCACCGTGATTTTTTCGCCGCTGCGGGTGTCGATCTGGCGGTTGTCCAGAGCCGGATACTGAATATGCGCGGTCATGACCATGTCCGGCGCCGCACAGCGGTCAATGGCCTGTTTGTAAGGCGCGATATCGATGGCAAACGCCTCTTCCCGCGTACGATCGACGCGCGGCAAACCGGTATGCGAGTCGGTGGAGGTGCTGCCATGGCCAGGGAAGTGTTTGTAAGCGGTGATCAGCCCTTGCTGCTTCATCCCCGCAACCATTTTCTCGGCCAGGCGGGACACGGTGTTCTTATCATCGCTGAAGGCGCGAACGTTAATCACCGGGTTGAACGGGTTGGTGTTGACGTCCACGACCGGGGCAAAGTTGGTGTTGATATGCAACGCGCGCATATCCTGGGCCATCAGTTTGCCTTGTTCAACGGCGAGCTGTTTATCCGCACCGCCCTCAATCGCCGCCGCCAGCGCCATATTGCCGGGAAATGAGGCGTAGTCGCCGCGCGGCAACCGGAAAACGTTACCGCCCTCGTTGTCCGTGCCAATAAACAGGCGAATGCCGGCGTGCGTTTTCATCGCGGCATACCAAGCCGTCAACGTGTTGATCTGCTGCTTGTCTTTCAGATTATTGGTAAACAGGATCACCCCGCCCACGTGGTTATCGGCGATCAGCTTGCCAATGGCTTCATCGGGAACGGTCATATCCTGATTGCTGCTACCGTTCCGATTCCAGTAGCGAAAATCCAGCATGATTTTTTGCCCGATCTTCTCTTCCAGCGTCATGTTTTTGACTTTCTGTTTAATATCCACAGTAAACCTCCGTTTAAAGCACCCGTTAATGACAGAAGAAAAGATAACCCCAAGGGCTCATAGCGTCCTGCCATTCTGTTTGTTCCAGCGATTGGACAACGGCAAACGAGAAATGGACTAAACAAAAAATAAACGAGCGGGAAAAAATTCATCCATGAATCAAAACCATAAGAAGACCAGGTTTATTTTCGACAATCACGCTTACCCGCATGTGTGGCAGACGAGCGAGAGAATTCCCCCTGCTACCCGCCCTATTTCCCCCTGGTAAGCCGGGCGGGCAGTTAAGCCGAGTATTTCCCCATCGCCGATGTTGCCCCCAGCCTGCTACTCTCCTATAGTATGTTGTAACTAAAATGGGAGCGTACGATGAGCAGATACGATGTGATTGGCCGAATGAATGCCTGCTTTGTCGAGCTAGAGCAGGCGCTGGGCGCATTGCAGCAGCAGATCACCCCGCTGCGCTTGCTGGCAGCGCGGGTGTTCAGCCTGCCGGAGGTTGAAAAAGGCCAGGAACATCAGGCTATCTCGCATATCGCGGTCGAACAGCATGTGGGACAAGCGGCGCGCGATCTGGCGCTGGAGCATTATCAGCGGCTGTTCATCCACCATAACCGGGAGAATGTCAGCAGCAAGGCCGCCGTGCGGCTGCCCGGCGTTATCTGTCTGGCGGTGGAGCACCCGGAATATCTGACGCTGCAGGCGCAGTTGGCGCTGATCAACCGCCTGAAGGGCGAACTGGAGCAGATTATCACCGTCGATTCCGGTCTGGCGCCGGAGCAGCGTTTCGAGTTCGTACACACCCATCTGCACGGGCTGATTACCCTCAGCGCCTACCGCACCCTCACCGCCCTGACCAACCCCGACTCGGTGCGCTTCGGCTGGGCCAACAAGCACATCATCAAAAACATCAAGCGGGACGACATCCTGGCGCAGCTGGAGAAAAGCCTGAAAGCCGGCCGCGCGGTGCCGCCGCACAGCCGTGAACAGTGGGCCGCCCTGGTCAGCCGCGAAATAGACGATGTCAGCCGTCTGCCGCAGCACGCGACGCTGAAAATCAAGCGGCCGGTCAAAGTACAACCTATCGCCCGCGTGTGGTATCAGCAGCAGCAAAAGCAGGTGCAGCACCCCTGCCCGCTGCCGCTGATCGCCCTGTGTCAGGTAGAGAGCGGCGCCGCAGTGCCGAAGATTGGCGAGCTGCTCAACTACGACGTCGACGCGGTGAAACACCGTTACAAACCCGACGCCCGACCGCTGCGGCTGCTGGTGCCGCGCTTGCACCTGTATGCCGATGACGCTACTCGCTGAGGGCATATACTCGCAGGCGATGGCCGTCCGGATCCCGCGCGACGAAGGTGTAACCGAATTCCATCTCGGTCGGCGTTTGCTCGATAGGCAGCCCGAGTTCGCGCCACTGGTTATAGCGCGCTTCGACCTCTTGCGGATCCTGGCACAAGAAGCCCAGCTCACCGCCGCCGCCGGTCAACGTGGCAGCGGGTTTTACCCCCTGTTTGGCCCACATCCCCAGCTTGAAACCGTTGTTGAGCACAAACAGGGCGAAGCCGGGAGAAAGCTCTACCGGCGCCTGTCCCAGTAAACGTTGATAAAAGGCGGCACTGTTCAGCGGGTTGTCGACGTAAAGCAGGGTCATGCTGGGAAGGGTCATCGGTCTGTCCTCTGGATGATGGGAACCGGCCGGTTCCCGATAGGCACAGACTAAGGCGCGCGACTGACAGTTTATGGCAGCAGCGTGCCGCTATTGCTCCGCAATGCCCTCGCTGAGGCGCCACTCTTTCAGCAGCCGCCGCCGTCCGCGCGGATAGCGCGGTTCCAACGGCGTGGCGGCCTGGATGCGATCGAGGCGAAAATGACGAAAGGCCTGGCGCAGCTCGCACCAGGCGACCAACATCTGGAACTGGTCGAAAAAACCCAGTGCAAAGGGCCACAACAGGCGTTCGCTGCGCTGCCCCGCCAGGTCAAGATAGTCGATATGCAGCTTGCGCTCGCGGCGGATGGTGTCACGGATCAGCACCCGCAGCTCATCCGCCACCGGCGGCGCCTGAACCGGCGCTATCAACAGCGTGTTGGCCTCAAGCTCCTCCCGCAGTGCCGGCGGCAGCACGTCGGCGATCTTGGCCAGCGCCTGGCCCGCCGCACTCGCCAGCTGACTGTCGCCGTGGCGGCTGACCCAGCGCATCCCCAGCACCAGTGCTTCTGTCTCCGCCTGCGAGAACATCAGCGGCGGTAGCATGAAGCCGGGGCGCAGCACATAACCGACGCCCGCCTCGCCGGCGATCTCCGCCCCCTGCTGCTGCAGCGTGGCGATATCGCGGTACAGCGTGCGCATGCTGATGCCCAGCGTCTGCGCCAGCGCATGGCCCGCTACAGGATAACGGTGGCTACGCAACAGCTGCATCAGATCGAGTAAACGTTGTGCGCGCGACATATCACGGCTCCCTGCATAACGCGGTTTGGACAAAATCGGCAAAGGCCCGCGCCTTGGCCGAAACGAAATGGCCGCCGGGGAACACCGCCCACAGCGCCAGCGGCGGCAGTTGCCAGTCCGCTAAGGCCGCAATCGCCGCCCCGCTTTGCAGCTCGTTGCGAAACATGCCTTCGCTGGCGACGGTAGCACCGAAGTCCGCCATCACCAGCTCGCGCACGCACTCCGCCGCGTTGACCCGCATGCGCCCTGGCAGCCGCAGCATGCGCTGTTCCTCTCCACGGCTGAAGCGCCACTGCTCGCCGCCGCCACGGTGATGGTAAATCACCATCTCATGCTGCAACAGATCTTCCGGCCGCTGCGGCATACCGGCAGCGGCAAAATAGCCGGGCGTGCCGATCACGCATTGCTTTACCTCACCCAGCTTGCGGGCGGTAAAGCCGGAATCCTCCAATTCGCCAATACACAGGGCAATATCGATGCCCTCTTCAATCAGCGACAAATTGCCGTCATCCAGCAGCAGATCGACGTTCAACCGCGGATTGGCGCGCATAAACGCCGTCAAATCAGGCAAGGGAACGATGCGGGCGAACACCGCCGCCGAAGCGACCCGAAGCCGGCCGCTCAGGGTCTCGCCAGCGCTCTGCACCAGCGCTTCGGTCTCCGCCAGCTCGTTAAGGATACGTCGGGTGCGTTGATACAGCTGCTGTCCCGCATCCGTCGGCTGCAGGCCGTGGGTCGAGCGCAGCATCAGGCGCGTGCCGAGCTGCTGTTCCAGCCGCGCCACCGCTTTTGAGACTGCCGGCTGCCCCACGTGCAGCCGCCGCGCTGCCGCGGTAAAGGAACCGCTCTCGTAAACGCAGGCATAGGTTTCGTAATCGGCAAATTTACCCATGACATTCCTTGATGGAATAACGGTTAGCATTTATTGCAGTCTACACGCGCCATTTAGGAATG
Organism: Serratia sp. 201; assembly: GCF_037027545.1. Lineage (NCBI taxonomy): Bacteria > Pseudomonadati > Pseudomonadota > Gammaproteobacteria > Enterobacterales > Yersiniaceae > Serratia > Serratia sp. 201. Next base: position 1,524,087 of record NZ_JAXCHC010000001.1, on the reverse strand, counting down.
GGCAAGATGAGCGCTCCCCCTCATTCCCATCAGGAGAACGCATGACACTGCAAGACAAACTCGATGCCTTCAAAGTGGCATTCGAAACCGACCAACTGCCGTTCAAACTCGCGGCGCAAGATCACGCGCTGATGCGTGAGGCGATCCAGGCGCAGATCGCGTCGGGCATTACCGAATGCGCGCTGACGGTCGGCGACGCCGCGCCCGGCTTTATCCTACCGGACAGCGAAAACCGGCCATGCTCTTCCGCGGCGCTGTTGGCGCAGGGCCCACTGGTCATCAGTTTCTATCGCGGGGTCTGGTGCCCTTACTGTACGCTCGATCTGCAGGCGCTGCAGGCCGCACTCCCCGCCATCACGCATCACGGCGCGCAGCTCGTGGCCATTTCACCGCAGAGCGCGGTGCATAACCGCCAGGCCGTGCGCGATCACGATCTCACCTTTCCGCTACTCAGCGATGCAGGCAACCGCCTGGCGGCTCAATTCGGCCTGCGTTACCGCCTGCCGGACGCGCTGCTCGCCCTCTATCAACAGCGGCTCGGCCTCGATCTGGCGCAGTTCAACCAGGATGACAGCTGGACGCTGCCGCTGCCGGCACGGTTCGTCATTACTCCCGATGGCCGTATTGCCTATGCCGAAGCGCACGCCGATTACACCCGGCGGCCGGAGCCGCAGGCGCTGTTGTCGGTGCTGGAAGGATTGGCCTGATAAAGACGGGGCGCAAACGCGCCCCGTTAAGAGATGGTGATGAACGCGGTTACTTCTGCATGCTGCCGACCATCGCCTCCGGGCGTACCCATTCATCGAACTGCGCTTCGGTCAGATAGCCGAGCTTCAGCGCTGCGGCTTTCAACGTCAGCCCTTCCTTGTGCGCTTTCTTGGCGATTTCCGCCGCTTTGTCATAACCGATATGGGTGTTGAGCGCCGTCACCAGCATCAGCGATTCATTCAGCAACTGGGTAATGCGATCGCGGTTCGGTTCGATGCCCACCGCGCAGTGCTCGTTGAAGCCCTGCATACCGTCGGCCAGCAGGCGGATCGACTGCAGGTAGTTGTGGATCACCATCGGGCGGAACACGTTCAGCTCGAAGTTGCCGGAAGCCCCGCCGATGTTCACCGCCACGTCGTTGCCCAGCACCTGCGCGCACAGCATGGTCATCGCTTCACACTGGGTCGGGTTGACTTTGCCCGGCATGATGGAGCTGCCCGGCTCGTTCTCCGGGATCGAGATCTCGCCGATGCCGCAGCGCGGGCCAGACGCCAGCCAGCGCACGTCGTTGGCGATCTTCATCAGCGAAGCCGCCAGCCCTTTCAGCGCGCCATGCCCTTGCACCAGCGCATCGCAGGTCGCCAGCGCTTCGAACTTGTTCGGCGCGGTGACGAACGGCTGATGGGTCAATTCCGCCAGCGCTTTAGCGACGCGCACCGCGTACTCCGGATGGGTATTCAGGCCGGTGCCGACCGCCGTGCCGCCCAGCGCCAGCTCGGCGATGTGCGGAATACTGTCCTCGATGTGTTTCAGATTGTGCGCCAGCATCGCCGCCCAGCCAGAGATTTCCTGCCCCAGGGTCAGCGGCGTGGCGTCCTGCAGGTGGGTGCGGCCGATTTTAACGATGTCGCGGTAGGCTTCGGCCTTGTCGCTCAGCGTCTTGTGCAGCACTTTCAGCTCGGGGATCAGGTGCTCGCGCAGCGCAATCACCGCCGCCACGTGCATCGCGGTGGGAAACACGTCGTTGGAGCTCTGGCTTTTATTGACGTCGTCGTTCGGATGCACCTTGCGCTCTTCACCGCGCACGCCGCCCAGTAGCTCGCTGGCGCGATTGGCCAACACTTCGTTCATGTTCATGTTGGTCTGGGTACCGGAGCCGGTTTGCCAGATGGACAGCGGGAACTGGTCAGCATGACGATCCGCCAGCACTTCGTCGGCGGCGTTGATGATGGCGGCACCCCGCTCGGCCGGTAGCAGCCCCAGATCCACGTTCACCTGCGCGGCGGCGCGCTTGGTCAACGCCAGCGCGTGGATCAGCGCGGTCGGCATCTTTTCGGAGGAAATACGGAAATGCGCCAACGAACGCTGGGTTTGCGCGCCCCACAGCTTGTCGGCCGCGACTTCGATGGGGCCCATAGAGTCTTTTTCGATACGAACGCCTGCCATCATGATCTCCTTAGCATAATTCCTAAAATTGTAGGGTTAGGCCGACGCGCTACCCCCCGTCGGCATGCACTCCCAGTATAGTGACATAATAACTATTCGCATTAAGAGAGTTATCTCACAGCACGTTTCATCTCTTTTACCCATCAATGACGCGGTTATTTTCCGCCGGTTAACCCGCGCCGAAATAAACGGCCGGAAATGAGTCCGGAGAATAAAAGTGTGGGTAGCCATTAACGCGGATGACGCGAATTAAAATTATTGATGCGTTGCGCCTGTAAATGATTGAGCTCATCGATACGTTGTTGCTGCAGATGATTGATCTCGTCATAGGCGTCCTGACGTTCATTATGCCGATACGCCCCGGTCGCCACCGCGCCGGCGGTAAGTGCCAGCGGGTGCGCCACGGGTGCGATCGAGGTGGGAACCGCTACCGGCGCGGGTACAACGACGATCGGGGCCGGCGCGATCACCACGGCGCGCGGAGCCGCGTAGGGATAGGCGACAATCACCGCCGCCTGAGCTGCGCCGGTGCAAAAGCCCAACAACAACAACAGTTTTTTCATGCAACAGACCTCTTGTTTCGTTAAATCGACTCGTTGGCCGTTACGGTAAAGGGGTCTGACGCGCCGGTTTAAGCTCGGCGTGTGATCGCCCGGCGCAGCGCGAAAATAATAATAAGGGAATGGCTCAGACGGTAAAAAATAAATTCAGCCGACATAGTTTGACATGTTGAAGAATAAATAATGACGCAGGATAAGCGGGCTATCGGCAATAACCCATTCTCCCAAAGAATAATCTTGCGACGGATTTTCTGGGCCGCGTTGAGACCTGCGCACCAATTGAGACGCCGATCGTTATCACGCTATACTTTGGCCCCGTTGCCGGGCGCGACGTTATCCGGCGATGTTTTGATCGCGCCCATGATTTTTCCTGCCGACGCGAGGGTATGATGGTCGTCGGCATAGATTGAGTTAACCGTATAAAATCAGAAGGTTAATTGCCAATAGTGCGGCAATGACGCAGAAGGACGTTTATCGACATGCAAAAAATGACCAACGCGGTACAGAATTACGCTTGGGGCAGCCACGACGCGCTGACCCGTCTTTACGGCATCGCCAACCCGGATAATCAGCCGATGGCCGAACTGTGGATGGGCGCCCATCCCAAGAGCCCTTCCCGCGTGCCGGGCGCCGACGGTGAACTGCGTTCGCTGCGCGATCTGATCGACGAAGACCAGCCAAAACAGCTGGGCGCCAACGTCGCCAGCCGTTTTGGCGAGTTGCCGTTCCTGTTTAAAGTGCTGTGCGCCGATCAGCCGCTGTCGATCCAGGTCCACCCGAGCAAAGCGGCGGCCGAGGTCGGATTCGCGAAAGAGAACGCCGCCGGCATCCCGCTGAGCGCCGCCGAACGCAACTACAAAGATCCCAATCACAAGCCCGAGCTGGTGTTCGCGCTGACGCCGTTCCTGGCGATGAACGGTTTTCGTGAATTGGCCGATATCGTTTCCCTGCTGCAACCTATCGCCGGCGCGCACCACGATATCGCCGCCTTCCTGCAGCAGCCGGACACCGCCCATCTGTCCACCCTGTTCGCCAGCCTGTTGACGATGAGCGGCGAGCAGAAGTCGCTGGCGCTCGGCGTGCTGAAAGCCGCGCTCAACAACCAGCAGGGTGAACCCTGGGATACCGTGCGGTTCATCGCCGGTTTCTATCCGGACGACAGCGGCCTGTTCTCACCGCTGCTGCTGAACGTGGTGCAGCTCGCGCCGGGCGAAGCGATGTTCCTGTATGCCGAAACGCCGCACGCCTACCTGAAAGGCGTGGCGCTGGAAGTGATGGCCAACTCGGATAACGTGCTGCGTGCCGGCCTGACGCCGAAATTTATCGACGTGCCCGAGCTGCTGGCCAACCTGCAGTTTCGCCCGCAGCCGGCTTCCGGCCTGCTGACCCAACCGGAGCGGCGCGGCAACGAGCTGTTCTTCCCGATCCCGGTGGAAGATTTCGCCTTCTCACTGCACGATTTGACCGCCGCGCCGCAGGCGCTGGCACAGCGGAGCGCGGCTATCGTGTTCTGCGTCAGCGGCGAAGCGACGCTGGAAAAATCCGGGCAGCGCCTGACGCTCAAATCGGGTGAATCCTGCTTTATCGGCGCCTTCGAATCCCCGGTCAACGTCAGCGGCAGCGGCCGCATCGCCCGGGTTTATAACCAACTGGCCTAACCGTTGATAAATTTCAGCAAATTGCTTGCTGAAAGCGAGAGCTGCCCCCACAATTAAACGCCTGCGGGCGTTTTTTGGCGGCCCCTATTTGCCCCTCCCACGCAACGGAGGGTGATAAGAAAAAAGGATGAAACAGAGCTATGAAAAAATCGTTAGTCGCTGTCAGCGTCATTGTCGTTCTTGGCGCAGCATGGACCGGGGCATCCTGGTACACCGGGAAACAGATCGAGCAGCACATGGGCGAAGTCGTCGACAACGCCAACGGCCAACTGAAAGCCTACCTGCCGAAAGCCGGCGTCAAGCTGAGCTATGAAAATTACCAGCGCGGCCTGTTCAGCAGTAAAGTGCGTTATGTGCTGCGTTCCGACGGCACGGATACCAGTGAAAACGCGGCGCTGAAAGCCGGTGAAGAAGTGGCGTTCCTGGAAACCATCGATCACGGTCCGTTCCCGTTCGCGCAGCTGAAAAAATTCAACCTGCTGCCGAGCATGGCGTCGGTGCATACCGAGCTGGAAAACACCCCGGCGGTGAAAGGCCTGTTTGAAACCACCAAAGGCAAATCGCTGTTTACCGCCGATTCGCGCATCTCGTACAGCGGCGATACCGCGTCCACCATCGACTTTATCCCACTGGACTACCAGAAGGATAAATCTTCGTTGAAATTCAGCGGCGCCACCATTGACGCCGACGTGTCCCGCGATCTGAAAAAATTCGCGCTGGACGCCAATAGCGACACTATCGTGTTCGCCAGCCCGAACGAATTCGGCCAAAACGAGCAGATCACCTTCCAGGGCTTCAACCTGAAAGGCAACAGCAACGAAAGCAAGTTCGGCGTGAAGCTCGGCGATCAGACGATGACCCTGAAACAGTTCAAACTGACGATCGACGGTAAAGACACCGTGGCGTTGGACGGTTTCAATCTGGTGAGCAAGTTCGGCGAGCAAGGCAGCAGCAACATCGGCGGCCAGATCGATTACACCATGGACGCGCTCAAGGTGCAGGGCAACGACTTCGGCGCCGGTAAACTGACGCTGAAAATCGACAACGTCGACGGCAAGGCGCTGAAAGACTTCTCCGACAGCTACAACCGCCAAACCATGGCGCTGCTGCAGCAGGGCGAGAACCTGGATCCGGACGTCTACGAACAGCAGACCTCCGAGATGCTGCAAAAGAACCTGCCGATGCTGCTGAAAGGCAACCCAAGCCTCAGCATCGCCCCGCTGAGCTGGAAAAACAGCAAGGGTGAGAGCCTCTTCACGCTGGATCTGGCGATGACCGATCCGAGCAAGGCCGCCTCCCCGGCACAGTCGCCGGATCAAGTGATCGCTCAGGCGGTCAAAAAGCTGGATCTCAGCCTGACCATTCCAGAAGCGATGGCCACCGAAGTGACCGCGAAGACCGCTCTGTTGCAGGGTTACAATGAGGAAGACGCGCAGAAACTGGCGCAGCAGCAAGTGCAGGGCCTGGCGGCCATGGGCCAGATGTTCAAGCTGACCACCCAGAAAGACGGCGTGATCGCGAGCAAGTTCCACTACGCTGACAATCAGGTTGACCTGAACGGCAACAAGATGTCTCTGCAGGAGTTCATCGGCCAGTTCGCCATGCTGGGCGCCCCGGCGGAAGACGCTGAACCGGCGCAGGAAGCGGAACCCGCTCCGGCACCGGCGCAGTAATCGCCTGAAAGCCTGACAAGGGCCCCCTGCGGGGCCCTTTTTATTTACCCCTGCAGCGCCGCATACACCGCATCGCGGATCTGCTGCGGATAGCGGCCGCACATGCCCTCAAACGCGGTGTTGGTCAGTATCACCACGCTCAGCTGCGCCTGTGGATCAAAGAACCAGCTGTGGCCATAAACGCCGCCCCAGGTCAGCGTGCCGACATGCTGCGGCGTCTGCGCCGCTTCTGCGTCCACCAGCAGCGCACCGCCGAAACCAAATCCCCAGCCCGGCCCTTGCGTTTGCGCCTGCGCCCCCACATGCGGACTGCGCAGCAACGCCACCGTGTCCGGCTGCAAGATGCCCTGCCCGCCGCTGCGCAACGCTTCCACCAGCTGCAGCACATCGTCGGCATCGCCGACCATGCCCGCGCCGCCGGAAGGATAAGCCTCCGCGTTAAGCGCCCGCGCGGGTGAAAACAGCACCTCGCCCCCCGCCATCTCCTCCGGCAGCGCCACCCGCAGGCCTTCATGCATGCGCTGCGGCCCTTGCGGCGTGTTGTAATACGGCGTCGCCAGATTCGCGGCGTCCGTCGTATAAAACGCGGTATTGCCGAACCCCAGCGGCCGCGCCACCCATTCGACAAACAGCTGCGGCAGCGGCATGCCCGTCACCCGCTCCAACACCGCGCCAAGCACGTCGATAGCCAGCGAATAATTGAAGCGCTCTCCCGGTTGCGACAGCAACGGTGCCTGCGCCAACAGCCGCAGGTTTTGCTCCAGCGTCAGCGTCGACAGCTCCACGCCGTCCTGGATCCCCAACTGATGGTAAACGCCTGCCGGCGGTTGGTTCAGCCGATAGTCCAGCCCGGCGGTATGACTCAGCAAATGACGGATCTTGATCGTCGGGCGCCGGCCATCCGCCAGCGCCGGGGTAAACCACGGCAGCCAGTCGCTGACCGCATCGTCCAGGCTCAGCTTGCCCCGTTCAATCAGGCGCAGCGCCGCCAGCGTGGTATAGGGTTTGGAGACCGACGACAGCCGAAACTGCGTTTCTCGCCGCATCGGCCGCCGCGCTTCGCGATCGGCATAACCGGTCGCGCCGGCGTAACAAATCTCGCCCTGCCGCGCCACCAGCACCACGCTGCCCACGATGCGCCCTTCGGCCATCGCCTGTTGATCGATCGCCGCGATCCGTTCTGTTAACGCCCGTTGTGTTGCCGACATGATTTTTATCTCGCTGAGGGAAAGTAAAACCAGTCTAAAACGTTCGTCATAAATTAAAATAAGGCATAATTTAATGAATCATTAAACACAGGTTATTAATAGATGAGTTCACTCCTGCAACTGCTGCCCTATTTCGAAGCCGTCGCACGCCTGGGCAACTTTACCCGCGCAGCCAACCAACTGGGCGTCACGCCGCCGGCGGTGTCACAAAACATTCAGGCGCTGGAGAATCAGCTGGGGGTGCGCTTATTTCACCGCACCAGCCGCTCGGTGCGCCTCAGCGACGAGGGCCGGTTGTTCTATCAGAAGGTCTCGCCGGCCATGAGCCAGATCGACGTGGCGGCAGACGACGTGCGCACCCTGGGCGCACAGCCGGCGGGCCTGCTGCGCATCACGCTGCCGCAACTGGCCGCTTCGCTGCTGGTGATGCCGCACCTGGCGGAATTTCAACGGCGCTATCCCGAAGTACAGCTTGAGCTGTTTACCGAAGACCGCTTTTCCGATCTGGTACTGGGCAGTTTCGATGCCGGCATTCGCATGCACGCGATGCTGCAAAAGGACATGATCGCCGTGCCAATCGACAACGGCCAGCGCCGGGTGCTGGTCGCCTCGCCCGACTATCTGACGCGCTGCGGCGTACCGGCCACGCCGGACGATCTGCCAGCTCACCACTGCCTGCGCTACCGCTTTCCCGGCAGCGGAAAAATGGAGCCCTGGTATTTCAGCCTGGGCGACGATGAACGCGCGCTGGACGTCAGCGGCAGTTTGATCTTTAACGAGGATCGGTTGATCAAGGATGCGGCATTGGCGGGCCTGGGTATCGCACAGCGTTTTCAGGGCACGGTGGTGCAAGAACTGGCGCAGGGGCAACTGGTGGAAGTGCTGCCGGAGTATGCCAGCGAGGCATCGGGATTTTTCATCTACTTTCCCGCCGGCAGGCATCTGCCGCTCAAGCTGCGCGCCTTTATCGATTTCATGCGCGAGCGGCGTGAACGGCAGCATCGGTGGTAGGGGCGCCTCGCCGGCGCCCCTGAGCGTCAGAGCTTCTCCAGCGCCTGGATGATGTGGTAAGCCGCCTCGACGCGATCGTCATTCGGGAACCACTTGTTGGCCAACATCACCACGGCGATATTCTTCGCCGGGATAAACACCGCGTAGGTGGAGAAACCGCCGGTAGAGCCGGTTTTGTTATACCAGCCGGCGCGCAATTCCGGCTGCGGCGGCGTGATGGCGGTGGCCGGCGTGCCGTTCATGATCATCCCGGCGTTGTTGCCTTCAACCAAACGCGACAGCTTCACCGGGTACGGGTAGTTCTCCCACATCAGATCCTGCGTGAACGCACCCGCCTTGTAATAACCGACGTGCGTGGCGGCCAGCGCCTCGCGCCACGGCTGCGCCACCTTCACCTGCTGCAGGTTGGCGTCCAGATAGCGAATCAGATCGCGGGCGTTGGACTTGATGCCGTAAGATTCGGCGTCCAGCGGGCCGGGATTGACCCGCACCGGTTTATCGTCCTTGCTGTAGCCCTGCGCATAGTTGGCCATCTGCGCAGCCGGCACCTGAACGTAGGTGTGGCTCATGCCCAACGCCGGCAGCATCCCCTGTTCCATCGCCTGGATAAACGGCCGGTCGAGGCTCTTGGCGGCGATCATGCCCAGCATGCCGATGCCGAGGTTGGAATAGACGCGGTAGCTGCCCGCCGGGTGTTTCGGCTGCCAGGCCCGGTAGTACGCCATCAGTTGGGCGTTGTCGGTTACGTCGTCCGGCACGAACAGCGGCAAACCGGAGGTATGCGTCGCCAGATTCAGCAGGCTGACGCCGTCGAAGGCGCTGCCGCGCAGCTCGGGCAGGTAGCGGCTGGCCGGGTCTTTAAACGACAGTTTGCCCTGCTGCTGCGCATAGACCGCCAGCGTCGCGGTGAAGGTTTTGCTCAGCGAGCCCACTTCGAACAGCGTCTGCTCGGTGATCGGTTTGCCGGTCTGCTTCGAGGCAACGCCATACGGGTAAATCTGCTGTTTGCCGTCGACCGACACGGCGATCGCCATGCCCGGCACGCCATATTTTTTCATCAGCGGCTGAATAACGGCGTCGATATCCTGCTGCTGCGCGGCGTGCGCGGTCGGCAGGATCAGCGCGGCGATCAGCGCGGCCGCCAGGCGGTTCATTTTCGTCATGATAGAAGCTCTTAGGTTGCAGGGCATCGGCCGCGGCCAAAAGTTTTTGTTGGCGTTATACACGGCGCTTTCCCTGATTGATGATGTCATTCCTTTACGGCTGCCGCGACGCTCTCAGCAGCCGCGCCAAATATCGGATTTTGCCGCCGGGTTGACAAGCGATAATAATTTCAGCCAGCATAAAGAAAAACTTATGGCTATCGACAATGCGCAATCGACTTCCCCTCAACGCCCTGCGGGCGTTCGAATCCTCCGCCCGCCACCTGAACTTCACCCGCGCCGGCCTGGAGCTGCGGGTGACCCAGGCCGCCATCAGCCAGCAGGTACGCATGCTGGAAGAACAGCTGGGCATCCAGCTGTTCCGCCGCCTGCCGCGCGGGCTCGATTTGACCGAAGAGGGTCAGGCGCTGCTGCCGGTGTTGAGCGACGCCTTCGACAGCATTGAGGCGGTGCTGCAGCAGTTCGAAGGCGGGCATTTCCACGAGGTGCTGACGGTGGCGGTGGTCGGCACCTTCGCCGTCGGCTGGCTGATGCCGAGGCTGGCGGCGTTCCGCACGGCGCACCCGTTTATCGATCTGCGGGTGCTAACCCACAACAATCTGGTCAATCTGTCGGCCGACGGTATGGATTTCGCCATCCGCTTCGGCGAAGGCCTCTGGCCCGCCACCTGCAATATTAAGCTGTTCGACGCGCCGCTGACGGTGCTCTGCCCGCCGACGGTCGCCGCGCGCCTGAGCACGCCGCAGGATCTGCAGCACGAGCAGCTGATGCGCACCTACCGCAAGGATGAATGGGAGCGCTGGTTCACGGCGGCGCAGGTGACGCCGTGGCGGATCAACGGCCCGGTGTTCGACTCGTCAAGGCTGATGGTGGAAGGCGCGATCCAGTGCGATGGCGTGGCGCTGGCGCCGGTCAGCATGTTCCGCCGCGAACTGGCCGCCGGCGCGCTGCAAAGGCCGTTTGCCACCGAGGCCGCGCTCGGCGCCTATTGGCTGACCCATTTGAAGTCGCGGGATCTGACGCCGGCGATGAAAACCTTTATCGGTTGGATCCGCCGGGAGGCGGAAGAGGAGCAGCGGCGGGACTAGGCGGAGCCGCGCCGGATCAGCGTCGGCGGCAGAATGACGTTCTGCGCCGGCAGGTCGGCGTCACCGATACGCTGCAGCAGGCGCGCAGCGGCGCTGCGCCCCACTTCCCGCGCCGAGCTGGAGACGAAGGTCAGCGGCGGTTCGGTCAGCTCGGCCTCCGGCACGTCGCCGAAACCGATCAGCGCTACCTGCCGGCCGTAGTAGGCGTCGACCCCGTCCGAGCCGATGCTGCGGCCGCTGCGCGTCAGGCCAAAATAGGCGCCGAGCGCGACCGACGCCTTGTGGCAAACGATGGCGGTAATGTTCGGGTAGTGGCGCAGCAGCTGTTCCGCCGCTTCCGCCGCCTCACGCTGCCGGCAATCACACTCGACGATCCATTCGCTGCGAAACGGCAGGCCGTACTGTACCAGCGTGGCGCAAAATCCGCCCAGCCGCTCGGCGCGCGTCAATGAGTCGCTCTGGCCGCCGAGGTAAGCAATTTGGCTGTGGCCGCGTTTGATCAAAAATTCGGTGGCCAGCTTGGCGGCCTGCATATTGTCCGGCCGCACCACGTCCACGCCCTCGAGACCGCTGGAGCGCGCCACGCACACCAGCGGCACGCCCTGCTCGGCCGCCTTTTCCTTCAGGCCCGCCGCCGCGCGGATGCCGCCCGCCAGCACGATGCCGTCAACGCCCTGCGCCAGCAGCGCGTCAAACGCCCGCTGCAAGCCTTGGCCATCGCGTCCGCTCTGGGTTAAAAACAGCAGCTTGTCGTGCGCCTCCAGCGCCTCGCTCAGCCCGGCGGTCATTTCGGCATAGAAGGGTTCGCAGATGTCGCGCAGAATAAGGCCAATCACTCCGGACTCCGCGCCGCGCAGCGTCGCCGCCTGGCGATTGCGCACATAACCCAGCTGCTCTATCGCCTGATTGACCTTCTCGACGGTGGTCGGCGAAATGCGCCCCTTGCCGCTCAACACCAGGGAAACCGTGGTGACCGACACGCCCGCCTGCTGCGCCACATCGGTGATGGTGATTTTTTTGATGCTCATAGTCTCTGCGAACCCGTTCCTGGGCAACCCGCGCCGTAATGATCAAGGGTATACCGAATCCGTTAGCTCAGTAAAACGTTTTACTGCCTGCCGCATTGTCGCCAAAAACCGGGCGGCAGATTTGTGATTGGCGGCGCATTTTTGCTAGGTAAAACGTTTTATCTTCTTTTTACCTAATCAGAAGTCCCCTTTTTGCTCGTCTTTTCGCCAGGAGAAGTCGGTTATGTCAGCAGCCAACAAACCCAAAATCACCCTCTGGGAGTTCTTCCAGAGCCTGGGCAAAACCTTCATGTTGCCCGTCGCCTTGCTCTCTTTCTGCGGCATCATGCTGGGGATCGGCAGCTCGCTGAGCAGCCGCGACGTGATCACCCTGATGCCGTTTATCGGCCACCCGATCTTCCAGCTGATCTTTACCTGGATGAGCAAGGTAGGCTCCTTCGCCTTCAGCTTCCTGCCGGTGATGTTCGCCATCGCCATTCCGCTGGGCATGGCGCGTGAGAACAAGGGCGTCGCCGCCTTCTCCGGCTTCGTCGGCTTCGCCGTGCTGAATCTGGGCACCAACTTCTACCTGACCGCCGCCGGCGTGCTGCCCACCAGCGATCCGCTGGTGCTGAAAGCCAACAATATCCAGAACATCCTCGGCATTCAGTCGATCGATACCGGCATCCTCGGCGCGGTGATCGTCGGCATCATCGTCTATCGCCTGCATGAACGCTTCCACACCATCCGCCTGCCGGACGCACTGGCGTTCTTCGGCGGCACGCGCTTCGTGCCGATCGTCACCACCGTGGTGCTGGGCCTGTGCGGCCTGGTGATCCCGCTGATCTGGCCGTGGTTCGCCGCCGGCATCACCGGGCTGGGCTGGGTGATCAACAGCGCCGGCGCCTTTGGCCCGATGCTGTTCGGCACCGGCGAACGCTTGCTGCTGCCGTTCGGCCTGCAGCACATTCTGGTGGCGCTAATCCGCTTTACCGAGGCGGGCGGTACCATGGAGGTGTGCGGCCACAGCGTCAGCGGTGCCCTGACCATCTTCCAGGCGCAGCTCTCCTGCCCAACCACCACCGGCTTCGCCGAGAGCGCCACCCGCTTCCTGTCGCAGGGTAAAATGCCGGCGTTTCTCGGCGGCCTGCCGGGCGCGGCGCTGGCGATGTACCACTGCGCCAAGCCGGAGAACCGTCATAAAATCAAAGGGCTGTTGATTTCCGGCGTGGTGGCCTGCGTGGTTGGTGGCACCACCGAGCCGATCGAGTTCCTGTTCCTGTTCGTCGCGCCGTTCCTGTATCTGATCCACGCGCTGCTCACCGGGTTGGGCTTTACCGTGATGGCGCTGCTGGGCGTGACCATCGGCAACACCGACGGCAACATCATCGACTTCGTGGTGTTCGGCATTCTGCACGGCACCGCCACCAAGTGGTATCTGGTGCCGGTGGTGGCCGCCGTCTGGTTCGTCGGCTATTACGCCATTTTCCGCTTCGCCATCCAGCGTTTTAACATCAAAACGCCGGGCCGTGAGAGCGACAGCGCCGTCAGCCAAAGCGCGCCGAGCGGCGCGGTGGGCAAATCCGGCTACAACGTGCCGGCGATTCTGGCGGCGCTCGGCGGCCCGGGCAACATTATCACGCTGGACAACTGCATCACCCGCCTGCGCCTGTCGGTCAACGACATGAGTCAGGTGGACGACGCGGCGCTGAAGGCCCACCGCGCCATCGGCGTGGTGCATCTCAACGACCATAATCTGCAGGTGGTGATCGGTCCGCAGGTGCAATCGGTGAAGGATGAATTAGACTCACTGATAGCCACGGCGCAACCTGCCGCGGCGCTGCAGGGAGCCACCCATGTTTGATTTCTCCACCCCGATCGACCGCCACGGCACCTGGTGCACCCAGTGGGACTATATCGCCGATCGTTTCGGCAGCGACGACCTGCTGCCGTTCACCATCTCCGATATGGATTTCGCCACCGCGCCGTGCATTCTCGAGGCGTTGCAGCAACGCCTGCAGCACGGCGTGCTGGGCTACAGCCGCTGGCAGCATGAGGATTTTCTCGGCGCGCTGCGCCACTGGTATCAGCAACGCTTCAACACCGCTATCGACACCGCAACGGCGGTGTACGGCCCTTCCGTTATCTACATGGCGGCGCAGCTGATCCGCCAATGGTCCATTCCGGGCGACTATGTGGTGACCCATACCCCGGCCTACGATGCCTTCTATAAGGTGATCCTCGCCAATCAGCGCCAGCTGCTGGCCTGCCCGCTGCACAAGGCCGGCGACGACTGGCGCTGCGACATGGCGCATCTCGAAGCGCTGCTGGCGCGGCCGCAAACCAAGATCCTGCTGCTGTGCAGCCCGCATAACCCCACCGGCAAAGTGTGGCGCCGCGACGAGCTGCAGCAGATGGCCGAACTGTGCGAGCGCCATGACGTGCGCGTGATCAGCGATGAAATCCACATGGACATGGTCTGGGGTGAACACCGCCATACGCCGTGGAGCCAGGTGGCGACCGGCGCCTGGGCCTTGCTGACCTCCGGCTCCAAGAGTTTCAACATTCCGGCGCTAACCGGCGCCTACGGCTTTATCAGCGACGACGCCAGCCGCGAAGCCTATTTCCAGCAGCTCAAAGCCCGCGATGGCCTCTCCTCGCCGGCGGTGCTGGCGGTGGCGGCGCACGTGGCCGCCTACCGCCACGGCGAACCCTGGCTGGACGCCCTGCGCGACTACCTGCAGGATAATCTGACCTACGTCGCCGAGCGGCTGGAGCAGGCGTTTCCCGCGCTGGGCTGGCGCCCGCCGCAGGCCACCTACCTGGCCTGGATCGATCTGCGGCCGCTGGCCGTGGACGATCGGGCGCTGCAGCAGGTGCTGATCGAGCGTGAAAAGGTGGCGATCATGCCGGGCTTTACCTACGGCGAGGAAGGCCGCGGGTTCCTGCGTCTCAACGTCGGCTGCCCGCGCAGCAAGCTGGAGGCCGGCATGGACAAGCTGATCGCCGGATTGAGGTTGGTGCTGGACGAGCAATAACGCGAGGGGGCGAGCCTCTGCCCGCCCCGGCGTTACGCCTGAACAGACGGGATCTCCTCCAGATGATGATAAACCGTCAATCCCCACTCGTTGGCCAGCCGCACGTCGTTATCGGCCCCCGCAGACGCCCCTTCGATGCGATACACCGCCTGACACTGTGCAATCAGCCGATGCGCCACCGGGTAAAGAAACGCCTCGCTCACCGCATCGCCAAGCTGAGTGGAACCTGCCGCCGCCGCCAAAGGCAGCGCCAGCCACTCGCCGATCACCGGCACGTGCCCCCGCTGGTAAACCGCCAGCGCGGCCTGTTCCAGGCGCGCCAGATTGGCGGCGATACGCTGCGGATCGCCATCGGTGCCGCTGCGATAAGGGCCGGCAATCAAGATTTGTTGTGCTTTCATCGTTCTTCCTCCAACGTCCGGTTCAAGGCGACAAACTGCAGCAGCATGATGGTCTTGGCGTCAACGATCGTGCCCTGGCGAATCGCCTGCAGGGCTTGCGCCAGCGGCAGCTCGAGCACCTCCAGATCTTCCCCCTCCGCCGCCAACCCGCCGCCCTCGTTGATGCGGTCGCCCGCCTGATATTCGCCGACGAAAAAGTGCAGCTTCTCGGTGACCGAGCCTGGGCTCATATAGGCTTCGAATACTTTCTCCACGCTCTGCACGAAATAGCCGGTTTCCTCTTCCGCTTCGGCGCGGATGCGTGCCTCCGGCGACGCGTTGTCCAGCAACCCGGCGGCAGCCTCAATCAACATGCCGTCATGGCCGTTGACGAAGGCCGGAAAGCGGAACTGGCGCGTCAGGATCACCGTTTGCGCCTGCCGGTTGAACAGCAAAATGACCGCGCCATCACCGCGATCGTAGGTCTCGCGACTTTGCCGCTGCCAGACGCCGTCGCGCCGCAGAAAATCAAAGGTGGTTTTTTTCAGCAGGTACCAGTCATCGGACAACACCCGGGTTTCGACAATGCGAACCCTGTCTTTAGTGGCTATCATCGGTTTACTCCGCCAGAGGAAGGAAATTGATACTATCGTGCAGTTTCGTGTATGATCAAGATATTTCGTGCAAACCAAATTTGAGAGGAAAATGGCCATGTTGACCAGCCAGCGCAAGAAAATCATCCTGGAAAAACTGGCTCAGGACGGCCAGGTGTTAGCCAAGCAGCTCAGCGAAATGTTCGGGCTGTCGGAAGATACGGTCCGGCGCGATCTGCGCGAATTGGACGCCGAAGGGTTGCTACAGCGGGTGCATGGCGGCGCCCTGCCGGTTTCTTCCGCCATTGCCAGCTTTGCCGAACGCAATCAGTTGGAATCCGGCGCCAAACGCGCGATCGCCAAAGCGGCAGCGGCGCTGATCGCCCCCGGCCAGGTAGTGATTATCGACGGAGGCACCACCTCTGCAGAGCTGGTCAGGCAACTGCCGGCCAACCTCAACGCCACCATCGTCACCCACAGCCCCAGCGTCGCCGTGGGCCTGGTCGATCACCCCACGGTCGAGGTGATTCTGATCGGTGGCCGGCTGTACAAGCATTCGATCGTCAGCGTCGGCGCCGCCGCGGTGGAAGCGATGTCGCATATTCGCGCCGATCTCTATTTTATGGGCGTGACCGGCGTACACCCCACTGCGGGGCTGAGCACCGGCGATCTGGAGGAGGCTTACATCAAACGCGCGCTGGCGGCCCGCGCGGCGGAAACCGTGGTGCTGGCTTCCGCCGCCAAGCTTAACGCCGCCTCGCAGTATGCGATCGGCGATATTACGCTGGCGCACACCATCATCGTTGAGCGGGCTACCGATGACGCGCTGATCGCGCCGTTGCAGCAGGCGGGCGTCAGCGTGTTGAAAGCCTGATTCACGACGATAATGCGATATATCTCGCATTATTTGTGATTCACGTCACTTTTTTATGCAACGCAATGGCAAGTTTCATCCATTTGTTTTTATACTGTTCTGCACTTTACCTACGATAATTAGCGAGTGCCCAGCATGATCGATCCCCGCCTACCGCTTACCGACATTCACCGCCATCTCGACGGCAACATCCGCGCGCAGACCATTCTCGACCTCGGTCGCCAGTTCAATCTCGCCCTGCCGGCCAACGATTTGGAGAGCCTGCGCCCGCACGTGCAGATCACCCATGCCGAACCGGACCTGGTCAGCTTCCTGCAGAAACTGGACTGGGGCGTGGCGGTGCTGGGCGATCTGGACGCCTGCCGCCGGGTGGCTTACGAAAACGTCGAGGACGCCGCCAACGCCGGCCTGCACTACGCCGAGCTGCGTTTTTCCCCTTACTACATGGCGATGAAGCATCAGCTGCCGGTCGCCGGCGTGGTGGAAGCGGTGATCGACGGGATCCGCTCGGGCTGCCGCGATTGCGACATCGACATTCGCCTGATCGGCATCATGAGCCGCACCTTCGGCGAGGCTGCCTGTCTGCAAGAGCTGGAAGGATTGCTGGCGCACCGCGACGGCATTACCGCGCTGGACTTGGCGGGCGATGAGCTGGGCTTCCCCGGTAGCCTGTTCCTCAGCCACTTCAACCGCGCGCGCGACGCCGGCCTGCGCATCACCGTGCACGCGGGCGAAGCCGCCGGCCCGGAAAGCATCTGGCAGGCGATCCGCGAGCTGGGCGCCGAACGTATCGGCCACGGGGTGAAAGCGGTCGAAGATCCAGCGCTGATGGACTTCCTGGCGGAACACGGCATCGGCATCGAGTCCTGCCTGACCTCCAACATCCAGACCAGCACCGTGCCGTCGCTGGCGCAGCATCCGCTGGCCACTTTCCTGCGCCACGGCGTGCTGGCGTCGATCAACACCGACGATCCGGCGGTTCAGGGCATCGAGATCGAGCATGAATACCGCGTCGCCGCGCCGCAGGCCGGGCTGACGCCGGAAGAAATCCGCACCGCTCAGGAAAATGGCCTGAAGCTGGCTTTCCTCAGCGAACAGGAAAAACAGGCACTGCGCGCCAAAGTGCAGGGCTAAATCTCCCAAGGCGCCAAACGGCGCCTTCTTCTCATCCCCCGTTTTCTTCCGCCTGCTCGTCTTTATCGCTGTTTTCACCCCATCACTCTGTGGCAAGAGAGGAATTCCGTATGTCTGACAAACTACGCCGCATCGTGCTGACCGGCGGCCCGGGTTCGGGCAAAAGCACGCTCATCGACGTTCTTCATCGCCGTGGTTACCCGCACTCCTTGGAGGCGGGCCGGGCGATTATTCAGCATCAGGTGAATATTGGGGGTAATGCGCTACCGTGGGGCGATCGTCAGGCTTTCGCCGAGCGGATGCTCGATTGGGAACTGCATTCATGGCGCGAAGCGACGGGTGCAACATGTTGGTTCTTCGATCGCGGCCTGCCGGATATCGCCGGTTACCTGACGCTGTGCGGATTATCGATCCCCGCCCCCTTAACGGCGGCGATCGACGCCTTTCGCTATGCCGATACGGTGTTCATCACCCCACCGTGGCGAGCGATTTATGCGCAGGACAGCGAGAGGAAACAGTCTTTCGCCGAAGCCGAGCAGACCTATCGGGCGATGGTGGCCATCTATCGCCGTTATGGCTATCGGCTGCAGGAGCTGCCGCGCGTTTCACCCGATGAGCGCGCCGACTTTCTGCTCGACGCGCTGGGCCACCGTTAGCGGCCTGCGGCCTATTTGGCCACCAGCGCCTCCGCCTCGGCCCGCTGTTTAGCGGTTTTACGCGCATAGCGCTGCGCCAGCACCGCGCACACCATCAGTTGAACCTGGTGGAAAATCATCAGCGGCAGCACCATGGCGCCCACCGCCGCGGCCGGGAACAGCACGTTGGCCATCGGGATGCCGTTCGCCAGGCTCTTTTTCGAGCCGCAGAAGACGATGGTGATCTCATCGGCGGTGTTGAAGCCCAGCCAGCGCGCCGCATAGGTGTTGATCACCAGCACCACCGTCAGCAGCACCAGCGACATCACCAGGATGGTCAGCAGCGACCAACCGTCGATACGGTGCCAAATCCCTTCCACCACCGCCGCGCTGAATGCGGTATACACCACCAGCAGGATCGATGAACGGTCGGTCAAGTTGATCAACTTACGATGGCGATCGACCCACTTGCCGATCAATGGCCGCGCCAGGTGACCGACCACAAATGGCACCATCAATTGCAGAATGATCGAACCGATGGCGTGCAATACGTCGGTATTGCCGCCCTGGGTATGCATCAATGCTCCCACCAGCAGCGGCGACAGGAATACGCCGAGAATGCTCGACGCCGAGGCGCTGCAGATCGCCGCCGCCACGTTGCCGCCCGCCGCCGACGTAAAGGCGATGGCCGATTGTACCGTGGCCGGCAGCGCGCACAGGTAGAGGAAGCCGAGATAGACCGTCGGCGTCATGATGCCCGGCACCAGCAGGTTCATCGCCAGCCCGAGCAGCGGGAACAGCGCAAAGGTGCTGAGGAACACCAGCAGGTGCAGCTTCCAGTGACTCATGCCGGCGATGATCGCCTCGCGCGACAGCTTGGCGCCGTGCATAAAGAACAGCAGCGCGATGGCGGCGGTGGTCAGGTGTTCAAAGAAGGTTTTCCAGATGCCTTCGCAGGGGAACAGCGAGGCGACGATCACCACAAAAATCAGAACCAGCAAAAATTTATCAATGCGCAAACGCTGCAACCAGGACATGAAACGGATTTCCTTGCACGTAAAGTCGTAAAAAGGCCCGACGTTGCGCCGGGCACAGAGGAATGAACGGGATCAGACCACCGGCAGCGCCTGCTGCAGCCGGGCCGATTCCAACCCCAGTTCGATCAATGCCATTACCGCGATGGCGTCGGCGGCCGGCACCGGATTTTCGCCTATGCCGGCAATCGCGTCGCGCACCGCCGCGTAATAAGCCGGGTAGTTGCCGGGAATATTGAGCAGCGGTTTCTCAGCCAGCAGATCGTCACGTGACAGCGTCACTACACCGTCGCGCATGTCATAGCCCCAATCGGCCTGTGGCAGGCGCTCACCGGCCTTCAGTCGGTCTTCCTGCGGATCCAGGCCATATTTGACATAGCTGCCACGGGTGCCGTGCACCACGTAGCGCGGGCTCTCTGCCGCAGCCAGCATGCTGGCGTGCAGCACCACACGGCGATCGCCATAGCTCAGCAGCGCGTGGAAATAGTCCACCGCCTGCGCCCCCGGCCGCAGCTCACCCAGATCGACAAACAGCCGTTCGGGTTTGCCGAAGAGTTGCAGCGCCTGATCGAGCAGATGCGGTCCCAAATCGAACCAGATACCGCTGCCGACGCCGCCCTGTTCACGCCAGCGCTGGCGCACCTGCGGCCGATAGCGATCGAAATGTGACTCGAAATACACCACCTCGCCCAGCGAACCGTCGTTTAACAGCGCTTTAAGGGTGAGGAAATCGCTGTCCCAGCGGCGGTTGTGGAACACCGACAGCAATAAACCACTCTGCTGCGCCTGCTGTTGCAGTGCCTGCGCTTGTGACAATGTCACGGTAAACGGTTTATCCACCACCACGTGCTTGCCGGCGGCCAACGCCTGCTGCGCCAGCGGGAAATGGGTATCGTTGGGGGTAGGAATGACGATCAGATCGAGGGCCGGATCGGCGAACAGCGCCTGCGCACCACCCACCACCGTCATCGACGGCCAGTCGGCGTGCACTTTGCCGGCATCGCTGCTGGAGACGGCGGCCAGCTCCAGCCCCGGCGTACCGGCAATCAGCGGCGCATGAAAGGTTTTGCCGGCGTAGCCGTAACCGACCAGCCCGACACGAATTTTCTCAGCCATGGGATTTCCTCTTGCTGGCTCACGACAGACCCTTTCGATTTGACACCATGCGGCCGGATGGAACAAGAAGTAAATGAGATGTTAATTCGAAGCGAGGCCGGCGTAGCCAAACGTGCGGCCCGGCGTCGCGATGCCGAGCTATCCGGTTGATAGAGATGACGAAGCCTATATTACCCGCTAAGCTATGCCGCCTGTGATCCCCGTTTCAATCAGGAAGCCTTTATGTCTCAAGCTGAATACACTCGTATCGGCGGTTGGTTGCTGGCCCCGCTGGCCTATCTGATCGTCACCCTGCTCAGCGCCAGCCTGATGCTGCTCCTGTACGCCATGGCGATCTTCATGCCCGAGTCGCGCGACTATCTGTTGACCAACGCCCAGGCATTTACCCTGCAATGGTACTTTTCGGTGCTGACCACGCTTTTGATGTGGGGCTTCACCCTGTGGCTGGTGTTTCTGTTTTGCCAGCGCTCGCAGCGCTTCCCCAAACTGTTCTTGTTATGGCTGCTAATCACGGTAATTCTGGCGGTGAAAGCCTTCGCCTTCGCGCCGGTGCCGGATGAAGTGGCGGTGCGCAGCCTCGGCTGGCCGCTGCTGATGGCGGCGCTGCTGGTGCCTTACATCAAGCGTTCGCAGCGGGTCAAAGGGACCTTTACCGAACGTTAAAGGGAGTTGCAGCACGTTTTATTGGGTGATTTGTGTAAATTTTCACCAAAAAAGGCAATACCCCTGCGATTCATATGTTGTCGTCCGGCCGCCGATTCCCGATAATAGGCGGCTTTTATTTTTTTAGGCATCGCAATGACCGAATACCTGCTCCTGTTTGTCGGCACCGTACTGGTGAACAACTTCGTTCTGGTGAAGTTTCTTGGCCTGTGCCCGTTCCTCGGCGTTTCCAAGAAGCTGGAAAGCGCCATCGGCATGGGAATGGCCACCACCTTCGTTATGACGCTGGCCTCCGTCAGCGCCTGGGTGATCAACACCTTTATTCTGGTTCCGCTGGATCTGGTGTATCTGCGCACGCTCTCCTTCATTCTGGTGATCGCCGTCGTCGTTCAGTTCACCGAGATGGTGGTGCGCAAGACCAGCCCGGCACTCTACCGCCTGCTGGGCATCTTCCTGCCGCTGATCACCACCAACTGTGCGGTGCTGGGCGTAGCGTTGCTTAACGTCAACCTCGGCTATAACTTCCTGCAGTCCGCCGTTTACGGCTTCAGCGCCGCCGCCGGTTTCTCGCTGGTGATGGTGCTGTTCGCCGCCATTCGCGAACGTCTGGCGGTCGCCGACGTCCCGGCGCCGTTCCGCGGCTCCTCGATCGCGCTGATCACCGCCGGGCTGATGTCGCTGGCCTTTATGGGCTTTACCGGGCTGGTGAAATTCTAATGACTGCGTTGTGGATAGCTATCGCGGCTTTAAGCGCGCTCGGGCTGCTGTTCGGACTGGTGCTGGGTTACGCCGCGCGCCGTTTTGAGGTGGAAGAGGATCCGGTCGCCGAGCAGGTCGACGCAATCCTGCCGCAGAGCCAGTGCGGCCAGTGCGGCTACCCCGGCTGTCGCCCCTATGCCGAGGCAGTGGCCAACGGCGAGATGATCAACAAATGCGCGCCAGGCGGCGAACAGGTGATGCTGAAACTGGCGGAGCTGCTCAACGTAGAGCCGCAGCCGCTGGGTAGCGAAGCCGCCGCCGAGCCGGAGCGTAAGGTGGCCTATATCGACGAGGCCAACTGCATCGGTTGCACCAAGTGCATTCAGGCCTGCCCGGTGGACGCCATCGTCGGCGCCACCCGCGCCATGCATACCGTCATTACCGACCTCTGTACCGGCTGCGATCTGTGCGTCGCCCCTTGCCCTACCGACTGTATTGAAATGAGACCGGTCGCTACCACCACCGCCAACTGGAAGTGGGACATGAAGACGATCCCGGTGCAAGTGATCCACGTGGAGCAACATGCTTAATCTGTTCGCCGCCTTTAAAAAAGACCGGATCTGGGATTTCGACGGCGGGATCCATCCACCGGAAATGAAAACGCAGTCCAGCGGTACGCCGCTGCGTGTCGCTCCCCTGCCCAAGACCTTTATCATTCCGCTGCAGCAGCACCTGGGGCCGGAAGGCGAACTGTGCGTCAACGCCGGCGATCGGGTGTTGAAAGGCCAACCGCTGACCGTCGGCCGCGGCCGCACCGTGCCGGTGCATGCCCCGACCTCGGGCACCGTCAGCGCCATTACGCCGCACATCACCGCCCATCCGTCCGGGCTGACGGAGCTGTGCGTGATAATCGAGGCAGACGGGGAAGACCGCTGGTGCGAGCGCGATCCGGTGGCGGACTATCGTCAATCCCCTGTCGCGGAACTGATTCAACGTATTCATCAGGCCGGCATTGCCGGTTTGGGCGGCGCCGGTTTCCCGACCGCCAGCAAGCTGCAAGGCGGCATGAGCGGCGTGGAAACGCTGATCCTCAACGCCGCCGAGTGCGAGCCTTACATCACCGCCGACGACCGCCTGATGCAGGAACATGCCGATCAGATCATTGAAGGCACGCAGATCCTGCAACACATTCTGCAACCCAAGCTCACGCTGATCGGCATCGAAGACAACAAACCGGAGGCAATCGCGGCGCTGAAACAGGCGTTACGCGGCCAGTCCAGCATAGCGCTGCGCGTCATCCCGACCAAATACCCGTCCGGTGGCGCCAAGCAGCTGACCAAAATTTTGACCGGCAAGGAAGTGCCGCACGGCAAACACTCCTCCGCTATCGGCGTATTGATGCAAAACGTCGGCACCGCCTTCGCCATCAAGCGAGCGATCGTCAACGGCGAACCGCTGATTGAGCGCGTAGTGACCCTGACCGGCGAGGCGATCGAGCGCCCCGGCAACCTGTGGGCGCGCATCGGCACGCCGGTGCAGCACCTGCTTGACTTCACCGGTTTCCGCCCGCAGGCGCAGCAGATGGTGGTCATGGGTGGCCCGCTGATGGGCTTCACCCTGCCCGCGCTGAACGTGCCAATCGTCAAGATTAGCAACTGCATTCTGGCGCCGACGGTCGATGAAATGACGCCGCAGGAACCCGAGCAATCCTGCATCCGCTGCGGCCTGTGCGTGGACGCTTGCCCCGCCGGGCTGCTGCCGCAACAGCTGTACTGGTTCAGCCGCGGGCAGGAGCACGACAAGGCACGTAACCACAACCTGTTCGATTGCATCGAATGCGGCGCCTGCGCGTTCGTCTGCCCCAGCAACATTCCGCTGGTGCAGTACTACCGGCAGGAAAAGGCCGAAATCAAGGCTATCGATCTGGAGGCGGCGCGCACCGCCGAGGCCAAGGCCCGTTTCGAAGCCAAACAGGCCCGTCTGGAGCGCGAGAAACTGGCGCGCGAAGAGCGACATAAAAAGGCCGCCGTGAAACTGACCGACGACGATCAGGGCGCGGTGCAGGCCGCGCTGGCGCGCGTACGCAGCAAGAATGCCGAAGCGGCGGTTACGCCGGTCGACGGCCAGCAGCCGGACAACAGCGAGATGATCGCTGCCCGCGAAGCACGTAAAGCGCAGGCGCGCGAACGACGTGCCCAGCTGGCTGCCGAGGTGGAAACGAAAGCACCGCCGGCGGCCACCGGCGACGACGCGCGTAAAGCCGCCGTGGCCGCGGCGCTGGCCCGCGTGAAAGCGCGTAAAGAAGCGCCGGCCGCAACAGAGGACGATCCGCGGAAAGCGGCCGTTGCTGCCGCCTTGGCGCGCGTGAAGGCCAAAAAAGCGGAGCAACAATCTGACGCCCCTGCAGCGGCGGAACCGGCTCCGGCAACCGCCGAGGAAGATCCGCGCAAGGCCGCGGTGGCAGCGGCTATCGCCCGCGCCAAAGCCAAAAAAGCCGCGCAGCAGGCCGATGCCCCTGCAGCGGCGGAACCGGCTCCGGCTGCCGCCGAGGAAGACCCGCGCAAGGCGGCGGTTGCTGCGGCACTGGCACGTGTAAAAGCCAAGAAAGCCGCGCAACAGGCGGATGCTCCTGCAGCGGCGGAACCGGCTCCGGCTGCCGTCGAGGAAGACCCGCGCAAAGCCGCGGTTGCCGCGGCACTGGCACGTGTAAAAGCCAAGAAAGCCGCGCAGCAGGCGGATGCTCCTGCAGCGGCGGAACCGGCTCCGGCTGCCGCCGAGGAAGACCCGCGCAAGGCGGCGGTGGCAGCGGCTATCGCCCGCGCCAAAGCCAAAAAAGCCGCCAGGGAATCGCTGACGGCGGAAACGGAAGACAAATGATGACAGCGGCGCCTGGCCGCCCCCGGGTGCCGTTTAATCGATAGAAATCAGGTAGGTGTAATCCACTTCAATCTGGCGCAGTTTGGATTCCGGATTCCACTCTTTGGTTTGAATGATCTCCATTTCCATACTGCCGCGCACCTCATCCTTCAGCCCCGGCATCACATGCGACATCAGGTAGCCGAAAAACTGCAGACACTCTTTCGCCGTGCCCTTATGGTTGATGGAGATAAACTCGCGGCTCGGCAGATGGAAGGTGTCGATCTGATGGTTGGAAAGAATATCCTTTTTGTGTTCAGGATCGACCGCCATCACCAACGTGGACGAGAGCTCGTCGCCCTCCCCGGCATGAGGAGAATAAATGCTGTAAATTCGCCGACAGTCAACGTGCAACCCCTTGAAGAAGTCGTTGAAAATCTCGTCCTTCATCGCCATGCAGGAAGAATATTCCAGCTCCTGTTCGGAGGCGAAATCCAACCGACGCGTGAAACCGACCAACTGCATGTCGGGCAGCGTCAACCGCTTCACTTCCGGATAATAACCGGCACCGTAGCTGGCTTCGAAGTTAAAGCGCGGCATCAGGTTTTTCACGTCCCAGTGCGCCATCGAGCGGTAGCGATTGGGCGTGGTGCCGAAGCGCTGCTTGAACATGCGGGTGAAGGTCTGCTGTGAATCGAAGCCCAGCTCATCGGAAATGTCGATGATGGAGCGGCGAGTAATGCGCAGCGCCACCGCGGCGCGCGTCAGGATGCGCGAACGGATATAGGTAGCGAGTTGAATGCCGGTAATACGCTTGAATTTACGCTGCAGATGCCACTTGGAATAGCCCGAAATACGCGCGACTTCATCCAGGTTTGGCCGTTTCTCCAGATGTATCTCCACCCACTCAATTAGCTCTTCAATAAAAAAAATGTCTTCATTTGTCATTATTATGGATTCACTGACTCAATAATGTTCGCGATAGTAACCTACACGGATTATGTGAAAGTTGTTATTTTGTGCGGAAATCTGGAGAAAAATGATATCTCATTCAGACGCTTAACCCATTTTCCGCGGTCGATGGCGGCACAAGTTCCACTGACAATTCCTCACGTTAGCCCATTTACCGGCCAAAAAAAAATCAAATCGCGCCGTCCCGATCGCCAGATGTGCGGAAAGCCGAATACCCCTACCATTAAGGCGTATTACCCTCGCATCGAATCAGGTAGAATGCTCGGCTATTATTTTTTGCCGCGCCCGCAATTCGGCGCATCGAAACTGCCGCAGGCGCGGCGCAGAAGGTATCGTTACTCTATGAAGTTCAGGCCGGTATCACCCACAGCCG
Organism: Serratia sp. 201; assembly: GCF_037027545.1. Taxonomy (NCBI): domain Bacteria; kingdom Pseudomonadati; phylum Pseudomonadota; class Gammaproteobacteria; order Enterobacterales; family Yersiniaceae; genus Serratia; species Serratia sp. 201. The sequence goes on along the minus strand of NZ_JAXCHC010000001.1, from coordinate 1,498,198 downwards.
CCAAAGGCTTACACATCGCCAGCTCGCCGTTCACCCACAACCAGCAAAGCACCAGCCGCATTATGCTGTGGGTGATGTTGGCGTGCATTCCCGGCATCGCGGCGCAGATTTGGTTTTTCGGCTACGGCGTGTTGATCCAGGTGGCGCTGGCGGCGATCGTCGCGCTGGCGGCGGAAGGCGCGATCCTAAAACTGCGCAAGCTGCCGGTGCGCAGCCGGCTGGCGGATAACTCCGCCCTGCTGACCGCGCTGCTGCTCGGCATCAGCCTGCCGCCGCTGGCACCCTGGTGGATGATCGTCATCGGTACGTTCTTCGCCATCGTCATCGCCAAGCAGCTGTACGGCGGCCTTGGGCAGAACCCGTTCAACCCGGCGATGGTCGGTTACGTGGTGCTGCTGATCTCCTTCCCGGTGCAGATGACCAGTTGGCTGCCGCCGGATGAGCTGCGCGCCACCGCGCTACCGTTCCACGACACACTGCTGGCCATTTTCAGCGGCCATACTTCGCAAGGCGCGACGCTGCATGAACTGCAGATGGGCGTGGACGGCATCAGCCAGGCCACGCCGCTCGATGGCTTCAAAACCGGCCTGCGCAGCGGCCACAGCGTGGAACAGGTGTTGCAGCAGCCGCTGTTCGGCGGCGCCCTGGCTGGCATCGGCTGGCAGTGGGTCAACCTCGGCTTCTTGGCCGGTGGTCTGTTTATGCTGGCGCGCCGCCTGATCCATTGGCAGATCCCGTTCAGCATGTTGGCCGCCATCGCTTTCTGTTCCGGTCTGGCCTGGTGGCTCGATCCGGCGCATCAGGCTTCGCCGCTGATCCACCTGTTCTCCGGCGCCAGCATGCTGGGCGCGTTCTTCATCGCCACCGACCCGGTCAGCGCCTCCACTACGCCGAAGGGCCGTTTGATCTACGGCGCGCTGATCGGCGTGCTGGTGTGGCTGATCCGCGTCTATGGCGGCTACCCTGACGGCGTGGCCTTCGCCGTGCTGCTCGCCAACATCACCGTCCCGTTAATTGACCACTACACGCAGCCGCGCGTGTACGGCCATCGCTAAGGAGCCGCCATGCTGAATTCCATGAGAAAGCACGGCACCACGCTGGCGGTGTTTGCGGCGGTCACCACTGGCCTGACCGCCGTGGTCTACGCCCTGACGAAAACCACCATCGCCCATCAGGCGGCGCTGCAGCAAAAAGCACTGCTCGATCAGGTGGTACCGCCAGAAAACTACGACAACATCATGCAGAACGAGTGCTTCCTGGTCAGCGACCCGGCGCTCGGCGACGGCGCGCCGCACCGTTTATACCTGGCGCGCAAAAACGGGCAGCCAACCGCCGCTGCGCTGGAAACCACCGCGCCGGACGGTTACTCCGGCGCCATCAAGCTGCTGGTCGGCGCCGATTTCAACGGCACGGTGCTCGGCACCCGGGTGATTGAGCACCACGAAACCCCGGGGCTGGGTGACAAAATTGAACTACGCATTTCCGACTGGATTTCTTTCTTCAGCGGCAAGAAAATCGAAGGCCCTGACGATAAGCGCTGGGCGGTGAAGAAAGACGGCGGTATGTTCGACCAGTTCACCGGCGCGACCATCACCCCGCGTGCGGTGGTCAATGCGGTGCGGCGCACGGCGTTGTATATGGAAACGCTGCCGCCTAAACTTGAAAGCTTACCTGCGTGTGGAGCCAGCGAATGAGTGAAGCCAAAGAATTGATCGTCCAGGGGTTGTGGAAAAATAACTCCGCCCTGGTGCAGCTGCTGGGCATGTGTCCGTTGCTGGCGGTGACGTCCACCGTCACCAACGCGCTGGGCCTGGGGCTGGCCACCACGCTGGTGCTGACGTTGACCAACGCCTCCATCTCCGCGGTGCGCCGCTGGGTACCGAGCGAGGTGCGTATTCCTATCTACGTGATGATCATCGCCGCGGTGGTGAGCATCGTGCAGATGCTGATCAACGCCTATGCCTTCGGGCTGTATCAGTCGCTGGGCATCTTTATTCCATTGATCGTGACCAACTGCATCGTGGTGGGCCGCGCCGAAGCGGTGGCCGCCAAGAAGCCGGTCGGCCTCTCGGCGCTGGACGGCATGGCCATCGGCCTCGGCGCTACTGGCGTGATGGTGACGCTGGGCTCGATGCGCGAACTGCTGGGCAACGGCACGCTGTTCGACGGCGCCGATCAACTGCTGGGCGGCTGGGCCAAATCGCTGCGCATCGAAGTGGTGCACTTCGACAGCCCGTTCCTGCTGGCGATGCTGCCGCCAGGCGCCTTTATCGGCCTGGGGCTGCTGCTGGCGGTCAAATATCTGATCGACGAAAGAATGAAGGCGCGCAAAGCCCGCGCCGTGGCAGTGGAACCGCTGTTGGAACAAGGACGTGCTGAGAAAGCCTGATGAACAAGCAGAAGCGACTGGAAATTCTGACCCGGCTGCGCGACAACAACCCGCACCCGACCACCGAGCTGGTGTACACCACGCCATTTGAACTGCTGATTGCGGTGCTGCTGTCTGCGCAGGCCACCGACGTAAGCGTCAACAAGGCGACCGCCAAGCTTTACCCGGTCGCCAACACCCCCGCCGCCATGCTGGCGCTGGGGGTTGATGGCGTCAAGGAGTACATCAAGACCATCGGTCTGTTCAACAGCAAGGCCGAAAACGTGATCAAGACCTGCCGCATGCTGCTGGAGCTGCACGGCGGCGAAGTACCGGAGGATCGCGCCGCGCTGGAAGCACTACCGGGCGTCGGCCGCAAGACCGCCAACGTGGTGCTCAATACTGCCTTCGGCTGGGCGACCATCGCCGTCGACACCCATATCTTCCGGGTGTGCAATCGCACCCACTTCGCGCCGGGCAAGAACGTCGATCAGGTGGAAGAGAAGCTGTTGAAGGTGGTGCCCGCCGAATTCAAGGTCGATTGCCACCACTGGCTGATCCTGCACGGGCGCTACACCTGCATCGCGCGTAAACCGCGCTGCGGTTCCTGCATTATCGAAGACCTGTGCGAGTATAAAGAAAAGGTTTATCCGGAATCCTGAGCCTGTTGGGTGCGGCAAACCGCACCCGTCGCTTCATCTCTCCCCGCCAGCGCCTCTTTTTTATCGGAAATGTGATATCGCGCAGCAGTAACCCCGGTGTTATCGCGGTTTTCAGTGAAAAACTCAGTGCCGTGTTATTTTCAAGCGAAAAATTAGTCGAAAATTGCGGTGAACGTCACGCTTTCAGGATCACAAGGCGTTCACAAATGCCAGCCCCGTTTTCTTAAATTTCTATAATTTTACAAAATGCGTCATATGCACAACATTCCAATGGATTAATAACCACACATACACTGATGCGCTAAAAAATAGCAATTCAGCAGAATATATCCCTGTTTAAAATCCGTATAGCTTTTAATCAAAACAAAAAATCGGCAAATCATTAAAACCCGAAAGTTAATACTGCATAACATTTGCAACATCGCAGCATAATCCTGCGAGCGTTAAATGTAACCGAATATGACAAACTGCTTGCCACGTTGACAAAGATAGTGAACATTAACCGCCGTCCCCATCCTATAACAACGCAAAAGGATGCCGTTCCGCATCAACTTTTGTACTTTCCCGTCCTCCAAAGACGGGCTGCGAAAAAACAGAGGTACCAGTGTCAACAGCAAACAACCAACACCCGGAGAGCGTTAGCCTTAACGCGTTCAAACAACCGAAAGCGTTCTATCTGATCTTCTCGATCGAACTGTGGGAGCGTTTCGGCTATTACGGCCTGCAGGGCATCATGGCGGTTTATCTGGTCAAGATGCTCGGCATGAGCGAAGCCGACTCCATCACCCTGTTCTCTTCCTTCAGCGCCCTGGTATACGGCTTCGTCGCCATCGGCGGCTGGCTGGGCGACAAGGTGCTGGGTGCCAAACGCGTGATCGTGCTCGGCGCACTGGTGCTGGCCGCCGGTTACGCCATGGTGGCCTACTCCGGCCACGACATCTTCTGGGTCTACATGGGTATGGCGACCATCGCCGTGGGCAGTGGCCTGTTCAAGGCTAACCCGTCCTCCCTGCTGTCCACCTGCTATGAGAAAGACGATCCGCGTCTCGACGGCGCCTTCACCATGTACTACATGTCGGTGAACATCGGTTCCTTCTTCTCCATGCTGGCCACCCCGTGGCTGGCAGCGAAATACGGCTGGAGCGTGGCGTTCTCCCTGAGCGTGGTCGGCATGCTGATCACCCTGGTCAACTTTATGATGTGCCACAAGTGGGTGAAGGAAAACGGCTCCAAGCCTGACTTCAAGCCGCTGCATCTGCCGAAACTGCTGATGGTGCTGGTCGGCATCGTGGCGTTGATCGCCGTGTCCAGCTGGCTGCTGCACAACCAGGTGATCGCGCGCTGGGCGCTGGCCCTCGTTTCCGCCGGCATCGTGCTGGTGTTCGCCAAGGAAACCTTCGCCCTGCACGGCGCCGCACGCCGCAAGATGATCGTCGCCTTCCTGTTGATGCTGGAAGCGGTGGTGTTCTTCGTGCTGTACAGCCAAATGCCAACCTCACTGAACTTCTTCGCCATCCACAACGTGGAACACAGCATCTTCGGCATCGCCTTCGAGCCTGAGCAGTATCAGGCGCTGAACCCATTCTGGATCATGCTCGCCAGCCCGATTCTGGCCGCGCTGTATAACAAAATGGGCGATCGCCTGCCGATGCCGCACAAGTTCGCTTTCGGTATGATCCTGTGCTCCTGCGCCTTCCTGGTGCTGCCATGGGGCGCCAGCTTCGCCAACGAACAGGGCATTGTGTCGGTCAACTGGCTGATCCTGAGCTACGCGCTGCAGAGCATCGGTGAGCTGATGATTTCCGGCCTGGGTCTGGCGATGGTGGCACAGCTGGTGCCGCAACGTCTGATGGGCTTCATCATGGGTTCCTGGTTCCTGACCACCGCCGCCGCCGCGCTGATCGCCGGTAAGGTTGCCGGTCTGACCGCCGTCCCAAGCGACATCAACGACGCGCACGCTTCGCTGGCCATCTACAGCCATGTGTTTATGCAAATCGGCATCGTCACCGCCGTCATTGCTATCCTGATGATGCTGACCGCGCCGAAACTGTACCGCATGACGCTGGATACCACCGAAGACGCCAATCAGAAAGCGCAGGAAGCCACCGCGGCTCACTGATCGTCGGCAGATTGGGCGTAAATAAAAACACCGAGGTTAACGCCCCGGTGTTTTTTTATGCCCGCAATAAACGGGTTTACGCTGATTTGGGTTTATCGCTCAGGTTGGCCCACATGAATTCGCTTACCAGTGCGCTGTGGAATGCCGCCTGTTGCTTGTCGGCGGCGGCGCTGTGCCCGCCTTCGGTATTTTCATAGAAATAAGCCTGCTGATACCCCATCGCCTGCATGCGCGCCGCCATTTTGCGCGCGTGGGCCGGGTTGACCCGATCGTCGCTGGTCGCGGTATAGAACAACACCGGCGGATAGGCCGTCTGCGTCTGAATGTTGTGGTACGGCGAGAAGGTCTTGATGTAGGCCCACTCCTCTGGCTTGCTCGGGTCACCGTATTCGGCGATCCACGACGCGCCGGCAGAAAGCTGCGTATAGCGCTGCATGTCCAGCAGCGGCACTTCGCAAACGATGCAGCCGAACAGCTGCGGATACAACGTCAGCATATTGCCCACTAACAGGCCGCCGTTGCTGCCGCCGCGCGCGCCCAGATGCGGTGCCGAGGTCACCTTGCGTGCGATGAGATCTTCGGCCACGGCGGCGAAATCCTCGTAGGCGCGATGGCGGTTCTGCTTGAGCGCCGCCTGATGCCAGGCCGGGCCGTATTCGCCGCCGCCGCGGATGTTGGCCACCACGTATACCCCACCGCGTTCCAGCCAGGCCGGCGCCTTGCCGCCGAGATAGCCCGGCAGCAGCGGCACTTCAAACCCGCCGTAGCCATACAGCAGCGTCGGCGTGCTGCCGTCCGGTTTGAGATCTTTGGCGGCAATCTGGAAATACGGCACGCGGGTGCCGTCCTTGGAACGCGCAAAATGCTGGCTCACTTGGTAGCCTGACGCGTCAAAATCCTGCGGCGCCTGTTTCAGCAGCGTCGCCTCACCGCCATCGAGGTTGCCCATATACAGTGAGGTCGGTTGCAGGAACCCGCTGACCGTCAGGAAATAGGCGTTGCTCTCTTCGTCGATGCCGCCGGCGGAAAGGGTGCTGATGGCGCCGGGGTTGCCCAGCGAACGACGTTGCCAGCTGCCGCCCTGCGGCGTCAGCACTTCCAGACGGTTGACCACGTTATCCATGATACTGAGGATCAGATGATCGCGGGTACCGCTGTAGCCGCTCAGCGCCTGCTCCGCCGTTGGGGTAAACAGCAGTTGCAGCTCGCGCTTACCCGCCAGATAGTCATCGAAGTTGGCCGCCAGCAGCGCGCCGGACGGATAGCGCTTGCCGCCCACCTCCCAGTCGCTGCTCGGTTTGATCAGCAGCCATTCCCGATGCGTATCCAGCTCGGCGTCGGCCGGGATATCGATTTTTTTCTGCCGGCCGTCCTGCATCAGCAAGAAATAGTCGCGGCGGTAGAAGTCCAGGCTGCGGCCGACGAAATCGCGCTCAAAACCCGGCGTGCGGTCGTGATAGGCGAAGACCGCCATGTCCTCGGGCTGCGCTTCGTACAGCGTTTCGGCGGCGCTCAGCGGCGTGCCGCGCCGCCAGCGCTTGGCGATGCGCGCGTAGCCGGACTGGGTCATCGAGCCGGGGCCGAAATCGGTGGCGATGAACAGCGTATCCCGATCGACCCAGGAGACCCGACTTTTCGCCACCGGTACATTAAAACCGTCTTTGACGAAGCGTTTGGCCACCAGATCGAATTCGCGGATCTCGGTGGCGTCACCGCCGTCCGGCGACAGCTGCATCAGGCAATAACGGTATTCCGGCGCCAGCGGTTGCGAGCCCTGATAGACCCAATCCTTGCCCTCCGCTTTGCCCAACGCATCGATATCCAGCACCGTCTCCCAGGCCGGTTTGGCCTTGCGGTACTCGTCCAGCGTGGTGCGCCGCAGCAGGCCGCGCGGGTTGGCCCGATCCTGCCAGAAGTTGTAATAGTACTCGCCGCGTTTGCTCACCCACGGGATTTGGGTGTCTTTATTAAGGATATCCAGGACTTCGCGCTCAATGCGCTGAAAGTCTTCACCCTGGCCGAAACGCGCCACGGTGCGCTGATTTTCCTGCTGCACCCATTGCAGCGCTTTTTTACCCTGCAGCTCCTCCAGCCACAGGAAGTCATCGCCGGCGGCCGCGCCGCCCTCCGCCGCCATCGCCAGGCGGATACTGTTAGGTAATGAAGTCATCGCGAATACGGCTCCTGCGGTTTGCGCACTGAGTTTAATGAACTGACGTCGATTGGTGACCGGCAAAATCAAGCTCCTTTTGAGTCGGCTACAACGCCGCCCCGTCATGGGCGACAGCCTGTGAAATAAGAGTCATTTTCAACAAGGTAGGCGTTTGGCGGCGCGGAGTCAAAGCCCGCGGGCACCGCGTTGAGTCAGGATTGAGGATAGTGGATCAGATCGTGGATGCGCACCGTTTGTGAACTGGCGTTGCGGTAGGCGTGCGGCCGATCGGCCTGAAAGCGCATCGCTTCGCCGGCCGCCAGGCTGTGCCATTCGCCGTCGATCGCCAATTCTAGTCGGCCGCTGATCACGATCACATGCTCGATCACGCCCGGCTCATGGGGCGACGATTCGCTGAGCGCGCCCGGTGCGAGATCGATGACGAACATATCGAAACCCAGCTGGCGGTCGTAGGGAAACAGCGGCACCACGCGCATATCAGCATTGTCCTGATCGTACACCGGCAGTTCACCGTAGCGGTGCAGCGTCGCCTGTTGCTGAGCGGGCGACGCCTCAAGAAAGGCGGAGAACGCCACGTTGAAGCCGGTGGCGATCTTCCACAGCGTCGCCACCGTCGGGCTGGATTCACCGCGTTCAATCTGCCCGAGCATCGCTTTGCTGACGCCGGTGTATTCCGCCGCCTGCGTCAGGCTCCAGCCGCGCTGTGTGCGCAGCGTGCGAAGGGTGTGCGCCAAATGGCCGGCAAGTTCCTGCATCCTGTTCTCCTCTGCGTATCGTGTCCGATTATACCCGCTTGTGCGCTATAGCGCACGGTGCTATGCTGATTTCTTGTCGTGCGTTATAACGCACAATTACCGATTGGAGCTCCTCATGCGCCCAGCCCTCTCCCTGCGCCATCTGACCCTGCCCGCCATCATGGCCGGCTTTGTCGCCGTTCTGGTGGGTTACACCAGCTCTGCCGCGATCATTTTCCAGGCCGCCGCCGCCGCAGGCGCCACGCCGGCGCAGATCGGCGGCTGGCTGAGCGCACTGGGGATCGCGATGGGTGTCACCTCGCTCGGGCTCTCGCTTTACTACCGCACCCCGATCCTCACCGCCTGGTCGACGCCCGGCGCGGCGCTGCTGGTCACCAGCCTGCCCGGCACGCCGATCAACGAGGCGATCGGCGTGTTTATCTTCGCTTCCGGTCTGATCCTGCTGTGCGGCGTCACCGGGCTGTTCGCCCGCCTGATGGACTACATCCCGCAGGCGATTTCTGCGGCGATGCTGGCGGGGATCTTGCTGCGTTTCGGGCTGGACGCCTTCGCTTCGCTGCAGCTCAATTTCCCCCTCAGCGCCGGCATGGGGCTGGCCTATCTGCTCAGCCGCCGTTATCAACCGCGCTACGCCATCGTGCTGACGCTGGCGGTTGGGCTGGCGATCGCCGCGCTGCAGGGCAATATCCAGCTGACGCAGCAAGCGCCGGCGTTCGCCATGCCGGAATTTATCGCGCCGCATTTCAATTGGCCGACGCTGCTCGGCATCGGCGTGCCCTTCTTCGTGGTCACCATGGCTTCGCAAAACGCCCCCGGCATCGCCACGTTGCAGGCGGCGGGCTACCGCGTCCCCACCTCACCGCTGATCGCCTGGACGGCGCTGACCGCACTGCTGCTGGCGCCGTTCGGCGGCTTCTCGGTGTGCATCGCCGCCATTACCGCCGCCATCTGCATGGGGCCGGACGTGCATCCCGATCCGCAGCGGCGCTATATGGGCGCGGTGGCCGCCGGCGGCTTCTATCTGCTGGCCGGTCTGTTCGGCGGTGCCATCGGCCTGCTGTTCAGCGCGTTGCCGGTCGCCTTGATCCACACCATTGCCGGGCTGGCGTTGCTCGGCACCATCGGCGGCAGCCTGCAACGCGCGCTGCATGATGAAAAACAGCGCGACGCGGCGCTGATCGCCTTCCTCATCACCGCCTCCGGCGTCACGCTGCTCGGCATCGGTTCGGCCTTCTGGGGCATTGTCGGCGGCGCTATCGCCCATCTGCTGCTGTCGCTGCCGCGGCGAGCCTCCGAGGCGTAACGGGCGGTCTACATTGACAAGCGGCGCCGTGGCGCCTTCACTTTCTCTGTCGTCTGAATGTCAATTCACCTAATAAGTGACGCCGTCACCAAGGAAGCTTATGACCGAGAAAGCCGCGCTGTTGGCCCAGCGCCTGATACGCAATGTCGAACAGGTAGAGATGAAGCATGACCGGCGGCCGCCGCTGTATGACAGCGTCGGCGCTCGTCTCGGCACCGGCACCGCCGCCGACAAGCTGGGCGCCTCCTTCGATTGTGTGGCGCCGGGCATGCGCTCCTGCCCCTACCATTTTCACTATGCTCAGGAGGAAATGTTCATCATTTTGGAAGGCAGCGGTACGCTGCGCGTGGCCGGAGAAATGCTGCCGATCGTCAGCGGGGATGTCATTTTCATTCCGCCTGGCCCGGAATACCCGCACCAGATCATCAACACCTCCGATGCGCCGCTGAAGTACCTGTCCGTCAGCACGCGCGAACAGCCGGAAGTGGTGATGTATCCGGACTCAGGCAAATACCAGGCGATGGCGCGCGGCAATGACGGCGAACAGGTGCGTTATCTGCAACGCCCTTCAGCCTCGCTCGATTACTGGCAGGATGAACCCTGAATCGCCGGCCGGCAACGGGAGATCCAACGCGCGCGCCGCCAGCTCGGCCACGCGGAAGTCGATATCCGCCGCCTGCCCGTCTTCCATAAACCAGGCGGCGGAGAGCCCCGCCCAGGCCAGGATCCATTGCAGCAAGCGCCGGCGTTCCAGCCCGGCCAAGCGACAGACCTGTTCCACGCGCCGCTGGAAAATGGCCGGATCGGTGGCGATGCCGTAGTTGGGATTACAGAAGATATTGGCGTAATCGAAGCCCCGTTCGCCGTACAAACGCTTGGGATCGATCGCCAGCCAGCCGCGTTCGCCGAAGTCCAGCACGTTGTCATGGTGGATATCACCGTGCAGCACGCTTTCATCTCGCGGGCTACTCAGCAATTCCGCCGCCGTCGTGGCGCTGAGACGCAGCATGCCGCCGTGCGCCTGCGCCGCCGGCCACAGCGAGCTGAACCACTCTTGCAACGGGATCAATTCGGGCAGCGGTGCCGCGCGCGGCGCATGCAAGGCGGCGATCGCCCGGCACAGGATCGCCGTGGCCTGCTCATCGTCGCCATCACGCACCAGCTGCGCCAACGAGCTTTCGCCCTGTGCGCGCTCCAGCAGAATGCCGTCTTCGTGCCACGCCAACACCTGCGCGGCGCCTTCCCCGCGCCACCAGCACATCAGCTGGCCGCCGAAGCGCTCCTCCTGCTCGCGGGCGATCTTCAGCATGGCGGCCTCGCCCCGGTAACGCACCGGCATCAGCAGGCTGCTGTGGGTTTCGAAGGCTTTACCGTCCTGTTCCAGTTGCCAGCGTTGCAGGTAGGGAGTAAAAAGCGGGTTCATCGTCTCATGCGTCCTTGTGGCCGATCTGCGCCGCACTGTCACATTCGGGTGAGAGACGACGTATAAAATAAAGAGGGATGATACGCTCATATATCATCGGTGTGCGGCGTCTGGCCGCCGTTTCCTCAGTATCCTAACCAAGTTTGTCGATTTTATTAACCGGTCTTGCGCGGGGTTTGATCATGACATCATTAAAACGCACGAATTATCCGCAGTTGCCTACGCCGGGCGGCCCCTATGTGCATGCGGTGCGCCACGGCGATCGCCTGTATGTGTCGGGCTTGACGGCCTTCGCCACCGACGCGCAAGGCTTGAACGCGCCGGAACAGACGCAGGAGATCCTCGAGCAATTGGCGACCATCGCCGCCAGCGAAGGCGTGAATCTCAAGGCCTTGATTAAAATCAGCGTGTTCCTGACCGACATCGCCGATCTGGCGGGCGTGCGCCCGGTGCTGTTTGACTATTTCGACGGCGCGCTGCCGGCCTGTTCACTGATGGCGGTCAGCGCGTTGTTCTCACCGCAGGTGTGCGTAGAGATAGAGGCGGTGATGGCGTTGCAATAATGCGCGGCTAGAGCGCGCCTTCATCCGGCATGCAGGGGCCGATCTTGAACCAGGCTTTGGCGATCTGCCCCTGTTCCACTTCGTAAATGGCGATGACATCCATTTTGCCGCGCCCCTGCGGGAAGTTGCGCGTCACCACTTCCTGATCGACCACCATATTCCCCACCGCCATGCGTTTTATCCGTTCGCCATACAGACTCGGCTCCTGGAAACGCACAAGATGCCGTTCACGGATCGCCGCCTTGCCGCTGGCCAGCAGCGTGTCGGGATGCTCGTAATACTGCGCGTCGTCCGCCCAGCAGGCCATAAAGGCCTCGATGTCGCGGGCGTTATAGGCGTCAAGCTGTTGTTGAACCACATCCTGCGGGCGTGCCGTTTTATCGTTCATCACATCCTCCTGCCGAAGTTAACCGCCGCATACGTCGAACCCATCACGTTAACCGCCCAGTGCTGCAGCTTGATGACACGGCGAGTTTTGAATAAAAAACCAAAAATAGCGAATAAATAACCTATCACGCCCGATGGGTAATTCAAGCGCCCGCGCATAAATTTTCTGCGCCGCGCCAGGGGCGATGAAAACCGCATAACGCCACGCGTTAATCTTTGCGGCGGTTAGGGAAATTCTGCTAATTTAGCGTGAACAGCCTGATGATAACGAAATGCTATGCAGCAAAAACCGGTGTTGGACGAAGCCAGACAGTTAAAACGACTCAACGCCGCCACGCGGCGCCAATCCCATATGTACAAATGGATCGCGCTGATTGCTGCGCTAGATGCGCTGTTGGTGTTTTGGTATGACCGGGATATGCGCAACGTCACCTTCTCGGGAGCGGTTGCGCTGGTGTGCGGCTATTTGTGGATCCGCGATCGCAACAAGGCCCGGGGTTACCGGCGCGAGTTCGACCGCAAATTCGGCAAGCGCAGCGGCGATTAAGGCTGCATTGCTTCCAGCACTTTAGCGCTGTCGACGATCTGCACGAACTTCACGATTTTTCCGGCGCGAAGCGTATAAATATGCGCAAAAGAGGCGCTGAAGGATTTGCCGGTGGCCCGGTAAGTGCCGTGATAAAAACCCTGAGCGATCACGTTGTCGCCGGCATCGTAAAAGTGATCGACGTCGGCGCGGTAACCTTGCCATTCGCTGCCCAGGCGCTGATGCACGTTCTTGATGATGTTCTCCGGGCCGATATAGGTACCGGCGTAAGGGAAACCCGCGGCTTCGGTCCACTCTGCATCGGGGGCCAGCGCCGCCAGCAGATTGCGGCCGTTTTCTTCGGAGCTGCCTTCATAGGTTGCGCGCACTATTTCAAGAGGGGTTGGCATGTCTCTTCTCCAAATGGCTGATGAGGATATTCCGGCCATCCCCGCGGACACAGGCTCTCACCAAGCGGAGACGGCGGAATGCGGCTATTCTAGGTTGCTTGTTTCGCTGCAAAAACCGCAGTTATGACAATAGTGGGTTGCACTTTAGTAAACAATAGCCATTTTTCTGTCATTTTCCCGGCATCCGACACGGCTATGCTGATTGACCGATTTTCCCCAACAGGAGCTGAACGTGTCTTTACCCTCGCTGACGCAAGAGTTGTTACAACCGTTTTCCCCCTACCAAACGCTGGCGCAAACGCTGTTGCCGCTCACCCTCGAGTCGGACGACGGTTCGCATGACGTGGCGCACCTGCATCGAGTCTGGAAGAACTGCCGCCACATCAGCAAGCTGGAAGGCGGCGACCGGCGCATTCTCTGCGCGGCGGTGCTGCTGCATGACGCCGTGGCGGTGGAAAAAAACTCGCCGCAGCGCCATCTGGCCTCGCGCATGGCGGCGGAGCAAGCCACGCTGACGCTGACCCGGCTGGAATGGGCGCCGGCGGACATCGCGGCGGTAGCCCACGCCATTGAAGCGCACAGTTTTTCCGCTGGCATCCCCCCGCAAACGCTGGAGGCAAAGATCCTGCAGGACGCCGATCGTCTCGACGCCATTGGCCTGATTGGCGTGGCGCGCTGCTTCTATATCGGCGGCCGCATGCGCAGTGCGCTGTACGACGCCGCCGACCCGCGGGCCGAACATCGCCAATACGACGACAAACGTTTCAGCCTGGATCACTTCGAAACCAAGCTGTTCAAACTGCAAGACGGCTTCCAGACCGCCGCCGGGCGGCACATGGCCGAGCTTCGTACCGAACGCATGCGGCGTTTTGTCGATGATCTGCTGGAAGAGGTGTAATGCCGGCCTACGGGGCATTTTCGTTATGCCCATAACATTTTCGGTCACATAACACCGTTAAACTGAAAGCCAACTTCACCGAACGGGCGGCACAGATGAAAAAGTTGACGTTGAAAGAGATGACGGAAAGCGAGCAACGGGAAGTCAAAACCGAGCTGGACAAAGCGCGTAAAAGCCACGGCCGGCCGCTGACCAACGCCGAACAGCACAAGGTCAAGGATGAAGTGGTGGCGCGCATCATGGCCGCCAGAGCAAAGCTCGCTAAGGCAGAGCGTGCAGAACGCAAAGCCAACCGCTACCGGCCAAGCGGCGACACCTTCAGTTGGTCTGCCACTATCGGCTCCCGCCCGCCGCGCTGAGCCAGTCAAACCCTCCCCGCCGCGGCGGGGGTTTTATTTATTAGCCAAACTCATCCCTGCTGATGAATCATGAATAACAATGTTATCAATCTGTTGTAAATTGACAGCCTGATGAAGAATATTCATTATCACCCCACTTCCCCTTTTCACGAGACTGCCATGGCCTACCCACGCAACGCTGATATTCTGATGACACCTGCGTTGTCCGTTGGCGGTTTGGCGGCGGTTAAATCGAAGAAACAGACGCTCATTTGACCGGGGCGCGCTGTCCCGTCAGATGAGCTGACTGGATGGCCTGCAACGCCCCGCCTTCAATTTTCTCATCTGGCTTCTCTGTCGGTCACACAGAAGGAATATTTTATGGCCTCATTTTCGGGTATTTGGGTGGCGATGGTTACCCCTTTCAATCAAGATGCCGTCGATCTGGCGGCAGTGAAACGCCTGGCGCGACACCTGCTCGACGCCGGCATCGACGGCCTGGTGGTCTGCGGCTCTACCGGTGAAGCCGCCGCGCTGAGCAAGGAAGAACAGCTGGCGGTACTCGACGCCGTGCTGGAGGTGGCGCCCGCCCATCAGGTGGTGATGGGCCTTTCCGGCAATAACATGGCCGCCACGCTGCAGATGCAGCAGGCCATTCAGCTGCGCGACATCGCCGGCGTGCTGATCCCGGCGCCTTACTACATCCGCCCTTCGCAATGCGGCCTGATCGACTATTTCACCCAGTTGGCCGACGCCTCCACCGTGCCGGTGATCCTGTACAACATTCCGCAGCGCACCGGCATCGCCATGGAGCTGGCCACGCTGCGCCGGCTCGCACGTCACCCGCGCATCACCGCCATCAAGGACTGCGGCGGCAACCCTGACGCTACCATGGCGCTGATCGCCGACGGCGAAATCGATGTGATGACCGGGGAAGACAATCTGATCCTCACCACGCTGTGCCTCGGCGGCACCGGTGCCATTTCCGCCGCCGCGCATGTTCACCCGGAACGTTTCGTCCAGCTGGTACAGCAAGTCGCCACCGGCGATCTGGCCGCTGCGCGCAGCAACTTCTATGAGCTGCTGCCGATGATCCACCAGATGTTCAGCTTCCCGAATCCGGCGCCGGTCAAGACGGTACTGGCCCAACAGGGGCTGATCGCCAATGAGTTACGTTCGCCCATGCAGGTGGCGCCGCAGGCGCTGCAACAGCAGATCGCCGCAACGCTGGCGCAGCTGCAGACAGCCGAGGCGCTCATCGGTTAAATTTGTAAGCTAAGCCGCTGTAATTTTGGCGCTATGGGACTACGATGAGAGGTTAAGCATGCCCGTCATTCGTCATCAACAAGGAGCTTCCGATGAAACTGTTCTATAAAGCCGGCGCCTGTTCGCTGTCCCCGCATATCGTGCTGCGCGAGGCAGGGCTGGATTTTACGGCGGAGAAGGTCGATCTGGCGCAGAAGAAAACCGAGAGCGGCGCCGATTACCTCGCCATCAATCCCAAGGGACAGGTCCCGGCGCTGCTGCTGGACGATGGCAGCCTGCTGACCGAAGGCGTGGCGATCGTACAATACCTGGCGGACCGCGTGCCGGACCGCAACCTGATCCCGGCGGCGGGCACCCTGTCGCGCTACCACGCGATCGAATGGCTGAACTACATCGCCACCGAACTGCACAAAGGGTTCAGCCCGCTGTTCAACCCGAAGACGCCCGAGGAATACAAAACCATCGCGCGCGCCAGGCTGGAGCAGCAGTTCAGCTATCTGGATTCGGTGCTGGCGAAGCAGCACTTCCTGTTGGGGAGCCGTTTCAGCGTGGCTGACGCCTACCTGTTCACCGTGCTGCGCTGGGCATTCGCCCTGCAGTTTGACGTGCGCAAGCACGCCCATCTGGCGGCCTGGTTCGATCGCGTTGCGGCGCGCCCGGCGGTAGATGCGGCGCTGAACGCCGAAGGATTGAAGTAAACACTCGGCCCCGGTGGCTATCGCCGGGGCCCGTTGCACTTACAGTTTTACCGCTTTGAATTCGCTGCGCGGCTGCACGATCCGATCCTGCGCCGCCACTACCTGCAGCTCGTATTCCCCCATCTCCTGAGTCGTCAGCATCACCTCATACACGGCGGCGGTCACGTGCTCCAGCGCTTTATCCAGCGCCTCGCCCTTCAGTAGATCCACCAGCAGCAGACCGCTGGTCAAATCGCCGACGCCGACCGGCTGACGCGCGCCGAAGTCCACCAGCGGCCGGCTGATGTGCCAGGCCTCGTCCGCCGTCACCAGCAGCATTTCGAAGCAGTCGGCGTGATAGCCGGCGCGGGCCAGGTGCTTAACCAGCACCAGCCGCGGCCCTTTGGCGATCAGCACGCGGGCGGCCTGCACCGCATCGGCCACGTTGGCGACGGCCATCTGGCTCAGCATTTCCAGCTCCAGCAGGTTCGGCGCCACCATGTCGCTGCACGGCAACGCCTGGCGGCAGTGAAACTCGGCCACGCCCGGCGCCACGATGCAGCCTTTTTCCGGATGCCCCATCACCGGATCGCAAAAATACCAGGCGTTCGGGTTCGCCTGCTTAACCTGACGCACGATCTCCAGAATATGGTCACCCTGCTCCGGCGAACCGATATAACCGCTCAGCACCGCATCACAGCGCTTCAGTTGATCGATATTGGCGATACCCTGCGCGATCTCAGTCAGGTGGCTGGCCGGCATGACGCAGCCGGTCCACTGGCCGTATTGCGTATGGTTGGAGAACTGCACCGTGTTCAGCGGCCAGACGTTGACGCCCATGCGGCGCATCGGAAACTCAGCCGCACTGTTGCCGGCGTGACCAAACACCACGTGCGACTGGATAGAAAGAATGTTTTTCATCGACAGAACTCGTTCGGAATACGGCAGCCGGGCGGCTGCGCAAAAATAAAGGGGCCGCCAGGGCCCCTTACCGTTATTATTCGCTTACTGCCAATCCACCAGGCAGTAGTGTTTCTTGCCGCGGCGCAGCAGCGTGTAGCGGCCGAACAGACGATCTGAATCGCTGAAGCGGTATTCGGCATCGGACTGTTTCTCACCGTTGATGGTCACCGCGTTGGAGCCGATCATGGTGCGCGCCTGGCCGCGTGACGGCACCAGTTCGGCATTCACCAACGCCTGCTGCAGATCGGCGTCGCCATCCAGTTTGATGGTCGGCATACCGTCCTGCGCCAGCTGGGCGAAGTCCGCTTCGGTCATGTCGTGCAGCGCACCGGAGAACAGGCTCTGGGTGATGCGCTTGGCGGCCGCCAGGCCTTCCGCACCGTGCACCATGCCGGTCACTTCTTCCGCCAGCACGTACTGGGCGCGCGGCGCCTTGCCGCTGTTTTTGTCTTCTTCTTCCAGCGCGTTGATGTCTTCCAGGCTCATGAAGGTGAAGAATTTCAGGAAGCGGTAAACGTCGGCGTCGGCGGTGTTGATCCAGAACTGGTAGAACTTGTACGGGCTGGTTTTTTCCGGCGCCAGCCAGACCGCGCCGCCTTCGGTTTTACCGAACTTGGTGCCGTCTGCTTTGGTGATCAACGGCACGGTCAGGCCGAACACCTGCTTCTGGTGCTGACGACGCGTCAGATCGATACCCGAGGTGATGTTGCCCCACTGGTCGGAACCACCAATCTGCAGCTCCACCTGGTGGCGGTTGTACAGCTCGGAGAAATCGTAGCCCTGCAGCAGGTTATAGGAGAACTCGGTGAAGGAGATGCCGGAGTCGTCGCGATTCAGGCGCTGCTTGACCGCTTCCTTGTTGATCATCTGGTTGACGGAGAAGTGCTTGCCGATGTCACGCAGGAAGGTCAGCACGTTCATGCCGCCGAACCAGTCGTAGTTGTTGGCCGCGATGGCGCTGTTGCTGCCGCAGTCGAAATCGAGGAACGGGGAAACCTGTTTGCGGATCTTCTCGACCCACTCGTTCACCGTATCGGTGGTGTTCAGCTTGCGCTCCGCCGCTTTGAAGCTCGGATCGCCGATGAGGCCAGTGGCGCCGCCCACCAACGCTACCGGCTTGTGGCCGGCCAGTTGGAAGCGCTTCAGGCACAACAGAGGAACCAGATGGCCCAAATGCAAGCTGTCAGCGGTCGGATCGAAACCGCAATACAGTGCAATTGGCCCTTGCGCCAGTCGCTCCGCTAACGCTTCCTCATCCGTAACCTGGGCAACGAGGCCCCGCTCTTGCAGTTGTTTAATCAAGTTGCTGCTTGCCATCAATGACTCCATGTATAAACGAATGCACCTTTGCCGGTACACGGCCTTTCGCCCAGTGGCGAAATAAAAATTCAGGGTAGCGCATAGAATAAAGCGCCGGCGGCGTCAGCACCAGCGCTTAGAGGGGATTTTACGTCTTCAAGGTGCCAGTCGGTCAATTTTCCAGTCATTCCCGTCCCGCTGATACAGGAAACGGTCATGCAGGCGATGGGCGCCGCCTTGCCAGAACTCGACGGAGTCAAATTTCACGCGGAATCCGCCCCAGAAACTCGGCAACGGCACTTCGCCCTGCTGGAACTTTTGCTTCAACTCGAGGAATTTGCTTTCCAGCACGCCGCGCGCGGAAATGCGCGACGACTGCTGCGACACCCAGGCGCCGATCTGGCTGTCCTTCGGCCGGCTGTTGAAGTACTTCAGCACGTCGAGGGTCGACAGGCGCTCCACCTGCCCCAGGAAAATCACCTGACGGTCGAGCATGTGCCAGGGGAACAGCAGGCTGATATGCGGGTTTTGCGCCAGCTGCTGTGCCTTGCGGCTGCCGAGGTTGGTGTAGAACACCAGCCCCTGCTCATCGAAATGCTTGAGCAGCACGATGCGCTGATACGGCTGGCCGTGTTCGTCGACGGTGGCGACGCACATGGCGGTAGGATCGGCCAGGCGCGCGTCGCAGGCCTGTTTCAACCAGCGCTCGAACAGTTCGAGCGGGTTGGCGGTCAGATCGTTGCGGCGCAGGCCGCCTCGGGTATATTCACGGCGCAGGTCCGCAACATCAAACTCATTCTTTTCAATCATCTGGTTTATCGACCAACTGAAAAAATCCGTCGTTACATTCTGCGCCTGCGGCGTCAGGAACTCAATCGCTCCGACGCCGCCGTGACCGTCACTCCGTCAACACGCAGTCGCTCATGACTACCTTGCCGTTGCGCTCAAGATAGGCGTTACGATCTTTCGACCAAAAAGTGTATTTACCGTCGCTGTATTTGGCA
This sequence comes from Serratia sp. 201, assembly GCF_037027545.1. NCBI lineage: Bacteria > Pseudomonadati > Pseudomonadota > Gammaproteobacteria > Enterobacterales > Yersiniaceae > Serratia > Serratia sp. 201. The sequence continues at coordinate 1,479,064 of NZ_JAXCHC010000001.1, read as the reverse complement.
CCGGTCAGCGCCAGCACCTGCTTAAGATGCAGTTGCTCGCCGTCCATCAGCAGGCTGACTTCGCTCGCCTTGCCGTCGAGCCCCACCGTCAGCGGCGTAGTGCCGCACTGGTAGTGCATCGTCTGGCTGCTCTGCGGCAGGATGTAGCTGCAGCCGGACAACGCCAGCGCGCCGGCGACGAAAATGACTTTTTTCATGCTGTTGCTCCTTAGAGAAATCCTTCACAGGTTATCCTAACAGAGCTAACGGCCCCTCAACGGCAAAACCGGATAAATCCCACCCAGCACCGTTTCACGGCTGGCGCCGGTGACCGAAGGCAGGTTGCCGGCCTGGCCGGACAGCGTGCGAAACGCCAGCCAGGCAAAGGCCAGCGCCTCCATGTCGTCTCCGCTGACGCCGCAATCGTCGGTCAGCCCGACCTCCGTGCCCGGCAACAGCGCCGACAGGCGCGCCATCAGCAGCGTGTTGCGCGCTCCGCCACCGCAGACCAGCAGGCGCTCGCACCCGCCGGCCAGTTGTACCTGTTCGCTGATGCTGACGGCGGTCAGCTCTGTCAGCGTGGCCTGCACGTCGACCGGCGCGATCGCCGGCAATCCGGCCAGCTGCCGCTCCAGCCAGGCGATATTGAAATACTCGCGGCCGGTGCTTTTCGGCGCCGGTAGCGCAAAGTAAGGATCCGCCAGCATTTGCTGCAACAGCGGCAAGCAGACTCGCCCCTGCATCGCCCAGCCGCCGTCCTGATCGTAAGGTTGCGCACGGTGACGCCAGACCCAGGCATCCATCAGCATATTGCCCGGCCCGGTATCGAAACCGCGCACCGGCGCACCGGGCAACAGCAGAGAAAGGTTGGCAATGCCGCCGACGTTCAGCACCATACGCCGCTCGACGGGATGCCCCAGCAGCGCCTGATGAAACGCAGGCACCAGCGGCGCGCCCTGCCCGCCGTAGGCCATATCGCGCCGGCGGAAATCGCCGACGGTGGTGATATTGGTCAGCGCAGCGATGCGATTGTTGTCGCCGAGCTGCATCGAGAAACGCGCGTCGCCTTCCGGTTCGTGCCACACCGTCTGGCCGTGGCAACCGATGGCGGTGATCTGCTCGGCGTCGATGCCGGTTTGCTTCAGCAGGCCAAGCACCGCCTCGCCAAACAGCGTGCCCAGCCGTGCGTCCAATCGGCCGACGGCGGCCAGCGTGGTCTGCTGCCCCTGGCACATCCCCAGGATCTCTTTTTTCAGCGCGATCGGCATCGGATGGCTATAGCTGGCCTGCTGCGCCACCATGCGATCGTCGATCGCGGCCAATACCACATCGATTCCGTCCAGACTGGTGCCGGACATGACGCCTATATAGCGGCCTGACTTCATAGCAACATCCTCTAACCCGCGCGGTAAGCAAATTTCATCCTGACAAATAAACCAGAATTGCCGGATTAACGCCATGAATTATGATGCTTTTTTTACAGGCCGTGAGCCAGGTGCGCCGCGGTGGCACATTTCATGTGTTAAACCGTGCGTTAACCGGCAACGGAATGTCGGTGAGGCTGTCATAAAGGTAAACCGCGGTTTATTATTGGTTGAACAGAGAAAAGTTAAGCTGCGTGCAGCGATGAGGCATGGCGCTGTATCAACTTTCAGCCATACTTTGTCTATCATTTTCACTGAATCTTGCCTGGTGAGCATTGCCAGGTTATGGACTACTACCATCAGGAGTTTTATATGATCAAGCGTCTTCTCGTCGTTGCCGTCGCCGCCGTTACGTTGGCTGGGTGTGCCAATGAATCCATGTCCGGCGATGTCTACTCGTCCTCGCAGGCCAAACAGGTGCAGAACGTCACCTACGGGACGCTGGTTTCCGTGCGTCCGGTGAAAATTCAGGGCGGGGAAGGTTCCAACGCCTTGGGGATGATCGGCGGCGCAGTGATTGGCGGGCTGTTGGGTAACACCGTTGGCGGCGGTACCGGTCGTACGCTGGCTACCGCGGCGGGCGCTATCGCCGGCGGCGCAGCAGGCAACAGCATCGGTGAAGTGGCCGGCCGTACCTCAGGCTACGAGCTGGAAATCAAAACCGACCAGAAAGAGAACATCGTCGTGGTGCAGAAAGCGGGCGACACCAAGTTCAGCCCGGGCCAGCGCGTGCGCATGGCGCGCATGGGCGACACCATCACCGTCTCTCCGCTGTAAGTCAGCCGGCGGCACACGGCAAACCGGAGGCAATCGCCTCCGGTTTTATTTCTGATGCTGTGAAACTGTAATCGTAGAAAATAAGAATATTATTATTTGTTCTGCAGTTCGGTGATATTTTGTTCTAACTTGCCAATCAGCCCTACCAACAGATGCACTTCGTCGGCGGTAATGCCGCTTAAAATCTCACTGCGCGTAGACGTGATCACACTATCGACTTCTCTGATGATCGGATCGGCCGCTTCGGTCAACTTGATGCGCTTCGCGCGGCGATCGTTGGCACAGGTGTGACGCGTGATCAGCCCTTTCTCCTCCAGTTGGTCCAGCGTGCGAACCAGTGACGGTTGCTCGATACCGATCGCCTTGGCCAGCTGGATTTGCGACTGCTCCGGCGGCAAGCGATTGATATTGTGCAACGTGACCCAATGCGTTTGGGTCAGCTCCAACGGCTTGAGCCGGTGATCGATGAGCGCTCGCCAAACACGAACCAATCGTGCTAAATCTGAACCTAATGTTGACTCCACTTACCCCTCCTTATAATTAGCATGCTAACATTACCTCCCAGAGCTTAGACTATTTTGGGTAACTCACATTAAAAACACAAATGTATATAATGTATATTGTGGAAATAACCACTATTTTTAGCCGCTATTGTTTAATCGTTATGCAAATATTCAACATATTCACCCTTAGGGATTGTTAATGTGAATACATCATGGTTACACACCTCATCCCCCTTACCCGATTTGGTCCTGGGGGCATCGCTTTATTTTCCACCTATATTTAAAGCTTTTTTACTAGGACTGGTCTTATGGCTGCTGATTCATCAGCTGCTGAGAGACTGGATGTATTCCGGTGAAATCTGGCATCCCATGTTGATGGACCTGTCCATTTTTGTTCTGACCGTCAGCGGTTCCTTATGGATTTTAGCGAGTTGGTAACCCATGCAGCATAAAACATTAAAATACTTCTCTACGGTGATCGTCTGCGCCATTGCCGTCTGCGCCGGTTGGTGGCTCTGGAATTATTATATGCAATCCCCATGGACCCGTGACGGAAAAGTGCGCGCAGAACTCGTCAATATCACCCCTGAAGTCTCTGGAAGATTAGAGAAAATAAGCGCGAATGACAATCAGTTCGTACCTGCGGGAAGTCTGATTTTTACCCTCGACCCGGTGCCCTACCAGATTGCGCTGGACAATGCCGAGGCCGCGGTGGCAAAAGCGCAATCCGATCTGGCCAAAGCGGACCATGAGGCTGCCCGCCGCCGCGGTTTACCGCGTAACGTTATTTCCGCTGAAGACTTGGACGAGTCCAATTTAGCCGCTCAGGCAATGAAGGCCGCCTATAAAGCGGCCCTGGCCAACCTGGAACAGGCCAAATGGAATTTGAGCAAAACCAAAATTTATGCGCCAACCGACGGTTATATCACCAACCTGCAGGCACGCGTCGGAAACTACGCCAACGCCGGCACGCCCCTGGTGGCGTTGGTGGATGTGCATTCGTTTTATGTGCTCGGATATTTCGAAGAAACCAAGCTGAAGCATATAAAAGAAGGCAATAAAGCGGACATCGTTTTATATAACGGCAACACGCCGCTGCAGGGGGAAGTAGAGAGCATCGGACGCGCCATTTACGATCAGAGCGTCGACAGCAGCAACGATCTATTAATGGACGTTAAGCCCAATGTTCCTTGGGTACGTTTGGCCCAGCGTGTGCCGGTGCGGATAAAATTGCTCAACGTGCCCGCCGATTTGACGCTGGTCGCCGGTACCACCTGCACCATTTCGATTCATCAGCGGAACTAAAGTGTGAACCTGCCTTTTCTGGAGTGGAGCCGTACCCCCTGGGGTAAGGCGACCGGCGGCCAATGGCGCTATGCGCTGCGCAACTCGCTGGCGATGTGTCTGGCGTTGTGGGTGGCGTTCGTGCTCGAGCTCGACGAACCCTATTGGGCGCTCACCTCCGCCGCGGTGGTGAGTTTCCCCACCATCGGCGGCGTGATCAGCAAAAGCATCGGCCGCATCTTCGGCAGCCTGGTGGGCGCCGCCGCCTCGGTAGCGATCGCCGGCCACTGCCTGAACGATCCCTGGCTGTTTACGCTGTTCATCGCCGCCTGGATCGGGCTGTGCACCTACGTCTCGAATCATTACCAAAACAACGTCTCTTACGCCTTCGCGCTGGCGGGCTATACCGCCGCCATCATCGCCTTCGGTACGGTCAACGTCACCGATATCCAGCAGATATTCGATATCGCTCAGGCGCGGGTTTGCGAAGTGATCACCGGTATTCTGTGCGGCGGGTTGATGATGATGATCCTGCCCAGCACCTCCGACGGCGAAGCCTTGCTGACCTCGCTGCGGCGCATGCAGCTACGCCTGCTGGAGCACGCCGCCATGCTGTGGCAGCCGGAGGTCACCGCGCAGATGCGCACCTCGCACGAGGGGGTCATCGGCCAGATCCTGACCATGAACCTGCTGCGCATTCAGGCATTCTGGAGCCACTACCGGCTGCGGCGGCAAAATAACCTGCTCAACTATCTGCTGCACCAGCAGCTGCGCATTACCAGCGTCATTTCCAGCCTGCGCCGCATGCTGCTGAACTGGCCGGATCGCCCTGCTAATCTGATGCCGGTGCTGACACAGCTGCTGGACGAGCTGCGCGATCCCGCCACCGATAAATATCGCTTGGCGCGTCTGCTCCAGCAGATCGCCCCGCAAGATGCGACGGACTACCGCCATCGCGCCTTCTGGCTGCGGTTGCGCGATTTCTGTTGGCTTTACCTGCGCTGCAACCGCTGGCTGCTGCGGTTGGAAAGCGCCACGGCGGTCAGCGATCTCCAGCCGCCGCACGTCACCTCACTGGCGCGCCACACCGACAGCTACGAAGCCGCCTATAACGGCCTGCGCACCTTTTTATGCATCGTGATCGGCTGCGCCTACTGGATCAACACGCAGTGGGACGCCGGCAGCGCGGCGCTAACGCTCACCGCCATCAGCTGCGTGCTCTACTCCTCCACGCCTTCGCCGATCAACAGCGTCAGCACCTTGCTCAAGGCGGTGCTGCTGCTCTCGGTCGCCTGCTTCGTGGTGAAATTCGGTTTGATGATCCAGATTGACGACTTCTGGGTGTTCTGCGCCTTCCTGTTCCCTATTCTGGTGACCATGCAAATGCTCAAGCTGCAGAATCCGCCTTATGCCGCGCTCTGGGGGCAGCTGATCGTCTTCATGGGCTCGTTTCTGACCGTCAGCAACCCGCCGAGCTATGACTACCAGTCCTTTATCAATGACAACATCGGTAAAATCGTCGGTGTATTGCTGGCCGGGTTGGCGTTTCAGATCCTACGCCCCAGTTCGGACAAGCGAAAGAGCCGCCGTATTATCCGCGCGCTGCGGCGCGATTTTATCGATCAGTTGAGCAAAAAGCCGCAGCAGAGCGAAAGCCAGTTCGAATCACTGATCTACCATCGCATCAGCCAACTCAATCAGAGTCAGGATCAGGAGGCTCGCACCTGGCTGCTGCGCTGGGGCGTGGTGCTGCTCAACTGCAGCCATATCGTCTGGCAGCTGCGCGACTGGCAGACCCGTTCCGATCCGCTGTCGGCGGTGCGCAACGTCTGTATCCACTGCCTGCGCGGTATTATGACGGAGAAAGGCGTGCAGCACAGTTCGCTGGACGCCACGCTGCAGGAGCTGCTGCGCATGAGCAACGCGTTGGCGCACCACCCGGAACAGGCGGCGCGCGATCTGGCCGGCCTGATCTGGCGGCTCTACTGCTCACTGCAACAATTGCAACAGGCGATGGGGCAGCCCGCCGCCGCACCGGCCGTTAGCGGCGGATGATCACTTGACCACGCCGCAGGCGAAGCGTTCGCCGCCGCCGCCGAGCGGCTGTGGATGATCCGAATGGTTATCGCCGCCGGCGTGCACCATCAGCGCCTTGCCCTCTATTTCGCTGATTTTTTTCAGCCGCGGGGCCAGCACCGGGTAGTTTGCCATGCCGTCGGCGGTCACATAGATGGCCGGCAAATCCCCCAGGTGCCCGTCGGCGTACGGCCCGAGGTGTTTCCCGGTCTTTTGCGGGTCGAAATGTCCGCCGGCCGCCAGCGCCGCCACCGCTTTACCTTCCTTCATGCCCGGCTCGCAGCTGCCTTTTTCATGCACGTGGAAACCGTGTACTCCGGCCGGCAACGCTTTCAGGCTCGGCGTGAACAGTAAGCCATACGGCGTTTCGCTGATGACTACCTTGCCGATATCCTGACCGATACCCTGCCCGGTCACCAGATGCATCTCAACGTCAGCTGTCGCCGCCTGAGCCGCGCCACACGCCATCAAGCCGAGCGCCGCATACCAATAACGTTTCATCAATCAGTCTCCTTAATGACTACATCGAGCTATCAGTATAGGAGAGCCTGCGCCGGCACTGTTAACCAACGCACAATCTCGCTAATTTGATTCGCAGGCCTAATATTTAGCACTAATAATAATTCTACCGATGTTGGTCCTCTGACCAGCTGTCGTTCGGCTAACGTTGTTTCCCTGTTTCCACCGCCGACGCATGAGAGTTCACTCCCCGGCCAGGCGGCATACTTCATAAGGAACTGATATGGGCATCTTTAGCTATAAGGATCTGGACGAAAATGCGTCGAAGGCGCTGTTTTCCGACGCCTTGGCCATCTCTACCTACGCTTACCATAATATCGATAACGGCTTCGATGAAGGCTATCACCAGACCGGTTTCGGCCTCGGTCTGCCGCTGACGCTGGTCACTGCGCTGATCGGCAGTACCCAGTCGCAGGGTGGCCTGCCTGGCCTCCCTTGGAATCCCGACTCCGAACAGGCCGCGCAGGAGGCGGTAAACAATGCCGGCTGGTCGGTGATCAGCGCCGCGCAGCTCGGTTACGCCGGCAAAACCGATGCGCGCGGCACCTACTACGGCGAGACAGCCGGTTACACCACCGCGCAGGCCGAAGTACTGGGCAAATATGATAGCGAAGGCAATCTCACCGCCATTGGCATCTCATTTCGCGGCACCAGCGGCCCGCGCGAGTCGTTGATCGGCGATACCATCGGCGATGTGATTAACGATCTGCTGGCCGGGTTCGGGCCGAAAGGCTATGCCGAAGGCTATACGCTGAAGGCCTTCGGCAATTTGCTGGGCGACGTGGCGAAATTCGCTAAGGCCCACGGGCTGAGCGGTGAGGACGTGGTGGTCAGCGGCCACAGCCTCGGCGGGCTGGCGGTCAATAGCATGGCGGCGCAGAGCGACGCCAACTGGGGCGGCTTCTACGCGCAGTCCAACTATGTCGCCTTCGCCTCGCCGACCCAGTACGAAGCCGGCGGTAAGGTGATCAACATCGGCTACGAGAACGACCCGGTGTTCCGCGCGCTCGACGGCACCTCACTGACCCTGCCGTCACTGGGCGTACATGATGCGCCGCACGCCTCCGCCACCAACAATATCGTCAACTTCAACGACCACTACGCGTCGGACGCCTGGAACCTGCTGCCGTTTTCCATTCTCAACATTCCGACCTGGCTGTCGCACCTGCCGTTCTTTTATCAGGACGGCCTGATGCGGGTGCTGAACTCCGAGTTTTATTCACTGACCGACAAGGACTCGACCATCATCGTCTCCAACCTGTCGAACGTGACGCGCGGCAATACCTGGGTGGAAGACCTGAACCGCAACGCGGAAACGCACAGCGGACCGACGTTTATCATCGGCAGCGACGGCAATGATTTGATCAGGGGCGGCAAAGGCAACGACTATCTCGAGGGCCGCGACGGTGACGATATCTTTCGCGACGCCGGCGGCTATAACCTGATCGCCGGCGGCAAAGGCCACAATATCTTCGATACCCAGCAGGCGTTGAAAAACACCGAGGTCGCCTACGACGGCAACACGCTTTACCTGCGCGATGCCAAGGGCGGCATTACGCTGGCGGACGACATCAGCACCCTGCGCAGCAAAGAAACCTCCTGGCTGATTTTCAGCAAAGAGGTGGATCACCAGGTGACAGCAACCGGATTGAAATCGGATGCGGGCCTCAAAGCCTATGCCGCCACTACCACCGGCGGCGACGGCGATGATCTCCTGCAGGCTCGCGGCCACGACGCCTGGCTGTTCGGCAACGCTGGCAACGACACGCTGATCGGCCACGCCGGCGGCAACCTGACCTTCGTCGGCGGCAGCGGCGATGACATCCTGAAGGGCGTCGGCAACGGCAATACCTTCCTGTTCAGCGGGGATTTTGGCCGCGACCAGCTGTATGGCTTCAACGCCACCGATAAACTGGTGTTTATCGGTACCGAAGGCGCCAGCGGGAATATTCGCGACTACGCCACGCAGCAAAACGACGATCTGGTGCTGGCCTTCGGGCACAGCCAGGTCACGCTGATCGGCGTCTCGCTCGATCACTTCAATACCGATCAGGTGGTGTTGGCCTAAGGATCAGCATAAAAAAAAGCCGGGCGCTTTCGCCGCCCGGCTTTCCTCTTTCTGCTCCGCCTTAGGGCACGTCATACCCCAGCGCCGCCTTGCGAATGCGGAACCACTGCTGGCGGTTCAACACCAGTTTCTGCGCCTTCAGCGCCGAGCGCACCCGCTCAATCTTGCCGGAGCCGATAATCGGCAGCGGCGAAGACGGCAGGCGCATCACCCAGGCGTACACCACCTGCTCGATGGTCTCGGCGCCGATCTCTTGCGCCACTCGCTGCAGCTCGTCGCGCAGCGGCTGGAACTCAGCATCGTTGAACAAGCGGCCGCCGCCCAGGCAGGACCAGGCCATCGGCTTGATGCGCAGCTGCTGGCACTGGTCGAGCGTGCCGTCCAGGATCGCCGGTTGGTGAATCGGCGAGATCTCCACCTGATTGGTGACCAGCGAGAACGGCAGGCGCGACTGCAGCAGTTGGAACTGCGCAGGCGTAAAGTTGGAGACGCCAAAATGGCGCACCTTGCCGCTTTTGTGCAGCGCGACAAAGGCTTCGGCCACGTCGTCAGCGTCCATCAACGGATCCGGGCGGTGGATCAGCAACAGGTCCAGGTAGTCGGTATGCAGATGGCGCAGCGACTGTTCCGCGCTCTGTACGATATGATCGCGGTCGGTGATGTAGTGGCCGATCGGGTTGCCGGGCTTGGCGGTGGTGGCGATGCCGCACTTGGTCACCAATTCCAGCGACTGGCGCAGCGCTGGCTTCAGGTGCAGCGCTGCGCCGAACGCCTGTTCGCAGGCATAGCCACCGTAGATATCGGCGTGATCGGCGGTGGTGACGCCCAGTTCGACATGCTGTTCGATGAACGTCAGCAGCTGCTGCGGCGACATGCCCCACTCCATCAACCGCCAGTAACCGCAAATCATGCGGGAAAATTCAGGCCCCTGCGGCGCGAGACGAATACGTTCTACCATTGCGAAAACCTCATGACATTAGTTGTCAGTCAGCATACACAAGCCGGTGAGGCACAGGGAAGCGGTAAGCCACACGAACGTGCGGCAGATCAGGAAAGGTTAAAACAGCGACGGCTGCTCCGGCAGCGGCTCGTCGGGCGCTTTATTGGCACGCTGCAGCCGCAGGAAGCGTTGACGGCACAGGCGCAGCACCTCGCGCTTTTGCGCGTCGCTCATGTTCATCCAGCCGAAACGCTCCTCGCGGCTGCGTAGGCAGCCACGGCAGAATCCGCGATCGTCAGCCTGGCAAATGCCGCGACACGGGCTGGGAATGTCGAAAAACTCAAGCTGCTGCGCCACGGGGCTCCTCCTGCGTTCTCTTGCTAATTGAAGACGCCATCGCCGCCGCTGGCAAGTCCCTTTTCGCCATTGCGGCGAAAATAGTCGCGCAAATAGCGCAGCGCCTGGCGGCTTTTCTCCGGCATAGTGCGTTCGAGCGTCAGCGCGTTCAGCCGCAGCGGCGCCGGCCGCCACTCCGGCAACAACAGCAACAGCTCGCCGCGCTGCAGCTCATCGCCAATTTCATACAGCGGCTGAACGGAAATGCCCAGCCCGGCACGGGTAAAGGCGCGCATTACGTTCATGCTCTCACTGACGATCTGCCCTTCCGCCAGCCGCAGCTTAACCTGCTGGCCGGACTGATGCAGCAAGTCCAGATGGGCCCCGCTGTAGCCGCTGGAGATCCAGCGGTGCTGCACCAAATCCTGCGGTTTTTCCGGCACCCCATGCTGGCTGAGATAACGCGGCGCGGCGCACAGCACCATCGGCCACGCCGTCAGCGGATGCGCGATCATATTGGCGTCCGCCAGTTGACGGTTGGCCCGCAGCGCGATGTCGACCCGCTGTTCTATCATGTCGACGATGCGATCGTCCGCCAGCACCCGCAGCGTCAGCTTGGGGTGCGCCTGCAGCAGCGGCGACAATGCCTCCGCCAACGAACGGCCGCCGATGCCGACCGGGGTGGCGATGCGCAGCTCGCCCACCAGCGTATCCCGCAGCTCCGCCAGCCGCTGCTCCGCCTGCTTCGCCTGTTGCAGCATCGCCTCGCAGCCGGGATAGAACGCGGCTCCCGCCTCGGTCAGCGCCAGACGGCGGGTGGAACGATGCAGCAATGGCACCCCGAGCGCCTTCTCCAGCGAGCGCATATGCTGACTGACCGCCGACGGCGTCATGCCCAGACGCCGCGCCGCGCCGGCCAGCGATCCCTCCGCCACCACGGTGGCGAATACCGCCATTCGATTGAGTTTATCCACGATTATGAAGTTTTACTTAATCAAGAAAGCATGAATATGGCACTAATCACGGCTATTGTTAAGGACTAGAGTAGACACCACGCAGCAGGCACATCGGCCTGCCTTACGATACTGAACCTATCCCCGAAGGAGCATACAGATGAAAGTAGCCATTATTGGAGCAACCGGTTTTGTTGGCCGCCGCGTGGTAGATGAAGCGCTGGCTCGCGGTATTCAGGTAACGGCAATCGCCCGCCAGAAAAAAGATTTGCCGGAGCACGCCAATCTGACCATCGCACTGGGCGACGTCGCCGACACCGCCTGGCTGGCGGGGCAGTTGCACGGTCAGGATGCGGTGATCAGCGCCTACAATCCCGGCTGGGGCGAAGACAACCTGTATGAGAAGACTACGCGCGGGGCCCAGCAGATCCTTACCGCTGTCGGGCAGGCAGGCGTCAAGCGCCTGTTGGTGGTGGGCGGCGCAGGCAGCCTGGAAGTGGCGCCGGGCGTTGAACTGGTGGATACGCCGCAGTTCCCGGAAAATATCCGCCCCGGCGCGCAGGCGGTGCGCGATCTGCGCAATAAACTGCGCAACGAATCAGCACTCGACTGGACCTATCTCTCGCCGGCCGCCCTGCTGGAGCCGGGCAAACGCACCGGCCAGTTCCGCCTCGGCACCACGCAACTGCTGATGAACGGCGACGCGCCGGCCAGCATTTCGGTGGAAGATCTGGCGGTCGCTATCGTTGATGAGATTGAAAAACCTCAGTTTATTCGCGCGCAATTCACCGCCGCCTACTAAACGGCCCCACCGCCAGGCCATAAGGCCTGGCGGTTTTCACGTATTCTCCGTCGCCAGTATTCTGAATTTCTAAGGTTTTCTTAAGTTTCATCCGGTAGATTTCACGACATTATCTACTTTCAGGATCCCGACATTGGCAATGTGGTTACGTCAACGCTTACAGTGCAACAGCCTCGGTTTTACCCTCGCCACCGCCCTGTTCTTCACTCTATTTCAAAACGCGTTATTCCTGCATCGCGCCTGGTCGTATATCACCTTCGATAGCGTCCACAGCGTGATTTTCGCGGCGAGCATGCCGGTGGTGATCTTTTGTGCGCTGAATATTATCTTCAGCGTGTTGACCGTGCCCTACCTGCGTAAGCCGTTGATCATCTTTTTCTTGCTCGGCAGCGCCGCAGCCAACTATTTCATGTTCAGCTATGGTGTGGTGATCGACGGCAACATGATGCAAAACGCCTTCGAAACCAACCCGCAGGAGGCGACCGCGCTGCTGACGCCGCGCATGGGATTGTGGCTGGCGCTGCTCGGCATTCTGCCGGCGGTAGCGGTCTGCTTCACCCAAATTCGCCAGACTCGCCCCTGGTGGTACATGGTCGGGCTGCGCGCCGCTAACGTCATGCTGTCGTTGGTGGTGATCCTGATCGTCGCCGCGCTGTTCTACAAAGACTACGCTTCGCTGATCCGCAACAATAAAAGCGTGGTGAAGATGTTGACGCCTTCCAACTTCGTGGCCGGCACCATCAAGTTTACCGAACAACGTTACTTCACCCGCAATCTGCCGCTGGTCAAGATCGGTGAAGACGCGCGTAAAGGGCCGCTGATCGCCAAGCAGACCAAGAAAACGCTGGTGATCCTGGTGGTGGGCGAAACCGCCCGCGCCGAAAACTTCTCCCTCGGAGGTTACGGGCGCGAAACCAACCCGCGCCTGAAGCAGGACGACGTGGTCTACTTCAAGAACGCCAGTTCTTGCGGCACCGAAACGGCGATCTCCGTCCCCTGCATGTTCTCCAACATGCCCCGCAAGGAGTACGACGCGACTCAGGCAACGCATCAAGAAGGTATGCTCGACGTGCTGGCGCATGCCGGCGTCAATGTGCTGTGGCGCGATAATGACGGCGGCTGCAAAGGTGCCTGTGACCGGGTGCCGCACGTGGACATGACCAAGCTGAAACTGCCGCAGGACTGTGACGGTGAGGTTTGCATGGACAACGTGCTGCTGTACAAGCTGAACGACTATATCAATAGTCTGAATGACGACGGCGTGATCGTGCTGCACCAGATGGGCAGCCACGGCCCGGCTTACTACCGCCGCAGCACACCAGAATTCCAGACGTTTTCGCCAACCTGCAACAGCAATCAGATCCAGGATTGCAGCCATGAACAGCTGGTGAACACCTACGACAACTCAATCCTGTATACCGACGCAATGCTCGATGCCACCATCAAGCTGCTGCGGCAGTATGACGATCGGTTCAATACCGCACTGGTCTATTTATCCGATCACGGCGAATCGCTGGGGGAAAACGGCATGTATCTGCACGGCACGCCTTATGTCTTCGCGCCGAGTCAGCAAACGCACGTGCCTTTCCTGATGTGGATGTCTGCCGACTATCAGCGCAATTTCGGCATTGATCGCCAGTGCCTGAACACGCTGGCGGAAAAGGACGACGTGTCGCAGGACAACCTGTTCCACACCCTGTTGGGCATGCTGAACGTACAGACCCGCGAATATCAATCCCAGTTGGATATCCTGCAGCGTTGCCGCAACGCGGCGTAGCGCTTAACTTCCGCGTGCCGCTGGGGCACAATAGTTTGCAGACAACCGGCGTTTTGTGCGCCGGTTTTTTTATTCCCATTGACCTAGACCAATCGGTCTATTATGCTCGGCGCCATGATGACCAAATCAACGCATTGCAACGTGGATACACGTGAACATCTGCTCGCCACCGGCGAAACCCTCAGCCTGCGCCTGGGCTTTACCGGCATGGGTCTGAGCGAACTGCTGGCTACCGCGGGCGTGCCGAAAGGCTCGTTCTACCACTATTTTCGCTCGAAGGAAGCCTTCGGCGAAGCGATGCTGCAACGCTATTTCACGCATTATGACGCACAGATGCAGGCGCTGTTTGCCGACAGACGCGGCGATGCCCGCCACCAGCTGCTCGGCTATTACGCCCAGGCTATCAGCTATCACTGCCGCAGCGAATGCCATAACGCCTGCCTGGCGGTGAAGCTTTCCGCCGAGGTGAGCGATCTGTCGGAACCAATGCGCCATGCGCTGGAAACGGGCACCGCTCGCGTGATCGGCCACTTGCAGGAGGCCATCGAGCGCGGTATCGCAGAGGGCTCGCTGTCGGTGGCCATGAGCCCCGCGGCGACCGCAGAAACGCTGTATTCACTGTGGCTCGGCGCCTCGTTGCGCGCCAAGATCCGTCACTCGCTGGCGCCGTTAACCAGCGCGCTGGAAAGCATCGAGTTGCTGCTGCGCCCGCCGCAGCCATAACACCACCGTCTTTTTTCGTGAAAATGCAGTTCGTGTTTTTTTATCGCCCATCACTAGACGACCGGTCTATTAAATACAGGATGCACTATGAAGACTGAAAAATTGCTCTCTCCGCTGAAGGTTGGCGCCGTCACCCTGCCCAACCGCGTGTTTATGGCTCCGCTGACGCGTCTGCGCAGCATCGAACCGGGCGATATTCCTACGCCACTGATGGCGGAATATTATGCGCAGCGCGCCAGCGCCGGCCTGATCGTGACCGAAGCGACGCAGATCTCCTTCCAGGCGAAAGGCTACGCCGGTGCGCCAGGCCTGCATACCCCGGAACAGATCGCCGCGTGGAAACACATCACGCAGGCGGTACACGACAAAAACGGCCACATCGCCGTACAGCTGTGGCATGTAGGCCGCATCTCCCACGCCAGCCTGCAGCCGGGCGGGCAAGCGCCGGTCGCGCCTTCGGCAATCAACGCCGACACCCGCACCACCGTGCGTGATGAAACCGGCGCCTGGGTACGCGTACCGACCTCTACGCCGCGCGCGCTGGAAACCAGCGAGATCCCGGGCATCGTTAACGATTTCCGCCAGGCGACCGCCAACGCGCGTGACGCCGGCTTCGACTTCATCGAACTGCATGCGGCCCACGGCTATCTGCTGCACCAGTTCATGTCACCGGCTTCCAACCAACGTACCGATCAATACGGTGGCAGCATTGAGAACCGCACCCGCCTGACGCTGGAAGTGGTCGATGCCACCATTGCCGAATGGGGTTCCGAGCACATCGGTATTCGTATCTCGCCGCTGGGGCCGTTCAATGGGCTGGACAACGGTGAAGATCAGGAAGAAGCGGCGCTGTATTTGGTGGAAGAGCTGAATAAGCGCAACATCGCTTACCTGCACATCTCCGAACCGGACTGGGCCGGTGGCAAGCCGTATTCCGACGCCTTCCGCGACTCGGTGCGCGCCCACTTTAAAGGGGTGATCGTCGGCGCTGGCGCCTACACCGCCGAAAAAGCCGAAGCGTTAATCGAAAAAGGCTTCATCGACGCGGTGGCCTTCGGCCGCAGCTATATCGCCAACCCGGATCTGGTCGAGCGTTTCCGTCAGCACGCCCCGCTGAACGAACCTAAGCCAGAAACCTTCTACGGCGGCGGTGCCGAAGGCTATACCGACTATCCGTTTCTGGCGAAGTAACCCGTCCTGACCCCAACGGCCACGCAATCGCATGGCCGTTTTTTATGCGCCGCGCGCAAAAAGGCCCGCACAAGGCGGGCCGGGGTTCCCTGGTGTTGTTTATGCTGCAGTTCAATTTCTACACGGTTATGTGGGGAATTGATAATTGATTGTGCAGATCAATTACTTCGTATCGATCGGTACGCTCGATCAATATTTAAACACCACCGCTCCAAACCCGACAGGTGACATTGTCACTCATTCGTCACATTGAATTCCCTTGTAGGACAAGGCTATACTCGCTTGTGCTTCAATCCACCCGCCGTCTGCCACGGCACAGTCAATTCAGAGGAATTATGCGCTTACTCCATACCATGATCCGCGTCGGTGACCTGCAACGTGCCATCGACTTTTACACCAAGGTATTAGGCATGCGTCTGCTGCGCACCAGCGAAAACCCGGAGTACAAATACTCCCTGGCTTTCGTCGGCTATACGGAAGAGAGCGAAGGCGCGGTTATCGAACTGACCTATAACTGGGGCACCGACAGCTACGACATGGGCACCGCCTTCGGCCACCTGGCATTGGGCGTAGACGACGTTGCCGCCACCTGCGACAGCATCCGTCGCGCAGGCGGCAAGGTCACCCGCGAAGCCGGCCCGGTGAAAGGCGGCACCACGGTGATCGCCTTCGTCGAAGATCCGGACGGCTACAAAATTGAGCTGATCGAAAACAAACACGCCGGTCAGGGCCTCGGCCATTAAGCCCCCCCTTCAGGGCGCGCTGGCGCCCTGCTGATTCTCCGCGCGATAGCGCCTGCAACCGGGCGCAAAATTTGCCATAATGCGCGCTGCATTCGATGAAGATAAGAAACTGATGGCCGAAAAAAGTGATCTTAACGCCCTGAGTGGTCGTTTTCGTGGGTTTTATCCCGTAGTAATAGATGTTGAAACCGCCGGCTTCAACGCCAATACCGATGCGTTGCTGGAGATCGCCGCCGTGACGCTGAAAATGGATGAAGATGGCTGGCTGCAGCGGGACGAGACCCTGCACTTCCACGTGGAGCCTTTCGAGGGCGCCAACCTGCAGCCGGAAGCGCTGGCGTTTAACGGCATCGATCCGCACAACCCGTTGCGCGGCGCGGTCAGCGAATACGACGCGCTGCACGCCATTTTCAAAGCGGTGCGCAAAGGGCTCAAGGACCGCGGGTGCAACCGGGCCATTATCGTGGCGCACAACGCCAACTTCGATCACAGCTTCCTGATGGCCGCGGCCGAACGTGCCGGCCTGAAGCGCAATCCGTTCCATCCGTTCGCCACCTTCGACACCGCTGCGCTGAGCGGCCTGGTGCTGGGCCAAACGGTGTTGGCGAAAGCCTGCATCGCCGCCGGTATGCCGTTCGACAGCAGCCAGGCGCACTCTGCGCTGTACGACACCGAGCAAACCGCCCTGCTGTTTTGCGAGCTGGTTAACCGCTGGAAACGTCTCGGCGGCTGGCCGCTGCCCGCCGGCGATCTCGCTGAATAAGCCCAACAAAAAAGGCGGCCCAGTTTGCACTGGCGCCGCCCGTTACGCGATAACCACAAGCCTGTCGATTAAGACTGCTGGTCTTCCTGCGCTTTATACTTTTCTGCCGTTTCTTTGATCAGCTGCTGCAGTTCGCCGCGCTGATACATTTCGATAATGATATCGCAACCGCCGACCAGCTCACCGTCTACCCACAGCTGCGGGAACGTCGGCCAGTTGGCGTATTTTGGCAATTCGGCGCGGATGTCCGGGTTTTGCAGAATATCCACGTAGGCGAAACGCTCGCCGCAGGCGGACAGCGCTTGCACTGCCTGCGCGGAGAAGCCACAGCTCGGCAGCTTTGGCGAACCTTTCATGTACAGCAGAATCGGGTTTTCAGCGATCTGGTGCTGAATTTTTTCAAGTGTCGTCGTCATTTATTGCTTCCTCAAGCCACATTTCATGGCTACAACATGCATCACGCGGGCTATTGTAGCGGCTGGAACAGTCGCAAGAAAACGCCATCTTTTGCAAGGATATTCGCCCGCCGCCGATCGCGTTTCACCGGCCACGTCATTCCGGTCAAAACATACGTTGAGAATAACATTTTTAATCCGACCATTTCACTAATATATTGCGCCGCGATGACGGCGCGACTTAATTATATCCGCCACCGCCGACTGGCGCTTTTTTATACACCAACAGGCTGATTTTGAAACAAAAAAAATGTCATTAACGTTTTCTCACAATATGGATTATTATTTATGAGTTCTTCGCTGTTTTATATGGCGAAATTCGGGAATACTGTAACTCTTTCGATATCCGCTTCGGGGCCAAGGTTGGTGACGTCGACATGCGTTTAATTCTTACGCTCTTTGCGCTGCTGTTTACGCAGCTCTTCTTCAATTTGGCGCACGCTGCGCCACAGGCGCGTGTTGCCGCCGAGCAGCGTAAAAGCCATGCTAATGAAGCGCGGCCCGATGACCGCAGAAAAAAGAAAGCGGACAAAGCCGCTAAAAAAGCCAAAGTGACGGCCCCCGCGAAAAAAACCAAGACCGCCAAGGCGAAAAGCGAGAAAAGCGCGAAAAAGATCGCCAGCGCCAAACCCAAGGCCAAAGCGCAGAAAACTGCCAAGATTAAAGTCACCCCGCCGAAGAAGGGCTATAAAAAAGGCTATGGTCGCCACCGCGAAGCCGGTATGGCCACCGCCAAACTGGCGCGTGACGAAAAGCCGTTAAAACTTAGCCCGGCGCACAAAAAACGCTACCAACACGCCAAACAGACCGCGATGGCCAAGCTGATGGATCAGATGGGCAAGCCTTATCGCTGGGGCGGCAGTTCGCCGCGCACCGGCTTCGACTGCAGCGGCCTTATCTATTACGCCTATAAAGACGTGGTGAAAATCAAAATGCCGCGCACCGCCAACGAGATGTATCACCTGCGCGACGCGGCGCCGATCAAGAAAAGCGAACTGGAAAGCGGCGATCTGGTGTTCTTCCGCATCAACAACCGCGGCGTGGCGGACCATGTTGGCGTCTACCTCGGCAACGGCAAATTCATCCAGTCACCGCGCACCGGTGAAGAGATCCGCATCAGCCAGCTCGACAACGACTATTGGCAGAACCACTACATCGGCGCACGCCGCGTAGTAACGCCGAAAACTATCCGTTAATTCCCTGCTCTGTGCGGTTGCGGCCCCGGTCGCAACCGCCTGCTCAAGCTATCGCCCATCGCACCTCCCCACGCGCATTTCTCGCTTTTCTTCCTGTTTTTTATGATGAAAATTGTTAAGATTGAATGACCACAATAAAAAACGGCCCATATAACTCTCGCCCGGCGAGAGGCGAATGGCGCTGTAAAGGAGGAAGCAATGTCGTTTGAATTACCTGCATTACCGTATGAGAAAAACGCGCTCGAGCCGCACATCTCCGCCGAGACCCTGGAATACCACTACGGCAAGCACCACAACACCTACGTGGTTAACCTGAACAACCTGGTGAAAGGCAGCGAGTTCGAGGGCAAATCGCTCGAAGAGATCATCAAGACCTCTAACGGCGGCGTCTTCAACAACGCCGCGCAGGTGTGGAACCACACCTTCTACTGGCACTGCCTGTCACCACAGGGCGGCGGTGAACCGCAGGGCGAACTGGCGGCAGCGATCGTCAAATCCTTCGGCTCTTTCGCTGCGTTCAAAGAGCAGTTCACCGATGCCGCAGTGAAAAACTTCGGTGCCGGCTGGACCTGGCTGGTGAAAAAACCGGACGGCGCGCTGGCGATCGTCAACACCTCCAACGCGGCCACCCCGCTGACCGGTGAAGACAAACCGCTGCTGACCGTTGACGTGTGGGAACATGCGTATTACATCGATTACCGCAATGCGCGTCCAAAATACCTGGAAAACTTCTGGGCGTTGGTCAACTGGACCTTCGCAGCGGAAAACCTGGCGTAAGCGCAGGTTCTGAGGTGATGAGGCGCAGCCTGGCTGCGCCTTTTTTATAACCGGGGGTAAATCAGTTCAACGCGGCAACGAAGCTGAAAGCGATAATGACCGCCAGCGCGCAGACGGTAGTGAACAGCGACATCTTCAATTCGGTATCCATGACAACTCCTTTAAAATGGGCTTTCCTAAGGATAAAAGGCGCACAATTAGTACGTCAAATCATTTTCCCACAGTTCGCCGATAAAATCTTGTTATCATTTCCCGGTTTATAATCTCGATTACCTCTTCCACTTTTGTTCAATATGCGACAAAATTCGCAGTTCACAACTGCGTACCGGCATTCATGCCCCTCCTGATTAAGCGCTGAAGACTTCAACACACTAAAAACTCAGTTTTCGCTTCTCTGGAGAAGGATCTACGTAGGCAAACGATTAACATCACACTTACATGCTGTAAACATGTGAGTTCAGGAGTCATTTCTTACATGGCAACGATTAAAGATGTGGCCAAACGCGCGGGCGTTTCCACCACCACCGTTTCGCACGTCATCAATAAGACTCGTTTCGTCGCCGAAGAGACCAAAGCGGCCGTGTGGGCCGCCATTAAAGAGCTGCACTACTCGCCGAGCGCCGTGGCGCGCAGCCTGAAAGTCAATCACACCAAGTCGATCGGCCTGCTGGCCACCTCGAGCGAAGCCCCCTACTTTGCCGAAGTGATCGAGGCGGTGGAAAACAGCTGCTACAGCAAAGGCTACACCCTGATCCTGTGCAACTCGCACAATAATCTCGACAAGCAGCGCGCCTACCTGGCGATGCTGGCGCAAAAGCGCGTCGACGGCCTGCTGGTCATGTGCTCCGAGTATCCGGATCAGCTGCTGGGCATGCTGGAAGACTACCGTAACATCCCGATGGTGGTGATGGACTGGGGCGCCGCGCGCGGCGACTTCACCGATACCATCATCGATAACGCGTTCGAAGGCGGCTATCTGGCCGGCCGTTACCTGATCGAGCGCGGCCACCGCGATATCGGCGCCATTCCCGGCCAACTGTCACGCAACACCGGCGGTGGCCGTCACCAGGGCTTTATGAAGGCGCTGCAGGAAGCGAATATCGACATTCGCGAAGAGTGGATCGTCCAGGGTGACTTCGAGCCGGAGTCCGGCTATAAGGCGATGCACCAAATCCTGTCGCAAAAACAGCGGCCGACCGCGGTATTCTGCGGCGGCGATATCATGGCGATGGGGGCCATCTGCGCCGCCGACGAGCTGGGCCTGCGCGTGCCGCAGGATATTTCCGTGATCGGCTACGACAATGTGCGCAACGCCCGCTACTTCACCCCGGCGCTGACCACCATTCACCAGCCGAAAGAGCGCCTGGGCGAAATGGCCTTCACCATGCTGCTAGATCGCATCATCAGCAAGCGCGAAGAGTCGCAGGTGATCGAAGTGCATCCGAAGCTGATCGAACGCCGCTCGGTCGCCGACGGCCCGTTCATCGACTACCGCCGCTAATCCCCCGCGCCGGAAGCCTGCGCAGCTTCCGGCTCCACCTCACTCAGCCACTCCTGATTCAACGTCTCTCCATCACCCAGATACGCCAGCAGCCAGCTCATCGCCGGTGACGGTTTATCCTGCTGCCAGGTCAGGCAGCACGGGCTGGCGGGAAACGGCTGCTGCAGCTGCAACGCCTTCAACTCACCGCGCTGCACCCGCGGCAGCGCCAGATGCGCCGGCATCATACCGACGCACAGCCCGGCGCACAGACAGTCGAACGCCGAGGTCCAGTCCGGCACCACCAGCCGCCGCTGGTTATCCAGCGTCCAAGTGACACGCTTGGGCAGATTGCGCGAAGTGTCCTCCAGACAAAGCGCAGGGTACGGCCTAAGCCGATCGTCATTCAACGCCCCTGCCAATTGCGCCAGCGGGTGCTGCGGGCTGACCACGCACAGCCAGTTCATATCCCCCATGTCGCGAAAGGCGAAGCCGCCGCCGACCGGCACCGCGCGGGTGGCGCCAATCGCCATATCCGCCCTGCCGTCCACCAACGCATCCCACACGCCGTTAAACACCTCGGGTTGCAACATCAGTTCAACGTCGGGGAAATGGCGGTAGAAATCCAGCACCAGTTGGCGGCTGCGCTGCGGTTTGACGATGATGTCCACGGCGATATTCAGCTGACCGCGCCACCCGTTAGCCACCTGCTGACAATGGCGGCGTGTGTCGAGCATTTTTTTGATAACAGCTCGCGCATCCTTGATAAATAACGCGCCGGCCGGCGTCAGCTCCACATCACGGTGACGCCGCTCAAACAGCGGCACCGCCAGCCATTGTTCCAACTGCCGCACGGTGTAGCTCACCGCCGACGGCACCCGGTGCAGCTCCTGCGCCGCCGCGCTGAAACTGCCGGTGCGCGCCACCGCGTCAACCACTTCAAGAGAATATTCAGACCACATTGCTTTGCCTTCAATTTTTTTAACAGCACTTTGCAAATATTACCGTTTCACAAGCAGAGATCCAGCCGGATACACTGGCCGGCGCTAAAAACCTGCGACACTAAAATATTAACGAGAAATACCATGCGAAACTCCTTTGGTTTTATGTTCTATCTCGCCGGCCTGAGCATGCTGGGTTATCTGGCGACCGATATGTACCTGCCCGCCTTTGGCGCCATGCGGGAGGAACTGCAAATATCCGCCGGCGCGGTCAGCGCCAGCCTGAGCATATTTCTGGCCGGCTTCGCCTTCGCGCAGCTGCTGTGGGGGCCGCTCTCCGACCGGCTGGGCCGCAAACCGGTATTATTGATTGGCCTGACGCTGTTCGCGTTCGGCTGCCTGGGCATGCTGTGGGTGGAAAATGCCGTGCAGCTCTGGATACTGCGCTTTATTCAGGCCGTCGGCGTCTGTTCCGCCGCAGCCATCTGGCAAGCGCTGGTGGTCGACCGCTATCGCGAAGGCCAGGCCAATCGCGTATTCGCCACCATCATGCCGCTGGTCGCGCTGTCGCCGGCGCTGGCGCCGCTGCTTGGCGCCTGGCTGCTTAACCACGCCAGCTGGCGTGCGATCTTCGCCGTGTTGCTGGCTATCACCGCCCTGCTGCTGCTGCCGACGTTGCTGCTCAAAGATCGCGCCAAAACTCAACCCGCCGCCGATGCGCCAAAAAGCAGCGTCAGTTTTTGGCAATTATTGAAATCCCCGGTGTTCAGCGGCAACGTCGCCATGTACGCCGCCTGCTCGGCCGGCTTCTTTGCCTGGTTGACCGGCTCGCCGTTCATCCTTGGTGATATGGGCTATGGCCCGAGCGACATTGGTCTGAGCTATGTGCCGCAGACGCTGGCTTTCCTGCTGGGGGGCTATGGCTGCCGCGCCGCGCTCAAACGCATCAATGGCAAAACCCTGCTGCCGTGGCTGCTGGTAGCTTATGGTGTCAGCATGGTGGCGCTGTATCTGGTGGCGACCGTAACCACTCCGACGCTCACCACGCTGCTGATCCCGTTCTGCGTGATGGCGCTGGTCAACGGCGCGGGCTACCCGATCATGGTGGCGAATGCGCTGATGCCGTTCCCGGAAAGCAGCGGCAAAGCCGCCGCGCTGCAAAATACGCTGCAGTTGGGGCTGTGTTTTGTGGCGAGCATGCTGGTGTCGGCGTTTATTGCCCAGCCGCTGCTGGCGACGGTGACGGTGATGGTGTCTACGGTGATCCTCGCCGCGCTGGGCTATTTCCTCCAGCGGGGAAAAGCGGGCGATGCGCAGCAAAAGGCGCAGCGGAAACATGCTAACTCAGCGTCATAATTGCCAAGCTTAATAATCACTTAAAGAATATGCGCGCCGAGTGCGATTTACAGTTGAGTCAACGCCTCGGCACGCCTATACTCAAAAACAACTTTATAAAGTAACACCTTATAATCTCTATATCTCAATTAGCTCTTGTGTACGCGTCTTGCGTCACACTCTTTTTTAAAGAGGCGTTTATCCTGCGCCATTTGCGTCGGGTCGTTTCTTTAAATTTCCTCTGTTCATAGTCGGATATCAGACGCCGCGGGCTTATTTCCCGTCGGTATACGTATGCACCCGCAGAAATTGTCTAAGCTGTTTCCTAACGGGTCATCAGTCAGAAGAAGGTGATGGAGAAGCTATGAGTTCATCGTGTATAGAAGATCTGAGCATCCAGGATAACCAGTGGTATCGCATCGCGCACGAAATGCTCGGTCTGGCCGGTATCGAAATCAATGGATCGCGCCCTTTCGATATTCAGGTTAAAAATCCCGAATTCTTTAAACGCGTTTTGCAACAAGGGTCACTGGGCCTCGGCGAAAGTTATATGGACGGTTGGTGGGAGTGCGAACGGCTGGATATATTCTTCCAGCGCGTGGTCAGCGCCGGGCTGGAGAAGAAACTTCCCCACCACCTGAAAGATACCCTGCGGATCGCCGCCGCGCGCCTGACCAACCTGCAATCGAAAAAGCGCGCCTGGATCGTCGGCAAAGAACATTACGATCTTGGCAACGATCTGTTTACCCTGATGCTCGATCCTTACATGCAGTATTCCTGCGGCTACTGGAAAGACGCCACCACGCTGGAGGAAGCGCAGGAAGCGAAGCTGCGGATGATCTGCGAAAAACTGCAGCTGCAGCCAGGCATGCGCTTACTGGACATCGGCTGCGGCTGGGGCGGCCTCTCTGCCTATGCGGCGAAGAATTACGGCGTGTCGGTGGTCGGCGTGACCATTTCCGCCGAACAACAGAAGCTGGCCCAGGCTCGCTGCGCCGGGCTGGATGTGCAGATCCTGCTGCAGGATTATCGCGATCTTCATCAGCAGTTTGATCGCATTGTCTCGGTCGGCATGTTCGAGCACGTCGGGCCGAAAAACTACCGCACCTATTTCAATGTGGTAGAACGCAATTTAGCGCCGCACGGCCTGTTCCTGCTGCACACCATCGGTTCCAACAAAACCGACATGAACGTCGATCCGTGGATCAACAAATATATCTTCCCGAACGGCTGCCTGCCTTCAGTGAGCCATATCGCCGAAGCCAGCGAAGGCCATTTCGTGATGGAAGACTGGCACAACATCGGCGCCGACTACGATCGCACGCTGATGGCCTGGTTCGAGCGCTTCAAACAGGCGTGGCCGCAGCTTGCCCCGCGCTACTCCGAACGCTTCGAGCGGATGTTCAGCTATTACCTGAACGCCTGCGCCGGCGCGTTCCGGGCGCGCGATCTGCAACTGTGGCAGGTGGTATTCAGCCCGAAAGGCGTTGAAGGCGGCATCCGCGTCGCCCGCTAAGCCACTTGCCCGACAAAAAAGGCCCCGGTAGTCACATCGCCGGGGCCTTTTTTGCTCGTTCGAAGCGTACGGCTTAGCCGCAGTAAACGCGGATGATTTTATCGTCGCTGTCGCCAAGGAAGTTCAGGCGGCGCAGGTTGAAATCCATGGTGACGGCAGAGTTGTACGGAATGGCTCGCACCTTGGCGTCGATCCGTACGCCTTCCAGCGAGCTCATCGGTTTGCCGACGAAGTTTTGATACTGTGATGCGCCACAGGTATCGTCCGCATCGGCCATTTGCGCGCCCGCGCCCTGCTCAGGCGAACTGCTGCAGGCGCTCAGCGCCAGCAACGCGGTTAACAACAACGTTTTCCCATAAAACTTCACGCGTTTCTCCTCTCTGCTTATGATTCGATTCCGGCGGCAACGCCCGAATCGCTGTCAGTCTTTGTGCGCCGGCGTCACCGCCGCCGCCAGCGTCGCTTCCCGGTTGGCCAGCACGCGCTCGACGGTGTCCACCACCGCCTGCGTTTGCGGATCGATCTCGATGTTCACCTTGTCGCCGAGGCGTTTTTTACCCAGCGTGGTGCGATCCAGCGTTTCCGGGATCAGGTGCACGCAGAAACGGTTATTCACCACTTCGCCGATGGTCAGGCTAATGCCGTCGATGCCGATGAAACCTTTGTGCAGCACATATTTCATCAATTCCGCATCCGGCATGCGCAGCCATACCTGGCGGTTATTTTCCGAGGTATAAATCTTGGCCACCTCCGCCGTGCAGATAATATGGCCGGACATCAAATGGCCGCCAATTTCATCATTGAACTTCGCCGCGCGCTCGATATTGACGATGTCGCCCAGCGCCAGATCGCCGAGGTTGGTCAGGCGCAACGTTTCTTTGATCAAATCGAAGCTGACGCGGTTGCCTTCCACCGCGGTGACGGTCAGGCAGCAGCCGTTATGGGCCACCGACGCGCCCAGCTCCAGCCCCGGCAGCAGCTCGGTAGGCATTTCGATCACGTGGGTGCGGAAATTGGGTTTCTCATCAATGGCGACCAGCGGCGCGGTGCCTTGTACGATACCGGTGAACATATGTGCCTCTTCTTGCTAAATAGGTTAAAACGCTACCGGCAGTTTGCCCCAGTTGGCGCTGAAAACCAAATCCGCGACGGTAAAAAAGGAATGGCTGCGCATTTAATAACTATTTATCTGCGGCGTTTGCTTAACGACGCCGAGCAGGTACAATCTTTTTGACAAAATTCCGCTATTTTAATTGTTGTCCTCTCGCGGCAGCCCTCCCTCCCACATATATAAATAGAAAAGGTGTATGCGTGCAGAAGTACTTAATTGAAGCGCGTAGTTTATTGGCTCTCGCTATCCCGGTCATTATCGCGCAAATATCGCAAACCGCTATGGGCGTGGTGGATACCATCATGGCCGGCGCTTACAGCGCCACCGACATGGCGGCGGTGGCGGTCGGCACCTCAATCTGGCTGCCGGCCATCCTGTTCGGCCACGGTCTGCTGCTGGCGTTGACCCCGGTTATCGCTCAGCTCAACGGTGCCGGCCGCCGCGATCGTATCGGCCATCAGGTGCGCCAGGGTTTTTGGCTGGCCTCCGGCGTCTCCGTACTGCTGATCGTCGTGCTGTATAACTGCAAGTTCGTCATCGACATGATGCACAACATCGATCCGCAGCTGGCGGATAAAGCCGTCGGCTACCTGCACGCCATCATGTGGGGGGCGCCGGGCTACCTGTTCTTCCAGGTGATGCGCAACCAGTGCGAGGGGTTGTCTAAAACCAAGCCCGGCATGGTGATCGGCTTCCTCGGCCTGCTGGTGAATATCCCGATCAACTACATCTTCATCTACGGCAAGTTCGGCATGCCGGAACTCGGCGGCGTCGGCTGCGGCGTCGCCACCGGCAGCGTCTACTGGATCATGTTCCTGATGATGCGCTGGTACGTGAAGCGCGCGCCGTCGCAGCGCGACATCAAACGCCAGGCCGGCGATCTCGGCGGCCCGGACTGGGCAGCGCTGAAGCGCCTGATCGGCATCGGCATGCCGGTGGCGCTGGCGCTGTTCTTCGAAGTCACGCTGTTCGCCGTGGTGGCGTTGCTGGTTTCGCCGCTCGGGATCGTCGCGGTCGCCGGCCACCAGATCGCGCTTAACTTCAGCGCGCTGATG
The DNA here is from genome assembly GCF_037027545.1 of Serratia sp. 201. Lineage (NCBI taxonomy): Bacteria > Pseudomonadati > Pseudomonadota > Gammaproteobacteria > Enterobacterales > Yersiniaceae > Serratia > Serratia sp. 201. The sequence continues at coordinate 1,452,340 of NZ_JAXCHC010000001.1, read as the reverse complement.
TTCGTGCTGCCGCTGTCGCTGGGCGTCGGCGCCACCATCCGCGTCGGTTATCGTCTGGGGGAAGGCTCGGTCGAAGGCGCGCGCGTCGCCGCCTATTCCGCCATCGGCGTCGGCATCACCATGGCCGTCTGCACCGCGCTGTTTACCGCCACCTTGCGCGAACCGATCGCCCTGCTGTACAACGACAGCCCGGCGGTGGTGGCTATGGCCTCGCAGCTGATGCTGTTGGCGGCGCTGTACCAAATTTCGGACTCGATCCAGGTGATCGGCAGCGGCGTGCTACGTGGTTATAAAGACACCCGAGCGATCTTCTTCATCACCTTTATCGCTTATTGGGTATTGGGCCTGCCGAGCGGCTATCTGCTGGCGTTAACCGACGTGGTGGTGCCGGCAATGGGGCCAAGCGGCTTCTGGATCGGCTTTATCATTGGCCTGACCTTCGCCGCCATCATGATGGCGCTGCGTATGCGCTGGCTGCAGAAACAGCCGACCGCCGTCATCCTGCAGCGATCCACGCGCTGAATTCGCTCCCGGCCGGTTTCATCCCCGGCCGGGCTGCGGTTTGCGGAAAAAAACGCCGGACTGCGCACAACCTCAGCAATCGCGTGAAATACCGAATAAAATTGCGCTTTTCCCCTTGCCAGCGCGCAGGTAGCTCGTTAATATTCGTCCCCGCTGTCAGCCATGACAGACAGGAAAAGATGCGTCCGTAGCTCAGTTGGTTAGAGCACCACCTTGACATGGTGGGGGTCGGTGGTTCGAGTCCACTCGGACGCACCAAATTCCAGAAGCAGTACAGTGCGTCCGTAGCTCAGTTGGTTAGAGCACCACCTTGACATGGTGGGGGTCGGTGGTTCGAGTCCACTCGGACGCACCAAATTCCAGAAGCAGTGCAGTGCGTCCGTAGCTCAGTTGGTTAGAGCACCACCTTGACATGGTGGGGGTCGGTGGTTCGAGTCCACTCGGACGCACCATATTGCTGATTTATCTCTCCCCCTATCGCGTTATACTTCCCGTTGTTTCGTCTCTGCTCGACCGCTCGATTTCTCATGTCGATTGCGCCGAACTACCGCCATCCACCATCAGGAACGCCACATGACCACCTTCACCGCCAAAACCGCCTTTTTACCGCTCGACAATGGCCTTGCCCGCCGTGAAGGGGTGATGAGCGACGGTTCGCCGGCGGCGGAAGTGCGTTTCGAGGCCGGCGCCTTTGGCCAACTGCAAAAGCCCCCGCATGCGCTGCAAACCCGGGTGATATCGGGTGAATTCGAGTTCACCCTCGGCGGCGATACGCGGACAGTACGGGCCGGCGAGAGCCTAATCCTGCCGGCCAACGTCGCCAGCGGCTGCTTCTGCCTGAGCGCCGGCGTGCTGCTGGAAATCCCGCAAACGCGCTAAGCCGTATTTACAGCAAGGTTATTTGCGCAACAAGCTGTACGCAACGCGTTGCATTTGCGCCACATTTGCCCCCGTTTTGACATATCCGCCACACCGCTGCGGTTTTTTATTTTGTTTCCCGCCGCTTAGCCTTTATAATGCGCAACGTCTATCAGTTGAATGGTTTCAGCCCTTGATCTGCGAAAACGCAATAACAACACGATTTCATCTCACCCCGTTGCGCAGCATCTCCGCGCCCCCGCGCGGGCTGAATTTTTCCGCCCCACTTCAACTGTCGTCACCTATCCTTAACTATGTTTTTCACCACCAGGCACGGCTCAAATTCCCTATCGGCGTAAATAGCGCCGGTCAAATTCGTTTTTTTATCCATCACAACTTGTAGAAAACTCCGCCATGAAAAAGACCAAAATTGTTTGTACCATCGGTCCAAAAACCGAATCGGAAGAAATGCTGACCAACCTGCTCAATGCGGGCATGAACGTGATGCGTCTCAACTTCTCTCACGGCGACTATGAAGAGCACGGCAACCGCATCAAGAACATGCGCGCCGTGATGGCGAAAACCGGTATCAACGCCGGCATCCTGCTGGATACCAAAGGCCCGGAAATTCGCACCATGAAATTGGAAGGCGGTAAAGACGCCTCGCTGGTCGCCGGCCAAACCTTCACCTTCACCACAGACCAGAGTGTGATCGGCAACAGCGATCGCGTAGCGGTCACCTACGCCGGCTTCGCCGCCGACCTGAAGATCGGTAACACCGTGCTGGTTGACGACGGCCTGATCGGCATGGAAGTCACCAACGTGACCGAGAACGAAGTCGTTTGTAAGGTGCTGAACAACGGCGACCTGGGCGAGAACAAAGGCGTCAACCTGCCGGGCGTGTCCATCCAGCTGCCTGCGCTGGCCGAAAAAGACAAACGCGACCTGATCTTCGGCTGCGAGCAAGGCGTCGACTTCGTGGCGGCGTCCTTCATCCGTAAACGTTCCGACGTGCTGGAGATCCGCGAGCACCTGAAAGCGCACGGCGGCGAGCAGATCCAGATCATCTCCAAGATCGAGAACCAGGAAGGCCTGAACAACTTCGACGAAATCCTCGAAGCGTCCGACGGCATCATGGTTGCCCGCGGCGATCTGGGCGTGGAGATCCCGGTCGAAGAAGTGATCTTCGCCCAGAAGATGATGATCGAAAAATGCAACCGTGCGCGTAAAGTGGTGATCACCGCCACCCAGATGCTCGATTCCATGATCAAAAACCCGCGCCCTACCCGTGCGGAAGCCGGCGACGTTGCCAACGCCATCCTGGACGGCACCGATGCTGTCATGCTGTCCGGCGAGAGCGCCAAGGGCAAATATCCGCTGGAAGCGGTCAACATCATGGCGACCATCTGCGAGCGCACCGATCGCGTGATGCCAAGCCGCATCGACTCCCTGAACGATCGCCGCAAGCTGCGCATCACCGAAGCGGTGTGCCGTGGCGCGGTTGAAACCGCCGAGAAACTGGACGCGCCGCTGATCGTCGTCGCCACCAGCGGCGGCAAGTCAGCGAAATCCGTGCGTAAATACTTCCCGAACGCGGTGATCCTGGCGCTGACCACCAATGAGACTACCGCGCATCAGCTGGTGCTGAGCAAAGGCGTCATCCCGCAGATGGTCAAGGAAATCGCTTCTACCGACGACTTCTACCGCATCGGTAAAGAAGCCGCGCTGGCCAGCGGCCTGGCGCAAAAAGGCGACGTCGTGGTGATGGTTTCCGGCGCGCTGGTGCCGAGCGGCACCACCAACACTGCCTCGGTACACGTGCTGTAATATAAAACGTGACATAATTGCCTTGATCAAAACGCCGCTTTGCGGCGTTTTTTTTATCAGCAGTAACCTATTTTTCTCAAAACGCAACCGCGGACCGCTCATTATTTAGCTAATAAAGAATCGGAGTAGTCCCATGGAAGCCGGCTGTTTTCCCTCGTTTTTTTAACTAATTTGTAAAACCAGATGCAAGTTTGAGCGAACGATCAAAATAAAGCACCTCAACACTAAAAAATTATTCTCTTTCGAAAAAAGTTTGTGTAATACTTGTAACGCTACATGGAGATTAACTCAATCTAGAGGGTGTTATAATGAATCGTACTAAACTGGTACTGGGCGCGGTAATCCTGGGTTCCACTCTGCTGGCTGGCTGCTCTAGCAACGCTAAAATCGATCAACTGTCTTCTGACGTTCAGACTCTGAACGCTAAAGTTGATCAGCTGAGCAACGACGTGAACGCAATGCGTTCTGACGTTCAAGCTGCTAAAGACGACGCAGCACGCGCTAACCAGCGTCTGGACAACCAAGCTCACGCTTACAAAAAGTAAGATAGCTTTGGTTATTGAAAACGGCGCACATTGTGCGCCGTTTTTTTTCGCCTGTATCCTGGACTGATTTTTCCTGCATAGCGGGCAAAAAAAGAGGTTCAGCACGCTGAACCCCTCTTCGACCGCTCAATCTTGCAAACTTAGTTCACCGAACTGATTGGCGCTGCCTTGAATGGGCTCTTATTCGCCGCAGGCGCCGCTGCAGGCGCTAAACTCACCTCAGACGGACTCTCCCCTACGTTGACCAGCACCGGCATGCCAGAACGGCGTACAACCGCGCTATCGAACACGGCGCGATCGGTCTGACCATCCGCAGCAAAGGCTTTCTCCGCTTTAGACAACGCGATCGGCATGGTCTGCGGATCGTCGCTTTCTACCCGCGACAGCGGCTGGTGCACTTCCACATAGCGTTTGCCGTCCGGCTCAACCGAAATCTTCACCGGATCGTTGATCACCTGCACCCGTGTACCACGCGGCACCTGATTGAACAGCGCTTCGATGTCCGTCGGACGCAGGCGAATGCAGCCGGAGCTGACACGCATGCCGATACCGAAGTTGGCGTTGGTGCCGTGGATCAGGTATTCACCGCGCCCCATCGCCAGACGCAGGGCGAACAGCCCCATCGGGTTCTCAGGCCCGGCCGGCACCACTGCAGGCAGCGTCACGCCCTGGGACTGATAGCGCTTGCGGATGTTGGCGGTGGGCGTCCAGGTCGGGTTAGGGATCTTCTGGCTGATGGAGGTCACTTCCAGCGGCGTGTGCATCCCGGTCTGGCCGATGCCGATCGGATAGACGATCACTTTGTTCTCGCCTTTCGGGTAGTAGTAAAGACGCAGCTCGGCCAGATTGACGATAATACCTTCACGCTTAGTGTCAGGCAGCAGCATTTGGGTCGGAATGGTCAGCACCGTGCCTGGCTTGGGCAGGAACGGGTCGGTGCCAGGGTTGGCTTCCAGCATGCCCAGCAGGCCAATCTTGTAGTCGGCGGCGATCGCCTCCAGCGGACGGCCGTCGTTTGGTACGGTATAAGTGGTGTTTTCACCGATCAGACGGCTGTCTGGCGGCGGCAGCGGGTACTCGGTCGCACTGGCGGCCTGCGTGCCGGCCAGTACGGTGGCGAAGACCATGCCCATTAAACTCAACGCACGTTTCATTATCATCCCTATATTTTTTATGACGGTTCGCCCCCAAGGCTAACGAGCGCCCGACGGTGGGTAAATCAGACAATACCTGATTAATACTAGCAACGCTGGCATCAAAGGCAATAAGTTCTCTAAAAATCAACACGTTATAACGTAATCGCCGTCGTTGATTGTCAACGAAACGTCAATAGGTAAGCTGCTGAAATATCACTGAATTGGGGGATGGTTCCTGGGGAAAACAACGGATTGTAAAGACTCATTGACAAAGCGAATATATCAATGAGCCTTGAGGAGAAAGGCGTTAAGGATCAGGCCAGCTGCGCCGCTTTACTGCGAATGGCACGGATCATCGCCTCCAGCCCCTGCGAGCGTGAAGGCGTCAGATGTTGGCTGAGCGCCAGTTCGCCGAAAAACGGCCGCACATCGAGATCGACGATCTGTTGTGGCGTTAATTGACGATAAAGAATAAACACCACCGCCAGCAGCCCTTTGACGATCGCCGCATCGCTGTCGCCGTGAAACTCGACCTGCCCCTGCTCATCGAGACGCATCACGATCCACACCTGGCTCTGACAGCCGGAAATCAGGTTGCCGGCCTGCCGCTCGGCCTCGTCCAGCGGCGGCAACTTGGCGCCAAGTTCAATCACGTACAGGTATTTCTCCTCCCAGTTCAGACAGCGGGAGAAATTACGCACCAATTTATCTTTGTCCGGCAAATTCGCCATGGGGATCCTTTTGTACCGCCGGGGACGCGCCCCGGCCTAACCTAATAGCTGATGAATGCGTTGCAGCCCGGCCACCAGCCGGTCCACCTCTTCGCGGGTATTATATAACGCCAGCGAAGCGCGGCACATGCTCGGCACCTGATAAAACGCCATCAGTGGCATGGCGCAGTGATGGCCGGTGCGAATGGCGATGCCATACTGATCGAGGAAGCTGCCGACGTCATAGGCGTGGTGTTCTCCCAAATTAAAGGCGATCACCCCGGCCCGATGTGCCGGACCATAGATTTTCAGCGTCGGCACCTGCGTGAGCGCCTCGAGCGCGTAGTGCATCAGCGACTGTTCATAATCGTGGATCGCATTCAGACCCAGGGCTTCGACGTAATCGAACGCCGCCCCCAGCCCCATGATGCCGGCGGTGTTCGGCGAACCCGCCTCGAAGCGCCACGGCGGATCGGCGAAGGTGGTGCCCGCCGTCAGGCTGACCTGGCGGATCATCGAGCCGCCCCCTTCCCACGGTGGCATCTGCTGCAGCAGCGCCTGGCGGCCATACAGCATGCCGATACCGGAAGGGCCGTACAGCTTGTGGCCGGAAAACACGTAAAAATCGCAGTCTAGCGCCTGGACATCGACGCGCTGGTGCATCACCGCCTGCGCGCCGTCCACCAGCACCGTCAGATCCGGCGCCAGGCCTCTGGCGCGGGCGATGATGTCGCGCACCGGGTTGACGGTGCCCAGCACATTGGAGACCTCGGTCAGCGCCAGCAGTTTGCAGGACGCGTCGACCAGCTCCGGCAACCGCGCCAAATCCAGCGTGCCGTCGGGCTGCAGCGGCCAAACCCGCAGCTGCAGCCCGCGCTCCTGCGCCAGCATCTGCCAGGGCACGATGTTGGCGTGGTGCTCCATCTCGGTGATGAGAATCGCATCGCCCGGCTGCAGCAGGTGGCGGCCAAAGCTGTTGGCCACTAGGTTGATGCCTTCGGTGGTGCCTTTGACAAACACCATCTCTTCCGCCGAGGCGGCGTTGATAAAGCGCGCCGCCTGTTCCCGCACCGCCTCCATCTGCTGAGTCGCCTCGGCGCTCAGGGTGTGGATGCCGCGATGCACCGCCGCATAACCGTGGCGGTAGAACGCCAACTCGCGGTCGATCACCACCTGCGGTTTCTGCGCGCTGGCGGCGCTGTCGAGGTAGGCCAGCGGTTGGCCGTTCACCTCACGCGTCAGCAGTGGAAAATCGCTGCGCACGCGTTCAATCGGATAACTCATGCAGCCTCCCCCGGCAGGCGCTGGGCGATGCGCGCCAGCACCCGTTCCCGGATGGTGTCATTGGCGATGCCTTCGGTCAGCTCGGCGGCGAAGGCGAAGATGATCATCTGCTGCGCCGCGTGTTTGTCGATGCCGCGCGACTGCAGATAGAACAGCTGCTCTTCATCGATGCGCCCCACGGTGGCGCCGTGGCTGCATTTGACGTCGTCGGCGTAGATCTCCAGCTGCGGCTTGGTATCCACCTCCGCCACCTTCCCCAACAGCAGGTTATGGTTGGTCATCTGGCCGTCGGTTTTGATCGCGTGCTTGGCCACTTTGATCATGCCGTTGAACACCGCCTTGCCGCGATCGCTGACCACGGTTTTATGCAGCTGACGGCTCTCGCAATAACCTTTGTTGTGCTCCAGATAGGTGCGGGTATCGCAGATCTCTTTGCCCACCGGCAGCACCAGGCTGTTGATTACCAGGTTCGCGCCTTCGCCGTTCAGCTGCGCGCTGGTGTTGTGACGCGTCAGACCGGCGCCCAGCAGGAAGCTGTCGCTTTTCACCCGCGCGTCGCGGCCAATGACCAAATCGTTATGGGCAAAGTGGTAGCTTGGCTGGCTCTCAAACGCCAGCTTGCAGTGCAACAGCCCGGCGTTGTCCGCCACGTTGGCGGTCAGGCGTGCGCCGGTGAAGTGCGCGGCCTCGCCCAGGCTGACGTAGTGTTCGATCACTTCCGCCTCGGCCCCGCGCCCAATATCCAGATGATGGCGGTGATGCACGGTGTTCACTTCCCCGCTGGCGCCGCGTCCGCTGCTGATATGCAGCAGGTACAGCGGACGAGCCGGGGCCTTGCCGGCCGGCAGGCGAATCAGGCTGGTTTCCTGCGCCAGGCTTTCGGTCAGGTGCAGGAAAATTTCCGGTTGGATCGCCTCCGGCAGCGCCTGTGGCGTGCCGTAGGCGGTCAACTCGAACTGGTAATCACCCAGATCGTCATCGCTCAGCGCGGCGCTGTAGCGGCCGTCGATAAACACCAGCCGGCAGGCATCGATGCCGAGCGCCAGCGCCTCGAGCTGCTCTGCGCTCACCAATGCGGGCTGCGGCTCGAGGAACTGCTGCTCCAGCAGGCTCTCCAGCGGCGTGTATTTCCAGTTTTCATGCTTGCGCGTCGGCCAGCCGAGGCGCAGCGCCTGCTGCCAGTGCGCCAGCGCATGCGGCGAACGCTCGCCACCGCGGCCTTCGAACAGGCGATACAGCTGCTGCAGCGCGTTTGAATTACTGTTGGTCGGTAAGCCAGCCATAGCCCTGCTCCTCCAACTGTTTTACCAGCGAGAAATCGCCGGATTTGACGATGCGCCCCTGGGACAGCACGTGTACGTAATCCGGCTGGATGTAGTCCAGAATGCGCTGGTAGTGGGTGACGATGATAAAGGCGCGCTTGCCGTCCCGCAGCGAATTGACGCCGTTGGCGACGATCTTGAGCGCATCAATGTCCAGACCGGAGTCGGTTTCATCGAGAATGCACAGATCCGGCTCCAGCGCCGCCATCTGCAGAATGTCGTTGCGCTTTTTCTCACCGCCGGAAAAGCCGACGTTGACCGAACGGGTCAGCAGGTCGGCCGGCATGTCCAGCAGCGCGATTTTCTCTTCGATGAAATCGGCGAAGTCAAAGCGATCCAGCGGCTCCTGCTCGCGGTATTTGCGCACCGCGTTGACCGAGGTCTGCAGGAAGAAGTGGTTGCTGACGCCGGGGATCTCCACCGGGTACTGGAAGGCCAGAAACACGCCCTCGCCGGCGCGGTCTTCCGGATCAAGCTCCAGCAGATCCTTGCCCTTGAAGGTGACTTCCCCTTCGGTCACTTCGTACTCTTCACGCCCGGCCAGCGTGGCGGACAGCGTGCTCTTGCCCGAGCCGTTCGGCCCCATGATGGCATGCACTTCGCCCGGTTTGATCTCCAGATCCAATCCCTTGAGGATCTCGTTGCCTTCCACGCTGACTTTCAAATTCTTGATGCTTAACATGCTGTGTCCTCAGATAGCGCCGACGGCGCTAAAAATGCGGCGATTAACCCACGCTGTGTTCCAGGCTGATGGCCAGAAGTTTCTGCGCCTCGACGGCGAACTCCAGCGGCAGCTCGGAGAAAACGTCCTTGCAGAAACCGTTGACGATCATCGAAATGGCGTCATCCTCGCTGATGCCGCGCTGCAGGCAGTAGAACAGCTGGTCGTCGCCGATCTTCGAGGTGGTGGCTTCGTGCTCCAGCTGAGCGCTGTTGTTGCGCGCTTCAACGTAAGGGAACGTGTGGGCACCGCTGTCCGGCCCGATCAGCATCGAGTCGCACTGGGTAAAGTTACGGGCGTTTTCCGCCCCCGGCAGGATTTTCACCAGGCCGCGATAGGTGTTCTCGCTGTGGCCGGCGGAAATGCCTTTGGCGATGATGGTCGACTTGGTGTTTTTGCCGATGTGGATCATCTTGGTGCCGGTGTCCGCCTGCTGATGGCCGCTGGTCAGCGCCACCGAGAAGAATTCGCCGATCGAATTGTCGCCCTGCAGGATCACGCTCGGGTATTTCCAGGTGATGGCCGAGCCGGTTTCCGACTGGGTCCAGGACATTTTCGAGCCGGCGCCTTCGCACAGCGCGCGCTTGGTGACGAAGTTGAGGATACCGCCCTTGCTCTCACCGCCGGAGAACCAGTTCTGCACCGTCGAGTATTTCACTTCGGCGTCTTTATGCAGGATCACTTCCACCACCGCCGCGTGCAGCTGATAGCTATCGCGCACCGGGGCAGAACAGCCTTCGATATAGCTGACATAGCTGCCTTCGTCGGCGATCAGGATGGTGCGCTCGAACTGGCCGGTTTTGGCGGCGTTGATACGGAAATAGGTCGACAGCTCCATCGGGCAGCGCACGCCTTTCGGCACATAGACGAAGGTGCCGTCAGAGGCCACCGCGGCGTTCAGCGCAGCGAAGAAGTTATCGTTGGACGGCACTACGCGCCCCAGGTACTGACGCACCAGATCCGGGTATTCCTGAATCGCTTCGCCGAACGAGCAGAAGATCACCCCGCTCTCCGCCAGTTTTTCACGGTAAGTGGTAGCGACCGATACTGAGTCGAAGATGGCGTCCACCGCCACTTCGCTGCCCTCGCGCACCGGCACGCCGAGCTGATTGAACGCCAGCTCCACTTCGCTGGTCAGGTAATCTTTTTCCGTCGCCGCGCCCGGTTGCTGCTCGGCGCCGGGTTGCGAACCGCAGGCATCGTCGCAGCTGCCGCAGGACGGCGCCGAATAGTAACTGTAGTCCTGGTAGTTAAGGCGTTCGTAATTGGCCTTCAGCCAGTGCGGCTCTTCCATCTGCAGCCAGGCGCGGTAGGCCTCGAGGCGGAATTCCAGCATCCACTCGGGTTCGTTGCGCTTGGCCGAGATGGCGCAAACCACCTCTTCGTTGATGCCTTTGGCCAACTCATCGGTTGCCAGCTGGGTGAAGAAACCTTCTTTGTAGCGACCTTCGCTGACCCAAGCCTGCACTTCATTAGGCATTTCTACATTGCTTCGTGTCATGTTGATTGCATCGCTCAAACGCCAAAGCTCTCGCCGCACCCGCAGGCATGCTGAGCTTTAGGGTTGTTGAATTTGAATATCTGATTCAGCCCTTCGCGGACGTAATCTACCGTGGTGCCATCGATGAACGGCATGGCCTTCAGCGGCACATAGAGTTTGGCGCCGTCGCGCTCAAACAGCAGATCGTCATCGGCGGGTTCGCGGGTCAGATCCAGCACATAGGCAAAGCCGGCGCAGCCGGATTGTTTCACCCCTAGCTGCAGCCCTTTCACCTGCGGATCCTGCTGCATCAGTTTCGTTATTTGTCGTACGGCGCTGTCGCTGAGCGAAATGCCTTGCCAGACATTTTCATCCAGAGAAAAGGTGCCGACATTTTCCGTTTGCATAGGGTCTACCTCACACTCGTGTTTGGCCACAGCCAATCTGGGTTGCTTATATGTTAGTGATAACGATTATCACTTCAACCGTTTGTTTTGCGGGGGTATCCACCGCGAGCGCGGTTTTTCGCTGCGGCGTGCGGCAAGCCAGCGGGACATCCGTGGTGGCTTGCGGCATCTGGCGGCAAGGTGTGCATGCTATCCCTATGAATTTGTTCTTTATCCTGCATCACCGTACCGCACTCCCCGGTGGCCCGTCAGCGTTACAGTGCCGCGGTACACTGCCGATCTAAACATTCATAGAAAATACCTATTTCTGCATTCTGTCTGTCGTAAATGTGCGTTTATCGGCATTTCGTGGCGCGGCACCAGCGCGCGCCCCTCAGGTTAAAGTTTAGTCGCTCAGGATTAAATTGGGTCGTCGGCGGCCTTTTACACCCCCACGATGAAAAAACGCCGCTCCGGGGATTGATCGGCAACGCGGCGATTTATATGATAATGATTATCATTCAATTTGAATTTGAGCGCGAAGCCAATGACTCTTTCGATCAACGCATGGTTGCTGGGCAAGATTGATGACTACAAATTCAGCGTGCGCGACGCTACGGTGGACTTTTATATGGCCGAAGCGGCGCTGCGGCGCCCGGAATGCAATATCGACCACCTGAAGCGGTACAACAGCGTCAGCCTCACCATGGCCAATCTGTGCCTGGAGAACGGCGATGACGACAGCTACCTGCACGCGCTCAGCAAACTGCATAATCGGCTGATCGTCGAGATCAACAATCCGCAGCGCTGCCAGCTGTTTCGGGTGCAAAGCTACCACTTCGCCCGCCACACGCTGACGCTGATCTGCCAAAAATATGCAATGGAAGGCACCTGGGAGAAGGCGAACGCGTTTCAGAAGGACTTCGTCAAACGCGTACCGTTTCAGCTGTAAAGCGAAAGGCTCCGCAGGCCGGCAGCCTGCGGAAACCGGCGGGGATCAGTCGATGACCGCCGTGGTCAGACGCGAGGTGCAGCACAGCCGATCGCGCGCGTCGAAGATCTCGATTTGCCACACCTGATGGCGACGGCCGACGTGCAGTGCGCGACATACCCCGCGCACCTGGCCATCGAACACCGCGCGCAGGTGGTTGGCGTTGATCTCCAGCCCCACCACTTTCTGCTCGCCCTCACTGCACAGGTAACCGGCCATCGATCCCATCGATTCCGCCAGCACCACCGACGCCCCGCCGTGCAACAGCCCGAACGGCTGGCGGGTACGGCCATCGACCGGCATGGTGGCCTCGAGGAAATCCTCACCCAATTGGGTAAACTCGATGCCCACATGGCTGACCATGCAGCCGTCGCCGGCGCGGTTCAGCTGCTCCAGCGATGTTTCACGTTTCCACAATTTCACTCAATCATCTCCAGAAGTGCCTGTAATGGGTGGCGCACGCCATTGCCCTCGATGCGTTTCACCTGACTGCGGCAGGAATAACCGGTCGCCAGGCAGCGCTGCCGCGGCAAACGCTGTAGCGTCGGGTGCCATGATAGCTCATAAATGCCGAGCGAGTTTTGCAGGTTCTTGGCTTCATGGCCGTAAGTCCCCGCCATGCCGCAGCAGCCGACGCTGACATTCTCCAGTTTGGCGCCGAAACGGGCGAAGATCGCCGCCCACTGTTGGCCGCTGGCCGGCAGCGCGGTGGTTTCGGTGCAGTGACCGAACAGATACCAGGGCTCGCCGGTCGCCGGCTGTTCGGCGCGATCCGCGATCCGCTGCTGCAACCATTCATGCACCAGCTGCACCTGGAAATCGCCGCGCTCGGCGCCGAGGATCTCGCGGTATTCGTCGCGATAGCACAGCACCAGCGCCGGATCGACACCCACCAGCGGCATGCCGAGCTGCGCCACGCGGTTGAGGAAATCGGCGGTTTTGCGCGCGGTGCGGGCGAACCGCGTCAGGAAGCCCTTCACATGCTGCGCCTTGCCGTTCGGCGAGAACGGCAGCAGCACCGGTTTATAGCCGAGCTTTTCCACCAGCCGAACGAAATCCGCCACCACTTTGGCGTCGTAATAGCTGGTGAACGGATCCTGAACAATCAGCACGTGTTCTGCGCGCTGCTCGGCGCTCAGCCCTTCCAGCTGCTCCAGCGTCAGCGTGGTCGCACGGTGGCCGGACAGCTGTTGACGCAGCGTCGGGCTGGACAGCAGCGGCAGATCGACCATGCCGATGGCGTTGCGGCTCATTTCCCGCAGCCACGGCTGGCGGAAGAAGAAGTTGAACACCTTCGGCGCGCGGGCCATCAACGGGGTATAGCTCTCTACGCCGGCGACCATGTAGTCGCTCACCGGGCGCAGATAGCGGGTGTGGTAGAGCTGCAGGAAGCGCGAACGGAATCCCGGCACGTCAATCTTGATGGGGCACTGGGTGGAGCAGGCCTTGCAGGCCAGGCAGCCGGACATTGCCTCTTTCACTTCGTGCGAGAAGTCGTACTCCCCCTTGCCGGCATGCCAGCTGTTGCGGGTCTTTTCGATCAGGCCACGCAAGCTGAGACGCTGCTGCGGCAGCTGTTTCTCCAGCGCCAGCGGATCGACGCCCTGCTCGGCCAACAGACGCAGCCACTCACGCACCAGCGTCGCCCGCCCTTTTGGTGAATGAATGCGATTGCCGCTGATCTTCATCGACGGGCACATCGGGCTGCGCACGTCGAAGTTGAAGCACAGGCCGTTGCCGTTACACTCCAGCGCGCCGCGGAACGAAGTGCGCACCTCGACCGGGATCTGACGATCGAAGGTGCCGCGTTTGACCGCGTCTACCTCCATCATCGGCGCATCCACCGCCAGCGGCGCACAGATCTTGCCCGGGTTCAAACGGTTATCCGGATCAAACGCCGCCTTGATGCGGCGTAGCTCTTCATACAGCGTTTCCCCGAAGAACTCAGGGCTGTACTCGGCACGGAAGCCCTTGCCGTGCTCCCCCCACAACAGACCGCCGTATTTGGCGGTCAGCGCCACCACCCGATCGGAGATCTGCTTCATCAGCACTTCCTGCTGCGGGTCGCACATGTCGAGCGCCGGACGCACGTGCAGCACCCCGGCGTCGACGTGGCCGAACATGCCGTAGCTCAGGTTGTGGTCGTCAAGCAGTTGACGGAATTCGACGATATAGTCCGCCAGGTGTTGCGGCGGCACACAGGTATCCTCGGCAAACGGAATCGGCTTGGCGCGCCCCTTGGCGTTGCCCAGCAGCCCGACCGCCTTCTTGCGCATGTTGTAAATGCGCTCGATGCCAGCCAGATCGCCGCAGATCTGGTACCCGATCACGCCGCCCTGCCGCTGCGCGATCAGTTCATCCAGCCGTTGGCACAGAGCCTCCATCTGGCCGTCGATCAGCGCCCGATCGTCGCCGGCGAACTCGACGATGTTCAGCCCGAGCATTTCTTTATCCGGCACGTCGGCGATCAGTTCGTTCACCGAGTGCCAAACAATGTCTTCACGCGCCAGATTCAGCACCTTGGAATCGATGGTTTCCACCGACAGCGCCTTGGCCTCGACCATAAAGGGCGCATTGCGCAGCGCCGAGTCGAAGGAGTCGTACTTCACGTTGACCAGGCGGCGCACTTTCGGCAGCGGCGTGATATCCAGCCGCGCCTCGGTGATAAACGCCAGCGTGCCTTCGGCGCCGGTCAGGATGCGCGTCAGATCGAAGGTTTGCAGATCGTCGCTCAGCACGTGGCGCAGATCGTAACCGGTGAGGAAGCGGTTGAGCTTGGGAAATTTCTCCAGGATCAATGCGCGCTGCTCACGGCAGCGATTGAGCACCGTGCGGTAGATGCGCCCTTCCGCGGTCTCTTCCAGAGCAATCGTTTCCGCCAGCGCCGTCGGCATGGCGCGGGTATCGATCATCTCGCCGCCCAGCAGCACCGCCCGCAGGCCCAACACGTGATCGGAGGTTTTGCCGTATACCAGCGAACCTTGGCCGGAGGCGTCGGTGTTGATCATGCCGCCCAGCGTGGCGCGGTTGCTGGTGGACAGTTCCGGCGAGAAGAAGTAGCCGAACGGCCGCAGGTATTGATTCAGCTGATCCTTTATCACGCCGGCTTCGACTTTCACCCAGCCTTGTTCGACGTTGATCTCCAGAATGCGGTTCATATGGCGCGATATATCGACCACGATGCCGGTATTGAGCGACTGGCCGTTGGTGCCAGTGCCGCCGCCGCGCGGGCTGAAGGTCAGCGTATTGAATCGCTCTTCCCCGGCCAGACGCGCAATCAGCGCCACGTCAGCGGTGGAACGGGGGAACACCACCGCATCGGGCAACAGCTGATAGATACTGTTGTCGGTGGCCATCGTCAGGCGGTCGGCGTAGCTGGTGGCGGTATCGCCGTTGAATCCGTTTTGCTTCAGTGCTTCCAAAAAGTCGAGCACCCGTTGAACGAGGCCGGGCGCCTGAGAAATCTGTGGGATCATTCGCTTTTTTGACCCTGTCCGTCTATTTTTTATGCGCTGATGTACGCTGAATCGGGCCTTTAATTCAGACCCACCCTATTTTTTAGTGACACTAAAAACTAACATACTCGTTTAGTGAAGGCATTCACATTATTACCGCCCTGCGAGCGCCGCCACAGGCGGCCGCCCGGCGGCGATAAACCGACCGACAGGCACCCCGATTCGCCGGTGCCAGGGATTTAATTGACCAGGATGAGAAGCCACTGATGCCACTCCCGCAATCGCGTTACGACTTACCGCGAATTATTTTCGGCGTGCTGTTTATCGCCATCATGATCGTTGCCTGTTTTTGGGTGATCCAACCGTTTATTCTCGGCTTCGCCTGGGCGGGCATGGTGGTGATCGCCACCTGGCCGTTGCTGCTCAAACTGCAAAAGCTGCTGTGGGGCCGTCGCTCGCTGGCGGTGTTGGTCATGACCCTGCTGCTGATCCTGCTGTTCATTCTGCCGATTTCCCTGCTGATCAGCAGCGTGGTGGATAACAGCGCGCCGCTGATCGCCTGGGCCAGTTCACCCGGCAAGCTGCACATTCCCGATCTCGCCTGGCTGCAGTCCGTGCCGATGATCGGCGACAGGCTCTATACCAGCTACCACACATTGGTTAACGCCGGCGGCGCTGCGCTGCTGGCGAAGGTACAGCCGTACTTCGGTCAAACCGCCACCTGGTTCGTGGCGCAGGCGGCGCATATCGGTCGTCTGCTGCTGCACTGCGCGCTGATGCTGCTGTTCAGCGCCTTGTTGTATGCGCGCGGCGAGCAGGTGGCGCTGGGTATCCGTCACTTTGCGGTACGCCTCGGTTCCAAACGCGGCGATGCGGCGGTGCTACTGGGCGGCCAGGCGATCCGCGCCGTCGCGCTGGGCGTGGTGGTGACGGCGTTGGTGCAGTCGGTGCTGGGCGGCATCGGTCTGGCGGTGAGCGGCATACCAGCCGCCACCCTGCTGACGATGCTGATCTTTATCTGCTGCGTGGCACAATTGGGGCCGCTGTTGGTGCTGGTGCCGGCCATCATCTGGCTGTACTGGCACGGCGACACCACCTGGGGCACCGTACTGCTGGTCTGGAGCTGCGTGGTAGCCACGCTGGATAACGTGCTGCGCCCGGTGCTGATCCGCATGGGCGCCGACCTGCCGCTGCTGCTGATCCTGTCCGGCGTTATCGGCGGTTTGCTGGCCTTCGGTATGATTGGCCTGTTCATCGGCCCGGTGGTATTGGCAGTATCTTATCGCCTGCTGACCGCCTGGATGGATGAAGCGCCGGAGCCGACCACCGCGCCGGAACAAGTCATCGAAGATCTGGAAAAACGCTAATCCCCCCCTTCCGCCCGCATCGTCGGGCGGAACATTTCACTCAGGTCATTATTCCTACCTCATTCGAGTAATATCTCCGCCAAATATAATGCCGCCCTATATTGATTACGGTACAGCGAATGAAAGGTGCAATGTAAATCCCTGTTTGTTGCAAGCGGCAAAAAGAGATAACTCCCACAAATAAAATGTGATGGCGCTATCGATTAGGATGATTCTTAATGACTAGTCGTGTTCAAAAATCTAGTATTATGGCCATCTATTGCTTCAAATCACTGATTTTAAAGCAACCTTTCTGAACAATGTAATGCCATACATGTGAATTGCTGTGTGTAGTCTTTGCCCATCTCCTACGGTGGGCTTTTTTTTATTCTTTTTTCGCCAAATTGATTATTTTACGCGCCGTTATTTACATTCAGAAATAAAAAGGCCGCAGCGTTAACTGCGGCCCGGCGTTAATGCCTTAGCGATGCCGAGGCATTATTTCTTTTTCGACAAATTAATCCAGGTCTGCACCACGGTGTCCGGATTGAGCGACAGGCTGTCGATGCCCTGCTCCATCAGCCATTCGGCGAAGTCTTCGTGGTCGGACGGGCCCTGGCCGCAGATGCCGACGTATTTGCTGTGGCGCTTGGCCGCCTGAATCGCCATCGACAGCAACGCTTTCACCGCCTCGTTGCGTTCATCGAACAGCTCCGACACCACGCCGGAATCGCGATCCAGCCCCAATGCCAGCTGGGTCATGTCGTTGGAACCGATAGAGAAGCCGTCGAAGTGCTCGAGGAACTGATCCGCCAACAGCGCATTGGACGGGATCTCGCACATCATGATCACTTTCAGCCCGTTTTCACCGCGCTTCAGCCCCTGACGCGCCAGCTCCGCCACCACCGCTTCCGCCTGGGCCACGGTGCGCACGAACGGCACCATGATTTCGACGTTGGTCAGCCCCATTTCGTTACGCACGCGTTTCACCGCCTCGCACTCCAGCGCGAAGCAATCGCGGAAGCTGTCGGCCACGTAACGGCCGGCGCCGCGGAAGCCCAGCATCGGGTTCTCTTCGTGTGGTTCATACTTATCGCCGCCCACCAGGTTGGCGTACTCGTTGGATTTGAAGTCGGACAGGCGCACGATCACACGCTTCGGCCAGAAGGCGGCACCCAGCGTCGCGATCCCTTCTGTCAGGCGGCCAACGTAGAACTCGACCGGGTGGTCGTAACCCTGCATTAACGCGCGAATTTCGTTTTGCAGCGCCGGCGTCTGCTGATCGAACTCCAGCAGCGCGCGCGGGTGCACACCGATCATGCGGTTGATGATAAATTCCAGCCGCGCCAGGCCCACGCCTTCATTTGGCAAACGCGCAAAGTCGAAAGCGCGATCCGGGTTGCCGACGTTCATCATGATCTTCAGCGGCAGATCCGGCAGCTCGGTCACTTCGGAGCTCTGCACGCTGAAATCCAGCATGTCGCTGTAAACGAAGCCGGTGTCGCCTTCCGCACAGGAAACGGTGACTTTCTGGCCGTCTTTCAGCACATCGGTGGCGTGGCCGCAGCCTACCACCGCCGGGATGCCCAACTCACGGGCGATGATCGCCGCGTGACAGGTGCGCCCGCCGCGGTTGGTGACGATCGCGGCGGCCTTCTTCATGATCGGCTCCCAGTCCGGGTCGGTCATGTCGGTCACCAGCACGTCGCCCGGCAGGATGCGATCCATTTCGCTGATGTCGTGGATCACTTTCACCGGACCGGCGCCGATGCGATGACCGATGGCGCGGCCTTCCACCAGCACCGGGCTAGTGCCATTCAGTTGGTAGCGCTCCATGGTTTGTTCGTTGGAGCGAACGGTTTCCGGACGCGCCTGCACGATCAGCAGCTTGCCGGTATGGCCGTCTTTCGCCCATTCGATATCCATCGGGCGGCCGTAATGTTTTTCGATCAGGATCGCCTGCTGCGCCAGCGCCTGCACTTCGTCATCCGTCAGCGAGAAACGGCTGCGCTGCGCTTCCGGCACGTCTTCGATGCGCACCTGCTTGCCGTGATCCTGCGACGGTGCGTACACCATGCGGATCTTTTTCGAGCCCAGGTTGCGGCGCACGATCGCCGGCTTGCCTTTTTGCAGCGTCGGTTTGTGCACGTAGAACTCATCCGGGTTCACCGCGCCCTGCACCACCATTTCACCCAGACCGAAGGCGGAGGTGATGAACACCACCTGATCAAAGCCGGACTCGGTATCGATGGTGAACATCACGCCCGAGGAGGCCAGATCCGAGCGCACCATGCGCTGTACGCCCGCCGACAGCGCCACGCCGCGGTGGTCATAGCCCTGGTGCACGCGATAAGAGATAGCGCGGTCGTTGAACAGCGAGGCGAACACGTGCTTGATCGCCACCATTACGGCGTCGATGCCCTGCACGTTGAGGAAGGTTTCCTGCTGGCCGGCGAAGGACGCGTCCGGCATGTCTTCCGCCGTGGCGGAGGAGCGCACCGCAAAGGAAGCTTCCGGTTCGCCGTCGGCGAGCTGTTGGTAAGCCTGATGAATTTCACGCTCGAACTCGGCGTGGAACGGCGTGTCGATCACCCATTGGCGGATCTGGGCGCCGGCCTTGGCCAGTTGGGCAACGTCGTCAACGTCGGTCTGATCCAGTAGCTGATAGATGCGCTGGTTAACACCGCTTTGTTCGAGGAAATCGTTAAACGCCTGTGCGGTGGTGGCAAAACCGTTCGGCACGGCCACGCCCAAATCGGAAAGATTGGTGATCATTTCACCGAGGGAGGCGTTTTTGCCGCCGACACGGTCAACGTCGTGCATGCCAAGCTGGTTGTACCAAAGCACATTACGCAAGTCTGGGCCATTGTTGGACATCGAGACAATCCTTATTGCTATCAGTAGGGTAAAGACGGATTTAATTCGCTTGCTTTACGGCGCCGCTAACACGGAGCCGAATCAGACTAGCACACTGATCTGAGGAAAATGGAAAGGTGAATCGATCAACCCACTGAAGAAAGTGGTTTTTAAGAGAATGTCCTAACCGGCTGATTTGGCAGGGAACCGTTCCCAATCGCACGAAAAGCTTAGTTCTCAACAAATTACGTTCTTTTTAAACTTCTGTTTTAATGACCGCGCAAACGCTACCGTTTTTGGTGAAAATAACGGCAAATTTACGTTTCGGGTCGAAAAACGTCGAAAAACCTCGTTGCGCCACAATTTTTACCGCCGGCAAAACGCGCTTTTCTTCACGCGCCGGCGCAAAGCGCTTTACCGTCCCGCCGTCACAATTTTTTCCCTCCCCCCTTTACCGACGGATCGTCCGCGGCCCATGATATTGACAGTGATGACAGCAGGAACACCGTTTTCAGGTAAGGAGCCTCGGGTGGAAAGAAGCGTTTTTTATATTTCGGATGGTACGGCGATCACCGCCGAAGTGTTGGGGCACGCGGTGCTTTCGCAGTTTCCGGTCACGGCGACCACCTTTACCCTGCCGT
Organism: Serratia sp. 201; assembly: GCF_037027545.1. Classification (NCBI taxonomy): domain Bacteria; kingdom Pseudomonadati; phylum Pseudomonadota; class Gammaproteobacteria; order Enterobacterales; family Yersiniaceae; genus Serratia; species Serratia sp. 201. Next base: position 1,432,260 of record NZ_JAXCHC010000001.1, on the reverse strand, counting down.
TCGTCGAAACCGAGGCGCGCGCGCGCGCAGTTCGCCAGCAAATCGATGATATTTATAATCAAACCGGCGTGCGGCCACTGGTGTTTTACTCCATCATCTCGCCGGAAGTGCGCGATGTGATCGTGCAGAGCCAGGGCTTCTGCCAGGATATCGTGCAGGCGCTGGTCGGCCCGCTGCAGGGCGAGCTGGAAGTGGAACCGACGCCGGTGCCGAACCGCACCCACGGCCTGACCGCCAGCAACCTCGGCAAGTACGACGCGCGCATTGCCGCCATCGACTATACCCTGGCGCATGACGACGGCATTTCGCTGCGCAACCTCGATCAGGCGCAGGTGATCCTGCTCGGCGTGTCGCGCTGCGGCAAAACCCCCACCAGCCTTTATCTGGCGATGCAGTTCGGCATTCGCGCCGCCAACTATCCGTTTATCGCCGACGATATGGATAATTTGCACCTGCCGGCCTCGCTGAAACCGTTTCAGCATAAATTATTCGGCCTGACCATCGATCCGGAACGCCTGGCGGCGATCCGTGAAGAGCGGCGTGAAAACAGCCGTTACGCTTCATTACGCCAGTGCCGCATGGAGATCGCCGAGGTCGAGGCGCTGTTCCGCAAAAATCAGATCCGCTACCTCAATACCACCAATTATTCGGTCGAAGAGATTTCCACCAAAATCCTCGACATCCTCGGTATGAGTCGCCGCATGTTCTGATCATTTTCTCGCGGGGCCGCCGTGCCCCGCCGCCTGCCGTTTATTTCAACAGCAGCTGATTTTTTTGTGCTTTTTTTCGCGGTTTTGATCAACAGAACACAATCTCTACGGTTGAATTCAGCGCTTTTTGCGTTATTGTGATCGCCATCACTTCCCGGCACTCCTGCCGCAGAGAAGAACAGTTTCCAGGGAACAACATGCACAAAACAGATGAACTGCGGACCGCGCGCATCGACAGCCTCGTCACGCCGCAAGCGTTGGCAGACAAGCTGCCGATCTCGGCGGCCGTCGCCGACAACGTGACAGCGTCACGAAAACGCATTGAAAAAATCCTCACCGGTGAAGACCGCCGCCTGCTGGTGGTGATCGGCCCCTGCTCCATCCACGATCTCGACGCCGCCGTCGATTACGCTGGCCGGTTGAACGCCCTGCGCGAACGCTACCAGGATCGTCTGGAAATCGTGATGCGTACCTACTTCGAAAAACCGCGTACCGTCGTCGGCTGGAAAGGCCTGATCTCCGATCCGGCGCTGGACGGCACCTTCCAGGTCAACCGCGGCATCGAAATGGCGCGCCGCCTGCTGCTGGAAGTGAACCAGCTCGGCCTGCCGACCGCCACCGAATTCCTGGACATGGTCGTCGGCCAATACATCGCCGATCTGATCAGCTGGGGCGCCATCGGTGCGCGCACCACCGAAAGCCAGATCCACCGTGAAATGGCCTCGGCGCTCTCCTGCCCGGTCGGCTTCAAAAACGGCACCGACGGCAACACCCGCATCGCCATCGACGCCATTCGCGCGGCGCGCGCCGGGCACATGTTCCTGTCGCCGGACAAACATGGCCAGATGACCATCTACCAGACCAGCGGCAACCCGTACGGCCACATCATCATGCGCGGCGGAAAGACGCCGAACTACCACGCCAGCGACATCGCCGCCGCCTGTGACAGCCTGCGCGAGTTCGATCTGCCTGAACACCTGGTGATCGACTTCAGCCACGGCAACTGCCAGAAAATGCACCGTCGCCAGCTGGAAGTGGCCGACAACGTCTGCCAGCAGATCCGCGCCGGCTCCGCCGCCATCACCGGCGTGATGGCGGAAAGCTTCCTGGTGGAAGGCACGCAGAAAATCGTCGCCGGCCAGCCGCTGACCTATGGCCAGTCGATCACCGATCCTTGCCTGAGCTGGTCCGACAGCGAGCAGTTGCTGGCGATGCTGGCGGATGCGGTTGATAGCCGTTTCTAACCCAGTAGAGGCCGGGGCCACGCCCCCGGCTTTATTCCTTCTGCCCCGCTCATCTATACTGATTGCAACGCTTTAGCGCCCGCCGAAACGCACTGGGAGCCCCGGCATGATTCACTCTCTGTTATCCATCCCCTGCGTCACGCTGCAGGGCGAGCAAAAAACGCTGGGCGATTTCCCGGCGCGCGCTTACCTGGTGGTCAACACCGCCAGCAAGTGCGGCTTCACCCCGCAATACCGTGGGCTGGAAAATTTGTGGCAATACTATCGCGAACGCGGCCTGGTGGTGCTCGGCTTCCCCTGCAACCAGTTTGGTTCTCAGGAGCCGGGCAGTCCGCTGGAGATCGCCAACTTTTGCAGCCTCAACTACGGCGTCAGTTTCCCGCTGTTCAGCAAGATAGACGTTAACGGTCCCGGCGCGCACCCGCTGTTCAATGAGCTGAAACGCCTGGCACCCGGCATTCTGGGCAGCCGCCGCATCAAGTGGAATTTCACCAAATTCCTGCTCACCGCCGACGGCCAGCGTATCACGCGCTTTGCGCCGATCACTAAGCCCGAGCGTTTGTTTGACCGCATCGAAACCCTGCTGAAATAACGCCCCTTTTTTACGGGCCGAGTGCGCTCGGCCCGCCGCCGGATGTCCGTTCGACAAAAAGGTTCCATCGGTAAGAAAATTTTCCTTGATGTAACCTTTTCTTCACATGATAATGATTCTCAGTTTGATATTAATTACCATTTAATGGTCTGTTTTATAAGCACAATGATGATGGATACTGCCAACACGCCTACCCCCGCCGCCGCGGCCCCGACCGAGCACAGCGCAAACGCGCCGCCCAGCTACGACAGCGCACAGCTGCTCGGCACCGACGGCATCGCGTTCATTACCCATCAGGGCCAGCGCTATCAGCTGCGGCAAACCAAAGCCGGGAAATTGATCCTGACCAAATAACCATAGAACCCTCAAACGCCAGCCACCCCGATCGGTTGATCCAGGCAGCCAGCAAATCTATTGATATGTTTTATTACATACGGAGAGTTGCACCATGCCTCTGACATTTTCCACCCGGCTGCGTTTTTCCGCTTTGAGTCTGGCGATTGCCTGCGCTCTGCCTACGGTGGCCTTGGCACAAAACACCAGCACAACACCCTCTTCCAACGCGGTGCCGGCTAAAAAAGCCAAAGCCGCCGACGAGACCATGACCGTGGTCGCCACCGGCAACCAACGCAGCAGCTTTGAAGCGCCGATGATGGTCACGGTCATCGAAGGCAACTCGCCAGAAAGCCAGACCGCCACCTCGGCCGCCGATATGCTGCGCCGCGTGCCGGGCATCACCGTGAACGGCACCGGGCGCAGCAACGGTCAGGACGTAACGATGCGCGGCTACGGCAAAAACGGCGTGCTGACGCTGGTTGACGGCATCCGCCAGGGGACCGATACCGGCCACATCGGCGGCACCTTCCTCGATCCGGCGCTGGTCAAGCGCATTGAAATCGTGCGCGGTCCCTCTGCGTTGCTGTATGGCAGCGGCGCGCTGGGCGGCGTCATCGCCTACGAGACCGTCGATGCCACCGATCTGCTGCTGCCGGGCCACGATACCGGGTTCCGCGTCTACGGCACCGCCGGCAGCGGCGATCACAGCCTGGGCATGGGCGCCAGCGCCTACGGCAAGACCGATAACCTCGACGGTTTGCTGTCGTTCGGCACCCGCGACGTCGGTAATCTGCGTCAGGGCAACGGCTTCGATGCGCCTAACGACGAAACCATCAGCAACGTGCTGGCAAAAGGCACCTGGAAAATCGACGACAATCAGTCATTGAGCGGCGATCTGCGCTACTACAACAACAGCGCCCAGGAGCCGAAAAACCCGCAGACGCCGGGCAGCTCGGGCGACAACCCGATGACCAACCGCTCCACCATCCAGCGTGATGCCGCTCTGAGCTATAAGCTCAAGCCGGTCGGCCAGGATTGGCTGGACGCCACCGCGAAACTGTACACCTCGGAAGTCAAAATCAATGCGCACAACGCCGGTGCGACCGACGAATTCCGCAAGCAGACCACCAACGGCGGCAAGCTGGAAAACCGCACGCGTCTGTTCGCCGATAGCTTTGCGTCACACCTGCTGACCTACGGCTCCGAAGTGTATGAACAGAAACAGCAGCCGGGCGGCGCCACTACCAGTTTCCCGCAGGCCAAGATCAACTTCGCCTCCGGCTGGCTGCAGGATGAAATCACTCTGCGCGACATTCCGATCACCGTGCTGGCCGGCACGCGCTACGACGATTACAAAGGCAGCAGCCAGGGCCACGAAGACGTCAAGGCCGACAAATGGTCGTCCCGCGGGGCCCTGAGCTACTCGCCGACCGACTGGCTGATGCTGTTCGGCTCCTATTCCCAGGCCTTCCGCGCCCCGACCATGGGCGAGATGTACAACGATTCGCGTCACTTCCCCGGCAACTATTGGGTGCCTAATCCGAATCTGCGGCCGGAAACCACCAGCACCACCGAAGCCGGTTTCGGCTTGCGCTTCGACGATCTGCTGCTGGCGGATGACAGCCTGCAATTCAAGGCCAGTTACTTCGATACCGACGCCAAAGACTACATCTTCATGTATGTCACTCGCACGCAGACCGCCTCAGCGAATATCTCTCGCGCCAAGATTTGGGGTTGGGACACCTCGCTGAACTACCAGACCAAGTGGTTTAACTGGGATCTGGCTTACAACCGCACACGCGGCAAGGACAAGTCTCGCAATGGCGAATTGAACGCGAAAAGCGGCGATTGGCTGGCCGACATCAGCCCGGATACCGTCACCAGTTCGCTGGACGTGCCGCTGGGCGAAACCGGTTTGTCCGCCGGCTGGGTCGCCACCTTCGCCGAACGCGCCACCCGCGTACAAACGGGGACGCCGGAGCAAGGCGGCTATGGCGTCAACGACTTCTATCTGAGCTACAAGGGCCGCGATCGGCTGCAGGGCATGACCACCACCGTGGTACTGGGCAACGCCTTCGACAAAGAATATTACTCGCCGCAGGGCGTCCCGCAGGATGGCCGCAACGCCAAACTGCTGGTCAGCTACCAGTGGTAATCATTTGACTATCTGGCGGACAACCCGGTTGTCCGCCGTTCGCATTACAGCGCAGGAGAATCCCGCATGAGCAATACCCTATACGAACGCTACCAACAGGCCAAAATCGACCACCCCGGCAAATACGCCCGCGATCTGGCGGCGATCCTTGGCGTCAGCGAAGCGGAGCTGACGCACGCCCGCGTCGGCCACGACACGCGCCGCCTGCAGGCCGACGCGCGCACCCTGCTGACCGAGCTTGAGCAGGTCGGCGTCACCAAGTCCATCACCCGCAACAGCTATGCGGTGCATGAGCAGATGGGCCGCTACCGCAACCAGCACCTCAACGGCCACGCCGGGCTGATCCTCAACCCGCGCGAGCTGGATCTGCGCCTGTTCCTCAACCACTGGACCAGCGTTTTCGCTATGAGCGAAACCAACAAACGCGGCGTGCGCCACAGCATCCAGTTCTTCGACCAACAGGGCGATGCGCTGCACAAGGTCTACACCACCGAAGAGACCGATCTGCCGGCCTGGATGGCGCTGGTGGAGCGCCACCTGAGCGAAGAAAACCCGGCGCTGGCGCTGCAACCCGCCGAGGTGAGCACCGCGGATGAAACGACGCAGGATCATGCCAAAATCGACGGTGAATGGCGCGCGATGACCGACGTTCACCAGTTCTTCCAGCTGCTGAGCCGCAATAAGCTCACGCGTCAGCAGGCGTTCCGCGCCGTCGGCGACGATCTGGCCTATCAGGTAGACAACAGCGCGCTGTCGCAGCTGCTGCAAGCGGCGCAGCAGCAGCAAAACGAGATCATGATCTTCGTCGGCAACCGCGGCTGCGTGCAGATCTTCACCGGCCAGATCGAACGTTTGATGCCGCAGGAAGGCTGGATCAACGTGTTCAACCGCCGCTTCACGCTGCACCTGATTGAAGGCGCCATCGCCGAAAGCTGGATCACCCGCAAACCGACCAAGGACGGCATCGTCACCAGCCTGGAGCTGTTCGCCGCCGATGGCACGCAGATTGCGCAGCTGTATGGCCAGCGTACCGAAGGGCAGCCGGAACAAACCCAGTGGCGCGAGCAGGTTGCCGCGCTCGCCGCCAAGGACATCGCCGCATGAAATCTTCCTTGATCCGCCGCCTGACGCTGATGATGACGCTGGCGCTGCCGCTCACCGCGGCGGCGGCGCAGCGCATCGTCTCGATCGGCGGCGACGTGACGGAAATCGCCTTCGCGCTCGGCGCCGGCGACGACGTGATCGCCCGTGACAGCACCAGTCTGCATCCGGAGGCGGTGAAAAAGCTGCCGGACGTCGGCTACATGCGCCAACTGAACGCCGAAGGCATTTTGGCGCTGAAACCGACGCTGGTGCTGACGACCGAGCTGGCGCAGCCGGCGCTGGTGCTCAAACAGTTGGCGGACAGCGGCGTCAACGTGGTCAGCGTGCCGGGTGACACCACCCTGCAGGCGGTGCCGCAGAAAATCGCTACGATCGCCGCCGCGTTGCAACGCGTTGAGCAAGGCAAACAGCTGAGCGAGCGCTATCAACAGCAGCTGGCGGCGGTCGATACCTCTCCGCTGCCGGTCAAGGTGCTGTTCGTGATGAGCCACGGCGGCATTACGCCGATGGCTGCCGGGCAACACACCGCCGCCGACGCGGTGATCGCCGCCGCCGGACTGAAAAACGCCATGCAGGGCTTTGACCGCTACCGTCCGCTGTCGCAGGAAGGCGTCATCGCCAGCGCGCCGGATCTGTTGCTGGTCACCACCGACGGCGTGCGCACCCTCGGCGGCGAACAGCAGCTGTGGACGCTGCCGGGCCTGGCGTTGACGCCGGCGGGCAAGCAGCGCCGCGTACTGATCGTCGATGACATGGCGCTGCTGGGCTTCGGTCTGGAAACGCCGGCGGCGCTGGCCAAACTGCGCCACGCGGCGGAGCAAAAGTAATGCGCAGTCGCACCTCGCCTCAGTTGGCCATCATCGGCCTGCTGGTGTTGCTGACGCTGCTGGCGCTGGTCGCCGCCAACCTGGGCGCGCTGACGCTGTCGTTTCGCACCCTGTGGCGCGAACCCTTCAGCGACGCCGCCTGGCACATCTGGCTGAACATTCGTCTGCCGCGCGTGCTGCTGGCAGTAGTGATCGGCTGCGCATTGGCAGTGTCCGGCGCGGTGATGCAGGGGCTGTTCCGCAACCCGCTGGCGGATCCGAGCCTGCTGGGCATCAGCAGCGGCGGCGCCCTGTTTGTCGCCCTGTTCATCGTGATGCCGCTGGCGTTGCCGGTGACGATCGCGCTATACGGCCATATGCTGGCGGCGTTCCTCGGCAGCCTGCTGGTATCGCTTTTGATCTACGGCATCAGCCGCAGCGGACACGGCAATCTGTCGCGGCTACTGCTGGCGGGCATCGCCATCAACGCCCTGTGCATGGCGGCCATCGGCGTGCTCTCCTACGTCAGCAGCGATCAACAGCTGCGCCAGTTCTCGCTGTGGATGATGGGCAGCCTCAGCCAGTCGCAGTGGCCGACGCTGGCCGTTTCCGCCTCGCTGATCCTGCCTACGGCGCTGCTGACGCTGTTGCAGGCGCGCCGGCTGAATCTGTTGCAGCTGGGGGACGAAGAGGCCCACTACCTCGGGGTGAACGTCCAACGCGCCAAGCTGCAGCTGCTGTTGCTGAGCGCCCTGCTGATCGGCGCGGCGGTAGCGATGAGCGGCGTGATCGGCTTCGTCGGTCTGGTGGTGCCACATCTGGTGCGCATGCGCCTTGGCGGCGATCACCGCTGGCTACTGCCCTGCTCCGCGCTGGGCGGCGCCTGCCTGCTGCTGGTCAGCGATACGCTGGCGCGCACACTGGTGGCGCCGGCCGAAATGCCGGTAGGCTTGATGACCAGCCTGATCGGCGGTCCTTACTTCTTATGGCTGGTGATGCGCCAGCGGGAGCGAACCGGTGGATAACGCCGCCTGCCTGACAGCCCAAGAGCTGCGTTACAGCCTCGGTACGCGCCGCTTGATCAACGACGTTTCACTCAGCCTCGCCAGCGGTGAGATGGTGGCGATTATCGGCCCTAACGGCGCCGGCAAATCGACGCTGCTGCGCTTGCTGACCGGCTATCTGACGCCGGACTGCGGCGAATGCCGGCTGCTCGACCGCCCGCTGGAACACTGGGCGCCGCAGCAGTTGGCCAAAGTCCGAGCCGTGATGCGCCAATACAGCGATCTGGCGTTTCCCTTCAGCGTGGAAGAAGTGGTCAGCATGGGGCGATCGCCGCACGGCAAACGCGACGAGCATCAGGCGATCCAACAGGTGATGGAACAAACCGACTGCCTGGCGCTGGCGCAGCGCGATTACCGCCGGTTGTCCGGTGGCGAACAGCAGCGGGTGCAGTTGGCGCGGGTGTTGGCGCAGCTGTGGCAACCGCAACCGTCTCCCGCCTGGCTGTTTCTCGACGAGCCGACCTCGGCGCTGGATCTGTATCACCAGCAGCACACCCTGCGCCTGCTGCGCTCGCTGACACGTCAACAGCCGCTGGGCGTCTGCTGCGTGCTGCACGATCTCAATCTGGCGGCGCTGTACGCCGATAGGATCCTGCTGTTGCATCAGGGCCGCCTGGTGGCGAGCGGCACGCCGCAAGAGGTCCTGCAGACGGAGATCCTCACCCGCTGGTATCAGGCCGATCTCGGCGTGGTGCATCATCCCGAAGTGTCTCTGCCGCAGGTCTATCTACGTCAATAACATCAAGGGCGCCATGAGGCGCCCTTTTTCATCTCAACTGGAGCAGGAAATCTCCAGATGTTTGCCCCAATCCGGCGGCAGCGCAGCAAGATCGTCATACTCCGGCGCATCGTCGAACGGTCTCAGCAGAGCCTGATGCAACCGCTGCAAACGGCCCACGTCGTCTTTCTCCGCATCCTCAATCGCCTGCTGCGCCAGATAGTTGCGCAGGATCAGGCGCGGGTTCACCGCCTTCATCGCCCGTTGCCGTTCCGCATCGCTGACCTGTTCCTGTTGCAAGCGCTGACGATACTGCTGATACCAGGCGTCGAACGCCGCACGGTCGATAAACTCGTCGCGCAGCGGCGACTGCGCCTGCTGCTGTTCGGTCTCGCTCAACAAGCGGAACGTGCGGGTATAGTCCCGCCCTTCCTGCGCCATCAGGCTCAACAGACCGGTGAGCACGTCATTATCCTGCGCCGTCGGCGTGAAGAAGCCGAGTTTGGCGCGCATCTGTTCACCGTAGGCGCGCATCAGCGCCGGCTCATATGCCGACAGCGCCTGCTGCAGCTGCTCGGTGGTCATCAACCCAGACAGGGTTTGTGCCAGGCGATGCAGGTTCCACAGCGCCACCGCCGGCTGATTGTCGAAGGCGTAACGCCCCTGGTGATCGGAGTGGTTGCAGATATAGCCGGGCTGGTAGTCGTCCAGGAAGCCATAAGGGCCGTAATCGATGGTGATACCGAGAATCGACATATTGTCGGTGTTCATCACGCCGTGGGCGAAACCGACGGTTTGCCAATGGGCGATCAAACGCGCCGTGCGTTCGACCACGTCGGTAAACCACAGCAGGTAACGCTCAGCCAGATCCTGCAACTGTGGCCAGTGACGGGCGATGACGAAATCCGCCAGCTGCCGCACTTGCTCCGGCTGTTTACGGTAATAAAAGTGTTCGAAGTGGCCGAAGCGCACATGGCTTTCCGCCACTCGCATCAGCATGGCGCCGCGTTCTGGCTGCTCGCGATATACCGGTTGCTGGCTGGTGACGATAGTCAACGCTCGGGTGGTGGGGATCCCCAGATGGTGCAGCGCCTCAGAGGCAAGAAACTCGCGGATAACCGAACGCAGCACCGCGCGGCCATCCCCCATGCGTGAATATGGCGTTAGCCCGGCCCCCTTCAGGTGCCAATCGCGGTGGCTGCCATCCGCCATGACCTGTTCGCCCAGCAAAATGCCGCGGCCATCACCCAGTTGCCCGGCCCACACGCCGAACTGGTGGCCGCTGTACACCTGTGCCAGCGGCTGCATGCCGGGCAGCAGCGATTCTCCCGCCCAAATGGGAGTTTTATCCTGGGTAAACCAGCTTTCATCCAGCCCCAGCTCGCGTGCCAGCGGCTCGCTGTGGTACAGCAGGCGTGCATCCTTGAGCGGTGTCGGGTTCAGGGCGGTGTAGAAACCGGGTAACTGTTGGTAGTAAGCGTTATCGAACTGCGGCATAGGCCCTCCGTTTCAGCGTAGTGTAGAGCCTGAACGGGCGGATTAACACCGAAGGAATGCAGGGAGAACGCATCCGCCTGTCACCAGGGCGGATGCGGGGAGTTTGGCGTTGCCCCTCAGCTGAGGAAACGCGCTTTAACGTCGGCTGACAAACGCAGTTATCAGCATAAAGCGATGGCGAATAACGGCGACGGGATCACAGTAACCTCACCCCGTGCATTATTTACCTCATTGTGTGTAGTTTTTTATATCACTTCTTAATTATTGAACTCGCTGGGCCTCGCCAGCAAAGCTTGCAGATTATCCACACCAACGCTGGGCCATAAAAAACCTTGCAGGCCTAAAACACCGGCGTATCTGAGTTTATTAAAGTACTCTTTTTTCTCTATTCCTCCGACGATTACGCCTTTACATAACAGGTTGATATTCTTTAACAACGAGTCGATGACCACGTCATATCCCTGATGGGTAAACAGCTGCCAGTAAAAACGCTTGTCTATCTTTACATAGTCAAACAAACCATCGTACAGCGCGGTCAACGTGGCTTTACCGGAACCGAAATCATCGAGCCACAGCGAAAACATTTCGCTTAATCGCCGCACGCTCGGGTTGTTCTTCCCGGCCGAAAGATTCGGAAAACTCTCACTGATTTCAAATGCAATAAAAGGATATTGCCCGATCCGTTGACATAACGCCGAATCAGAAAGAATAAGTTCGACGATGGTTTCTTCGATATTGATGGTCAACTGCACGTTGTTACCGGTAAACCAAGCCGCATGCTGCTCCGCAAGTTTCAATTGCTCATTAAATAACTCAATCCTTTGTTCAGACGTCAATAAATTAATCCCAATTTCGGCCGGCATGGCTAAATCACCGTCGAGACTGTTGAAACGGCTCAACATTTCAACCGCCAACAGCCCGCCCTCCATTGAGTAAACAGGTTGCAAAACATAGCTACTAATAAAGTCAGCTTCGAGTTGGATGTTCATTTTAATGCCACAGGATGAATGGCTAGCGTATCATCGTATATCAATATATTTTATCGATCAATCCCTCTGGGATTAATCGGAAATATCAATGTAAATGCCCATGAAATATCATTTAATTGATAGATTAAAGCTATACGACAATCGTGAAAGGCGCAAAGAAAAGCAGCCTGACTTATGCCATAGCGACCGCCAAACGCGTTATGTGGAAAGGTATTTGGCTTAAGTTGAATGGATTGGCGGCTAAATTTGACTTATCTCCCTTGTTTTATTTAAGAAAAATCTTAAATAAAGTAAAATAATCTTTCCTCCTTAACGCGGATTTTTCCTACCGTTAACGACGACTGATTAAATTTAATAACGCATCAATTCCGCCCGTTATTCTCGGCATTGAAAATGTAAAAAAGTGCCCATCTTGATTTTCAGAAAATCTGCGCTACGCCCCTGCTAAACGCCGATTTCAGCGATAAAAAAAGGGATGAGCACGCTCATCCCCTTCACCATTCCCACTCCGGCTAACGGATCGTTTCGCTCAGCCATTGCCGCAACTCGGCTAATTCGGCCGCCTGTTGAGGATACTCCGCCATCAGTCGGTCACAGCAGGCGGCGACGGGCTCACTGCGGTACGCGCAGCCCACCAGCATGTCCGCCAACCGCTGCAGCGGAGCGGGATTCAGGCTATCGGTGAACACCTGCGCGCGAACAATCGCCCCCTTCTCCACATCGAAGAACAAGTCTACGCCGCCCCAGACGAAACGCTCGTTAAGCAAGTGGCTGAACGCCGGCGCCTTGCCAAAATTCCATTCCCAACTGCTCTGTTTGGCGAACTGCGCGGCAAAATCGGGCAGATCGGGGAACACGTCCGGCGAAATAATCTCCGGCTCGACCGTCTCGCCATAGTGGGCGAAGAAGGCCTGTACGATGGCGTCGCATACCTGCGCATGGCTGATATCCGGCAAAAACTCCGCCAGATTCGCGACGCGCGAACGCACCGAGGTAATCCCCTTGGCCTGCAGCTTTTTGGGATCCGGATTGAGATAGTCCGCCAACCGTTCCAGATCGGCATTCAGCAGCAGCGTACCGTGATGGAAACCGCGATCCTGCGTTTCTCGATAGGCCGAGCCGGATATTTTGCGCGGCCCGTCGGCGGTTTCCATCACCAGATCGTTACGCCCCGATGCGCTGGCCGCCACGCCCAGCTCCCGCAGCGCTTGCAGAATGATGTCGGTCGAGACGCTCTTGTCGTAGCCCGGCTTGCCGGCCATAAAGGTGAAGCAGGTATTGCCCAGGTCGTGAAATACCGCCCCGCCGCCGCTGCTGCGCCGCGCCAGCCGAATGCCATCCTGCTCCATGCGCCGGGTATTGCACTCTTTCCAGGGGTTCTGCGACTGACCAATCACCACCGTTTCGGCATTGCGCCACAGGAAGAGAATTTTTTGCGTGGTCATTTCGCGGAAGATGCACTCTTCCACTGCCAGGTTGAACCAGGGATCGTAGGAGTCGGAGATCAGTAAACGCAGGCTGTTCATGGCAGGCACCGTTCAAAACACGAGATGCCGCCATGATACACCAAATCAACGGGTTAAGGTTAAATGCGTCGCGCCTGCCAGTACACACGCTTCCAATAGACGTTATCGAGCGAGGAGCGGATCACCCCGCGACTGGTCGAGGCGTGGATAAATTGGTCGTTGGTATCGTATATGCCGACGTGCAGGCCGTTCTCACCGCCGCCGGTTTTGAAAAACACCAGGTCGCCCGGCATCAACTCATCACGCGAAACCTTGGTACCCAGCGAGGTTTGTTCTTCGGTCGAACGCGGCAGTTGCATGTCGAAGCGATCGCGGAACGTGCGGTAAACAAAGCCGGAGCAATCTACGCCGCCGCGATCCAGGCCGCCGTAACGGTATGGCGTACCGTACCACTGGCGCAGTTGTTCATTGAGTTGGGCCACCACCACGATAGAATCCGCCAGGCGGCCGCTGGGCGGCGGCGCATGGCTGCTGCAACCGGCGAGGATCAAACTGGCTAATAAAAACCACACACGCATCCGCATAATATCCCTTCATTGAACACGTTGCCGCATTATGCCATCCGGTACACCACCACACCACCTGCGAGGCAAAGCCGGCACCACGTAAGGAGAGCGCTATTGGGCGTTAATTTATCTCCCGCACGGGGAAAAAGGCAAGCGCCATGAGGGAGATAATAGCAGGATCGCCGGTTTAGCCCCTATTCCGGCGATTTTGTCTCGGATTTGCTGTTAATCAGCCCGACGCCGAACAGAATAAACAGCGTGCCCAACGTTTTCAGCAGCGTAGCGGACTCGTTAAACCACGGCAGGATCACCGCCGCCAGGTAGACCAGCGCGTAGCTAACGCTCAACAGAGGATAAGCACGATTTAACGGCAGATGGCGCAGCGCGAAAAACCAACACAGCATCGACAGCGCATAGCCGAAGATGCCGCCGCCCACCGCCAGCAGCGGTAGCCAGTAATTGCCGATCAACGCCAACGAGACATCGGCGAACGACATCAGCGGGATCTGCACCATGCCCCACTTCATCAGCAACTGCGCCAGCGTCACCAGCAGTACGCTGGCGGCGCCCCAGGCATAGCCCTTCATGAATGCACGCTCATCAGCAGGATCCCCAGCATAATCGACGCCACGCCGCACCAGTGGCGAGCGGTCGTCGGCTCATGAAACAGCCAGCGCGCCGCCAGCGTCACCATCACGAAGTTCAGGCTGAGCATCGGGTAAGCCAGGCTGAGCGGCAGACGTTGCAGCACATTGAGCCACACCGCCATGCCCAGCCCCAGCAGCAGCACCGCCAGCGCCAGCCAGCGCAGCGTCTGTTTCAGCCGCGCCTCGCCCGCCCGTTCCCAACAGTGCGCCGCCTGTTTCTGGCACAGCTGCCCACCACAGGTGAGCAGACTGACCACTATCACCAACAGAAAACCGATCATGGTTGCTGTTTATACCACATCAGCACCAGGCGGTTCATGCGATCCACCTTGTCTGCGGCAGGCAGCTCCTGCGGCAGCGCTTCGCCACGTGACAGTTGCAGCACCAACGATACGTTCCCCTGCTTACGCGCCTGCGCCAGCCACTGCGGGAAATCGGCATCGCTGATCAGGTGGCCTTTGGCGTCCGGATACTCCAGACCATAGGCCACCTCGCCTTTCTGGCTGTACATCAGCACGTCGCTGCGCTTCAGCTCCCAGGCCAGGCCGGCCGCCAGCCCAACGCTGTCGCTTAGCACGTAACGACTGTCGCCCAGCTCGGCCATCGTGGCGCGGGCGAAGTTTTGCGGCAGCTTGGAATCGGTCACCTGTTGCGGGATGGCGTAACCGATCACCAGGCACAGCAACACCGGGCAAGCCGCCGCCCAGCGCCATTGGCGGCCGTTATCGCGTGCGGAAACCAGTGCGAACAGCAGCCAGCCACCGAAGGCGATCAGGCCGAGCACCACTTTCGGCCACTCTTGGGGAGTAAACAGATGCGCTTTCGGCAGCAGACCGGAGCTCAACACCACCAGCGCCACGATGCCAATCAGCCCGAACAGGCCGTTCAACCAGGCATTGGCCTTGAACAGCTTGGCGCGCAGCGTGGCGGCATAGTCTTCCGCATAGGCGGTCATCAGCAGCGCCAGCGGCGCCATGCACGGCAGAATGTAGGTCGGCAGCTTGCCTTTGGCGATGCTGAAGAAGATCAACGGCATCATCGCCCAACTCAGCAGGAAGAACAGCTCCGGGCGCTGCACGCGCTCGCGCCAACCTTTGAGCAGCGCGCCGGGCAGCAGCGCCAGCCAAGGCAGCACAGCCGCCAGCAGAACCGGCAGGTAATACCAGAACGGCGCCTTGTGTTGAGCATTATCTTCGGCGAAACGCTGAATATGCTCGACCCAGAAGAAATAATTCCAGAAGTCGGGTTCGCGTTGCGCGATCGCCAGCGCCCACGGCAGGCTGAGCAGCGTCGCGGTCACGATCGCCACCGGGCCATAGCACAGCAGATCCTTGATGCGGCGTTGCTGGATAACGATCGGGATCACCGCGATCACCGGCACCGCCAGTGCCAGGAAGCCCTTGGTCATAAAGCCCATGCCGCAGGCCAAGCCCAGCAGTGCGTAAGCGCCCAGTTTTCCCTTGACCGAGGAGGCCTTCAGCGTCAGGTAATAACTGACCATCGCCGCCGCCAGCCACAGCGAGATCATCGGATCCAGCACGCTGTAGGTGCCGATGCTGAACACCAGCACCATCGACAGGAACATCAGCGCCGCCAGGCTGGCGCGGCGCGCATTGCGCCACATCAGCATCGCCAGCGCGAACACCAGCAGCGCGGTCATGCCGGTGCTGAACACCGAGCCGAAACGCACCGCAAAGTTGTTTTCGCCAAACAGCCACTGGCTGATGTTATTGAACCAGTAACCCGCTACCGGCTTTTCGAAATAACGCAGCCCCAGCAGGTGCGGCACCACCCAATCGCCGCGCTGCAGCATTTCACGACTGATCTCGGCATAACGCGTCTCATCCGGCTGCCACAGCAGGCGGCCGTTAAGCGGGATCAGGTAAACCAGAGCAAAAAAAACGGCCAGCAGAATGGCCCAGGATCCTTTTAGCGCCTTCATGTAACGTCCTTCACATCGGTTTGACAGCCCAGCCAACCTTCGCGGCCGGGGAAAGGAGCACGCTTGATGCGGCCCAACGGCAGTGACGCCAAATCTTGTGGTAACAGCGCGCTAAGCGGACAGAATTCGATGCCCTGCTGCCGTGCGCGTTGCAATAACTGTTCGAACATCGCCGCTTGCGACATGCCTTCCACTTCGGTGTGAATGGTGTACACCGGCACGCCGCGATCGTTCTCGATGGCGCGCAGAATGTAGTCGTTGAAGTCGGCCATGCTGACTTCGCTGCCGATCACTTCGTCGAAGGTCGGCAACGTCACCGGGATCTGCACCGTGCCGTGGCGCCCGTCGCTCAGCACCGGACGGAACGGATGGGTGCCGCGGCAATCGCTGTTGTAATGAAAGCCGAAGCGCTGCTTGACCTCCAGCACGCGCGTATCGGCACGCCAGCCCGCCACGGCGGAGCATTTCACCGGCTGGCCGGTGCTGGCGCTCAGTGCGTCGACGCCCCGCTGCACCTGTTCGGTCAGCTGCGCTTCGCTCCACTTGCCAACCTTGGCCTGCCACCCTTGGTGATCCCAGGCGTGCAGCCCGACTTCATGGCCGGCTTCGGCGGTGCGCTTCATCAGCGGCCCCAGCGCGCGTGAAATGTTGCGCCCCGGCCAGGCGGTACCAGCCAGCAGAATATCCAGCCCATACAGCGAGGCGGCGTTCGAACGCAGCATTTTCCACAGAAATTTCGGACGCAAAAGGCGCCAAAGATGGCGCCCCATGTTGTCCGGTCCCACGCTGAAGAAGAAGCTGGCCTGAATGTCGTACTTGTCGAACAGGTCCAGCAACTGCGGCACCCCTTCACGGGTGCCGCTGAAGGTATCTACATCAACCCGCAGACCGACTTTCTTCATGCACCGTTCCCTTCCTGAACGGTAGTGCGCAAGAAGTAGTCCAGCGTATCGGCGACGGTTTGCTTCATCTCGATGGTTGGCTGCCAGCCCAGCAGGCGGTGAGCGTTCTTGATGCTCGGCGTGCGGTGCTCGACGTCCTGGTAACCTTTACCGTAGTAGCTGCTGCTCTCCACGTCCTTGAAGCCGGCAAACGGCGGGAAGCGGTCGCGCAGCGGGTGGTTGTTGAAGCTTTCCAGCAGCATTTCCGCCAGCTCGCGGATGCTCGCTTCGTTGGTCGGGTTGCCGATGTTGACGATCTGGCCGTCGCACAGGCCATCACGGTTCTCAATGATGCGGAACAGCGCTTCGATGCCGTCGTTGATGTCGGTGAAGCAACGTTTCTGTGCGCCGCCGTCCATCAGTTTGATCGGCGAACCTTCCACCAGGTTGAGGATCAGCTGGGTGATGGCGCGGGAAGACCCGATGCGCGCGGCGTCCAGGTTATCCAGACGCGGCCCCATCCAGTTGAACGGACGGAACAGCGTGAACTTCAGGCCTTCTTTGGCGCCGTAAGCCCAGATCACCCGATCCAGCAGCTGTTTGGAGACCGAGTAGATCCAGCGTTGTTTATTGATTGGCCCGACGATCAGACGCGAATGGTCTTCATCGAACTCTTTGTCGTCGCACATGCCGTACACTTCTGAGGTGGACGGGAAGATGATGCGCTTGTTGTATTTCACGCAGTCGCGAACGATCTTCAGGTTCTCTTCGAAGTCAAGCTCGAACACGCGCAGCGGGTTACGGGTGTATTCGATCGGCGTCGCGATCGCCACCAGCGGCAGCACCACGTCGCATTTCTTGATATGATACTCGATCCACTCGGAGTGGATGCTGATGTCGCCTTCCACGAAGTGGAAACGCGGGTTGTCGAGGAAGCGGCTGATGGCGTCAGAGCCGATATCCAGGCCGTAGATGTCGTAGCGATCGTCACGCAGCAGGCGTTCGGTCAGGTGGTTACCGATGAAGCCGTTAACCCCGAGGATCAGCACGCGAGTGCGGCGTTTCATCACGGCATTCGGCTTGGCGGCCAGGCGCACGTCGGTGACGATGCCCATTTCTTGCGCCAGGCGGCTGCCCTGCACGTACAGACCGCTGTCGTTCTGGCCGGCGACGATCTCCAGCGCGCCTTCGCCACAGGCGATGACCAGCGGCGAGGTGCTCAGCACGGTGCCCGGTTGTTTATCATGTTGGGTATCCAGCACGCGGGAGCGCCAGACGATCAGCTTGCGCTGGCCGAGGTAGCTGAATGCGCCCGGGTACGGTTCGGTGACGGCGCGTACCAGGTTGTTGATCTCTTTGGCGGACTTGTGCCACAGGATCTCGCCGTCCGCTGCGGTGCGGCGGCCGAAGTAGCTGGCCTGAGACTCATCCTGCTTGGTGAAGGTGGCGGTGCCGTTCTTCAGCTTCGGCAGCTGCTCTTGCAACACGACCTGCGCGGCTTCCAGCACTTTTTTGTGCAGCGTCAGCGCGGTGTCGTTGTCTGCGATGGTCACTTTCTGCTGACCGACGATGTCGCCGGCATCCGGGCGTTTCACCATCTTGTGCAGCGTGGCGCCGGTTTCGGTTTCGCCATTCACCAGCGCCCAGTTCACCGGGGCGCGGCCACGGTAGTGCGGCAGCAACGAACCGTGCAGGTTGAAACCGCCCTGCGGCGCCAGCGACAAGATCTCGTCGCTCAGCATGTGGCGGTAGTAGAACGAGAAGATCACGTCCGGCTGCAGTGCGCGGATGCGGTCAACCCATAGCGGGTGATTTACGTCTTCCGGCGCATAGACCGGCAGATCCAATTCGGCGCCCAAACGGGCCACGGAGGAGAAGAAATTGTTCTCACCAGGGTCGTCGGTGTGCGTGAATACGGCCTGCACGTCATAACCCGCCTCAGTCAGCGCTTTCAGACCTGCGCAGCCAATATCGTGGTAAGCAAATACAATAGCTTTCATCATTCTTCTTCCTGAGTATTGTGGTCCTGCTGTGCACCGACCACTTTCTGAACAAAATAGCGAGGACGCGCACGCACGTCGGTATAGATGCGGCCGATGTATTCACCCAGCAGCCCCATGCCGACAAACTGGGCGCCGATAAAGGTGAACAGGACGGCGAAGAGGGTGAACACACCGCCGGCGGCCCATTCAGGGCCGAGCAGCAGACGCAGCGCAATCAGCACCAGCGCCAGCACAAACCCGGACAGCGCCACGATGCTGCCGACCACGCTGAGCAAACGCAGCGGCGTAGTGGTCAGGCAGGTGATCAGGTCGTACATCAGGTTGATCAGCTTCATCAGGCTGTACTTGGAGTCGCCAAACTCGCGCTCGGCGTGACGCACGTCGATCTCGGTCGTGCGACGGGCAAAGGTGTTCGCCAGAATCGGGATAAAGGTACTGCGCTCATGGCAGTGCAGCATCGCCTCAACGATATGACGACGGTAGGCACGCAGCATGCAGCCATAGTCCCCCATCGACTTGCCGGTGGCGCGTTGAATCATCATATTGATCACGCGCGAGGCGCTTTTGCGGAACCAGGAGTCTTGACGGTTGGCGCGCACGGTGCCCACCACGTCATAGCCCTCTTCCGCCACGCTGACCAGACGAGGGATCTCCTCCGGCGGGTTCTGCAGATCGGCGTCCAGCGTAATCACCAAATCGCCGGTCACCTGATTGAAACCGGCCATAATGGCCGAGTGCTGGCCATAGTTGCGGTTCAGCAAGACAGCGACCACGTTGCTGTCCGGCTTTTCCGCCGCCGCAGTCAGCATGTCGGCGGAATTGTCGCTGCTGCCATCGTCGACGAGGATGATTTCATAGGGTTGAGATAACTGCTTACAGGCGGCAGTAGTGCGTTCCAGCAACGCCGGCAGGCTTTCCTGCTCGTTGTATACCGGGATGACTATCGACACTTTTTTAATCGGTTCAACGCGAGACACGTAAAGACTCCACAACAGAAGACAAGGCATTGACCACGCGATCCACGTCGGCGTCGGTCATATCAGGGAATAGCGGTAAGGTGCACAGCCGCGCCGAGTTCCATTCGGTATTCGGCAACGACAGCTGCGGATAGCGCTCACGGTAGAATTTCTGGGTGTGCGCGGCACGGAAATGCAGCCCGGTGCCGATGCCAACCTCTTTCAGGCGCTCCATCAGCTGGTCGCGATCGAGGCCGCAGCGCTCGGGATCGACGCGCACCATAAACAGGTGCCAGGCGTGGTCATGCGGATAATCCGGCACGCCCAACGGTTGGAACGGCGAGCCTTCCAGCGCGCTCAGGTAGCGCTGCGCCAGCGCCTTGCGACGCGCGTTCAGCTCGGCGAAGCGCGAAAGTTGCACCACGGCGATCGCCGCGTGAATGTCGGACAGATTGTATTTGTACCCCGGTTCCACCACTTCGGCCTGCGGTTTGCGGCCAAGCTGCTGGCGATCGAAGGCATCGACGGCCAGACCGTGGAACTTCAGGCAACGCAGGCGATCCGCCAGCGCATCGTCGTCGGTGGCGATCAGGCCGCCTTCGGCGCAGGTCACGTTTTTGATCGCATGGAAAGAGAAAATCGCCGTGCCGCGCGCGCCGACCCATTCGCCGTTGTAGCGCGTGCCGACCGCGTGGGCGGCGTCTTCGATCAGCGGCAGACCATGGCGTTCGGCCACGGCGCGCAGCGCATCCATCTGCAGGGGGGCACCGGCGTAATGCACCGGAACAATCGCTTTGGTATTCGGGGTGATGGCAGCCTCGACGTCGGCGGCGCTGACCATCAACGTATCGCGGTCAACATCGATCATCACCGGCGTGGCGCCCAGCAGCTCGATCATGTTGAGGGTGGAGACCCAGGTTTGCGAAGGGGTGATGACTTCGTCGCCAGGGCCGACGCCAAGCGCCATTAACGTGATGTGCATGCCCGCCGTGGCGGAACTGACCGCGATGGCGTGCTTACAGCCGAAGGTGGAACAGAAGTCGCTTTCCAGTTGCTGGTTTTGCGGCCCGGTGGTGATCCAACCGGAGCGCAACACTTTCTCTACCGCGGCGATTTCTTCATCGCCGATGGCCGGACGAGAGAAAGGCAAAAATTGATCCATAGTTAACCCCAAACGTATCGAGCTGCTTTTGATGACACTGTAAATCCCTTTCGTTTAACGAATATTAAACGCCAGAGAAGAATCGTTTCCGTGGATTAACTGACAATGTAAGGCCGCAAGCTTAACTAAACCTTAAGACGAGACTCGTCATCAGTGGGAGAACTGATAGGAAGGTGCCGTCATCATTAATTTAAATTTATTATTAAAATCAATTTCTTATATTTATTAATAATTATTTACTTATTTTATTTTTGCCGAATCAAGCGTAGCACGTCATCGACGTTTTTCAAGAAAATCCACGAGAAAATGAGAGGCAGCACAATAATAGCCGATGATTACCCGGCTATTTATATTCACTACGTTTAGTTTTCGTTTACATTTATGCCGCCGGGGCGAATTAAGCCGTGCGGGTCATGATCCAACGCTGGTTCCCCACCCATTGCAGGTGGAAATCCACTTCATAGATCTGCGACAACAGTGCGGGCACCATCACCTCACGGGTGATGCCCTGCGCGACCAACTGCCCAGCGTGCAACAACCAAACCCGATCGGCCTGCTGTAAGGTATGATTCAAATCGTGCGCGCACACCAGCGCGCTGCGCCCGCTTTGGCAGAACTCACGCAGCAGGCGATCCAACGCGACTTTCTGCGCCACGTCCAGACTGTTGGTCGGCTCATCCAGCAACAACAGCCGGCTGTGCGGGTTGACGCTGGGCCACACCTGCAGCAATACCGCCGCCAGTCGCACCCGTTGCCATTCTCCGCCGGAAAGCTGCGTCAGCATGCGTGACAGTTTATCCACCAGCTTCAACCGCTGGCACAGATAGAGGATGGCTTGCTCCACCTCGGTTTGCGCCGCGCCGGCAGGCCGGTGCAACGCCAAATACTGAAACACCGGCATGAGCGACACCGGCGGCTGTTGCTGGCTGAGATAACCGCGTCGGTGCGCCAGCTCGTCGCCCGAATAATCGGACAGCGCGCGTCCGTCCAGGCAGACTTCGCCCTGCCCCGGCAGCATGCCCGCCGCCCGGGCCAGCAAGGTGCTCTTCCCTGCGCCATTTGGGCCGATCAGGTGAACCTGCAATCCGCCGTCAATCTGTGCCGTAAAAGGCGCCAGGCGCCCCGCCACCCCAACCTCAACGAGTTGCAGCATCCGTATTATCCCGCCAGCGCTTGTTTCACCGCCGCCACCAGCGCCGGATCCTCTGGCGTGGTGTCAGGCGAGAAGCGCTGGATCACCGTGCCGTCGCGTGCGATAAGGAATTTCTCGAAGTTCCACAGAATATCGCCGGTGTGCTTCGGCGCACGCCCTTTGCTGGTCATCCGCGCCAGGAACTCGCTGCCTTCCGGGGCGACAGCTTCCGGCTGGGCGGCAATCAACGCCTGATACAGCGGATGACGGCCTTCGCCGTTCACCTCAATCTTGGCGAACATCGGGAATTGCACGCCGAAGGTTCCGCGGCAAAACGCCAGGATCTCTTCGTTGCTGCCCGGCTCCTGACCCAGAAATTCATTGGACGGGAACCCCAGAACTTCCAGCCCCCGATCGCGATAGGTTTCGTACAGCGCTTCCAGCCCTTCGTACTGCTTGGTCAGGCCGCACTCCGAGGCTACGTTGACCACCAGCAGCACCTTGTCCTGATAGCTCCCCAGCGTGGTGGCCTGATTTTCGATGGTCTGTAACGGCAGATTGTAGATTGGCTTACTCATCGGTTGTCATCCTTTGGTTTTTTAATGGCAGGTGAATAAAGAAAACTACCTTACGCCCTTTGTCCGGGTCAGTAACCAGATAAATAGCGGCGCCCCCAGCGTGGCGGTCACCACGCCGATCGGCAGCTCGGCCGCCAGCAGCGCAACGCGGGCCACCACATCGGCCACCAGCAACACGCCGGCCCCCGCCAGCGCGCAGGCCGGCAACAGATAGCGCTGGTCAGTCAGGCCCGTGAGCCGCAAAATATGCGGGATCACCAGGCCGACGAAGCCGATCACCCCGGCCAGCGCTACGCTGACACCGACCAGCCAGCCGATCGCCAGCACCAGCAGATTGCGCCACAGATGCAGCGACAGCCCGAGCTGTCGCGCCTGCACCTCGCCCAGCGCCATCAGATTGAGCACCCGCCCCTGGCCACACAGCCACAGCAACACCGGCAGCAGCGCCAGCACCAGCCACTTTTGGCGCCAGTCTACGCCGCCGAAGCCGCCCATCATCCAGTACATCAGCTGCCGCAGATCGAGACTGGTACTGAAATAAACGGCCCAGGTCATCAGCGCGCTACACACGATGCCCAGCGCCACGCCGACCAGCAACAACCGCGCATTGGTCAAGCGTCGCCGGCGAGCAAAGCCCAACAGCAAGAAAGTCATCGCCAGCGCACCGACTATCGCGGCGGCGCTCATCAGCGCCACCGGCAACAAACCGTGCCCCAACAACACCGTCAGCACCAGCGCGACACCGGCGCCGTTAGCGACGCCCAGCAGACCGGGCTCCGCCAGCGGGTTTTCAAACAGCGCCTGCATCACCGCGCCCGCCACCGCCAGGGCAGCGCCGACCAGCATCACCGCCAGCGCGCGCGGCAAGCGCAGTTGCCAAACGAACAGTTGCGCCCGTTCGCTGAACCATTCTGACGGCCATATCCATTGGTCGCCGGCGCAAAGGCTGAACAGTAAAGCCACCGCCACGCCCAGCGCCAACAGACTGACCTGGCGTTTATCGCAGTAACGTTGATGTTGCAACAGTAAGGTGAAGGTACGGCTGGTTGGCATGGCGCGGCGATTCCCTGCCGGCCGCTGTCGTGGCCGGATAATTGACGTCTGAGTCGAATATTAGGGGGTTAACGCCGCAAGGGGAAGCCTTGCGTAGGCGATGGCGCAGGAAAGCAGCGGCTGGTCCTGCCCGTCATCGCAACGATGATGGCAAAACCAGCCGCCGATAAACTCAGGGATTAACGATGCGGGCCGGCGTTGCCCGGTGGATAAGGCTGACCGCGGGCGTCATCACGGCGGTCATGGTCACCACGATCGTCATGACGGCGGTCGTGCTCGCGATTATCGCGATCGCCGTGGAACGGATTGCCGCTGCGTGCCGGCTGGCGATGTTCATAGCCACGCGGCGGCGAAGGTTGCCAGCGTCCGCCGTCCCAGTACAGACCGCGCGCATTGCGCTCCCCCAGACCTCGGCCCTGGTGCGCATGCCACCACTGCGGTGGGCGCCAGTCGTAGCCATCCCAGTAGTAGCCGCGGCGGTCCTGATCCCCCAGGTGCAGAGAAACGCCCGGCACGTTGATATCGACGGACACATCGGCCTGCGCCGCCAGCGGCAGCAACAGCGGGATACACACCAGCAACAGGATTTTTTTCATTTTACCTTCTCACTCTATTTTTCTTGCTGCAGTGGTTATATCAGCGCATTTATTTAACGACTATCTCATCGATGCCTATTTTCAGATCGTTTTCGACGGCCTTACACAATCCCTACACTGTTTGCCGCCGCCTTTAATTATCATAGCCACTGACAAGGCTTAACGAATTGCTGACATCGCTTAAGCGACGCGACAATTATAATTAACCGGATTCCCATCGGAGGACAATAAAATGATTAAACGTATAGGTAGGTTGTTAGCCGTTGTAGCCTTGGCCTCAAGCCTCAGCGCCTGCTGCTGGGGCCCTCACTGGGGCGGCGGCCACCGCGGCGATGGCCCTGGCCATTATTACGGACGTTACTGAGGAGAGAAAATAGATTCACTCATCAACAATAATAAGATATAAGAATATTCCGCAACTGAGGTTAAATTAATCCCCCATACCGACTTAACGAACAAATTTAATAGTCGCCTTGAGAATTAGGAATAAACTGAATTTGTCCCAGAAAAGAAAAAGGCCGCGCAAGCGGCCTTTTTTGATGTCACGTCACTCACCCTTTCGGGCTGGCGTTTTCTACCCGGCTTTTCAGCTTCTGCCCCGGACGGAAGGTCACCACGCGGCGCGCCGTAATCGGAATGTCTTCGCCGGTCTTCGGGTTACGCCCCGGACGTTGGTTCTTGTCACGCAGATCAAAGTTGCCAAAACCCGACAGTTTTACCTGTTCGCCATTCTCAAGGGCCCGACGGACCTCTTCAAAGAACAGTTCCACCAGGTCTTTGGCGTCCCGTTTGCTAAGCCCAAGCTTCTCAAACAGGTGTTCTGACATTTCAGCTTTAGTAAGCGCCATAGGTTCAATCCCTCAAGGATGCTTGGAATCGCTGTTTTAGAGCCTCTACGCATTTTGCAACGGTAGCGGCTATCTCCTCTTCTTCCAGTGTACGAGCGGTATCCTGCAATACCAGACTGATAGCCAGGCTCTTGTCACCTTCTGCCACGCCCTTGCCACGGTACACGTCAAACAAGTTTACGCCAACTACCTGATTTGCGCCAACTTTCTTACACTCGGCCAAAATATCTTCTGCGGGGACGTTTTCAGCCACCACAACAGCGATATCACGGCGGTTTGCCGGGAAGCGCGAAATCTCCCGCGCCTGAGGCACGGCGCGGCTCGCAAGCTTGTTCCACTCCAGTTCAAACACCACGGTGCGGCCGTTAAGATCCAGTTTACGTTCAAGTTCCGGGTGAACCACACCGATGAAACCAACGCGTTCGCCGTGCAAATAAATCGCCGCACTTTGCCCTGGATGAAGGGCCGGATTGGCTTCCGCCCGGAACTGAATTTCGGATAATTTACCGGTCAGCTCGAGGACAGACTCCAGATCCCCTTTTAAATCATAGAAGTCGACGGGCTTGCGCGCCAGATCCCAATGTTCATCGTGCGTATGGCCGGCGATCACGCCTGCCAGCATGACGTCCTGACGGATACCCAGATTTGCCGCACTATCAGGCACAAAGCGCAGGCCGCTTTCGAACAGGCGCAGACGCGTCTGCTGGCGGTTCTGGTTGTACACTACCGCGGACAGCAGGCCGGTCCACAGCGACAGACGCATGGCCGACATTTCGACCGAAATCGGGCTCGGCAGGATCAGCGCTTCTTCATTCGGATGCAGCAACGCCTGCACTTTCGGATCGACGAAGCTATAGGTGATCGCTTCCTGATAACCGTGATCGACCAGCATGGTCTTCACGCGCTTGAGCGTCAGATCGGCTTCGCGATGCTGAGTCATCACCAGATCGGCGCGCACCGGCACATCCGGGATATTGTCGTAGCCGTAAACGCGCGCCACTTCTTCCACCAGGTCCTCTTCGATCTCCATATCGAAACGCCAGCTCGGCGCCACTGCCTGCCAGTTGTCGCCCTGTTCGGTCACCTGGCAACCCAGGCGGCGCAGAATGTCGCTGACCTGCTCGCTCGGCACCACGTGGCCGATCAGGCGATCCAGCTTCTCGCGGCGCAGCGTGATGGTGGCGCGTTTCGGCAATTCGTTTTCATCGGTCACGTCAATAATCGGACCGGCCTGGCCGCCGCAGATGTCGAGCAGCAGGCGCGTGGCGCGCTCCATCGCTTTGTACTGCAGCGCCGGATCGACGCCGCGCTCATAGCGATGAGAAGCATCGGTGTGCAGGCCGTGACGGCGTGCACGGCCGGTGATCGACAGCGGGCTGAAGAAAGCGCACTCCAGCAGCACGTCCTGGGTTTCCCCGTTGACGCCGGAATGCTCGCCGCCGAAGATGCCGCCCATCGCCAACGCTTTTTGATGATCGGCGATCACTAAGGTGTCGGCGTTCAGTTTGGCTTCGTTACCGTCCAGCAGCGTCAAGGTTTCCCCTTCTTCCGCCATGCGCACCACGATGCCGCCGTCGATGCGGCTCAGATCGAAGGCGTGCATCGGCTGGCCAAGTTCCAACAGCACATAGTTGGTGACGTCGACGACGGCATCGATAGAACGGATACCGCAACGACGCAGTTTTTCACGCATCCACAGCGGGCTTGGCGCCTTGACGTCGATGCCTTTCACCACGCGGCCCAGATAACGCGGGCACGCCTGCGGCGCGTCAACGCGGATCGGCAGCGTGGCGTCGATAGTGGCAGCCACCGGGCTCATATCCGGCTCGGTCAGCGCAACCTGGTTCAGTACGCCCACGTCACGCGCAACGCCGATGATGCCCAGGCAGTCGGCGCGGTTCGGCGTGACGCTGATCTCGATGGTGCTGTCGTTCAGTTTCAGATAGTCGCGGATGTCGGTGCCGATCGGCGCATCCAGCGGCAGCTCAATGATGCCGTCATGATCGTCGGAAATGCCCAGCTCGGAGAATGAGCACAGCATGCCTTCCGAAGGCTCGCCGCGCAGCTTGGCGGCCTTGATTTTGAAGTCGCCCGGCAGCACCGCGCCCACGGTGGCGACCGCCACTTTCAGGCCGGTGCGGCAGTTCGGCGCACCGCAGACGATGTCGAGCAAGCGATCGCCGCCCACGTTAACTTTAGTGACGCGCAGTTTATCGGCGTTCGGGTGCTGACCGCACTCGACCACTTCACCCACCACGACGCCGTTAAACGCGCCGGCAACCGGATCCACGCCGTCCACTTCCAAACCGGCCATGGTGATTTGATCGGATAATGCTTCGCTGCTGATGGCCGGGTTTACCCACTCGCGCAACCAGAGTTCACTGAATTTCATGTGATATTCCCGCCTTACTTAAACTGTTTGAGGAAACGCAGATCGTTTTCGAAGAATGCGCGCAGGTCGGTGACGCCGTAACGCAGCATCGTCAGGCGCTCCATGCCCATACCGAAGGCGAAGCCGGAGTAAACTTCCGGATCGATGCCCACGTTGCGCAGCACATTCGGATGCACCATGCCGCAGCCCAGCACTTCCAGCCATTTGCCGTTCTTACCCATCACGTCCACTTCAGCGGACGGTTCGGTGAACGGGAAGTAGGACGGACGGAAACGAACCTGCAGGTCTTCTTCAAAGAAGTTATTCAGGAAATCGTGCAGCGTGCCCTTCAAGTTGGTGAAGCTGATGTCTTTATCGACGATCAGCCCTTCCATCTGGTGGAACATCGGGGTGTGGGTCTGATCGTAGTCATTACGATAAACGCGGCCCGGCGCAATGATGCGGATCGGCGGCTGCTGGTTCTTCATGGTGCGGATCTGCACGCCGGAGGTCTGAGTGCGCAGCAGGCGCGTGGCGTCGAACCAGAAGGTATCGTGGTCGGCGCGCGCCGGGTGATGCCCTGGAATATTCAGCGCGTCGAAGTTATGGTAATCGTCTTCAATCTCCGGGCCGGTAGCGACGGAGAAGCCCAGCTCGCCGAAGAAGGTTTCGATACGGTCGATGGTGCGGGTCACCGGGTGCAGGCCGCCGTTTTCCATGCGACGGCCCGGCAGAGACACGTCGATGGTTTCAGCCGCCAGGCGCGCGTTCAGCGCGGCGCTTTCCAGCGCGTTCTTACGTGCGTTCAGGGCGTCTTGCACCTCTTGCTTGGCCTGGTTGATCACCGCGCCGGCCGCCGGGCGCTCTTCCGCCGGTACGTCGCGCAGAGACTGCATCTGCAAGGTGAAATGACCTTTCTTGCCAAAATATTCGACGCGTACCAAATCTAACGCGGCAACATCCTGGGCATCTTCTACGGCTGCCTTGGCACTGGCAACCAGCTCTGCGAGATGTGGCATTGCTTTCCTCTTCCTCTGGCCGGGATGGCCCTAAGTAATTGTTATCTATTATTCGAACACGCCTTTGAGCAATCTCCAAAGACTTTTCAATGCGT
Source organism: Serratia sp. 201 (assembly GCF_037027545.1). Lineage (NCBI taxonomy): Bacteria > Pseudomonadati > Pseudomonadota > Gammaproteobacteria > Enterobacterales > Yersiniaceae > Serratia > Serratia sp. 201. The sequence continues at coordinate 1,403,730 of NZ_JAXCHC010000001.1, read as the reverse complement.
TGCCGGTCGGACGGCTCTCCTGCGCGGCGCAGGGCCGGCTGAGTACCCGCCGTTCTCACCGCAACGCTTTGCAAGGCGAGACGATGGCCAAAAACAAAAAAGCCTCCACGAGGGAGGCTTAGGCGCTACTTTTCGTTTCTTTTCTTACGCGCAAAGCCTCCTGAAGTCAGGCGCTAAAGTAAAAAAAGAAACGAAAAATAGCTGCGTGCATGATTGCGGTACCTTGTCGATGATTGTCCACCAGTGATATAGCGGCGGCCAATAAAAGTCAATATTTGTCGCTGAAAACAAAGATTAAAAGAGGGAGCAAGCTCCCTCTTCTACTGACTTACGCCAGAGCTGCTTTCGCTTTCTCAACCAGTGCGCCGAAGGCCACTTTGTCGAAGACTGCGATGTCAGCCAGGATCTTACGGTCAATTTCGATCGACGCTTTTTTCAAGCCGTTGATGAACTTGCTGTAAGACAGACCGTTCTGACGAGCAGCTGCGTTGATACGTGCAATCCACAGCTGACGGAACTGACGCTTACGTTGACGACGGTCACGGTAAGCATACTGGCCTGCTTTGATTACTGCCTGGAAGGCAACACGATATACGCGCGAACGGGCACCGTAGTAACCTTTCGCCTGCTTCATAATTTTCTTGTGACGTGCGCGTGCAATTACACCACGTTTTACGCGAGCCATATGCTCTCTCCTAAAGTCTTATTCTAAATTCAAAAAAAATGGCTTATGCGTACGGCAGGCACGCGGTAACCAGGACCAGATCGTTTTTAGACACCATGCCTTTCGGACGCAGGTGACGTTTACGCTTGGTTGCTTTTTTGGTCAGAATATGACGCAGGTTGGCATGTTTACGCTTAAAACCACCGCTGCCGGTTTTTTTGAAGCGCTTGGCTGCACCACGTACAGTTTTAATCTTTGGCATTTTAATTAAATCCACTTCGCATTGTTAAACAACGAATCAGTTGGGCGAATAAAACCCACACAGCGCAAGCGCCGCGCGGGTTCCATTACTTGTAAGCCTTACTGTTTCTTCTTAGGAGCGAGCACCATAATCATCTGGCGGCCTTCGATCTTCGTAGGGAAGGATTCGACCACTGCCAGATCCATATCTTCACACAGGTCTTTACGGACGCGGTTAAGCACTTCCATACCGATCTGCTGGTGCGCCATCTCACGCCCACGGAAACGCAGGGTGATTTTGGCTTTATCGCCATCTTCCAGAAAGCGAATCAGGTTGCGTAGTTTGACCTGATAGTCGCCATCATCGGTGCCAGGACGGAATTTGATTTCCTTAACCTGGATAACTTTTTGCTTCTTCTTCTGTTCTTTCGTCGACTTGCTCTTCTCGTAGAGGAATTTGCCGTAATCCATGATTCGGCAAACTGGCGGTTCGGCATTTGGGCTGATTTCTACTAAATCAACGCCCGCTTCCTCAGCTTTTTCAAGAGCTTCATTCAGACTGACAATACCAATCTGCTCGCCATCGACGCCGGTTAGGCGAACTTCTTGCGCGCGAATTTCTCTGTTAATGCGATTAGGACGCGCCGGTTGAACTCGTTTTCCGCCTTTAATACTTTATTCCTCCAGTTGATGAAGACTACGGCTGCGAATCTCTTTCAGCAGCTTGTCTACGACTTCGTTTACGTCCAGGCTTCCCAAGTCTTTGCCACGGCGGGTACGAACGGCAACTTTGCCTGCTTCGACCTCTTTGTCACCGCACACCAACATGTAAGGGACTCGACGTAAAGTATGTTCGCGAATTTTAAAGCCAATCTTCTCATTTCTCAAGTCCGCTTTCACGCGAATACCTGCATCCTGCAGTTTTTTGGTCAATTGCTGGACGTAATCAGACTGGCTATCGGTGATATTCATCACCACCACCTGCACCGGAGCGATCCAGGTCGGGTAGAACCCGGCGTATTCTTCGGTAAGGATACCGATGAAGCGTTCCATGGAGCCCAAAATGGCGCGGTGAATCATTACCGGCACGACGCGATCGTTGTTTTCGCCAACGTACGATGCGCCCAAACGGCCCGGCAAGAAGAAATCGAGCTGCACGGTACCACATTGCCATGCGCGATCCAAACAATCATGCAGGGTAAATTCAATTTTCGGTCCGTAGAAGGCGCCCTCACCCGGCTGATATTCAAACGGAATGCCGTTCTCGGTCAGCGCGGCGGCCAGGTCTTCTTCCGCACGGGTCCACATGTCGTCGGTGCCGATGCGTTTTTCCGGACGCGTGGACAGCTTGACGGCGATCTTGTCGAAGCCGAAAGTGCCGTACACGTCATACACCATGCGGATACATTCGTTCACTTCGGCGCGCACCTGCTCTTCGGTACAGAAGATGTGGGCGTCATCCTGCGTGAAGCCGCGCACGCGCATCAGGCCGTGCAGGGAACCCGAAGGCTCGTTGCGGTGGCAGCTGCCGAATTCCCCCATGCGCAGCGGCAAATCACGGTACGACTTCAGGCCCTGGTTGAAGATCTGCACGTGCCCCGGGCAGTTCATCGGCTTGATGCAGTATTCGCGGTTTTCCGACGCGGTGGTGAACATGGCGTCTTTGTAGTTTTCCCAGTGGCCGGTTTTTTCCCACAGCACGCGGTCCATCATGAACGGACCTTTCACTTCCTGGTACTGATACTCTTTGAGCTTCATGCGCACGAAGGCTTCCAGCTCGCGGAAGATAGTCCAACCGTCGTTGTGCCAGAACACCATACCCGGCGCTTCTTCCTGCATGTGATACAGGTCGAGCTGTTTGCCGATCTTGCGGTGATCGCGCTTGGCCGCTTCTTCCAGACGCTGCAGGTAGGCGTTCAGCTGCTTCTTGTCTGCCCAGGCGGTACCGTAGATACGCTGCAGCATTTTGTTTTTGCTGTCGCCACGCCAGTAAGCGCCGGAGGTTTTCTGCAGTTTGAAATGGTGGCAGAAACGCATGTTCGGCACGTGCGGACCGCGGCACATGTCGACGTATTCTTCGTGGTGATACAGGCCCGGACGATCGTCATGGCTGATGTTCTCATCCAGGATCGCCACTTTATAGATTTCGCCGCGCTCAGCGAAGGTGTCACGGGCTTCTTGCCAGCTGACCTTCTTCTTGATGACGTCGTAATCCTTATCGGCCAACTCGTGCATCCGCTTTTCCAGCAGATCCAGGTCTTCCTGCGTCAGGGTGCGGTCGATGTCCACGTCATAATAAAAACCGTTGTCGATCACCGGACCGATCGCCATTTTGGTATCCGGCCACAGCTGCTTGATCGCATGACCCAGCAGGTGCGCGCAGGAGTGGCGCATGATTTCCAGACCGTCTTCATCTTTGATGGTGATGATGGCCAGCTGCGCATCCGATTCGATCAGATCGCCGGCGTCAACCAGCTCGCCGTTGACGCGGCCGGCGATACAGGCTTTCGCCAGGCCAGGGCCGATATCGCGCGCGACATCCATCGGGGAAACGGGGTGGTCGAAATGACGCTGACTTCCGTCAGGAAGGGTAATAACAGGCATTAATAATTCCTTATCTACAGTGGTGACCCACACGACAGATCACATGCAGTACGAAAATTGGATTTTGGGTTTGGTCAGCCAGGTTTCAGATCTCGCCCACAATTGCCAGATTGAAACCTCACTGGGTATACAGAATGGAACGCATACCTTCTCAGCCGCATTCGGCTAAGCGAATAGTATCACTAAAATTGTTCCGGATAAATAAAGTGCCGCCGCCCTCACACTTCCGCCTCATTCGATGCCAAAACGCCTTTCAGATAGCTGAGGGTAGCCAACAGACACAGGCCGTAGCCCAACAGTTCGCACCCCTCTTCCACCATGTTTTTCACCACTCGGTTGTAGCCGTCCAGCATCAGCGTTTGCCACAGCGCGCTCATGCCGAACAGGCGTGAAAACACCAGAATGCACAGCAGGCCGGCGCACATCATGCCGTAGCCGGGATGCGTCACGAAATAGGCCAGACCGCGCACCGTGGCCGCAATATGCCGTGCCGCATGCCACAGGCAGGCCAAGGCGACCGCCAGTGCGAACCACACCCAGGCGCCATGCCACAACGCATCGAACGCGAAGTCCATCTCGCGGATCAGCATGCAGAGAAAGAAGCCGCCAACCAGCAGCCAGGCGGAACGCCGTTCAGCCTGTCGCCGGGCCGCGGCGAAAAAACCGCCGGAGATGGCGAGCAGCAACAGTTCCTGTGCCGCTTCGGTCAGCGAGGTTTCATGAACGAAGTTATGCAGCCAGTGCACATCGATAAACACCAGGCCGACCAAGGCCGCCATAAACGCGCCGGAAAGCGCGAATGCGCCGATTTTCCCCAGTAAAAGTTTCAGTTCATCTTGCATAATCAATCTCGTTATCGTTTTAAAGCGCGCCTATGGTAGGCAGCTGAGCCTGTGGGGTGTAGCAATTGGTGCGCAACGTCGGTCTTTACCGGTCAACTGCGCCGAAAAAGGCCATAAAACACAAAAACTGCGCGTTTTTTCTGAGCGCAGGCCATTTTGTCGCCGTTGTCGGTGATGCCGCCGCCTCGCGTGGCGCTCTCTGCCGCCAGCCGCTATCCTGAAAGCTGTCCGTTCCAATCGAGACTTATGCAAAACATGAACCGGTTACTCGCAGCCCTCATCGTGGCGTGCGCGGCATTGGCGACGTTATATGGGCTGGTGCATTTTGGCGCGCGTTCGGTGCCGCGCGCGATTGCGGTCAACGAGGCGCCGCTGGGGTGTGAGGATGAACCTGAGCTCGCCGGCGAGTGCGGCGATGACGATGAGGCTCCCGCCGACGAATTTCGCCGGCCGGCGACGCTGAACGCCCGGGCCGACGGTTAATTAACGTTACGAGCTATCCCCATTGCCGCCAGGCGTACGGCAGGCTAGGCTGTTCAGCTCATGGGCCGCCGTTTGGCGGCTTGAACGTTGCACAGGGAGTCTATTTTATGACGGGTATTTTGCAGTTATTCCAGGCCATCGGACTGGGTTTGGTGCTGCTGTTGCCGCTGGCCAACCCGCTGACCACGGTGGCGTTGCTGCTCGGGTTGTCCGGCAATATGACGCGCGAAGAGCGTAATCAGCAGTCGCTGATGGCCTCGGTTTATGTGTTCTGCATCATGACGGTGGCGTTTTACGCCGGGCAGGTGGTGATGAACACCTTCGGCATTTCGATCCCCGGCCTGATCGTCGCCTTCATCGGTTTTCGCATGCTGTTCCCGCAGCAGAGCCCCGAAGACGCGCCGGAGGTGGAGAGCAAGTCGCACGAGCTGCGCCACAAGACGTCGGCCAACATCGCCTTCGTGCCGCTGGCCATGCCGAGCACCGCCGGGCCGGGCACCATCGCGATGATCATCAGCTCGGCATCGAGCGTCAAAGCGAACTCGCTGGGCTTTGAACCCTGGGTGTTGGCCGTGGCGCCGGTCGCCATTTTCCTGACGGTCGCGGTGATCCTGTGGGGCTGCCTGCTCAGTTCCGGTGCCATCATGCGGTTGGTGGGGAAAAGCGGCATCGAGGCGATCTCGCGCCTGATGGGGTTCCTGCTGGTGTGTATGGGGGTACAGTTCATCATCAACGGCGTGCTGGAGATCATCTCCACCTATACGCCGACCGCCTGATCATACAAAACGGGCGCGATCGTCGCGCCCGTTGCCGTTATTTCCCCGCCGGCGCCTGCGCGCCCAAAATGCCCTTGCCTTCCGGCACTTCGGTAAAGCGACTGAGGATCTCGCTGTAGGTCTTGGCCGGGTCCAGATCCGGGAACTGCGCCGGATAGATAAACTTCGCCAGATACTCCAGCCCGACGATGTTGTACGGGTGGTTGTAGAAGTTATGGTAGATGCCGTAGAACCGCCCTTCCTTCACCGCCGACACCTGCGAGAACCCCGGGCGCTGCTTCATGCGGTTGAAGGCCTCATCCACCTGCTGCTGCGTGACGCCATAGCCGAACGGCACCGCGGCGTTGGTCTTGCTGGCCCACTGCGAGCCGGAAACGATATACGCATCCGGTTTCATAGCGATCACTTTTTCCAGCGCCACGTCGCCGGTCGCACCCGGCAGCAGCGCAGAGCCGATGTTGCGCGCGCCGACCGCCTCGACCAGTGCCCCCCAGCCGACGTGCGCATGGGTGAAGCAGCAAGATTCCAGGCCATTCAGGCCGGCCTTGGCTTCGAAGAACACCAACGGTTTGGGTGCCACCGCCTGCGTTTTGGCCAGAATGGCCTGATAATGCTGCTGATAATAATCGGTATATTGCTTGGCTTCGCTTTCACGGTTGAGGGTTTCCCCCAACAGCGTCACGCTTTTCGGCGTGTTTTCCACCGGCTTGAGCATGGTATCGATAAACAGCACCGGCACGTTCAGCGCCTTCAGCTTATCCAGCACGCCGGTTTGGCTCAGCGAAGGCTTGGAGCGCAGCTGGGCGATCATCAGATCGGGGCGCTTGGCGATCACGCTCTCCAGATTCACCTCGCCTTTATCGCTGAATCCCATGTCGATGATGTTTTTCGCCGCCGGCCATTTGCTCTGCAAGATTTCCCAGGTCGCCGCGTCGCTTTTCTTCAGCAGGTTATTCCAGGCCACCAGCCGGCCGAACGGGTTGGCGCGATCGAGCAGCGCCAGCGTGAGAATGTCGCGCCCGTCCTGCACCACGATGCGTTTCGGCTCCTGCGGGAGGGTGACCGTCTGGCCGGAGGTGTCGGTCAGGGTCAACGGATAGGTAGTGGCCATCGCCGGAGAGGCGAGTAAGGCGGCGCAGACCAGCGCCGGCAAAGTGATTCGACGGTGCACGAAAGACTCCTTAGTCATGAATACATTCAGGAAATACTAATGAGAATGGCTTGCATTATCAAAGATAACGCCCAGCATGCCGGCGATTAATTGCAAAGGGATGTGTAAAGGAAGGATAAGAGGCGCGCCGGAGCCGGCGCGCCCAGGGGATCACATCAGGCCGTAGATCAGCGCCGACAGCGCAATCAAGCCCATCACCAGCACGAAGACGTTGCTCGCCGCGCGATATTGGCGCATGGCCGGCACCGCACGCACCGCGTACATCGGCAGGATGAACAGGATCGCCGCAATCAGCGGGCCGCTGATGGTTTCGATGATGTGCAGCGCGCTGGGGTTCCACACCGTCGCCGCCCAGGTGAGCAGGAACAGTGCCACCGCCGAGATGCGGTGCGTCATGCGCGAGCTGAGCGGCTTGCCGACCGCGCGCGTGACGCCATCGATCAGGCTGGTCGCCCCTTCAGTCACCCCCAGCGAGGTGCCGAGATAGGATTTAGCCATTGCCAGCATTGCCATCACCGGGCCGAGATAGGCGATCAGCGGGTTGGAAAACTTGTTGGCCAGCGTGGTCAGCACCGTGATGTTCTGATCTTTCGCCTGCTGCATGTCTTCATGGGACAGGCTCAGCACGCAGCTGAACACGAAAAACAGCACGGTAACGCAGATCAGCACATAGCTGTAGCGCATGATGCGCGCGCAGCGGCGCTCCGCCTTGTCGCCATACAGGCTCTTCTGGGTCGAGGCGAAGGAGGAAATGATCGGCGCATGGCTGAAGGAAAACACCATCACCGGCACCGCCAGCCACAGTGAATGCCACAGCCCCGGCGTGTCGAAGCGGGTGGTGGCCAGGCCGTGCACGAAGTTGGCGGTATTCCAGCTCGGCATCAGGTACAGCGAAATACCCATCAGGAACACCAGCAGCGGGAACACCAGCATGCCCATCGCCGCCACGATGCTGTCTTTGCCACGCAGCAGCACCAGATTGAGCACTACGACCACCGCCAGACTCAGCCAGATACGCGGCAGCGGCGCCACGTGGAACTGGTGGATCAGGAAGCTGTCCAGCGCGTTGGTGATCGAAATGCTGTACACCAGCACGATCGGGAAGAACGCCATCAGATACAGCATCATGATGATTTTTCCGGCCAGCACGCCGAAGTGTTCCACCACCACATCGTGAATATTGCCGTCGCGGCTGGAGCCAGAAAGCACGAAGCGGCTGAGCGCGCGGTGCGGCAAATAGGTCAACGGGAAAGCGAACAGCGCCATCAACAGCAGCACCAGCGGGCCGTTCAAACCGGCGTTGATCGGCAAGAACAATGTGCCGGCGCCCACCGCGGTGGCATAGAGACCGAACATCCAGACGGTGTCGGTTTTGTTCCATTTGGCAGGCTGAGCGGCCGTCAGCGTGCCTGAATCGGGAGAAATCGTACTCATGAGACAGTCTACCTTAATCTGCAGCGCCAACGATTGCGCCTAACGGGATATCCTTCTCCGCGAATTTTTTAATAGTAATCAGTGAATTAAAGCGATATTTCATACTTACGCCTGATGAAAGGACGGCAAAGGATAATGAAAAATCCGCTGCGGGTCTATGTTTTATCGGCTGAACGGATGATTTGCGAACAGAAAATGCTGAAAAAACCGGCACGGGCAGGAAAAACTAAGGGCTCCTTGCGGAGCCCTTAAGCGGTTTACTTCTTCGCGTCCGGATGGTCCGGCACCTCGGCGCTGCCCATCTCCTTCTTGTCGCGGATCATCGAGCGGTCTTTACGCACGTCGGCCACGTCGGAGGCGCTCACCGGTTTGGCGCTGTTGCCCCAGCTGGTACGGATGAAGTTCACCACGTCCGCCACCTGCTGATCGTTCAGACGCCAGCCAAACGGCGGCATGGTGATATTGGATACCGCGCCCTGCACCGCCGGCGTGGTGTTGCCGGTCAGCACGATGTGGATCAGCGAGGTCGCGTCCTCGGTCTGCACCACCGGATTGCCCTTCAGCGACGGGAAGGCGCGCTTGTAGCCCACGCCGTCGGTGCGGTGGCAGGCCGCGCAGTTATCAACATACAGGGCCGCGCCGGGCTTGCTGTCATTCCCGCGCCACAGATCCTTGGCCACGCTGTCTTCGACCGGCGCCGCCTGCTGCTTGCCGTCTTTCGGCGGCAGCGATTTCAGGTAGCGCGCGATGGCGGTCAGATCGTCGTCGCTCAGGTATTGCAGGCTGTGCTCCACCACGTCGCTCATGCCGCCGAACACGATGGCTTTGTCGTTACGGCCGGTTTTCAGGAACTCGGTCAGCTCGGCTTCGCTCCAGCTGCCCAGGCCGTCCTTGCGGTCGCCGCGCAGGCTGGAAGCCACCCACCCATCGATCGGCGCGTTGCTCCCGGACAGGTAGTCGTCGCTTTCGCTGTTGCTCAACGCTTTCTCCTGCATGGTGATGCTGCGCGGGGTATGGCAGGCGCCGCAGTGGCCCAGGCCTTCCACCAGGTAGCGGCCGCGCTCAATCACCGGATCGGCCTTGGCGTCAGCGACAAAATCCGCCGGCGACGGCGCGAACATGCCGCGCCAGATGCTCAGCGGCCAGCGCATCGACAGCGGCCACGGGATGTCGGAGTCCTTGTTGGCCTGCTCCACCGGCTGCACGCCGTGCATGAAATAGGCATACATGGCGCGCATGTCGTCCTCTTTCACCAGCGCGAACGACGGGTACGGCATCGCCGGGTACAGGGTGCTGCCGTTTTTGGCTACGCCCTTACGCACCGCGTTGTCGAAATCCTCGAAGCTGTAATCGCCGATGCCGGTTTTCTTGTCCGGCGTAATGTTGGTCGAGTAGATGGTGCCGATCGGCGTCTCCATCGCCAGACCGCCGGCGAAGGTTTTGCCGCTCTTGCCGTCGGTGTGGCAAGCCACGCAGTCGCCGGCGCGCGCCAGGTATTCACCGCGCTTGATCAGCTCGCTGCTGACGGTGGCGTCCTGCGCCCAAACGGAAAAACTCACTGCACTGAGAACCAGTGCCGGTACAAATGCTTTCATCGTTCGCCGTCCTTATGCCTGCACCAATGGGCCTGGGTTTTTCAGATACTGCTCGCGAATGGCGCGGGCAGACCAGTAAGCCAATGCCGCCACGGTGCCGGTCGGGTTGTAGCCCAGCCCCTGCGGGAAGGCCGATGCGCCGATCGAGAACACGTTGTGCACGTCCCAGCTCTGCAGATAGCGGTTGACCGCGCTGGTCTTCGGATCCTCGCCCATTACCGCGCCGCCGTTCATGTGGGTGGTCTGGTAGCTGGTGGTGTCGAAGTGGCTGTTGGCGTTTTTCGGGCTGCCGGCGATCAGTTTCGGGTTCATCGCCTTAGCGATCGGCGCCATCTTGTCGTACATGAACTGCGCCATCTTGATGTCGTTTTCCTGCCAGTCGAACGTCATGCGCAGCAGCGGCTGGCCAAAGACGTTCTTGTAGTTGGGATCAAGATCCAGATAGTTGTTGCGGTACGACTGGTGCGCGCCGTGGGCGTCCATCGAGACGTGGTGGGTGTAGGCATCCGCCACCGCCGCTTTCCATTTGCTGCCCCAGGCCGGGGTGCCCGGAGGCGTCGGCAGGCCGGAGATCGGCTTGGTGCCCGCCTGGTTGACCCAGAACGGCGAACCGCCGACGAAGCCTTCTTTAGCGTGGTCGAAGTTATCGGCGTTGAAGTCGTCCACGCCCACGCCGTTGCCGCCGGCGCCGATGAACGGGTTGGTGAACACGTCTTTATCGAAGAACGCCTTGATGGTGGTCATGTTCTGGTAGGCGAAGTTGCGCCCGACCACGCCTTCGCCGGTCACCGGATCGTAAGGCTTGCCGATGCCGGACAGCAGCATCAGGTGCACGTTGTGGAACTGGAACGCGCCCAGGATCACCAGATCGGCCGGCTGTTCAATCTCGCGGCCCTGCGCATCGACGTAGTTCACGCCGGTGGCGCGAGACTTGTCGTCGGTCAGGTTGACCTTCAGCACGTTGGCGTTGGTACGCAGCTCGAAGCGTTTTTCCATGCGCAGCGCCGGCAGAATGTTGACGTTCGGCGAAGCTTTGGAATACATGTAGCAGGCGTAGCCGCTGCAGAAACCGCAGAAGTTGCACGGGCCCATCTGCGCGCCGTACGGGTTGGTGTAAGAGTCCGAGGTGTTGGCGGACGGCAGGTTGTAAGGGTGATAACCCACCTCCAGCGCCGCTTTCTCGAACAGCTGGGCGGAGTAGGTATTTTTCTGCGCCGGCAGCGGGAAGTCGCTGGAACGATCCGCCGCAAAGCGGTTGCCGCCCTTCTGCGCCACTTTCTGCCCTTTGATGGTCCAGGCGGTGCCGGAGGTGCCGAACACTTTCTCCGCTTTATCGAAGAACGGTTCCAGCTCGTCGTAGGTCACGCCGAAGTCCTGGATGGTCATGTCCTTCGGAATGAAGTTTTTGCCGTAGCGCTCTTCATAGTGGCTGCGCATGCGCAGTTCGATCGGATCGACGCGAAAATGCACGCCCGACCAGTGCAGGCCGGCACCGCCAACGCCGGTGCCCGGCAGGAACGCCGCCAGCTGGCGGTAAGGCACCGCGGTCTGGCTGCTGTTGTGGCGAATGGTGACGGTGCTTTTCGACAGATCCTGGAACAGTTTGCGGCGGATGTTATAGGTCAGCTCGTCGATCACCTGCGGATAAGAACCGTCCGGATAGGTGTCGCGCATCGGGCCACGCTCCAACGCCACCACGTTGAGGCCGGCCTCGGTCAGCTCTTTGGCCATGATCGCGCCCACCCAGCCGAAACCGACGATCACCGCATCTACTTTTTTCATTACCGTTGCCATGATCAGCCCCTCTCCCCACGAATCGAGACGGGCGGGAAGGGATAACGCTCCCCTCGCTCAACCCAGTCCATAAAATCGGCGCGCGCGCCCGGAAAATTAATCAGCTTCCAGCCCACCATGTCTTTGTTGCCGCCATGGATAGGATCGCTGAAGAAACCTTCGCGGGTGTTTTGCAACAGATAGGAGAAGAACAGTTTCGACGGCAGCTGCTGGAACTCCGCCTCGCCGGACTCGAACTTTTGCAGCATGGCGTCTTGCTGCGCGCCATCCAGTTCGGCGAAGGGCTTGCCGGCGGTTTTCTTGCTGTAGGCGTCGGCGTCACTGATGCCGAGGTTGTAGATTTGCTTGGGCACCAGCGGCAGCTGATAACCCATCTCCTTCGGCACATCGGGGTTGAATGGCCCCTGCATGTACCAGATGGAGCCGGTGGCGTATGGGGTATTCATCTGGCGATCGATAAACTCCGGTACGCCGGCTTCCAGTGCGCCAGGGCCGCGTTCGTCGGCCGGGATCAGGCGCGCGACGGCGGCCCTGATGAAGGCCCACTCTTCCGGGGTGAAAAAGGTCGGTTGGTAATCGTTCTGCGTTGAAGTGTTCGGGGCCGCGACCGCTGGTGCCGGTGCCGTCAGCGCGCCAACGCCACTGCCACCAATTACCGCCGCAGGAATTAAGGTCATCGATTTCAACAAGAAATCGCGCCGCGAATTGTTGGTTTTATGATTCGACATGTCACATTCCATCCAAAGATAGTCACAACTATTTAACCGCAACCTTGCGGTCGATACGGGTTTTTAAAATAATTTGTTACTTATTTGTCTATTTATTGAAGGTCAGAATGCGAGCAAATGCAAAAATGTTACCGGTAACTTATTGAATGAACGTAAAGATTTATCTGCTAACGTAAATTTAACTTTTTGTGCGGTTTTTCTGATAACCGGCGAGGAAATAACGAAAAATGAGAGGTGCGTCGTGCTCTTAAGCGGCGCCATAAACAAAATCGGCCGCGTTCAGCGGCCGATTCGACAAAAGAGAGGGTTACTGCGACATCGCCTGGTAGGCGGTGGTCACCTTCCACAAATAGCGCGGCGCCTGCGGTGCCGGGTGCTTTTTCTGGATGTGCTGATAAAACTCGTCCGGACTCATCTGATTGATGCGATTCACCGCCACACGCTTGTCCGAGGAGAAGGTGCGTAACATGGCACCCGCCCCGTTCACGTACGAAACGATGGTGGCATAACGCAGAGTCTGAGGGTTGTTGATCCCGGCTAGCTGCTGGCTTTGAAGAATATTGATATAGGCCGTTCCCAGATCAATATTGACCGCCGGATCCTTCAGCTCACGCGAGCTGGGTTGCCCGTTTCGTCCTTTCATGCGATAGGCGTCGCGGCCGGCGGTAGAAGCCTTAAGCTGCATCAATCCCACTGCGTTCGAGGTGCTGACCACGTTCGGGTTAAACCCGGACTCCACCTGAATAATCGCTTTAATCAGCGTTTCGTCAACGCCGTAGTTGCTGGCGGCCTGACGAATGTAATCGTTATAAGCAACCGGGGTGCCTGTGCGGTTTACCGGTGCCTGCGGAGGGGGTTTTAACCAACCGCCGCGCGTTGTGCCACTGCCTGAAATATTGCTTGCCGTTTGCGGGTCTTTGGCGCACCCCGACAAAAGCAAAATTGCCGTAAGGCAACCTATTTTTGTTTTCACAGAATCCCTCACTCCTTTCAATGAGTTGCGTAGCATATACAACTTGTAAGGACACCTGCAGTAATTTTTTGGGCTAATCTCAAGCTATCCATATACCAAGAGGTGATTTATGAGTCAATCTGCAACAAACTGCTTTGTGGTGACTTTTCGCTATCAGGAAGCGGGATTAACCGACCTGGCGAAGCTGACCGGGCAATTGACGCGCGAAGGTTTTGTCACGTCGGTGACAGACGAAAATGGCGTTCACCATGAGCTCGGCAGCAACAGTTTCGCGTTCATAACCGTGCTGGATCAAGAGGATGTACTGCGCCTGGCGCAGGGGTTCGGGCAGTTGGCATTGGGAAAACAGCCGGAGGTGACGATATGCGCCTGTGAGGACTACCTTCAGCGGTTACATACTGATACATAAAATGCTATAACTCCCCGGACGGTATTATTTTTTCAGTTGGAGAAATACCCCGCCGGCGGTGGGCAAGTGACGCTTGACTTCGCTTCAATTGATATTGATAATCATTTTCATTTGAACCAGGAGACGTCATCATGCCATTGATAAGTTGCGCTTTTCGTCGCAGTCGCCCTTCCCGCGCTGCCGCACTGTTACGCCCTTTTACGCTCGCCTGCCTGCTGCTCGGCACCGCCTTGGTCAGTCAACACGCGCTGGCGGATAAAAAGCTGCGCGTGGTGACGACCTTTACCATCATTCAGGACATTGCCCAGAACGTGGCCGGTGACGCCGCCGTGGTGGAATCCATCACCAAGCCGGGCGCCGAGATCCACGACTATCAACCGACCCCACGCGACATCGTCAAAGCGCAGCACGCCGACCTGATCCTGTGGAACGGCATGAACCTGGAACGTTGGTTCCAGCGCTTCTTCGAAAACATCAAACAGGTGCCGGCGGCGGTTGTGACCGAAGGCATCACCCCGCTGCCGATCCGCGAAGGGCCGTATAACGGCAACCCGAACCCGCATGCCTGGATGTCGCCAAGCAACGCGCTGGTGTACATCGAGAACATTCGCAAAGCCCTGGTGGAGCACGATCCGGCACATGCGGAAACCTATAACCGCAACGCCAAAGCCTACGCAGAGAAAATCGGCGCACTGGACGCCCCACTGCGCGAACGCCTGGCGCGCATTCCGACCGCACAGCGTTGGCTGGTGACCAGCGAAGGCGCTTTCAGCTACCTGGCGCAGGACTATCAGCTGAAAGAAGTCTATCTGTGGCCGATCAACGCCGATGAGCAAGGTTCGCCGCAGCAGGTGCGCCGGGTAATCGACGCGGTGCGCGCCCACCATATTCCGGTGGTGTTCAGCGAAAGCACCATTTCCGACAAGCCGGCCAAGCAGGTAGCGAAAGAAACCGGCGCCAAATATGGCGGAGTGCTCTACGTGGATTCGCTGTCCACCCGCGACGGCCCGGTGCCGACCTATATCGACCTGCTTAACACCACCGTGCAAACCATCGCCAAAGGATTCGATCAATGACCCATGAACCGTTTGTCCGCCCTGAATTGAACGTGGACGACGTCACCGTGACCTACAACAACGGACACACCGCCATTCACAACGCCAGCTTTACCCTGAGCGGCGGTTCGATCTGCGCACTGGTCGGCGTCAACGGCAGCGGTAAATCGACGTTGTTCAAAAGCATCATGGGCCTGGTCAGGCCCACCAGCGGCCGGGTGTCGCTCAGCGACAAACCGGTAGCGGACGCGCTGAAAAAGAACCTGATCGCCTACGTGCCGCAGACCGAGGACGTCGACTGGAACTTCCCGGTGCTGGTGGAAGATGTGGTGATGATGGGCCGCTACGGCAAGATGAATTTCCTGCGCATTCCGTCGCGAGAGGACCGGTTGCGGGTTGACAAGGCGCTGGAGCGGGTCGGCCTCAGCGAGCTGCGCGGTCGGCAGATCGGCGAGCTGTCCGGCGGCCAGAAAAAGCGCGTGTTTCTGGCGCGCGCGCTGGCGCAACAGGGCACCGTGCTGCTGCTGGATGAACCGTTCACCGGCGTGGATGTGAAAACCGAGAATGCCATTATCGAGCTGCTGCGCGCATTGCGCGACGAGGGGCATCTGATCCTGGTCTCCACCCACAACCTCGGCAGCGTGCCGGAGTTTTGCGATCGGGTGATCCTCATCAACCGCACGGTGCTGGCCGCCGGCCCAACCGAAACCACCTTCACGCAGAGCAACCTGGAGCAGGCATTCGGCGGCGTGCTGCGCCATATCAACCTCTCAGGCCCGGATCTGCACGACGACAACGATCCGCGCACCGTTACGGTATTGACCGACGATGAGCGCCCGGCGGTGTTCTACGGCCACACCAAGAGCGATCCGCCGGCCAACAGCCAGGCCAGGGAGAAACAATCCTGATGCTGGACCTTCTGCTGCAACCTTTCAGTTATAACTACATGGTGAAAGCCATCTGGGTCAGCGCCATCGTCGGCGCCGCCTGCGCGTTCCTGTCCGCCTATCTGATGCTGAAAGGATGGTCGTTGATGGGCGATGCGCTGTCGCACTCGGTGGTGCCCGGCGTGGCCGGCGCCTACGCCCTTGGCCTGCCCTACGCCGCCGGCGCCTTCTTTACCGGCATGCTGGCGGCGCTGGCGATGACGCTGGTGCGCCACATCACCCGCCTGCGCGAAGACGCCATCATCGGCTTCATCTTCTCCACCTTCTTCGCCGTCGGCCTGCTGATCGTGTCGCTCAACCCCACCTCAGTCAACGTACAGTCGATCATCTTCGGCAATATCCTCGGCATCGCCGACGAAGACGTGCTGCAGGTGGAAATCATCATCGGCGTTTCGCTGCTGATCCTGTGTCTGGTGTGGAAAGACCTGCTGGCGGTGTTCTTCGACGAAAGCCACGCGGTCTCGATCGGCCTGTCGCCGCTGAAGCTGAAGATCCTGTTCTTCACCCTGCTCAGCGCCTGCACCGTCGCCGCGCTGCAAACCGTCGGCGCCATTTTGGTGATCGCCATGGTGATCACGCCGGGCGCCACCGCCTATCTGCTGACCGACCGCTTCAGCCGGCTGGTGATCATCGCCATCATCATCGGCGCATTGACCAGCGGCATCGGCGCCTACCTGAGTTTCTTCCTCGACGGTGCCACCGGCGGGGTGATCGTCACCCTGCAAACGCTGGTGTTCCTGGCGGCGTTCTTCTTCGCGCCGAAACACGGCCTGTTGGCGTCCCGGCGCCGTGTGGCGCATTCGCAAACCGGAGGCCGCTGATGGACACCCTGTATCAACTGCTCAGCGAACCCTTCGCCTACCCGTTCATGCAGCGGGCGATCGTCGCCGCCATCGTCACCGGCGTAGTGTGCGCCGTGCTCTCCTGCTATCTGGTGCTCAAAGGCTGGTCGCTGATGGGCGACGCCATCTCGCACGCGGTACTGCCCGGCATCGTGGTGGCGTTCGTGGTCGGCATCCCGCTGGCGATCGGCGCCTTCCTCTCCGGCATCTTTTGCGCGGTGGCCACCGGCTACCTGAAAGAGAACAGCCGGGTGAAAGAAGACACGGTGATGGGCATCGTCTTTTCCGGCATGTTCGCCTTCGGCCTGGTGCTGTTCTCGCGCATCGACACCGACCAACACCTAAGCCACATTCTGTTCGGCAACATGCTGGGCATCACCGACGGCGAGCTCAAGCAAACCCTGCTGATTGCCGGCATCACCCTGGCGGTGGTGTTGCTCAAGCGCAAAGACTTCATGCTGTACTGTTTCGACCCGCACCACGCCCGGGTGATTGGCCTGCCGGTCAAGCTGCTGCACTACGGGCTGCTTTGCCTGCTGGCGATGACCATCGTCGCCTCGCTGCAGGCCGTGGGGGTGATCCTGGTGATCGCCATGCTGATCGCCCCCGGCATCATCGCCTTTATGCTGTGCCGCCGGTTTGATCGCATGCTGATGGTGGCAACGGTGGTGTCGGTGTTCTCTTGCGTGCTCGGCACCCTGATCAGCTTCCACATCGACGGCGCCACCGGGCCCTGTATCGTCATCGTGCAGGCCGTGCTGTTCGTTGTCGCCTTGTTGTACAGCAAGCTGCGCCCGTTACAGGGTAACCAAAATGCCCCGATGGGCAGTTAAACGCCCCTCTGATGCGGCGGTGTGCCCCGCCGCATCCTATTCCTCCGCTGGCTTATCCGTTGTCATCAAGTTGCAATCGGTATTGCGCTTAAATTAATCAATAGGGTATATACTTTGAGCTGGCGAGGCGCTGAAAAAATCGCCGCCTTTGACGCCGGCTGTGCGCCGCGTCGTGTTTTCACCACGGGAAAGACGCTAACCTAATGAATTATCAGGCAGCACAGAGGGGGAAATACCATGTGGCAAGCCGTTAGCCGTCTGTTAAGTGAACATCTTGGCAGCGCAGAGATACGCGAAAGGATTGAACTGCCAGGGGGCGACATTCACCCGGCGTGGCGCGTGAGTTACGGTGACAACGAGGTGTTCGTGAAATGCGACGCCCGTGAGCAACTGCCGATATTCACCGCCGAGGCCGATCAGCTGGCGTTGCTGGCGCGCAGCAAAAGCGTGCGGGTACCGGAAGTGTATGGCGTCGGCAGCGATCGCGACTACAGCTTCCTGCTGCTGGAGTATCAGCAGTTGAAACCCCTCGACGCCCACGGCGCCTACTGTCTGGGCCAGCAGTTGGCGCACCTGCATCAGTGGAGCGAGCAACCGCAGTTCGGTCTCGACTTCGACAGCGATCTGACCACTACCCCGCAACCCAACGCCTGGCAGCGCCGCTGGTCGGAATTTTTCGCCGAACAGCGCATCGGCTGGCAGCTGCAGCTGGCGGCGGAAAAAGGCATGACCTTCGGCGACATCGACGACATTGTCGATCGGGTGTATCTGCGCTTGCAGCACCACCAGCCGCAGCCTTCGCTGCTGCATGGCAACCTGTGGCCGGGCAACTGCGCGATGACCGCCAACGGGCCGATCCTGTTCGATCCGGCCAGCTACTGGGGCGACCGAGAGTGCGACTTGGCGATGCTGCCGCTGCATCCGGAGCTGCCGCCGCAGATCTACGACGGCTATCAGAGCGTGTGGCCGCTGGGGGCCGGATTTATCGAACGCCAGCCGCTGTATCAGCTGTACTACCTGCTCAACCGCAGCAACCTGTTCGGCGGCCAGCATTTGGTGGCTGCCCAACGCGCGGTGGAGGCGCTGCTGCAGCCCGAGGCGTCGTAACGTACCGGGGCGCCGTGCGGCGCCCCGATCATGGTTCAGGCCG
Source organism: Serratia sp. 201 (assembly GCF_037027545.1). Taxonomy (NCBI): domain Bacteria; kingdom Pseudomonadati; phylum Pseudomonadota; class Gammaproteobacteria; order Enterobacterales; family Yersiniaceae; genus Serratia; species Serratia sp. 201. Next base: position 1,385,190 of record NZ_JAXCHC010000001.1, on the reverse strand, counting down.
CGCCGGCCAACTGCCCCAACAGGCGGATCACGAACCAGGCGATCACCGCAATCACGATAGGCAGGATGTACAGCGGGAAGTATTGCAGGAAGATGGTGTGGTGCGGCAGCGTAATGCGTTCCTCAAGCTGTTGGCGCGTGTGCCCTTCGCTGCCCTTGGCCTGCTCCAGGATCATCTGGTCTTCCAACCCTTCGCGGATGAACTTGACCTGACGCGACATGCGCGCGCCGGAGGCCTGCAGCGCCAGCCCGACGAAGATCAGAATATAGATGATGATGAACATCAGATTGGCGCCGCTGAACAGGCTTTTATCCACGTCAGGCACCGGTGAGTTGTACCAGAAAAGGTTCAGGAACGGCGTGTTGAAACGCACCATGTCCACCATCACGTGGACAAAATCCAGCATCACTGCGTTGATGCCCTTGGTTTTTTCACTGTGCTGATAGATAAAGCCCAGCACGGAAATCAGCGTCGACAGCAACGCCGGGATAAAAACCACCCATCCGAGAATGCGTTTCAAAATGGCGAGACGCCCGGCCTGTTGATACGTCATGTGTTCCCCTTGTTAGCGACGTAACCGAATCGGCTAAGTCTACCTGCTGTTGGCGAAACTCGCCCACCGTTTTCTTCACTCCCTCTGTGCTACAAGCTTAGCCGAATTCGTCGAAATCAAAAACTTAACGGCGCCGGCACACTATCATTGAAGGGGTAACGTTATCCATTCGGACAGAGGCCGCCATGATTCGACTGATTATCTTATTGCTGGGCGCCCAGGCGCTGCACGGCCAGCGCCGCCTGCTGGTGCTGTTCGGTTGGCTGTGGATAGCCGCAGGGGCGCTGATGTTGTTCGACATACTGCAGGATGGCCGGTCGGTGCTGGCGCTGGATGCGCTGGCGGTCATCCTGGCGCTGGAGGGGCTAGTGGCGATATCCGCTGCGCTGGTGATCGGCTCTTCGGCCAGCAGGCCGGTGTTGCTGAAGGGATTGGGTTTCGTGTTTATGGCCTTTTTAATGCTGGACGTGCCCGCAGACGATAACATCGTCGCCACCGTGGTGTTTGGCAGCGCGCTGCTGCTTGACGGCGCCGTGCGCATCGCCTCCTCCACGGTGATTCAACACAGTCGATGGAAAGGCGTGGCGCTGGCGGGTGGCGGCGAGATCCTGCTTTCGTTGATGATTTTTGTCGGCTGGCCGGCGCCGCATCGGATGACGGTGCCCTTTTGCCTCGGCGTGATGATGGTGCTTTCCGGCTGGGCCTTATTGCGTATCGCCCGGAGACTGACAAGCTTCTCTCTGAATCAGCACCCCGCGCGGCAGCCACCGCACCCGGAGGATGAGACTGCGCCACTCACGGTGTACGTCTGGACACCGATTGGTGCGGCTAAAGATCCGCGCCGGCGTTACATCGTCGACCGATACATCGCGGCGGTCGACGGCGGCGGCAATATCTCCACCGGTCATGCCGCCCTGGCGCTTGCGCCGGATGTGTATATCAGTCACTACCCGCTCAACGACATCAGCCATTCCGTTCAGGATTTCCGCCAGTTGTTGCATGCCGGCGAGCAGAACAACGTCGACGGGCGTTTCCTGCCCGACCTGCCGGGTGAGATCGCCGCCTGGTGCCCACCGGACAAGAAAATTCAATTCTACCGCTATAACCCGGCGGCGCTGCGCGCATTCTGGCTGCGTTATCGGCAAGACGCCACCTACAATCTGACCCGACGCAACTGTTCCACCACGGTCATCGGCGCGCTCGACAGCGCGTTGGAAGGCGTACTGGGCGATAAACACCTGTGGCGCCGCTTTCTGTTGCTGGTGCTGGATCCCAATCTGTGGATGCTGGCGGTACTGCGCAGCCGCGGCGAAAGCATGACCTGGACGCCGGGTTTGGTGCTGGACTACGCACGCATGTTGCAACAGGTCACCGAGCGTCAACATCAGCGCTGGTGGCTAAAATTGCGCGAGGCGTGGAATATCCTGCGTTTTGGCAAAAGCCAAACGCGCAGGCAAAGGTTTTAGTCTCGTCACCGGCGATGATAAAGTGTCGGGCACATTCACCCGCGCCGGCAGGAGTTAACCGTTAATGGCTTATTCGCAACGCATTGAAACCGCAATTTTTGATATGGACGGCTTGTTGATCGACTCGGAACCGCTGTGGCTGCAGGCCGAGCTGGATATCTTCGGCGCGCTGGGTTTGGATCTGTCTGACCGTCACAAGCTGCCGGACACGTTGGGGTTGCGCATCGATCTGGTGGTGAAGATGTGGTACCAGGCGATGCCGTGGCAAGGGGTTTCGCTCGATGAGGTGTCGGCGCGGATTATCGAGCGCGCCATCGAGCTGGTGCACGAGACGCGCCCGCTGCTGCCGGGCGTTCAGCAGGCGCTGGAGCTGTGCCGCAGCCAGGGGCTGAACATTGGCCTCGCCTCCGCCTCGCCGCTGCACATGCAACAGCAGGTGCTGAAGATGTTCGATCTTGAAGGTTACTTCGATCAGCTGGTTTCCGCCGAATACCTGCCGTACAGCAAACCACACCCTGAGGTCTACCTGATCGCCGCCGAGCGCCTGGGCAGCGATCCGCTGCGCTGCATCACGCTGGAAGACTCCTTTAACGGCATGATCGCCACCAAGGCCGCACGCATGCGTTCCATCGTCATCCCGGCGGCCGAATACCGTCACGATCCGCGCTGGGCGCTGGCGGACCACAAGCTGGAGACCCTGGAACAGCTCACTCCCGCCCACTTTGCCTGACCTGCGGCGCCGGCCATCGGCGCCCTGGCTTTCCGCTCTGCGCCATAAAAGGGATCCGTGCCGCAAAACAAACGAAACATCGTTTCATTATTATTGAATCGGCATGCTGTTGTTATTATGCTGGGTGGCAGGGAAAGCGACGGCCCACGGCGCGTTGTCACTGCCACGCAGCGCGGTTCAAGGCCGCCGCTTCCTCCCGCCACACGCCAAGCCACCGTCTTTTTTCTCATCTTCATGCATCGCCCATCGCCCGCTTTTTGTTCTCGCCAGTCAAAATCGATGATTTGTTACGCAGCACCGTAACAAGCCGTTGTAAAACAGGGAGAAATAAACAATTGGTTACAGGGTAACTGCTTCCACTACTGGGAATTTTCCCATATACTGGATAAATTAACAGTTTACCAGCCGGAATCGCAACAGCATGACCGCGGAAGGACATCTCATTTTCTCTGTCGCTTGCGCGATCTTCGCCAAGAAGGCGGAAGTGACGCCAGAGCTGGCTACCGGCGACTGGTGGCACATCATACCCGCCGCGCTGCTCACCTCGCTGCTGCCGGACATCGATCACCCCAAGTCGGTACTGGGCCAGCGCCTGCGCTGGATCGCCCTGCCCATCGCCCGCGCCTTCGGCCACCGCGGTTTCACCCACAGCCTGCTGGCGATCGCCGGCGGCATGGCGCTGTTTCAGCTGGACGTGCCGCGTAGCTGGCCGATCCCGGCCGATGCGCTGCACGCCATGATCATCGGTTACTTCAGCCATCTGCTGGCCGACATGCTCACGCCCGCCGGCGTGCCGCTGCTGTGGCCGTGCCGCTGGCGTTTTCGCCTGCCCCTGCTCAACTCGCAAAAAGGCAACCAGCTGGAGCGCGTACTGTGTCTGTGCCTGGTGGCGTTTGCCATCTGCTGGCAAGGCGATTTCACCCTGCCGGTGCAATCCTATGTCGAGCAAATCAGAAATATCAGACTCTGATCACAAAAATTCGCTCAACCCATCATCTTGATGTATATAAAACAAACAAAAACACACAAAAAGCTATATCAAATTCCATTTGGATATAAGTAGGCCACTCAGCAAACTGTTACGATATTTACATCGCGACATACGTGATGCGTAGTCGTTTTTATAAGAAAGATTATTGGAGACATTGGGGATGAATCTTCCGCTCGTGATTAACGTGCTGGTGTTTGTCGCGCTTCTTTTGCTGCTGGCGCAAACCCGCCACAAGCAATGGAGCCTGGCGAAAAAAGTGCTGGTCGGCCTGGTGGTCGGCGTAGTATTCGGTCTGGGCCTGCAGCTGGTGTACGGCGCCGACAACCCGGTACTGAAAGAATCCATCAGCTGGTTCAACATCGTCGGCAACGGCTATGTGCAACTGCTGCAAATGATCGTCATGCCGCTGGTGTTCGCCTCAATCCTGAGCGCGGTCGCCAAACTGCATAACGCCTCTTCTCTGGGCAAAATCAGCGTCCTGACTATCGGCACGCTGCTGTTCACCACGCTGATCTCGGCGCTGGTGGGCGTGCTGGTCACCAACCTGTTCGGCCTGACCGCCGAAGGCCTGGTGCAGGGCGCGCAGGAAAGCGCGCGCCTGACGGCGATCCAGACCAACTACGTGGGTAAACTGGCCGATCTGACCGTGCCGCAGATGGTGCTGTCGTTCATCCCGAAAAACCCGTTCGCCGATCTGACCGGCGCCAGCCCGACGTCGATCATTAGCGTGGTGATTTTCGCCACCTTCCTCGGCGTGGCGTCGCTGCAGCTGCTGAAAGACGACAAGCCGAAAGGCGAGCGCGTGCTGGTGGCTATCGACACCTTGCAGGCCTGGGTGATGAAGCTGGTGCGTCTGGTCATGAAGCTGACGCCGTACGGCGTGCTGGCGCTGATGACCAAAGTGGTCGCCGGTTCCAACATTCACGACATCGTCAAGCTCGGCAGCTTCGTGGTGGCCTCGTACATCGGCCTGGCCATCATGTTCGTGGTGCACGCTGTGCTGCTGGCCTTCACCGGCGTTAACCCGATGAAGTTCTTCCGCAAGGTGTGGCCGGTGATCACCTTCGCCTTCACCAGCCGCTCCAGCGCCGCCAGCATTCCATTGAACGTGGAAGCGCAGACCCGTCGTCTGGGCGTGCCGGAATCCATCGCCAGCTTCTCGGCGTCGTTCGGCGCCACCATCGGCCAGAACGGCTGTGCGGGTCTCTACCCGGCGATGCTGGCGGTAATGGTTGCGCCGACCGTCGGCATCAACCCGCTGGATCCGGTGTGGATCGCCACCCTGGTTGGCATCGTCACCCTCAGCTCCGCCGGTGTGGCGGGCGTGGGCGGCGGCGCCACCTTCGCCGCGCTGATCGTACTGCCGGCGATGGGCCTGCCGGTGACGCTGGTCGCGCTGCTGATCTCGGTCGAACCACTGATCGACATGGGCCGTACCGCGCTAAACGTCAACGGCTCCATGGCGGCAGGCACCATCACCAGCCAGCTGATGAAGCAAACCGACAAAGCCGTGATGGACAGCGAAGACGAAGTCGAATTGGCTCACAGCTAACGCCCTCTCAGATCGAAAAAACCGGGGATTATCCCCGGTTTTTTTATGCCCCGCGTTCGGTCGTTACGGCCGCTCGCCGTTCGCCAGCCGCCGGTTGATATCGGCGATCACATCCGGTAATTGCGCCAGCGTGTCTATCACATAATGCGCGCCCGCCGCGTACAGCTTATCGGCGGCCGCCGTGCGGCGCTGCTCTATTTCCCCTGCCGCCATTTGACGGTACTCCGACCAGGTAGCGCCGAACTCGTTGCCGGACAGCGCCAGCCCGACGCTCCACATCCCGGCGTTCAGCCCTTCGGCAATGCCCGGCACCGCGTCATCGACCTTCACGCAGTGCGCCACCGCATCGATGCCCAGCGCGATGACGTTCTGCAACGCCATCCACGGCCCCGGTCGGCCGCCGGCCGCAAGATCGTCGGTGGCGACCCAATAATCCGGCGCATAGCCGCGCTGCGCGGCGGCCGGCGCCAGCACCTCCATCACCGCGCGCGGATAACCGGAGCAGGAACCGATTTTGATGCCCTGTTCGCGCAGCCCGGCAATCACCTGCGGCACGCCCTCGATGGGATCGGCAAAGTCGATCACTTTGGCGATTTGCAGCGGCATAAACGCCTGATACAGCGCGTCGATATCCTGGTGGCTCATCGAGCGGCCCAGCTTCTGCCGCCAGCGCGCGTCAACCGCCGGCAGTTTGCCCAGCGCCTCGATGTGCTGCCATTTGCCGAGCCCCATCGGAATGCGCGCCTCCGCCAGGCTGATGTCGATATCGAAGGTTTGCTTGAACGCCTCGACAAAAATCTGCGTTGGCGCAAAGGAGCCGAAGTCCACCGTGGTGCCGGCCCAGTCGAGGATCACTGCGTTGATCTGTTTCATGGTTAATCCTTATTGATTCCAGTACATCGCCTGCCCGACGGCCGCCAGCAAGCGTTCGATATCCTGCGGATAAATTTCGCCGATGTTGCCGATGCGGAAACAGTCGCTCTGCGACACTTTGCCGGGATAAATCACGAAGCCTTGCTGCTTCAGGCGCTGATAAAACTCGGCGAAGCGGTAAGTGTCGGCCTTCGGCGAATAGAACGCGGTGATGATCGGCGAGTGCAGCGCATCGTCCAGCAGGGTCTCAAAGCCCAGTTCACGCATGCCCGCCACCAGCCGACGCTGATTGGTCTGATAGCGGTGGTGGCGCGCGGCAATACCGCCCTCTTGTTCCAGCTCTTTCAGCGCCTGCGCGAAGGCCAGCACGGTGTGGGTCGGCGACGTAAAGCGCCATTTGCCGGCCTGGTCTTCCATACAGCGCCACTGGGCATACAGATCCAGCGACAGCGAGCGCGAACGGCCGGCGCATTTCTCCAGCTCGCTGCGGCGGGCGATGACGAAAGCGAAGCCCGGCACGCCCTGAATGCATTTGTTGGCGGAGCTGATCAGAAAATCGATGCCCAGCGCGTCCACATCCAACGGAATGCCGCCGAAGCTGCTCATGGCGTCAACGATAAAGGTTTTACCGTTGCGCGCCGCCAGACCGGCGACCTTCTGCAGCGGGTTGAGCATGCCGGTGGTGGTTTCACAGTGCACCATGGCGATATGGCTGATGCGCGCATCGCTTTTCAGCACCGCCTCCATCGCCGCCACGTCCGGCTCATTGACCTCGCCGCAGTCGAAAGCGTGGTGGTCAATATCCATCAGCCGCGCCATTTCGATCATTCGCGCCCCATAGGCGCCGTTGTTGACGATCAGCAGCTTGTCCTGCGGGCCGATGACCGTGCCCAACACGCCTTCCACCGCAAAACTGCCGCTGCCCTGCAGCAGCACCGAGGTGTAACCGGCGGACGGCGTCGCCAGCGCCACCAACCGTTGGCGGATGCGCTGCACCACGCCCAGGTTGTAATCTTCATCCCAGGTGCAGCTGTCATACAGCATCGCCTCTTTCACCGTTTTCGATGTGGTCAGCGGACCGGGGGTCAACAGCAGGTAGTTACGATCGGACATGTCATTCACCTATTTGGTCTATACCAGATTGCAGGCATTGTGGCGGCAAATTCCTTCCCCGGTCAAACGACAAAGCGCGGTGAAACAAAAAATTCATCTGGCTATGTATAATAAGCGGGCCGGAATGCCAGGCCGATGCCATAGCGAGATGAAATGAAAGAACATCAGGGCGATATGCCCCACTACCTGCAGATCAAGGATCAGCTTCAGGCGCGCATCACCCGCGGCGCGCTGCAGGCGGGCGACAAGCTGCCTTCGGAGCGCGAGCTGTGCGCCATCTTCTCCACCACCCGCGTTACCATTCGCGAGAGCCTGGCGCAGCTGGAAGCCACCGGCGCCATCTACCGCGCCGATCGCCGCGGCTGGTTCGTCACGCCGGAGCGGCTGTGGCTGGATCCGACGCAAAACACCAACTTCCACCGTCTCTGTCAGGAGCAAGGGCGCACGCCGCGCACCGCGCTGCTGTCCGGCGAAAAAACCACGGTGCCGCTCGACGTGATGCAGCCGCTGGCGCTCGAACCGTTCGATCAGGTGTATCTGCTGCGCCGGGTGCGCTATGCCGACGGCCGCGCCATCTGCTATTGCGAGAACCACTGCCTGCCGCAACGGGTGCCGGAACTGCTCCGCCACGATCTCAACGGCAGCCTGACCGAGGTTTATCAGCAGCATTACGATTTGATTTACAGCAACATGCACCTGTCGTTCTACCCGACCGCCCTGCCTTATCGCGCCGCCAACGCGCTGGGTGCCATGGTCGGCCTGCCCGCGTTGCTGCTGCGCCGCTTGAATTACGATCAGCACGGCCGCATTCTCGATTTCGATATCGAATACTGGCGCCACGACAGCCTGCGCATCGAAGTCGATACGCTTTAATCTCCTGAATATCGGGGCTGCGCCTGCCGCCCCCTTTTCTCTCCCACGCCCAATCCCCGTTGCCGGTAAATATATTTTGCCGCTTTCATTTGTTTGTCATATTCGCCGATTAGCTTGGCCGCATATCTGGTGTATACCAGTTTCGCATTAACCCGCAACAGTGAGGCTGAAGCTATGAAACTTTCTCGTCTGGTCGTGATGACCGCCATCGCACTCGGCTCCGCGCCGGCCTGGGCCGCCGATGCGGTGGTGACCGTCTACTCCGCCGATGGCCTGCACGACGGCGATCACAGCTGGTATCAAACCCAGTTTGACGCCTTCACTCAGGCAACCGGGGTCAAGGTGCAGTACGTCGAAGGCGGTTCCGGCGCCATCGTCGAGCGGCTGTCGAAAGAGCGCAGCAACCCGCAGGCCGACGTGCTGGTGACGCTGCCACCGTTCATCCAGCGCGCCGCCGCGGAAAAACTGCTGCAGGACTTCACCCCGCAGGATGCGGCGCAGATCGCCAACGCCCAGCCGCAGTTCGTGCCGCTGGTGAACAACTACCTGAGCTTCATCTATAACGCCAAACTGCTGCCGCAGGCGCCCGCCAGCTACCAACAGCTGCTGGACGCGCAGTTCCGCAACAAGCTGCAGTACTCCACGCCGGGCCAGGCGGGTGACGGCACCGCGGTGATGCTGCAGGCGTTCCACAGCTTCGGCAGCAAAGACGCCGGTTTCGACTACCTCGGCAAGCTGCAAAGCAACAACGTCGGCCCTTCGGCCTCCACCGGCAAGCTGACCGCGCTGGTCAATAAAGGGGAGCTGCTGGTGGCCAACGGCGATCTGCAGATGAACCTAGCGCAGATGCGCAGCAACCCGAACGTGAAGGTGTTCTGGCCGGCCGGGCCGGACGGCAAGCGCAGCACGCTGGTGCTGCCTTACTATGTCGGCCTGGTGCAAGGCGCGCCGCAAAGCGCCAACGGCAAAAAGCTGATCGACTTCCTGCTGAGCAAAGAAGCGCAAAGCAGCGTCAGCGCCATTTCCTACGGTATGCCGGTGCGTAAGGACGTCACCCCGACCGACGATAACTTCAAGCAGTCGCAGGCGGCGCTGAAAGGCGTGGACATCTGGGCGCCGGACTGGAATCAGGTGGTGAGCAGCCTGTCCGCCGATATCTCCCGCTGGCACCAGGTGACCGAATGACGCTGACGATGCCTTCTCCCCTCTCTTCCCGCGCCGAGGCGCGGGATCGCAGCCAGGACATCGCCGGGCCGTCGGGCATTCAGCTCGACCGCGTCAGCGTGTCGTATCGCGGCACCGAGGTGCTGAAACCCCTGACGCTCACCATCGCCCCCGGCGAAGTGCTGGCGCTGATCGGCCCCTCAGGCTCGGGCAAAACCACCGTGCTGCGGGCCATTGCCGGATTCGTGCAGCCGTCCGCCGGGCGTATTGCCATCGGTGACGTCGATGTCACCGACGTGCCGCCTTATGAGCGCGGCCTGGGCATGGTGGTACAGAACTACGCGCTGTTTCCGCATATGCGCGTCGAAGACAATGTGGCGTTCGGCCTGCGCGCGCAAGGCAAGCCGCGCGGCCTCACCGCCGAGCGCGTCGAAGAAGCGCTGGCCATCGTCGGCATGTCCGCCTACGCCAAGCGCTATCCCAGCCAGCTTTCCGGCGGCCAGCAGCAGCGGGTGGCTATCGCCCGCGCCATCGCGGTGCGCCCCAAAGTGCTGTTACTGGATGAGCCGCTGTCGGCGTTGGACGCGCAAATTCGCCACAGCATGGTGGAAGAGATCGCCCGCCTGCACCGCGAGCTCCCAGAGCTGACCATCCTGTACGTCACCCACGATCAGGGCGAAGCGCTGACGCTGGCGGACAAGATCGGCATCATGCGCGACGGCCACCTGATCGCCCACGGCGAGACCCGCGCGCTTTACCATCATCCCACGAACCGCTTCGCCGCCGAGTTCCTCGGCCGCGCCAACCTGCTGCCGGCCACCGCGCTGGAGACCACTACCGGGCAAGGCATGACCACCGTCAGCTGCGCCGGCAAAGTGATCGGCTGTTTCACCTACGGCGCACAACGCGGCTTCGACAAGCTGCTGTGCATCCGGCCGCAGCATATTGCGCTCGATGCCGACGCCCAGCGCAGCAACAACCTCATCGGCACGCTGCGCGATATTCACTGGCAGGGGGAACTGACGCACCTGCAGTTCGACGTTCAAGGCCATCCTCTGCGCGTGGTCACCACCCATCGCAGCCGGATGCCGCAGATCGGCGAACGCGTGCCGCTCTATTTCGCCCCCGACGATGCGGTACTGATCGAGGACTGACATGATCGACTCTACGCTTATTCGCCCGGCCCTGCGGCTGCGTTTCCCGCGCCGCCTGTGGATCCTGCTGCCGCTGCTGGTGCTGGCGACGCTGTTTTTCTACCCGTTGGCGCTGATCGTCAAACAGGCATTTACCGACGATCAGGGGCTATTCAGCGCCGACGCGCTGCAGCAGGTGTTCGAATCCCGACGCTTTGTCGGCGCCCTGCTCAACACGCTGCAGATTGCGCTGCTGGCGACGCTGGGCTGCCTGGTGCTCGGCACCCTGCTGTCGCTGCTGCTGGTGTTCACGCCGTTCCCCGGCAGCCGACCGATCGCCCGGGTGATCGATACCTTTATCGCCATGCCGACCTTCCTGATCACGCTGGCCTTCACCTTTATCTACGGCTCCGCCGGCCTGCTGAACGGCACGCTGATGGCGACCTTCGGTTTCACCCTGCCGCCGGTAGACTTTCTTTACTCCATCTGGGGGGTGATCCTGGCGGAAATCACCGTGTTTACGCCGCTGGTGATGCGCCCGCTGATGGCGGCATTGTCGCAGATCGATCGCAGCCAGCTCGAGGCCGCCAGCATTCTCGGCGCCCGGCCGGGGCGCGTGGTGCGCCAGGTGATTTTGCCGGCCGCGCTGCCGGCCTTGCTGGCCGGCGGCAGCCTGTGCCTGTTGTTGACCACCAATGAGTTCGGCATCGTGCTGTTTATCGGCGCCAAGGGCGTCACCACGCTGCCGATGATGGTCTACTCCAAAGCGATTCTGGAGTCGGATTACGCCGTCGCCTGCACGATCGCCGTCGTGAATATCGCGCTGTCGCTCGGGCTGTTCTCCCTTTACCGCTACGCCGCGGCGCGCGCCGGGCTGAGGAACTGACAATGTTGATTTGGTCCCGCACCGGACGCACCCTGACCTGCACGTTGACGATCACGCTGTTCGCCCTGTTCTTCTGCCTGCCGCTGGCGGTGATCCTGATGTCCAGCCTCAGTGAGCAGTGGAACGGCGTGCTGCCGAGCGGTTTCACCCTCAACCACTTCCGCCAAGCGTTCAGCGGCGCCTCCTGGGACGCGCTGGTCGCCAGCCTGGCTATCGGTTTCAGCGCCAGCCTGTTCGCGCTGCTGTGCGGTACCTGGGCGGCGCTGGCGCTGCGCCACGTGCCTGAACGCGGCCGACAGCTGCTGGGCACGCTGTTTTTCATTCCCAGCGCGGTGCCTTCGGTCTCTATCGGTTTGGGGATGCTGGTGGCGTTCAGCCAGGGGCCGCTGCAGATGAACGGCACCTTCCTGATCGTGCCCGCCGCTCACTTCGTGCTGATTTCCGCCTTTACCTTCGGCAACGTGATGGCCGGGCTGACCCGGCTACCTGGCGACTACGAGAACGTCGCCGCCAGCCTGGGCGCGTCGCCGCTGTTTCGCCTGCGCCACGTCACCCTGCCGATGATCGCCCCCTATATGATCTCCGCCTTCGCGCTCAGCCTGTCGCTGTCGATGGGGGAGCTGGGCGCGACCATGATGATCTACCCGCCGAGTTGGGCAACGCTGCCGGTCACCATTTTTAGCCTGACCGATCGCGGCAGCATCGCCAACGGCGCGACGCTGACCATGATCCTGGTGGCGGCCACGCTGTTGCTGATGTTAGTACTGGAGCGGATTGCTCAGCGGCTGACGCCGGGCGCAAAATAGCAACAAGGCGCTGCCATGGCGGCGCCTTGTTCTTCGAAGCGAAGGGTCAGAACGGGTAGTCGTGATAGCCCTGCTGTTCGGAAATGCGTCGGGCGGCGACGTGCAGCAACGCCACATACTCCTCCCGCGCCGCTTCGGAAAAGCGCAGCGTCGGGAAAGAGATGCTCAGCCCGGCGATCGCTACCCCGAACCTGTCAAAGACCGGTACCGCGATGCAGCGGATCCCCGCTTCTTGCTCTTCGGCATCTTCGCCGTATCCCTGCGCTCGAACCCGATCCAGCACCGGCAACAGTTCGGCGGCGCTGGCCAACGTATGTTCGGTGCTGCGGGTAAACTCAATCTGCGACAGGATCTGCGCCACCTCATCCCGCTCGCGCCAGGCCAGCAGCACTTTACCGATGGCGGTGCTGTGCAGCGGGTTGCGGCGACCGATGCGCGAATACATACGCAGGTTATACATCGCGTCGATCTTGTGGATGTAGACGATGCCATCTTCGTCCAGAGCGCCGAGGTGGATGGTCTCGCGGGTAAGATTCGACAATTCGCGCATCTGCACGTCGGCGCTGCGGATCAGATCGACGTTCTGCAACGATTTGGCGCCTAGCTCGAACAGCTTGAGCGTCAGCGCATACTTTTCCGTCTCGCCCTCCTGTGAAACGTAGCCCAGCGCTTTCATGGTCTGCAGAAAACGGTAGACAGTGCTTTTAGACATCATCACCCGCTGGGACAGTTCGGTAATGCCAATCTCGCGCTCATCGCCGAGCGCCTGCAAAATGCCGAACACTTTCATCACGGATGAAACGGCATCCGGTTGCTTGTCTGAATCTGCGTTAGCCATGGTGCATACCCTACTTAACGGTTTTGTTTCAGGAAATTTAAACAAGGGTTTCAGTATAATCGGAACAGATCGCAGCGCGCAACGCAGCTGAGCGCTAAGCAATTGAAGCCAAATGGATAACCGTTGGCCCGCTCACCGCCGTTTACAATTAAGCGGACAAGGGGCATGCAATCACGGGCGAATATGATTAGCATGATAATACTCCCCTGAATAAATACCGCTGAGACCAACATGCGTCCTTGTTCCGACGGCCTCCCCGTCCCGCAACGCTATGGGGCGATCCTCGCCATCGCCCTCGGCATTACCGTATCCGTGCTCGACGGCGCGATAGCCAACGTGGCGCTGCCCACCATCGCTCGCGATCTCAACGCCAGCCCGGCCAGTTCCATTTGGGTGGTCAACGCCTATCAGTTGGCGATCACCGTCTCTCTGCTGTCGCTGGCGTCGCTCGGCGATCTGGTCGGCTACCGCCGCATCTATCAGGCCGGGTTGCTGGTGTTCAGCATCACCTCACTGTTCTGCGCCCTGTCCGACTCGCTGCTCACGCTGACCATCGCCCGCGTGCTGCAAGGCTTTGGCGCCGCCGCTATCATGAGCGTCAACACCGCGCTGATCCGCATCATCTACCCGCAGCGTTTTCTCGGCCGCGGCATGGGCATCAACTCGCTGATCGTCGCCTGCTCCTCGGCGGCCGGGCCGACGGTGGCGGCGGCGATCCTGTCGGTCGCATCCTGGCAATGGCTGTTCGCCATCAACCTGCCGATCGGCATCGTCGCGCTGCTGCTGGGGATGAAATTCCTGCCGGCCAACGGCCAAAAAAGCGATAACCGCCGTTTCGATCCCACCAGCGCCGTGCTGAACGCGCTGACCTTCGGCCTGCTGATCACCGCCATCAGCGGCTTCGCCCAGGGCCAGAGCCTGACGCTGATCTTCAGCGAGATCGCCGCGCTGCTGGCGATTGGCGCGGTGTTCGTGCGCCGTCAGTTACGCCAGGAATTCCCTCTGCTGCCCGTCGACCTGCTGCGCATCCCGATCTTCGCCCTGTCGATGGGCACATCAATCTGTTCGTTCGCCGCGCAAATGCTGGCGATGGTGTCGTTGCCGTTCTTCCTGCAAAGTGCATTGGGCCGCGACGAGGTGGCGACCGGGCTGCTGCTGACGCCGTGGCCGCTGGCGATCGTGGTGATGGCGCCGATCGCCGGCCGGCTGGTGGAGCGCGTGCACGCCGGCCTACTGGGCTGCATTGGGCTGGCGGTGTTCGCGCTCGGACTGTTCTCTCTGGCGTTGCTGCCGGCGACGCCGTCGAATATGGACATCATCTGGCGCATGATACTGTGCGGCGCCGGTTTCGGCCTGTTCCAGTCGCCCAACAACCACACCATCATCTCCGCCGCGCCGCGCAACCGCAGCGGCGGCGCCAGCGGCATGCTGGGCACCGCGCGCCTGCTGGGGCAAACCTCGGGGGCTGCGCTGGTGGCGCTGATGTTCAACCTGTTCCCCACATCCGGCACCCACGCTTCACTGATCCTGGCTGGGGTGTTCGCCACCCTGGCGGCGGCCGTCAGCAGCCTGCGCATCACCCAATCGACGGCGCAAGCGGCGCAGCCGAGCCGCGAGGTGAAATAGCGGGCATAAACGAGCCGGGCTCCCATCGATTGTAAAACCGACGGGGCCAGCACTGACGGCCGGCCTGAGCCGGGCCGCGTCGGATGCAATGCCGTGAGCATTGCAGGCCAGGCGTCAGTCGCCGTGCCTCAAGGGGCTTCGGCCTTGTCGTAAACAGGCTAAATAGGCGTCGTCATCCGGATACCAGCCAACAATGCGTTGGCCGTCGTGATCCATCCCCTCGAAGGCTTTCAGTAGGCCGGGGGTGAACATGCGCTTTATCAGATCTTCGGACTGCGCGCTGTCGATTCGACAGTCACAGCGCGTCTCTCCGTCAACCTGAACGAAGTTCTGCAACGACGCGAGACATCGCGCGTCGAGGTCGCCATGGACATGGATAAACTCCCCCGTTTCTACCAGGGTGAGCACGGTCAGGTCTCCCCCCACCACGAACGCGCCGTCGTTTCCTGAGCTGCAATAGGCATGGCGTATGCGGACATCGTCACGCACGACCAGTCCGCCCCAGCAAATCAGCGTATCCGCCTGCAGCCGCCCCAGCACGACAATGCCGCCGTCCTCTCGCTGCGGTGACACCGCCAGGCATCCCTCCACGATCACATCGCCGTCCACGATCAGGTAATCGTAATCGTGGCCGTCGTGCTCGTCGGGGAAAAACGCCGGCAGGCGCAGATCGCCTGAATGCCAGCGAATAGCCGGCGGTTCATCATCGTCATCATGCCGGTTCAACAATTCCGCAACCGCATCGGCGACACCGCCAGCCAATGCGGCCAGGCGCGCCGACACCTCATCACCGTTGAGTAAGGGAAGGTGGTTGATTTTCATAGGGCCTCAGGGACAAATGTCATTGCGCCAAAGCATATAACATGCGCATCCAAAGCCAAACAGGCGGTCGTGACCGAGCCCGATGCGGCTTGCCCTCTCACCGGATGGACTGGCACCGTGCCGGCCCAGACCGAGAAGCCGAAAGACGCTGTTTGCAGGTGGGCTTCAGGGACTTCGGACGCTGCTGCACCGCGTTAACGCCCGTAAATTCTGGTAAAGCGCTTTACCCCATTCATCGCCGAATTTCATTGCTGAATCCGCCGCCGCTGAAAAAGCGGTTCAGGCATGCCATAAAAAAACCCCGGCAAGCCGGGGTTTTTCCTTTCATTCAGCCGATTACTTCAGGTACTGGCCGGAACGCAGCGCTTCGATACGCTTGTCGAGCGGCGGGTGCGACATGAACAGCTCGCTGAACGACTTGGATTTGCCGTTGATGCAGAACGCCATCATGCTGCCCGCTTCCTGCGGTTCGTAGCTGGTTTTCAGGCGCTGCAAGGCGGCGATCATCTTCTCGCGGCCTACCAGTTTGGCAGAGCCTGCGTCGGCATAGAACTCGCGGTGACGCGAGAACCACATGGTGATGATGCTCGCCAGGATGCCGAACACCAGTTCCAGCACCATCGACACGGCGAAGTAAATCATCGGGTTGCCGTTGCCTTCCCCTTCGCCATCACCGTCGCGGTTGCCGAGGAAACCGGCGGCGACCTGCGCGATCAGGCGTGAAATGAAGATGACAAAGGTGTTCACGATGCCCTGAATCAGGGTCATGGTCACCATATCGCCGTTGGCGACGTGGCTGATTTCGTGCGCGATGACCGCTTCCGCTTCGTCGCGGCTCATGCTCTGCAGCAGGCCGGTGCTGACGGCGACCAGCGAGGCGTCGCGGCGTGCGCCGGTAGCGAAGGCGTTGATGTCCGGCGCGTGGTAGATAGCGACCTGCGGCATGGCGATGCCCGCCTGCTGCGACTGACGGCGTACCGTTTCCAGCAGCCAGTTTTCTGTTTCGTTACGCGGTTGTTCAATCACTTCCCCGCCGACGGAGCGCAGCGCCATCCATTTGGACATCAGCAACGACACGAAAGCGCCGCCGAAGCCGAACAGACCAGCCATGATCATCAGGCCCTGAACGCTACTGGATTGGATTCCTGTCAGGCTGAGCACCAGCCCGAAAACCAACATCACCGCCAGGTTGGTGAGCAGGAACAGAGCTATACGCATCATAAATTGTTTACTTCCTCATAAATGTTAACAAAACGCTGTCTAAGATACCCTAGATCGTATGGGCATTCGTCACAGTTTCAAGAGTCGCGCGTCATTAACCTACTAAAAATACGAAACTTTACAAAAACGGCACGCGACCGGGATTTGGCAAATTGTAAACGATTGTTGCGTAAGGCGTAGGGTTTTTTACCCTAAATTTGTCAGGCGATGCATCAGCCCGCCTCCCTTCATCCAGCAGGGAGGCGGGCCTTCGCGTCGCCATAAAAAAACGCACCCGAGGGTGCGTTTTTCATCCTGCCGTAGGCGGCCTTATTTGGCCGGCGTTGGCTGCTGAGCGGGCTGATCTTTTTCCAGATGAGCCAGGTCCAGCGCGATATGCACAGATTCATCCAGGTACGGATCCGGTTCCTGGTAATCCTTCGGCAGATCGTCGAGCGATTTCAGCGGCTTCTTGCCCGCGCGTTCCAGACGCTCGTTGATGCGTTTCAGACGGGTCGCGTCGTCATCGTGGTTCTCTTTCTCGCGCACCGCCAGATTGAGGGACACAATGTTGCGTTTATCCTTCAGCGCCTTGTAATGCGCGATATCCTGCGCGATGTACTGGAACTCTGGATTTTGCGCAATGCGCTGCTGGTGATCTTTCAGCAGCTCCGGCTCGAACGGCGTCATATCGCCTGTCTTGCTGTAGGTCGCCGCATTGATGCTGTCCCACGGCATAGCGTTGTCTTCAAACGCTTCGCCGGTTTCCGCCGGATCGACGCCGGTCGGCATCAGAATGTCCGGCGTCACGCCCTTGCGCTGGGTACTGCCGCCATTGACGCGGTAGAACTTCTGAATGGTGTACTGCACCGAGCCAAGCGCTGGCCACTCAGGGCGCAGCATCTGGTCGTAGATGCGGTTCAGCGAACGGTACTGCTGCACGGTGCCTTTACCGAAGGTCGGTTCGCCGACGATCAGCGCACGGCCGTAATCCTGCATTGCCGCCGCGAAGATCTCGGAGGCGGAGGCGCTGAAGCGATCGACCAGCACCACCAGCGGGCCTTTGTAGTAGGTCACGCCGTCGGTGTCGGCGTCTTCACGCACTTTGCCGTTGTTGTCGCGCACCTGCACCACCGGGCCGCTCGGAATGAACAGGCCGGACAGCGACACCGCTTCGGTCAGCGCGCCGCCGCCGTTGGTGCGCAGATCGATGATCACGCTCTTGACGTTCTGCTTGGCCATCTTCTGCAGCTGCACTTTCACGTCATCGGTCAGACCGACATAGAAGCCAGGGATGTCGAACACCGCCACCTTCTCTTTGCCGACGGTCTTAATGGTCATTTTCACCGCGCGGTCTTCCAGACGGATGCGCTCGCGGGTCAAGGTGACCACGCGGGTTTTGGTGCCCTTGCCGGCCGGCAGGATCTCAAGGCGCACCTTGCTGCCCTTCGGCCCTTTGATCAACGACACCACGTCGTCCAGGCGCCAGCCGATCACGTCCACCATCGGTTTGCCGGCCTGGCCGACGCCGACGATGCGATCGCCTACGGTGATCGCCTTGCTCTTCGCCGCCGGTCCGCCCGGCACCATCGAGTTGATCAGGGTGTAGTCGTCATCCATCTGCAGCACCGCGCCGATGCCTTCCAGCGACAGGCTCATCTCGGTGTTGAACTGCTCGGTGTTGCGCGGAGACAGATAGTTGGTGTGCGGGTCGATTTCATGCGCAAAGGCATTCATCGCCAGCTGGAAGACGTCTTCACTGTTGCTTTGCGTCAGGCGCTTGATGGCGAACTGATAACGCTTGGTCAGCGTGTCGCGGATTTCTTTGTCGGTCTTGCCGGTCAGCTTGAGGTTCAGCTCGTCATACGTGACTTTCGCATCCCACAGGCTATCCAGCTCGGCCTTGTCTTTCGGCCACGGCGCTTTGCTGCGGTCGAGATCGATAGTGCCGTTGCCGGTGAAGTTCATCGGCTTGTCCAGCAACGACAACGCATAGGTGTAACGCTCAAAGCGGCGTTTCTGCGCCAGATTGAACAGCGCGTAGAAGGTGTCCAGCTTGCCGGTTTTCAGCTCTTCGCCAACCTGATTGCGTTTGCCGGCGAACTGCGCCACGTCGGAGGCCAGCAGCACGTTATGGTTGTAGTCCAGCATGTTCAGGTAGCGATCGAAGATCTTGCCTGAAAACTCCGCATCGAGGGCGAACTGGCGGTAATGAGAGCGAGTGAAGCGCGAGGTGACGCGCTCACTCACCGTAGCGTGCTGGGGTTCCTGTTGCAGTTGGGGCAGTTGGCCGATGCGGATGTTGGCTGTTTCCGCGCCGTAACTGACACCCGCCCACAGCAGCCCTGCAATCGCTGTTAATCTGACGAATTTGTTCATGCCTGGGTTGGCCTCCGTATCAGAACTGCAAGTGTTCTGCGCGCACAATCATCGCCAGACCGGAAGAGAGCTGCACACGTACGCCATCTTTAGCGATTTCGAGTACGGTAGCATCCATCGCGCTCTTGCCTGCTCTGACTTTGATTTCCTGGCCAATTTGCAGTTTAGAGATATCCGTGACTGGCGCATAACGCGGCTGGCTTTCCTCTTTGGCTGCACGAGGTTGGCGAGCGGGCTGTGGGCGAGTTTGTGGGCGCGGCTTGCGGTTTTCCGGCGCGGCTCCGCCTTCGCGACGTGCAGCGGGTTTTTTACCGGCTGGACGCGGACGGCGCGGAGCGGCATCGGCAGATTCGCCGGCGGCTTCACGTTTTTTGGCGTTTTGTTCGGCACGCTGTGCCTGAACGCGCGCTTTGGCTTCTTCAAGCTGCTGGCGAGCATGATCGACATGCTGCTGCTCAAGTTCACCGCACGGATTGCCGTCCAGATCGACGCGCTGTGCGCCAACCTTGACACCGTACAGATAACGCCAGCTTGAGGTATATAGGCGCAGGGCAGAACGCAATTGCGTTTTGCTGAGATTTTCTTCCCCCTGCACGCGCTCTACCAAATCCTGAAAAATACCGATTTTCAGCGGACGAGCTTCGCCTTCGGCGCTAAAGCAGAGCGGAAAACGCTCGGCAAGAAAAGCAATGACTTCTTTACTAGAGTTCAACTTAGGTTGATTTTCCATGAAATTTCCTGATTACAACGGTATTGCCAACAAGCCACAGGCATGAACAGGCGTCATTATAATGACGCCATCGGTAATTGCCACGTTAACCGTCGATCAACTTGCCGCTACAGTCACATATTTCGCACTGTCACACTGTTCCAGTTGCTCACAAAGCCCCGCCACCACTGCTTTCAGGCCCACTTCATCCTGTTCGTCGAAGCGTTGATAAACCGTGCTGTCGATATCCAAAACGCCGATCGCTCGGCCGCCAACCGCCAGCGGCAGCACGATTTCCGCGTTGCTGGCCGCATCGCAGGCGATATGGCCCGGAAACGCATGCACGTCACCGACGCGCTGCACGCGATTTTCCGCCACCGCCGTGCCGCACACGCCCTTGCCCACCGGAATGCGCACGCAGGCAATCTTGCCCTGGAACGGCCCCAGCACCAGCTGGTCGCCCTCCATCAGATAGAAACCGACCCAGTTCACGTCATCCAGGCGCTCATTGAGCAACGCGCTGGCGTTGGACAGCGCCGCGATAAAGTTGGTTTCCCCGCCGAGCAACGCGCTCAGGTCACGTTTTAATTCCGCGTAGAATTGTTCTTTTGTCATGTGTTAACCATTGAAACAGTGAAGATGGCCAGAAGCCCAAAGCTTAGGCCCTATAAAATAAGCATTAAATGCGTATAGCCACAAGGTTAATCATCTGTTGCTTCACAAAACCCCGTCGCTCGGGGTATGTTTGCGGCTCAGAATCCCGGTTTACCTCGTTTTACCGTCCGGCGCCCGATCGCCGGTGACGCGGCCGGTTTATTTTTCAGCTACGCTGACACTTCCGGCGGGCTCAAGGGCAGCTACTTGTCAAAAATGAAAATACACGCGATCACCGCTCCCCTTTCCAAAGCGCGTCACCAGCGCTGCTGCGAGTGCGACCTGCTGTTCGTGCTGCCGCCGCTCAGCGGCAATCAGGCCGCCTATTGCCCGCGCTGCAACGCCAAGGTGGTGAACGGCCGCGACTGGTCGATGACGCGCCTGACCGCCATGGCGATCGCCATGCTGCTGCTGATGCCGTTCGCCTTCACCGAACCGCTGATCAGCATTCGTCTGCTCGGCACGCGCATCGACGCCAGTTTGCTGGAGGGCATCTGGCAGATGAGCCGCCAGGGCGATCCGCTCACCGCCAGCATGGTGGCGTTTTGCACCCTCGGCGCCCCGCTGACGCTGGTGCTGTCGCTGCTGTACCTGCGCGTCGGTCATGCGCTCGGCATGAACCTGCGCCCGGTGCTGCTGATGCTGGAGCGGCTCAAAGAGTGGGTAATGCTGGACATTTATCTGATCGGCATGGCGGTGGCGGCGATCAAAGTGCAGGATTACGCCGACATCCAGCCCGGCAGCGCGCTGATCGCTTACCTGTCGCTCACGGTGCTGAGCATCCTGACGCTGATCCACGTCAACCTGGAGCAGCTGTGGGAGCGCTACTATCCGCAGGAACAGCCGGAAGGCCCGCCGACGGCGCTGCACATTTGTCTGTCCTGCCACTATACCGGCTATCCCGACGCGCGCGGCCGCTGCCCGCGTTGCCATGTGCCGATGTGCCATCGCCAGCCCTACAGCCTGCAGAAAACCTGGGCGGCGCTGATCGCCGCGATGATCCTGCTGATACCGGCCAACCTGCTGCCGATTTCCATCATTTACGCCAACGGCACACGGCTGGAAGACACCATTTTCTCCGGCGTGGTCTCATTGGCCACCTCCGGCAACGTGCCGATCGCCGCTATCGTGTTCATCGCCAGCGTGCTGGTGCCCTTCACCAAGGTGATCGTGCTGATCATGCTGTTGCTGAGCATCCACTTCAAAACCTCGCACAGCCTGAAAACGCGCATTCGTCTGCTGCGCCTGGTCACCTGGATCGGCCGTTGGTCGATGCTCGATCTGTTCGTTATCGCCTTGATGATGTCGCTGGTAAATCGCGATCAACTGTTATCTTTTACTATGGGACCGGCCGCGTTTTACTTTGGCTCGGCGGTCATTTTGACTATTCTTGCCGTTGAATGGCTCGATAGCCGATTGATTTGGGATGCACATGCAACAGGAAACGCCGACTACACCGACTGAAGCGCGGGTCAAGAACAAACGCCGCATTTCACCGTTCTGGTTACTGCCGTTCATCGCCCTGCTGATCGCCGGGTGGCTGGTCTATAACAATTTCCAGGAGCGCGGCACCACCGTCACCATCGATTTCCAATCAGCGGCAGGCATCGTCGCCGGCCGCACGCCGGTGCGCTACCAGGGCGTTGAGGTCGGCACGGTGCAAAAAATCAGCCTGAGCAAAGATTTACGCAGCATCGTGGTGGAAGCCAGCATCAAAAGCGATCTGGAAGACTCGCTGCGCGAAGGCACCCAGTTCTGGCTAGTGACGCCCAAGGCCTCGCTGGCCGGGGTATCCGGGCTCGATGCGCTGGTCGGCGGTAACTATATCGGCATGATGCCCGGCAGCGGCAAGGAGCAAACCCACTTCACCGCGCTCGATACCCAGCCGAAGTACCGCCTAAACACCGGCGAACTGATGATTCACCTGCATGCCGACGACCTGGGTTCGCTCAACAGCGGCTCGCTGGTCTATTACCGTAAAATCCCGGTCGGTAAGGTGTATGACTACACCATCAGCGAAGGCAACAAGGGCGTGACCATCGACGTGCTGATCGACCGCCGCTTCGCCAACCTGGTGAAGAGCAACAGCCGCTTCTGGAATGTCTCCGGCTTCAAGGGCGATTTCAGCCTGTCCGGCGCCACGGTGCAAATGGAGAGCCTGGCGGCGCTGGTCAACGGCGCCATCGCCTTCGATTCGCCGGCCGATGGCCAGCAGGCCAAGGGCGATCAGAGCTATACCCTGTATCCGGATCTGGCCCACAGCCAGCGCGGCGTCAATATTTTGCTGGATCTGCCGAGCGGCAACAGCCTGAGTGAAAACCGCACGCCGCTGATGTACCAGGGACTGCAGGTCGGCACCCTGACCAAGCTGACGTTGCAACAGGACAGCAAAGTCATCGGTGAACTGACCATCGATCCTTCGGTGGTCGATCTGATGCGCAGCGGCACCCGCATCGTGATGCGCAGCCCGCGCATCAGCCTCAACGACGCCAAGCTCAGCCAACTGCTGACCGGCACCACGCTGGAACTGGTGCCGGGTGAAGGCGAACCGCAGCAGCGCTTCAACGTGCTGGACAGCAGCGAAACGCTGTTGCAACAGCCGGGTGTGCTGACCGTCACGCTGAATGCGCCGCAAAGCTACGGCATCGACGTCGGGCAGCCGCTGGTGGTGCACGGCGTGAAAGTCGGCCAAATCCTGAGCCGCACCTTGACCGCCGGCGGCGTGGTGTTCACCGCCGCCATCGACGCGCAGTACCGCGGCCTGCTGCATAAAGACAGCAAATTCGTGGTCAACAGCCGTCTCGACGTCAAACTGGGCATTGACGGTATGGAAGTGCTCGGCGCCAGCGCCCAGGAATGGGTGGACGGCGGCGTGCGCATTATCCCCGGCAGCAAAGGGGAACCAGGCGGCCAGTACCCGCTGTACGCCAACAGCGAAAAAGCCGAGGAAGGCATCGTCGGCAACGCCCCTTCTACCACCCTGACCCTCAGCGCCACCAGCCTGCCGGACGTGCAGGCCGGCTCGGTGGTGCTGTACCGCAAATTCCAGGTGGGCGAGATCGTCAACGTCCGGCCGAAGGCCAACGAGTTTGAGGTGGACGTCTACATCAGCCCGGAATACCGCAAGTTGCTGACTCGCGAAAGCATCTTCTGGGCCGAAGGCGGCGCCAAAGTGCAGCTCAACGGCAGCGGCCTGACGGTGCAGGCCTCCCCGCTCAACCGCGCGCTGAAAGGCGCCATCAGCTTCGATAATCTACAGGGCGTGACGCTGAACAAGGGCGCCAACCGCGTGCTCTACGCCAGCGAAACCGCCGCTCGCGCGGTGGGCAGCCAAATCACGCTGAAAACCTACGACGCCAGCAAGCTGTCGGCGGGCATGCCGCTGCGTTACCTCGGCATCGACGTCGGCCAGGTGGAGTCGCTGCAGCTGGCGCCGGAGCGCAACGAAGTGTTGGCTAAAGCGGTGCTGTATCCGGAATACGTGCAGACCTTCGCGCGCCTCGGCAGCCGCTTCTCGATCGTGTCGCCGGAGATCTCCGCCGCCGGCGTCAGCAACCTCGATACCCTGCTCCAGCCTTATATCAACGTGGAGCCGGGGCGCGGCCGCGAGCTGCGCACTTTCGAACTGCAGCAGGCCAGCATCACCGACTCGCGCTATCTCGACGGCCTGAGCGTCGTGCTCGACGCCGCCGAAACCGGCTCGCTGCAGATCGGCACGCCGGTGCTGTTCCGCGGCGTAGAGGTCGGCACCATCACCGGTTTCTACCTTGGCGCCATGTCCGACCGGGTGCACGT
Organism: Serratia sp. 201; assembly: GCF_037027545.1. Lineage (NCBI taxonomy): Bacteria > Pseudomonadati > Pseudomonadota > Gammaproteobacteria > Enterobacterales > Yersiniaceae > Serratia > Serratia sp. 201. Next base: position 1,361,027 of record NZ_JAXCHC010000001.1, on the reverse strand, counting down.
TGCGCTGCGCATCAGCAAGAAGTATCAACATCTGGTGCGCAACAACAGCGTGTTCTGGCTGGCGTCGGGTTACAACCTGCAGTTCGGCCTGACCGGCGGCGTGATCAAGAGCGGCACCTTCCAGCAGTTCATTCGCGGCGGTATCGCCTTCGCCACCCCGCCGACTATTCCGCTGGCGCCGAAAGCGACGCCGAACAAGCACTTCCTGCTGAATCCGGAGGAGCCGAAGGACTGGAAAACCTGGGGCACCGCCATTCCGCGCGATTAACTTTCGCGTTTTCCTCAGGGCCCGGCAATGCCGGGCCCTGTTTTTTTCCGCTTTGTGATAAACTCTCGCCCTTGTCTTTATTGCACCCTGAGAGTTCGCCCCGTGGCCAAATCCACCGCCGTTTTTCTGCCCCCCGCTTTCCTCGACGCCACCCGCGCCATCATGCCCGCCGAGCTGGCGATGGACGATTTTATCGCCGCTTGCCAGCGCCCCCTGCGCCGCAGTCTGCGCGTCAACACGCTGAAAATCAGCGTCGCCGACTTCCTGGCGCTGGTGCAGGATTACGACTGGCGATTGGAGCCCATTCCCTGGTGCGCGGAAGGGTTCTGGATCGAGCGCGACGATGAAGAGCTGCGATTAGGCAGCGCCGCCGAACACCTGAGCGGTCTGTTCTATATTCAGGAGGCCAGCTCGATGTTGCCGGTCAGCGCGCTGTTCTCGGGCGACGCGGCGCCTACTCGAGTGCTGGACGTGGCGGCGGCGCCGGGCTCCAAAACCACCCAGATCGCCGCGTTGATGGGCAACCAGGGCGGCATCGTCGCCAACGAATACTCCGCCAGCCGGGTGAAAGTGCTGCACGCCAATATCAGCCGCTGCGGCGTGAAGAACACCGCGCTGACCCACTTCGATGGCCGGGTGTTCGGCGCTGCATTGCCGGAGAGTTTCGACGCCATTCTGCTCGACGCCCCTTGTTCCGGCGAAGGTGTGGTGCGCAAGGATCCGGACGCCATGAGCAACTGGTCGCCGGACAGCGTCGCCGAGATCGCCGCCACCCAGCGCGAGCTGATCGACAGCGCGTTTCATGCGCTGGCACCGAGCGGCGTGATGGTTTATTCCACCTGCACGCTCAATGCTCAGGAAAATCAGCAGGTGGTGCGCTGGCTGCTGGATACCTATGGCGACGCAGTCAGCGTCGAGCCGCTGGGTGAGCTGTTCCCCGGCGCCGACAAGGCGTTGACCGCCGAAGGCTTCCTGCACGTCTTCCCGCAGATTTACGACAGCGAAGGGTTTTTCGTCGCCCGCCTGCGTAAAAAACACGCCGTGGCGCCGTTGGCGAAGCCGACCTATAAAGTCGGTAAATTCCCGTTCAGCCCGCTGTCCGGCAAAGAGGCGGCGCTGGTCGCCCAAGCCGCCGCCGCATCCGGCTTAACCTGGGGCGATGACAGCCGACTGTGGGAGCGCGACAAGGAAATCTGGCTCTTCCCGGCCGAGCTGGAGCCGCTGTTTGGCAAAGTGCGCTTCTCGCGTATCGGCCTCAAGCTGGCGGAGCGCTTCCCGAAAGGTTTCCGTTGGCAGCACGAAGCGGCGATCGCCCTCGCGGGTGCCGGCGGCAAACAGCATTTCGAGCTGGACGCCGCGCTGGCCCAGGAGTGGTATCACGGCCGCGATCTCTACCCTGAGCAGCCGCCGGCGGGCGACGAGTGCATCGTCACCTATCAGGGGCAACCGCTGGGCATCGCCAAACGCATCGGCAGCCGCATAAAGAATAACCTGCCGCGCGAACTGGTGCGCGACGGCGTGCTGGATTTCCACCTGTAAACGATACCGCGCCGGGGAATGAAATTCCCCGGCAATAAAATAACGCTAATAATATTCCCATCGCCGTTCGTTATTATTCTAATCATTTCACTTTATCGGTATACCTCGCCTACAAGCCCCGTCAACCGGGGGAATGAGAATAAAAAGTTTCTCGTTTTCATCAAGACAATTCCCGATTCTTATTCTATTAATTAAAGTGCAGCTAAATGAATACGTTCAACTCACCTCTGGGTGGCGTCTTTGCGGGCTTTCTCTCATACGGCAAGGAATATAAGATGAAAAAAACTCTGATGGCATTGACCTCGGTAGCAACCCTGCTGTGCGCCAACGGCGCGGCTAACGCAGCAGGCACCATTCAAGGCACGTTAGGCGTGACGCTGACCATCGGCGCCGGTTGCGTCGTGGGGGGCGGCAGCAGCAGCGGTTCCGTCAACGACTTCGGCTCCATCAGCTTCGGTACTTACTCTTCACTGGCCAACATCATCGACGCCAGCGCCACCGGCGCAGGGGGGGCCGGTACGCTGTCATTGACCTGCACTACCGGCACAGACTACACGGTGGCGCTGGACAACGGGCTCCATGTCACTTCAGGCACCCAACGCCGCATGGCCAGCACGGCAGGTGCCTTCATCAGCTATAACCTGTACCAGGATGCCGCACGCACCACCGCCTGGGGCAGCGGCGCCAACGCGCGGACCGGCACCGGCACCGGCGCCGCCGTTCCGCTGATCGTGTATGGCCGCGTCCCGGCGGCCGGTTCTACCCCGGCGGCAGACACCTATAACGACACCGTCACGATGACGGTCACCTGGTAACGGTGCGGCGCGCGCTTTGCTGCTGCGGATTATGGGCGTGCAGCCTGTTGGCGCAGGCCGACAGTAAAACCGCGACCCTCGGCGTCAGCGCGACCTTGCTCAGCGCCTGTGAGGCCGGCAGCAGCTCAGGCGGCAATGTCAGCTTCGGCACGCTGAATTTCGGCACGCTGTATTTTCTCAGCACCGCAACCAGCGTCGCCGGGCAACAAAACGCCGGCGCCATTCGGGTGAAATGCACCAACGGCACCAGCTACAGCGTTCTGCTTGGCGGCGGGCAAAGCGGCAATACCGCTGCCCGCTACCTGCAAAGCGCGGCCGGCCAACGGGTGAATTACAACCTGTATACCAACGCCGCCCACAGCACCATTTGGGATAATCTGACGGGCGTGTCACAAACCGCCAACGGTTCGGACAACTGGCTGCCGGTCTATGGCATGATTCCGGCGCAATCCACACCTCCGACAGGCAGCTACACCGATACGGTACAGGTCACGATCAATTGGTAATGACGATGCGCGCTTCAATTTGCGGTTTGCTGTTCTGCCTGCCGCTTTCCCCGGCCCAAAGCGATACCGGCGTCAACGACTTAGCCAAAAGCCAGCCGTTCACCGTCAATGCAACCGTGGTTAAAGGCTGCGTATTGGGCAGCGGCGTCAGTGACGTGACCACCTTCGGCACCCTGAACTTCGGCCAGTTGTCCTCACTGAGCAACGCAGTCAGCGTCGTATCCAGCAGCGGCGCCGGTTCGGTGCTGTTTCGCTGCAACCCGGGGCTGAGCGTCACGCTGGCCCTCGGCGTCGGCAATCACGTGACCGGATCCATCGCCGGCGGCAGAAAATTACAAAACACCGTCACGTCGGAAACGCTGCTGTATCAACTTTTTCAAGACAGCAACTACGCCACCCTTTGGGGCGATGGCGCTAACGGCGGCGCGGCGCAGACCGTCGCCGCCACCGGCAGCACGCAAGAAATCAAGGTTTACGCCCGTCTGTTTTCGACCAGTACCCTGCCCACCAGTGGCGTTTACAGCGATACGGTCTTGTTGACGGTCACTTATTAAGTTTTTTTGCAATAAGGATTGAGTTATGCGCATACCCTTCCGTCTGCCGTTAACGGCAGCCTTGCTCCTGGCAAGCCAACAGCACGCCCTGGCCGCGGCTTCCATACTCATTTGGCCGATCGATCCGGTGATTGAAGATCAACAACAGGCCACCGCGCTGTGGCTTGAAAATCGCGACAGCAAACCGGTCTATATGCAAATTCGCGTGTTGGGTTGGAAGCAAACCGCCGGCAAAGACGATTACAGCAACCAAAGCGACGTGATCGCCAGTCCGCCGGTGGCGTCGATCGCGCCAGGCAAACGCCAGCTGATACGCCTGATCAAACAGTCGGCGCCGGCGGCGGGACAGGAGCGCGCCTATCGCATTTTGGTCGATGAAGTGCCGGTGAAAGAACAATCATCGGATGCCGCCCCCGGCGGTGCAGAGATGGGGCTGAAATTCCAGATGCGCTACTCGGTGCCGCTGTTCGTCAGCGGCAAGGGGATTTGGACCAAACAGGACAGCGAAAAACCGCGCGATTACGCGACCGCCAGCCAACCCAAGCTCAGCTATCGTTTACAGCAGCAAAGCAGCGAACGCTGGCTGGAGGTGCGAAATCAAGGCGCAGTGCATGCCCGAATCTCGAAAGTGACGCTGCAAGGGCGCAGCCTAAATCCCGGCCTGATGGGATACGTGCTGCCCGGTTCACAGATGCGCTTCGCTTTGCCACCCGCCGGCGGTTTCAGCAGCGGCAAGCTGATGGCCACGGTCAATGACAACAAACAGCCCGTAGCCATTCCGTCTTATTGAGGCCCAGGTGCAGCCGATAGAGAGGCTATCGACGCGGCGTTTCAACCTCAAGCCGCTGGCGTTTGCCATGCTGAGCATGGCGGCCGGCGGCTGGCTGCCGTTTGCGTTCGGCGACGATCTGCCCCCACCGCCCAGTGCCGTCAGCATGCCGGACACCACGCTGTATCTGGAGCCGGTCGTCAACGGGCGCCAAACCGGCAACGTCGTGCCAGTCAACTATCGCGGCGGCCATTACTACATGACGCCCCAGCAACTGCTCGACGCCGGGCTGCCGGTAGCGGATAAACAGGCGAAAGACATCGCCGTCGATCGGCTGGAGAAGGTGGATGTCAGCTACAGCGGCGAGAGCCAGCAGTTGCTGATCAACGTGCCCAACGACTGGTTGCCGCAGCAAACCATCGGCGCCCATTCACCGCTGCAACGCTTGCCGGCGCAAAGCAGCCTGGGTTTGCTGTTTAACTACGACATCTATGCCAGCCAAAGCAACGGCAATGGCCGACCAGGCTACCTGTCGGCGTGGAGCGAACAGCGGCTGTTCGACGGTTTCGGCGTCATCGCCAACACCGGCATCTACCGCAGCGGGTTTAACGGCGGGCCAAACGACGATGGCGGCCGCTATATTCGATACGACAGCTACTGGCGCTTCAACGATGACCAGCGGATGCTGAGTGTGATCGCCGGTGACTTAACCACCGGCTCGCTCCCCTGGAGCAGCGCCGTGCGCATCGGCGGCTTGCAATTGGCGCGCAATTTCGCGGTACGCCCGGATATTATCACCTATCCGCTACCGCAATTTTCCGGCCAGGCAGCATTGCCCAGCAGCGTCGATTTATACATCAACAGCTATAAAAACAGCACCACCAACATCAATCCCGGGCCGTTCACCCTCAACAGCGTGCCCTACATTAACGGTGCGGGTCAGGCCACGGTCATCACCACCGACGCCCTCGGGCGTCAGGTCAGCACCACGGTACCGTTCTACGTGGCCAGCAACCTGCTGCAGACCGGCATGAGCGATTTCAGCGTTTCCACCGGTTTGCTGCGGCGCAACTACGGGTTGAATTCTGCCGATTACGGGCAATGGGTTGGTAGCGCCAGTTTACGTTACGGCGTCACTGATTGGTTAACCCTGGAAGGACGCGCCGAAGGCGCAGCCGAATTGGCGGTCGGCGGCGGCGGCGCCGACATTCGCGTTGGGCAATGGGGGGTTTTCAACGCGTCCTACAGCGTCAGCCAGGCCGGCGACGAAGCGTTTAACGGTGGCCGGCCGATACAATCCCCCACGTATTATGACCCGCTGACCGGCAGGCCGTTGCAACAGCCGGATCCCCAGCCCGTCTATCGCTACACCGGCAACCACGGCGATCAGAGCAGTTTTGGCTACACCTACAGCAACTCACGCTTCAGCCTCAACGCGCAACGTATCCTGCGCAGCGCCGATTTTGGCGACATTTCCGTGTATAAAAGCGACTACCGTCTGAGCCGCCGCACCGATCAATTGACCGGCAGCGTCAGCCTGGGCCGGCTCGGCAGCCTCGGCGCCGGTTATTTTGACGTACGCGACGCCATCGCCCAACGAACTCGCCTGATGAACCTGTCCTACAGTGTGTCGCTTTGGCGCAACAGCAGCCTGTACGCCTCGCTGAACCGGGAAATCGGCAGCAGCGGTTACAGTGCCCAACTGCAGCTCTCCATTCCGTTCGACAGTTGGGGTACCGCCAGCTTCAGCGCCGCGCGCGACAACAACAACCGCTGGAGCGAACGCGTCAGCTACAGCCGCGCCGCGCCGACTGATGGCGGTTTCGGTTGGAATCTGGCCTACGCCAATAACCCGAGCGGCGGCGATTACCGCCAGGCGGATCTGACCTGGCGCACCCGCAGGCTCGAAGCCCGAGCGGGCGTATACGGTACCCGTGATGAAACCAACCACTGGGGAGAAATCAGCGGTTCGCTGGTGGCGATGAACGGCGGCGTGTACGCCACCAACACCATCAACGATGCCTTTGCGCTGGTGTCCACGCAAGGATACGCCGACATTCCGGTGAGCTATGAGAACCAGCCGATCGGCAAGACCGATGCCCAGGGCTATTTACTGGTGCCGACCGTCACCTCTTACTACCATGCGAAATTCCAGATTGATCCGCTCAGCCTGCCCGCCGACGTCGCGCTGCCGACGGTGGAAAAAACCGTCGCCATTCGCGATCACAGCGGTTTTCTGGTCGAGTTTCCCATCCAACCCATCTCCGCCGCCGACGTCGAACTGGTTGACGAGCAAGGCAAACCGCTGGCCAACGGCAGCCAGGTGGCGGTGGTTGGCGGCCATCAGCAAAGCTATGTCGGTTGGGATGGCATGACCTATATCGACCCGGTGCAACAACACAATCGCCTGAGCGTGATCCCGGCCGACGGCGGCCCGCCGTGCCAGGCGGAATTCAGTCTGGCGAAGCCTCAGGGCATCCAGCGCGTCGGCCCGGTTGTCTGCCGCTAATTCAACGACGGAGAGTCACTATGTTTCGGGGATTGAAAGCCTTATTGTTAACCCTTTCGCTGCTGCTCTGTCAGCGCGCATTCGCCGACTGCGCCACCACCAACGGCACCGTCACCTTACCGGGGAGCAGCTCTTTCGTGGTCTACAATGGGCAGATCAACGCCCAGGGCACCGCCGGCCTCAACTGCACCGGCCTCGGCCTCAATTTGCTCACGCAAAACACCGTCACGGTCAAGATCGCCTCCACCACCAACAATATGGCGGTTGCCAACACCGACGGTTCCGGCGATAAAATCGCTTACCTGATCTACCCCGACGCCAACTACCAATATCCTTACAGCATCGGCCAAACCATCGACTACAGCTCGCTGAACCTGCTGTCGCTGATCCTGATTTCCTCCAACGTCAACTTTCCGCTGTATATCAAAACCACCGCCGGCGCCAACGTGCGCGCAGGTACCTATACCGACAGCATCAACCTGATCTGGAATTACCATATTTGCGGCCTGGGCGTGCTCGGCCTGTGCGTTTGGTGGGACGGCGTCGACAAACCCAGCACGGTCAGCGTCAGCGTCACCATCACCAAAGACTGCCTGATCGGCACCGCGCCCAACGTCAACTTCGGCAGCATGGCGTTGGTCGGGCAGTTCAATCCTGTCAATCAGAGCATCACCCTGACCTGCACCAAAACCGAGGGATACAACACCTATTTCACCAACGGCAATAACCCGGTTTCCGGTTGGCGACGCATGAAAAGCGGTACCAGTAATTTCATGCAGTACCAGATTTACTTGCCTAATACGACGACCGTTTGGGATAGCACCAACAAACAGAGCGGCGCTGGCACCGGCCTGGCGCAAAGCATCCCGTATAAGGCGGCGGTCAATGCGGCGCAGACGGAAGTGGCGGTCGGCAGCTATCAGGACACGCTCAGTTTTGTGGTGGAGTACTAGGCGTTGTGTTTTGCCGGCGTGGAAATTGTTTCCAAAATGTAATTTTTATGTGGCATTTTTTGCTCATTTGGCTATGCTCTTACCAACGGCCAAACTGGTCTAACCTCCTACCACACCATTGAGCAAGGAGTTCCCATGAGCAAAACCGTCGTAAAAATTGGCAGCTTCGAGGTCGATGACGCGCATCTTCACGCCGGCGCCGACCGCACCGGCACCCTGAGCATTCCCTGCAAGTCCGATCCGGATCTGTGCATGCAGCTGGACGGCTGGGATGAACATACCAGCATCCCGGCCATCCTCGACGGCAAACAGTCGCTGCTGTACAAGCAACACTACGATCGGCAAGCGGACGCCTGGGTGATGCGGCTGGCATGAAAATGCATCAGAACTGCTGACGACGCGCTGTTTTCATCGGAAACAGCGCGTTTTTTTATGCGATGGCGATGCCGCGGCCGGCAAAGAAAGGGGCAAAGCGGCTGAGCGGCAGGTGCACCCGCTCCCGCGTCGCCGGGCTGTCGCCCGAAGGATTGTGGAAGATCACGCTTTGCGCATCGGCGGCGGTGATCAGCACCAGATGCCCGCCCCGCTGCGGCGGCGTACTCTCCGGCCGGCGAATGGAGGGATGCACCGAGGCGATAAAGTAGCGGCATTCATGAAGCAGCGCCGGCACCTCGGCGGCCTCTAGCCCCACCTTCACCTCCGCTTGCAGCGCGAACTGCTCGCGCACATACTCGACGAACGGCGCATAAATCAGCCCCTTTATCCGCTCACCTTCGCGTACATAGGCGCCGTAGGGCAGGCTGCGGCGCGCCAGCTCCAGCAGCGGCGGCGCTTCGCCGTCGCGGTGGCCCAGCACCATTTTCAGGCAGGCCATGCCGCACACGTGGTTGGCCCACTCGACGTACTCTGCCCGATCGCGGGCGCCGCTGCGCGCCCAATTTTCGTCTTGCGCCAACGTCGCGCGGCCGGCGATCAGATCGGCGGCCAGCTCCGGGCTCGCCCACTGGCACTCGTAGGGAACGGCGCGCATAAGATTAAAATTTGTCGACGACGTTGAAATTCATCAGCACCAGCGTCATGTCCGGCGAGAACAGGTCATACTCTTCGAAGAAGCGCTGCAGCTCTTTGCGCCAGTGCGCCAGCGAGCGATCGCCCTCGCCTTCGGCAAAGGCGTGCGCTTCATCAACCTGATCGTAAGTTTTCATTTCCACCGCGGTCAACTCGACTGCGCAAACCGGCTCACCCTTGCCGTCCACCACCAGGAACAGATCGCCGGCCTGTGGGATCCCTTCGCCGTCCAGGTTAGAACAGGTGGCCGTTTTGGTGCCATTGAGGATCAATTGCACGACTTCATCGGCCTGCTGCTCGGTATCGCCGAACGCCCAGCGCTCAAGGTGCTCGTATTTCTGTGGAATTGCCGTCGCCATGATTATACCTTTAGGAAAAATGCATCAATGCAGACAGGATAGTACAACGTATTGCCGGCCGTCTGCATCCGTCGCAAGCGCGACTGCGCGTTTTGCCAGCGCCACTTTTACGCGTTTTTACCTTTCTTCGCTGTGCCTGCCGCGCTGCCGGGCGCATACTGTGAACATTATTCACCCAATGGCGACTGCCAGGCGGTAACATGCAGCAAAATGACATCGATGCTGACGATACCTTCAGCGATTTACTCAACGGCGTCGCGTTAGTGACGCTTGTCCTCATCACCCTCGCCGGCGGGTGGTATTTCAGCTAAAAGGGGCGCAACGTGGCAACAAAACGCATGGGCAACAAGCTCAGTAAAATGGTCGTGGTGCTGCTGCTGATCTGCCTGGCGTTGCTGCTGTTGCGTTGGGCGGCGATCGCCTTCGGTTAATGCCGCGAGACGACGCCGGCCGAACGCCGGCGCCCTGTTCATCGCCGCCGTGGCGCGGTCGGCTCCAGCAACTCCTGCAAATAGGCCAAACGCGCCTCCCCCTGAAGCAACCAGCGGCGACACAGCCAATGCTGCGTTTCACCCGTGCGGCTCAGGCGGTAGTACTCCGCCAAGGTTTCGACCCAGTTCATGATGTTTTCTCCTGCTTTTCGACACCGTCAGTATTGAGCGTAAAAACCAGAAGAAATACTGATGGCTTGTTTTTTATGCTTCCTGTTTTAGGCGGCGGGTAGCGAAGCCGCAGTTCAGCTGTTACATTGGGCAAAAATCAACCCACCGAGGTGTAGACCATGACGTTCTCGGAACAGGAGATTAAACCCGTATGGGATGAGGTCGCACGCCTGATCGGCGACGGCGTGATGCAGCTGCGCCATCGCGGTGAAGCGCTGTCGGTGGAAACGCTGGAAAAACATCTGGCGCGGCAGTTGGCGGACAGCAACGATATCGAACGGCGCATCCTACTCGGCGCCGCCATCAACATGCTGAAAGGCGGAAAATGAATCGCCAACCGAAAAGGTTGGCGATTCGACAGAAGCCCGAGGTATGCAAGCCCGGCCTTCTGCGCGCTACTATGTCACGCTAATATGACGTAATTAATAGGAATTGTCGGGTTTTTGCCCAAAACGCCCTATTTTTGTTGCCTGCATTACGCCAACACGAAATCGCCGGCATCCAGCGGCTGCCCCACCACTTTCACCAGGAAGTCGTTGCCGTCAAAGGCGCCGCCCAGGTTGATCGCCACATCGCTGACGTGATTTTGCTCATCGTAGCTCAGCTTCGCCTCGCCCGCCTTGCCGCTGAACTGATCGACGAAGCGGATGCCGTCGGCGCTGCCGGTGTTGAACAACGTCAGATCGATCTTGTCCTCGCCGCGCACGAAGTCGCGGATCCAATCCGGCGCCGCCGCCGTCGACTCATCCGCCGCAAAGTAGACGAAGGTGTCCTTGCCGGCACCGCCCCACAGCTGATCCGCCCCTTTGCCGCCGTACAGCACGTCATCGCCCGCGCCGCCCTTGAGCACGTTATCGGCGGCGTTCCCGACCAGCACATCGTTACCCGACCCGCCGATGGCATTTTCAATCGTCACGCCTGCGGCGATAGACACATTGCCTTTCAGGCCACCAACGTCCGAGAACGCCTTTTCATTCAGGTTGATGCGCTGATTTTGACCGAAGCCGGAGAAGTCGAAGGTGTCGTTGCCGCCGGCATCCCAGGCGGTGAAAATTATCTTGTCCTGCGCGCCGGTGGCGGTGAGGAAGTCGCGATCGGTGTTGGAATTGAATCCGTAAACCGTATCGCCGGTGCGGGTGTCCATGTTGGCACCGTAGAAATGCTGGATCGCCGTGATGTCGTTGAGCAACGGCCCGGAAGAGTACGCGCCTTTAAAGTCCTGCCCGGTGTTACTTTCGCTGAAATAGCTCATCAGGCTGTGCGCGCGGCTGTCCTCAAAGTAGGTCGCGTCTTTAGCGTAGGTGATGCTGACGCCCGGCGCGGCGTTATAGTCGCCCGGGTGCTGCAACCCCAGCGCATGGCCGATTTCATGGGTGAAGGTCTGGCGACCGTACTCGTTCTCATGGATCTGGTTGTTGACGAAGGTATGGTTCTTGGCGTTATACCAGGTTTGCCCGGCGACCGAAGGCGAGGTGTCCGGGTTATACGCAAAGGCATAGGAGCCGCGCGAGCTGTAGTCGAACAGGCCGAATTTGATGCTGGCAGCGGCGGTGTTGCTGGTTTCGGTGAAGGTGATGTTAGCCACGTCTGACCATGACTGCAGCGACAGTTTAGCCTGCTCGCGCTGTTCGGCGTTAAAGCTGCTGAAGCCGCTGATGCCCATGCTCGACATGTTGCCCGGCGCCTTTTCCCAGAAGCTGTAGGTCAGAGAGACCGGCGTGTCGGTCACGCCCTTGTCGTGCCAACTGCGATCGCCGCGCACCAGCTCCAGGCCGGCGTTTTCGAACGTTTTCGACGGATGAAGCACGGTAATGGTGTCGTCTTCATCGGGTTTATAAGCGCCCAACAGGGCTAATACGCCTTCGGCCTTAACGGAAGCATTGCTTGATGACATAACCTTATCTCCATATTCGTCAATTCAATCGGGGGGATGCCCCAACTGGCGGATTGCCTGAACGGCAGCGGCCCGGTGTTGAATCAATACGGGGATATCGGTAATGCGGTGGCGCCTTCCCTCGGCACTCTGAATGAGAACGATAATCCCTTAAGAGAAAAGAATAGACACATTTTCGTCGAGTACAGAATTTTCTCAGATAAAGTCCGACTATGCATTTGCGCCATACGAATGATTTTCAAGATAATCATCAGCATTATCACGATGAGCGGAAAAAAGCATAAAAAAACCGGGGCAATCCAACCCCGGTTATCCATAAGAAACTCTGGACTCAGACTAACCAACCGAGCAACAGCGTCGCGCCAATGACCGTGGAAGCGCCGCCAATGCGCGTGGCGATTTGGGCGAATGGCATCAGCCCCATACGGTTCGACGCCGACAGGATCGCCACATCGCCGGTGCCGCCCAGGCCACTGTGACAACAGGTGACGATTGCCGCCTCCACCGGGAACATCTTCAGGTAAGGCGCAATCAGGAAACTGACCAGCCCCATCGACAGCACCACCGAGCCGCAGACCACCACATAACCGACCGAGAACACTGCCACCACGCTTTCCAGCGGCACGTACAGCATGCCCAGACCGATCATCAGCGGCCACACCAGCGCCGTGGAGACGAACTTGTAGAAACTGTGCGCGCCGGTTTCCATCGAGGCCGGGATCACCCGGCAGTACTTGCACAGCACCGCGAACAGGATCATCAGCACCGGGCCGGGAATATGCACGATGTGTTCGAACAGGCCGCCGACGATAAAGAAGGCGCAGATCACCAGCAGCCCGCCGCCCATCAGTTGGAAATCGACGTTGCCGCTTTGCTCCTTGATGGCGAACATCGCGTTCTCCTGCGCCGAACGGATCAGCATGCCGTCGCCGCTCAGCGCCTTGCGCTGCATGCCGATACGCGCCAACACCCCGGCGGTCACGATGGCGAAGATGTTACCCAGCACCGCCGCCGGCGCCAGCTGCGCGACATAGACGTCCGGCGTCGAGCCCAGGATCGCCGAATAGGCCAGCGACAGCGGTAAAATCCCCTCGCCGATGCCGCCACCGATGATTGGCACGATGATGAAGAAGAAGGTGTGATAGAAGGTAAAGCCGAACAGCTTGCCCACCAGCAGCCCGGTGATCACCGCCGTGATCGTACCCACCACCAGCGGCACGAACATGCGAATCATCCCCTGGATCAGGATCACCCGGTTCATGCCGAGAATGCTGCCGACCACCAGACTGGCGATGACGAAATAAAGCAGGTTGGCGTCTTTCATCAGCAGATGGACCGTGCCCATGACGTTGGGCTGGAACACGTTGAAGTAGACCAGCACCGAGGGCACCATCAAACACAGAATGGCCGGCCCGCCGATATCGCGCAGCACGGGAATGCTTTTTCCCAACTGAGCCAGCGCAAAGCCCAGCGTCATTATCACTGCCAGGCCGCCGATCATATTTTTCGGCAGGAAGTTGGCATAGGCAGAAATCGCCACGATGGCGCAAATCGTGATAAACAACGCGATCGGTACCGCGCCGATATCCATTTGACGAAGTTGATTAATTAATCCTGAGGATTCGGACGATGCCGTATTTTTATCACAGGCCAGTTCTGCATTTATCTGTTTCATTATTCACCCTGCTGACAAGCGTACAGTACGGTTAGATTCACCTGGCGCAACATCCCGCCATTGCCAAGCAAAAACAAATGATTACGAAAAATCCTATTGTGGATTTCGCTTTTTCTAATAAGAAATAAAACAGTAGACAGCCCTGAAGATATGATAAAAAATAAAAATGCAAAACTAAATTACACCGACGAAATTCAATATTGTGACCCTCCGCCAAGGTTGGTTTTAATTAATTATCGTCAGCATTTTGTAATTAAAGTAAGCAGGTTTAAATTCGCTGCTATGCTATAGGAGGGCGAAAAAGCCCCCTGATTTATTAATAAAGAACCGGAAACGCAGTAGCTGAATCCGGTCAGCTTGATCCGAACCTTAATCCTGCGCGCGGCACCGCTCGGGAAAGAGGCATAATATGACTCATAAGGAAGTAGAATATGTCTTCACGCGCTGTTACCCCACAAACTCTCGCTCGCTACGGCATCCATCAGGCCGCCGATATCGTCTATAACCCTAGCTATGAATTGCTGTTCGCCGAAGAGACCCGCGCCGACCTGCCGCCGCTGGAACGCGGCACCCTCACCCAACTGGGTGCGGTCAACGTCGCGACCGGTGAGTTCACCGGCCGTTCGCCGAAGGACAAATACATCGTGCGCGACGACACCACGCGCGATACCGTCTGGTGGTCGGACAACGGCACCGGCAAGAACGACAACCAGCCGCTCTCGCCGGAAGTCTGGCAGCATCTGAAGACGCTGGTGGGCAACCAGCTCTCCGGCAAGCGTTTGTTCGTGGTGGACGCGTTCTGCGGCGCCAACGCCGACACGCGCCTGAAAGTGCGCTTCATTACCGAGGTGGCCTGGCAGGCGCACTTCGTGAAAAACATGTTTATTCGCCCGAGCGACGCCGAACTGGCGGACTTCGAGCCGGACTTCGTGGTAATGAACGGCGCCAAATGCACCAACCCGGACTGGCAGCAGCAAGGGCTGCATTCGGAGAACTTCGTCGCCTTCAACCTGACGGAACGCATGCAGCTGATCGGCGGCACCTGGTACGGCGGCGAAATGAAAAAAGGCCTGTTCTCGATCATGAACTACCTGCTGCCGCTGAAGGGCATCGCCTCGATGCACTGCTCGGCCAACGTGGGCGAGAAAGGCGACGTGGCGGTGTTCTTCGGCCTGTCCGGCACCGGCAAAACCACCCTCTCCACCGATCCGAAACGCCAGCTTATCGGCGATGACGAGCACGGCTGGGACGACGACGGCGTGTTCAACTTCGAAGGCGGCTGCTACGCCAAGACCATCAAGCTGTCGCCGCAGGCGGAGCCGGAAATCTATCAGGCGATCCGCCGCGATGCGCTGCTGGAAAACGTCACCGTGCTGGCCGACGGCAGCATCGACTTCGACGATGCCAGCAAAACCGAGAACACCCGCGTCTCCTATCCGATTTATCACATCGAGAACATCGTCAAACCGGTGTCCAAAGCCGGCCATGCGCGCAAGATCATCTTCCTGACCGCCGACGCCTTTGGCGTACTGCCGCCGGTATCGCGCCTGACGCCTGAGCAAACCCAGTACCACTTCCTGTCCGGCTTCACCGCCAAGCTGGCCGGCACCGAGCGCGGCATCACCGCCCCGACGCCGACCTTCTCCGCCTGCTTCGGCGCCGCTTTCCTGACGCTGCACCCGACGCAGTACGCCGAAGTGCTGGTGAAACGCATGGAGGCCGCCGGCGCCCAGGCTTACCTGGTCAACACCGGCTGGAACGGCAGCGGCAAACGTATTTCTATCAAAGATACGCGCGGCATTATCGACGCTATTCTGAATGGCGACATTGAGCAGGCCGAGACCTTCACGCTGCCGATCTTCGGGCTGGCAGTGCCGACCGCGCTGCCGGGCGTCGATCCGTCGATTCTCGATCCGCGCAAAACCTATGCCGACGAATCGCTGTGGCAGGAGAAAGCGCAGGATCTGGCCCAGCGCTTTATCGATAACTTCGCCAAATATACCGTCACCCCGGCGGGCGAAAAGCTGGTGAACGCTGGGCCGAAGCTGTAACGCAGACGTTTTGCATCCTGTTGTTCAAGGGCCGATTCGTCGGCCCTTTTTTGTATTCACGCTTCCGCCAGCAAACCCGGCATCACCAGCGCCACCGCCGCCGCGATGCGCTCGTCGATCGCGCTGCCCGGCGGCAACAGTCCCAGCGTCATCTGCCGTAGCGGTTCGGCGATGGTCATCGCCAACAGCAAGTCGCTGGTTTGCGCCCAGTCGCGCGCACGCAGCCAGCCGCACTGCTGCTGGCGCTGCAGCCAGTCCGCCACCGTAGCCCGGCCGCGCTGAATGCCGTTGCGCTGATAGCTGTCCAGCAGCGCCTCGCGCCCCGGAAACTCGCTTTGCAGCAGCCGAAACATCCCTACCGCCTCGGCGCTCAATACCTGCTGCGCTATGGCCTTCAGCCCCTTTTCCAACAGTGGCACCACCGCCGCCCGTTGCCCGGCATCCTGGGCGAAGGCCGGCTGAAACGCCTCGGTCCAGCCGCTCACCGCCTGCGCGACCAGTTCGTCGCGATTGGCCGCAAACCGATACAGGGTTTTTTTAGCCACCCCGGCGCGTTTCGCCACCGCGTCCACCGTTGCTGCGGCATAGCCGCCGTCGAGCAGCAACGCCAGCGTCGCTTGCGCCAGCGCGGCTCGCAGCGCCGTTTCCGGCGTGGCCGGCCGGCCGCGAGCGCGCGGCGGTTCTTCATTCGGGTTCGCCATATTTATTCCTCACAAGCATTGACAGACTCAGCATAGCGGCATAGTTTTATTTTGGAAACACAATTCGTTTCCAAAATAAAACAGGAACCCATTATGACACATCCTTCCTTGCTGGCGCCCTGGGGCGTTAACGATATCAACGAGTTGCTCAAACCTGAACCGCTGCGGCTGGAGATGGGGCTGAGTCGCAGCGCCGACGGTTTGCTGACCGTCGCGGTCCGTACCGATCTGCACGGCTGCAAGGGGCGCATGCTGGATTGGTGGTTCACCTTCTTTGAGAACACGCAGCACATCAACTGGTGGCACCCGCACGATCACGTCGAACATCGCGGCTGGGATCGCCATTGGAAAAAAGGGGAAAGCTACGTCGGCGCCAGCATCGAAGCGGTCGAATGGCTGGCGGAACTGCCGCCGGTCGCGGCACGCCTCAAGTTTCACGCCGCCGAGGACTTCTTCGCGCCGCAGCCGCTGCGCCAGGCGCGTGATGCGCAGGCGCTCTCCGCCGCCGTGTGTGCGCGCATCGGCTTCGGCGATCAGGTGGCGTTGGATGACAACGGCGATCCCTGCGACGGCGAGATGCTGCATCTGGCGCGCGATACGCCGTACGGGTGCGTGCTGCGCAGCCGTTTCCTGCTGGGTAAAGCCTGCGCCAACGCCCACGACGAACTCTCGGACGACATCGGGTTTAACCTGATGCGCCACTGCTACAACGAGTTCAGCTATCTGGCACAGTTCCTGCCATCGCTGTACTATGCCGAAAACGGCCGCGAGCCGGCGCCGTTACTCTGGTAAGCCACCGACGGGGCCTGTTATTTTTTCGCGATGCCGCTATAGTGATTTTCATCGCCATTCCCGCGTTTATGACGGAGAACTCATGGAAAATCCAGGCTATAGCGGCGGCTGCCTGTGCGGACATATTCGCTTTCAGGTGCACGGCCTGCCCGGTAACCCACACAGCTGTTCCTGCGAATTTTGCCGGCGCCACTCCGGTGCACCGACGCTCTGCTGGGTCGAATTTCCGCGTCAGGCCGTCGAGTGGAACGGCCCGGGCGGCATGCCCACGCTCTACCGCTCTTCCCCCTATTCCAGCCGCGCCTTTTGCCCGCGCTGCGGCAGCACGCTGGGGGCGATCGACGACGAGCCGACGGTGGCGTTGAGCACCGGCAGCTTCGATCGGGCCGATCTGCCGGAGCTGCGCCCGGTCTCGCACGCGTTCGCCGATGTTTGCCCCGAATGGTGGCATATCGACGGCATGCGCTGAGCGCCTCACAGTTCCCGCTGAAATCAATTGATTGTTTTGTCGTATAAATTTAGAACTGACGAACAATAATTCAAATGTATGGGAACGGGGATGAATCAACAGACTCTCGACGCGCGCCGTTCGCGTCAGGCGTTGCTGGCCGGCTCGGTTGGCAACTTTATCGAATGGTATGAGTTCGGGGTGTACGGGTTCCTGGCTACCGTCATCGCCGCCAATTTTTTCACGCTGCAGGGTGAAAATGAAGTCACCAGCCTGATCCTCACCTACGCCGCCTTCGCGCTGGCGTTTTTCTGCCGGCCGATCGGCGCGGTGATCTTCGGCCGCATCGGCGATCGCATCGGCCGTCGCCCGACGCTGATTGCGGTTCTGTTGTTGATGACGCTGGCCACCGCACTGATCGGCGTCATGCCGACCTATGCCTCGATCGGCGTCGCCGCCCCGCTGCTGCTGACGCTGCTGCGCATGTTTCAGGGGCTGTTCGCCGGCGGCGAATTCGGCGGCGCCGTATCACTGATGACCGAATTCGCCCCGAAGGGCAAACGCGGGCTGTTCGGCGCCTGGCAATCGTTGACCGTCGCGCTCGGCCTGCTGGCCGGGGCCGGGCTGGTGGCGCTGCTGGCCGCGCTGCTCAGCGTGCAGCAGCTGCATGACTGGGGCTGGCGCATTCCCTTCCTGCTGGCGCTGCCGATGGGCGCTGTGGCGCTGTGGCTGCGGCTCAAGCTCGAAGAGACGCCCACGTTTACCCAGGCGCAACAGGCCGCGGAACACAGTGCCGCACCGCAGGAGGCGAGCTTGGGCGGCGTGGCGAAAACCATATTGATCGGCATCGGCCGCATGATGGGCTGGTCGGCCGCCGGCTATACCTTCCTGGTGGTGATGCCTTCCTATTTGCAAACCTCGTTGCACGCCACCTTCCAGCAGGCGCTGGTGGCGACGGTGCTGGCCAACGTCGGCTTCGCCCTGACCATTCTGCCGGCGGGCATCATCAGCGACAAACTGGGGCGTAAAACGGTGATGCTGACGGCGGTGGCGGCGGTGATCCTGTTCACCTTCCCGCTGCTGCACCTGTTGCAGGATGCGCAGAGTTCACTGTGGGCCAAAGGGCTGGCAGTGATGGTCGCCGGCGCCGTAGTCGGCCTGCTGGCCGGCCCCGGCCCGGCGATGCTGGCGGAAATGTTCCCGACCCGGGTGCGTTATACCGGCTTGGGGCTGGCTTACTCGCTGTCCAATGCGGTGTTTTCCGGCTCGGCCGGGCTGATTATCACCGGCCTCATCAAACAGACCGGCAATATCGACATTCCCGCCTACTACGTGGTCGCCACCTCGGTGGTCAGCCTGTTTGTGCTGATGACGCTGCGCCGCGACGATCATCTGCGCTCGCTTAACGAACGTTAATCCTCCGGGGGCACATCGCCCCCTTGCCAACTCGTGACCTCGATCACAAGGCAAAAATGTTAACGTTAACTTTTGTGATTAACATCTCATGCGTGATATCTGGCCGCTTCATCCCTTCGCGAGTTAACGTTAACAATAGAGCTAACTTCACTCACCGGGGCCCTACCCATGAACCGCGAAACTAAAAAATATTACGTGCTGCTCAGCGGCCTGCTGTTCTTCTTTTTCTTCACCTGGTCTTCCAGCTTTTCGCTGATCTCGCTGTGGCTGAATCAGAAGATCGGCCTGAAAGGCGCCGAGACCGGCCTGATCTTCTCCGCTATCTCGTTGGTGGCGCTGTGCGCCCAGCCGCTGTACGGGTTTATTCAGGATAAACTTGGGCTGCGCAAACACCTGCTGCAGTTTCTCGGCGTGATGCTGCTGCTGACCGGCCCGTTCTTTATCTACGTTTACGCCCCGCTGCTGGCGAGCAGCCTGCCGCTCGGCGCTTTGGTCGGCGGGGTGTTCATCGGCGCGACCTTCTTCGCCGGTATCGGCGCGCTGGAATCTTATACCGAGCGAGTCAGCCGCATCAGCGGTTTCGAATTCGGCCGCGCCCGCATGTGGGGCTCGCTCGGCTGGGCCAGCGCCACCTTTGTGGCCGGTTTTATCTTCAATATCAATCCGAACATCAATTTCTGGCTGGCCTCCGCCGCCGCCGTGGTGTTCCTGGTGCTGCTCAGCCAGGTACGCGAGCTGAAGCCGAACGCCATGGCCGGCCTGGCGTTCGGCAAACCGGAAAACCTGCGGCTGCAGGACGCGCTGGCGCTGCTGCGCATGCCCGGCTTCTGGGCACTGGTGGTGTTTGTGCTGGGGATCAGCGTATACAACGTTTTCGATCAGCAATTTTCGGTCTACTTCGCTTCACAGTTCGCTTCTCGCGCACAGGGCAACGAGATGTACGGTTTTCTCAACTCGCTGCAGGTCTTCCTCGAGGCCGGCGGCATGTTCCTGGCGCCGCTGCTGGTGAACCGCATCGGCGCCAAACAGGGGCTGTTGCTGGCCGGTGGCGTGATGGCGCTGCGCATGTTCGGTTCCGGCTTAGTCAGCGGCGCCCTGATGATCTCCGCCATGAAACTGCTGCACGCCGTAGAATTGCCAATCCTGCTGATCGCTATCTTCAAATACATCGCGAGCCGCTTTGACAGCCGACTCTCCTCCACACTGTACCTGGTAGGCTTCCAGTTCATCACCCAGGTGATGGCCAGCTTCCTGTCGCCGCTGGCGGGCTACGGTTATGACCGCATCGGCTTTGCCGACACCTATCTGCTGATGGGCTGCGCGGTCGCCGCCACGACGCTTGTCTCCTGTTTCCTGCTGCGCGGCGAACGTTCCGCCAGCGTAGCCCCCTTTCAATCCGCCATTAAATCAAGTGAGTCTGTCCAATGAACACTGCCTTAGCTCAAGCCGACCATGCGGTCGAAGCCCTGCGTGCAGAGCGCCGAGACGATTACTACCCGCAGTTCCATCTCGCGCCGCCCGCCGGCTGGATCAACGATCCCAACGGCCTGATCTGTATTGACGGCGTCTATCATGCCTTCTTCCAGCATCACCCCTATAGCGAACACTGGGGCCCCATGCACTGGGGGCACGCGACCAGCCGCGACCTGATACGCTGGCAGCATCAGCCCATCGCCCTGGCACCCGATGCGCCCTATGACAAAGACGGTTGCTTTTCCGGCTGCGCCGTAGATGACAACGGTGTGCTGACGCTGATTTACACCGGCCACGTGTGGCTGGGCGAACCCGGTGACGACAGCCAGGTGCGGGAAGTGCAATGTCTGGCCACCAGCGAAGACGGCATACGCTTCATCAAACACGGGCCGGTACTGGCCCCGCCGGACGGCATTCAGCATTTTCGCGATCCGAAAGTCTGGTGCGAAAACGGCGAATGGTGGCTGGTGGTCGGCGCCAAAGAAAACGGCCTGGGCCAGGTGCGCCTGTACCGCTCTGCCGACCTGCGCGCCTGGCGCTTCGATCGGGTGCTGGCCGGCGCGCAAACGGCGCATCAGGGCTATATGTGGGAATGCCCGGATTTCTTCCCGCTGGGGGAGCAACACCTGCTGCTGTTTTCGCCGCAGGGGTTGGCGGCGCAGGGCTATCGCTATCGCAATCGCTTCCAGAGCGGCTATCTGCTCGGCCACTGGCGGCCGGACGGCGACTTTACGGTGACCCAGCCCTTCTGTGAGCTGGATGCCGGCCACGATTTCTATGCGCCGCAAACCTTCACCGCCGCCGACGGCCGTCGGCTGCTGTTTACCTGGATGGATATGTGGGAATCCCCAATGCCCAGCAAAGCGCATCGCTGGGCCGGCGCCCTCACCCTGCCGCGCGAACTGACGCTGGCCGCCGACGGCAGCGTCCGCATGAACCCGGCGCGTGAACTGGCGGCGCTGCGCCGAGAGCCACACACGTTTTTGGCGCAGACGCTGACCAATCAGCATCTGCCGCTGACGAACGACGTGCAGGAACTCACCCTGACGTTGAGGCCGGCCGACAACGACGCCGAGCGTTACGGGCTGGCTATCGGGAGTGCGGCGCGCCTGTTTGTCGACAATCAGGCGCACCGACTGGTGCTGGAGCGTTTTCATGAAAACCCCGCCCTGTGCACCTGCCGCAGTGTGCCGCTGCCGGAGGGTGACATCCTGTCGCTGCGGATCTTTATCGATCGCTCATCGCTGGAAATCTTCGTGAATCAGGGAGAGGCCTGCCTGACCAGCCGCATCTATCCGACGGCGGGCGATCGCCGTCTCAGCCTGTTCGCCGAAGGCGGCCGGGCGCAGTTCGAGCCCATCACGGGATGGCAGTTGGCGAGCATCTGGGGGTAATGGGAATGAGCGCCGGGCGCGCAGCGGCGCGCCCGGTGTGGCTACAGCGAACCACGCTCCAACAGCGGGCAAGGCACTTTCACCGTATCACGCTGTTCCCGCCGCTCAATCACATGCAGCGCCGCAAGACGGCCCAACTCGTAATGCGGCAGCTGCACCGTCGTCAATGCCGGCAGGAACAGCTCACCGGTGCCGACCATATTGTCGTAGCCCAGCACCGCCACCTGTTGCGGTATCCGCCATCCTTGCGCCAGCAATACCTGATACACCAGAAACGCTATCCGATCGTTTCCGCACACCACGACATCGGAATCGCGCCGTCCTGCAGAGAAATGCCGCTCCAGCAACGCGACGCAGTCGCGATAGCTTTGATCGCCGCCGCTCAGATCGAGATGATACTGCTGCAGCTGTTCAACATCGCGCCCCGCTTCGCGCCAGGCGCGTTCCAGACCGCGGCGGCGCAGGCCCGCCGCCAGCGTATCCGCCGGTAAATGAATGCACAATGGCGCGCGATAGCCTTTGGCGATCAGCGTGCGCGTGGCGTCATACTGCCCTTGCTCATCATCAGGAATGTAGCTGGCGATCGAATGCGCCGGGCTGACGCAGTTGGCCAACACCAGCTTTTTGTCCAGCAGTTTGGCCGGTAGCGTCACCTCACGCAGCCCCATCGTGGTGAATATCACCCCATCCGGTCGATGCGCCAACAGCAGATCGACGGTCTGTTCGGCGTTGTCGTCGGCAAACAGGTTGACGACGAAGCTGTTCCAGCCGCGCTCGCGCGCGGTTTTCTCAATCGACAGGATCATTTCCACCGAGAACGGCGTCGTGGCGGTGTCCAGCGCCAGCACGCCGAGCGTCTGTACGCGATTTCCGTCACCGCGAATACGCCGCGCCGACAGATCCGGCACGTAGTCCAACTCGTCGATAGCCTGTTTGACGCGGTGATAAGTTTCCGGCCGCAGCTTGCCGGGTTCATTGATGGCGCGGGACACCGTCATCAACGAGACTCCGGCAAGTTTTGCGACGTCTTTCAGCGAAGCCATGCGCCCTTCTTTATGATTAATGGGGAAAAGTGAATAATCCCATAACCGGGCGCAGGACTCTACTCTGCGTTAGCAGGCTGTGATGTTCGCCCACAGGATCGCGCCGTCGGCCGTCAGCGGCGCCACTTCGCCGCCCGCCGCCGTCCACCAGACACCCTCGCGCGCCCGCAGTTCTCCGCCCTCCGGCAGCGACCAAACGCCGCTCAGCACATACAGCACGCCCGCCCGGTTGGGTGACAGGGTGACGGGCACCGTGCTGCGCAGCACCTCGGCCGCCTGCCGGCCGCGGCGTGTCATGATGTTGAAATCCTGACTGGCGCCGCCCAGCAGCGTCGCTTCCAGCGCCACATCGCCGGAAAAGGCGAACGGCTCCCCGATACGCGCCAACTGATGGTCGATATGCCCGGCGCTGAACAGCCGCACGCCGTCGCCTTCCAGCAACGTTATCGAGCGATCGATGCCCGCAAAGGCGGAAAACGGCCCGTCCTGCGCGATGGTGGCGATACTGGCGCGCCAGTCGAAATCCGGCTCGCCCGGCGGCCAGCTGACGATTTCACGGGTTTCCCCACCGCCGTTGCGCCACGGGCTGACCGGCAGCGCGGCGAAGTTAAAACGGGTCAGGCTCATTACGCCTCCTGCTGAAAGGTTTTCAGCACCTGCAGGAACTCTGCGCTGCTCTGCTGTTGCAGCGCGTGCCGCCCCTGATCGATCACCTGCCGGCCACCGACGAACACGTCGCGAATTTGCTCCTTGCCGCCGGCGAACAGCCAGCGATTGAGGATCGAGGCATCCGGCGCCGCCGCCAAATACGGATCGTCGCCGTCCAGCACCAGCCAGTCGGCGCGATAGCCGCTCTGCAACCGGCCGATCGGCGCGCCGCACGCCTGCGCGCCACCCTGTAGCGCCTGCAGGTACAGCACATCGCCCACCGCCGACTGTTCCGGTGTCGTCAGGCGATTGCGACGCTGATCGCGCAGCCGCTGGCCGTATTCAAACCAGCGCAGCTCTTCCACCACGTTGAGCGAAACGTGGCTGTCGGAACCGATGCCCCAGCGCCCCTGCTGCTGCAGGTAAGCGTCGCCAGGGAAAATGCCGTCGCCGAGGTTGGCTTCGGTGGTCAGGCACAGGCCGGCCACCGCGCGGCTGCGCGCCAGCGCTTCCAGCTCGTCGCGATCCAGATGGGTGGCGTGCACCAGACACCAGCGCTGATCGACCGGCAGGTGGTCATACAGCCAGGCCACCGGGCGCTGTCCGCTCCACGCCAGACAGTCGTTCACCTCTTTTTGCTGCTCGGCGATATGAATATGCACCGGCAAGGTGCGATCCGACGCGGCCAAAATCTGCTGCATCTGCCCCAGCTCCACCGCACGCAGCGAGTGGAAGCACAGCCCCTGGTTCTGCAACGGGCGATCCGCCAGCTGACGGGCAATCACCTGCTGCTGATGCAGATAGCTTTCGGTGTCCTGGATAAAACGTTTCTGCCCCGGCTGGGCCGCCTGGGCGCCGAAACCGGCGTAGCTGTAAAGCACCGGCAGCATCGTCATGCCGATGCCGGCCTGATGCGCGGCCGCGCTGAGGCGACCGGTCATCTCGCCGCGATCGGCGTAAGGCTTGCCGTCGGCGTCGTGATGCAGGTAGTGGAATTCGGCCACCTGGGTGTATCCGCCCTTGAGCATTTCGATATACAGTTGACGGGCGACTACCTCCACCTGCTCCGGCGTCAGGCGCTGCACCAGGCGGTACATCAGATCACGCCAGGTCCAGAAGCTGTCCTGCGGATTACCCGCCACTTCCGCCAGCCCGGCCATCGCGCGCTGGAAAGCGTGGGAGTGCAGGTTCGGCATGCCCGGCACCGCGTCGCCGTGCAGCCGGATGCAGCCTTGCGGCTCAGCGTTGGCGGTAACTTGAGTCAGATAACCTTGCGCATCGACGTCCAGCCGGACGTTATGCGCCCAGCCCTCAGGGAGCAAAGCGCGTGGGGCAAAATAAGCAGGCATGGCAGTATTCCACGGTTGATGTAACGGCGAATGAGGCGCGGCGATGGCGCGCATTCAGGAATTTTTGGCGGTCGCCGGCAAGTTTCTGGCGCGACGGCCACTAGTTGTATATACATATACATACGCCGACATCAACAGTAAACTGGTGTTATTATTTTTTTATTTGACGAGGTTAACGTCGTGGCTGAACAACAGACCGTGTTACAACTGGCGGCTGCAATGAGCGATGCCCCCGCCCCGATCTACCAACGGGTCAAACAGGCGATCGTGAATCAAATTCGTGCGGGACATTGGCAACCGCACCAGCGCGTGCCCTCCGAAAGTGAACTGGTGGCGGAACTGGGCGTCAGCCGCATGACCATCAACCGCGCGTTGCGCGAGCTGACCAGCGAAGGTTTTTTGATCCGCATGCAGGGCGTCGGCACCTTCGTCGCCGAAGCCAAGGCGCATACCGCGCTGCTGGAAGTGCACAACATCGCCGATGAGATCGCCGCGCGCGGTCATCGCCACAGCAGCAAGATCCTCGAGCTGAAGGCCCGCCCGGCCAGCGAGGAAGAGGCGACGGCGCTGGGCATTCAACCCGGCCAACGGCTGTTCTACTCGCAGATCGTGCATTACGAAAATGACGTGCCGGTGCAGGTGGAAGACCGCTGCGTCAACCCGCTGGTGGCGCCGGATTACCTGAAGCAGGATTTCGACCGCGTCACGCCTTACACCTATCTGACGCAGGCCGCGCCGCTGACCGCCGGCGAACACATCGTCGAAGCGGTGATCCCCACCCGGCGCGAAAGCGAGCTGCTGCAGCTGGAAGACCACGAACCCGGCCTGCTGATCCACCGCCGCACCTGGTCCGGCAAAACCGTGGTGACCTCGGCCAGGCTGCTGTACCCCGGCAGCCGTTATCAACTGTTCGGCCGCTTCACCAGCGAAGTCTGATCCCCGGCGGGCGCGCCCTGCGCCCGCATCTCCGCTGTCGATCACATCCTGATAACAAAATCTCTCCCGCCTCTTGTGACATCCCGGTGAATGCGTTAGGTTGTTTTTAATTGTATATACAACCATGTGGGAGCTGCGGCTCCGGCGGAGGAAAGCAATGACGTCTGAGATTCACTGTGACAGCCTGTGGCACGGCGCCGATATCGTCACCATGCGCGACGGCAACTATCACACCCTGACCGACGGCGCGATCGCCGTACGCGACGGCAAGATCGTCTGGATTGGCGAACATGCGGCGCTGCCGCCCGGCCTGATCGCGGACGAAACGGTGAAATTCGATGGCGGCATCATCACCCCCGGCTTTGTTGATTGCCACACGCACCTGGTGTTCGGCGGCAACCGCAGCGGCGAGTTCGAACAGCGACTGAACGGCGTGAGCTATGCCGACATCGCCGCGCAGGGCGGCGGCATTATCTCCACCGTGAAAGCCACCCGCGAGGCCGACGAAGCGCTGCTGCTGGAGCAGGCGCTGTTCCGCCTGCGTCCGCTGCTGGCGGAAGGCGTCACCTGCGTGGAGATCAAATCCGGCTATGGCCTCAGCCCGGAAAGCGAGCTGAAAATGCTGCGGGTGGCGCGCAAGTTGGGCGAGCTGCTGCCGGTCGAGGTGAAAACCACCTGTCTGGCGGCCCATGCGCTGCCGCCGGAATACGCAAACCGCGCCGACGACTACATCAATCTGGTCTGCGATACCATCATCCCTCAGGCCGCCGCCGCTGGCCTGGCGGATGCGGTTGACGCCTTCTGCGAACACCTGGCGTTCTCACCGGCGCAGGTGGAGCGAGTCTTCGCCGCCGCCGAAGCCGCCGGTTTGCCTGTCAAACTGCACGCCGAGCAACTCTCCGCCCTCGGCGGCAGCACGCTGGCGGCGCGCCATCACGCGCTCTCCGCCGACCATCTCGAATACGCCACCGAGCAAGATGCCCGCGCCATGGGCGACGCCGGCACCGTGGCGGTGCTGCTGCCGGGCGCCTACTACCTGCTGCGCGAAACCCAGTGCCCGCCGGTAGAGCTGTTCCGCAAGCACCACGTGGCGATGGCGATCGCCAGCGACGCCAACCCTGGCACGTCGCCGGCGCTGTCGCTGCGTCTGATGATCAACATGGCCTGCACGCTGTTCCGCCTGACGCCGGAAGAAGCGCTGGCGGGCGTTACCACCCACGCTGCCAAAGCGCTGGGGCTGCAACACAGCCACGGCACGCTGGAAACCGGCAAGGTGGCGGACTTTGTTCACTGGCCGCTGTCGCGGCCGGCGGAACTGGCTTATTGGTTGGGCGGCCAGCTGCCCTGTACGGTGATTTTCCGAGGAGAAGTACGTCAATGACCATTCGCGATCCTTTTAGCTTCCAGACCGGCAGCCTGCCGCTGCTGATCAGCATCCCACACGCCGGCACGCAACTGACGCCGGCGGTCGAGGCCGGGCTGACCGACGATGCCCGCCCGCTGCCCGATACCGACTGGCACATTCCACAGCTGTACGACTTCGCCCGGGCGATGGGCGCCAGCGTACTGGTCGGCAACTATTCGCGCTTCGTCATCGACCTGAATCGCCCGGCGGACGACAAGCCGCTGTACACCACCGCCACCACCGGTCTGTATCCCGATGTGCTGTTCGACGGCCGCCCAAGCTTCCTGCCGGGCAAAGCGCCGACGGACGAAGAACGCGCCGGCTATCTGCAGCAAATTTGGCAACCTTATCATCAGCAGCTGCAGGACGAGTTGGCACGCCTCAAAGCGCGGCACGGCTATGCGCTGCTGTTCGACGCGCACTCCATCGCCTCGGTGATCCCGCGGCTGTTCGACGGCAAACTGCCGGATCTCAACCTCGGCACCAACGGCGGTGAAAGCTGCGCCCAGGCGCTGAGCGATCGGCTGGTCGCCTGCTGCGAGCAGCAACAGCAGTACACCCACGTGCTGAACGGCCGCTTCAAGGGCGGTTACATCACCCGCGCCTACGGCCAACCGCAGCAGCAACAGCATGCGATCCAGCTCGAGCTGGCGCAGGTCAACTACATGTCCGAACAGTATCCTTTCGCGTTCGAACCGCAGCGCGCCGCCTCGCTGCAGCGCCTGCTCAAGCAGATGATTGAAGGCCTGTTGGACAGCGCCGCCAGACTGAACTGATCCCCTTTACAGGCGCCGCCGGGCGCCTGTTCCTCTCCCTGTCCTTAACCGTAACGTCAGCCGCAATCTGCGCGCTATATCAAAGTTTCGCGTGATTCCCTACTGACTGGTCTAAACAGCGCACAAAACAGCGGCCGACGAAAAACGCGCTGCGCCACAATCAGCCGAAAAGCCCGCGCTCATCGTCAGCGCCGGGCGGCGTGTGGCCGAGCTGGCCCGTTTCGAACCATCACTCTGGAGGCCCTATGTCTGTAACACCGTTAAACTGGCGCGCTGCCGGCGCCCTCGCCGAACAATTGCTGGCCGGCTGGCAACGGCGTGGCGAACCCGGCGGCGCCATCACCCTGTTTGACGCCGAACAACTCCGCGCCACCGCCAGTGCCGGCTTGGCCGATCTGGCGCAGAATACCCCCTTCACCGCCGACAGCGTGGTGCGCTACGCCTCAGTGACCAAGCACATCTTCGCCGCGCTGGCGCTGAAGGCCACCGGCCGCGCCATTCGGCTCGATCAGCGCCTGGGCGAACTGCTGCCCACCCTGCAGCCCGCGTTGGCGGACGTTACCGTCGGCCAGGCGCTGGACATGACCGGCGGTCTGCCTGACGTGCGCGAGACGCTCGGTCTGCTGGGCATATCGCTGCATGCCGTCAGCGAGGCGCAGCCGGTGATGCAGTTTGTCGAGGGGCTGGAAAGATTGAACTATGAAGCCGGCAGCGAGATCGCCTACAGCAATACCGGCTATCGGCTGCTGGAGGCCGCGCTGCGCAGCAAAGGGTATGATTTCGATCAACTGGTGCAACAGCACATCGCCCGGCCGCTGCAGGTGCAGATGCAAGCGCCGGAAAGCTGGTTCGACGTGGTGCCAGGGTTGGTGCCGGGTTACTGGCGTGCGGCGCGGGGCTGGCAACACGCCAGCGCCGGTCTGCACCTTTCCGCCTCCGGCAGCCTGACCGGCAGCCTCAACGCCCTCACCCGCTGGCTGCAAACGCTGCTGGCCGACCAGGGCCCCGGCCAGGGCGTGCTGGCGCAACTCGGCGCACCGCGCCGCCTCAATCAGGGTCAGCTCAGCGCCTATGGACTGGGGCTGGCGCAGACGCCGCTAGGCCGCCGCCGCTTGCTCGGCCACGGTGGTTCCCACGCCGGTTACAAAACCTATTTCCTGCTGGCGCCCGATCGCCAGGTCGGCGTTGCGCTGGTGGCCAACCGCGAAGACTGCGACAGTTTCGGGATGGCTTTGCAGGTGATGGCAGCGCTGCTGGGCGAACCTTTGCCGCAGCGCAGCACGGCGATCCCCGACGGTCTCTACGCCACGCTGGCGGAGCCGCACTGGCTGGAGGTCAAAGACGGCAACCTGGCCTATCTGGGCAGCGATGAACCGCTGTATCAGGGCGAAGACGGCTACGCGGTGTCGCTGTCCGCCCATATGCCAATCAAATTGAAGTGGACCGGCGAAGCGGTCGAGGGCGAAGTCGGGCATGTGGCGCGCCGTTTCCTGCCGGTCACGGCCAACGGCGACTGCCTGAAGCATGTGCAGGGGTTGTGGTATCACCCGCACTATCGCACCGCCTTTGAAATTCGCGGCAATCGGGTGCATATTGGCGTCGGCCCGGCGGCGCAGACCGGCACGCTCAGCCCGCTCGGCCAGGGCCGCATGCTGGTGGAGTGCCAGGACGGCCCATGGTTGAAACGCTTTTGCCTCTATTTCCGCGGTTACAACGTGGATCTCATCGCCAACCGCAGCCGGATGCTGACCTTCCGCCGCAGCACCGTCGGCCGCGACTGACGCTCAGCGTGCGCTGCCGGTTCTGACCGCCAGCAGCGCATCCGCCAGCCGCCGCTTGTCGGCGGCGCTGAGATTCACCTGATCCACAGACGCCATAAACGCCGCCCGATCCGCCTCGCCGAGCGGGCCGGTACGCAGTCGCTCCGCCAGCCGTTGCAATATCTGGCTGCTCAGCTGCGCGATCTGTGGGCGCACCTGCGCCAACGGGCGCGGCTGCCAGCCGGGCTCCGGGCTCGCCAGCCAGTCGGCGCGATAGCGGTACTGAATCGCCTTGGCGGCGTCCATCTGCGCGGCGATAAAAGGCCGCACCGACGCCGGCTCCAGCCCCAAACGCCCCGCCTCCGCCTGCGCGCTGGCCAACACCTTCGCCTCCTGCGCCAGGTCTTCGATCGGCAAATGCTGCTGCGCCTTGTAACCGGCAACGTCTTTCATCAACGACAGCCGTTGGTTCACCAGTTCGCCGATGGCGGCAGCGCCGTCTGCCAACGCTGGAAAACTGGTCAAACAGCAGGCTATCAATAACGCCCTGAACATGGCGCCTCCCTTATGATGCAGTGAAAAGGTCAGGCGCCAAGTTCACCACGTCAGCCCTGCGCCGGCAAATAAAAAAGGCCCCGCCGCAGCGAGGCCCGATGAGACCCAACCGGCGTTAGTCGAACACGCCGTTGATGACGGAGGCCACAATCGCGGTGCTGAGTGCGACCAGCACCAGATCGTCGCCGGCGATACGCCACTCATAACCCGGGTACTGCGGCAACTCACGCAGCATCGAGTAAGGCACCACTTTTTTGGCGATGCCCGGCGGCAGCGGTTTACCACGCGCCAGATTCTTGGCGATGCCCGGTGGCAGCGAGCTGTAGCCTGTCAGGCCGTAGTTGTGCGCCAGCGAACGGGCGCGGTCGCGCGAAAGGCTGACGGAGACCAGATTATCGTCGTTCCTATAGCCGCCTTTATCTTTATTGCCTTTGTTGCCGTGATTACCGTTGTTGCCATGGTTACCGTTATTGCCGTTATTGCCGTGATTGCCGCTGTTGCCATGGCCGTTCCCGTTGCCGTTACCATTGCCGCCTTTGTCGGCCAAGGCCGGGGCGGATGACAACCCCAGCGATGCAATCAGCGCTAACACCGTGAGAGTCGTACGACGTTTGTTCATGTTGTGTATTCCTGCGTGGGTGACTCTGTTGACTATAGCTAGCCTTTTCCAGACAAAGTATAAGGAAAACTCCGAGATAACGGCGCGCTTTTACGGCATTCGCTTTCAAACCTTGTCTCAACGCAAAACGCCTCGAAAATGCCGATGCTTGTCTCAGATTTTTCTTGAAGAAAAATAAGCCTTACGCTAGCGTGGGAAGGTAACAAAAAAGAGTTAGCGTGCTCTTTTTCGTCGCACCTCAAATCTTATTCTTATCATCCATAATGATAATAGCGAACACTTCCCGCCTCTCCGTGCGGGATTCTTTTTCCCGCCGCCGTCGCCCCAATCTGGTGCTTTATGTTGAGATTTGGTTGCCGATAATTTACATTCGCTGTCTGAGAAACCTCAACCTCCCGCGGTGGCCAGGCTGGCAACGGGTGGGCGTTCAGGAGCAAAAGACGTGCAAATGACCCTCATGGAATACATCACTCGACACTTTAACGGCGATCTTCATCGTTACGCGCAGTCGGAAGGCGTCAGCCGTGAACAAATCATTAGTTGGATAAATAATGAATGTCACGTGATCAAAGGCAGGCTGTTTATGCCGGTGAAGCATCTCCCGGCTGAACAAGCACAGTGATGACAAAAAAACCCCGCCAGGCGGGGTTTTCTGTTTCTGATAGCACGGAAAATCAGAAGTTATAGCCGACCACGAGGTAATAACCCCAACCGGTAGACTTGATCGGGCCCTGCGGGGTACCGATATCCGCGCCATCCTGCCACTGGCCGCCGTTATGGAAATAACGCGCCACGAAAGAATAGTGCCAGTGATCGTAGTTCAGCGCCAAAATGTGGCTGGAGGCGATAGAGTTGCTGGTGCGCACCTGTTTGCCGGTGCCGTCAACCCAATGGCTGTCCTTGCCCAGATCGGAACCAAAGTCGAAGTTGGTGAAGCCGATGTAGCTCAGGTTGCCGCCCCACACCTGGGTCAGCGGCACGAAGTATTTCACCTTGAAGCGGTAACCGTCCCAGCTGTTCTCGTTGGCAGCCTGGTAGTTTTCCCACTGGTATTTGGCATAGATGTTCATCGACAGGCTCATCGGCAGGCCGGTGTCGATATCGGTGCCCAGACCCATGTACCAGGTGTTTTGACGACCGTCGGCGTTGTGGCCCAGGTCATAGATGTAGTTGTTGGCGAAGTACCACTCTTTGAACGGACCGAAGCTCAGATCGGTGCCGGTCAGCTTGTCGATGGAGAAGCGCGGTTCAATCTCCATAAACAGCGGGGAGCCTTTGTCCCAGATGCCGCGATCCGGGGTATTGCCCACGCCGAAGAACTTCGGCACGTCAACGTAACCGTAGAAGTCGAACCAGTCTTTCTTGGCGAAGGCTTCGTATTCGAGATACACGTCGTTATTCAGCTGCGGTCCGAAACGGGTGTGGTAGCTGCCCACCACGTTAACGCTCTGGTGCCACCAGTCGGAGACATATTGACTGTCTTTGCTATCAGCCATTGATGATGCACTGTAAGACGCTGCGAGCAGTACACCTGCTGCGAGAGCTATTTTTTTCATTTTATTACCACATGCTTAAAGGGCCATTTCCTGCCCGTTTAGAAAAGATGACAATGAGTCTGCCGACACCTGGCGTTGTCTTCACACAGAAACTCGGATGACGCGCGCATTATAGAAACCACTGACTGTAAGAATCTGTGATCCAGTTACGCATTTCGCGAATAGGTAATCGATTGCGTTCACATTTGTCAAATTATGTTTCATTCAAATTCACATTCGCTGTGATTTTTGTCATGCACATCGATTTTTAGCGCAGTTTTTGAGCCAACTGTCATCAACCGGCAATGAAGAGGAGTACGGCATTCAAGCGGGAAATGCCGGCGAAAACTCGCCGGCGAGAGAGAAGCGGCAGCCGATCACGCTGGCCACATCGAACGACGAATGAGGCTGCAAAAATTACCGCGAACAAAGCTCGGTTCCTTATCCGCCAGCACGTCCGCTTTGACGTTGCCGAAGGTGCTGTCCGGCTTATGTCGAATCCCGTCGTAAAACGCCTGAATAATCGCTTCCTTGAAGTTTGCCCCGCGGGGATGCAACTCCACTACCTGCTCTCGCAGCGCCGCGTCATAGCCCTGGTAATTGATCCCTAACACATCCATCTCTACTCCCGCGGTCACCAGCGCAATCAGCGGGTGCATGTATTCCGGGATCCCCGGCGTGGTGTGTAACGCGATCGCCGTCCATACCCGATCGATATCCTGACGGCTGACCCCGTGCCCGCGTAAAAACTCGGCCGCCGCATCGGCGCCATCCACTTCGAAACGTTTGTCGCAGCTGCAGTGATCGTGCGTCAGTCCCATATCGTGAAACAGGCAGCCGACGTACAGCAGTTCAGGATCGTAAACCAGCTTGCGCTGCTGCCCCGCCAGCGCCGCCCAGTAATACACCCGGCTGGAGTGGTGAAACAGCAGATCTGATTCGGTGTCGCGCACTAACTCGGTCGCCTGACGCGCCATCGCGCTATCCGGCACGCTGATGCCGTTGATGGTTAAACTCATAACTCGATTCTCCCGTTGTCTGGAACCCGGTTAGATTAGGCGTTACACTGAATGTCCTCAATTGCCATTAATCAACGATTAGGGACATCCCCCATCCATCGGGATATCGCATGCCATGAGTAAAACCATCGCTATTCTCGCCGTGCCACAGGTGCAGCTGCTGGACGTTTCCGGTCCGCTGGATGTTTTCGCCGAAGCCAATCTGCAAGCCGGCTATGCCGCCTATCATCTGCAGGTAGTCGGAAAGACGCTGGCGCCGATCGTGTCCTCATCCGGCGTCAAACTCGTGCCGGATCTCGCCATCACCCAATGGCGTGAACAGGCGATCGACACGTTGCTCATCGCCGGTGCACCGGGTATCGCCGACGGCGAAAGCGAAACACGCACGCTGGACTGGCTACGCAGAGTGGTACACCGCACTCGCCGCTACGGCTCGGTGTGCAGCGGCGCTTTTCTGCTGGCGGAGGCCGGCCTGTTGGATGGGCGGCAAATCACCACCCACTGGGCGGTAGCCGATCAATTGTGTCGCCGCTATCCTCAGGTCACGGTGGATAAAGACGCCATTTATGTGCGTGACGGGCGCCTGCAGACTGCCGCTGGCGTGACCTCAGGGCTGGATCTGGCGCTGATAATGGTGGAAGACGATTTAGGGCGTGAGATCGCGCAGCGGGTCGCGGCCCAGCTGGTGATGTTTTTCCGCCGTCCCGGCGGGCAGATGCAATTCAGCTATCGGGAACAGGCGACCCTGGCCGGGCGCTCAATGCTGCAGGAAGTGCAACGCTGGGCGATAGACAATATCGGGTTACCGCACAACGTAGCCAGCCTGGCGGAACGCGCCGGCGTCACCCCGCGGCATTTCAGCAGGCTGTTCGGCAACGAGGTCGGCACCTCTCCCGCTAAATGGCTCGAGGAAGCCCGCATCGCCGAAGCGCGCAGGTTATTGGAACTCGGCGTATTGGCGCCAAAACAGGTGGCGGCGCATTGCGGTTTTTCCAGTGCAGAGCTGATGCGGCGGGCATTTATCCGCCGGCTGGGGGTAACGCCGGCGGACTATCGAAAAATGTTTCTCGGTAAACAACTGCGGCGCGAAAGCTGAGATCAGTTTACCGCCGGCACCGCCTTGGCGATGTTTTCCTGGCGGAACGCCACCTCTTCGCCGTTTTTCACCTCCCAGTTGGCAACCGGAATGTCGGTCTTGGGCGCCGCCGCGACGACCGAACCGTAAATCAGCTTGTCGTCGCGGCGCAAAATATAAACGTCGAGCTGATATTCGTGCCGCAGATTCGCCGTGGTCAGGCGCACGGTATCGCCGCGCTCATAGTGATGCACGTCGATTTCAGGCTGTTGAATAAATTGAATGTCGCTTCTCATCGTCGTCGTTCCTTCAGGCAACATGGCTAGTTAAATTCTAGTTCAACATTGCGCCGACGGCGGATAATTTCCGTTAATTTCCGCGAGTTGCCCGCCAACAGATCAGCGAGCCAAGCGTGACCATCGCTACACCCTGCCAGAAATTGGCGGTCAGCGAGGTGTGCAACACCAGCGCGGCGAACACCGCCGACAGCACCGGGGTGAAATAAGAGACGGTGGCCAGCAGCGTCATGTTGCCGTGCAAAATGCCGACGTTCCAGGCGGCATACCCCGCCCCCATTGCCACTCCGGCGCACAGCAGCGTTACGGTCACGCCAGCGCTGAACTGCATGCCGCTTTCCGCGCTGAAGGCATACTTCAACCACAGCGCCAGCGCGGTCAGCACGATGAACAGCACCACACCGTTGCTGCCCTGGGCGATCTTCTTGGTCAGGTTGCAATACAGCGCCCAGATCACTGCGCCACTGAACGCCAGCGTATAGCTGAGCGGATTGCTGCGCACGTTGGCCAGCATCTGCGCCGGTGACCAGCCGCCCTCGCCGCTCATGATCCAGCCGATGCCGAACAGCGACAGCAGCAGTCCCGGCAGCAGCCACCATTTCGCCTTTTGGCCGTTGAGCGCCAGCGCCATCAGCACGGTGAAACAGGGCCACAGGTAGTTGATCATGCCCACTTCTATCGCCTGCAGGCGGGTATTGGCGTAGCCGAGCGACAGCGACAGGCAGATCTCGTAGCTGACGAACAGCAGGCTGCCGACGATGAGATAAGGTCGCGGAAAGCTGCGCCATTTCGGCACGCCGAGCGCCACCAGCAAAAACACCGCGCTGACGCTGTAGATCATCGCCGCGCCGCCTATCGGCCCCAGCCCTTCGCTGACGCTGCGAATAAGGCCAACCACGCTGCTCCACAGCACAATGGCCAACAAACCGAACAACGTGGCGCGGGTACGCGAGGGCAAAGCGGGCATAAGACAGGTCCAATGGGTTATTTTTTATCAGGTTTTTCACTCTACTGCCGCACGTGCCAAAAAGAAAGGCGGGATACTCCCGCCTGTGAATTTATTGCTGCGGTTGCCGCTCCAACTGCGGCGGCGGCTGGCGAAAGCGTCGGGTCAGCCAGGCCAAATAGCCGAAGCCCAGTGTCGCCCAGATCAGCCCCATGGTCAGCGAGCTTTTCTCCAGGTTCAGCCACAGCACCCCCACCGTCAGCGCCCCCACCAACGGCAGGAACAGGAAGTTGAACCGATCCTTCCAGCTTTTGTTGCGCCCTTCGCGAATGAAGAAGTGGCTGATCACCGACAGGTTAACGAAGGTAAAGGCTACCAGCGCACCAAAGTTGATCAGCGCCGTGGCGGTCACCAGATCGAACGACAGCGCTGACAGCGCCACCAGCCCGACCATCAGCACGTTCAGCGCCGGGGTGCGCCATTTGGGGTGGATATAGCCGAAGAATTTCTCCGGGAACACGTTGTCACGCCCCATCACGTACAGCAGGCGCGATACGCTGGCGTGCGACGCCAGGCCGGAGGCCAGCGTGTTGATGAAGGTCACGCACAGGAAGATCGACTGGAACAGCTTGCCGCCGACGTACAGCGCGATCTCCGGCAGCGCGGCGTCGGGCTGGTGAAAGCGTTGAATGGACGGGAAAAACAGCTGAATGAAGAACGACACGCTGATAAAGATCACCCCGCCGTACAGCGCGGTCAGGAAGATGGCGCGCGGGATCACCTTGGCGGCGTCGGGCGTCTCTTCACACAGCGTGGTGACCGCGTCAAAACCGAGGAACGAGAAGCACAGAATAGTCGCGCCGGTAATGATCGGCAGCAGATGCGCATTCTCGCTGAGGAACGGCCGCAGGCTCCACACCGTGCCCATCCCCTCGCCGTTGTGCAGGCCGCGCACCACCAGATAGATGAACACTAGAATGATCGCCACCTGCGCCAATACGAACAGGGTATTGAAGTTGGCCACCAAATTGACGCTTTTCAGGTTGATGGCGGTGATAAGGATAACGAAGCCCACGACCCACACCCAGGGCGGCACTTCCGGGAACAGCGCGGTCAGGTAAATCTTCGCCAGCAGCGTATTGATCATCGGCAGGAACAGATAATCAAGCAGCGATGACCACCCCACCAGAAAACCGACGTGCGGGTTGATCGCCTTCTGCGCATAGGTATAGGCAGAGCCGGCGGTGGGAAACTGGCGCACCAGTTTGCCATAGCTGATGGCGGTGAACAGCACGCCGGCCAGCGCCAGCAGATAGGAGGTCGGCACATGGCCGTCGGTGAGGCCGGAGACGATGCCGAAGGTGTCAAACACCGTCATCGGCGTCAGATAGGCCAGGCCCATCATCACCACCTGCCACAGCTTGAGGGATTTGCGCAGCTGCGGTTTGCCCGCCGGGCCGCCGTCGATGGCTTTAATCGTCATGGCATTTCCCCTCTTGGTCCTCTGCTGTCAACCGTGCAACGTCATTCAGAGAGGCCGCAGGGAAACTGCTGCTCAGGCGGCGGTAAAAACGGGTTGGTATCGCTGTCGGGCGGCCGGCGACCGGCCCGTAGGCACTGCGGCACAGACAAACGTCTGCGCAGGGGGCTGACTGAGTCATGGTTATTTCCTCGTCGGCGTCCTGTACGCCGTGATAGAAGAAATTCTGTACCGCAGCGCGCAGCCTCGCCGGCCACAGGAGAGCCGATGAAATGCGCCGGACGCGCGCGGTAGTCGCAGGGTGAGCGGGATCAGGCGTTTTTCAACATCCACTCGATTTCGGTTTCGGTGATCAGGCGCTCGAACTGCACCAGCTCATCAGTTTTGCAGGCCAGATAGACGTGGCTGAAGCGTTCGCCCAACAATGCATTGAGCACCGGCTGATGTTCGAACTCGTACAGCGCGTCGCTCTGGCGGATCGGGAACGGCAGCCCGTCCTGCTCCAGACCGTTGCCGGTCACCGGCTCAGGCAGCGGCAATGCGGTTTCCAGGCCATAAACGATGCCGGCCAGAATGGTCGCCATCACCAGATAAGGATTGGCGTCGGCGCCCGCCACGCGATACTCCACGCGGTGGTTGTCGCGATCGCCGCAGGGAATGCGCAGCGCCACGGTGCGGTTGTTATGCCCCCAGGAAGCCTGGGTCGGCACATACATGCCAGGCTGGAAGCGGCGGTAGGCGTTGACGTTCGGCGCCAGCAGCGCCATCGAAGACGGCATCAGGGCGATCATGCCCGCCAGCGCCTGTTTCAGCAGCGCCGAATCTTCGCCGTCATCGTCGGCGAACACGTTGTTGCCCTGCGCGTTCAGCATGCTGATGTGCACGTGCATGCCGCTGCCGGCGTGCTCCTCATACGGTTTGGCCATAAAGGTCGCCTGCATGTTGTGGTTCTCGGCCACCATGCGCACCAGCCGCTTCAGCGCCAGCGCGTGATCGCAGGCCTGCAGCACGTCGTCGGTATGGTGCAGGTTGACCTCGAACTGCCCCGGCGACGCCTCCGCCACCGCGCCGTCCGCCGGAATGCCCTGCAAACGCGCCAGTTCGTCGATCTCGCTCAGCACGTCGGCGAAATGGTTGAGGTTATCGACGGAGTACACCTGGCTTTGGGTGTTGCGCTCTTGCGTGCCCGGCGCGCACGGCGGCTGCAGATAGCCCTCCGCGTCGCGTTGACGATCGATGAGATAGAACTCCAACTCTACCGCTACCACGGGGGAAAGCCCGCGCTGACGCAAACGCTGCCACACTCGGTTCAGCACATTGCGCGGTTCAACGTCAAAGGGAGTGCCATCTTCATCCAACATGGTGAGCAGCACCTGCGCGATATATTGCGGGTCCGCCGCCGACGGCGTCAGCGTGCCCGGTACCGGCACGCACACGTGATCCGGCTCGCCCAACTCCTGCCCCAGCCCGGCCTCTTCCACCACGTTGCCGAGAATATCCATCGCAAATACCGATGCCGGGAAGTAACAGCCCTTCTCCAGTTTGTTCAGGCCGCCGACCGGGATGCGTTTGCCGCGGAAGCTGCCGTTCAGATCGGTCAACAGTACGTCGACATGTTGGGTTAACGGATAACGTTCCAGATACTTCTTCACTTCGCGCTGGAACGCGCTACTTCGTCTCTCTTCACTGTGCTGAACAAAGTTTTCCACTTCTACGATGTTGGTCTGCATGGTTCACCCGCCGTTTGTGTTTTGCTGTCGTCGATGTTTATTGACCGTATTGTTCAATATAATGCCCACAAATGAAACGTAGATGAAACAAATTTGTTTTGCAAGTGTTACTTTTGGTTTGAATATTGCCCAATCGACTGCTAGATTTATAGAATATTGAACGAAATCGGCGGTGGAGAAGCTTATCGTTCATAATTTCGAACG
Organism: Serratia sp. 201; assembly: GCF_037027545.1. Lineage (NCBI taxonomy): Bacteria > Pseudomonadati > Pseudomonadota > Gammaproteobacteria > Enterobacterales > Yersiniaceae > Serratia > Serratia sp. 201. Next base: position 1,321,805 of record NZ_JAXCHC010000001.1, on the reverse strand, counting down.
TACCAAGGGGATAGCATGGACAATATATTTAACAGACCAGTCATTGGCGTCGTCATGTGCAGGTATAGGTTAAACGGGCACCTCACACAGACCTTGCAAGAAAAGTACCTGAATGCCGTTATCACCGCCGGCGGCTTGCCGATCGCCCTGCCGCACGCGCTGGCGGAGCCGGAAATGCTGGCAGAACTGCTGCCGCGCCTCGACGGCATTTTGCTGCCGGGCAGCCCCAGTAATGTGCAGCCGCACCTTTATGGTGAAAACGGCGATGAGCCTGACGCCGATCCTGGCCGAGACGCGTTGAGCCTGGCGCTGATCCGCCAGGCATTCGACAGGCGCATTCCCCTTTTCGCCATTTGCCGCGGCATGCAGGAGATGGTGGTCGCCACCCAAGGCACCCTGCATCGCCGCCTGTACGAACTGCCCGAGCTGCTGGAGCATCGTGAAGATCACGACCTGCCGCTGGAACAGCAATACGCCCCCGCCCACGAAGTCATCGTTCAGGAAGGGGGGCTGCTTTCGCAACTGATACCGGATTGCAACAGATTCTGGGTGAACTCGCTGCACGGCCAGGGCGCCAAAACCCTGGGCGCGAGCGTTCGCATCGAGGCGCACGCCGCCGACGGGCTGGTGGAGGCGATCAGCGTGCGAGATCAGCCCTTCGCGCTCGGCGTGCAGTGGCACCCGGAGTGGAACAGCGACGAGTACGCCCTGTCGCGCCTGTTGTTTGATGGTTTCATTACCGCCTGTCGGAACTATCAAAAGGAAAAACGCCCATGAGCGACGTCAGCTTGGCACCGGGAAAACGTCTGTCGCAGATCCGTCAACAATTAGGGTTGTCGCAGCGCCGGGTCGCCGAACTGTCTGGGTTAACCCACAGCGCCATCAGTACTATCGAGCAAGATAAGGTCAGCCCGGCCATCAGCACGCTGCAAAAGCTGCTGACGGTGTACGGTCTGTCGCTGTCGGCGTTTTTCGCCGAGCCGGAAAAACCGGCTGAGCCACAGATCGTGATAGACAGCGACGACCTGATCGAAATCGGCAGCCAGGGCGTTTCGATGAAGCTGATCCACAACGGCGACCCGAACCGCACGCTGGCAATGATGATCGAGACCTACGAACCGGGCACCACCACCGGCGAGCGCATCAAACACCAAGGGGAAGAGATCGGCACGCTGCTGGAGGGCGAAGTGGTGCTGCAGGTCAACGGCCAGAGCTATCACCTGCTGGCCGGGCAGAGCTACGCCATCAATACCGGCATCCCCCACAGTTTCAGCAACACGTCGGCGCGCATTTGCCGGATTATCAGCGCCCATACGCCGACGACATTCTGATCAACGGAGCCACGCATGAACTTTCACCACTTGCAGTATTGGCAACAACGGGCGCAGGCCCTGAAGATTGAGCACCAGCTGTTTATCGACGGCCGCTACCAGCCGGCCGCCGCGGGGAAATGTTTCGCCGTGGAAGATCCCGCCGGTCGCCGTGAGCTGGCACAGGTCGCACGTGGTGAAGCCGCCGACATCGATCGGGCAGTCAGCGCGGCGCGCGCCGCCTTTGAGCGTGGCGACTGGGCGCAGGCCGCCCCGGCGCAGCGCAAAGCCACGCTGCTGCGTTTCGCCGATCTGATGGAGCAGCATCACGAAGAGCTGGCGCTGCTGGAAACGCTGGACACCGGCAAACCCATCCGCCACAGCCTGCGCGACGACGTGCCGGGCGCCATCCGCTGCATCCGCTGGTACGCCGAAGCGATCGATAAGGTCTACGGCGAAATCGCCCCCACCGGCCGCGAGGCGCTGGCGCTGATCGAGCGCGAGCCGATCGGCGTGGTCGGCGCCATCGTGCCCTGGAACTTCCCGCTGCTGCTGGCCTGCTGGAAACTCGGTCCGGCGCTGGCCGCCGGCAACAGCGTGGTACTCAAACCCTCCGAAAAATCGCCGCTGAGCGCCATCCTGCTCGGCAAATTGGCGCAGCAGGCCGGGTTGCCGGACGGCGTGCTGAACGTGGTGCCCGGCTATGGCCACGACGCCGGCAAGGCGCTGGCGCTGCACCGCGACATCGATGCCCTCACCTTCACCGGCTCCACCCTGGTGGCGAAACAGCTGATGATTTACGCCGGCGAATCGAATATGAAGCGTGTCTGGCTCGAGGCCGGTGGCAAAAGCGCCAACATCGTCTTTGCCGACTGCCCGGATCTGGATCAGGCTGCCCGCAGCGCCGCCGCCGGCATCTTCTACAATCAGGGACAGGTGTGCATCGCCGGCACTCGCCTGCTGGTCGAAGCGAGCATTGAGCAAGCGTTCCTGCAGGCGCTGCGCAAACACGCGGCGGCCTTCGTCCCCGGCGATCCGCTCGATCCCGACACGGTGATGGGCACGCTGATCGACAGCGGCCACTGCGAGAAAGTGGCCGGCTATATCGATCGGGGGCTGAGCCAGGGCGCCGCGTTGTTCCTCGACGGGCGCGACCATCCGCAGGGCGACCACGCCGGCTATCTGGGGCCGACCATCCTCACCCAGGTGAACAACGCCATGAGCGTGGCGCGCGATGAAATCTTCGGCCCGGTGCTGGCGGTGACCACCTTCGACGACGAGCAACAGGCGCTGCAGCTGGCCAACGACAGCGACTACGGCCTCGGCGCCGCGGTCTGGACCCGCGATCTGGCGCGCGCGCACCGCATGGCGCGCCAACTGAAGGCCGGCACGGTGTTCGTCAACAACTACAACGACGGCGACATGACCGTGCCGTTCGGCGGCTACAAGCAGAGCGGCAACGGCCGCGACAAATCGCTGCACGCGCTGGACAAATTCACCGAATTGAAAACCACCTGGATCTCGCTGGAATAAGGGCTTATCTCATGACTGAACACGTAAAAAGCTACTATGCGGCCACGGCCAACGCACATCAGCCCTATCCGCAACTGAATGAATCGATCGAATGCGACGTCTGCGTGATCGGCGGCGGCTATACCGGCCTCTCCTCCGCGCTGTTCCTGGTGGAAGCCGGCTATAACGTGGTGGTGCTGGAAGCGGCGCGCATCGGTTTCGGCGCCAGCGGCCGCAACGGCGGCCAGTTGGTCAACTCTTACAGCCGCGACATCGATGTGATTGAAGAGCGTTACGGCGCGGAAAGCGCCCGCCTGCTCGGCAGCATGATGTTCGAAGGCGCGGAGATCATTCGCAGCCGCATCAGCCGCTACGCCATCGACTGCGACTACCGCCCCGGCGGCATCTTCGCCGCCCTGAACAATAAGCAGTTCCATGCGCTGATCGAGCAAAAGCGCAACTGGGAGCGCTACGGCAATACCCAGCTCGAGCTGCTCGATGCGGATCGGGTGCGTCAGGAGGTCGCCAGCGATCGCTACGTCGGCGCGCTGCTCGATCACAGCGGCGGCCACATCCATCCGCTCAATCTGGCGCTGGGCGAGGCCGAGGCGATCCGCCTGCAGGGTGGGCGCATCTTCGAGCAATCGGCGGTGACGAACATTCGCCACGGTGAACCGGCGCTCATCAGCACCGCCAACGGCCAGGTGAAGGCGCGCTTCGTCATCGTCGCCGGCAACGCCTACCTGGGCGATAAGCTGGAGCCGCGGCTGGCCAAGCGCAGCATGCCGTGCGGCACTCAGGTGGTGACCACCGAACCGCTGGCGCCGGAGATCGCGCAGGCGCTAATCCCGCAGAATTACTGCGTGGAGGACTGCAACTACCTGCTGGATTACTACCGCATCACCGCCGATCATCGTCTGCTGTACGGCGGCGGCGTGGTATACGGCGCGCGCGATCCGGACGATATCGATAACCTGATCCGGCCGAAGCTGCTGAAGACCTTCCCACAGCTGAAAGGGGTGCGCATCGACTATCGTTGGACCGGCAACTTCCTGCTGACGCTGTCGCGCATGCCGCAGTTTGGCCGGCTGGAGAATAACGTGTACTACATGCAGGGCTACAGCGGCCACGGCGTGACCTGCACCCATCTGGCGGGCAAGCTGATCGCCGAGCTGATGCGCGGCGACGCCGAACGCTTCGACGCCTTCGCCAAGCTGCCGCACCTGCCGTTCTTCGGTGGACGCAATCTGCAGATCCCGTTCACCGCCATCGGCGCGGCCTACTACACGCTGCGCGACCGCATCGGCGTCTAAAAACAACAGGCCCGGTCATCCTGGCCGGGCCTGTAGGTTAACGCTTAGACGATCTTCGGTTGGCCGTCCGAGGCGGTCGCCCCGCCATCGACCGGAATGTTGGCGCCATTGATAAAGCTGGCGTCGTCGCTGGCCAGAAACGCCATCACCGCCGCCACTTCTTCCGGCTCCGCCGCACGCCCCAGCGCGATGCGCTCATTGAACTTGTCGCGGATCTCCTGCGGCCAGCCGTTGGTCATGTTGGTTTTGACCAGGCTCGGGCAGACCGAGTTGATGCGCACGCCGTCACCGCCGTGATCCAGCGCCATGGCGCGCGTCAGGTTGACCACCGCGCCTTTCGCCGCGCAGTAATAGGCCGCACCCCAGTCGCCACCCAGGCCGGACACCGACGCGGTATTGACGATACAGCCCTTGGTTTTCAGCAGGTGCGGCAAGGCAAATTTGGAACAGAACACCACGCCATCGATATCGACCCCGGCGATGCGACGCCAGTCGTCGATGCTGGTTTCCAGCACGCTGCCCGCCACGTGTACGCCGGCGTTGTTCAGCAGGACGTCGATGCGGCCCAGTTTTTCCGCCACCTCGTTCATCATTTTTTCAACCGCGACGTGATCGGAAACATCGATATGCACCGCCATCGCGCGGCCCTTCGGCAGCGAAGCGGCGACCTTATCTACCGCCTCTTTGGCCCAGTCGGCCAGCACCACGATGGCGCCTTCGGCGGAGAAACGCCGCGCCGCCGCTTCCCCCATGCCATTGCCCGCACCGGTGATAACCACGACTTTATTGTCAAAACGCATGAGACCTCCTCCATGTGAACGTATTTATATAAGTCATACAAATCTCATTGCCCCGAGGATAAGACGCCTCTCTCCAGAGAACCAGTCAAAACGTGCGGTTTATTAACCAAAAGGAGGTATGTCAGTGATTTCAATGCGCTGGATTAACCTTTATCGGATTTTGGCCAACATATTGATGGATAAAATAAAATCACGGTGAGTCACTATTCGTCAGGCGGATTGTCATCTAGCGGGATTATTGCGGGTAGGCGGTTATGGCCGCTCAGAGATAAGCGATACGAATGAAAAAAGGCAGCCGCCCGCAGGCGGCGGCGACTATTTTTTCTCGATGGGGACAACCAGCAGATCGACGTTCAACTCATTGATCGCCTGACGCGCCGAAGAAACCAGCCGGCTCCAGACATCGTGGTGATGGCCGAAGATCACCAGATCGAACCCTTTCTCTTTCGCAACCCGGTTCAGCTCTTCCGTCAACGCGCCACGGCTGACGATCACCTCTTCGACCGGGTAGGACGACTGCCCTTTGATCGCATTGAGCATATTCTTCACCCGCTCCGAAAAGGTGCGATCGGTGTAGTTGTAATCTCCCACGCCCAGATCGACGTAATAGCCGGCGCGGTGGATGTCGATATAGATCAGGGAAAGTTTGGCATGGAGTGCGGCAGCCAGCCTGGCGCCCTTGCCCAGCAGAAACTCGGCGTCTTCGCTGAGATCCGTGGCGACAACGATATGCTGATAAGCCATGACGGTAGCCCTCCGCGTCAAACCCATGAACAGGATGGCGTTCCTTGCCGCATGTTTCTTATGCACCTTAAGTTTAGCCCAGCGCCGAGCCCTTCGCCTGCGTCAAAATCGTTCCATTTATGGAACGATGTATCCCGACTTCAGGCTCTACCGGATTTCTCTCTTCTCCCTACACTATAGGCAAGTGCTGAGTTTCAGCCTTATCAATCAAAGAAGATACCCACTGACCTCACGACGAGAAAAGGAAAACACCATGAGCACTCCAGCCAACTTCAACGGCCAGCGTCCTGTTATTGATGCCAATGACGCGGTCATGCTCCTGATCGACCACCAGAGCGGCCTGTTCCAGACCGTCGCCGATATGCCGATGACCGAGCTGCGCGCCCGCGCCGCCGCCCTCGCCAGCATCGCTACCCTCAGCAAACTGCCGGTGATCACCACCGCCTCGGTGCCGCAGGGCCCCAACGGCCCGCTGATCCCGGAAATTCACCAGAATGCGCCGCACGCGCAGTACGTCGCCCGTAAAGGGGAAATCAACGCCTGGGACAACCCTGACTTCGTAGCGGCGGTCAAGGCCACCGGCCGCAAGACCCTGATCATCGCCGGCACCATCACCAGCGTCTGCATGGCCTTCCCGTCCATCAGCGCGGTGGCCGAAGGCTATAAAGTGTTCGCGGTGATCGACGCCTCCGGCACCTACTCGAAAATGGCGCAGGAAATCACCCTGGCGCGCGTGGTGCAGGCCGGCGTGGTGCCGATCGACACCGCCGGCGTCGCCTCCGAGCTGCAGGGTAGTTGGAATCGTGCCGACGCTCAGCAGTGGGCCGAGGTTTACACCAAAATCTTCCCGGCCTATCAGCTGTTGATCGAGAGCTACCTCAAGGCGCAGGACGTGGTGAAAAACAACGAACTGCTGGACTCGCAGCGTTAAAATCGCGGGCATAAAAAACCCCGGCTAAGGCCGGGGCTATTGATCATGTGCCGGTGGCTTTCCCGGCTGTCATGTTATGGCGTAAGCGTCCATCCAACACTCCAACATTACGCAGCCTAAGCACAACTTTTTCACAACAGAAAAAAAGACTGAAAAGTGGCATTATTATTTATGCGATAATCTGTTTTTCTGTTGCCAATAATAATTAATTATTGGAACATCATCGAGGAATCGAACCCCAGTCCGCCAACGAATATTTCGCTGCCGCTCTTCCTGCTGAGCTAATGACGTATCGATAAAGACTCCGGGCGAACCCGGAGTTTATTCAGGCTAAAGGTGTTATTTCTTAACTGCTCCGGCTTAAACCCTCATCGCTGTCGTAAGAAACCGCACCTCGACCGAAAATTACAACGCGACCACGTTGCCGGCAGAAGGACCCTTCATACCCTTTTCGATAGTGAACTCAACCTGTTGGCCTTCGTCCAGCGTTTTGAAATCGTTGCTCTGGATAGCAGAGAAGTGTACGAACACGTCTTTGCCGCCGTCTGCCGGGGTGATAAAGCCGAAGCCTTTCCCTGCATCAAACCATTTTACCAAACCCGTCATTTTAGTAGACATAGAGATATTTCCTTTCTATTTTTGCGACGCCATAGGGCGATAGAAGTCTGTTTTTATTGGAAACTTATGGGGCACTAGAGAAGAAAATTCGCGGAAGAAGAGGTATCTGGGGGATATCACTAACACTGAGAACTGCTTTACTAAAACTGCTTTCATAAGGTCTGTATGACAAACCGATGACGCTATTTACACACAGCTAATTTATTTAAGCAAGATATATTTTAAATTATATTCATATGGCTCATAAATTTATTATCGCAAAAGGCCGCTGACGCCTGTCGCTACGGGCAGGTAAAAAAAGGTTTCACCCTGCTGGATTATATCGGCGATTCATTATAAAACTAAGGCTAACTCGCTGCTTACAGGCCGTTAACCGATGATCGATATGCCAGCCGTGCTCGCCGTTTTCACCGTCTATATCGTTGGCGTGGTGATCCCCGGCCCCAATTTTGTCGCCGTCGCCCACAAAGCCGTTTCCGCGCGCCGCAGCGAGGCTTTCGCTCTGGTGGCGGGCATTGTCTTGGTCAACCTGTTCTGGGCGAGCAGCGCCCTGCTCGGCGTCGGTATAATTTTCGCCTTGTTCCCCTGGTTGGCGCTAGCGGTAAAAGTGGCCGGCGCAGGTTATTTGATTTGGTTCGGTTATCGGCTGATCGCCCATGCAGCTCCCGGCTCAGGGGTTATCGGCGCGGCGGGTGGGGTGAACTCCGGCTTCAGATCGGCATTCTTGCAAGGGGTCGCCACCAACATCGCCAACCCCAAATCCGTCGCCTTTTACGCCGCGGTGTTTTCGTCGGCGGCGCCTGCCCATGTCTCCATGCCCACCTTCGCCGCCATGCTGCTGGAGGTCGCGGTAGTCGCTAGCCTGTGGTATGGCCTGGTGGCGCTGGTGCTGTCGCACGCGCCGATCGCCAGCGCCTACCGACGCAGTAAAGCCTGGATCGATCGCGCCTGCGGCGTGCTGATCATCAGCCTGGGCATCAGGCAGCTCTTCAGCCGATGATCGCGATCCCGAGCCGCTCCAACAGCTGCGCGGCCTGGTGGCTGTCCATTTTGACGCCCTGCAGATCGGTAGTGCGCAAATCCAACTCGCCCAGTTCCGCGTTGCTCAAATCACACTGGGTGACGTCGGCGGCACGCCAGTCGAAACCGGAGAATTCGCCGCCGGACAGATCGGAGCCGCTGAAGCTGGCGCCGAGCACCTGTGCGCCGTGCCAGCGGTTTTCCCACAGCTCGCATTTCTCCAGCACCACCTTGGCGAAGTTGGCATAGCTCAGGTTGCTTTTGGTGATATAGGCGCTGCAAAACCAGGTGCGGCTGGTGATCATGTTCATAAAGCTGGTGCCGCGAAAATCGGCGCCCTGCGCGCGGCATTCGCGGATCTCGATGCCCAACGCGTTGGCATGACGAAAATCGGCCATCGATAAATCACAGCTTTTAAAACTCGCGTCTTTCAGTATCGCGCGGCTGAAGTTGCCGCCCTGTCGGCTGTCGCGATCGTAGAATTGGCAGCCGATAAATTCGGTGCCGGTCAGATCGGCACCCGAAAAATCACACAGCATAAAGCTGCCGTTTTCAATCTTCTCGCCGGTAAAGCGGTTACGTTCGATCTTCTCACCCTTCAGCGCCAGGCTCATTGCAATACCCCTGTTTATTTATACAGCCAGGGCAGCATTTAATCCTATTCCGACAAGGTTGGCAACCGTCGTCGATCAGCGTGCCTCAGCCGCAGGCCGTGCTAACGCCACCTTGACGATGCTGAACGTCCTGATGCTCTCCGCCTGAGCGACGTCAGCAAACAGTTTGGGGTAACGGGAGTTGACCACCCACACCTCGCCATCGCGCAACGCGGCGCCGGTCGGCCCATCCAATCCCGGCGGCGTGGCGACCGCGGCGACATGGGCGCTGGCCCAGCCGTCGGCCGAGGCGAGCAGCGTCACGTCGCCGGACATGCTCCCCTTTTCAGCCGGAAAAGACTGTACGATCACCAATTCGTTGGCGTTTTTGAGCCGCAGCCCGTCCGGCCCTTTCAGCCGATGCGGCAGCCTGATTTCACTTATCGCAGGCGTGTTATCCAGCGTCACCTTCCACAGCAGCCCGCGGGTGTAGTCCGACGCAATCAGGTAGCCATCCGGGTGATACACGATGCCGTTGAGATAAGGCTGTGTGCCCTGCGCAGCGGCGGGTGCGTCGGCGGGCAGCAGAAGCGATGAGCGCACCAGGATCGACACGTGGCGCGTTGCCCGGTCGATCTTGTAAATCTGCGGCTGGAAGCTGTCGGTTACGTAGATATTGCCCTGCGCATCGAGCGTCAGATCGTTGGCCAGCGTCGACCCACGGCTTAACGATGAGAGATCGTACGTCTGCTGCAGCGCGCCGGTATCGAGATTGAACTCCAGCACCTGCGCCACGCGATTGCGCGTGCCAGGGGCTGAATGGAGGGAGACGCCCACGTCTTCGTTGCATACCAGCACCCGGTTGCGCTCGGTGTCCACCAGCATGCCGGAGGTGGTAATCAGTCCCTTGTCGGTGGAAAACCGCCGATAGCGGCCATCCGGGTAGACCAGGCCCAGCTGGCCACCGCGCAGGGAGGAGATCAGGAACGCACCGGCGCGCGGCTCCCAGGCGATGCCCTCAGGGTAGGCGCCGGCGGGATCCGGCGAAAACTCGATGCGTTGCGTGGCCTGCGCCTGCATAACGACGCCGAGAAGCAGTGTGGCGCCGGCCAGCTGGGTGACGCGCCGGCGGCGCAACAATAAGAAAGACAAGAGACTGAAGCGGAACATGAGCATGACCCTGATGAGGACTCGGATCGCTAGAGTAGGATCGCGCCGCTTACGGCACCAGCCGGGAAAAAGGCAATGCGCCACTAAAAAAATCGCAGTAATCAGCGCAAAAAAAACCGCCCGATGCGGGCGGTTGAGGTGACGGCGAACCGTTACTTCAGAGCTTCCTGAATGGCGTCGGCCATTGGGCCGATGTGCTTTTCCGCCGCTTTCAGCTGGAAGTCCACGCCGTTGCCGTCGTTGGTATCCGACAGCGTGGCCTTGATCAGTTCCAGCGCCGCCTGCACCGCCACCAGCCGTTTGTGCTGTTCGTCCGTGACCGGTTCGGCGCCCATATTGGCCGGATAGTAATGTTCTAACATCGCGATCTCCTTTTGATGACGTTAACCTCTAACCTACCAGAAAACCGCGCATTTACTAAGGAAACCAAGCCGGGCGAGGCCGAGTGACGATAAATTGCACTATACTGGGCAAACACTCCCCCCCTGATACAGGATCATCGCCATGTCATTCCAGGGAAGCTGCCACTGTGGCGCCGTCACCTTCTCCGTAGACGCCGAACTGCCCACTGAAGCCCTCAGCTGCAACTGTTCTATTTGCCGCCGCAAAGGGCTGCTGCTGTCGTTCTTCCCCATCAGCGCTTTCACGCTCAACAGCGGTCAGGACCAGCTCAGCACTTACACTTTCAATCACCACAGGATCCGCCATCAGTTCTGCCGGACCTGCGGTGCCCAGCCCTTCGCCTACGGTACCGCGCCGGACGGCGCCGCGATGTGCGCCGTTAACCTGCGCTGCGTGCCTGACGTCGCGCTGGATGCGTTACAGATCCACCGCTACGACGGGGCCAGCGTCTGAGCGAATCGCGCACTCAGTCGAAGGCAACCCAGCCGGCGTCGGTTTCAGCGGATTGCACGCAGCGCGCCACCCACTTCACGCCCAGTGCGCCAGCCTGCACGTCCGGGTACCAGAAGTCGGCCAGGAAGGCCGCGTCGCGCCGATCGGTGGCGTCCATCGCCAGCGCGAAGCGGCGGTAGAGATTCGACCAGGCTTCAAACAACCCCTCCGCATGACCGCCGCCGATGCGATCGTCCGCCAACGCCGGCGCATCGAGATACGGCATGCCGCGCTCCAGGATCCGCACCGGCTCGCCCTGCACTTCGAAGCGTAGCTGATTGGGTTGTTCATCCCACCACTCCAGGCTAGCCTTTTCACCGACGATGCGCACCTTTTGACCGTGCATCGAACCGCAGTTGACCGCCGAACACCACACGGAGCCGACGGCGCCGTTGTGATACTCCATCAGCACATAGGCGTTGTCCTCCAACGGCGCGCGCGACGGCACAAAGCTTTGCCGGCTGCAGATCAACCGCCGGATCTTCAGCTGCGGCGCCATGGTTTCCGCCAGAAACAGCGTGTGGGTCGCCAGATCGCCCAGCACATAGCTGGGGCCGACAAAGCGCGGATCGACCCGCCAGCGAGTGCTGGGATTATCTTGCTCCACCGGCGCGGCGTGAAAGCCGTGAGCGAACTGCATATTCACCAGCCGGATTTCCCCCAGACGGCCATCGGCAATCATCTGCCGGGCCTGTAAAATCATCTGGTGCCCGGCATAGCCGTAGGTCACGCCGATGACTTTGCGCTGCCGCTCGCACAACGCCGCCAGCGCCTGCGCCTCATCGACGCTGAAACACAGCGGCTTCTCGCACACCACGTGCAATCCCGCCTCCAGCGCCGCCCGGCAAATGGCGTAATGGGTGTTGTTCGGCGTGGCGATCGAGACCGCTTCGATGCCGTCCGCCCGCGCGGCTTCGGCGCGGAACATCTCGGCATAATCCGCATAACAACGCTCCGCCACCACGCCCAGGCTCCGACCAAAATCACGCCCGCGTTCGGCGTCAATGTCAAACGCGCCGGCCAACAGAGTAAACGCGCCGTCGCGCAAGGCCGCCGAACGGTGGATGTAACCGATCTGGCTGGTGCCGCCGCCGCCGACCATGCCCCAACGCAACGATCTCGCCAAAGGTTTGCTGCCGTTGATCATCGTGTTTCTCCTGATTAAAAGCCGAGGCCGCGCAAGTAGCGCAAGCTGGCGGTGACGTCCTGCAGGCTGCCCTGCACATTGCGCGGATCGCGTTCCTGCTCGATAGTGATCCAGCCCCGGTATCCGCGCTCGGCCAACAGCGCGCGCAGCTGCGGATAATCGATCGCCCCGCTGCCCAACGGGCACATGACACCCTCGGCGCAGGCGGTGAAAAAATCGACGCCGCGCGCCAGCACCTCGCGGAACACCAGCGGATCGACGTCTTTAAAGTGCAGATAATCGAGACGTTCAAAGTGCTTGCTCAACCAGGCAGCCGGGTCCAGCCCGGCGTAATACAGATGGCCGGTATCCAGGCACAATCCGGCGGTGTGATGCGGAATGTCCGCCGCCAACCGGTCGATTTCGTCGGCGAACTCGATGCAGCCGCCGGCGTGCGGATGCACCACCGGCCGCACGCCGTATTCCCGCCAGGCCAATTCGCTGATGCGCGTAATGTGCCCGATCATCCTCTGCCACTCTGCCTGCGACAAACGCGGCGCTAAATCTGAACGCCCGGCGAACCTGGCGCGTTGCGGATTGCCGAAATCGATAATCACCAAGAACGGCGGCGCGGCGCGATCGCCCTCGGTCGGCTCCGCCCTAGGCGCCCGCGAGAGGTTGCGGCATATCCGATGAGTCAGGGCCAGCAGGCGCTCAATGTTCGCCTCGCTGACCAGATCGTCAAAAATCGTGCCGGCCACCAGCGACAGACGATGCTGCTCCAGCGCGGCGCACAGCGCCTCGTTCTGCGTCGGCAAATAGCCCCACGGCCCCAGCTCGATGCTGCGGTAGCCGGCCGACGACGCTTCTTGCAGAACCGTGGCGTAGGGCGGCAAATGGGGATTGTTTGGGTCATCCACGCCCCAACTGCAGGGCGCATTGGCGATAGGCAAAGTCATGGCGACGGCTCCTTTCTTGCGGGGAATGCCGGCAGTATCAAACAAAAATTCCAAAACCATCAATAATGAAAATTTTATTTTTTGATAGAGATCGCGCTATTTTTGATGAATTATTTGATAGTTTTTAATCAAATTGAGGCGACGCCTGACTGCGCCATGACCTCGGCAAACACCACTCAGCGGCCGTCAGAGGTTTTCTTTGGTGATCACATCGAAGCGATTAATGATGTGGCGTAATCCCGGTTGTTTATCGGCAGCGAGCAGCGTCTCGACAATCGTGGCGGCCAACTCAGAAATGCGGTGACACAGCAACAGATCCACCGTGCCGTCGAGCAGCGCCATTTCACCGCCCTGCACCGGGCCGTGGCACACCAGCGTGATGTCGCGCTGCCGGCCGCTCTCTCGTAACGCCTGAATAATGCCCTCTACACCGCCGCTCGGCGCGTACAGCGCCGCCAGCTCCGGGTGGTTCGCCAGCAGTTCACGCGTGACCCGGCGCGCCGTTTCCGCGTCCTCGAGGCTGCGCACCGGTTCCAGCACACGCTGGCCGCTCATCTGCTCACGCAGGTAGGAGCGAAAACCGATCTCGCAGGCTTCCTGGCAAGTAAAACGGTTGTCGCCGATGATCACGCCAACATCTCCCTGACGCCGGCACAGACGGTCCACCGCCCAACCGGCGGTGCGGCCCGCTTTTTGATTATCCAGACCGATGTAGCCGGCGCGGCTGGGCACCGATAAATCCGACAGCAGCGCGAAAACGTTGATGCCCGCCTGCGTGGCTTCTTCTACGGCATAGTGGATCAGGGGGTGATCCAGCGCCAACACGCCGATCGCGTCCACCTGGCGGCTCAATTGGCTAATGGCGGCGGCGGTATCGCCGATGGCATTGAGAGAGTGGAAGATGAACTGCGGCGGCTGCCCCGGCTCATGATACGGCGCCGCTTGCACCATCAGTTCATCAGCCAGTTGCGCATAGAAAGAGTGTTCGCGCCGCAGTAGGATAAACCCCATTTTCAGGCGGCGCTCCGGCCTGCCCAGCACCGCCGACAGGCAGTGGGACTTTTCCAACGCGAACCCCAACTTTTTCGCCGCCTCAATCACCCGGCGCTGGGTGGCGGGCCGCACCGACGCGCGTTGGTTGATCACCCGATCGACGGTGGCGATGCCGACCCGCGCCTCTCTGGCGATGGCCGCCATGGTGGTTTTCTTGCCGCTCATGTTCATCTCCATCAACGATTTGATGGAAAAATATCATAGACGTTGCCGCCCCTGATGTGATGCCGTTCGCGATTAACGGTAGACGGAGAACTTCTTGGTGAGCGGCTTAAGCTGTTCAGTGTCGCCGTAGAGCGCCACCGCCACGAAGTCCAACTGCTCGTAGGGGGTATTGGCGGTGTCGGCGATCTGTTGTTCGGCGGAGTGCGACAGCATGGTGGTGGTGAAGAAGTTGGACAGCACGCCCTCCTCCTTGCACTTGAGGATCAGGTTGCTGAGCTGGCTGCTGTTCTTGGCCTGCAGGATGACGATCGGGTAGTGACTCATATTGGCGCTGACGCCGTCGAGGCTGCTCGGGTAGTGGTGAAACTCGCGCTGCTCGATAAGATCGGTGATGCCCGCCGTCAGATGGCAGGAGGCGTTAAACAGAGTGGCCGGTTCGTGGTTGCGGTTGAGGATGATGTAGAATTTTTTCTCGTTGTCGCTGTACATACTCTTCTCCTTGAATAGACAACCCTTTTTACCCAAGCCAAGGGCGGTTTTCAAGGCGAGATAAGGGCCGCGTCCGGCCCCGTGATGACGTTTCAGCCTCAGATCCCGCCTTCGCCCGGGCCCAGCGGCTGCGCCACCTGATGCAGCACGGTGATGTTCTGCAGGATAGTGCCGCCGTCAATCGGTTTCATCTGGCCGTCGCGATCTTTATAGTGCGTCGGTTTGGCGCCGTGGAAAAACAGGCCAGCGTTAACCTGCACGCCCAGATAGCCTGCGCTGGCCGGCAGGCGCTGCACGTCGGTCCAGGGGTTGGAAACCGGCACGTACTGGAAGCCCTCGCCCGTCTTGGCGTATAGCGGGCGCAGCAGCGTGACAAAGGCCATCATCGGCGACAGCGCTTCTTTAAAGATCTGCACCGGCCGATCGACCGTCATCAAGAAACCCTGCGGTTGCTCCTCAACCGTGTCGAGGCTCAGGCTGCTGCTGATATCATCACCCCGGCCGCCATAGCTCCACTCCATCACCGGCGCTCCATTTTCATTCATCATCTCTGACATACACTGCTCCTTATAAATAAAATTGATCGGGCACGCTCGCTGCGTGCCGGAACAGTAAACCGCTGAACGGACACCCGCGTCCACGCCGGGTGGTACGCTGGCGAACCAAACAACGAGGCGCGCAAAATAAAGCTCGAAATGAATAATTTCCCCGCGTGACAGCGCAGCATTTGAACGACTTCTGTTGTAGCGCAGACGCATAGTGAGGGCGTTACCGCCTCAGGAGAGTGTTATGACCGCGATTAAACCGGACGCCATCGACCGCGTCCTTCCCGCCGCTACGCCCTGGCTAGCCGTCATCAACGTGCTGTTCGCCGGCATCGCCGTGGCGCTGCACGTAGGTAAGGCCACCATCGCGCTACCGGCGCTGCAGGCCGAATTCGGCCGTTCGCTCGAAACGCTGAGCTGGGTCATCTCGGCCTTTCCTTTCGTCGGGGTGTTCGGCGGCATCGCCGCCGGGCTGCTGGTGCGCCGCTGGGGCGATCGGCGCCTGCTGGCGGCGGGGTTACTGATCGTCAGCGCCGCCAGCTTTACCGGCGCCACGCTGCACGACTTCAACGGATTGATCGTCAGCCGCTTTGTCGAAGGCCTCGGCTTCGTGATCGTGGTGGTCGCCTCGCCGGCGGTGCTGAACCGCATCGTCGCCCCGGCGCAGCGCAGCCTGGTGTTCGGCATCTGGAGCACCTTCATGCCGGCGGGCATCGCCATTTCATTGTTTTTCGGCCCCCATCTCGCCGGCTGGCAACAGAGTTGGCAGGCCGGTGCGGCGTTGACGCTGCTGGCCGCCCTGCTGCTGCCGCTGACCACGCCCCGACGCGCCGCCAAGACGCACGTTCCGCCGTTGCAGCTGCGGCATGCGCTGGGCGCGATGCTGCGGGCACGCCAACCGCTGTTGCTGGCGCTGATGTTCACCACTTACAACCTGCAGTTTTTCTCGGTGATGACCTTTCTGCCGATCTTCCTGATGCAGCGCATCGGCCTGTCGCTGGCGGCCGCCGGCGGCATCAGCGCAGCGGCGGTGGCGGCGAACATCATCGGCAACCTCGCCGCCGGGTTCTTGCTGTCGCGCGGTCTG
Source organism: Serratia sp. 201 (assembly GCF_037027545.1). Taxonomy (NCBI): domain Bacteria; kingdom Pseudomonadati; phylum Pseudomonadota; class Gammaproteobacteria; order Enterobacterales; family Yersiniaceae; genus Serratia; species Serratia sp. 201. The sequence goes on along the minus strand of NZ_JAXCHC010000001.1, from coordinate 1,305,476 downwards.
CGGGCCGGTAGCCTGCTCGCGGCCACCAGCCTGGTCATCGGCATCTTCGGCATCGGCATTTTCCTGCCGATGACGCCCAACGGCCTGCTGATCCCACTGTGTTTCCTGTTCTGCGCCATCGCTGGCATGCTGCCCGCCACCATTCTGGCCGCGACGCCGGCGGCGACGCCGGAGCCCACGCTGTTGCCGCTGAGCCTGGGGCTGGTGATGCAAGGGAACTATCTCGGCCAGGTGATCGGCCCGGTCGCGCTGAGCGCCATCGTGGCCGCAGCCGGTTGGGTGGCGCCGGCGTGGCTGGTGCTGGCGGCGGCCCTGTTAGGGGCGCTGTTGGCACTGGCTTTTCTCAGCAGGCGGCATAATGCAGGGTGATAAGCAGAAAAGTCGTTCTGTTTGTTATAAGCGGTACTGAATTTTCCCTGGTGCAGGTGCCTGCCTATCGCGAAGGATAAGGCCAATGATGATCGAGACCCGACAATGACAATGCGCCAGTGGCCGCGAAATACACCAGCAGGCCGGCAAAGGCGATCAGTAGCGTTTTCTCGATGACACCGAGTCGTTTGTGTTCAGTCATTTGCATACTCCTTCGTGATATCGGACGAAAGGCCGCCCTCCTAAAAACTAGGAAAGCCTGGCGCAGGCGGCAAGCGCGGCTCACAAAATGAAACACAATCGATAAATTTTGTTAATTATTTAGCCCTCTTTCTTTTCTCGCGCCGCCGCCTGTTCACCCTGCAGCGCCCGCCTTTCCCTTAGTAACCCTATGGTATACGCCGTTAAAAATCCCCTACCGGTTAAGCAAAGGTGATGATAGTGTTGTTTTCATTCAGTTCATCTATGCTGAAAATTCATCTTTTGAGGGACGACTATGATGTCTAAAGGCATTTCCAAGGGATTCTTTATTCTGATCCTGTTCATCGTTACCGCCGCCTTTCTCGACGTGCTGGGGCCTTATTACTCCTCAGTGCTGTGGGCGGTTATTCTGGCGGTGATTTTCCATCCGGTGAAAAAGAAGTTGAAGCAGTACGTCGGCGAACGCAACGGCGTAGTGTCGCTGCTGACGGTGGCGCTGATCTGTCTGATCGTGTTCACGCCATTGGCGATCATCGCCTCATCGCTGGCGATGGAATTCAACGTGATCTACACCAAGCTGCAAACCAACAACAGCCAATTGCCGACCATGCTGGCGGACTTTATGCGTCACCTGCCCGGCTGGGCGCAGCGCTTCCTGGCGGAGCATAACCTCAACAGCGCCGCCGAGATCCAAAAGCAGCTTTCCGACGTGGCGCTTAAGGGCGGGCAATATCTGGCGGGCAGCGTCTTCCTGATCGGCAAAGGCACCTTCAACTTCGTCGTCGGCTTCGGCGTGATGCTCTACCTGCTGTTCTTCCTGCTGAAAGACGGCCCCTATCTGGTGAACCTGGCGCTCGAAGCGCTGCCGCTCTCCCAGCACGTGAAGCACCACCTGTTCGTGAAGTTCGCCGCCGTCTCCCGCGCCACCGTCAAGGGCACGGTGGTGGTCGCCGTGGTGCAAGGTGCGCTCGGCGGGCTGGCATTTTACTTTACCGGCATCGACGGCAGCCTGCTGTGGGGCGCGCTGATGGCGTTCCTGTCGATCATCCCGGCCGTGGGCTCCGCCATCATCTGGGTGCCGGCGGTGATCTACTTCTTCGCTACCGGCATGCTGTGGAAAGCCATTTTCCTGGTGGTATTCTTCGTGGTGGTGATCGGCCTGGTGGACAACATTCTGCGCCCGCTGCTGGTAGGCAAAGACACCAAAATGCCGGACTACCTGATCCTGATCTCCACCCTGGGCGGCATGGAGATTTACGGCATCAACGGCTTCGTCATCGGGCCCTTGATCGCCGCGCTGTTCATCGCCTGCTGGAACATCCTGTCCGGCCGCGACAGCGAGGAGAACATCGAAGAGATCGACGAAGAATTCATCGAGGAAGGCAAAAATCATCCCGACGCGGCGGCGGAGTAACCCTCTCGCAGCGAATCACACAGGGGCCCAATTGGGCCCCTTTTTTTGTCTGTGGTATCCTTGCCCGGCTCACAAGGAAGAACGGGTTTCATTATGCTTATTTTTTACGCCACGTTGGCCATCGCCTTCACTCTGCTGTGCCTGTTAGCCTTTATCTATTGCGCCTATCAGCTGTCAAAACACGGTGACGTCAGGTTTTTGGCCTCGCTTTCGGTGCTGATCTTCGCGCTGCTGGCCTTCTATGCCGCTTATGGTTACGTCAGCACCTGGCTGCAACAGCAGGCGGTCGATGTCCGGCTGTATTAGCGCTGCGGGATGAAAAAGACCTGCTCCGGGTCGCCGTCATCGAGATTGTCAATTTGGCCGCTGGCGACAAACCCGGCGTTCAACAGCAGCCGCTGCATCGGCAGGTTGGAACGATTGGTGGAGGTGAACAGCTTCGGATGTCGGCAATGGGATTTCAACGCCGCAATCAGCGCCTGCCCGACGCCCCGGCGGCGATAGCGCTCGCCGACCATCAGCATCTCGACAAAGCCGCAGCCGAAGAAGTGATAGTGCAGCACAGCGTAGCCCATCACCACGCCCCGTTCTTCGGCAAGATAGCAGACACTCTGTGCGCACCAGGTGCGGATCTGCGCCGCGCGCTGCGGCTCGCCTTCGGCGACGCTGTCGAGGGCGATCAGGGCTGCGGCATCGGTTTCAGTGGCAAGACGAACACACATGTTTACCCCTTCATTCTGATGGGTGACGGCGACACCGCTTCAACGAAACGGCAACCGAAGCGGGATAACTTTTACATCCCCGCCGAATTTTGTAATCCTATTATAGAGTTACTAAAACACACGCCAAGGAAGGAAAGCTTTTCCCGATGAGAATACCGCAAATCTCCGCCGCCCTGCTGTTTACCCTGCTGCTGGCGGGCTGCCAGTTCCACAAAACCGTGTTCCCGCCGCCGTATATCGGCACCCCGCAAGAGATCAGCACCTACGAAGTGAAAGGGCTGACGTTCGTCACCACCGTCACCTTCAGCGGCCTGTTCGCCGAAGATCTGGTGCGCGAATACGCACAGAAACATCACTATCGCTACTATGTGGTAACGATGCGCAGCAACGGTTTTAAAGATCGGGCCGAGCGCGTGAGCGCGATGATGTATCGGTAATACCAAACAAGTAGCCGGCGCGTTAAACCCAATGATAAAGTGATTTGCGACAAAGAGCTTGCCCGCACCTTAGCCGTAACCTTGTCATCTGCGCGCCAAGACGGGAAATTATCGCTCGTTCTCTCAGGGTAACATTACGATACGCTGTAACGCAGAAAAGGAACCGTTATGCCTTTACTCCCTGCCGTGCACATCGAAACCGAACGGTTGATATTACGTCCTCACAACCTGGCCGATTTCGATGCCTGGTATGCCATGTTTACAGATAAGGAACTGTTCAAATTTATCAGCGCCCCCAATCTTTCACCTGAAGACGGTTGGAATAGACTACTGCGCTATATTGGCCACTGGTCGGTTTTCGGCTATGGGCTGTTCGCCATATTTCGCAAAGTGGACGGACAGTTCCTGGGCGAGACCGGGTTGGCGGATTTTCATCGGGGTCTGGGCAATGACTTCGATGGGAGCCCTGAAGCCGCATGGATTATTGCCCGGGAGGCCCAAGGTCAGGGAGTCGCGCAAGAAGCGGCTGCCGCAGCGCATCAATGGATTGACAGCACGTTATCACCCGCTCAAACAGTTTGCCTTATCGGTGAAAACAATCGGCCTTCCGTTAAAATAGCTCAACATCTGGGTTACCAAATATTTGGCCAATGCGAATACAAAGGAGCATCTTGCTTAAAACTAAGACGGACAATAAAGACTTAAATCTAAATCCACCAGCCGCACAGGCTGGTGGAAGTCACGTGAACACCTAAATTTTTTACTAAAAGATCCCGCTGCACAACACTGCGTTATCCCAACCCCTTATTTCATCTAGCTGCTTAAGGACGCAGTTGCAACGTGATAATTTGGAACGCATTATGGGCCCCTGCCGTCGGCGGCTTAGGGAAGCGCGAATCGGCAATTGCCTTCATGGCGGCGCGGCAAAGATCCGGATCGCCTCCTTCAGTTCGAACACCGATTGGCATACCGTCCGGCGCCAGCGTGATACGCAATGTGCAACGCTTGCCCGAGTAGGCTTCGGCATCTTTCAAATGGCTTTGAATCACGGCCTGCAACTGGGCGATATAGCGTTCTTTCTCTTTTCCCGGTGCCGGCGCCTTTGGGTCGCCAAGATTGGCGAAAAGATCGTCAACCTTTTTATTTTCCGGATTGCTTTGGCTGGGGGCTGTACTCTTGGCACACCCCGTTAATGCCAGTGCGAACATTCCCGCCAATAATATGGCGGCGCCGGTTTTGTAGCCTGAATGCGTAATTTTCATATCCCTGTCCTTATGGATGATTATCAGCCAAATCAACGTGGTATTTGACAAGACCCCCGGTCAATACTTATACAGAATTCACGTAAAACCGCCAATGACATCAAGCTCTGGCACGCGGAAAATCGTGAGTAGATGATGATATGAAACCCTAACCCCATCGGCGGGCCGTACGCCTGAAGGCCATGACTTATCGACATCCCTCGGATGGGCAATCATCCCATCAATAAATTAAGAAATTCTTAATTTTTTATCGCATTAAAAGCACTTTTAACGCTAGCAATCTGGAGATTCTGCCTATACTTACTTTCCTGCCATTAAATTCATTTAAGTAACCAGGATGGTAAGTATGAAAAGTAAACGACTCTTTGCCGCGCTTCTTACTGCGACCACGGTGATGTTCATGGCGGGCTGCGCTTCCAATCAGGCGATTAAAACAACGGATGGCAAGACTATTGTCACCGACGGCAAGCCTCAAGTCGATAAAGATACCGGGTTAGTCTCCTACAGAAATGCAGAAACGGGCAAAACGGAACAGATCAATCGAGACCAGATTGCAAACATGAGTGAGTTGAATAACTAAAAGGAGCTTCAAATGAAAAAAGCGCTTGTTCTTCCCGCGATCGCCCTGGTTGCTATCGCCACACTGTCAGGCTGCACACGCACCAGCTACGCTATTCATACCCACGATGGCCGAACGCTCATCAGTGACGGTAAACCGAAAGAAACCTCTGCCGGTTTGCTCGGTTATACCGATGCCAATGGCGTTAAACAGCAAATCAACAAGACGGAAGTCAAAGAGGTTTCAGAGATCCCTCATTAAGGTTCCGATAATCTTAGCCCGCTAAAACCTAGGGAGCCCATGGCTCCCTCCCAACTCAAACACCAACCGTGCCTGCCCGCGTTTAATGAGAACGTCGATAACCACCTGACATTTCAGCAGACAACGTTCTCAGGTTTGCCATACGGATCTCCCCTTTCCCGGCGTCGAACGGCTATAATCCAAGAAGTGGAGTTATTTGATAACGATAAGGAGGGAGTATGTACAAAACTATTTTGGTTCCCGTGGATATTACCGAGCCGGAATTAACACAGCAGGTCATCCCGCATGTCAATGCGCTCGCCAGGCTCGAAGACTCCCACGTCCATTTCCTGGCGGTGATCCCGTCTCGCGCCACCTACGCGGCCTTCGGCTTTGCCGCCACCGCGGCGGTGGAAACCAAAGATGAAACTATTGCGGTAGCGACCGAGGGGCTGGCAAAAGCGGCGAAACAATTCAGCGTTCCCGAGGATAGAGTGACCACCCATGTGGCCGTCGGCGATCCCAAAGATCAGATCCTGGAACTCGCTGATGCGCTTAACGCGGAGATTATTGTGATGGGTTCCAACCGCCCTTCTGCAATGACTTACCTCCTCGGCTCGAATGCCACCGCCGTCGTCCGCCACGCCAATTGCCCGGTGCTGGTCGTGCGTGAATCGGCTAACGCTTGATATCTCTTACTCATTTGAACAATAAAAAACGGGAGCCCTAAGGCTCCCGCTCCCATTCAAGCGCCAAACACGCTTACATGTGTTTAATGATAGCATCGCAAGATTACTAGGCAGCGTTTGAATCTAGAGTGTATGACCAGCGATTTTCAACATTACTGATAACAACATCGATACATGGTCAATGCGATACTATCGGCCATAATCATAGTGACATGCCCCCATGGATTAATACAGTTCGCACTCTAACGAAAGTCCGCTTCTGGCAGAGAACTGCCCATCAGATTGGGATTGATTCTGTACCGTATCAGGTCTGAACTAATACACTTGAGGGTCCCCCTCAAGCTTTTACTCTTTCTCGAACCCAAACGTCACGCGGTGCCGTTTTAAGTATTTTTTATTCTCCCCAAACAGCCCATCAATTTTTGAGTCCAAGGGAATTTTTAAATCATGAAGCAAACCTGCATATTCTTTCTTGTGCAATAAGCGTCCATTATCATCAAAACTGATCATGCCCCGGTCGAACAATCTGTCCAGGTTAGGAATCAGGGGGAATCCGTTGTAAGGGTCAACTTTCTCTTTGTCATTTGAGATAGACCACGAAACAATATGAGAAGCGGTTAGCATTGACTCAAGCGCAATGCCGGTGACCGCGCATTTTCCGCCCCACTTCTTAAATAATTTATCGCGATAGGGGCCGTGACCAACGCGAGCCTGAATGACGGCTGCTTTAGTGCTTCCTCTCGCCTCTTTTACCGTGGCCGTCTGTTTATTGAAGTCTATTGAAACGTTATCGTTAATAAAACTTGCTATCATTTTTGCTGCAGCCTCGGGTATTTCGCACATGTAAGTCTGCGTACAAAACCCGTTTTCAGCAAAAACTGTTGGCCGACTTAACTCATTAAACACACTCAGAAATATGTCACTGAACTGCAAAACATCGATCGGGTGCTCTAAAACGGTCAAATCTACTTCTACTCGGGTACCTTCACGCTCCCACTTATCAAAAGATCGATTAGGTGGCCGCGGTGCATCATCAGCATCGGCTGTAGCAGTCGCTACATAGACAATCTCTCGATCCTTATTACAAAAGATGACGTCACCTGCTTTTACATCCTTCACTGTCTCCCAGGAGGCATTACTAAACTTTTTCCCGTGCTTATTCATGCCATATTGTGGAGCCCAGAGGAAATTTTGTTCTTTAACCTCATTAAAACTGCTACCAATATTCACCCAGAAAAAGCTCATTAACACTCCTTGTAGAATTTTATCTCATGCAAAAAAATGCGGCTGCAGGCAGTTTATCGTCCATTTCATTGCAAAGTTTAGACGCAGCTCAACCTTTAGATCTATACGCTCTAAAGCGCCAAAATGGCCGAGTTTTGATAACCGTTGCAGTTTGAATAATAAAAAACGGGAACCATCAGGCTCCCGTTATCATTTAACGCTAAAACACCATTACATGTGTTTAACGATAGCGTCGCCAAACTCTGAACATTTCAGCAGCTTAGCGCCTTCCATCAGGCGTTCGAAGTCATAGGTCACGGTCTTGGCAGCGATTGCGCCCTCCATGCCTTTAACAATCAGGTCAGCCGCTTCGAACCAACCCATGTGGCGCAACATCATCTCTGCGGACAGGATGATGGAGCCTGGGTTCACTTTGTCCTGGCCGGCGTACTTCGGCGCGGTGCCGTGAGTCGCTTCGAACAGCGCGCAGTCGGAGCCGATGTTGGCGCCCGGCGCGATACCGATGCCGCCAACCTGGGCCGCCAGGGCGTCGGAGATGTAGTCGCCGTTCAGGTTCATACAGGCGATCACGTCGTATTCCGCCGGGCGCAGCAGGATTTGCTGCAGGAAGGCGTCGGCGATCACGTCTTTAACCACGATCTCTTTGCCGGTGTTCGGGTTCTTGATCTTCAGCCATGGGCCGCCGTCGATCAGCTCGCCGCCGAACTCTTCGCGCGCCAGCTCATAGCCCCAATCCTTGAAGGCACCTTCGGTGAACTTCATGATGTTGCCTTTGTGAACCAGGGTCACGGAGTCGCGGTCGTTGGTGATGGCGTATTCGATCGCCGCACGCACCAGACGCTTGGTCCCTTCTTCGGAGCATGGCTTCACGCCGATACCGCACTGCTCTGGGAAGCGGATTTTCTTCACGCCCATTTCGTCGCGCAGGAATTTGATCACTTTGTCCGCTTCGGCGGAGCCGGCTTTCCACTCGATGCCGGCGTAGATGTCTTCGGCGTTTTCGCGGAAGATCACCATGTCGGTCAGCTCAGGCTGTTTCACCGGGCTTGGAGTGCCCTGGTAGTAACGCACCGGGCGCAGGCACACGTACAGGTCCAGCTGCTGGCGCAGGGCCACGTTCAGAGAACGGATGCCGCCGCCGACCGGGGTGGTCAGGGGGCCTTTGATGGCGACGCGGTAGTCGCGGATCAGGTCCAGAGTTTCGTCCGGCAGCCACACGTCTTTACCGTAAACGTGGGTAGATTTTTCGCCGGTGTAGATTTCCATCCAGGAGATTTTACGTTCGCCGTGGTAAGCCTTTTTAACGGCCGCATCAACCACGTGGATCATGGCAGGAGTCACGTCAACGCCAATGCCGTCGCCTTCGATGAACGGGATGATCGGGTTATGAGGAACAACCAGTTTACCCTGGGCGTCAACCGTGATTTTTTTACCTTCTGCCGGAACAACTACTTTGCTTTCCATCAACCTCTCCTTCAAGCGCAATTTTGTTAATGCTTTGTAAGATGCGTGTAGATACTACTTGAATATTCGGTCCGCGCCAATCCGAAACGGATTCGGTTATAATGCGCTTATCATCCGTAATCTCAACTGTTATGAAAAAATTCTCTGTTAGAAATCACAACGTTAAACGATTCAGCAAGCCGAATGCCGCCAAACCCGCCGCGCCGAAGGGGCCGCGTCGAATTGTGTTATTCAACAAGCCCTTCGACGTGCTGCCGCAGTTCACCGATGAAGCCGGCCGCGCCACGCTGAAAGAGTACATCCCCTTCCCCGACGTTTACGCCGCCGGGCGTCTGGATCGCGATAGCGAAGGGCTGCTGGTGCTGACCAACGACGGACAGCTGCAGGCGCAGCTCACCCAGCCGGGCAAGCGCACCGGCAAAATCTATTATGTGCAGGTCGAGGGCGCGCCGCAGGAGAGCGATCTGGCGCCATTGCGCAGCGGCGTCACGCTGAAAGACGGCCCGACGCTACCCGCCGGTGTTGAGTTGGTGGCCGAGCCTCAGTGGCTATGGCCGCGCAACCCGCCGATCCGCGAGCGTAAATCCATCCCCACCAGTTGGCTGAAAATCACCCTGTTCGAAGGGCGAAACCGCCAGGTGCGTCGCATGACGGCGCATATCGGGTTCCCTACCCTGCGCCTGATTCGCTACAGTATGGGTAATCTTTCGCTGGGTTCACTGCAGCCTGGTGAATGGAAAAGCATCGATTCTCTGTAGACCGATAACTGATGGAGGCGCCATGAAATCCACGCCGATCGCGCTGCTGCTCGCCGCTCTGGCGGCCCCGCTCGCGGCCCAGGCCGCCAGCTTCGACTGCGCCAAGGCGGCAAACCGCGATGAGCAAGCCATCTGCGCCAACCGCACGCTGAACGATTTGGATGTGCAAATGGCCACCCAATACCAATTCCTGCGCGGCCTGTTCGCCATGGGCGCGCGTGGCGCGATGCAGGACAGCCAGCAGGCCTGGCTGGCAAAACGCCAGCGGTGCGGCGGCGATACCGCCTGCCTGCTGCAAAGTTATCGCACCCGCATCGCCGAGCTGGACGACATCTACCGGCGCATCGACAAACCGCTGTAAGGAGACCGCATGTTCAAACCGCACGTCACCGTGGCCTGCGTGGTACACGCCGCCGGCAAATTTTTGGTGGTCGAAGAGACCATCAACGGCAAAGCGCTATGGAACCAGCCGGCCGGCCACCTGGAGGCCGACGAGACGCTGGTGCAGGCCGCCGAGCGCGAGCTGTGGGAAGAGACCGGTATCCGCGCCACGCCGCAGGCGTTCCTGCGCCTGCACCAGTGGATAGCGCCGGATCGCACGCCGTTTCTGCGTTTTTGCTTCGTTATCGAGCTGGAACAGCCGCTGCCGACCGAGCCGCACGACAGCGACATCGATCGCTGCCTGTGGCTGAGCGCCGACGAGATTTTGCAGGCGCCCAACCTGCGTTCCGCGCTGGTGGCGGAGAGCATTCGCAGCTACCAGCAGCCGGAGCGCTATCCGCTGTCGCTGGTCGGCAGCTTCGCCTGGCCGTTTTAAGGGCGCCGAGCAGCACAAGATGACCAGTGCGCCGGCGCGGCCAACGTGGTAAAATCCTGCGCTTGTTTTTATCAGCACGGTTCGTGTTCAAGTTCGTGAGATCCCCATGTCAGACAACAGCCAGAAAAAAGTAATCGTCGGTATGTCCGGCGGCGTCGACTCCTCCGTTACCGCCTATCTGTTACAGCAACAGGGCTATCAGGTCGCTGGGCTGTTCATGAAAAACTGGGAAGAAGACGACGACGAAGAGTACTGCTCCGCCGCGACCGATCTGGCCGACGCGCAAGCGGTCTGCGACAAGCTGGGCATCGAACTGCACACGGTGAACTTCGCGGCGGAATACTGGGACAACGTGTTTGAGCTGTTCCTGGAAGAGTACAAGGCCGGCCGCACGCCGAACCCGGACATCCTGTGCAATAAAGAGATCAAATTCAAAGCCTTCCTGGAGTTTGCCGCCGAAGATCTGGGGGCCGATTTTATCGCCACCGGCCACTACGTGCGTCGCCAGGACGTGGACGGCAAGAGCCGCCTGCTGCGCGGCGTCGACGGCAACAAAGATCAGAGCTACTTCCTCTATACCCTGAGCCACGAGCAGGTGGCGCAAAGCCTGTTCCCGGTCGGGGAGTTGGAGAAGCCGGAGGTGCGCCGCATCGCCGAACAACTGGAGCTGGTCACCGCCAAGAAGAAAGACTCCACCGGTATCTGCTTTATCGGCGAACGTAAATTCCGCGACTTCCTCGGCCGCTACCTGCCGGCGCAGCCGGGCCCGATCGTCAGCGTCGACGGCCAGACCGTCGGCGAACACCAGGGCCTGATGTATCACACCCTGGGCCAGCGCAAAGGGCTGGGCATCGGCGGTATGAAAGACAGCAGCGAAGATCCGTGGTACGTGGTGGATAAAGACGTGGCCAACAACGTGCTGGTGGTCGCGCAGGGGCACGATCACCCGCGCCTGATGTCCGTCGGCCTTATCGCGCAGCAGTTGCACTGGGTTGATCGTCTGCCGCTGACCGGCCCGTTCCGCTGTACGGTGAAGACCCGCTATCGCCAGCAGGACATCCCTTGCACCGTGATCCCACTCGACAGCGAACGCATCGAAGTGCGTTTCGACGAGCCGGTCTCCGCCGTCACCCCCGGCCAGTCGGCGGTGTTCTACCAGGGCGAAATCTGCCTCGGCGGCGGCATTATCGAACAGCGCCTGGCATAATTCGTCTGTCGCAAGAAAAACGCTGCGTTTGCCGCAGCGTTTTTTTTATTCAAAATTCCACCTGTGCCCCCAGTTCAATCACCCGATTCGGCGGGATTTCGAACAGATCCGGCGCCCTCAGCGCGTTGCGCTGCAACAGCTGAAATACCTTGCCACGCACGCGCAGATACCAGGGGCGCTTGCCCAATACCAGCGTATCGCGCGACATGAAGAACGAGGTCTCGTTCATGGTGAAGCTCATCCCCTCCAGCCCGCAGCGATAAAGGATGTCCGTCACGTTGGGCGTCTCGCGCCAGCCGTAGCTCGCCACCACCCGCCAAAAGCTCGCCGACAGCTGTTCGATCGCCACCCGCTGCACGTTGTGCACGTACGGCATGTCGGTGGTGACGATGGTCAGCAGCACCACACGCTCATGCAACACCTTGTTGTGCTTCAGGTTGTGCAACAATACCAGCGGCACCGCATGCGGTGTGCGTTCCATAAACACCGCGGTGCCCGGCACCCGCTTCGGCGGCGCCTTCTCCAGCGACTCGATCAGCGCGCTCAGCCCTTCCTGATTATCGCGCAACCGGCGGATCAGGCGCGAGCGCTCGGTCTTCCAGGTTAGCATGATCAGCAGAATCGTCAGCCCGAGCGCCACTGGCAGCCAGCCACCGGTCGCCAGCTTGATCAGGTTAGCGCCGAACAGCGGTACGTCGATGCACAGCATGACCAGCAGCATCAGCCCGCCCAGCGCGCGCGGCCAGCCCCAGTTTTTCACCGCCACAATGCTCAGCAAAATCGACGACAGCAGCATGGTGCCGGTCACCACGATGCCGTAAGCCGACGCCAGGTTGCTGGAGTGTTTGAAACTGATAATCACGATCAGCACCGCTGCGAACAGCAGCCAGTTCACCACCGGAATGTAAATCTGCCCGGATTCCTGATCGGAGGTATAGATGATACGCATCGGCGGCAGGTAGCCCAGCCGCACCGCCTGGCGCGTCAGCGAGAACACGCCGGAGATCACCGCCTGCGAGGCGATCACCGTCGCCAGCGTGGCGATCACCAGCAGCGGGATCAGCGCCCAGGTCGGCGCCAGCAGGAAGAACGGGTTGTTGATCGCCGCCGGATTGGCCAGCAACAGCGCCCCCTGGCCGAAATAATTCAACACCAGCGCCGGTGCCACCAGCGTAAACCACGCCAAACGGATCGGCTTTTTACCGAAGTGGCCCATATCGGCGTACAGCGCTTCGGCACCGGTGACCGACAACACCACCATGCCCAGCGCAAAGAATGACACCGCCTTGTATTCGAGGAAGAAATTCACCGCCCAGTAAGGGTTCAGCGCCCGCAGCACGCCGGGGTGATGCAGAATACCGCCGATGCCCAGCAGCGCCAGCGTCAGGAACCAGATAACCATCGCCGGGGCGAACAATTTGCCGACGCTGCCGGTGCCGTGCTTTTGGATCGCAAACAATGCGGTCAACACCAGCAGCGATAGGGGTACAATAAAGCTGTCCAGCTCGGGGGCGATGATCTGCAGGCCTTCGATGGCCGACAGTACCGAAATGGCCGGGGTGATCACCCCATCCCCATAAAAGAAGCTGCCCCCCACCAGCCCGATCAGCACCGCCGCCGGCACCCAGCGCGCATCCAGCTTGCGGATCGCCAGCGACATCAGCGTCAGGATCCCTCCCTCGCCGTCGTTGTCGGCGCGCATCACGAAACAAATGTACTTAATGGACACCACCAGCGTCAGCAGCCAGAAGATCAGCGACAAAAAGCCGTAGATCGAGGCCGGCGTCATAGTGATGCCCTCCTCTGCCGTCAGGCATTCGCGCAGGGTGTACAGCGGGCTGGTGCCGATATCGCCGTACACCACGCCGATGGCCGCCAGCGTCACCGCCGGCAGCGGCTGCTTGTTTTTTACGTGCATATAAAGGTCTTTATTTGAGGGCTCACGTTGGCAGTATAGATGCAGCCGCCGCACTTTATTTGCCGCCGCAACAATAAGTTCGCGTCGCCACGCCGGCGATTTTCGCCGCCTATTTGCGCAGTTCTGCGCCGCACGGCGCCTCCGCCTCGTTACGGGCGTATTAGACGCTGGGTTTACCCTCGATTTTGTGGCATGATCCGCGGCATTCGTTGTCATCGTTGTTACAGCCACGCCCGATCGTTCCCGTTCGCGGCCGCCGCCGTTACCCTGGCGATACACACAACCTTATGCAGTAAGCCATGTACCGTTCACAGCGTTTACAGGAGTATTCGTGGCGAAGAATTATTATGACATCACGCTGGCCATGGCGGGCATCAGCCAGGCGGCGCGTTTGGTTCAGCAACTGGCCCACGAAGGGCAATGCAATCGCGAAGCCTTTCAGACCTCGCTGAAAAGCCTGCTGCAGATGGACCCGCCCTCCACGCTGGCGGTGTTCGGCGGCGAGGAGCGCAATTTGATGGTCGGCCTCGAAACCCTGATGGGCGTGCTTAACGCCAACAACAAAGGGCCGGGCGCGGAACTGACCCGCTACACCATCAGCCTGATGGTGCTGGAGCGCAAGCTCAACGCCAACAAACAGGCGATGAACACGCTCGGTGAACGCCTCGGCCAACTCGAACGCCAGCTGGCGCACTTCGATCTTGAGTCAGACACCATCATCAGCGCGCTGGCCGGCATTTACGTCGACGTGGTCAGCCCGCTCGGGCCGCGTATCCAGGTAACCGGCTCGCCGGCTATCTTGCAGAACCCGCAGGTGCAGGCCAAGGTTCGCGCCACGCTGCTGGCCGGCATTCGCGCCGCCGTGCTGTGGCAACAGGTTGGCGGCAGCCGCCTGCAGTTAATGTTTTCCCGTAATCGTCTGTTCAAGCAGGCGCAAAATATCGTTGCTCATTGTTAATCGATCCCAGGAGTTGCTACCGATGGAATTATCCTCACTGACCGCCGTTTCCCCCGTTGATGGACGCTACGGTGATAAAGTCAGCGCACTGCGCCCCATTTTCAGCGAATACGGTCTGCTGAAATTCCGCGTACAGGTTGAAGTACGTTGGCTGCAAAAACTGGCCGCCTGCGCAGAAATCAAGGAAGTTCCCGCTTTTGACGCCGACGCAAACGCTTTCCTCGACAAAATCGTCGCTGAATTCAACGAAGAAGACGCTCAGCGTATCAAAACCATCGAGCGCACCACCAACCACGACGTGAAAGCGGTCGAGTATTTCCTGAAGGAAAAAGTGGCGGCGGTGCCTGCGCTGCACGCGGTGTCCGAGTTCATCCACTTCGCCTGCACCTCCGAAGACATCAACAACCTGTCGCACGCGCTGATGCTGCAAAGCGCCCGTCAGGACGTGGTGCTGCCTTACTGGCGTAAAATCATCGATGCGCTGAAAGGGCTGGCGCTGGAATACCGCGATATCCCGCTGCTGTCGCGCACCCATGGCCAGCCGGCGACCCCGTCGACCGTCGGCAAAGAGTTCGCCAACGTGGCTTACCGCATGGAGCGCCAATACCGCCAGCTGGAGCGCGTGGAGATCATGGGTAAAATCAACGGCGCGGTCGGCAACTACAACGCCCACATCGTCGCTTACCCGGAAGTGGACTGGCATCAGTTCAGCGAAGCGTTCGTGACCTCGCTCGGCATCACCTGGAACCCGTACACCACCCAGATCGAGCCGCATGACTACATCGCCGAGCTGTTCGACTGCGTAGCGCGTTTCAACACCATTCTGATCGACTTCGACCGCGACATCTGGGGCTACATCGCCCTGAACCACTTCAAGCAGAAGACCATCGCCGGCGAAATCGGTTCTTCCACCATGCCGCACAAGGTCAACCCGATCGACTTCGAAAACTCCGAAGGCAACCTGGGCCTGGCCAACGCCGTGCTGGGCCACCTGGCGGGCAAACTGCCGGTCTCCCGTTGGCAGCGCGACCTGACCGATTCCACCGTGCTGCGTAACCTGGGCGTGGGCCTGGGCTATGCGCTGATCGCCTACCAGGCCACCCTGAAAGGCATCAGCAAGCTGGAAGTGAATCAGGCACACCTGCTGGACGAACTGGATCACAACTGGGAAGTGCTGGCCGAGCCGATCCAGACCGTGATGCGCCGTTACGGCATCGAGAAGCCTTACGAGAAGCTGAAAGAGCTGACCCGCGGCAAGCGCGTGGACGCTGCCGGCATGCAGGCGTTCATCGATGGCCTGGCGCTGCCGGAAGAAGAGAAAACCCGTCTGAAAGCGATGACCCCTGCCAACTACATCGGCCGCGCCACCACCCTGGTCGACGAGCTGAAGTAAGCGCTTTAGCCCGATAAAAAGGCGGCCCGCGGGCCGCCTTTTTGCTTATTATTCGCCGCGCAACACCTGCAGCCGAGCTATCTGCCGCCCCTGCGCATCGAAGTTGTCCGCGCTAAGCCAGCGCGCCAGCGCCTGTCGTACCGTCGGCCACCGGTCGGCGGTGATGGCGAACCAGTCGGTATCCCGGCTGCGCCCCTTGACGATCACCGCATAGCGGAAGTTACCCTCGTAGCGAAAGCCAAAGCGCAGCGCAGCCTGGCGGGAGGGTGCGTTATGGCTGTCGCACTTCCACTCGCAGCGGCGGTAGCCCAGCGTGTCGAAGGCATAGCGCAGCAGCAGCGCGATAGCCTCGGTGGCGCTGGAGCGCTGTTTCATCAACGGCGACCAGCTGACGTGGCCGATCTCCAGCACGCCATTGGCCTCGTCGATGCGCATCAGCGCCACCGTGCCCACCGGCGCGTCGCTGGCGGCGTCGAACACCGTCAGATTAACCAGCGTCGGGTTGGCTTGCAGCGTTTCCAGATGCTGCAGCATCGCCGCCGGCGTGTCGGGCCGTTCGATAGACAGATAGGTCCAGTCGCGGCCGTCCGGCGCCAGTTGAAACGCCTCGAACAGCGCGGCGTAATCCCGCTGCGGCTCGAGCGGCGCCAGCGAGCAGAAACGCCCGCCGAGCGTCGCGCCGCCCGGACGGCGAGCCGGCTGCCAATCCGGCATCGGTTCGCCAATCGGCTGACCATAACGATTCATTGCCATACACGCCTCCTGCGGTTAACGGGTATAAACGATAAACGAGCTTCTTCTGCCGATTTTGTCGTACAGCGAGCGCGCCGGCGCGTTGTACTCCTGGGTCATCCAGTAGACCCGATCGCTGCCGCGCGTCTCTGCCAATCGGTACGCCTGTTCGAACAGCTTTTCCGACACCTTATGGCCGCGCGCCTGCGGCGACACATAGAGATCTTCGATATAACAATAGCCGACTGCGCTCCAGGTGGACGGGTGGAACACCAGGTTCATCAGCCCCAGTAGCTGGCCGTCGGCATCCTCCGCCACCAGCCCGTACACCTGTTCATCCTGCCCCAGGCGTTCGAAGGTGCGATCGGTCACCTGCGGCGCCACATCGGCGCGGTAAAAGTCGAGATAGCCCTGCCAGAGCGCCAGCCATTGCGCTTTGTCGTCGCCATTGATTCTGCGGATAGTCACTTCAGGGTTTGATGGGTTCATAGCGCCTCACGGTGTAAGATATTATTTCCATTAGGGAAATAATCGGATAGCGGCAGAATACACCGCATGGCGGCGGTACAATACGGACCAATCTGAAACACAGAGCAGACCAATTTTAGCCATCGCTTTCCACCGGCAGCGCGTTGAACACCTGCGCCAGCGTGGCGATAAAGCGCACGATCTCATCCGGCGTATAGGCCGAGAAGCCGAGCACCAACGCCCCGCGCTGCGGTGTGCCGGTGTAGAAGTCCGCCAGGCCGTACAGCCGTATCCCCCTTTCGGCGGCCGCCACCACCAGCCGCCGCTCCGTCGCCGCATCCGCCAACGGGCAAACCAGCTGCAGCCCGCCCTGCGGCAGCGCCGGACGCGTCCAGGCAGCAAGGTGACGATGCACCGCGTCGTACAGCACGTCCAGCCGCGCTTTGTACAGCGTGCGCATATTGCGCAGATGCTCAGCGTAGCCGCCCTCGTGCAGGAAGTGGAACAGCGTCATCTGCGCCAGCGCCGACGTGTAGCCGTCCTGAAACTGCCTGGCGGCGACCAAGGGCCGCACCAACTGAGGCGGCGCGATCATGAAACCGATGCGCAGCCCCGGAAACAGCGTCTTGCTGAAGGTGCCGATGTACAGCGTACGCCCGCCGCTGTCCAGTCCCTGCAGCGCCGCCTTGGTTTGCCGGTCGTAGTTGAACTCGGCGTCGTAGTCGTCTTCGATGATCCAGGCCCGGCAGCGCTGCGCCCACTGCAACAGCGCCAGCCGCCGCTCGAGGCTCAGCGAATACCCCAGCGGGTAATGATGGGACGGCGTGATGTAAACGCCCCGCCCGCCGCCCGAAGCCTGCATCAACTGCCCGACGTCCAGCCCTTGTTCATCGATGCCGATCGGCCGCGCCTGCAGCCCCGCCGACTGCACCAGTTTTTTTGCCCCCTGGTAACCCGGCTCTTCGACGAATACCGCATCGCCGGGATCGAACAGCACCTGCGTACACAGCGCCAACGCCTGCTGAGAGCTGGTGACCACGATCACCTGTTCCGCCGTCGCCTTGACGCCCCGCTCCCGCTGCAGATAGTGCGCGATCTCCGCGCGCAGCTCCGGCAGCCCTTGCGGATCGGCATACCCCAATAATCGCTCGCCGTGCCGCCGCAGCGCCTGCTTTTCCTGCTGCAGCCATTGCTCGATGGGGAACGCCCGCAGGTCCGCCAGCGAAGGCGTCAGCGAAGCCTGGCGGCAGGTGTGCGGCGTATGGCTGACCGCCAGCAGCGCCCGGCCGCGATCGCTCAGCTCGCGCTCCGCCAGCCGCGCCTCTTGCCCCGTCGCCGTCGTCAGCAGTTCACGGCCGAGCAGCGTGTCACTACGATAACGCACAAAGCTGCCGCGCCCCACCGTTCGGCTGATGAACCCCTCAGCCTCCAGCCGCGCGTAGGTCTGTTCCACCGTGTCGCGCGCCACCGTCAGCCGGGCCGCCAACGCACGGCTCGGCGGCAGCTTCGCCCGCCAGGGCAGTTCTCCGGCGGCAATCAGTTGCAACAGAGCCTGATGCAGCGCCGAGCGCCGGGTCAGGCCTTGTTGCCGCTGCTGCGCGAAGGCGGCCAGGATTGCCGCGTCATCCGCGTAGGGTGGGTGATCACTCATGGGCAGTCTGTTTCTCCGAGCTTAAGGCGATTGCACACTACTCTACCCCATTTCCCCTCTTGGCGGCGGCAGTTGCGCTGCCCGGCGAAATCCCCTTAAATAAGCCATCGCAATGCGGCTACAGGATTTCCGTCGGCTATGAGCAAGGAGACCAACCAGCGTCTGCTGGACAAACTGCAGCAGGATCTGGCCAGCGTGGGCGCGATGCCGCTGTATTTGCGCTTCAACGCCTCGGTGCGCCAGGCTATCGATCAAGGATTGCTGAATGCGTGGGATTTTTTGCCCAGCGAGCGCCTGTTCACCGAACGGCTCGGCATCTCGCGCATCACGGTACGCAAAGCGTTGGCCTGCCTCGAGCAGGACGGCCTCATCGGCCGTTCACGCGGTTACGGCACCTTTATCCAACTGCAACGGCCCGAACCGAAGCTGTTCTATTCTTTGGCAGACGTCAAAGGATTCTCGAGCGAGGTGTTACAGCAGGGGCGCCGGCCAGATACGCAATGGATCAGCCGCGAGCGGGTACCCGCCAGCGCCGAACTGGCTGAAAAGCTGCAGCTGGCGGCCGGAACGCCGATCTACACACTCAAACGCATTCACTTGATCGATCGGCGGCCGATGTCGGTGGCGGTGTCCTACGTGGTGGTGGCGGCGATTGCCAACGTCGACGAGATCGGCATCTCGCTGTACGACTACTTCCGGCGCAATAACGTCGAAATGGGATCGCTGCGCAGTCAGGTCAGCGCGGCGATGGCCGACGACGACATCCGCCGGGCGCTGCAATTATCAGAACCGATGCCGCTGCTGATCGTGCGTCAAACGCTGTTCGACCACAGCAAGAAGCCGATCGAATACAGCGAAAGCTTCTGCCGCAGCGACATGTACGAGTTTACCAGCGAAAGCTGATCCGTTATGCCTCGCCCTGCCGGCGGCGGCGAAAGCGCACGAACGCCTGAACGTAAGCCTCGATATCCAGCGGATTCATCCGTTTTAACTCCGCCAGCAACCCGGCTTCGATCGCTTCAGCGCCATGCAGCGCGCCGCAAATCGCAGTGGCCATCGCACCGATGGTGTCGGTATCGCCGCCCAGGTTGGCGCACAGCACGGCGCACCGGGTAGGGTCGGTTTGCGCCAGCTGCACCATCGCCAGCGCCGCCGGCACCGACTCGATGGTGCTGACCCCGGCGCCGATCAGTTGATACACCCGCTCGGAGGCCTGCTCGGGATCGCTGGCTTCATCCACCACCTGAAACGCCAGCTCGATACGCGCCGCCAACGAGGGGCTGAACGTCGTCTCCTGACGGCGCTGGGCATACTCCGCCACGCCCGGCAGCGCCAGGCGAATCGAGGCCCAGTCCGCGCCCTCCACCGCCCGCGCAACCGCCCAAGCGATCGCGACGGCCCCGGCGACGGCGATGTCAGATTTGTGCGTCGGGCTGGAGGCCAGCCACACCTGCTGACAGAACTCCTCCAGCGGCGCAGACGGCAGCACGCAGCCTAAAGGCGAAATGCGCATCGCCGCACCGTTGGTGATGCCGTTGTTTTCCAACTCGGCGATTGGCGTTCCCGCTTTCTGCTCGCTCAGCGCCAGTTTGGAACTGGGGCCGAGAATGTTCTTGTTGAAGGCGTCAAAACTGTCCACCCAGCGGATCACATTGCGGGCGATCAACTCTGGCACCACCTCGCCTTTCGCTTCCCGCAGCGCATCGGCCAGCGCTAACGCCATCGCGGTATCGTCGGTATATTGCCCGGCCTTGAAGTAGCAGGCGGCCGAGTTCTCCGCCGGCCCATCAAGGAAACCGTCTATCCAACCGAAATGGCGCTTAACCCGCTCGCGCGGCCACAGCTCGGAAGGCATGCCGAGCGCGTCGCCCAGCATCTGTCCGTAAAGTGCGCCCGCTATGCGTTCTGCCTGGGTTAACTGCTTCATCCGTCGCTCCTGAGAAAATATGCCGATACCTCGATAATACCTTATTAGTACCTTTAAAGCTTATCAAGCGCCCCGGTTCACATTTTGCTTTCGCGACAATGCCTGGCGCGTTTAAGTTGCGTTTAACGTTGCCCCGTCGCTGTTTATCCGACGTTTATCAGAACTTGTCGATAATGTCGGCGAACAAATTGATAACGCTTATTTTAATACATTGCTTCGGTTCTCTTGCGAGCCGGGCGGGTTATACCTACCATAGCCTCAGCACTTTTTGTCAAAATGGTTCAGGTGGCCGCGTTATCCCCTGACACGCCGCAGAGCGTGTTCCCTTTTATCGCGTGGGTGACAGGACGTTCACCCGCACAGTCACAGGAGTTCGCCATGCGAGTACTGGTTGTTGAAGATAATGGTTTGCTGCGCCACCACCTTTCCGTTCAGATGCGCGAGATGGGCCATCAGGTCGACGCGGCCGAAGACGCCAAGGAAGCCGATTATTTCCTGCAGGAACACGCGCCGGATATTGCCATCGTCGATCTCGGCCTGCCGGGCGAAGACGGCCTGAGCCTGATCCGCCGTTGGCGCGCGCACCAGACCAAACTGCCGATCCTGGTGCTGACCGCCCGCGAAAGCTGGCAGGACAAAGTGGCGGTGCTGGAAGCCGGTGCCGACGACTATGTCACCAAGCCGTTCCACCTGGAAGAAGTGATCGCCCGCATGCAGGCGCTGATGCGCCGCAACAGCGGCCTGGCTTCGCAGGTGATCGTGCTGCCCCCGTTCCAGATCGATCTGTCGCGCCGCGAACTGAGCGTCAACGATCGGCAGATCAAGCTGACCGCTTTTGAATACACCATCATCGAGACCCTGATCCGCAACGCCGGCAAGGTGGTGAGCAAGGATTCGTTGATGCTGCAGCTCTACCCGGACGCCGAGCTGCGCGAAAGCCATACCATCGACGTGCTGATGGGACGTTTGCGTAAAAAGGTGCAGGCGGAATACCCGCATGAAGTGATCACCACGGTACGTGGCCAGGGTTATCGTTTTGACGCGAAGTGAACATGATGTTCAACAAGAATAAAAAACCGTTTTCGCTGCGCGCCCGCTTCCTGATGGCGACCGCCGGGGTGATCCTGGCGCTGTCGCTCTCTTACGGTTTGGTGGCGGTCGTCGGCTACATCGTCAGCTTCGACAAGACCGCCTTCCGCCTGCTGCGCGGCGAGAGCAACCTGTTCTTCAGCCTGGCGCAGTGGAAAGACAACAAGCTCACCATCGCCATCCCCCCCGATATCGATCTCAACTTCCCGACGCTGGTCTTTATCTACGACGATAAGGGCAACCTGCTCTGGAGCCAGCGCAAAGTGCCGGAGCTGGAGAAGCTGATCAACAAGGAATGGCTGGAAGAGTCCGGCTTCTACGAAATTGACACCGATACCCGCATCAGTAGCGAAGTGCTGGGGGATAACCCCAAAGCGCAGGATCAGCTGAAGAATTATGACGATACCGATCAGAACGCGCTGACGCACTCGGTGGCGGTCAACACCTATGCCGCCACGGCGCGGCTGCCGGCGTTGACCATCGTGGTGGTCGACAGCATTCCGCAGGAGCTGCAGCGCTCAGACGTGGTGTGGGAGTGGTTCAGCTACGTGCTGCTGGCCAACCTGCTGCTGGTGGTGCCACTGCTGTGGCTGGCGGCCTACTGGAGCCTACGGCCGATCAAGGCGCTGGTCAATCAGGTGGGCGAACTGGAGAACGGCGAGCGCGATCAGCTGGATGAGAATCCGCCCAGCGAGCTGCGCGGGCTGGTGCGCAATCTGAACATTCTGGTGCGCAACGAGCGCCAGCGCTACACCAAATATCGCACCACCCTGTCGGATCTGACCCACAGCCTGAAAACGCCGCTGGCGGTGCTGCAAAGCACCCTGCGCTCGCTGCGCAGCGGCAAGCAGACCACCATCGAAGAAGCCGAGCCGATCATGCTGGATCAGATCGGGCGCATCTCTCAGCAAATCGGTTACTACCTGCACCGGGCCAGCATCAACTCCGGCCAGACGGTGCTGACGCGCGAGATCCACTCGGTGCCGGCGCTGCTCGACAGCCTGGTGGTGGCGCTGAACAAGGTTTACCAGCGCAAAGGGGTGGTGATCACGCTGGATATCTCGCCGGAAGTGACCTTTATGGGCGAGAAGAACGACTTTATGGAAGTGATGGGCAACGTGTTGGAAAACGCCTGCAAATACTGCCTGGAGTTCGTGGAAATCACCTCGCTGCACTCAGAGAAAAATCTCACCATCGTCATCGACGACGACGGCCCGGGCATCCCGGAAAGCAAGCGCCAGCTGATCTTCCAGCGCGGCCAGCGGGTGGATACCCTGCGCCCCGGCCAGGGCCTTGGCCTGTCGGTGGCGGCGGAGATCATCGAGCAATACGACGGCGAAATCGTCATCAGCGACAGTCCGCTCGGCGGCGCGCGCATGCAGGTCACCTTCGCCCGCCAGCACGACACCCACCACAACGAGTAAATTATGCCGCTGCGGCCCCGATCCACGGGGCCAAACTTCCGTTATAATCGCACTCAGGCTCACTCCTCTATCCTGGAATAGAACATGGATTATCAATTAGATCTGGACTGGAACGATTTTTTGCAACGCTATTGGCAAAAGCGTCCGGTGATTCTGAAGCGCGGCTTCAAAAACTTTATCGATCCGATCTCCCCGGATGAGCTGGCCGGGCTGGCGATGGAAAACGAAGTGGACAGCCGCCTGGTCAGCCACCAGGACGGCCGTTGGCAGGTTGCGCACGGCCCCTTCGAGAGCTTCGATCACCTGAGCGAAAACAACTGGTCGCTGCTGGTGCAGGCGGTGGACCACTGGCATGAGCCTTCCGCCGCGCTGATGCGCCCGTTCCGCCAGTTGCCGGACTGGCGGATGGATGACCTGATGATCTCCTTCTCGGTGCCGGGTGGCGGCGTCGGCCCGCACCTCGATCAGTACGACGTGTTCATCATTCAGGGCACTGGCCGCCGCCGCTGGCGCGTCGGGGAAAAAACGCCGCTGAAACAGCACTGCCCGCACCCGGATCTGCTGCAGGTCGAACCGTTCGACGCCATCATCGACGAAGAGATGGAGCCGGGCGACATTCTCTACATTCCGCCGGGCTTCCCGCATGAAGGCTACGCGCTGGAAAACGCGCTCAATTACTCGGTGGGCTTCCGCGCGCCGAACGGCCGCGAGCTAGTGAGCGGCTTCGCCGATTACGTGCTGGCACGCGAGCTGGGCAGCAAACGCTACGGCGATCCGGACGTTAAACTGCGCGAACACCCGGCGGAGATCCTGCCGCAGGAAGTGGACGCCTTACGGCAGATGATGCTGGATCTGGTGCAACAGCCGGAACACTTCCAGCACTGGTTCGGCGAGTTTATCTCCCAATCGCGCCACGAGCTGGATCTGGCGCCGCCGGAGCCACCGTATCAGGCCGGGGAAATCTACGAACTGCTGCAACAGGGTGAAGCGCTGCAGCGCCTGGGCGGGTTGCGCGTGCTGCGGGTCGGCGATCGCTGCTTCGTCAACGGCGAACTGATCGACACCGACCAACTGCAGGCCGCAGACGCCCTGTGCCAAAACTTCAGCGTCGACGCCGCCCTGCTCGGCGACGCGGTGGACGATCCGTCATTCCTGGCGCTGCTGACCGCGCTGGTCAACAGCGGCTATTGGTACTTTAACGACTGATTGCGAGTACGCGAACAAGCCACCCTGCCGGGTGGCTTTTTTTATGCCTGCCGCGCCTGCGCGCGAAAGCCGGCCAGCGCTTCATTCGCCATGCCCGCCTGCTCTGCCGCCGCGCAAATCTGCCGCCAGGTATTGGCGTCTATCGGTATGCCCTGCTCCAGCCGCGTCGCGCGGTTGGCCTCTTCCCATTCTCCCGGCACCGCGATCGGCTGTTCGCCGCTCGGCGGCGACGCCTTCACCCAGCCGATAAACGCTTCGGCCTCGGCCTGCATTTGCGGGGCGTCGAAGGCCTGAGGATCGAGGATCAGGGTCGTCATGCAGTTGAAGATGGCGTCGCTGTCGGCTTTCAGCGTAGCGTCGTGGGTGGTGCGGCCGCCGGAGAGCGCGCCGCCGAGGATCTCGCACATCGCCGCCAGCGCATAGCCTTTGTGCAAGCCGAACGGCAACAGTGACCCGAACGGCGCTTCGTGCATCACCTTCGGTTCGGTGGTGGGTTGCCCGTGTTCGTCGATCAGATAGCCCGGCGCCACCGACAGCCCTTTGTTATAGGCCACCCGGGTCTTGCCGAAGGCGATGCCGCTGGTGGCGAAATCCAACAGCAGCGGCGTTCGGCCCGGCCGCGGGAAAATGGCGCAGAACGGGTTGGTGCCGAAGCGGCGATCGCTGCCGCCGAACGGCGCCACCATCGGATCGCCCACCACGTTGACGAAGTGAATCGAGATAAAACCGGCGCGGGCGCACTGCTCCGCCCAATGGCCGATGCGGCCGATATGGTGCGCATTGTGCAGCGCCACCGCTGCCAGGCCCAGCTTGCCGGCGCGTTCAATGCCCAGCGCCATCGCTTCGCTGGCCACCACCTGACCGAAGCCGCGCGCGCCGTCGAGCGTCAGCACCGCGCCAGCGTCGCGCACCACTTCGGCGTGCTGATTGAGCTGTAATTGCCCCTGCGCCAACGACGCCATGTAGCTGGGGATCATGCCGACGCCGTGCGAATCGTGCCCGGCCAGATTGGCCTGCACCAGATGATCGGCCACCAGCTCGGCTTCGCGCGCCGTACTGCCGGCCTGGCGCCAAATCGCCTGAACGAACTGCGCCAAATGCGGGCTGGCGATACGGTATTCGGTGCTCATCATGCGGTCCTTATGCGTGGGGAATGTACCTCCACACTATGAGCAACGCCTTGTTGCGGCAAGCGATTATGCCGATCGCAAGCGTCCCGTTTACCGCGCCCGCTCGGCGGCCAGCGCCGCGATGCGCATGATCACCGCCACCGCTTGCTCCATGCCTTCCAGCGTCACGAACTCGTGCTTGCCGTGGTAGTTGTAGCCGCCGGTGAACAGGTTCGGGCACGGCAGGCCGCGGAACGACAGCTGCGCGCCGTCGGTGCCGCCGCGGATCGGTTTCATCACCGGTTCGATGTCGCAGTCGCGCATCGCCTGCTGCGCCAGCGCGATCACGTGCGGGTGCTCCGCCACCTGTTCGCGCATGTTGTAATAGCTGTCTTCGATGCTCACTTCGATATAGCAATCGCGCGGCAAGCCTTTGCCGACCTCGTGGGCGATGTCCACCATTTTGCGTTTGCGCGCCTCGAACCCCTCGCGCTCGAAGTCGCGCAGGATATAGTGCATTTCGGCGCGCTCTACGCTGCCCTTGATGCTGCTGAGGTGATAAAAGCCCTGGTAGCCTTCGGTGGTCTCCGGCGCTTCGTCCGCCGGCAGCGCCTGATGAATGCGGGTGGCCAGCGACAGCGCGTTGACCATCACGCCCTTGGCGCTGCCGGGGTGCACGCTGTTACCGAGGATTTTGATCGTCACCGAGGCGGCGTTGAAGTTCTCGCACTCCAACTCGCCGACGCCGCCGCCGTCCACGGTGTAAGCCCATTCGGCATTGAAGGCCGCCACGTCGAACAGCTGCGCCCCTTTGCCCACCTCCTCGTCCGGGGTGAAGGCCACACGGATGTCGCCGTGCGGGATTTTGCGCGCGCGCAGGCGCACCATGGCGGTGAGGATCTCGGCGATGCCGGCCTTGTCGTCGGCGCCCAGCAGCGTTTTGCCATCGGTGGTGATCAGCGTCTGCCCCAGCATCTGGTGCAGGATCGGGAACATCACCGGCGACAGCACTTCATCACCGATGCCGAGCGCAATGTCGCCGCCGCGATAGTTCTCGACGATCTGCGGATTGACGTGTTTGCCGCTGAAATCCGGCGAAGTATCCAGATGGGCGATAAAACCGACCGCCGGCACCGGCCAGGCGACGTTACCCGGCCAGGTGCCCATCACGCAGCCGTGTTCGCTGAGCGACACCCGCTCGAAGCCGAGCGCGATCATTTCCTGCTGCAACGCACGCGCCAGCTTCAACTGCCCGTCGGTGCTCGGCACATGCTTTACGTTCGCTTTGGACTGGGTGTCGAAAGAGACGTAGTTGAAAAAGCGGTCAAGTAATTTGTCCATGGTAGCGGCCCCTCAGAATATCGCGTTTCATTATGCGGAACCGATCAGGATCAAATATTGCGTCAGGTCATTTTTAACCAGAATTCGCCAATATCATTAATCTTTGTGATGATTTCTGAGAGGAATAATGCTGTCATCACAGGGTCATTTGTCGCTATCATGATGAAAAACGCGGCATCTGGGCCGGATCGGCTTTCAATTCCGGCATTCAGCGTCTATCATGCGCGCTCGAAAAATTTCCATTGGCGTAACTGGTTTGAGCTTCATTTGATCAGCGGGCATCCCGCAAGCTCCGGCAGTCTTTTCCAGTTGCGGTTCTATCTGCATTAGCCCACGGGATAGAGTAATACGATAAATGACTGAGACATCCTCTCCGACTCCCCTTGTTGAACTGCATGCCCTGAGCAAAGCGTTCGATGGCAAAACCATCATTGCCGATCTGGATCTGACGATTAATCACGGCGAATTCCTCACCATTCTCGGCCCCTCCGGCTGTGGCAAAACCACGGTGCTGCGCCTGATCGCCGGTCTGGAAGACGCCGATCGGGGCCGCATCGCGCTCGACGGCCAGGACATCACCGCCATTGCGGCCGAGCATCGCCACGTCAACACCGTGTTTCAGAGCTACGCTCTGTTTCCGCACATGTCGGTGTTCGACAACGTTGCCTTCGGCCTGCGCATGCAAAAGGTGCCGGCGGCGGAACTGACGCCGCGCGTCGAAGAGGCGCTGCGCATGGTGCAGCTGGATACGTTCGCCAAGCGCCGGCCGGGCCAGCTCTCCGGCGGCCAACAGCAGCGCGTGGCCATCGCCCGCGCGGTGGTCAACAAGCCGAAGGTGCTGCTGCTGGACGAATCGCTGTCGGCGCTGGACTACAAGCTGCGCAAGCAGATGCAGAACGAGCTGAAGGCGCTGCAGCGCAAGCTGGGCATCACCTTCGTGTTCGTCACCCACGATCAGGAAGAAGCGCTGACCATGTCGGACCGCATCGTGGTGATGCGCGAAGGCCGCATCGAGCAGGACGGCACGCCGCGTGAGATCTACGAAGAGCCGAAGAATCTGTTCGTCGCCAGCTTCATCGGCGAGATTAACATCTTCGACGCGGTGGTTTTGGAGCGCCTCGATCCACAGCGGGTGCGCGCCAACGTCGAAGGCCGCGAGTGCGACATCTATGCCGATCTGCCGGTGGAGCCGGGCCAAAAGCTGAAGGTGCTGCTGCGCCCGGAAGATCTGCGGGTGGAAGAAGTGAACGACAGCGCGCAGCACGACGGGCTGATCGGTTACGTGCGTGAGCGCAACTACAAAGGCATGACGCTGGAGTCGGTGGTCGAGCTGGAGAACGGCAAAACGGTGATGGTCAGCGAGTTCTTCAACGAAGACGATCCGGACGTCGATCACTCGCTCAACCAGAAGATGGCGGTGACCTGGGTCGAAAGCTGGGAGGTGGTGCTGGCCGATGAAGAAATCGCGTAAAGTCTTCCAGAATGTGGTGATCGTCGGCGTCGTCGCCTGGCTGCTGTTGTTCGTGTTCATGCCGAACCTGATGATCATCGGCACCAGCTTCCTGACCCGCGACGACGCCAACCTGGTGCAGATGGTGTTCACGCTGGATAACTACCGGCGCTTGTTCGACCCGTTGTACGCCCAGGTGCTGCTGCACTCGCTGAACATGGCGCTGATCGCCACCGTGTGCTGCCTGGTGATCGGCTATCCGTTCGCCTTTATCCTGGCGCGCTTGCCGCAGAAGGTGCGGCCGCTGCTGCTGTTTCTGCTGATCGTGCCCTTCTGGACCAACTCGCTGATCCGCATCTACGGCCTGAAGCTGTTTCTCAGCACCCGCGGCTATCTCAACGACGCGCTGCTGTGGATCGGCGTCATCGACAAGCCGCTGCGCATCATGTACACCTCGGAAGCGGTGATCCTCGGCCTGGTGTATATTCTGCTGCCGTTTATGGTGATGCCGCTCTACTCCAGCATCGAAAAGCTCGATAAATCCTGCCTGGAGGCGGCGCGCGATCTCGGCGCCAGCAAGCTGCAGACCTTTATCCGCATCATCGTGCCGCTGACCATGCCGGGCATTATCGCCGGCTGCCTGCTGGTGGTGCTGCCGGCGATGGGGCTGTTCTTCGTCGCCGATCTGATGGGCGGCGCCAAGAATCTATTGATCGGCAACGTGATTAAAAGCCAGTTCCTCAATATCCGCGACTGGCCGTTCGGCGCGGCCACCAGCATCTGCCTGACGCTGGTGATGGGGCTGTTGCTGCTGGTCTATTACCGGGCCGCCCGCCTGCTGAACAAGAAGGAGGATCTGGCATGATCGGACGTCTGCTACGCGGCGGCTTTATGACGCTGGTATACGCCTATCTGTATATCCCGATCGTCATCCTGATCGTCAACTCCTTCAACGCTTCGCGCTTTGGCATCAACTGGCAAGGATTCACCACCAAGTGGTACGCCACGCTGCTGAATAACGACAGCCTGCTGCAGGCCGCGGGGCACTCGCTGACCATGGCGGTGCTCTCCGCTACCTTCGCCACCCTGATCGGCTCGCTGACCGCGGTGGCGCTGTACCGCTACCGCTTCCGCGGCAAGCCGTTCGTCGGCGGCATGCTGTTCGTGGTGATGATGTCGCCGGACATCGTAATGGCCATCTCGCTGCTGGTGCTGTTCATGCTGCTGGGCATTTCGCTCGGCTTCTGGTCGCTGCTGTTCTCGCACATCACCTTCTGCCTGCCGTTCGTGGTAGTGACCGTCTACGCGCGCCTGAAAGGCTTCGACGTGAAGATGCTGGAAGCCGCGCGCGACCTCGGCGCAAGCGAGTTTACCATCCTGCGCAAAATCATCCTGCCGCTGGCGATGCCGGCGGTGGCGGCCGGTTGGCTGCTGAGCTTTACCCTGTCGATGGACGACGTGGTCGTCTCCTCCTTTGTCACCGGGCCGAGCTACGAGATTTTGCCGCTGAAGATCTACTCGATGGTGAAAGTCGGCGTCTCGCCGGAGGTCAACGCGCTGGCCACCATTTTGCTGCTGCTGTCGCTGGTGCTGGTGATCGCCAGCCAGTGGGTGATGCGCGATCGCTCGCCCAAGGCAGAATAATCCTTCCCGCCGGGCGCTGCCGCGCCCGGTTGTGATCCCCTTCACAACCGGCACCGGTTGTCACTCAGTGAGCATCGGTGCCTATTTCCGCCCCGCCGATTGCAGCGGCGAAAACTTCCCCCTATAACTGAATCCAGGCAAGGTGCCTTATTTTTCTCGCTTTCAGGGAGTTTATTCAGCAACGTCGTCATCCATTAAAATATAAAAAGGAACTGCCATGAAAGGTATTATCGATAATATCTTAAACAAGCTGCAGCTTTTCTCCAAAGCCATGATGGGGCCGATATTTTTCCTGCCGGTAATCGGTCTGATTCTGGCGCTCAGTTCTATTCTTACCAATGCCACATTAATCAATGAACATTCCGCCGTCTTCTCTATCGGTAAAATGATCGGCGATACCTTCTGGCCGTTATTCGGCAATCTCGGGCTGATTTTCTGTATCGGTATTACCTACGGCCTGGCCAAAGACAAGAAAAGCGAAGCGGCGCTGGTCGCGGTGATGTGCTTTATCATGTTCCTCGGCGCCAATTCGTCTTATCTGCAATTCAGCGGCCACGTCGCGGCCAAGATCAACGGTGAGTATTACGGCACCGGGCAAACGGAACTGCTGGGATTTACCGTGGTAGATATGGGCATTTTCCTCGGTCTTATCCTCGGCGTCACGATTGCCTGGGTGCATAACCGCCTGTGCAACGTCGAACTCAACGGCGTGTTCTCGGTCTACGGCGGCGCCAAGCTGGTGCTGATTGCCATGACGCCGATCATCATGCTGTACGCCGTCGCCTTCAGCTACCTGTGGCCGGCTATCTCACAGGGCCTGATCGCGCTTACCGGCTTTATGAAAAGCGCCGGCTCGCTCGGGGTATTCGTCTACGGCTTCTTCGAGAAATTTCTGATCCCCACCGGGCTGCACCACTTTATCTGGTCGCCGTTCCAGCTCACCAGTATCGGCGGTTCGATCGTACAAGACGGCCAGACCGTCTCCGGCTCGCAGGCGATTTTCCTGGCCTACATGCGCGACCCAAGCATCTCGCCGCTGATGAACGAGGCGCTGCGTTTCTCGCAGCAAGGGATGGTGACCATCTTCGGCCTGTCGGGCGCGGCATTGGCTTTCTATCACACCGCCAAACCGGAAAAGAAAATGCTGGCCAAGGCGATTCTGATCCCGGCCATCACCACCTCGATCCTGGTCGGCATCACCGAGCCGATAGAGTTCACCTTCCTGTTTATCTCTCCGCTGTTGTGGGTGATCCACGCCGTGTTGACCGCGCTCTCGCAGGTAGCCTGCAACCTGTTCCAGGTGCGCCCCTGGGGCGCCAGCGGGCTGGTCGAGTTCCTGGCCTACAACCTGCCGCTGCCGGTCTCTCTCACCCGCTGGCCGCTGTATGTGGTCATCGGGCTGGTGCAGTTTGCGGTGTATTACCTGGTGTTCAAAACGCTGGTGCTGAAGCTCAATCTGAAAACGCCGGGCCGTGAAGATGATCAGGACGTCAAACTCTATTCCAAACAGGATTACCGGAACCGTAAAAATACCCCGGACGAGCCAAGCGGCATCATTATTCGCGCGCTGGGTGGCAAGGAAAACATTATTTCCGTCGATAACTGCTTTACCCGGCTGCGGGTGGAATTAAAGGATATGGCGCGGGTGGATGAGGCCGCGTTGAAAAGTACCGGCGCCAAAGGCGTGGTGAAGAATCGCCGTGAAGTGCAGGTGATTTACGGCGTCACGGTCGGCAAGGTCAAAAATCAGGTAGAGAAATATTTAGCGGCACTCTAACGCTTTATTAATGGGAGATATCGAATGAAATTAACCGTTCTCGGCGGCGGCGGCGTGCGTTCCCCGTTCCTCGCCAAATCCATCGCCTATAACGCCCATCGCATCGGCATTACCGAAGTGGTGTTTATGGATACCGATGAGCGCCATCTGGCGATCTACGGCGCCCTCGCACAGGGCGTATTCCAGCGCATTCGCGGCGACATTGCTTTCAGCCTCAGCAGCGATCCGCGCCAGGCGCTGCAAGACGCCGATTACATCATCACCACCCTGCGCATCGGCGGCGAGGAAGGCCGCATCCATGACGAGCGCATCGCGCTCAATCACCAGTTGCTCGGGCAAGAAACCACCGGCGCCGGCGGCTTCGCCATGGCGATGCGTTCAATTCCGGCGATCCTCGACTATTGCCGCCTGATCGAGCAGGTTTCCTCGCCGGACGCGGTCCTGTTCAACTTCACCAATCCTTCCGGCATGGTGACCGAGGCGATCATCAAATCCGGCTTCCAGCGCCGGGTCTACGGCATCTGCGACGCCCCCAGCGAGTTTATCCGCGAACTGGCCGAGCTGCTGGACTGCCGCGAAGACCAACTGAGCGTCGACTGCTTCGGCCTCAACCATCTTTCCTGGTTCCGCAATGCGCGCGTCAACGGCGAGCCGGTCACGGAACGGTTGCTGGCGGATCCGCGCCTGTATCGCGATACCTGCATGAAATACTTCTCGCCGGAGCTGGTGGCGCTGTCAGACAATTTGATGCTCAACGAGTATCTCTACTATTACTACTACCGTGAGCAGGCGATCGCCGCCATCGTCGCGGGCGGCGAGACCCGCGGCGAACAAATCGCGGCGATCAACCGCCAAATGCTGTCAGAGTTAGGCGAGCTGGACATCCCCCACCAGTTGGAACACGCCTTCTCTGTCTACTTCAGCCATTATCTGCAGCGCGAAAACTCCTACATGCAGCGCGAGTCCAACCAGGGCAAGGTGAAAAAACGTGAGATGCTGACGCTGCAACAGTTTATCGAGCAGCCGGACAGCGGCGGCTATGCCGGGGTGGCGATCGACATTCTGGAGGCGGTCAACAGCGGCCGGCAAAAACGCGTAGTGGTATCGATGCAAAACCGCGACACGCTCGATTTTCTGCACCCGGAAGACGTGATCGAAATCAGCTGCGAATTGAGCAGCGCCGGGATTCAGCCGGTCAAAATGCGCGATATTCCCGACACCCAGAAAAACCTGATTTCGCAGGTGAAAGAGTACGAACGGCTGGCGGTGGCGGCGATCCTGACCGGCAACCGCCAACTGGCCATCAAGGCGCTGATGGTGCACCCGCTGGTCAACTCCTACTCGCTGGCGAAAACGCTGGTGGAGGAGTACCTGCTGGCCCACCGTCAGTATGCCAGGCACTGGCGCTAAACGGTGCGATGCGGCCGTCAGCGGCCGCGTCGTTCAAACCAGGCGGTGATCACATTCTCGAATCCCAACAGACAGTGGCCGAAAAATGGGTTGGGATAGTAGATATCGTGATCGTATTTTTGCCGATCCTCAAACAGAAAGGTCATATCGGCCTGCTGCGCCAGCGGGCTGTCGCCGTCGCCGCAGAAGGCCGCCAGCAGAATGTGATTACGCTTCACCGCCTCGCTCCAGCTCAGCGCCGAGCCGCTGTTGCCCGACTTTGAAATCACGATCACCATGTCGAAGCGAAAGCGCGTCTCGCGGTCAAGAATGTCGAAATCCGGCCACAGCGACAGGTAACTGTCTACGCCCAGCGTCATAAACTTGTTGTACATATACTGCGCCACCAGCTGTGAAAAACCGCTGCCGTGGATCAGGATCTTGCCGCTGTCGAGCAGATCGAGAAACTGCGCCTGCTGGGCCGGCGGTGCCGCCGACGTAGGGCGTTCCACCTGGTAGGCCGGCGCCATCGTCAGGTTGAACTTGATGAAATAGACCAGTTCGAGATAGCCGCGAAAGCCCAGCTTTTTAGCCAGCCGCACCAGCGTCGAGGGGGAACTGTAGCAGCGTGCGGACACCGCGCGGATGCCGTCGTCGATGCAGGCGTCCGGGTTGTCGAGAATGCAGTGCAAAATCGTCAGATCCGTCTTGCTGAGCTCCGCCTGGCTGAAGACCTGTTTGAAATTCATCGCCGCCCTCGTTTATTCGCCAAAATTATTGTTTCGCACGCGCTTCACCGCCTGTCCAGCGCGAGACACACAAATTGTGATGCGCTTTAAGCCGCCGAACCCCTTGATTTGCCAACGGGATAACCGCCTTTACCCACCCCGCCCCGGCCCCTATAATGGCCCCTTTCTGGGGTATGGCGCGGCCGAAAACGGCAGCCCATACGGGTTCGGCTCACTACTGCTGAAGGATACGCTGCATGAAAAAGTGGTCACATCTGCTCGCAGCCGGGATGATGGCGCTGAGTTTCTGCTCTGCAAACGCCTCTGACGGCAAGACACTGTACTTCTATAACTGGACTGAATACGTCCCGCCGGGGCTGCTGGAGCAGTTCACCAAGGAAACCGGCATCAAGGTGATCTATTCCACCTATGAATCCAACGAAAGCATGTACGCCAAGCTGAAAACCTACAAAGACGGCGCGTACGATCTGGTGGTGCCTTCCACTTACTTCATCGCCAAGATGAGCAAGGAAGGCATGCTGCAAAAAATCGACAAGAGCAAGCTCAGCCACTTCAAGGATCTCGATCCCACCCTGCTGAACAAGCCGTTCGATCCCAACAACGACTATTCCATTCCTTACATCTGGGGCGCTACTGCCATCGGCGTTAACAGCGACGCGCAAGATCCCTCTACCGTTACCGCCTGGGCCGATCTGTGGCAACCGCAGTACAAGGGCCGCCTGCTGTTGACTGACGACGCACGCGAAGTGTTCCAAATGGCGCTGCTCAAGCTGGGCTATTCCGGTAACACCACCGATCCGAAGGAGATCGAAGCTGCCTACCACGAACTGCAAAAATTGATGCCAAACGTGCTGGCCTTCAACTCCGACAACCCGGGCAACCCGTTTATGGAAGGGGAAGTCAACGTCGGCATGGTGTGGAACGGTTCGGCCTTTGTGGCGCGCCAGGCCGGCACGCCGCTGGAGATCGTCTGGCCGAAGGAAGGCGGGATCTTCTGGATGGACAGCCTGGCCATTCCGGCCAACGCGCGCAACGTCGAAGGGGCGCTGAAGCTGATCGACTTCCTGCTGCGGCCGGAAATCGCGGTGCAGGTGGCGGAGACCATCGGTTACCCGACGCCGAACCTGGCGGCGAAGAAGCTGCTGTCGCCGGAGATCGCCAACGACCTATCACTCTATCCGGATAAGGCGGTGATTGAGCACGGCGAGTGGCAAAACGACGTCGGCGACGCCAGCACGCTGTACGAAAGCTACTTCCAAAAGTTGAAAGCCGGGCGCTAATACGCCCCGCCATCCCATCAGGGCGCGCAGTGCGCCCTGATGCCTTTCTCAGGGCCTGTCGGCCCGCGCCACCTTGCCCACCAGAAACTTGTGCACAAAACGCGGCACCACTTCACTGGCCAGACCGTAGTGTTTCTCGTCGAACTGGCTTTCCACCTGACTCGGCTCCAGGTTCAGCTCCATCGCATAGGCGCCGCCCAGCCGCGCCTCATGCACGAACCCGGCCGCCGGATAGACGTGGCCGGAAGTGCCGATGGCGACGAAGAAATCGGCCTTGCTCAGCGCCTGGTAGATGTCGTCCATGCCCAGCGGCATCTCGCCGAACCACACCACGTGCGGCCGCAGCGGCGCCGGGAACTGGCAGCAATGGCAACGATCGTCGACGCTGAGATCGCCGGGCCATTCGAACACCTGCCCCGACTGGGTGCAGCGCACCTTCAGCAATTCGCCGTGCATATGCAACACCCGCTTGCTGCCGGCGCGCTCATGCAGGTTATCGATGTTTTGCGTGACCAGCAGGAAGTTGTCTCCCAGCCACTCTTCCAGATCCGCCAGCGCGCGGTGCGCGGCGTTCGGAACGATCTCCTCCGTCTGCAGCTGACGGCGGCGTTCGTTGTAAAACGCCTGCACCAGCGCCGGATCGCGCTGGAAACCTTCCGGCGTGGCGACGTCCTCCACCCGGTGCTCTTCCCACAGCCCATCCGCGGCGCGGAAGGTGCGAATGCCCGACTCGGCCGAAATGCCGGCCCCGGTCAACACCACCACAAACGGCTTTTTCAGCTCTGCCGCCGCCATGGTGTCACGGTGAAAAATACGTGAACGAAAGCGCTGATGCAGCACATGCTTACTCTTGCGAAACTGACACAGCCGATGGCGAGTGTGCATTAACTCTCTCCTTACTTTTCCCTGTTTACCCTTCTTACTGGACGTTGCGGCGTTGTTGGCTGCATATATTCACGCCTGGCCGCAACGCCCATTACGTTGGGCGAGCCAAATTGAGAAACGCTGCGCCGCGCACGCCGCCGGCGTCGCCATAGCGCGCTTTCTCGATGCGCGGTAGCCGGGCCACCCGCAGCAGGTGAGCCGGCAGCCGCTGCGGCAACGCCTGATAAATGGCGTCGAAGTTCGACAACCCGCCGCCGATCACCACCAAATGCGGATCCAGCACCGTCAGCAGGTTGCCCAGGCAGATCGCCAGCACGTCCATAAAGCGGTCGACGTGGGCCACCGCCTGCGGCTCACCCGCCTGATAATGCGCAATGATCTCGGTGGCAGGCAAGCGCCGGCCATAGAAATGGGCGTACATCCATTCGAAACCGCGGCCCGATATGTAATTTTCGATGCAACCCTGATGGCCGCACCCGCAGGCAACGCGAGGCACATCACGCCCCAGCACCTCGAGCGCGTCCACCGGCAGGCGCAAATGGCCGAACTCGCCGGCGATATAGTTGCGCCCAGGCACCGTCTTGCCGTCGACGATCAGGCCGCCGCCTACGCCGGTGCCGAGGATGATGCCCAGCACCGTCGGGTAGCGGCGGAACTCGTCGTCCCAGGCTTCCGACAGCGCAAAGCAGTTGGCGTCGTTATCGACCCGCACCTCGCGCCCGATCAGCGCCGCCAGATCGCGCGGCAGCGGACGCCCCATCGCCGCCGGCACGTTGGCGGTAAACAGCGTGCCGTCATCGTCGTTGGGCAGGCCCGGAATACCGATGCCGACGCTGCCGCGCCGGCCGCAAAACGCATCCGCCTCCAGGGTCAGATCGCACAGCGTGGCCAGCAGTTGCCGATAATCGTCGCGCGGCGTCGGCACCCGCTTTTGCCAAATGCGCCGCAGGTTGTCGTCGAACACCCCCAGCTCAATCTTGGTGCCGCCCATATCGAAACCGTAGTACATAACCCATCCCCAGGCTAAAAAAACGGGGCGGCATCGCTGCCTCCCCGTGGGTTTTATTGTCCGCTCAGCACCCGCGCCGGATCGATGCGGCTGGCGCGCCTCGCCGGATACCAACTGGCCAGCAGGCTCAGCACGATGGCGGTCGCCAGCACGATCAGCACATCCAGCCAGTGCAGCTCGGAAGGCAGGAAGTCGATGAAGTAGATATCGCCCGACAGGAAGGAATGGCCGACCAGTTTCTCGATGCCCCGGATGATGTTGGTCAGCTGCAGCGAGGCGATCACCCCGATCACCACGCCGCTCAGGCTGCCCAGCAGCCCGGCCAGCAGCCCGTACCAGATGAAGATGGCGCGGATAAAACCGTCTTTGGCGCCCAGGGTACGCAGCACTGCGATGTCGGCGCTTTTGTCTTTCACCGCCATCACCAGCGTGGAGACAATGTTGAAGCAGGCTACGCCGATCACCAGCACCATCGCCAGGTACATGATGGCGCGGATCATCTGGATGTCGCGATACATATAGCCGTACTTGCCGATCCAGCTTTTGATGTAGATATAAGAATTGGTCACTTCGCCGGCGTCGCGCACCAGTTTGTTGGCGGCGAACACGTCGTTCATCTTGAGGGCGATGCCCGTGACGCTGTCACCCATGTCGAGATACTGCTGCGCATCGGCCAACGGCACCAGCGCCAGGCTGTGATCGAGTTGGCCGCTGAGCTGCAAAATGCCGGTCACATGCAGGCGAATGCGCTTCGGCTGCAGCAGCTTCATTTCCGGGTCGCTGTTGGGGATCATCACCGTGACATAGGCGCCCTGCTTGACGCCCAGCGCGTCGGCCACGCCCTTGCCGAGGATCACCTGCTGCTCGCCGGGCTTGAAGTTGGCCCAGGCGTCGCCCTGCACATACTGCGGCAGCGCGCTCAGCCGGCTCTCCTGCTGCGGATCAACGCCTTTGACTTCCACCGCGCGCAGCTGCGCGCCGTTTTCCATCAGGCCGGTAAAGTTGATGTACGGTGCGGCGGCCACAATGCCCGGCACCTTTTCCACCCGTTGCAGAATCGACGGCCAGCCGCTGAACGGCTGATTGACCGGTTCGAGTTCGCCATGCGGCACCACCGCCAGAATGCGGTTCTTCAGCTCGCGCTCAAAGCCGTTCATCGCGCTCAGGCCGACGATCAGCACCGCCACCCCCAACGCAATGCCAATGGTGGAGATAACCGAGATCAGCGACACCATGCCGCCGCGTTTACGGCCGCGGCTGAAACGCAGGGCCGTCAGGAAGGACAGTGAGGCTCCCGCCATTACTCGGCCCCCATCAGGGTCAGCTGCGCCTGCAGGTGGCCGTCGGCCATTTCCAGCTGGCGGCTCAGACGCTTGGCCAGCTGCAGATCGTGCGTCACCACCAGGAACGCGGTGCCCTGACGCACGTTCAGCTCGCCCAGCAGATCGAAGATGCTGTCCGCGGTGCGTTTATCCAGGTTACCGGTCGGTTCGTCCGCCAGCACCAGCGCCGGGTTGTTGACCAGCGCGCGGGCGATCGCTACGCGCTGACGCTCGCCGCCGGAAAGCTCGGACGGACGGTGTTTGCTGCGCTTTTCCAGCCCGACCGCCGCCAGCATCTCCCGCGCTTTCTCCTGCGCCTGCGCCGGTTTGGCGCCGCCGATCAGCAGCGGCATGGCGGCGTT
Organism: Serratia sp. 201; assembly: GCF_037027545.1. NCBI lineage: Bacteria > Pseudomonadati > Pseudomonadota > Gammaproteobacteria > Enterobacterales > Yersiniaceae > Serratia > Serratia sp. 201. The sequence goes on along the minus strand of NZ_JAXCHC010000001.1, from coordinate 1,267,009 downwards.
TTCCAGCGCGGTGAAGTCCGGCAACAGGTGGTGGAACTGATAGATGAAGCCCAACTGGCGGTTGCGCAGCTCAGCCTTGGCCGCCGAAGACATGGCGTTCAGCGATTCGCCCTTGAAAATCACCTCGCCGGAGGTCGGTGAGTCCAACCCGCCCAGCAGGTGCAACAGGGTGCTCTTGCCGGAACCCGAGCTGCCGACGATCGCCATCATCTCGCCCTGCTGCATAGCAAAGCTGACGTTGCGCAGCACGTCGGTGTGCAGGTTGCCTTCCTGATAGGTCTTGCACAGGTTGTCACACTGCAACAAAAGATGGTTACTCATAACGTAAAGCCTCAGCGGGTTGTACGGCGGCAGCGCGCCATGAAGGATAAAGCGTGGACAACAGGGAAACCGCCATCGCCACCACGGCGATGATCGTCACCTGCAGCGGATCGACCGCCACCGGCAGCGAAGCGCCGTCGATCAAGGCGCCGAGGATCGGCATCAGGTTATTCAGGTTGGTGGCCAGCAGCACGCCGAGCAGCGTGCCGAGCAGCGAACCGATGATGCCGGCGCTGGCGCCCTGCACCATGAATACCGACATGATCTGGCGGCGGGTCAGCCCCTGGGTCTGCAGAATGGCAACCTCGCCCTGCTTCTCCATCACCAGCAGGCCGAGCGACGTAATGATGTTAAACGCCGCCACCGCCACGATCAGGCTGAGCAGCAGCCCCATCATGTTCTTCTCCATGCGCACCGCCTGGAACAGCTCGCCCTTGCGATCGCGCCAGTCTTTCCAGACGGTGCCCGCCGGCAGCGCCTGTTGGCTGAGGGTATCGACCGTCAGCGGCTGTTGCAGGAACAGGCGCCAGCCGGTGATGTTGCCGGCCGGGTAACGCATCAGGCGCGAGGCATCCTGTTGGTTGACCAACAGCTGATAGCCGTCCACCTCGCTATTGGCATGGAAGGTGCCGATGAGGGTGAACAGGCGCTGGCTGGGGATGCGGCCCATCGGTGTGAACTGGCTGGCGCTCGGCACCATCACGCGCAGCGAATCGCCGCGCTTGACGCCCAGTTGCCCCGCCAGCTGTTCGCCGATGATGATGTTGTATTGGCCCGGCTGCAGCTGTTGCTGCTTGACGTTGACCAGATAGGGGGTTAGCGGATCGGCCTCGTCGGGATTGACGCCAAGCATCACCCCAACCGCCACGCTGCGGGCGCTTTGCAGCACCACGTCACCGGTGGTCAGCGGCGCAACGCGCGTGACGCCCTGCAGCTTCTGCACCTCGGAGGCCGGCAGCTGCTGCGGGTTGACCGATCCCTGTGGACTGGTGACCAACGCCTGCGGCATCAGGCCGAGGATGTTGTTCTCCAGATCCTTTTCGAAACCGTTCATCACCGACAGCACGGTGACCAACGCCATCACCCCCAGCGTAATGCCGATGGTGGAAAGCCAGGAAACAAACCGCCCGAAGCGGTCTGAGGCTCGCCCGCGCATGTAGCGCAGGCCAATGAATAACGCGACAGGTTGATACATGAAATCCGTTTGATAGCCGTGGCTTAAGCAAAGTGATCATGGATAATAAAGGCTCTCCCTCGTTTAGGGAACACCCGACGGCCTTTTATTGCGTGGCGGCGAAGAGGGAGACGGCGGCAGCTTCGCGCGTTATTTATCCTCAGCCGCAAAAAACAGACGGCATTAACCGGTTAAATAACCGGCAGAAAATTGATGAGCAGCGCTTTTTGCTGTGTCAGTTTGCCGGCCGCTGGGCTACTATAAACAGCATAAAGGCGCTGGGTTATCCGTGCCGGGACGCCATCCAACACATTGATTAAAGATACCTGAATGAGCACTTCCGATAGCCGTAACCGTTCTTCATCCCCTCGTTATTCTCTGCCCGATCGCGCGGGCGATCTGCGCCAACTGGGGCAACTGACCGGCGCGGCCTGTGCCGTGGAATGCGCCGAGATCGTAGAACGCCACCCTGGCCCGGTGATGCTGATCGCGCCGGATATGCAAAACGCCCTGCGGCTGCGCGACGAGATCCAGCAGTTCACTGACCAGATGGTGACTACGCTGTCCGACTGGGAAACCCTGCCGTACGACAGCTTCTCGCCGCACCAGGAAATCATCTCAGATCGTTTGTCGAGCCTGTATCACCTGCCGACCATGGCGCGTGGTGTGATCATTCTGCCGGTCAACACCCTGATGCAGCGCGTCTGCCCGCACGAATTCCTGCACGGCCACGCGCTGGTGATGAAGAAAGGCCAGCGCCTGTCGCGCGACAAGCTGCGCGCGCAGTTGGAACAGGCCGGCTACCGCAGCGTCGATCAGGTGATGGAGCACGGCGAATTCGCCACCCGCGGCGCGCTGCTCGATCTTTACCCAATGGGCAGCGATGAGCCTTACCGCATCGACTTTTTCGATGACGAAATCGACAGTCTGCGCATCTTCGACGTCGATACCCAGCGCACGCTGAGCGAAGTTGAGGCCATCAATCTGTTGCCGGCCCACGAGTTCCCCACCGACAAGAACGCCATCGAGCTGTTCCGCAGCCAGTGGCGCGAGCAGTTTGAGGTGCGCCGCGACGCCGAGCATATCTATCAGCAGGTCAGCAAAAGCGCCTGGCCGGCCGGCATCGAATACTGGCAGCCGCTGTTCTTCAGCCAACCGCTGCCGTCGCTGTTCAGCTACCTGCCGGCCAACACGCTGATCGTCAACACCGGCGATCTGGAGGGCGCCGCCGAGCGCTTCTGGCAGGACGTCAACCAGCGTTACGAAAGCCGCCGCGTCGATCCGATGCGCCCGCTGCTGGCGCCGGATACGCTGTGGCTGCGCGTTGACGCGCTGTTCGGCGAGCTGAAAGCCTGGCCGCGCATCGCGCTGAAAACCGATGAGCTGCCGGCCAAAGCCGGCAATACCAATCTGGATTACCATGCCCTGCCCGATCTGGCGGTGCAGGCGCAGCATAAATCCCCGCTGGATAATCTGCGGCGCTTTATCGAAGGCTTCGACGGCAGCGTGATCTTCTCCGTCGAGAGCGAGGGGCGGCGTGAAACGCTGCAGGATCTGCTCGGCCGCATCAAGCTGGCGCCTGCCTTGATCCAACGACTCGATCAGGCGGAAACCGCGGGCCGTTACATGATGGTCGGCGCCGCCGAACACGGCTTCCTCGACGGCCTGCGCCGGCGGGCGCTGATCTGCGAAAGCGATCTGCTCGGCGAGCGCGTCAGCCGCCGCCGGCAGGACAACCGGCGCACCATCAACACCGATACCCTGATCCGCAACCTGGCGGAGCTGCATCCCGGCCAGCCGGTGGTGCACCTGGAGCACGGCGTCGGCCGCTATGTCGGCCTGACCACGCTGGAGGCCGGCGGCATCAAGGCCGAGTACCTGATCCTCTCCTACGCCGGTGAGGACAAGCTGTACGTGCCGGTGTCATCGCTGCATCTGATCAGCCGCTACGCCGGCGGCGCGGACGAAAACGCCCCGCTGCACAAACTGGGCGGCGACGCCTGGACGCGCGCGCGGCAGAAAGCCGCCGAGCGGGTGCGCGACGTGGCGGCCGAGCTGCTGGATATTTACGCCCAGCGCGCCGCCAAGGCCGGTTTCGCCTTCAAACACAACCGCGAGCAGTACCAGCTGTTCTGCCAGAGCTTCCCGTTCGAAACCACGCCGGATCAGGAACAGGCGATCAACGCGGTGCTGAGCGACATGTGCCAGCCGCTGGCGATGGACCGCCTGGTGTGCGGCGACGTCGGCTTCGGCAAAACCGAAGTGGCGATGCGCGCCGCCTTCCTGGCGGTGGAAAACGGCAAGCAGGTGGCGGTGCTGGTGCCGACGACGCTGCTGGCGCAGCAGCACTTCGACAACTTCCGCGATCGCTTCGCCACCTGGCCGATCCGCATCGAGATGATGTCGCGCTTCCGCAGCGCCAAAGAGCAGCAACAGGTGCTGGACGACGCGGCCGAAGGCAAAGTGGACATCATCATCGGCACCCACAAACTGCTGCAGAGCGATCTGCGCTGGAAGGATTTGGGGCTGCTGATCGTCGATGAAGAGCACCGTTTTGGCGTGCGCCACAAGGAGCGCATCAAGGCGATGCGCGCCGATGTCGATATCCTGACGCTGACCGCCACGCCAATCCCGCGGACGCTGAACATGGCGATGAGCGGCATGCGCGATCTGTCGATCATCGCCACTCCGCCGGCGCGCCGCTTGGCGGTGAAGACCTTCGTGCGCGAATACGACAGCCTGGTGGTGCGCGAGGCGATCCTGCGCGAAGTGCTGCGCGGCGGCCAGGTTTACTACCTTTACAACGACGTGGAAAATATCGAGAAAGCGGCGCAGCGCCTGGCTGAGCTGGTGCCTGAAGCGCGCATCGCCATCGGCCACGGCCAGATGCGTGAACGCGATCTGGAGCGGGTGATGAACGATTTCCACCACCAGCGCTTCAACGTGCTGGTGTGCACCACCATCATCGAAACCGGCATCGATATCCCCAGCGCCAACACCATCATCATCGAGCGGGCCGATCGCTTCGGCCTGGCGCAGCTGCATCAATTGCGCGGCCGCGTCGGGCGTTCGCACCACCAGGCTTACGCCTATCTGCTGACGCCAAACCCGAAAGCCATGGGCACCGACGCCCATAAACGGCTCGAGGCCATCGCGTCGCTGGAAGATCTCGGCGCCGGGTTCGCGCTGGCAACCCACGATCTGGAGATCCGCGGCGCCGGTGAACTGCTGGGTGAAGACCAGAGCGGCCAAATGACCACCGTCGGTTTCTCGCTCTATATGGAACTGCTGGAAAGCGCCGTCGACGCGTTGAAAAACGGCCGCGAACCGTCGTTGGAAGATCTCACCAGCAGCCAGACCGAGGTAGAACTGCGCATGCCGACGCTGCTGCCGGAAGACTTCATTCCCGACGTCAATACCCGTCTGTCACTGTATAAGCGTATCGCCAGCGCGAAGAACGACGGTGAGCTTGACGAGTTGAAGGTCGAACTGATCGACCGCTTCGGCCAGCTGCCGGATGCGGCGCGCAACCTGTTGCAATGCGCGGCGCTGCGCCTGCATGCGCAGAGGCTGGGGATCAAACGCATCGAGAGCAACGAGCGCGGCGGCTTTATCGAGTTCGGCGACAACAACCGCGTTGACCCAGGTTATCTGATCGGCCTGTTGCAGGGCAATCCGCAGGTTTACCGCCTGGACGGCCCGAGCAAGCTGAAGTTCACGCTCGATCTGGCCGATCGCCAGAAACGCCTGACGTTCACCGAAGAGCTGCTGAACGCCTTCCGCGAACACACGCTGGCGGCCTAAGGCAACGCCCCCGTCGCTACAACGGGGGCGGCTTATCCGCGCGGAAAACCGGCGCCCAGCGGCGCCAGCTGCATCACGCGGCTGGTCACCACCCGGTTTTTGCCGCTGCGCTTCGCCTCGTACAACGCTTCGTCGGTCATGGCGATTGCCTTGTCCAACGTCATGCCGGGCAGATACAGCGACACGCCGATGGACATCGTGATGTGCGCTTCGTCGTGTGCATTCAGCAAGAACGTCGAACTTTCCACCGCGCTGCGAATGCGCTCCGCCACCCCGCCGATGACCTGCGGATCGTAGCTGGCGGTGATCACCATAAACTCCTCGCCACCGTAGCGCCCGACGAAGTCCTCGTTACGCACGCTGTTTTGCAGCAGCCGGCCGACGCTGGCCAGCAGCACGTCACCGGCCGGATGACCGTAGGTATCGTTGATGCTTTTAAAGTTATCCAAATCGAGGATCATCAACCCGCACGGGCGGCGCTCGGCACGCTGCAGCATCAGCTGATAATCGACGCTGGCGCGGTTGTTGATGTGGGTCACACTGTCGGTCGTGGCACGCGCACGCATCGCAAAATAGGCGTAGATGTGGCGCTCTTTGAAATTCAGCGCATGATAGCAAATCGCCAGACAGAGCGCGGAGACCGCCTGGTACAGCAACACATCCGGCCACAGCCCGCTCATGTCCACCAGCAGCCACACCACCGCGATGCGATACAGCGCGATAATGCCGATCGTCAGGTAAAACGTCCGGTGGGATTTTTTCAGCCACACCTGCGACAGCAGCAGCGGCGCGATGATCGAGGCGATGAACAGGTTATCGACGGTGAAACCGCCGGTCAGCGCCATGGCGAACAGAAAACTCACCAGTCCGCTGACGCCGCCGCCGAAGAACGTCACCAGTATCATCGGGATCATCGCAAAGCTGTAATGTACCTTATCGGTCAACACCAGCCGATCCTGACTCAAATACAGCACCGCCACCCCGGCCAGCAGGCCGAACACGACGCGCTTCCACAGTGCGGAACGGTAGGAAAACGGGGCATTCTTGCTGAGAACGAAATAGCTTACCGACAGCGTGGCATAGGTGATGCAAGCGTCGCTGTAAAGGGTGGAAATGGACGCAATGTAAGTCATAAATAGTCAGCGCGCTCCTCGGGATCGCCAGGGGTAATGTAAAGACGTTGAATAACGCATCCCTGTCGTCTCCGCTTCGGCGGCGGCCATTTTACACAGTCTATTAATAGAGTAGCAGTTCTATCTTATCGCCAAGCCGTCTATCTCACGATGCTCGCTTCAGGCTACTCTGTCCTTTGTATATCGGGGGAGAAACGCATGAATATCGACGATGAACTGCAGGCGCTCAGCGAACAGGAAGCGACGCTGGCCTTTACCCATTTTGACGCCACCACCGCCTGGGAGCTGGGCGCGGCGCTGAAAACCGCCGCCGAGCGACGCGGCCTGAGCATCGCCATCGAAATCCAACTGGCCGGGCAGACGCTGTTTTATTACGCCATGCCGGGCGCCACGCCGGACATCGCCGACTGGGTGCGGCGCAAGCGCAATCTGGTGAACCATTTTCACAAAAGTTCTTACGCCATCGGCCTGCGTCTGCAGCAGCGGCAAACGTCGCTAGAGGAGCGTTACGGGCTGAGCGTGCGCGACTATTCGGTGCACGGTGGCGCCTTCCCGCTCACCCTGACCGGCCTCGGCTGCGTCGGCAGCATCAGCATTTCCGGCGCGCCGCAGAAGGAAGATCACCAGCTGTTGGTAAGCACTTTAGCCCACTTTCTTGGCTTATCCCTACCCGCTCTGCACTAACCGTCAAAACCTTGATTATTCCTTTCTTTTCAGCCGCAGAATCTGCGGCTGACTTACCTGTTAACGGCATTTAGCGCCGGATAAAACGACGACTCTCTGATTTCCTGTGCCAAATTGACACAGGTCTGGTAATCCGCTGAACAAAAGGCGTATGGTATCTGTCACGTGACAAGACGGACCTCATCGGGCCCGCCATTCCTTTCACTTTTGAAGATTTGGTACGCACCGTAGATGAAAACGCATGAAATAAACAAAATTCGCCCCTTCAGCGCGCTGATAGATGCCTGCTGGCGGGAACCTTATAGCCTGGCGCGGTTGCTGAAAGACGCTATCGCCGGGGTGACGGTCGGTATTATCGCCATTCCGCTGGCGATGGCGCTGGCGATCGCCAGCGGCGTGCCGCCGCAGTACGGCCTGTATACCGCCGCCATCGCCGGCATCGTCATCGCCGTCAGCGGCGGTTCGCGCTACAGCGTCTCCGGCCCCACCGCCGCCTTCGTGGTGATCCTCTATCCGGTCTCGCAGCAGTTTGGCCTGGCCGGCCTGCTGGTCGCCACGCTGATCTCCGGGGTATTTCTGCTGCTGATGGGGCTGGCGCGCTTTGGCCGGCTGATCGAATACATTCCGCTGCCGGTGACGCTGGGCTTTACCTCCGGCATTGCCATCACCATCGCCACCATGCAGATCAAGGACTTTTTCGGCCTGCAGCTGGCGCACACGCCGGAAAATTACGTTGGCAAGCTGTACGCCCTGCTGCAGGCGCTGCCAACGCTGGATCTCGGCGATACCCTGATCGGCGCCGTGACGCTGCTGATCCTGATCTTCTGGCCCAAGCTCGGCCTGCGGGTGCCCGGCCACCTGCCGGCGCTGCTGGCGGGCACCGCGCTGATGGGGCTGCTGACGCTGTTTGACCACCCGGTGGCGACCATCGGTTCCCGCTTCAGCTACCTGCTGGCCGATGGCAGCAGCGGCCAGGGCATTCCGCCGATCCTGCCGCAGCTGCTGCTGCCCTGGGATCTGCCGGGCGGCGGCGGGCAGCCGTTCACCCTGAGCTGGCAAACCGTTTCCGCCCTGTTGCCGGCGGCATTTTCGATGGCAATGCTCGGCGCGATCGAGTCGCTGCTGTGCGCCGTGGTGCTCGACGGCATGACCGGTAAGAAGCATAACTCGAACAGCGAACTGATCGGCCAAGGCGCGGGCAACATCATCGCGCCGTTCTTCGGCGGCATCACCGCGACCGCCGCAATTGCCCGTTCAGCGGCCAACGTGCGCGCCGGCGCCACCTCGCCAGTGTCCGCCATCATCCACGCGCTGCTGGTGCTGTTGGCGCTGCTGGTGCTGGCGCCGTGGCTCTCTTATCTGCCGCTGGCGGCGATGGCGGCGCTGCTGTTGATGGTCGCCTGGAACATGAGCGAGGCCCACAAGGTGGTTTACCTGCTGCGCCGGGCGCCGAAGGACGACATTCTGGTACTGCTGCTGTGCATGTCGCTGACGGTGCTGTTCGACATGGTGATCGCCATTACCGTGGGCATCGTGTTGGCGTCGCTGCTGTTTATGCGCCGCATCGCCCGCATGACGCGGCTAAGCGAACTGAGCGCCGATGACGGCCGCCTGGTGCTGCGAGTGAATGGCCCGCTGTTCTTCGCCGCCGCCGAGCGCATCTTTACCGAACTGCTGACGCGCAGCGAAAGTTATCGCACGATCGTGCTGCAATGGGATGCGGTGCCGGTGCTCGACGCCGGCGGTCTGAGCGCCCTGCGTCGCTTTATCGACGTGCTGCCGGCGGACAAGAAACTGGTGATCACCGACGTGCCGTTCCAGCCGCTGAAAACCCTGGCGCGCGCGCGGGTGCAGCCGATCGAGGGCCGCTTGCAGTTCTATCCGACGCTGCCGGAAGCGCTGGCGGCCACCGGCGCCTAAACGTAAAAAAGCCCGACAAGTCGGGCTTTTTTTGGCGATGAACGCTTAGTTGCTGGTATCCAGGTCCGGGAAGCTCTTCACCAGGTCGTCGATGGCTTTCATCTGCGCCAGGAACGGCTCCAGCTTGTCCAACGGCAGCGCGGAAGGACCGTCGCACTTGGCGTTGTTCGGATCCGGGTGCGCTTCGAGGAACAGGCCGGCCAGGCCAACCGCCATGCCGGCGCGCGCCAACTCGGCCACCTGAGCGCGGCGGCCGCCGGACGCGGCGCCGAACGGATCGCGGGTCTGCAGCGCGTGGGTCACGTCGAAGATCACCGGATGGCCGCCGGTCACGTTCTTCATCACGTTGATGCCCAGCATGTCGACCACCAGGTTGTCATAACCAAAGTTGCTGCCGCGATCGCACAGGATCACCTGGTCGTTGCCGCCTTCTTTGAATTTGTCGACGATGTTGCCCATCTGCCCCGGGCTGACGAACTGTGGCTTCTTGACGTTGATCACCGCGCCGGTTTTCGCCATCGCTTCCACCAGATCGGTCTGACGCGCCAGGAAGGCCGGCAGTTGGATCACGTCAACCACTTCAGAAACCGGCTGCGCCTGCGCCACTTCATGCACGTCGGTGATGATTTTCACGCCGAAGGTTTTCTTCAGCTCTTCGAAGATCTTCATCCCTTCTTCCAGGCCCGGACCGCGGTACGAGTGGATGGAAGAACGGTTGGCTTTGTCGAAAGAGGCTTTGAATACGTAAGGAATGCCCAGTTTTTGCGTCACGGTGACGTAGTGCTCGCAGATGCTCATCGCCAGATCGCGCGATTCCAGCACGTTCATACCGCCAAACAGCACAAACGGCAGGTCGTTTGCTACGTCGATGTCGCCAATGCTAACCACTTTCTGTTTCATGCTTTCGCCTTTGTTAAGGTTGTAACCGTCGCCTTGCAAACTGCACGGAGTCATTGAATTAATGCAGCGTCACCTGTTTCGGCTCAATCGAGTGGATCTGTACTTTGATCACTTCGCTGACCGGGTCTTCAGGACACTGCTCGACAAAATAGTTGAGATCGGAAATCGCGATGTGGTTGCACTCCAGCTGGGCATAAATCAGCCCGCGGTCGCGGATCTCGTACGGATCTTCCGGATCGAAGCACAGCACCGTTTCGCTGGTGCGCAGCGCCATTTCCAGCTGCTTTTCTTCCATCAGGGCGGCCTTCAGCGTATCCAACATCTTGCGCACCACCATGATGTTCTCCGACTCGTCGAGGTCGTCGTCTTCCAGTTCGGCACCCAGCCCCAAGTTGCCCTTGATCCACACTTCCAGCTGGTGCTCGCTCAGGGTTTCGCCGTTCAGCGGGTTGATCAGCCACAGCTCTTCGTCCAGCCAATCGGCGCGCAGGATCAGCTGAGTGGGGAAAATCACCGGCAACAGCGGCAGATCCAGCGCGTTGGCGATGTGCAGGAAAATGGTGCCTAGCGAGACCGGCGTGCCCTGCCGCCCTTCCAGCACCTTGTCCAGCCAGATGGCGTCCGACAGGCGGTAAACGCCGCTGGCGCCGCCGAATCCCCAGGTTTTGTAGAACAGTTCGATGAGCGCATCCAGTTGCTGCTCCTGAGTGATATCGACCGGCACCGCCGCACGCGCTTCATCCACCAGCTGTTGCAGCTTGCGCTCCACGTCGGCAGCGGGAAAATCGCGCCGCACCGACTGCGACACCAGGATCACCCCTTCGCTCAGCGGCGAGGTGTTAAATTCAAAATCAGCAATGCTACTCATAGGTATCCCATCAGAAACGGTATTTTCGTCGTGGCAAGTTTAATTATCAGATACAGACAGCCCAACGCCAGCACGAACGCCACGGTTCGCAGCCGCTGACTTTTGGTCTTCTTGCCCAATGCGACGTAGCCAAGCAGGATATAGATAATAACGCCAAACAGCTTCTCGGTCAGCCATGAGTCCATACCCAGCAGCGGATAAAACCCGAACGTCACCACCAGCGCGATGCCGCTGACGAACAGCAGCGTGTCGTTCAGGTGCGGCGCTACCTTGACCCAGCGGCGCCCCATGATCGGCGAGCGGCGCCACTGCCAAAAGAAACGCAGCACAAACAAGGTAATACTGATGGCGACCGTCAGCAAATGGAAATGTTTCAACGCGGTGTATGCAGTCATGATGCTCCCTTAAATGGCCCGGGCGTCGTTATTATGAGGGGCGCTTATCCCGGCCATTGGCCGAGCGTCACGCGGTCGTTGTCGCCGTAATCACGGTGGGTGGCGACAGCGGAAAATCCGGCGGCCTGCAGCAGCGCGCGCACGCTCTCGCCCTGCTGCCAACCATGTTCCAACAGCAGCCAGCCCTGCGGCTGCAAATAATGCGGCGCCTGGCGCACGATGGCGGCCAGATCCGCCAGCCCGTGCTCGGCGGCAACCAGCGCGCTACCGGGTTCAAAGCGCACGTCGCCCTGCGACAAATGCGGATCGGCGGCGTCGATATAGGGCGGATTGCTGGCGATCAGCGCGAAGCGTTGCCCCGCCACCGGCGCAAACCAGCTGCCCTGTAGAAATCGGACGTTGTCGATCTTCAGCTTGTGCGCATTGTGCTGCGCCAGCGCAACCGCCTCCGGCTGCACATCGATGCCGATAGCCGAACAATCCGGGCGCTCACTGGCCAGCGCCAGCGCGATGGCGCCGGTGCCGGTGCCAAGATCGAGGAAATGGCAGGGTTGCGGCGGCAGGCGCGTCAGCGCCAGTTCCACCAGGCATTCGGTATCAGGGCGTGGGATCAGCGTCGCCGGCGAGACCGACAGCGGCAGCGACCAAAACTCGCGCTCGCCCACCAGATAGGCCACCGGCTCACCGCGTTCGCGGCGCGCCAGCAGCGTCTCCAGCTGCTGTTGCTGCGGCGGCGTCAGCAGGGTTTCCCCGAACGCCATCAGGAAGGTTCTGGCCTTGCCGGTCACGAAACCCAACAGGATTTCCGCGTCGCGCCGGGCGCTGTCGCTGTGGGTCAAACGCGCGGCGGCGGCTTTCAGCCAGTATTGATAATCCATCACTCTTGCTCGGCGGACAGCGCAGCCAGCTGATCGGCCTGATACTCCTGCACGATCGGCTGGATCAGCATGTCCAGTTTGCCTTCCATCACTTCGTCCAGACGGTAGAGCGTCAGGTTGATGCGGTGGTCGGTTACCCGCCCCTGCGGGAAGTTGTAGGTGCGGTTGCGGTCGGAACGATCGCCGCTGCCCAGCAGGTTGCGGCGAGTGGACGCCTCGGCCTGCTGGCGCTTGGCCATCTCGGCGGCGCGAATGCGCGCGCCCAGCACCGACATCGCCTTGGCTTTGTTTTTGTGCTGCGAACGTTCGTCCTGGCACTCCACCACGATGCCGGTCGGCAGGTGGGTGATGCGGATCGCCGAGTCGGTGGTGTTAACGTGCTGGCCGCCGGCGCCGGAGGAGCGGAAGGTGTCGATTTTCAGATCGCCCGGGTTGATGTCCGGCAGCTCGGCTTCCGGCACTTCCGGCATCACCGCCACGGTACAGGCGGAGGTGTGGATGCGCCCCTGGGATTCGGTTTCCGGCACGCGCTGCACGCGGTGCCCGCCGGATTCAAACTTCAGCTGACCGTACACGCCGTCGCCGGAAACTTTGGCAATCACTTCTTTGAAACCGCCGTGTTCGCCTTCGTTGGCGCTCATCACCTCGACACGCCAGCGGCGGCTTTCCGCATAGCGGCTGTACATGCGGAACAGATCGCCGGCAAAGATCGCCGCCTCATCGCCGCCGGTGCCGGCGCGCACTTCGAGGAAGCAGCTGCGCTCATCGTCCGGATCTTTCGGCAGCAGCAACACCTGCAGCTGCTGCTCCAGCGCTTCGCTGGTCGCCCGCGCCTGTTTCAGCTCTTCCTGCGCCATCTCGCGCATTTCCGGATCGTCCAGCATCATTTCCGCCGTCTCCAGATCCTCCTGCACCTGACGCCATTCCAGGAAGCAGCGGCTGACGTCGGTCAGCTGCGCGTATTCTCGCGACAGCGCGCGGAACCGGTCTTGCTCGGCGATGACGCCGGCATCGCCGAGCAGCGCCTGCACTTCTTCATGGCGCTCTTGTAACGCTTCCAGTTTGGCAACAATAGAAGGCTTCATGCGTGGTAATAAACCCTGTTAATAGAGAAAACTAATGCTGATCCAGCCCGAGGCTGTCGCGTAATAACTGCAACCGCTCCACGTCGCCGTCGCCGGCGGCCTGCTGGAGGGATTTGGTAGGGGCATGAATAAGACGGTTGGTCAGTTTATGGGCCAGCTCGTGAATAACCTGCTCCACGTTGGCGCCCTGCGCGATGGCGGCCAGCGCTTTGGCCTCCATTTCCGCGCGAATTTGGTCAGCCTGCGAACGGTAGTCGCGGATGGTTTCCACCGCGCCCTGCGAACGCAGCCAGGCCATGAAGTTGATGCTTTCCTGCTGCACGATCGACTCCGCCTGCACCGCCGCCGCTTTGCGCTGCGCCAGGTTGCTTTGAATGATGGCGTGCAGATCGTCCACGCTGTACAGATAGGCGTTGGCCAGTTTGCCGACTTCCGGCTCGATATCGCGCGGTACGGCGATATCCACCAGCAGCATCGGCTGGTTGCGGCGCGCCTTCAGCGCGCGCTCCACCATCCCCTTACCGATGATCGGCAGCGGGCTGGCGGTGGAGCTGATGATGATGTCGGCGTCCGCCAGGCGTTCGTCGATCTCCGGCAGGGTGATCACTTCTGCGCCCACCTCGTCCGCCAGCAGCTGCGCGCGCTCGCGGGTGCGGTTGGCGATGATCATGTGCCGCACTTTGTGTTCGCGCAGGTGGCGCGCCACCAGCTCGATGGTTTCACCGGCGCCCACCAGCAAGACGTTGAGATCGGCCAGCGATTCGAAGATCTGCCGCGCTAGGGTACAGGCAGCAAACGCTACGGAGACCGCGCTGGCGCCGATTTCGGTTTCGGTGCGCACGCGCTTGGCGACGGAGAAGGATTTCTGGAACAGACGCTCCAGCTCGCCGGACAGCGACTGGCCGCGTTGCGACTCGGCGAAGGCCTTTTTCACCTGGCCGAGGATCTGCGGTTCGCCCAATACCAGTGAGTCCAACCCGCTGGCCACCCGCATCAGATGGCTGACCGCGTCGTTGCCCTGATGCCAGTACAGGCTTTTCTTCACCTCTTCCGGGCGCAGGTTGTGATATGCGCACAGCCAGGCGACCAGCTGCTCGTGCATGTGTTCCTGTTGCTCTACGCTGAGGTACAGCTCGGTGCGGTTGCAGGTGGACAACACGACACCGCCCTGCACCAACGGTTGTTGGAGCAAGCTGGTCAGCGCCTCATCGATGGACTCTGGCGAGAAGGTCACCCTTTCACGCAGAGAAACCGGAGCGGTTTTGTGATTTATACCTAACGCCAGCAGGGTCATTGCTTCGAGTAATACTTATCTTGGTACGGGTTCTCGTTGAACGGCATTCTACTTGATGCGCGGGATCAATAAAAGTAACAACCGCATCTTCCGTTCAATCGCTGTCATAGATGACATCAATTAATGAATAAGCAATAAATACAGCGGGATAAATAGTCATAGGCTAGGTTGATTGCTTAAATTTTAGCGCAGTTTGCGATAACGCGCACGCTATTCGGCGTACGCAACGGCGGCGTTTGCGCAACTCCGGCACCGCTTATCGGGCGCGCCTCCCCGCCTTTAGGCGATTGTGTTACGCTTAATGGCGACCCCGACGCGCGTACCGGGTTGGCATTGCGCCGGCAAAAGCGGAAAGATTCAACGCGATGCAGCAAAAAATTGACGCGCCGCCGCCGCCCCGTTAGCGTGAGCGCTGAATCCGGGTTTCATCGCGCATGCCCGCAAGGACAAAAGGACAAGAGAAAGTTATGCCAATACGCAAAGTTAGTTTGCTCCGTCTGATCCCGCTGGCCAGCCTGGTGCTGGCCGCCTGTACCACCACCAAGCCGACCGGCCCGGCCACCAGCCCGACTTCACCGCAGTGGCGCGCCCATGAGCAGGCGGTGCAACAGCTCAGCACCTATCAGACCCGCGGCTCCTTCGCCTACTTGTCTGATCAGAAAAAAGTCTACGCCCGCTTCTTCTGGCAGCAGTTCTCGCCGGAGCGCTACCGCCTGCTGCTGACCAACCCGCTGGGCAGCACGGAAATGGATCTCAACGTGCAGAAAAACGTGGTGCAGCTGACCGACAACCAGGGCAAACGCTACGTCAGCGACAACCCGGAAGAGATGATCCGCAAGCTGACCGGCATGGCGATCCCGTTGAACAACCTGCGCCAATGGATGCTCGGCCTGCCGGGCGAAGCCAACGATTTTGCGCTGGACGATCAATATCGCCTGAACAAGCTGACCTATCAGCAAGGCGGCCAGACCTGGAAGGTGGATTACCAGGGCTACAGCAACGACGTGCAGCCGACGCTGCCGAACCGTCTGGAGCTACAGCAGGGTGACCAGCGCATCAAGCTGAAGATGGATAACTGGACGCTCAAATGATCCGCCAGTGGCCCTCCCCCGCGAAACTCAACCTGTTTTTGTACATCACCGGCCGTCGTGAAGACGGCTATCACCTGTTGCAGACGCTGTTCCAGTTTTTGGACTACGGCGACACCCTGACCATCGACCCGCGCCAGGACGACCGCATTCATCTGCTGACGCCGGTCGACGGCGTGCCGGACGAGCAGAACCTGATCGTGCGCGCCGCCCGCCTGCTGCAGCGCTATTGCGATGAGCGCGGCCTGCAGACCGCGCCGCGCGGCGCCGACATCAGCATCGACAAGCGCCTGCCGATGGGCGGCGGCCTGGGCGGCGGCTCCTCCAACGCCGCCACCGTGCTGGTGGCGCTGAACGAACTGTGGCGCTGCGGTCTTGGCGACGACCAACTGGCAGAGTTGGGGCTTAGCCTCGGCGCCGACGTGCCGGTGTTCGTGCGCGGCCACGCCGCCTTCGCCGAAGGCATCGGCGAGCGCCTGCAGCCGGCCGAGCCGCAGGAAAAATGGTATCTGGTGGCGCATCCTGGCGTCGGCATCCCGACGCCGGTTATCTTCGGCGACCCCGAATTAAAAAGAAACACCCCGGTTCGCTCCTTAAGTGAGCTGTTGCAGGCGCCGTACGCAAATGATTGCGAACCGATCGCAAGAAAACGTTTTCGCGAGGTTGAACAGCTTCTTTCATGGCTGTTAGAATACGCCCCGTCACGCCTGACTGGCACAGGTGCTTGTGTGTTTGCTGAATTCGACACAGAAATCGCCGCCCGTCAGGTGTTAAATCAAGCCCCGGAGTGGTTGTGTGGTTTTGTAGCGCGCGGCGTTAACGTCTCCCCACTACATCGCATTCGTTCCGGGCGGTTTGAGTCGTAGCTCAACGTTTCGCTGCGCAGGGTCATGCACACCTGGCCCTGTTATCCCTGCGCTGCCTGCGGTCTCAATTTTAGTTTTACATACCCGTATGTATATTGCGCCGGCGTCGCCAACTGCCCCTTGGCGATGTCGTATGACAATATCTTCTCTGGACGCAAGCCTGAGGTTCTTCTCGTGCCTGATATGAAGCTTTTTGCTGGTAACGCCACCCCGGAACTAGCACAACGTATTGCCAACCGTTTGTACACCAGCCTTGGTGACGCCGCTGTAGGTCGTTTTAGCGACGGCGAAGTGAGCGTGCAAATCAACGAAAATGTACGCGGCGGTGATATTTTCATCATCCAGTCCACCTGTGCCCCGACCAACGACAACCTGATGGAACTGGTTGTGATGGTCGACGCCCTGCGTCGCGCCTCCGCAGGTCGTATTACCGCCGTTATCCCTTACTTCGGCTATGCCCGCCAGGATCGCCGCGTGCGTTCCGCGCGTGTACCCATCACCGCCAAGGTGGTTGCCGATTTCCTCTCCAGCGTAGGGGTTGACCGCGTTCTGACGGTGGATCTGCATGCTGAGCAGATTCAAGGCTTCTTCGACGTACCGGTAGACAACGTGTTCGGCAGCCCGATCCTGCTGGAAGACATGCTGCAGCAGAACCTGGAAAACCCGATCGTGGTTTCCCCGGACATCGGCGGCGTAGTGCGTGCTCGCGCCATCGCCAAACTGCTGAACGACACCGACATGGCCATCATCGACAAACGCCGCCCGCGCGCGAACGTTTCTCAGGTGATGCACATCATCGGTGACGTGGCAGGCCGCGACTGCGTGCTGGTCGACGACATGATCGACACCGGCGGTACCTTGTGTAAAGCGGCTGAAGCGTTGAAAGAACGCGGTGCCAAGCGCGTATTCGCCTACGCGACGCACCCGATCTTCTCCGGCAACGCCGTGGACAACATCAAGAACTCGGTGATTGATGAAGTGATCGTCTGCGATACCATTCCGCTGTCGCCGGAAATCAAGGCACTGAAAAACGTTCGCACTCTGACCCTGTCCGGCATGCTGGCTGAAGCCATCCGCCGCATCAGCAACGAAGAGTCGATCTCTGCGATGTTCGAGCATTGATTCGTCGTCTTTCCGGTGCGGCGCCCACCGTGCCGGAAAGATAGCGAGCCCGACAGCAGAAAAAGAAAAACCCGTTGGTGCGTGAGCAACAACGGGTTTTCTACTCGTAGTCCAACATGACCTCAGACCTTAATGCACGGCAGATATTCCCTTGCCCTGCTCTTGCTTCCCTTCTGATTTTTTAATCAATGCGACGAACGATGTTGGTCGTTACGGCACCGTTTATCAAAGTGTTTTACCCACCAGTAGCGATCCGCCACCTGCTCGCGGCCGCCTATACGCGCGCCCACCAGCCATAACAGCGCGCCGACGAAGATACTCATGATGGCGCCGTGGGCGAAAAATTGCGGTAAATTGAACTGGGAAACTTCAGCAATAATGGAGTATCCAACGCCGCCGATCATCACGACCAGCCCCAGCCCCATAAAAAAGTTGCCCATTCTGTCCGCGCTTCTACGTTTCATATGCCACCTCCATGATTGCCATGTGCCAACCGGGATAACGCTGCAACTTGTTAACCCACTTTGATAAGTTAAGTATAGTCCTTGTTATGGCAAGGGGATTGCGGAGGCGATCACAAATGGTAAAGAATTATTGACACTTCTTAACACGCCACTGAAAATTAGCAGACAAATTGAATGATTCAGCTAATGAATCATTCGTCTTTCTTACCAACGCCGAAGGCAGAGATCGGATTTTGTCATTCACCGCCCCGACAGGTAGACTAAGGCCCTTTCCATTACCCTGATCATAGTGAATCTCCCAGTGAGCAGTATTAAATTGATAGTCGGCCTGGCCAACCCGGGCGCGGAATACGCCCAGACACGCCACAACGCCGGCGCCTGGTACGTCGATCTGCTGGCACAGCGCCACAATCAGCAGTTGAAAGAAGAGAGCAAGTTCTTCGGCTACACCGCCCGTTTGAATCTGGCGGGCAACGACGTGCGCCTGCTGGTGCCGACCACCTTCATGAACCTGAGCGGCAAAGCGGTGCTGGCGATGGCCAATTTCTACCGCATCGAACCCAACGAGATCCTGGTGGCGCACGACGAGCTGGATCTGCCGCCCGGCGTGGCAAAAATCAAGCTCGGCGGCGGCAACGGCGGCCACAACGGCCTGAAAGACATCCAAAACAAGTTCGGCAATAACCCGAACTTCTACCGCCTACGCATCGGCATCGGCCATCCGGGCGACAAGAACAAGGTGGTGGGCTTCGTGCTCGGCAAGCCGCCGGCCAGCGAGCAGAAGATGATTGACGAAGCGATCGACGAGTCGCTGCGCTGCACCGAGATGCTGATGAAGGACGGGCTGGAAAAAACCGTTCAGCGCCTGCACAGCTTCAAGGCGCAGGCCTGAACCTTACCGCAGCGGGCGCCCTGCCCGCTGCCGGCTTTTAGCCGCGCGGGTTGAAGGTCTCCTCGCCCACGCGGCGGTCATCGGCGGCGAACCCCTCCTCCGCCACGTAATACTGCGGATCGTCCAGTTCATGGCTGCAGAACGGCCCGGCGCGCTTGAGCAGGCGCACGCAGTCACCGCTCAGGTGGCGCAGACGAATGCTTTTCCCCGCCGCCAGATAACGCGCCGTCAGCTTATCGATCGCTTCTACGCCGCTGGAATCCATCACCCGGGTGCCGGCAAAGTCCAGCACCACGTTCTGCGGATCGCCTTGCGGCTCGAACAGCTCGGCAAAAGCCGCGGCCGAGCCGAAGAACAGCGGACCATCGAGCCGATACACCGCCACGTCGCCCGTCACCTGCCGCTGGCGCACGCGGATGCGTGCCTGCTGCCAGGCGAACACCAGCGCCGAGATAATCACCCCGCTGATCACCGCCACCGCCAGATCGGTAAAGATGGTGATCAACGTGACGGCGATCATCACCAGCGCGTCCGCCTTCGGCATACGACGCAAACGGCGCAGCGAACTCCACTCGAAAGTGTTGTAACACACCACCAGCATCACCCCGGCCAGCGCCGCCACTGGCAGCAGGCCGATATAGCGCGACAGGCTAACCACAAATAAAATCAGCAGGATAGCGCCCACCGTGCCGGAGATGCGCCCGCGCCCGCCCGAGGTGAAGTTGATGATCGACTGGCCGATCATCGCACAACCGGCGAAGCAGCCGAACAGGCCGCACACCGCGTTACCGGCGCCCTGCGCGATACTCTCGCGGTTGCCGTTCCCCTTCTTGCCGCCCATTTCATCCAGCACCGTCATGGTCAGCAGCGATTCAATCAAACCGACCAGGGCAATCACTACTGCATAGGGTAGCACCACCCGCACCATCTCCAGGGTAAACGGCGCCGTCGGCAGGCTGAAGTGCGGCAGCGCGCCGGAAATGTCCGCCAGATCGCCCACCCGCAGCGTATGCAGATTGAGGCCGATCGCCAACGCCGAGACCACCAGCAGCGCCGCCAGCGAAGACGGAATGGCTTTGGTCAGGCGCGGGAACAGCACCACCACCGCAATCGCCAGCGCCACCAGGCCGTACATTAGCGGGCCCTGCCCGGCGATCATCTTCAACTGCGCCAGCATGATGACGATCGCCAGGCCGTTGACGAAGCCGTGGATCGCCGGCAGCGGCACCAGACGAATGAACTTGCCCAGCCGAAAGGCGCCGATCAGGATTTGAATCCCCCCGGCAAACAGCGTGGCCCACAGTACGTAACCCATGCCGTACTGCGCCGCCAGGCTCATCAGCACCACCACAATGGAACCTGCGGCGCCGGAAACCATGCCCGGCTTGCCGCCGAACAGCGCCGTGACCAGGCCGATAATAAACGCGGTATGCAAACCGACGATCGGCGAAAGACCGGCGACCAGCGAAAAGCCGACCGCCTCGGGGATCATCGAAACCGCCACCACAAAGCCCGCCAGGACTTCATTTTTAACGTCCGCGATCCTGACGTTACTCAGGTTAAACATGCATTATTCACTTATGACAGATGACATCATCTCCCCGCGTAGCGGGTATGGGGTACCGCAAGGGGCGGCAGACTGCTGGCGGGCACAGCTCAGGGTGGCGTAGGCAAGAAATACATCCGGCGCGTTTCCTGTCGGTTAATCGGAACGGCCAGTATGGGTAAATGTGATCCAAATCTCAATCAAAAACCGGTCGCCCGCGCTGCACTCGCCCCAGCCAAGCAAGTCTGATCGAGATAAACGCCCATTACGTGTATAATGGCGGCATTATTTTGCCCTTTATGCAGTTGGTTAAATATAACCGACTGATAGTTAAGATATTTAAGGTGATTACAACATGGGATTCAAATGCGGTATCGTCGGCCTGCCTAACGTAGGCAAATCCACCCTGTTCAACGCGTTGACCAAAGCGGGCATTGAAGCAGCCAACTTCCCGTTCTGCACCATTGAACCGAACACCGGTGTGGTGCCGATGCCCGATCCGCGTCTGGATAAGCTGGCCGAGATCGTCAAGCCGCAGCGCATTCTGCCGACCACCATGGAATTCGTCGACATCGCCGGCCTGGTGAAAGGCGCGTCCAAAGGTGAAGGCCTGGGCAACCAGTTCCTGACCAACATCCGCGAAACCGAAGCCATCGGCCACGTGGTGCGCTGCTTCGAGAACGACAACATCATCCACGTCAACAACAAGGTCGATCCGGCCGAAGACATCGACGTGATCAACACCGAGCTGGCGCTGTCTGACCTGGACACCTGCGAGCGCGCCATCCACCGCGTGCAGAAGAAAGCCAAAGGCGGCGACAAAGACGCCAAAGCCGAGCTGGCGGCGCTGGAGAAATGTCTGCCGCACCTGGAAAACGCCGGCATGCTGCGCGCACTGGATCTGACCGATGAAGACAAGGCGGCGATCAAATACCTGAGCTTCCTGACGCTGAAGCCGACCATGTACATCGCCAACGTCAACGAAGACGGCTTCGAGAACAACCCGTACCTGGACACCGTGCGTAAAATCGCCGACGCCGAAGGCTCCGTGGTGGTTGCCGTGTGCGCCGCCGTGGAATCCGACATCGCCGAGCTGGAAGACGAAGAGCGCGACGAGTTCATGGCCGAACTGGGCCTGGAAGAGCCGGGTCTGAACCGCGTGATCCGCGCCGGTTATGAACTGCTGAACCTGCAAACCTACTTCACCGCCGGCGTGAAAGAAGTGCGCGCCTGGACCATCCCGGTGGGCGCCACCGCCCCGCAGGCGGCCGGCAAGATCCACACCGACTTCGAGAAAGGCTTTATCCGCGCCCAAACCATCTCCTATGACGATTTCATCACCTACAAGGGTGAGCAAGGCGCCAAAGAAGCCGGCAAAATGCGCTCCGAAGGTAAAGACTACATCGTCAAAGACGGCGACGTAATGAACTTCTTGTTCAACGTCTAATTCCTTCCCCGCAGCGTTTTTCTCCGCTGCCGGAAACGGAAAAATCCACGCTTCGGCGTGGATTTTTTTTGTCTCCAGGGCCTGCGTTTTGGCAACCAGGACGCTGTCTCACCCTCCCGGTTCTTTCCCACTGAACGATCTTCGCCGTACGTTTTATTGCGCCCTTCATGACGGCATTATCCGCATCGCTGCACGAAAAATGGCTCTCGTGTTGATACTTTGTCCTACAGGAAAAAGCTTGTCATCTTCCGTTGCAGTCTTATAATGAGTGTTTACTCACTTATTAAAGGAGCCTCAAAGTGGCCCGTCCCCGCAGTGAAGAAAAGCAGCAGGCGCTCTTGCAGGCCGCCACCGACATTTTTGCCGAACAAGGATTAGCGGCGCCCACATCGGCCATCGCCAGGAAGGCTGGCGTCTCGGAGGGCACGCTGTTCCGCTACTTTGAAAATAAGGACGTACTGCTGAGCGCAGTCTGCGACTACCTGCTTGATGAAATGGAGTGCCTGCTGACGCAAAGCTTACAGGGCGTTTTGCCGGGTAAAGATCACATGCAGGCCGCCTGGGATGCCTACATTGACTGGGCGCTCGCCAATCCCGCCGCGTATGCGACAGGAAACAAATTGATGGTCTCCGGCAAGTTATCCAGCGCGCAGAGGGAAAGAAGCGTACGGTTCGGTGATATTTCCCAACTGGGTATTCCGTTGGTCCAGGGGCTGGATTTACCGCAGTCGAGCGAGTTTCAGGGCATGATCTGCACGGTAATGGCCAATGGCGTTATCGATATGGCCGTTCAAAAACCTCACCTGCTGGATATTTACAAACGCGCAGGTTATGAAGCCATGATGCGAGCCATTGAGCTTCCTGACGTTCATACAGCCATCTAGCTTCTTTTTTTAATTATATAATGAGTGCGTACTCACGCATTAAAAAGACACGACAATCATGCCACCCGTTTCAAAACTAAAAATGCTGCGAACACGGGCCTATCCAAGGCTCCGCCGACTCATATTCGTTTCTCTTATTCTCAGCGTGTCTTTGATCCTCTGCGCTTGCGCAACCGCACCTGCATCAGACCGTTTGTCAGGAACCCAGCATGTTCCAACAACATGGCGGGCCTCCCTGCCTGGCTCAGCGCACGTGTCTGTGTGGAATGCATGGCCCCCCGCCCGAAATGAATCCGGCGCCCGGCGCTTGCGCGCTCCGGCCGGCAAGCCCAGTCACGTAGAGAATGAGCGCGCAGCAAAAACGCCAGTTGCGCGCGCAAATTTGGAGTGCGTTCAAGCGTTATGGAATGACGCCCGCAAACTGGTTGCGACAGAGGCTGCGGCCCTCTATTACGCCTCGCGTACCTGCCGGCGACAACACGCGTTCTCTACCCAAAGCGCGCCATTGCCTGAATCCTTCGAATGGGCGATACAAACGCCCCCTCGCCGGGCGTCTCAATCTGCTCAGAAGGAAATCGCCGGTCGTGGCAAGACCGCTGCCGATGGAAGCGGGATCAACCGCCACACAACCAAGCATTCGGTTCCCTGGACGTTGGATCTATCGCGCGTGGATACCGATCCCGGTGAAAGTGTGGCGGGTTGGCAGGCTGAACCGCATGAGCATCATAGCCGCGTGCGATCGACAGTGCGGAAGTGGATACGGCGTCTGTTCACTTCGTCAGAGCGAGCAATGCTTCAACGCCAGGCTGAACCGCTGCAGGACAGCGCCGTATTCGTTTGAAATTCAATACAGAGCAATACATCGCCGCGCCGCTGGCGACAGGTTCGACAAATCATTCACCTTATGGGTTCTCCCGATGACACAACTGATAGCTAAAAACACGCGTCCCCGCTTTTGGTCTTTGCGGACCCTGCATGCAGCCGTGCTGGCGATGCCGATTGCCGCCGCCTTATCGGCCTGCGATACGCCGGCGGACAAGGTTGCCCCACCGGCAGATAAACCGACGCTGACAGTGACCCTGACAACGCCGGCAAGACAGTCCCTTTCCCGCACCGTCACGGCCAATGGCTCTGTTGCGGCCTGGCAAGAGGCGATCATCAGCCCGGAAGCCAATGGGCTGCGCGTGCAAAAACTGTTGGTGCAGGAAGGGGATGTGGTGCGCCAGGGCCAACCGCTGGCGGAATTTACACGCGACTCCGTGATGAATGACTGGCTGCTGGCGAAAGCCGATCTCAACGAAGCGAAAGCAGTCGCGTTGAATGCGCAAGCGGATGGAAAACGCGCGCGATTGCTGCGCGGTGTCGGCAGCCTGAGTGAACAGGATATCCAAAAACTGTTAACCCAGGAAAAGACGGCGCAGGCGCGTCTGGAGTCGGCGAAAGCACGCATGGCGGCCCAGCAGTTGCGACTGGACCAGACGATATTGCGCGCCCCCGACGACGGCATCATCTCCGCGCGATCGGCCACGATCGGTTCAGTTCCTATGCAAAGCACTGAAATGTTCCGCCTGATCCGCCAGGGAAAATTTGAATGGCGAGCGGAATTGTCGGCGCAGCAGCTGGAGCAAATCCAACCGGGGCAAAAAGCGCAGATCGCTTCACCTGGCGGTAACACCTGGGAAGGCGTCGTACGCCTGGCCGCCCCCACCGTCAATTCAACCTCGCGCCGTGGGATTGCCTATGTGGACATCCTTCCATCGACAGCGAAGAACGCCTCGCCGATTCGGCCCGGCACGTATGCCAGCGGTCTGATTACGGTCGGCGATCGGCAAGGGCTGACCGTGCCGCAATCCGCCGTCGTGGCGCGCGACGGTTTTCACCTGGTGTTCACCGTAGATGACGAGATGCGTGCACATCCGCTTAAAGTCGCGGTAGGCCGTCTGGTGAATGACCAGCAGGAGATCCTGTCCGGTCTTCAAGGCGCGGAACGCATCGTCGCCAGCGGCGGCGTATTCCTCAATGAGGGCGATAAAGTCCAATTGGCCAACACCACCGATGCTTCCCATTCATCGGAACCGCGCTAAGAGGCCCATCATGAATATCTCTACCTGGTCCATTCGCAACCCCATTCCGTCTATCTTGCTCTTTGTCATCTTGAGCGTTGCCGGCTTTTATTCTTTCAAATTGATGAAGATCCAGAGCTTCCCGGACATGGATGTGCCTACGGTGACCGTGTCCGCTTCTCTTCCGGGCGCTGCGCCGCCCCAGCTCGAAACGGAGGTGGCGCGCAAGCTGGAGGACACCGTCTCTTCGGTGCAGGGATTGAAGAACTTGCGTACCACGATCCAGGACGGGCTGGTCGATATCTCAGCGGAGTTTCGTCTGGAAAAACCCGTTCAGGAAGCGGTGGATGAAGTCCGGTCAGCCGTGCAAAGCATTCGCACCGAGTTGCCGACGGATTTACGTGATCCTATCGTTCGCAAGCTCAACATCACGGGCAAACCTATCCTGGCCTTTTCCATCAGCGCCAGCAAGATGGATGAGAATGAGCTGTCCTGGTTCGTGGACAATACCCTGTCGCGGCGTCTGAGAGGCGTCGCCGGCGTAGGGTCGGTCACCCGTGTGGGCGGCGTGAACCGCGAGATCCAAGTCGAACTCGATCCGGTCAAACTGGAGGCGATTGGCGCCACCGCTGCCGAGGTTTCCCGCCAGTTGCGCGATGTACAGATGGACGCGACGGGCGGGCGAGTCGATCTGGGGCGGGGAAAACAGCCGCTGCGTTTGGTCGCCCGCGTCAAGAACGTGGATGAACTAGCCGCGGTGGAACTGTCGTTGCCCGGCGGGCAACGTTTTCGCCTGGACGACGTGGCGACGCTGAAAGACACCATTGCGGAACGCAGTTCACTTGCGCTACTCAACGGCAAGAAGGTGGTGGGCTTTGAGATCACGCGCGCCAAAGGCGCCGGTGAAGTCGAGGTCGGCAACAAGGTGGAGAAAGTTCTGGCGCAATTGCGCACGGAGCGGCCTGATTTGCACATCACGCAGGTCTTCGACTTTGTACGGCCTGTGCAAGAGGAGTTCGACGCCTCCATGCACATGATCTATGAAGGCGCCATTCTCGCTATCCTGGTGGTCTTCATGTTTCTGCGCGATATCCGGGCGACGCTGATCTCGGCGGCGGCGTTGCCCCTGTCGATTTTACCGGCCTTCATCGGTATGGACATGATGGGCTTTTCGCTCAGTATCGTCACGCTGCTGGCGCTGTCGCTGGTGATTGGCCTGTTGGTGGATGATGCCATCGTCGAAGTGGAGAACATCGAACGCCACATCGGCATGGGTAAACCGCCGTACCAGGCCGCGATGGATGCCGCATCGGAAATCGGCCTGGCCGTCGTCGCCACGACATTTGCCTTGATCGCCGTTTTCCTGCCGACGGCCTTCATGTCCGGCGTTGCCGGAAGATTCTTCACGCAGTTTGGATGGACGGCGGCGCTGGCGGTGTTTGCCTCGCTGGTTGTGGCGCGCTTGCTGACGCCAATGATGGCTGCCTACCTGATGAAACCGCATGTGCGCCCTCAGCGCGATCCTGTCTGGATGGCGCTCTACCTGCGCGCCTGCCGGTGGACGCTGCGGCACCGCGGGCTCACCCTGGCGCTGGCCGGCGGGTTCTTTATTGGCTCTCTGATGCTTATCCCTCTGCTGCCCCAGGGCTTCTTCCCTGCAGATGACAACTCCCAGACGCAGGTGACGTTGGAGCTGCCGCCAGGGAGCACGCTGGAACAAACCCAGGCCATGGCAGAACTCGCTCGGCATCGCCTGGCGCCCATCCCGCATATCCGCAACATCTATACCACCATCGGTGGCGGCGCAACGGGCGGCGATGTCATGGCTTCCGACGGAAAAACCGATGTTCGCATGGCAACGCTGACGGTGTTGTTGGATGCGCGTCAAGCGCGTCCGAAGAAGCAGGTCATCGAAGGCGAGATACGCACGGCAATGGCAGCACTTCCGGGGGTGCGCAGCAAAGTGGGGTTTGGCGGCTCAGGTGAAAAATACCAATTGGTGCTGGCCGGTGATGACCCTCAGCTGCTGGCTAAGGCGGCCGATTCAGTATTAAGTGACCTGCGGCAGCTCCCCGGCCTCGGTAACATTACCTCCAGTGCCGGGCTGGCGCGCAGCGAAATCCTCCTGCAACCCAATTTCGCCAAAGCGGCCGATCTTGGGGTATCGGGCGTCGCGATTGCCGATACTTTGCGTATTGCGACCGTAGGCGACTACGATCAGTTCCTGTCAAAATTCAACGTGGAGCAGCGCCAGATCCCGATCGTCGTCAAGCTGTCAAAAGACATCCGTGAGGATATGGGATTACTGGAACGTTTGACCGTACCCGGTGCCAGAGGCCCGGTGCTGCTCAATCAGATCGTCAACATTGAGCAAGGCAGTGGACCGGCGCAGATCAGTCGCATCAATCGCACGCGCAGCGTGACCCTTGACGTAGAACTGTCGGACACCCAACTCGGGGATCTGGCCGCTCAGGTGGCGAAGCTGCCGTCAATCCAGAATCTGCCGGTCGGCGTGCACCAGGTTGTGCAGGGTGATGACGAAATGATGAAGGAACTGTTTGCCGGTTTCGGCACGGCTATGGTCGCCGGGATCCTGGCCATCTATATCGTGCTGGTTCTGCTGTTCAAAGACTTCTTCCAACCGATCACCATCCTGGCCGCGCTCCCACTGTCATTGGGCGGCGCATTCGTTGGGTTACTGTTGGCGGGGCAGTCTTTCTCGATGTCATCCCTGATCGGGTTAATCATGTTGATGGGGATTGCGACCAAAAACTCGATACTGCTGGTCGATTATGCGATCGAGTCACGTCGCGGCCACATCGGTCCGAATGGCGAAGTGCTCAATAAACCCATGAGCCGAACGGAAGCGCTGATTGATGCCTGCCACAAACGTTCCCGCCCCGTCATCATGACCACGTTAGCGATGGGGGCAGGCATGTTGCCTGTGGCTCTGGGTTTCGGCAGTGCCGACCCCAGCTTCCGCAGCCCGATGGCGGTGGCCGTCATCGGAGGATTGATTACATCCACCGTGCTGAGCCTGCTGGTTATCCCTGTCGTTTATACCCTGATTGACGATCTTGAAAACTGGCTGCGCAAGTTGCCTAGCCTGCTGGCACGCAGCAAGAATCTGAGTGGTAGGAAAAAAGCCGGGTTTTCCATGCTTTTCGTGGTTCTGCTGTATTGGCTTGCCTTCCCTGTCATTCCGTTCCTCGACATCCCCTACAAGATTGTCGTTGTCTCTACGCTTGTTGTGGTCGGTGAAACCTTGTTTGTCATTGCCATCGCCCTGCTGGGCAAAGAGTATTGGGGCCAGATCAAACACTGGTTACGGCAGAAGGTCTTTAAGCGAAAAGGTTAAGCGCTGATAACGGTTCGCGGTGGCGAAAAGCGTTTTGCCGCCGCCGCTCCCCCATCAACTTCCCTCCCACGCCGAAGGCCGATTCTCGCTGCGCCACTTCTCGCCTGCCGCCGTCCCCGGCGCCGGCGGTTTTAATCCGTCAATCGTCCACAGCGAGAACGGCGTTTCGTCCACGTGCAGTTCCCAGCGCAACCCGCGGGCGGCGATGTAGGGGTGCAGGATGCGGGTGCAGGCCGCCAGGAATTGCTGCTGCTCTGCGTCGTTGTCCATGGCGCGTGCGATATGGTCGATGGTCACCCGCACGAAATCATCGGCCGGTTCGCCGCCGAGATAGGCCGAACCTGGCGGCAGCGCGTGGAAGAACACGTTGACGTAAAAGCGCGGCAAAAAGTCCTGATACAGGGCAGTGACCTTCTGCGCAATCGCGCGTTTATCGGCAATACCAAACGCGCCCCGCTCGTTATGAGTATCTGCCGACGGAGAAGGGAAAAGATCTCGGGCTGCTGGTGATGGCGATGATTCAGATTGGCGACAAATGGAATCTGTCCGAGCTGGCCGGGCCGCCGCTGCGCGTGGTTGACCGCGTAACCGGCCACCCCGCCACCCTGCGCGCGGTGGATGCCGTGACCGGCGAATCGCTGCCGGCGCAAAACCTGGCGCTGGCGGCCGGGCCGGGCGCCGACGAAATGACGCAATGGCGGCTGGCCGTCGGCCAAGCCCCTTCGTTGTGATCTACAGCAGCGCAATCATTTTCAGCAATTCCACCCGATTGCGGATGCCGAACTTCTTGCCGGCATTGTTGAGGTGCGAATAAACGGTTTTCGGGTGCAAATTCAGTCGCCGCGCGGTCAGGCGGATATCTTCCGTACGGGCCGTTTCACACAGCACCGCCGCCTCGCCGGGCGTGATCGCCGCCGCCTGATGCCTGTTCAGCGCGCGCCGTTCGCCCGCCTTTTCCCGGCGGCTCAGCGCCGCGCAGGTCTCCCGCACCACCTGCAACGCTTCCCGTTTGTGCAAAATCGCATCCGGCTGCGCCGCCGCGATAAATGCCAGGATCAGCGGCGAAGTCTTATCGACGAAGAACAATATCCGGACATTTTTATATTCAGCGCGGCAAAGGTGAATAAACGTCAAATAGGCTTCGAACCGATAAATTTCATGGGGAAAATCCATGATAATTAAATCAGGCGCCGGGCTTATATTTTTAATAATATTAATATTGGGAGAGGATAAGGTTATCACCCCACCGCCCAATAAAGTTTTCATACCTAACCGGCACAACGACGAACCGTCGATATAAATCACTCTCACTTTAATTCTCCTTATCAGCATGAAAACATGCTTCCACACCTCAGGCGGCTTGTCGCTGCTCTTTTTTGGGGTAATTCGCCTGCAAAGCACACCGATATAAAACATCTTGATAACATGTTTTTCAAATAATCACGCAACAGCCAGTGCATTGATTAATACGCAAAAAAGGCATGAATGTTTCAAATTATTTCATTCACAAAAACTGACAACTCAATAAAAACGCAACGTAATGATATAGATCTATTTTCTATTTCTCAGGACATAAGCATAAATGAAAGAAAATGTAACAATCAACACCCTCGCCTTATTGTCTTATTCAAAACATCTATAGGGAAAATTCTTAGTTTGCTAGGATGAAAATCCATGTTTGCCGACGCGTTTAAAAAACAATTGCGCAACATGATTAACCAACAACCGTACGACAGTAATTTATTACTGCCAGGAAAGCTTTTCTCCAAAGTAAATTAAAGGGCATTTCACATGAATGTTAAATTAGTCGCATTATCCATGCTGGCTCTCTCCGGCGCCTGTGCGGCCGCTTCGTCCAATACGGTGCAATTTAAAGGCGAAGTCAGCACGCAAACCTGCTCGGTGAATATTAACGGCAATCAATCCAACCCGGTTGTTCTGCTGCCGACCGTCGCCGCCAGCCAGCTCGCCACCAAAGGCGCCACCGCCGGCGACACCACCTTTACCGTTAACGTCACGGGCTGTGCGGCGGCAACCAGCGATACGGCGATCAAAACCGTGCTGGCGGGCAACAACCCGACAGTTAACGGCAACCTGGGCAACGCGGGCGATGCGGCCAAAGTGTCCATTCAACTGCTGGACAGCGACGCCACCACGCCGCTGTCGTTCGCCAGCGGTTCGACCGTCACTACCTCTGCGATGACGCTGGCGAAAGACGCCACCTCCACCTCGCAGAACCTGGTGGCCCGCTACTACGCGGAAGACACCGGCGTGGCGGCCGGTTCGGTGATCGCCACCGCACAGTTCGCCATTAGCTACAAATAAGCCGGCGTCAGGCGCCATACCTGTTGATGCCAGCGCCGCCCTTCGCCGGGCGGCGCTGAATGACTCGCTCCCTTTATCGGTTCACGTTTATGCCGCAGATAACCCGCTCCGCCCGCCGATGGGCCGCCCTGTCGCTTTGCCTGATAAGTTTTGCCGCTACCCACGCGTCGGCCAGCGTGACGCTGCTCGGCAACCGCGTGATCTACCCCGCCGAGGCACGGGAAAAAACGCTGCAGTTCACCAACGACGACGGCACCCCGGCGCTGATGCAAATCTGGCTCGACATCAATAACCCCAAATCCACGCCGGAAAACGCCGATGCGCCCTTTGTCGCCTCGCCGCAAATCTTCCGCATGAATCCGCACAGCGGGCAGATGGTGCGGCTGTCGTTCGTCGGCCAACCGCTGCCGCGCGATCGCGAATCGCTGTTCTACCTCAACTTCCTGCAGGTGCCCGCGGTGCGCCAGACGGACAGCGACAAGAACAAACTGCTGCTGGTGGTCACCAATCGGCTGAAGGTGTTCTATCGCCCCGCCGGGCTGGCCGGTGACGCCAACCACGTTATCGATCGGCTCAGCCTGCGCCAGGCCGGCAACGCGCTGCACGTCGACAACCCGACCGGCTACTACGCCAACGTCAGCCAGGCCGCGATCCTCAGCGGCGCGAAACGCACCGTGATCCCGCAGGCGGATCTGATCCCGCCGTTTTCGCAGGCCAGCTGGCCGGTGAACGGGGAGGTGCGGCAGGTCGCACTGCGCGTCATCAATGACTATGGGGTGGAAATCACACGCACCCTGAACGTCGCGCGCTGAAACCAGACAGGGAGGTTTTCATGTTCGATGCTCGCAAGGCGACGCCGCTGCCCGCACGCTGGTATTGCGCGCTGCTGGCGCTGCCGCTGGGCTGCGCCGCCGCCGATGGCTACACCTTCGATCCCGCGCTGCTACGCGGCAGCGTGCTAAGCAACAGCGCCCTGAGTCAATTCAACCAACAGGACGCCGTCGCCCCCGGCAGCTATCAGATCGATCTGTACCTCAACGGCCAGTTTCTCGAGCGCGATCAAATTCGCTTCGTGCGTGAAGGCAAGCAGGTACTGCCCTGTTTCGATCGGCCGCAGCTGACGCGCTTCGGGCTGAAAAATCCGCCGATACCCCAAACAGCATGCCTGCTACCCGGCCGGGATTTGAAGGACATTACGGTGAACGCCGATATCTCGCGGCTGCGGCTGGATCTGGGCATTCCGCAGGCGCTGTTGAACGGCCAGCCGCGCGGCAGCGTCAATCCCGCCAGCCTGGACAGCGGCGAATCGATGGCCTTCGTCAATTACAACCTCAACCAGTACCACGTCAGCTACCGACAGGGGCAAACCCGCGATCTCGACTCGACCTACGCCAACCTGAACGGCGGGTTCAACCTCGGGCTATGGCGCTACCGCCAGCAGTCCAGCTACCGCTACGATCGGGAGTTCGGCGGCCATCTGGACACCAGCCGCCGCTACGTGCAGCGCGCAATTTTGCCCTGGCGCAGCGAAATGCTGCTGGGCGAAGGGTTTACCGACGGGCACTTCTTCTCCGGCCTGGGCTTTCGCGGCATTCAGCTCAGCTCGGACGATCGCATGCTGCCGGATTCACAGCGCGGCTATGCGCCGGTGGTGCGCGGCGTGGCGAAAAGCAACGCGCGCGTGACGGTGCTGCAGGGCAAAAGCACGCTGTATGAAACCACCGTCGCGCCGGGGCCGTTCGCCATCAACGATCTGTACGCCACCAACTACGCCGGCGATCTCACCGTGGTGGTGACGGAAGCCGACGGCAGCGTCAGCACCTTCACCGTGCCGTTCGCCGCGGTGCCGGAATCCATCCGCCCCGGCCAGTCGCGCTACTCCGCGATCGTCGGCCGTTCCCGCTACGTCGGCGACAACGATCTGTTCAGCGAAGTGACCTGGCAGCACGGCCTGACCAACGCCCTGACCTTCAACCTCGGCAACCAGCTGGCGGACGGCTACCAGGCGATGATGCTGGGCGGCGTGTACAGCAGCTGGCTGGGCGCCTTCGGCATGGACACCACCTATTCCCACGCCAGCCTGCCGGACGGCGGTGCCTCCGGCTGGATGCTGCACCTCTCTTACAGCCGAACCTTCAGCCCGACGGACACCACCTTATCCATCGCCGGCTACCGTTACTCCACCGAAGGCTTCCGCGATCTCAGCGACGTGCTCGGCGTGCGGCGCGCCGCCGTCACCGGCCAACGCTGGCAGTCCGACTCCTACCGCCAGCGTTCGCGTTTCGAGGTGGCCGTCAATCAGGGCATGGGGGCATTCGGCAGCTTGACGATGTCCGGCTCGACCCAGGACTACCGCGATCAGCGCGGCCGCGACAATCAGCTCCAGCTGGGCTGGGGGAAAACCTTCGGCAACGGCGTGGCGCTTAACCTCTCCGTCACCCGCACCCGCAGCCTGGGCTACAGCAACGGCGACTATCGCGGCTACGGGCCGTTGGATAACGTCTACAGCGCGCCGCTGGCGCAGAACACGCAAACCGTCACCGCCCTGTCGCTGAGCTTCCCGCTCGGGCGTTCGTCATCCGCCCCCAGCGTCTCGCTGCTGGCCAACCACAGCCAGGGTCAGGGCGGCAACTATCAGGCTGCGCTGTCGGGCAGCGTCGGCGACGAGCAGCCGGTCAGCTACGGCCTGAACTTCACCACCGACGACGATCGCCAACAAAGCATCTGGGGCGGCAACCTGCAAACCCGCCTGCCTTACGCCAACGTCACCGGCTCGTTCTCCACCGCGCGCCAGTACCGACAAGGCTCACTGTCGCTGCAGGGCGCCGTGGTGACGCACCGCGGCGGCGTGACATTAGGGCCGTATGTCGGCGATACCTTCGCCCTGATCGATGCGCCCGGCGCCAGCGGCGCACGGGTGATGGACGGCCAGGGCGCGCGCGTCGATCGCTTCGGCTACGCCCTGGCGCCGTCGCTGGTGCCCTATCACTACAACACCGTCGCGCTGAACCCCGAGGGCATGAACGACAAAGCGGAACTGGAAGACGGCCAGCGCCGCGTCGCCCCGTACGCAGGCGCCACGGTGCGCCTGCACTTCAACACCGTGCGCGGCCAGGCGCTGCTGATCACCGCGCAGCGGCCCGATAACGCACCGATCCCGATGGGCGCCAACGTCCTTGACACGGCAGGCAACAGCGTGGGCATGGTCGGCCAGGCCAATCAGGTGTATCTGCGCAGCGACCGGAATGCCGGTGTGCTGACGCTGAACTGGGGCGACGCGCCCAGCCAGCAGTGCACGCTGCATTACCGCTTGCCCGCCGGGGAAGACGGCCCGATTCAGCGGCTCAGCGCCCCATGTCGCTAGCCCATTAAACGTATTCTCAGGAGAGACGATGAAACGTATTGCTTACCCGATCGCCGCCCTGGCGCTGCTTGCTCTGTCGCTGTTCGGCGCGCCCGCCGCGCTGGCCCAATGCACCCGAGTCGCCCCCTGGATCGATTCCGGTTGCGATCCCTGCGGGGTGGGCACGGCGCTGGGCCGGGTCAATCTGACCAGCACTTACCTGCAGCCCGTCGGTACGCCGCTCGGCACCAGCGTGTTCGATCTGACCTCCGGCACGCGCTATCCGGATCCAAACAAGGTGCTGTATGAGTGCGACGCCGGCGATGCGGGGCAGATCTATGAAGTCTTCGCCACCAACGGCGACGATCGCGTCGGCGGCTATTACGATCTTGGGGCCCAGGACGGCAACCCCAACTACTACGCCACCTATTTCCCCTATGTCGGCATCCGTCTGACCCACCTGGATTCCGGCAAGGTTTTTACCCGCTACTGGCAGTCGGCGCCGATTACCCGCTACGCCACCGTCGGCAGCAAAATTCAGATCCGGGTGAAAGACTTCAGCGCCATCCGTGCCGACCTGATCCGCATCAGTTCGCTGCCGGGTGCGGGCGCCAGCAACTACTGTGGCTACAGCGCCGGCAACCCGCTAGTGGGCATGGCATCGACCACCGGCAATTCGAACTATACCTGCACGCAGCCGAACGGCTATGTCACCTTTCAGGGGCCCGGCATCGCCTCGGATCCTATCGGCAGCGACTCCGCCACCAACTACGCCACCTGGGGCACCGGGCGCTGGAACGCGATGGGCATGGGCACCGCACCGATCTCCTCATTGACCTATACCGCCACCTGCGTGGCGCGCAACGTCACGCCGCTGGTGATCCTGCCGACCCTCTCCGTCAGCCAGCTGACCGCCGGGCAAACCTCACAGGCGCAGTTCACCCTCAATATCGAATGTGACAACGCCGCCGTGTCCGGCGTCAGCAGCAACAATACCGCCCTCGGCCTGCAGGTGCCGTATGAAAGCTATGTCGCGGCGCAGCGGCTCGGGTTAGTCAGCGCCAACGGCGGCGTAAGTTACCTGCTCTCCAGCGGCTACGGCACCGACAGCAGCGTCGCCACCGGCGTGGGTATCGCGCTCGCCAACGCCGGCAACGGCGCGCCGATGAACTTCGTCGGCTGGGCGCGCTGCAGCGCCGGGCAATGCCCGCAAGGTAATGACGCCGGCTGGTACCCAGTGCTTAACGGCGCCAGCGGCGGGGGCAGCACCGCGGCGGGGTTTACCCACTACACCACCCAACTCACTGCCACGCTCGCCCGGCTGCCCGGGCAGACCGTCACCGCGGGCAAAGTGGACGCCAGGGCCTACGTCTGGGTTAAGGTGCAATGATGAGAAAGAAATATCTGACGATGGGATGCGCCCTGTTGCTGACGCTGGCGACCATGGGCGCGCAGGCGGGTATCATCGCCTCCGCCACGCGGGTGATCTTTCACGAGGGCGAGACGGAAAAAACCCTGATGCTGCTCAACACCAACGGCTATCCGATCGTAGCGCAAACCTGGGTCGATAACGGCGACGTCAACGCCGCCCCCGAACTGTCCCGTGCGCCGTTTGTCACCCTGCCCAGCGTATTCGCCCTGCCGCCTTCCGCGCTGAAAGGGCTGCGGATCCTGTTTGCCGGCGCGAGCCTGCCCACCGACAGGGAGTCGGTGTTCTGGCTTAACCTGTATGAGATCCCGCCCAGCCGGCCGATCACGCCGCCGCAGGCGTCGCGCGTGACGATGGCGATGAACACGCAGATGAAAATCTTCTACCGCCCCAAAGCGCTGAAGGGTAACGCCGACAACGCGGCCGAGGCCGCTTCGTTCACGCTGCAAAAATCACCGCGTGGCTATCTGCTGCGCTGTCACAACCGGTCGGCGTTTTATCTCTCCTTCGCTCGCATCGCCGTGCAAACCGACAGGCGCGATGCCCCGGTGCGGCAAGAAAGCGACATGATGACCGCGCCATTCAGCACGCGGGATTATCACCTCGACGGCGTTGCGGCGTCGGGGCTCCCCTCTCAGATCACCGTTCAGGCCACCCTCATCAACGACCAAGGCCAACAGATCGTCAAGTCATACACAGCAAACCCATAACGATAAAAAGCAGCACATTTTTTTAAGTACAGGAAATAGGGAAAATGAGTCTAAGCAGATTCCAGCTACAGTTTCACCTGGAGAAACAGGCCAACATCATCAGGCAAACACCGGCATTTCACGCCGCCATCGTCAAACACGGGGAGTTATTAAAAGAGACCTACAAGAAACATCCGCTGTTTTATAAAATCATCTTCAGGAACAGCCGGTTCATCATTTGCTCCACTATCCTGTCCATTTATTACCACCAGCCCGCCGCCGGGCTGAAAGACATCAAAGCCTTTTTTAAAGGGAAAAATTTGATCAGCGAGAACTCCCTGGACTCCTTTCTGTTTTTTTTGCGGGTCGGCCGTAGACTGGAGGTCAAACCCTGCGAACATGACAAACGCCAGCTGCGCTATAAACCTACGCCGCACGCGCTGGCGGAAACCCAGGCGCTGATCGCCTCAATGGCGTTGCCCTATCAGGCGCTGGCGCCACAGATGCCCATCGCGACGCTGCTGGCGGCGCCCGACTTTCTGCCCACCTTTTTCGCCGCCTACGGGCAGCTGATGCTCAAGGAGATCTACCTGATCGATCTGGTGCCGCAATCCGGACTGTTTATCAGCAAGGACGCCGGCCACATGGTGCTGCTGATGCTGCATATCGAAAGCATCCGGCAGGACTCCCCCTTTCTGCTGCTCTCCTCGGCGAAAATCGCCAAGTCGTGCTCCGTCTCACGCGCGCACGTGAATCGCATTCTGCAGGCGGCGGAAAAATCCGGCCTGCTGACCACCACCAATAACGTGGTGATCGAACTCAACAGCTCGTTCTTTATCATGGCGGAGCGCTACTTCAGCCTCTATTTCGCGATGGTCGAATGCGGGCTTGAATGGGTTTGGCAAACGCAACGAGCGACCGAGCATAGTTGAGCCGTTCACCGCGCTCGTGGCACCTTATCGATCAAGCCCCAGGCCGCCGCTTCGTCGGCGGTCATGAAGCGTCCCGTAGGTGGCGGCCAAGGCGACACTCCCGGCGGATAACACTGCCGCAATGCCGGCCAACGCAATAGACAACGTGTAACTCTGATACAGGTCATACAGCCAACCGGCGGCGCTGCCCCCGCCAACGGCGGCGATCCCCACGGCGAGATACAACGCCCCCAGAATGGCGCCCAGATTAGCAGTGCCGAACCATGTACTGGCCACTGCCGGATACAGCGCAATACAGCCGCCGTTGGCCGCGCCGAATAACAGCGCGAAAATCGCCAGCGCGGTAAAGCTGTGCGCCACACTCCAAAAGCCGCATAACAGGGCCAAACTCAACGTAACGATAACCAAAAAACGCCGCGCGCCCATACGGTCGCCTATCCGCCCCAAAACTAGGCGGCCGCCGATATTGCCCATGCCGATCAAACCGATGAGCAGATTGGCCTGCGTTGCATTTAGCCCCTGTTGTTGTGCATAAGGATTAATATGAACCAACGCCAGGAACAGTCCGATAGAGCCGAAAAATATCGCGATAAAAAACCACCAAAACTGAGCCTGTCTCGCCGCATCTCGCAACGTAACGCCCCCGTTAAACGCGGAACCCAGTATTAATGTCACCTCAACGGGACCAAGCCCATCGGGATATTCTCCCACGTCCTCTGGCCTGCCTCGCAAGACGAAAGCGGCAGATAACCCCAGCACAGCGATAGCGGCGGCGTAAACTTGTAGGGTACTTTG
The DNA here is from genome assembly GCF_037027545.1 of Serratia sp. 201. Lineage (NCBI taxonomy): Bacteria > Pseudomonadati > Pseudomonadota > Gammaproteobacteria > Enterobacterales > Yersiniaceae > Serratia > Serratia sp. 201. Next base: position 1,229,310 of record NZ_JAXCHC010000001.1, on the reverse strand, counting down.
CCAGGACAAATGCTGCATCAACCCACCAGCCACCATCGGCCCCACCAGCGTTCCCAAACCGGTGCCGGCCAGCGCTAAGCCGGAAGCCGAACTTCGATGAACGACGAACCAGCGTTGAATGGTTGAAACAGCCGGCACGTAAACCAACCCGACGCCGCCCCCAACCAACAGGCAAAACGTGAACAAAAACGCCGTCAGTGTCGACGCCAGCAGGCTACTGCCCAAAAAGCCCAGAGAAAGCAGTAAAATACCGATGCCGGTTACCGTCCTTACCGAAGTACGATCGCTCCAGGCACCGGAAAATACGCCTACGATGTAGTAAATTAACGCCGTCAACGAGAATATTGAGGCGGTAGAAAAACTCCCCGCGTCAAAATTCGCCTGTAATGCAGTAAAAAATGCCCCGAATGAGTAAGCAGCGCCAAAAATAACCGCCAGCAAAAGATGAACGGCACCGACCATGTACCAACCGCGAAACTGCCTTGTCTTTTTCATTATGAATTCCCATCACAATTAACACATTGTTCGCCAAGGCTCGAGTTTAGAAAAATCGGGCTCCGCACAGCCTTCTTTAAAATGTGTGTCATAACATGCCGCACCCAGACTAGTTTCAAGCCATTTCCAATTACATTATTCCGAAAACGACGCCGTATGAGAATGACCTGAAAATGTCTGAACGGCTGATAACCGCCGCCAGACGTCACTGATATCAGAACGATGACATAATGGCGGAAAGTCTAGCTTTGTCATTTCTCAGCCATAGATATAGTTGTATAGACAAGCCAATGGCAAGATTATTTTCCAAAATTTGTGGTCGGAACTGATGCTGAAAAATAAAAATACATACACCGACGTTATAAATACAAAGAAAAACATAGGTAAAAATATACAAAGAAGAAACCTGCCACGCTGTTCATCAGTCACGATAAAGATGAATAGCGTGGCTTGGCAGAGGGGTAACTAATCAAATAGATAGTTAGCAAGCAAGTTAAATATTAAATAACGCCAAATAAGATATGCTCATTTTTATTATTTATTTCATTAACACGACTGCGGATATCCTGAGGAAAGGCCGACAGGAATCAATAATCGGCCACCAATGTTTACCTTTCCCGCAATACCCGATCGATCAATCCCCAGGCCGCCGCTTCGTCGGCGGTCATAAAGCGATCGCGATCCAACACCCGCTCCACCTCCTCTTCGCTCAGGCCGCAATGTTGGGCATACAGCCGGATCACCCGCACTTTGGTGCGCTTCATTTCTTCGGCGTGGATCAAGATGTCGGACGCCTGCCCCTGAAAGCCGCCCAGCGGCTGGTGCACGTGCAGGCTGGCGTTGGGCAGAGCCATGCGGTGCCCCGGTTCGCCGGCCATCAGCAGGAATGAGCCCATCGAACGCGCGGTGCCCATGCACAGCGTATGCACCGGCGCGCGGATATACTGCATGGTGTCGTATATCGCCAGCCCGCTGGTGATCGCCCCACCCGGCGAGTTGATGTACAGGTGGATCGGTTTTTCCGGGTTTTCCGCCTCCAGAAACAGCAACTGGGCACACAGCATTTCGGCCACGTCGTCATTGACCTCACCGTTAAGGAACACGATCCGGTCACGCAGCAGGCGCGAATAAATATCAAAGGAACGTTCTCCCCGGCTGGTCTGCTCCACCACCATCGGGACGAGCATCATCTTCTCACGCATCGGTGAACTCCTGGGTTGGCAACAAAGAGAAATGTGTTTAACGCGTCAGGCGGCGCGCATCATCATCGTCGGGCCGTCGTTGACGGCGTCGAGCCGGTGGATCACCCGCAACAGGCTGCCGCCGCCGGCATCCGGCACGATCTGCAGGGTGACGACGCTTTCGAGAAACGGCGGCTGGTCGTCGCGCAGGCGATAGCTCACTGCTTCGCCCGGCGTGGTGGCCAACGGCTCGGCCTGCGCCAGATCCCCCGGCGGCAGCCACTGCTCGCGCAGTTCGGGAATACTGAGCGCCCGCCACACTTTTTCCGGCGGCGCCTCGAGCGCATACTCCAATACCAGCCGATCGCGCGGCGGCGGCTCAACCCGTTTATTCATTGATCCATATCCTTCAGCAAGATTTGCAGCGCGTCGATGCGCGCCGGCCAATAGGCGCGGTACTTCGCCAGCCACTGGGCGATCTGCGCCAGCCCGTCCGGGTCGACCTGGTAATTAACGCAGCGCCCCTGCTTCGCCTCACGCACCAGCCCGGCATTGCGCAGCACCGCCAGGTGTTGCGACATCGCCGACTGGCTGATGGTCAGCCCTTCGCGCAGCGCGCTGGCGTTCATGCTGCCGGCGGCAAGTTTGTCGAAGATGCCGCGGCGGGTCGGATCGGCCAACGCCTTGAAGATGTCATTTTCGTTCATACAAACACATTAGTATTCACTTATGTATTATGCAACCGAGTAAGGCATTTTTTGCTGCAAAAGAAACTCCGCGCTGCAGCGCGGAGTGAATGGACGAGGCATGATCGCGTTTATGAGCGGATCGGGATCACCAGCACGTCGATATTCAGCTGGTTGATGGCATTGCGGGTGGAAGAAAACAGGTTGCTCCACAGATCGTGGTGATGGCCGAACACCAGCAGATCGATGTTCTTATCCACGACTGCCGTGCGCAGTTCGTCAACGAAGCCGCCGCGCCCGATAATCACTTCCGCGATCGGGTAATTGACGTTTTGCGTAGTGGGTTCCAGCTCTTTGCGGATCTTCTCTTCGAACGGCACGCCGTTATCGCTGCGCTCCGAAAAGCCGATCGCCGCATGGTAGGTGTCGTAGTGGACGTCCACATAGATCAGCGAGAGTTTGGCCTGCAGCGCCTCCGCCAGCCGCGCCCCCTTTTCGACCAGCCGTTTGCCGTCATCGCTCAGATCGGTGGCGATGACAATATGGTGGTAACACATAGCGCCTCCTGTCATGGACTCGGTAGAGCCGAGGCTCCGATATCACGTTACGGTCATATCGTTATGGTTAATTTTAGTTCAGAAATGGCGCGTATGACGGGTGGCGACGCGGTGGGAAAGCCCCGTTGCCGGGGCTGAAGGCAAAAATTACTTCTCGCGCTCCGCCTCAAACCAGACGTTGCACAGCGACAGGATCAGCGTGTTGGCGTCTTTCACCAGCACGTTATCGCCGGGCACCCCATCGGTGCCCTGATCGGTAATGCCTTTGATAGTGGTATCCGCATGCTGAATGGCCACGCGTTCGACCGACGGCGTGCTGATGCCCAGCATCGGGAAATCGATGTAGGAGCTGCTGCCGGAATTGTCCTCGACAAACTCCTGCGCTTCTACGGTGCTGACGGTGGCCCCTTCGCTTTTCAGCGCCGTGCCGTTCCAGCTGAATGCATCCGCTTTGTAGCTGATTTTGCCGCCGATCAGGCTCTGCGCCTGCTGTTGATCCCAGCAACCGGTGGTCTGGGTCGGCACAATTTTACTGACGCGCCAGTTGCCCAGCAGCTGTTTGGGGATCGGCCCGGTATCGCTCTCCGCCGCCCGAACCTGAGTCGCCGAGACGCAGGCCAACACCACCAGCGGCAACAGCGCCTTGCTCCAAGTGTTCAATCGCATTGTCTTTTCCTTCGTTTCAGTACCCAGTCTGCCCTCGCAGGCCAACGGCTATCATAATAAGCCCGCCGATTCGCCGTCAAAACAATCCGCACCGCGCCAGGCGGCGGCCGCTCATAGCTAATCGCTATGAGTCATAGTGAATCAGTATTTTGTTTTAGCCCAGCGATTACCTACAGTCACTGCCACTATTCTGCCCGCCAAAATTAGCAGGCAATGTTGACAAGGACCCTGGGAAAATGACATTTACGCTGAAAAATCTCACCCTGGCGCTGGCCGCCGCCGGCACGCTGCTGCTGACCGCCTGTGGCCCGACGGCACAGGACGATCACCATATCAAGGTCGGCATCAGCGCCGGTATCGATCAGTCGCTGTGGGCGGTGGTGCAAAAGGTTGCCAAGCAGAAATACGATCTGGACGTGGAGGTGGTGACCTTCAACGACTACGTGCTGCCGAACGAAGCGCTGAACAACGGCGATCTGGACGTCAACGCCTTCCAGCACAAGCCGTATCTGGACAAACAGATGCAGGAGCGCGGCTACAAGCTGGCGGCGGTGGGCAACACCTTCGTCTACCCGATCGCCGGCTATTCGAAGAAGATAACCGCACTCAGCCAACTGCCGGACGGCGCGCAGGTGGCGGTGCCGAACGATCCGACCAACCTGGGCCGCTCGCTGCTGCTGTTGCAAAAACAGGGGCTGATTACTCTGAAAGACGGCGTCGGCCTGCTGCCGACCGCGCTGGACATCGTCAGCAACCCGAAAAAGCTGAAAATCGTCGAGATTGAAGCGCCGCAGCTGCCGCGCGCGCTGGACGACCAACAGGTGACGCTGGCGATCATCAACACCAACTATTCCAGCCAGATTGGCCTGTCGCCGGCCAAGGACGGACTGTTTGTCGAGGACAAAAACTCGCCGTACGTCAACATTTTCGCCAGCCGCATCGACAACAAAGACAGCGAGAAAGTGAAGGATCTGGTCAAGGCCTATCAGACCGATGAAGTGGCGGCCAGCGCCACCGAAATCTACAAGGGCGACGCCGTCAAAGGCTGGTAATGCCTCGCGTAGGGCCCGTGGCGCCCGGCCACGGGCCCTGCCAACCTCAGCCGCGCTGGATGGAAACGCCGCCGTCCACCAGCATCGCGGTGCCGGTGACGAATGAGGAGGCGTCAGACGCCAGATACAGCGCCGCCTGCGCGATCTCCTCCGGCATCGCCAGCCGCTTCAGCGCGTGCAGTTCGGCCACCTGCGCCAGCGCTTCCGGGGTATTGCTCATCTGCCGCCCCATCGCCGTGTCGGTGCCCCCCGGCAGCAGCGCGTTCACCCGAATGCCGCGCCCGCCGAACTCCACCGCCAGCGCCTGCGTCAGGCCGATCAGCCCCGATTTGCTGGCCGCATAGGCCGCCGTACCGGGAAACGCCGCGGTGTGGCCGACGAACGTGGAGGTGAAGATCACCGAGCCTGCGCCGCGCGCCAGCATGGCGGGGATTTGATATTTGGCGCTGTAGTAAGCGCTGGACAGATTGGTTTCCAGCACGTCGCGCCATTCTAACGCGCTGTGCGCCAGCGACGGCCCCAGCGGCCCCAACGTGCCGGCGTTGTTGAAGGCGATATCCAGCCCGCCGAACTCATCGACGGCCGTCGCCGTCAACCGTTCGGCGAAGGCTTCGTCGCGCACGTCACCGGCTACCGCCAACGCCCGGCCGCCCTCGCGTCGAATGTCCTCTACCAGCTCGGCCAACAGCGGCGCGCGCCGCGCGCCCAACACCAGCGCTGCGCCCTGCCGGGCAAACAGCAGCGCCGCCGCTTTGCCGATCCCCGAACTGGCGCCGCCGATCACCGCCACCTTGCCGTTTAATGCGTTCATCGCCCATCCTCTCGCTGTTTAAAGATCCTCAGTGTGAGGCAAGATTCGGCGCCGCGCTGGCCGCAAGCGGACATGTAACTGGCGCCAATAAGAAAGGCGCTGCAAGCAGCGCCCCGGCAACGCGAACCTGGCGGTTAACTTACGGCCTGGCCGCATATTTCCCCTGATTGGCCGGCGTCACCAGCTCGAACGGGATCCAGTAATACGGCTCGAGTTTTTCACCGTTGATCATGCGCTGCGCCACATCGACCGAGGCCTTGCCCTGGCCGACCGCGTCCTGGAACACCGTGACCTGCATCTTGCCGGAGGCCAGCGCCTTGAGGCCGTCCGGCGTGGCGTCGATGCCGCCGATCAGCACTTTCTTATCCGCCTTGCCCGCCTGCTGCAGCGCCATGATCGCACCAATCGCCATCTCGTCGTTGTTAGCGGCGACGATGTCGATCGCTTCGCCGTTGGTCAGCCAGTTCATCATCAGATCCATGCCTTCACTGCGTGAATAGTTGGCGCTTTGCTTCTGCACCACCTTCATTTTCGGGTACTTGGCCACCACCTGCTCCACGTCTTTGGTGCGCTGCAGCGCGCCGGCGTCGGTCAGGTTGCCGATCATCACCGCCACGTTGCCCTGATAGTTAGCCAACCGCGCCAGCTCTTCCATCTGCAGCGTGCCGGACTCCCGCTCGTCGGAGCCGACGAACACCACGCCCTGCGGCAGTTTGGCGTCGCCCGGCGTGCGGTTCACGTACACCAGCGGCACGCCGGCGGCCTGGACCATTTTGGTCATCACCGGGGTGCTGGCCGAGTTGACCGGATCGACGATAATCGCGTCCACCCCGGCGCTGATAAAGCTCTGCACCTGATCGGTCTGGCGGCCGACGTCGCCGCGCGCGTCTTCGAACTGTACGGTAATGCCGCGCGCCTTGGCCTCCTTGTCGATCGCCTGGCGGATAATGGTGAGGAAGTTCTGGTCAAAATAGGCCATCGATACGCCGATGGTTTGCGCCCATGCCGAAGTGGACGCACACAGCGCCACCGCCAGCCACAGCCCTTTCAGGTAATTCATCATGTGTTCCCCCGGGTAAAAAAACGCCGCCGGCCCACCTTGGCGCCGGCGGCAATTCACGGCAATCAGTGTTTTTTGCGGTTGCGCCGCATGTCGATAGACACGGCGGCGACGATAATCACGCCTTTGATAATGTCCTGAATGTAAGAGTCGACGCCGATAAAGGTGAAGCCGCTTTTGATAAGGCCGAGGATCACCGCGCCGATCAGCGTGCCGGTAATGCGCCCGACGCCGCCCATCAAGCTGCTGCCGCCGATCACCGCCGCGGCGATGGCGTCCAGCTCGTACGACATCCCCATGCTCGACTGGCCGCTGCTGACGCGCGCCGCCAGCACCACGCCCGCCAACCCCGCCAGGCCGCCGGCGATGGTGTAAACCGTCACCAGGTACTTATTGACGTTGATGCCGGAGACCCGCGCCGAGGTCATGTTGCCGCCGATGGCGTAGATGTATTTGCCGTAGCGGGTGTGTTTGAGCGCGATATGGAAGATCACCGCAATCACCAGGAAGATGATCACCGGCATCGCGCCCTGGCCGATTGACGTGAAGCCGTCCGACAGGAAGCTGACCGGGTTCCCCTTGGTGTAGTACTGCGCCAGGCCGCGCGCCGATACCATCATCCCCAGCGTGGCGATGAATGGCGGAATGCCGGTGCGGGTGATCAGGAAGCCGTTGATAAAGCCGCAGACGATGCCCACCCCAATCCCGGCGCCGATCGGGATCGCCGCCGGCAGATCGAGCAACCCTGGGTACATCGGCGAGATGCTGTCCGAGGTCTGCGCCAGGCTGGCCGCCACCACCGCGGTCAGCGCAATCAGCGAGCCGGAGGAGAGATCGATGCCGGTGGTGATGATCACCTGGGTGACGCCCACCGCGATGATGCCGATGATCGCCACCTGCAGCACGATCAGCAGCAGGCGGTTCGGGTTCAGCAGGAACGACTGATCGCGCATGTACCAGCCGAGGATTTCGAAGATCAGCGCGATGCCGATCATCACGATGAAGATACCGGTGTCCTTCGGCATTTTGCCGCTCAGCCCGGAGAACAGCCCTCCCTTGCCCGTTGAATCGGCGGAGAGCGGCTTCTCAATCTTTACGTTACTCATGATGTTCACCCTTCGTTATTCTGAGGCCAGCGCCAGGATCTTCTCCTGGTCCGCGTCGTCTTTGTCCAAAATGCCGGTAATGCGGCCGCCGTGCATCACCATCACCCGGTCGCTCATGCCGAGGATCTCCGGCAGCTCGGAGGAGACCAGAATGATGGCGACGCCGCGGTTGGCCAGTTCGCTGATCAGGCGGTAGATTTCCGCTTTCGCCCCCACGTCGATGCCGCGCGTTGGTTCGTCGAGGATCAGGATTTTCGGCTGCGCCAGCAGCCAACGCGCGATCAGCACCTTCTGCTGGTTGCCGCCGCTGAGGTTATTGATGATCTGATCCATGGTCGGCGTTTTGATGTTGAGCTTTTTGATCTGATCCATGCAGTCTTTGGCCATCTGCACATGGCTGACGAAACCGTTCTTGCCGATGTATTCCGACAGGTTGACGATGCTCATGTTCTCGACCACCGACAGCACCAGAAACAGGCCGGATTTCTTGCGGTCTTCGGTGAGAAACGCCAGCCCGCTCTCGATCGCCTTCGCCGGGGAATCCACCTTCACCGCCTGGCCTTCGATAAAGATCTCGCCGCCGTCCGCCGGGTGCATGCCGAACAGGCTTTCCATCACTTCGCTGCGCCCGGCGCCCACCAGCCCGGCGACGCCGAGGATCTCGCCGCGTTTGACGCTGAACGAGACGTCGTGGAACCAGCCGCTGCGGCGCAACCCGGCCACCCGCAGCACTTCCTCGCCGATGTTGTTGTTGAATTTGGGGAACATCTGCGTCAGCTCGCGCCCCACCATCATGGTGATCAGCGACTGTTTGGTCAGATTTTCGGTTTTGTCGCAGGCGATGAAGGTGCCGTCGCGGAAAATGCTCACTTCGTCGGTGATGGCGAAGATTTCGTCCATTTTGTGGCTGATGTAAATGATGCCCTTGCCCTGCTCGCGCAGCTCGCGAATGATGGCGAACAGGTGCACCACTTCACCTTCGGTCAGCGCCGAGGTCGGCTCATCCATGATCAGCACGTCGGCGTTGTAGGATACGGCCTTGGCGATCTCCACCATCTGCTGGCTGGCGATGCTCAGTTCGCCCACCAGCGTTTCCGGCCGCAGTTTGATGTTCAGCCGCGCCAGCAGCTCGCGGGTTTGTTCGTTCAGCTGCTCGTGGTTGACGAACCCCAGCCGCGCCGGCTCGCGCCCCAACCAGATGTTTTCCGCGACCGTCATGTCAGGCACCAGGTTCAGCTCCTGGTGGATCATGGAAATGCCCGAATGCAGCGCCTGCAGCGTATCGCTGAAGGTGACCGGCCGGCCTTTGATTTTGATCGAGCCTTCGTCCGGGTGGTAGATGCCGATCAGGCATTTCATCAGCGTCGATTTGCCCGCGCCGTTTTCCCCCATCAGCGCGTGCACGCTGCCGGGTTTGATTTTAATCGAGACCTTATCCAGCGCTTTGACGCCGGGGAACTGCTTGCTGATGCCTTCGGCCTCAAGAACATAAGGGTACATACCGCTTACCTCCGCACTGACCCACGTTTTCCGCCGCGATCGCCCCACACCGGCGCCCACGGCGGGCTTCAAGGCTTATTTCTTGTTTTTATCGGCGAATTGCTGGTAATTGGCCTGGGTGATCAGCTGGTAAGGGATCAGCACGTTGCTCTCCACTTTCTCGCCTTTCACCAGCTGAACGGCGGTTTGCACCGCGCCCTCGCCCTGGCCTTTGGCGTCCTGGAACACGCTCAACGCCAGATCGCCCTTCTTGATGAACTCCAGCGCGTCCGGCGTGCCGTCAACGCCGGCCACCAGCACGCCGGATTTCTTGGCTTGCTTCAGCGCCAAAATAGCGCCGATGGCCATTTCGTCGTTGTTGGAGGCGATGGCGTCAATCTGCTGGCCGGACAAAATCCAGTCGGTGGTGACGTCCACGGCCTCTTTACGGAAGAACTTAGCGGTTTGTTTGTCGACTATTTTGATACCGGGGTAGTTGGCCGCCACCTCTTCCACGCCGCGAGTGCGGTCGCGCGTGGCTTCGCTCGACAGCTCGCCCATCAGGATCATCACGTTGCCCTTGCCGTTCATCAGCTTGGCCAGCTCTTCCATCTGGAGCTTGCCGGCCAGCTTGGAATCGGAGCCGACGTAGGCCATGCCGGCCGGCAGCGCCACTTCCGGCTTGCGGTTGACGAACACCAGCGGGATCTTGGCCTTCTCGGCCAGCTTGATCATCGGCTTGACGCCCTGGGTATCCACTGGGTTGAGGATGATGGCGTCGACGCCCTGGCTGACGAAGTTTTCGATTTGTTGAATTTGCTGCGCAATGTCGCCCTTGGCGTCTTCGAACTGGCCGCTGACGTTGCCGTCGGCCTTCATTTTGCTTTGCATCGACTGGCGCAGAATGGTGAGGAAGTTGTCATCGAAGTAAGCCATGGAAACGCCGATCTTGATGTCTTTCGCCAACACGCTGGCCGGCAGCATACACATCAGTACCGAGGCGGCGATCAGTTTCTTCAGCTTCATGTTCGTTACCCTTTAATCGTTAGAATGAAGAGGTCTGTTGGTTGACAGCTAATGAAAAATATTTTTTACATTCAAACAACAATACGGTCGGTGTTATCCCTTTGATACGGCGAAATTACCGCGTTATCGCCGTATTAAGGCCGTGAAAAAAATGGTGATCGATATCTCAAAATAGATTAAAAACAATCAATTGAAATAAACCCCTGGCACAGCAAACGGCGTCTTTATCGCGTTTTTAAATGTTTATTTCATAATTTAGATTATTGAAACTTTTTAACCCAAACAAGCGAAACATGCATTTTGGAATGGCTTATTAACAAAAACATGACACGGATCTAACAAATGAAATGAAAGCCACCGGCGAGCGTTCCCCTTTCGTGCGCCGGCAAAAACTGCGAGCGGCTACGCAGTTTGCGGTTTCCGCGTTTCCCGACCATTCTTACTCGGCAATAATGGACATATCCCTATCTCAGGAGGACCTGACATGCAGCTCAGCAGTAAGGTGCGGATGAACCGCCTGTTCAACAACGGCAAGTGCCTGGATGTGGCGATCGATCACGGCATCGCCAACGAACCGGATTTCTTAATCGGCTTGGAAGATATCGAACGGGTGATGGGCAACCTGATCGCCGCGCGCCCCGACGCCATTCAGGTCAACTACGGCCAGGCGGAGCTGCTGCAGCGCGCGCCGCAGCGCGAAAAGCCGGCGCTGGTGATGCGCACCGACGTCGGCAACGCCTATAACGCCGCGCGCCACCGTGAGATGTGGGCGGTGTTGCACAACCCGGAAGCGCCGATCCTCGCCGCGCTGCAAATGGACGCCGCCGCGGTGGTGGTCAATCTGTATATGATCCCGGATGAACCCGGCATTTTCCGCCAATGCGTGGAGAACATCGGCCGCCTGCGCCACGCCTGCGATCGCTACGCCATGCCGCTGATGATCGAACCGCTGGTAATGGCGCCAGCCGGCCAGGGCGCCGCCTACGGATCGCTGGGTGACGTGGAGAAGATCGTGCCGCTGGTGCGGCTGGCGCGCGAGCTGGGTGCCGACATCATCAAGGCCGATCCGACCGATCGGGTGGAGGATTTTCACCGCGTGGTGGAAGCGGCGCGCTGCCCGACGCTGGTGCGTGGCGGCGGCAAGGGGGAGCTGGGGCCGGTGCTGGAAAAATCCGCCGCGCTGATGGCCCAGGGCGCTTCCGGCATGGTCTATGGCCGCAACGTTTACCAACACAGCAATCCGTCGCAGGTGGTGCGCGCCCTGATGGCGATCATCCATCAAGGTGCCAGCGGCCAACAGGCGCTGGAGCTCTACCACCAGCAATGACCCGCTTTTGTAACTAAAATAACCCCTCCGCACCCCGGCAGCATGCTATAACCTGCTGCCGGTAACCGCAGCTTGCCTCATTCCTCGCTAGAATACGCCGTGATATCGCCATTCGGAGAACCGCCATGCCAAAACAACGGGTGCCGCTCAAGCTGAGCACCTCCATCACGCTGATGGTGTCCGCCATCATCGCTTCGGTGCTGCTGGTGGTGTTCGCGCTGTTTTTCGTGCAGATGAGCCGCGAGGGGCAAGATCAGCTGCAGCAAAAAGCCATCGCCGTCGCCAACACGCTGGCGCTCTCCAACACCGTGATCGACGGCTTGCAGCGGCGCGATCAAAGCGGCGCCATTCAGCACTTCGCCGAGCAGGTGCGCCATCAAAACGAGCTACTGTTCGTGGTGGTGGTGGATATGCAGGGCATCCGCTATTCGCACCCTAAACCCTGGCTGATCGGCAAGCATTTTATCGGCGACGATCTGGCGCCCGCGTTGCAAGGTAACGTCAACAGCGCCATCAACCGCGGCACGCTGGCCCCGGCGCTGCGGGTGTTCGTGCCGGTGTATGACGATCAGAAAAAACAAATCGGCGTGGTGGCGCTCGGCATCGCGCTGGACACCGTGCAGCGGGTGGTGGCGGAGAGCCGCTGGATCATCTATTGGACCATCGCCTTCGCCGCGCTGGTCGGCAGCCTGGGCACCTTTTTCCTGGTCTCCGCGCTCAAACGCATCATGCTGGGTTTCGAGCCTTACGAAATCTCCAACCTGTTCGAACAGCGCAACGCCATGCTGCAGTCGATTAAAGAAGGCGTGATCGCGGTCGATAATGAATCCCGCATCACCATCGTCAATGACGAAGCCAAGCGCCTGCTGCGCCAGAGCGGGCCGGTGGAAAACCTGCTGCTGGAAGCCGCCAGCAAGCATTGGCCGGCGCAGCTGCATCTGGCGGAGGTGCTGGCCAGCGGCGAACCGCTGCGCGATCGGCAGATCAGCTTCAACGGCAGCGAACTGCTGACCAATACCGTGCCGGTGATCGTCAACGGCAAGGTGACCGGCGCCATCGCCACCTTCCGCGACAAAACCGAGGTCAGCCGCTTGCTGCAGCGCCTGAGCGGCATGGCACACTACGCCGACGCCCTGCGGGTGCAGTCGCACGAATTTATGAACAAGCTGCATGTGATACTCGGCATGCTGCACATGAAGGCCTATCAGCAGTTGGAAAACTACATCATCAACACCGCCAGCAACTACCAGGAAGAGATCGGCGCGTTGCTGCGCAAGATCCATTCGCCGGAAGTGGCGGGCTTCTTCATCGGCAAGATCAGCCGCGCCCATGAGGCCGGCATCGAACTGACCATCGAGGAAACCAGCCTGCTGCCAGAAACCGACGATGCGGAGACCACCCATGTGCTGATCAGCGTGCTCGGCAACCTGATCGAAAACGCCATCGACGCCATCGACGGCGTTGAGGGCCACGAGATCGGCCTGAGCTTCCATCACCACGACGATCAATTACACTGTATCGTCAGCGACGACGGCCCCGGCATCGATCCGGCGATCGGCGCGCGCATCTTCGAACACGGATTTTCCACCAAGGGAACGGGACGCGGCATCGGCCTGGCGCTGATCCGCAGCCATCTGGAGAAACTGGGCGGCAGCATCGATTTCGAATCCGAACCGGGTGAGCTGACCCAATTTTTCGTGCACCTTCCCTATCAGGCCAAGAGCAGAACCCATGATTAACGTACTGATTGTCGACGACGACCCGATGGTGGCGGAGCTGAACAAATACTACCTGAGCCAGGTCGGCGGTTTTCACTGCCAGGCGACGGTCGCCACCCTGAGCCAGGCGCGCGCCCTGCTGGCCGACGCCAGCGTCAGCATCGATCTGGTGTTGCTGGATATCTACATGCAGCAGGAGAACGGGCTGGATCTGCTGCCCGGCCTGCGCGAACTCGGCGAGAAAACCGATGTGATCATCATCTCCTCCGCCAGCGACGTGAACACGGTGCAAAAAGCGCTGCACTACGGCGTGGTGGATTATCTGATCAAGCCGTTCCAGTTCAGCCGCTTCAAGGAGGCGCTGAGCCACTACCGGCAACAGTCTCAGCTCTTGGCGCAGCGCGAGTTTTCGCAGGCCGACGTCGACAGCCTGCTGCGCCGCCAGCCCGGCGGCCAGGAGAGCAAGAAACTGCCGAAGGGGCTGACCAGCATCACCCTGAGCACGGTGTGCGAGTGGATCGAACAGCAGCACGACAGCGAATTCTCCACCGACAACCTGGCCAACGCCATCGGCATTTCGCGGGTGTCCTGCCGCAAGTACCTCATCTATCTGGCGGAGAGCGGCATTCTCGGCACCCGTATTCTGTACGGCGCCACTGGCCGACCGGTCTATCTGTATCAGTTGAAACCGGATGCGATCGCCATGCTGAAAGAGCATTGCCGCCCGGCCTAAACGACGCCGGGCGCAGCAAGCGCCCGGACGTTAAAGGCTAGAAGTTGTGCATGTAACACTTCGCCTCGGGGTGAGGATCTTTCGAGTGTCTGCGCAGGCAACGCTGCTTTTTCTCCTGCTGTTCCAGGTTCCGCTGCTGCCGCTCGGCGGCCTCTGCTGCCTCGCGCTGCTGTTCCCGTGCAATCGCCTGCTCGTTGACCAGCGTCAGGTTATCGACATTCCACACCTTGTGACGCAATGCATCACGCTTTTTCTGGTATTCCTCGGTGATCTTACTGTCCTTCGGCGCCGCCGCATGGTATTCCAGATCCACCCGCGCCTGCGCGAAGCTGGCGCAACACAAGGCCACGCCGGTCAACACTATCATTTTCATCGATAAACTCCTGACAAGTCCCTGTTCTCATCTTTAGCAATTCAGCGGCCGACCATTCAGCCAGGCCCGGCAATATGCGCCGACAAACGGCCGATGCGGCCCCATCAGGGACGTCCGGCGCAGACGCAGCGACAGGCAGCGAACAATATCGGCTCCCTGTTCGCAGGCCGATCGGGCGCTCTGGTGCCCCTGCGCAGAACGTCTCGCCGTTTTCTGTGTTTGCAACCACATTTCCAACGCTTCCCGCTCCGCACGCAGCCGCGCCAGCTGCATGCGCTCCGCCTGAATCTGTTCAGCCAACCAAATATGCTGCAACAAGCCATCCAGCCGCGCCGGGCATCCCGCCGCAGAGGGACTTTCCGTCGAGGCGCCGGGCGAGGAATGGCGATCGATGAACGCCTGACTGCAAAATGAGGCCAGCAGCGCCAGCGCCGCAGCGATTAACGAGGGTATTTTCAATACACAAGCTCCATGAATAAGCCGACTGGGGCGCGCCACGAAAAATGACGCAGAGAACCGTTCAACAGCCATTGAGTGAAGACATATGAGGCTCTGCGGGATCGGGCGCATGTTGCCCTCCCGTCGCCGGCGTTTTCGCGTTTTCGCCATCGCATTCCGCCAGACGCGCCAAGGTTTCAGCCTCGTTCTCCGTGGGTGGTGTCGGCACCGCCATCTCTTGTCGCAGGCCATGCGCCAGCTCTTTCAATTTCTTCTGAAACAGCACGGGAGAAACTCCCTCGCATTGCCGATCGTAACGGGCCGCATTTGCTTGCAGACTCAACAACGACATTATCAACATGGCGACAATACGCTTTGCCATTGAAAACTCCTGTAATGATGTCTAGGTATGTCGATATAAATTCAACAAGCAGAGATTCATCGTTTAAAGATAAATAACGCATCGGAAAAACAGAGTAGCGAATTAATAATAAACCGCTCCATAATATCTCTGAGATAACGTCTGGCGCCACGCTGAATAAAGAGTGGCGATTAGCGCCCCCCTATTTTCGACCAGTCCAGCGTACCGCCGATACCGACCCGGCCTTCATTCAGCACGGAAGCGGCGGATTCACCGGCGATAATACGCTGTTTTTGTTCTCGCGTTGCGGGCTGCGGTGCTCCCCAATTCCCCCAGTGAGTGGAGGAGGATGAGGATGAAACAGTGGGGTAAATGGCACTGCATCCGTTTAATACCAGACACAATGCCAGAAGATAATTACGCCATGTCATACTATTCCCCTTAAAATAACGCCATTGGTAGTGACGGTAAATGAAAAATGAGTTTATTTAGTTTAATAACGTTCGCCGCATGCCATCGCCAGCGACAAAAAGAATACGCAAGTGTTAATCACCCGTTATTTTAATTAACCTGAATAAAACAAATATCGCTCAATAAGATAACGCTAATCGCAGAAATGGGCCAGCAGGTTCAGCGCACTTCCGAGTGCGCTGGGATCTTACTCTTCGCCGTCCGGCTGCCAGGCCAACAGATCGCCAGGCTGGCAGTCGAGAATGCGGCAGATCTTGTCCAGCGTTTCCAGCCTGACTCCCTTGACCTTGCCGTTTTTCAACAGAGACAGGTTTTGCTCAGTGATCCCCACCTGCTCCGCCAGCTCCTTTGAACGCATCTTCCTTTTGGCCAACATGACATCAAGACTTACGATTATTGCCACTCTATTCTCACACGAAAGAAAGCTGTTCTTCATTCAGCCGCAACGCTTCCAGAAATACCCGGCTAAATACCAGGATTGCGCAGCCTACGATCAGCGAGCGCACCGACTCGCTATTGACGCCATAATAAAGGATAAACAGCATTTTTTCATCGGCGGTCAATACCATCACCTGCAGCAGACCGGCTAACGACGGGAACAACACATCGACGATCAGCAAGATGCCGATGATCTGCAACAGCACCATATTGTTGCGATGCCACACGTTGCCGCGGAAAAATTGATAAAACAGCCCGGCGCCGCACAGCAGCGCGCTGTAATAGGGCAAATAACCGAGCATGTCGATAAGCAGCGTGGCGAACAGCGCCCAGCGTTGCTGCGGGATCGCGTAGGCAAGCAGCTCCGGGTAATATTCCCGGTAAGAGGCGACGATATCGCGATAGGCTACGCCCTGCAGCCAATCCCGCACGATGATGAACATCTCAACGCCGGTGCTGACGATCAGCATCGCCATAATGAGCAAACACAGACAACGCACGTACAGCGGCAGATGGATCCTTGGCGCAGCGCCCATAATTTTCTATCCCTTAATCAACAGCAATAAATTATCGTAAAACGATAATTTATTGCTGTCAATGATCAAGTGGACTGATGAGTCAGGCGGTGGGCGCCAATGCGCGGGCAATAAAAAAGGCCGGGCTAACCCGACCTTGTTTGACTGCTCAACGCGCTTAGACCAGTTCGATCACGTCGAAGTTGGCTTCGCCGCTCAGATCGGCATCGTAATCAACGCCCTGCAGACCGAAGCCGAACAGGCGCAGGAATTCCGCCTTGTAGCCCTGGTAATCGGTCAGTTCGTTGATGTTATTGTCGTTCAGCTGCTGCCAGATTTCACGGCAGGTTTCCTGCACGGCATCGCGCAGTTCCCAGTCATCCAGGCGCAGACGGTGTTTCTCGTCGGTGTCCGGCGCCGCACCGCTGTACAGCTTGGTCGCGAACAGACGCTGGATCTGCTCGATGCAGCCTTCGTGAATGCCCTGCTCCTTCATGATTTTGAACACGATGGAGATATACAGCGGCATCACCGGAATGGCGGAGGAGGCCTGAGTTACCACCGACTTGAGCACCGCAACGTAAGCCGCGCCGCCTTTGGCCTGCAGCTTCTGGTTGATGGCCTGCGCCGCGCGATCCAGATCTTCTTTCGCCTTGCCCAGCGTACCGTGCCAGTAGATTGGCCAGGTCAGATCGGTACCAATGTAGGAGTAAGCGACAGACTGCGCGTTATCCGCCAGCACGCCCGCTTCGTCCAGCGCGTCCATCCACAGCTGCCAGTCCTGGCCGCCCATCACCTTCACGGTGTCGGCGATTTCTTGCTCGTTGGCCGGCTCGACCACGGCTTCAACCAGCACGTCTTTGTTGGTGTCCAGCGCAACGGATTTGTACGGCTCGCCGATCGGCTTCAGTGCGGAACGCACCACTTCGCCGGTTTCCGGCATTTTACGCACCGGCGAAGCCAGCGAGTAAACCACCAGGTCAACCTGACCCAGGTCTTTTTTGATCAGATCGATCACGGTTTGACGGCACTCGTTGGAGAATGCGTCGCCGTTGATGCTTTTCGCGTACAGGCCTTCTTCTTTAGCTGCCTTGTCGAAACCGGCGGAGTTGTACCAACCGGCGGAACCGGTTTTGCCTTCGCTGCCAGGCTTCTCGAAAAATACGCCGATGGTGGCCGCACCGCTGCCGAAAGCGGCATTGATGCGCGAGGCCAGACCGTAACCGGTGGATGCACCAATGACCAGCACCTTTTTAGGCCCGTTTTTCAGTTCGCCGCGCGACTTAACGTAGGCGATTTGCTCACGGACGTTGGCTTCACAGCCTGCCGGGTGAGCGGTGGTGCAGATAAAACCACGAATTTTAGGTTTGATAATCATAGTAATTTTTTCTTGGTAGCTAAAAACCGAAGGACAATATACCTGATTTTCTCGATATACTTAAGAAAGTGCGAAAACAAGCGCAGTGAACAGACCAGTTTAGTCGAGGGATCAGGGTTGCCCAACTCCGCATCGTGATGCCTCCACGCGCCACGCTTCGCACCCTCAGCGCGTTCAAGCCTTCCCTCTTAAATCAGCAAAAGTTGATCATGCTTCTGGCGTTGCGTTATGGTGTGGCTGTTTTTCGGTCGAATATCAGGGAAGATAAAATCACCAGGAACAGTGATGGAACCAACTTTATATTATATTCTTTCTACTCTCGCTGCCGCGGCCTGTCTGGCCGTGAAATACGGCTTCAGACCGCCTCTGGGTTCCAAGGGTTATGTCGTTCTGGTTACGATATGTTTTTTAATCCTTTGCTGGCAATTTACCCTTTTTGCCAACGGCAACGCGATGTTTATTGCTGACTCTGAAACATGGACCAAAGAAAATTGGCCTCTACGCTACTGTGCGTTGGGGTTTGCTCTTGCACATGCCTTCGCCACTTTCGAATCCTCCAGAAGAAAGAAAAAAGACAAACTTTCCTGAAGTCGTCACCACCAAATGAAACACCATTTGGTGGTGACAAGGTAGATCCATTACGCCTTGTTCTTTTCCAGCTGCTCAATCAGCGTATAACGCAGCGATGAGGCATCGGCCGGCACGTTCTCCACCGGGGTAACAAGCACTTTCAGCCGATACTGATAACCCGGTTCGAAGGTGAAACCCTCGATGCCGGTATAGAACAACTCCCACGGCTGCTGCGCGGAGCGACGCACCTGCATGCACTTCATCGGGCCGACGCCCACGCAGTCCACCAGCGCGCTGTTCACCAGCAACACTTCCGTTTGGCCGCCTTTCTCATTTGCGGGCTGATTCATCGAGGTTCCCTCCTGGCTGCAGCCGGCCAATGCGGCCAACGCAACAAATAACAACGCTTTGATTTTCAATGTACTGCACCAATAGTCATGTAGGTCAGACGATCCTAACAAATTGACTGGATGAATTGAACCTTGCTCCGTATCACAGGGGCGACATTATTCGCTCGCGCTTATTCTCCAAACTCATGCGTTACAGGACAGAGGTCATGACGGTACGCTGTCGTTTTTATCATCGGTATCAATGAGAAAACCGGCATCACGAATCGCCGCCCTCACCTGCCTGGCGTCCATCACCGCCGTTTTCACATAGCCAAAGAATGCCACCCGCGCGCCGGGCAAACGGACTGGCGTCGCCAGTTGGGCACTGAGTTCGCGATTGCGCTGCGCCATCTGCTCGGCACGCGCCCGCCAAAACGCGGCGGGCTCGGTTGGGGTTTCAGTCGCGGTTTCGAACAGCGACGCCAATTCGCTTAGCGCCTCCCACTCCGCCAACAGGGCGGCAACCACTTCGGGGTTGACCATCTGCCCCCAGTCAGAGGGTAAAGCCCCCTCACGCCACGCCTCGAGATAGCCGGGCAACGCCCTCTTCAACCGACTCAACCGATCGTTCAACGTAGGTTTCCTTTTACAACGCCTAATGTCTTGATATTCCACATAATGCAACTCTCGTTTAACCGGTGATGGGTGCAATGACCGGAGCTTATCAGCGCCATAGATGACGTAATGACTTTTGGTGCGGCTAAATTAGCGATATGTGCGGGTGGGGATGGAGATCGGGTTGGAGGCTGTGATTCGAAAGAGGAGCGGGGAATTGTTGCTGGAGGATTAAGAGGAATTTAATTATAAATTAATCACAAACAAACACCGAATACGATACCTATATGTACAAAAGAATGAACACATCTCTATAAAAATACAAAAAACCCCGATTTCTCCGGGGTGAATGATTAAATCAATAGTAAATTAATAGGAGGGAAGGTTATTTTATGGATTCTTTTATCCCATACATGTTCCGATCGCTATCCATCGAAATCCCACCGGGGAACTGCTGAACAGCGTTGGGCCCAGACGTTGCCACATAGTCAGTATTTGAGGGGCTCCCCTCAAAGTACCTCTGGCTAGAGTCATTAGGAAATACAACAGCATTTATCATATTATGGCCTGCGTTATTCCCCCATTTGAGTTGTGCTATTTTATTGTTATGGAGTTGAAGATTGAGGTTATTAACACCAGAATAAGACTCATCATCACCTATTTGAACACCATAAGTTCTGTTGGCATAAAATGTTCCTTGTACGATAGAATCATTAGAACGCAGCAGCAAACCTACACCTTTATTGGCCTCACTTTCAATCCCATAAGCAAGAATATTTGCCCCTGACTCAGTCCTCATGCCATTACCGTTAGCATACAGATGGGTATTAGTAAGCATTAAACCTCCGCCGCTATAAAAGCCCTCCTTATGCAGAACATCAATCCCCCACCCTCCATTGTTAGCAGCAATCATCCCAGAAACAATCGAATCATGCGGTCCTCGCATCGTCCATCCATTACCTTTATTGCTAATTAATTTTACTCGAGTAAAGTAAGACTCCATTGCATCATTTTCATCTGGATGAACAGAACCGCTTGGAATAAATTGAGTAACTAACGCATCTCCAGAGAACCGCTCGATTGATACATCTTCAAGCCAGAACCATAAACCATATATTTCAACACCATTAACGCTGGCTTTTTTTCCATCACCACCATCAATAGTAATGTCTTTAATTTTTATGTATTTAACACCTGGAAGGCTTTTTCTATCACCATCTAATGGTGATGCAATTTTCAATGCATTTTTTTCGCTCAGGCTTGATAGTTTTTCATAGTCAGCACTTTGAATAATGGGCCCAGAAGAAGCCGAGGCTAATTTCAACTGAGTTCGATAGATTCCAGATCCGATAACCTGGGATGCATTATCAATTACAATGCAAGGTGACGCACTGCAAGTCCACACACCTGGCGAAAACTCAATTACTTGCCCAACACCAAGCTTTATTGTAGATTTAATCTCACCCGGTTCATTGACTTTGATAGTGATTTGCTTGCCATTGGCGGCAATTATCTCTTTATTAATAATGTCGCCAACATCTGCCGTAGAAAATGCACATGCATAATTAGCCACCATAAATGGAATAATTGATAAAAAAGACACATACCCTTTTGTCATTGTTAGATATCCTTTTAACTTAAATTTGAGATTCAATAATTGAATGATAGATAACCAAATGTCAACTTCAAAATACTTCAAGCGTCACATTTATCGTGGTGTTAGCAACACATCGCCATTACTAGCATGGCCTGTCTATCCGAAGTTTGCTCGTCCCCAAATACACCATTACGAGAATTATTTCCTGGTGATGTGATGCTAAGGTTTCCTGTGCATCCGTGGTTACAGTTGACCGTCCCCATTGCTGTACTAGTTCTAATGCGGGTTCCCGATAACCATTGACCCTATCCCAAAATCAGTGTAGTGCTAAATCAGAGAGGAGATCAAAAGTAGGTATTGCGTCCGCGATGTTCTTAGCAATTTTGCCCCCCTCAGCGCGATCTGCATCGTCAGATACTCCCACTGCTACTACTTTCGTCTCACGACTAAACTTAAACGCGGCATCAGTCGACTGAGCTGCGCTATCTGCAGACTAGCTACTCTTTGCTTCGTCTGTTGCTTGTTGCGTACTGCGGGCTCCCAGCACAATGTTTTTGCCAACGACGCCATCCACGGGCAATCCTTCAGATGACATAGATGGCCCCCCGAAATAATTCAGATTATGAACTGGTTGTTATAATTGGGGCGCGGACAAGAAAGCCCTGAATTACCAGGGCTTACATTGAAGTTATTATTTATTGCACTACAAATTTAACCTCTGCCTTTCTTATGGTTTTTTTTCTTAATTTCTCTGATTGCCTTTCAACGGCTAGATACATTAAGATGCCAAATCCTATCACGAAAGCAAAAGCCATAAATAACTTAACCGGGGTTAAGTCGGTTCTGTCTAGCGCCCAGAAAATATAGTTATACAAATAAATAGAAAACGAGCACTTCCCTACAAATGCTACACTGCGCACAACGTGCGGCACACGCTTTCCTGAGAACCGATTAATAAGTGATGCCATTAATAATGCAAAAACCGATGAAATCAACACTTCATATAGTTTAATCTTGTTATTAAAACCATGCCCTTTGTAGAAAAGAAGCAATACAAATAACGCGATCAATATCCATTGAGCTTTCAATTTTCTTATAAATGAACCTATTCTGTTTTGATATATGGCACAAAGCCACCCCAAAACGAAAAGTGAAAGGTAAGATGGAATGCCCCATGTTAACAATTGATTCTCACTGTAAACATTAATCAAAATACTAACAGCAAACACACTGACCAACAAAACAACCCTTCCCAAAACAGTGGTAAATAAAACAACCAGAGCAGGGAGAATTAAATAAAACTGCATCTCAACAGCGAGCGACCAATAAACCCCACTAATTGAGAAAAATGTCTTTTCTGAAAAATTGTGAATAAATAAAGCATGGGATATTACATCAAAGACCCCTGTAGGTTTTGTTGCAATGCCAAAACCTCGAATTAGAACAAACCAAACCGCGATTGATATGTAAAATGGAATAGCTATCCGCAAGTATCTTTTTAAAAAATAGATGCCATACTTCTTTGCTGAAAAGCCACTTGAAAATGCTTTTCCACTTGACCCAGCCATACAATAGCCTGAAATTACAAAAAACATTCCAACGCCGATCCACCCGTTACCAAAAAGCCCCATCACATCGAAGCCGAATGGTAGCGGTCGGCCTAAAGAACCGGACCATAGGAAAAGGTGAAAGGCGGTAACGAGCATAACCGCTACACCTCTAAAAAAGTCAATAATATCATTGCGCTGAGACATGTCATTTCCTTTAGTTATTGACGCAATGATAAGCCACCTACCAGCAGATTACCAACCTATCGGAACATAGGAGTAACTCAATCCATCCCAACGGGCTAACGAAAAAGTTTATCGCCGCGCGGAAAGCATCAGGTTTGGAATTTCAGGCAAGCCCGCCGACGTTCCACGAGATCCGAAACCTGTCCGGCCGCCTGTACGAAAAGCAGAACGACAAGGCATTTGCCCAAAAGCTGCTGGGGCATACAACGGAAATGAAGACGCTGAAATAGCTTAAAACGAGGGGGAAGGAGTACGTGATGCTGTAAAAAACCGAATATCAAAATTCGAGTAAATTTCGAGTAATTCCGATTTTTTCAAAAAAAGACTTATAAATCAATCACACAAAAAAAGACCGAATACGATTCCTATATTCGGTCTAGGGAAATGGCTCTTGGGAGAGAGCCGTGCGCTAAAAGTTGGCATTTAATGCAGGGCTTGTTCAGCCGTGCACTTTAAGAGTAGCCTACCGCGCCAGTTTTGCCAGCCGCCCGGCGGCCGCGTGATAGTTTCGTGACGAAATAACTATGCGGCAAATGCGCATCAATCCGCGCACGTTGGGCAAGGCGTTGGCAAACAAGCGGTTAGTCAGCGCACAGCTTCTCGGCGCGTTCAATGAACGGCGCCAGGCTCATTTTTTTCCCTGGTTCGGCAGGGTCGTCCAGCAGGAGCACCTCCAGCGGCTGCGCACGCTGATGGCCCTTCTTCACCTGCTGCTCCGCTGCATCGTTGAGCGGGTATTGCATCAAGGTGCTGTTGTTGAGCACGAACAGCGCGCCGCCGCTGCGGCACTGCAGTGTCACCTCTTCCTTGGTGAACGCCCACTGTTTGCCGTACTCCAGTTTAGTGATGTTCACCAGTTTGTCTGCCGCCAGCGCGCCGGTCGCGGTTGCCAGCAGCGTAATGCCGAGTAATACCGATTTCATGTGTTGGCCTTAAGGTTGCTATTCGCGTCGATTTTCCCGCAGCTTGCCGGCCTGCGGCAAGCTGAAATGTCATACCGGCGCATAGGTTGCAAATAAACTGACCAGCAGCAGCACCGCCATCCCCAGCCCGACTTCGAGCCAGCAGGCCAGCACCACGCCGCGCTGCGCCAGCGCCGGCACGCGGCTCATTGCCGGCACGATAGCGTAGCGATTGGCCAGCGCCACCATCACCATCAGCGCCACCAGCGCGGTTTTAATCAGCAGCAGGCGCTGATAAGGCGAGCTGAGGTTAAGCGGCCAACCACCGAGAATGATCAGGCTGTTGACGATGCCGGTGACGATCACCGCCGCCACCGCCAGGTGCCCCCAGCGCGAGAAACGGATCAGCGTGGTGATGGCGTCGCTGCGCCACTGCGGCGGCTGCAGGTAACGCAGGCAAACCAGCAGCGGCGCCAGGCTGCCGAACCAGTAACCGGCGGCCAGCAGGTGTATCGCATGGTTGGCGCGGTGCAGCGCGCCCAACGTGCCTTCGTGCATCGCCGCGTGGCCGATAAACGCCAGGCTCACCAGCAGCAGCGCCGAACACAGCGCCAACGCCTGCGCGCGCGGCCGCTCCGGCAGCAGCAGGCTCAGGATCGCCAGCAGCGACAGGCCCAGATGCCAGCGCCACACTTCGCCGAAGGTGGTGCCGAGCACCGCCCACCAAACCTCCAGCCGCCAGGCGTCTTGCCAACCGTCGCCCATCTGCCCGGCCTGAATAGCCAGCAGCGCCACGGCGGAAAGCCCGGCAGCCCAGGTGCCGGCAAGCAGCAGCGGGCGCACATCGCGGGAGAGGATCGGGGAGAGGCGCTGCGGTGACAATAAGGCGGTGAACAGACTGATGCCGAACATCAGCATCACCGCCGCAAAGTGCACCAAGCGACACAGAACGAACAGGGTCGCCAGAGTCACGATCAGTTTACGGTGAAGCTGTACTGGCCTTTGGTTTTATGCCCGTCGACCGACACCACATGCCAGCTGACGTTGTATTTGCCCGCGCTCAGCTCGCCGTCGATCGGCACGTTGACCTGGGTGTTATTGTTCGGATCGAGCTGCAGCTTGCCGGTTTTCACCACGGCGTTATCCGGGCCGGTGATTTTCACGCCGCTGAAGTTCGGCTCGATGCCTTCGGAGAAGCTGAGGGTCAGCGCCTTCGGCGCCGGGCTGACGCTGGCGTCGGCCTTCGGCGTTTCCACTTTCAAGTGGGCGTGCGCCAGCGCTTGCTGTGAAGATAGGCCAACGAACAGGACGAAAACGGTGGAAAGCAGGCGACAGGAGGAACGAATTTTACCGATCACAGTGGTATCCCTTAACAGTAAAAGAGGGTCATAAGGGTTAAGGCCACAGCCAAGGCGATGTATCAGCGGCCCCAACCCACCGCAAGTGATTGCGCCACGGGTAAACAGAAAAACGGGTTATATCGGCTAACCCGCTGTTTTGACTCTACCATCCCTGTAGCGTATCGCGGTAAATCATAACGACCACGCTGCGGCAAGTCGAGCGCATCACTGGCATTTTGCGATCCGGCAGCACGTATCGCCGCATAACCGCGATAAACGCAGGGTAAAAAAAACCGCGCGTTAGGCTCGCCCGCGCGCGGTTTTTCGATGTTCTGGTGCAGATTAAGCCTGGCCGTTGCCGCCCTGGCCCATCGCGCCCATTTTCTTCAGATCTTTGTCGATGAAGAACAAGCCTTTGCCGCTGGTGCCCACCAGCGCCAGCTTATCCAGCACGGATTTGAACAGTTTCTCTTCTTCATGCTGCTCCGCCACGTACCACTGCAGGAAGTTGAAGGTGGAGTAATCGTGCGCGGTCATGGCGGCGTGCGCCAGTTCGTTGATCTGACGGGTGATCAGCTGTTCGTGTTCGTAGGTCTGCTGGAACACGTCCGCCAGCGATTCGAACGCCACCGGCGGCGCGGCGATGCTGCCCAGCAGCGGTAGAGAACCGGTGTCGCTCAGGTAGTCGAACAGGCGTTGCATATGCTGCATCTCTTCCTGAGAGTGCTCTTTAAGAAATGCGGCGGCGCCTTCAAAGCCTTTATCGCTGCACCATGCGCTCATCTGCAGGTACAGGTTGGCGGAGTAGAACTCCAGATTCAGTTGCTCATTCAGCTTTTGAGTCATTTCTTGCGTCAGCATAATGATTCCTTTTATTTTGCAGGTCATGAATTTAATTTCCGCGCATTATGCCCTGCTGCCGTAAAAATAAAAACACCTTATTTACACTCAAATCACATTAATTATAAAAACCATAAATATCAATAAATTAAAATATCACCAATATATTGAGAATTAACATGATAATTATTTTCATCTTTTATTTTAATCATAAAGCGAATCATTCTTATTTAAAAGAATAAATAGATTGCATTACTGCTGGATAAATATCGCCCGCGACGGCGGCGCAACGGGCTTGCCAAGCGCCGCCGGGTGGATTACCTTCTGCGCAGATTCAATGCGGCAAAGTAAGTAAGGAGCATAGCGTGGGTTACAATCTGGCCGAGTTGTCCAAAGAAGAGATGGACAGGGTGAACGTGGATCTCGCCGCCTCAGGCGTGGCGTACAAAGAGCGCTACAACATGCCGGTGATCCCGGAAGTGGTAGAGCGCGAGCAGCCGGAGCCGCTGCGCGACTATTTTCGCGAGCGCGTGGCGCACTACCGCGCGGAATCCCACCGATTTTCGCGCCTGCCGTACGAGCCGAAGGTCAAATAACAAAACCCGCCATTACGGCGGGTTTTTGCGTCACTTGCCGGCGAACCGGTCGGTGGCGATCATCAGCTGGTGCAAAATACCCGGCTCATCATACGAATGCCCCGCCCCTTCCACGATATGCAGCTCCGCCTCCGGCCAGGCCTTGGCCAGATCCCAGGCGTTCTGCACCTGGCAGGCCATGTCATAGCGGCCGTGGACAATCACCGCCGGAATATGGCGGATCAGCGGCACGTTACGCAGCAGCTGGTCGTCGCTCTCCAGGAAGCCCAGATGCGTGAAGTAGTGGTTTTCAATACGGGCGAACGCCAGCGCGAAATCATCCTCGCCAAACGAAGCTGATTCACGGCTCGGCAACAGCGTGACCGTCTCCCCTTCCCACACGCTCCACAGCTTGGCCGCTTCAAGCTGCACCTGCGGATCGGCCGAGGTCAGCCGCTGCCGGTAGGCGGCGATCACGTCTTGACGCTCGTCATCCGATAGGATGGACAGCACGCGCTCCCATTTGTCCGGGAAGAAGCGCGAAGCGCCGTCCTGGTAATACCAATGCAGCTCCTGCTTGCGCAGGGTGAAGATGCCGCGCAGCACCATTTCACTGACGTGCTCCGGGTGGGTCTGCGCATAGGCGAGCGCCAGCGTAGACCCCCAGGAGCCGCCGAACACCAGCCACTGCTCGACGCCGGCCATTTCGCGCAACCGCTCGATATCGGCCACCAAGTGCCAGGTGGTATTGTTGTCCAGGCTGGCGTGCGGGCGGGAACGGCCGCAACCGCGCTGATCGAACAGCAGCACCTTGTAGCGTTCGGGATCGAACAGTTGACGATGATGCGGGGAGATACCGCCACCCGGTCCACCGTGAATGAAGACCGCCGGTTTACCGTTCGGGTTACCGCTCAGCTCCCAGTAGATCCGGTGGCCATCCCCAGTGTCCAGCCAACCGCTGTCGTATGCCGCTAACGGCGGGTACAAACCTCGTAATTGTTCCATGGCGCTTTCCGTCTCTCTGTGAGTCATGCTTTCATCAAAGCGGAAGCCGCCCGGCAGGTCAACGGTAAAACCCGAAAACTCGAACGCGCGCCGAGAACTCGGCGCGCGTTTGCTCAAAATCACATCGACCTGCCTGCAAAACGCCCACAGGCCCGATCAGTTAAGGTGCGCGATCGCACTGATCTCCACCAATTGCTCGGGCGAAGCCAACCCGGTGACGCCGATCAGCGAACCGGCGGGCCGGTGATCGCCGACATAGCGCTTGAACAACGCAACGCACGGTTCAAAGTGCGCCAGTACATCGGTCAGGTAGATCTCCACATACGCCAGGTTCGAACGTTCGGCACCGAATCCCGCCAATACCCGATCCAGATTGTCCAACGTCTGTTGGGTTTGCCGTTCGATATCGCCCGCGCCGACAAACTCCCCCTGCATATCATGGGAAAACTGCCCAGAGATGTAGAGGGTATCCTTGACGCGATAGCCTTGGGACACGCCATTCTCCTCTTCCCAAATGACCCCGTGGTGGTAGTGCGTGATGCCATTTTTCATGCTGTTTCTCCAACCGCTTATCGTTTCCATGACGACTATAATCGTTTGATTGGCGAATGGATGTCGTCACTGAAACGACGTTGACGATGCATTTAATATATTGAATATGTTAAATTTATTGTCTTTTCACCGGTTCTCGGAGGGCAGCATGCTACGGGCGAATCTCAATGACATTCAGGTTTTCATGGCCGTCGTCGACGCCGGCAGTTTTGTCGCCGGCGGACAGACGATGGGGCTATCGCGTTCGGCGGCGGGCAAGGCCATCGCGCGTCTGGAGCAGCGGCTGAGCGTGCGGCTGTTGCATCGCACCACGCGTTCGCTTGGCCTGACCGACGAGGGACGAGAGTTTTATCGACGTGGCCTGCAGATCCTCGCTTCGGTCGACGATGCCGAGGCCAGCGTGGCCGGCGACAAGGGCACCGCACGCGGAGTGCTGCGGTTGACCGCCCCTTCCGCCTTCGGCAGACGGATCCTGTTGCCGCTGGTGCCGAAATTTCTCGTCGCCTGGCCTGAGGTGCAGGTGGAGATCAGTTTTTCCGATCGCCTGGCGGATGTCGTGGAAGAAGGATTTGATTTGGCAGTACGGATCGGCGTCACGGCGCCGGATACCCGGCTGGTGTCCAGAACCCTCGCCAGGTATCGCGCCCTGCTGTGCGCCTCCCCCGCCTACCTCGCCGCCCGTGGCGAACCGCATACCGTCGAGTCGCTCGCCGGGCACGAGGCTCTGCTGTTCAGCAGCCGCAACCAAAAACAGCCCTGGCGGCTGCGTGACGAGCGCGGCGAATGGGTCAAGGCCCCAGTTCGCGGCCGCCTGCGGCTGGACAGCGGAGAAGCGCTGCACGATGCGGCCTTGGCCGGGTTGGGCATCGCGTATCTGCCGGAGTTTATGATTGCGGAGGATTTGGCCGCCGGTCGTCTGCAGCAGGTGCTGCGCGCCGTGGAGGGTGAAGAAATCAGGATTGTGGCGCTCTATCCGAATAAGCGCCTGCTGGAACCCCGCGTCAGGCGCTTTCTCGATCTCTTGGTGGATACGCTCGGCGGCTGAAACCTTACCCGCCTTTACGCATATGCGGCTCGCGCATCTCCTGTGCGGTTTTCGCCTCGATGCTCAGCTCCGCCGTCGGGCGCAGCAACAGACGCGCCAGCCCGATGGGTTCGCCGGTTTCCCGGCAGTAGCCGTATTCGCCGTTCTGCAACCGCGCCAGCGCCGCATCGATTTTCGGCAGCAGGCGGCTTTCACGATCCAACTGGCGGAACAACAGGCGCAGATCTTCTTCACGCGCCGCCTTGTCGGCTTCATCGCCCGTCGCTTCGCCGCTGTCGATCTCTTTTTTCAGCTCATCGATGTGCAGCAGCAGCTTTTGCCGCTCATCCTGCAGCAGCTGGCGGAAAAACGCCCGTTGAACCGAGTTCATATAATCCGAATCCGGCATGGCCAGCAGTTGCTGCGCATCCGGTAATGTCATCACTGTCATTGCGCTCTCCCAACACCAAAAGTGTAATATTATAACATAATATTTATTTTTAACACCCGGTCACCTAAAAACAAAATTTTATGCATAAACAATAGGTTAAACACAACTGGCACTTTGTCGCTTGCATCCTGCCGGCTTTAGGCGGTTAATGGCTGAGCAAGCCACCCAATCATAGGTAACGAGAGGCCATCATGAGTAAGGGAATGGATAGCAAAAAAAATGCGAAGAAGAAGCCGTTGAAAACCCCAGCCGAGAAACGTGCGGAGAAACGCGCCAAAAAAGCGCATCCGTCTGGTGAGTAAGCGTCCTTCCATCCGTCATTAAACCCGCCAAGGCGGGTTTTTTATTGCCTCACTGGAGAGATGGCCAATGCCCTGCTTTACCCTCGCCGCAGCCCAATACCCCGCCGCTGCGGCCAATATCGCCTGCAACCTTGAACGTCACCTTGAATTTGTCGCGCAGGCAGCCGAACAGCAGGTGCAACTGCTGGTTTTTCCCGAACTGTCGCTAAGCGGCTATGAGCTGGCCGATGCTGCCGAACTGGCGCTGACGCTGGGCGATCCGCGTCTGCAACCGCTCGCTGCGGCGGCGCAATCGCATCAGATGACGATCATCGTCGGCGCGCCCTTGCGCAGCGGCCAGGCGCTGCATATCGCCGCCTTGATCTTTCCCCCCAACGGCGCGGTGGCCGCCTATACCAAGCAACATCTGCACGGCGCGGAACAGCAATTCTTCTCGCCCGGTGAGGGCGGCCCGTTGCTGGAGCTGCATCGGCAACACATCGCGCTGGCCATCTGCGCCGACACTTCGGAACCTGGCCACGCAAGCGCTGCCGCACGGGCGGGTGCGCACATTTATGCCGCCGGCGTACTGATATCTGAAGCCGGTTACGCGAAAGACAGCGCCACGCTGGCAGGCTATGCCCGGCGTTATGGCATGGTCACGCTGATGGCCAACCATGCAGCGCCAACCGGTGGCTGGATCCCGGCAGGCCGCAGCGCCATCTGGGATGAAACGGGAGCGCTTTTGGTTGCCGCACCGGATGACGCCCCTGGTCTTGTCATCGCCGACAAGACCCGCGACGGTTGGCACGGCCGCCTGTGCCGGTTAAGCTGAAGCCTGACGGCAACGCGGAGGAAAGCATGACGTTACGCGTAATAGATACCGAGACCTGCGGGCTGGACGGCGGCGTGGTGGAAGTGGCCTCCCTCGATCTGCTCGACGGCCAATTGACCAACCCGATGAGCGATCTGGTCAGCCCGGACCGCCCCATCAGCCTCGACGCGATGGCGATTCATCACATCACCGAACAGATGGTGGAAGACAAACCGCGCATTGCGGTGGCGATCGGCCGCTATCAGGGCAGCCCCTACTATGTGGCGCACAACGCCGCCTTTGATCGCGGGGTGTTGCCGGAGATGAACGGCGCCTGGATCTGCACCCTCAAGCTGGCGCGCACGTTGTATCCGGACATCAAGTACGGCAACCAGTATCTGCGCTACGCGCTGAATCTGGACGTGCAGCTGCCGGCAGACGCCACGCTGTACCCGCACCGCGCGCTATATGACTGCTACGTCACCGCCGCGCTGCTGCAACGCATCATCAAGGATTCGGGCTGGACGCCGGAGCAAATGGTGCAGATCACCGAACAGCCGGTGCTGCTGAAGAAGTTCAAGTTCGGCAAGTATCGCGGGCAGGAGATTGATCGCATCGCCCAGGAAGATCCTGGCTATCTGCGCTGGATGCTGAAATCCATCGACGATTTGAGCCCGGACATGAAGCACACGCTGAAATACTATCTGATTGGCTAACACGGCGGGCGGCGCAGGCCGCCCGCCGAACGCTATTATTCCGCCAGCGCCAGAATGAAGGCGTACTCTAACGCAATATCCTCATAGGCCTTGAAGCGGCCGGATTTGCCGCCGTGGCCGGCATCCATGTCGGTATACAGCAGCAGCTGCCGATC
Source organism: Serratia sp. 201 (assembly GCF_037027545.1). Classification (NCBI taxonomy): domain Bacteria; kingdom Pseudomonadati; phylum Pseudomonadota; class Gammaproteobacteria; order Enterobacterales; family Yersiniaceae; genus Serratia; species Serratia sp. 201. The sequence continues at coordinate 1,197,880 of NZ_JAXCHC010000001.1, read as the reverse complement.
GTCGGTTTTCAGCTCGCGCAGCTTGGCCACCCACTTGGCCGGCTCCCAATACTGCACCTGCGAATCGTGCAGACCGGTGGTCACCAGCAGATGCGGGTACTCCTGCGCCTTCACCTGATCGTACGGGCTGTACTGTTTGATGTAGTCGTAATAGGCCTGCTCGTTCGGGTTGCCCCACTCGTCGTATTCGCCGGTGGTCAGTGGGATGGACTCATCCAGCATGGTGGTCACCACGTCGACGAACGGCACCTGCGCCACCACGCCGTGGAACAACTGCGGCGCCTGGTTGATCACCGCGCCCATCAGCAGACCGCCGGCGCTGCCGCCCATCGCGAACACCCGCTTACCGTCGCCGTACCCCTGGGCGATCAGCGTTTCGGTCACGTCGATAAAATCGTTGAAGGTGTTCTGCTTGTTGAACAGTTTACCGTCTTCATACCACAGCTGCCCCAGCTCACCGCCGCCGCGAATGTGCGCCAGCGCGAACACGACACCGCGATCCAGCAGGCTCAGGCGGCTGGCGCTGAACGCCGGATCCATACTGCTGCCGTAAGATCCGTAGCCATACACCATCAGCGGGTTGGTGCCGCGCTGGAAGCTGTCCTGGCGATACACCAGCGAGACCGGCACTTCGACGCCGTCGCGCGCCTTCACCCACACCCGCTCGCTGCGGTAGTTTTCTGGCGTGAAGTTCTTCACTTCCTGCTGTTTGAGCATCGTCCGCTCGCCGCTGTCCATGTTCAGCTCGTACAGCGTGGTCGGGGTGGTCATCGACGAATAGCCGTAGCGCAGCAGCGCGGTCTCCGGATCCGGGTTATACGCCAGCCAGGTGGTGTAAGTCGGATCGTCGAAGGCGATGCGCTTCTCTTCGCCGCTTTGCCAATGGATCTGGCGTAGCAGCGTCAGGCCGGCATTGCGCTCTTCGACCACCAACCAATCACGGAACAGGCTGAAGCCCTCCAGCATCACGTCGCCGCGCGGGGCGATCAGCGTCTGCCACTGCGCTTCATCCGCCTGTTCGCTTTGGTACAGGCCGAAGTTCTTGCCGTCCTTGTTGGAGCGGATATAGAAATGCTGGTGATAGTGATCGATGGCGTACTCGTGATCCTTGCGGCGCGGCACGAACAGCTGCGGCTTGGCGTCCGCGCGATCGGCATCCAGCAGCAGGATCTCCGAGGTGGTGGTGCTGCTCAGGTGGATCAGGATAAAGCGCTCGGAGGTGGTCTTCTCCAGCCCGACGTAAAAGGTATCGTCCCGCTCTTCGTAAATCAGCTCATCCTGCTGCGGATCGCTGCCCACCACGTGACGATAGACCTGATACGGCAACAGCGTCTTGGCGTGCTTGCGCACGTAGTAGACCGTCGAGGAGTCGTTGGCCCACTCGAAGCTGCCGGAGGTGTTTTCCAGCACTTCGTCCGCCCAGCTGCCGTCGGCCAGGCTCTTGAAGCGAATGTCATACTGGCGGCGCGACAGGAAATCCTCCGCCACCCCCAGCCGCTGGTTGTCGGGGCTGACGTCCAGCCCGCCCAGGGTATAAAACTCGTGATTCTCGGCGCGCTGGTTGCCGTCAATAAGCACCTCCCAGTGCTCACTCTCGGCCTGCGGCTGGCGCACGGAAATCGCGTATTCGTTGCCCGGCTCGTAGCGCGTCTGATAGCGATAGCCATGGCGCACGTAAGGCACCGAATGTTCCTGCTGCGGAATACGCGCCACCATCTCTTCGTACAGGGTTTCACGCAGCGCCTGCTGTGGCTTCAGCATCGCATCGGTATAGGCGTTCTCCGCCTGCAGGTAGTCCAGCACCTGGCGGTCTGCGCGCTCGTCGTCGCGCAGCCAGTAGTAGTCATCCACGCGCGTGTCGCCGTGGATAGTGATGGGATAAGGACGTTTTTCCGCTTTCGGTGGGGTCATCATTGCTAAATCATCCGCTTACATAGATTGCGGCAAGAGTGACACGATTCCCCCCGGCTTGCCAAGCGGCGCTACGCCAGCTCGCGCTTTTTCTCGTTGACGTCGCTCTCGATGCCCTGCTTGACGTCCGCCGGGATCTTCAGCGCCTGTGCCAACGCATCGAGATAGCCGCGCTCCATAAAATGATCGACGTCGATCACCAGACAGCTCAGGTAATAAACCTCCAGCGCCTCGTCTTCGTTTTGCACGCTGCGGGCGATCAATGCCGGGTTGAGCGGCTGATCGAGCGCTTCCTGTACCCAACCCTGCGCCTCTTCCCCCACCTGCAACTGCGCCAGGCTGTGATCGATGGCACGCTGCTCGTCGGCATCGATATGGCCGTCGCTCTTGGCGGCAAACACCAGCGCCTGCACCAGGCGTTTGGCGCGCAGATCCACCGGCGTGGTTTGCAAACCGAACTGCGGTTCGTCCTGATGGGTCTCTTTCACCCGCTGTTTGTACTTGTTCCACAGCACTGCGCCCACCGCCGCGCTGCCACCGATAATCAGCGCATTCTTGCCGAACTTGCCCACCAGCTTGCGCGAGGACTTGTTGGCCAACAGCACGCCGACCAGGCCGCCCAGCGCCGTGGGCGCCAGCAGCTTGCCGATGCCTTCCGCCCCGCCCATCGCGCCGGCCTTCTGCCCGATCAACGTTTGAATCTGTTGCATCCAGTTACTTTTCATCATCTACCCCTTGCGTGAAAAAACGCGGCGCGCAGGCGCGGCCGAACCGACGGTAAACCGCCAGATTAGGGGATCTTTTGTCAATTTACGTCTGGGGGATGCAAACCTGTGTTTAGCGGGCCGGGCGGCCCGCCTGGATGGCTGCGGCGTTACGCCTCTTCGTCGCCCGCTTCGTCGTCCTGCTCGTACTCCGCCAGCTCGTCGCGCATCGCCTGGATGGCGTCACGAGTCATCAGCGCCAGCGTGCGGTAGAAACCGGTGGTGGCGTGCGCTTCCACTTTACCGAGGAAACGGCCGCACCACGGCAACAGGAACTCGTCGAACAGCGCGATCTGCGCCTGTGCTTCATCTTCCTGCGACTGATCTTCCAGCCAGGACGCCGCCAGCAACAGCTGGCCGAAATGGTCGGCCGGTGCCTCCGCCAGCGGCATGCCGCGCTGCTGCAAGAAGGTGCGCACTTCCGCTTCGCTGGCGCCTTCGACGTAGTCGGAGCGGAACGGCGACACGCTGCACTCGCTGCCGACGAACATCGCGTTGAAGTCGGTCGCCAGTTGGTTGACATCGCAGCCCTGCTGCAGGCGCTTCAGCAGGTCATCCTGCTCCAGCGGCCAGTGCTGCTGCAGCTTGCCCTCTTTGATCAGCGCAAACAGCGGCACCAGCAGCGGATCCTGCGGCTGGCGGTAGAACAGCGTACCCAGCACGCGGCAGACAATCGAAAACTCATTCATGATAAAGCCTTATTCAATACGGAAAATTTTGCCGGGACGATGTCACAAATCGGCCAATTCCGCAATCGCCGGCTTGCCGCGCCGTTCGAGAAAATCCAGCAGCCGGCGCGGGCTGACGTTGAGAATGCGCTCCTGCGGGAAGCCCACCTCGTCGATGATGCGCTCGCAGTGCTCAAAGTTGCCCAGCGAAAAGGCAACGTGCGAATCCGAACCCAGCGCCAACCAACCGCCGGCATCGCGCACGGCGGCGGCGATCGCCCGACAGTTGGCCTCGCTGCCCTTGCGGGAGTGGGTGAACGACGAGTTATTCAGCTCCAGCGCCACCTCGTATTTGGCCGCCGCCGCCGCGACGGCGGGAATGTCGATCGGATAACGTGGGTTGCCGGGGTGGCTGATGATATGCACGTCCCCCTGCGCCATCGCGGCGATCATCGCTTCAGTATTGGACGCTTTATCCTGCGGCGCAAACACCGGCTCGTGGAAACCGGCGATGATCACGTCGGTGGCGGTCAACATCGGGCCGGTGCAGTCGATGTCGCCCTGTAGGTTTTTGATGTTGGCTTCGATACCGCGCAAGATGCCCACGCCGTTCACCCGGCGCGGCCAGACGTGCATGTTCATAAAGTGCCAGTAGTGCGGCGCATCGGCCATGTCCGGGCCGTGATCGGTGATGGCGAACAGCTTGATGCCCTTCTGCTGGGCTTCGGCGATGTAATCGTGCAGCGTGCTGTAAGCGTGGGTGCTGGCGACGGTGTGCATGTGCAAATCAACGGGGTACATTGTTTCTCCTTCCAGAGGGCCCGCCCGCAAAGGTACGGGCAGGCGCGATGACGATAACAGCTTATCAGTTACCGAACGGCGGCTGAAGGATCAGTAACCCCGCTGCCTGTCGACCACGCCGGCCGGGGTGTGCCCCGCCTCCAGCGCGCGGATGTTGGCGGCGATCTGATCCATCGCCTGCTGCGGCAACGTGATGGCAGCAATATGCGGGGTTATGGTGACACGCGGATGACGCCAGAACGGGTGATCCTGCGGCAACGGCTCGCGAGCGAACACGTCCAGCGTGGTGGCGGCCAGCTGCCCCTGCTCGAGCGCCGCCAGCAAATCGGCTTCCACCAGATGCGCGCCGCGCGCGATGTTGATGAGGTAGGCGCCCGTGCTCAACTGCGCGAACAGCTCGCGGTTGAGGATGCCGACGGTCTCCGGCGTATTGGGCAGCAGGTTGATCAGCAGTTTGACGCCGTCGAGGAAGGCCGCGCGCTGCGCCTCCCCGGCGAAACTTTGCACGCCGTCGATCTGTTTGGCGCTGCGGCTCCAGCAGCGCACGCGAAAGCCAAACTCGGTCAGCTTGCGCGCCACGCTCTGCCCCAGCACGCCGGCGCCGAGGATGCCGATGGTGAAATCATCCAGCGAGTGAGGATCGAGCGGCTGCCATTCCTGCCGCTGCTGCAGCGCCTGATACTCGTCGAAACGGCGGAAATAGCGCAGTACATAGCTCAGCGCATATTCCTGCATCTGCTGCGCCATGCCGGTATCCTCCAGCCGCAGCAGCGGCACGCCGGCGGGCAGCGTGCCGGGGTGTTTGCGCTCCTGATCAAGAATGGCATCGACGCCGGCGCCGAGGGCGAACACCGCTTTCAGATCGCGGCGGTTGGCCAGCATTTCGTGCGGCGGGCGCCACACCAGCGCGTAATCGGCTGGCCGCTCGTCGCCGCGCTGCCACTCGCGGATCTCGGCCTGCGGTAGGCGTTGCTTGATGCCGGCCAGCCATTCCTGGGCGTTAAACAAGGGGTGGTAATAAATGATGTTCATACTGCGGGCTCCCGTTTGTTTTTATTGGTTTTCCTCCAGCCTTCCGCGATTCGCCGCCGGATGCAAGCGTTAAAGCCCAAAATAAAAACAGCCCCGACCAGTGGGGCTGTTGCGCATACTCGCCAATCAGGCGGCAGACGGGCCGTCGCGCCGGATAAGGCGCCGCAGCAGCGGAATGAGAATCAGCATCGCCACGCCGACGCCCGTCGCCCCCCAGCCCAGCGCGCTGAAGATTTCGCTGTAGCCGGGATTGGTTTGCAGCGGCGTGTTGCCGCTGTTTTCCGGCATCAGGCCGGAGACGTAGCCCGCCAACACCGAAGCGACGCCGGTCACCATCATCCAGCAGCCCATCATCACGCCCTGATAGCGCGGCGGCGCCAGCTTGCCGATCATCGCGTAACCGATCGGCGAGATCATCAATTCGCCAACGCTTTGCAGCACATAGCTGATGACGATCCATTTAAACGCCACCAGCCCGTCGCCGCCCGCCATGCTGATGCCCAGCGGCAGCACCAGCATGCCGAGCCCGATACAGAACAGCGATCCGGAGAACTGCAGCGGAATGTCGATGTTGCAACCGCGAGCGCGCAGGCGATTGAACCACCAGGCCAGCAGCGGGCCGCCCACCACGATCACCAGCGTGTTGATGTTCTGGATCCACTGCGGCGCCACCTGAATGCCGTAAACGTTCAGATTGATGTTGTGCTCGGAGAACAGCATCAGCCCCATCGGCGCCAGCTGGTACAGCGCCCAGAACACCAGCGAGCCCAGCGCCAGGATCAGATAAGCCGCCATTCTGCGGCGCTCATCGCGCGGATGGTGGCGCAGCGTCACGACGCACAGCATCAGGAAGATCAGCGCGCCGAGCACAATCACGAAATGGCCGCTGAACTCGGCGTGGGTCAGCATCACACGGATGATCGGCACCAGCGCTACCAACACCGCCAGCCCGACCAGCATGCGCCAACGGTATTGGCTGCGGCTGGCATCGTGCAGCGGCGTATTGAGATCGGCCAGAATGCGCCAACGGCAGACGGCGACGATAATCGCCGCCGCGTTGCCCAGCGTGGCAAACAGGAACAGCGCGCGGTAGTTTTCCGTCAGTTGGAAATAACCGGCGACGGTAAAGCCGACGAAGAACCCGAGGTTCATGCCGGCGTAGTTCCACAGGAAGGCCGATTCGCGCCGATCATCGTCCGGCTTGAAACGCTGAGTCAGCATCATATTAATGCAGGTCACGTTAAGGCCGCTGCCGGTCAGGAACATCGCCAGCCCCCAGTACAGCCCCCACACGCCCGCGACGGCAATCAGCGCGCAGCCGATCACCTGCAGCACCATGCCGAGCACGAACAGGTTGCGGTTGCTGAGGAAACGGCCGCCGAGATAGCCGCCGAACATGTGCAGGCCATAGTTGAAGGCGCCGAACACGCCCATCATGGCGTTGGCGCTGCTTTCGTTGAAGCCCAGCCGCTTGGTGGCGTACAGCACCAGCGTGGAATAGAGTACGGCGAAACCCAGCGTGGCGAAGATCTGGATGAAGAACAGCGCCCCCGCACCGGGGGGAATGGCATGGCGCGCTTGCGGCGCCGGCATGGCATCTGAAGGAGTCAAAACGAACCTCTACTGCATTATTATGTAATGAGTCTGTCCCTGTCTGCGATATCGCCGGCCTGTCACCCGGCAATCTGCGCGGCGTTGTGATGTTCCTTGCCAAAAACGCCGCGCCGACACAATTCCATTTAGCGACACATCTGACTAATAATCCAGTATTAATGCATATAACAGCAGACAACCTAACGTCAGTGGCGATATATTGAGCTACCTGTACAGAAAAAGGTCAAACAATCGTCTTTTATGGATTCCGACTGCGGTCTACCCTGCCCACGTGTGGCCACGAGTGGGAATATCGTTCGGTAAATCAGCAAATTGCTGCAAGTTTGGCTAAACAGTCATGAGAATGAAATAAGAGGGTTGACGCTGAGATCAGATTCTCCTACATTAGCGCCCGTCGACAGCGCAAAGCGTTATCGACAACAAAACGGTGAGGTGTCTGAGTGGCTGAAGGAGCACGCCTGGAAAGTGTGTATACGCGAAAGTGTATCGAGGGTTCGAACCCCTCTCTCACCGCCAAATTTAAAGAGAAAGCCTGGATTCGCGTCCAGGCTTTTTTTGCATGGCTCACCGCCGAGAGGGGTGAGAAGCCTCGACAGGGTTCGACAAAACGCCCGCGTTTTGGACCGCCAACGGCGGCCCGCAGGGTGAGCGCAGCGAATCAAGCCCTCTCTCACCGCAAAATTCAAAGAGAAAGCCTGGATTCGCGTCCAGGCTTTTTTTTGCATGGTGCACTGCGCATCTCCCCAGCCTCTGCGATCATGATCCCCATTTCCGCCGGTTATCCACGAGCCCTACTTCTGATTTTCTCACCCTTTCATGACATCTGCCCTGCCGTTCGCCGCAGTTTTCAGCAAAGTGCGCACGGCTTGAGCGGACGAACAAAAACACAGAAATTATTCTTGACCGGATCGGCCCCACTCCCTATAGTAGCGCCCCGTTGCAGCGATGATTTCGCAACAAAAAAATATGGTGAGGTGTCCGAGTGGCTGAAGGAGCACGCCTGGAAAGTGTGTATACGCGAAAGTGTATCGAGGGTTCGAATCCCTCCCTCACCGCCATATTCTAACGAGAAAGCCTGAGCGAAAGTTCAGGCTTTTTTGTTTGCATAACGCACCGACCGGGAGGGTGAGAACCCTCGACAGGGTTCGACAAAACGCTTGCGTTTTGGACCGCCAACGGCGGCCCGCAGGGTGAGCGCAGCGAATCTATCCCTCCCTCACCGCCATATTCTACGAAGAAGCCTGAACTCACGTTCAGGCTTTTTTGTATGCATGGCGCACTGACCGGGAGGGTGAGAATCATCGACAGGGTTCGACAAAACGCCTGCGTTTTGGACCGCCAACGGCGGCCCGCAGGGTGAGCGCAGCGAATCAATCCCTCCCTCACAGAAAAATTCAATCTTTTGAATTTAAATTGTTTTTTTCATTTTAGACTTACGTGATTTCTCGTTGGATCAACTGGGTGGAACAATCATGTATCTGAGTAAAAATGCCTCCAGCACCTACTACACTCATCTCCCGCAGCCTAACTCATTACGTGGCCGTGGCTTGCCCTTCGCTACCCGTACTTCCATTTGCACTAAAGGGAGCCCGAACATGCTCCCTTATCTATTCCCTCTCCCTGTAGCAGAGGGTGAGGGAATGTCTGCATACTCTGCTAACCAAATCGCCGGTTTAACACAGCAGTTGCTCACTAATTGATTGAGCCTACTCATATTTTTATCAATTTCCTCTTTCCATGTCTCGATCTACTCCCTTAAGATAACCAAACGACAATCCATCTCTCAGGGAAGCATCATGGGAGCGATTCGTGACATCAGGTTGGTGAACAGCAGCGAACTGAGGGCTGTAACTCAGGGGCGGTAGCCTTGCCTGATGAGATAGATAAGTGAGTGGCTACCCGTTACTCAACATGGTGGCTGTACTAATTTCTTGGTTGCCAATCGGCAACACATTTTCGTTAGGCGGCAAGCCGTGTGAGAAAAGCATTGACCTCAACAGAACCGAGTTCCTGCGGATACCGCAGTTGATGAAAACGTATGAAATTGCGGATCCAGTACAAGTAGGACTTTTCAGTACGGATGTGTAGTGATGTAAACGCATCACTGTCCAGACCTGTCCACGCAGTCGGGGGTTCGCGGTGCCATGACTGACACCAACATTGTTTTTCAGTGGTAATGGTAGAGTAAATAGAAGAGGTCAAGCAAATACGTTCAAGTATCAGAGGCAGACTGGTAATGTTTTGGTTTAATTTTATTCTTTGTGGCGACTGTCAGGGCTGAGCGGAGCTATACGGAAGGCTTTGCTATTGGATTAGTACCGCCTTCTATCTAACCATTGTTATACGGTATCATTCGAGTATGCATTGTCGAGCCAAAGCTGGCCTTTAATTGAAACGCTTAGAACTAATACTGTAATTAGCGGAAAAATAAATTCTTGTGAGGAAGACCATTGTCAGAACAAGCAAAGAAAAACCAATCTGGTGGAAGTGCAACGGCTGGAGGCATAAATTTTCAGGCGGCAACATCGGCAATTGTTTATTCTCATATACTTGACGGTTCACCTTTGAATTGGCTTGGTGGGCTCATTAATGATGTTCCTATCGCCTTAGCAGCTGAGACAGGGCTGGCTGGAGATGACATAGCTCTGGAGTTCGCTGATGGCGTTAGGGCCGAAGCTCAAGTTAAAAAAGGCTTGAACAAATCCAAACGACTTTGGGAGCCCCTAATCGAGCTCGCTACAGCCATAAATGAAGAAAAGTTAGATTATGGCATTTTAGTTGTCTGTCCTGAGAGCAGTAATAGCATTAAATCAGATCTATCCAAAGACATTATCAGGGTTGGCCAAGGTCGGTCAGATAACCTAAAAGCTATTACTGTCGACTTTTTATCGAAACTAGATGAATATCAACTACCCCATGCAAATGTGTGCAAAAAAATACGGATAGTAGTGTCAAATGCATTGATATCTGACAGATCGTATATTGAATTAGCCAAAGCCAAGCTAGCTACAATATGTTCAACTAGTGAAGCAATAGAAAACGCTTGGTCCAGCCTTTACGAAGATGCTACTAGAATTATTGAGTTGAGAGGAAGGCGAGATTGTTCAGACCTCCTCCAAATACTAACGAGCAATAGTGTAACTCTATCAAATCACATCTCCAATCGTTCACCTATTCCATTTATCAACAAAGTTATAGCTTGGTCTAAATCTTCATACAGTCAATTCTCGATATTTGGAATTGATCAACCATTGTTAATTGACGACTCATGGATTCCCATTAAAATAATTGTTCAAGAGAATAATACTGAAGAAGTCGAAGATATAGAAGGAGCATTAAATAGTTACCATGAATGGGAGAGAAAAGCGTCATATCGTGATGCTATTGATGTCAACCCTACAACAATAGGTTTGTATTTTCGCCGCTGTGTAATTGTTGCAGGTCCTGGCATGGGTAAAACAACATTACTCAAAAAGCTATTTCGAACTTACAATAGCAAAAATCGCCCTTCAATTATTGTTCGGCTTCCGCTGCTAGTAGCAAGAATGATTCAAACTGGGGCTAGTTTTGAAGAAAGTATATTTAGTCTTGGCTTGGACACAGCAGGGGTTACTGCCAAAGAAGCTATAGCTTCTAATTTTAAAGACTGGGTTCTATTATTTGATGGTTTAGATGAGTGTGGCCACCACCAAGAATCGATTTGTCAGTCTATCGTAAATTATACCTCTAGTTTTCCATCAATCAGAGCAATAATCACCACCAGACCAGTCGGCTATCAAACAACACTGCTTAAAAAGTGGCGTCATTACGAAATGCTTCCATTGGAAGAGAAGGAGGCACAAAATAATATTGAATTGCTTATATGCAACTTATATAGAACTGAACAAGAAAAACTCGATAATACGAGAAAATTCCTTAAATCTGAATTAGAAAAAAGCAAATATAGTAAAGCAATTATTAGAAGCCCTCTGCTGATGGGGTTAACTGTTAGTTTAGCTACCCAAAAAATATCCTTAGGAAAAACTAAAACAGAGCTCTATAAGAACTTGTTTAAACTCATTGAAGGCTCGCCATCCAACAGAAAGATTGACGCAGATATCTCTTCCGCAGTACAAGACTATTTCATTGGGTATCTTGGCTGGCAGCTAATCAAGCATCCAACGGCTAGTTTAACTGTTATAATTAATAATGTATCAATAAAGATTAAAAAAGAACTTGATTGCCCTCAGCTTAAAGCACTTTCCATATGTGAAACATGCGCAATCTATTGGGAAGAAAGAGGGATGATTGAAAAAATACATCATTCAAAAGGTTCTCTATATACTTTCATACATAAAACTTTTATGGAGTATGCCGCTGGAAGATACCTTGCCAGCCTATCAGAAGATGTATTGCTCGAAGAAATTTCCAGTTTGGAATATAGGCCTTCTGTCGAGGAAGTTTTGATTTTCGCAGGATCATTAGGAATAACAGATTCTATAGCCAACATCCTTCTCAATAAGCACTACGAGAACAAAAATAATTCTCTCGATATGCTTATTGAAATCACTGTGTCAGCTGAACATCCGCCCAGTGAGAACATTAGAGACGCGGCATTCAAAGAGGCTGTAAATAGAGTTATCTCATTAGACAAAGAAGATGCCTATGAATATGCATCAAAGCTAATAATCGCTTGTAACAACTTCCCTTTGGAAATAACAAAGCATACTGATCAATACATTAACAGCAATCAGTACTGGACAAAGTTATCATGCATCACGATCTCTCTTATTGCTGAAACCTATACAGAGACAGGAGTCCTAATAGAGTTTTTTATCGACTACTATAACCGAACCCGCGGAAGCAGTCTTTCATCATCACTGTCAGCTTCATTGGTGTTAGGTAGTAATGGCTCAACTAAGGTTAATAATGCGTTTGTTAAGAGTGCTGTTAAGCATATATTTCATAACTGTTGTCTAGCAAAGGCTAAAGAAATTTTCTCCTCTACCATATTAAATAATAGCCAACAGAGCATGAGTCTTATTCAGGATCTCGAGCACTTTTTTAGGAGCGTTGGGCATTTAGATATTTCCAAGGAACTTTACAGGTTCGACTACAATGCGTTTCCAGATGGATTTAATAGTCGCGAATTCATAAAGAGAGATATTGAAGCAGCTAAAGGCCTATGTAACACGTTAATCATTCCTTCTTTTACTGGAGGGGGGAATTCAAATAACAACGAGCCATTATTAAAATTAAGTGCATTCTTGTCAGCATCAAATTATGAAAGTGCCGAATTTTCCGATGTTCTTCACTGGCCAGGTAAGTCATTTCACGATCCCATAAGAGAAGTATTTAAAGGTGTAACGCTAGCTAGCGGAATCTCACAAACAGGATTACATCTTGACGCTGTTAAATTGTTAGAAAAAATATCATCAAGTGATAGTTTTAATTCTCAAATGGCACTTTTTGATCGAACTGTGCACATAGATATTGAGCCAGATTGGGACTCAGTACGGAACTTTGGTTTGGATAGTGAGAAAATAGAGAAAGCTATGTACTGCGGCAGGCGTTGGATAGCATGGCTTGCAGGCAACTTATTACTGAAACTTCATAATAAGGAGGACTTAATTAGCCTTATTAAAAGGCTGCTTAAAAATGGCGAATATAATACCCTCTTGATTACGTCTTGTATGATTCCATATTTAGATGACAATGATGAGATTAGAGCAGCTATCCTGAACCGTCTAAAGGATAAATTGATCCCCGGATGCCAGTTTTTATATGCTCCATTAGCAAATGTTATCATCACCCTAGACCAAAATGTAATGGATGCTGTATCTAAAGGACTTTTTAAGTCCGGACCAATAACTGCAATAGAAGCCGCAAAACTAGCTGGGAAGTTTTCTGCCGCTGAAAATGAACACTTGTACAAAACTTTAATAGAAGCTTACACGTTTTGGGTCGATAATGAGGAACCATACCCTACTGGAGGGGGAGTAGTACCTGACAGTCCACGGGGAGAACTGCTCACGACTCTTTTCAAAATGAAACAGCCTTCTAATAATGACCTCATGGGATATCTATCGGACCCACGGAGAGATGTAAGGGATGTTGCTGAAAATCACCTAATCTCTCGTATAGAGGTAGATACGTCACTGCGCGAAAAACTTATTAGCGCTACCATTGATGAAACCATAGACCCAATTTATCTGTCTAAGACCATCAAAAAAAACACGCCTTTCAGTCCCCAGCAAATAGACTCTATATGTGAGATGATCAACCATGAAAATTCAAAATTAAGGTATGCAGCTTTTAATATCTTACATACAAATCACGTTTCAAATGAGATGTTAAGGAAGTGGCTGGAAATTGCTATGAAAGATGCCAACGATGAAATTAGATATTCTGCTGTCTTGCTTGAAAGCAGGCTCTAGTGAACGTCCGCTTTAGGCTGCATCAGATAGTTAGAGAGGGGAGTTAAAGTGACGTATAACAAGGCGTCGCTGTCGGAAAAATTTTTCACTACACTCCAATTTTGCCATAGAGCGCGGCGTTAGGCAATAAGCGCTTATAGATAGGAAATAAGTTCGATGAAACAATGTATTTTATGTGGAAAACTACACAATAAGCTATCAAAGGAACACATTGTTCCAAGATGGCTTCAAAAGTATTTCAATCTAAATAATCAAAAATTGAGATTATCAAATGGCACATCGATAAGGTATAACCAGGCTGTTGTCCCCGCGTGCCATACTTGTAACTCAGAAATATTTAGCAGTCTTGAGAAAAGAATTCGAGAAAACACTGCTTCGCCAATGGATTACTATCTTTGGGCATTAAAATTAAGTTTTGCGCTGTCATATAAAGATACTACACTACCAATTGAACGCTCTAATCCTGATAAAGGTACAGTCATTCCCAAAGAAATGGTAGACATTGATTCAAGCGTAATTTATAGCTTGTTTACTTTACTGTCATCTGACTCGAAGACTGTTAATCCATCACCGTTTGGCTCGGTTTTTGTAATTAACAAAAAAGTAGATAATGATAAGGGATTTTTCTTTGTGCATGTGCCAGCCCCATATCGAGCATTAGCAGTCACATTACAAGATAGGATTCTAATTGTGTTATTTGGTGACCGTGGTGTTGTGCAAAAAATCACGTCAATAGAAGTCATTAAAATGCTATATGAATCAGTAAAAGATATTAGGTATATTTTGTTTCACTTATTAAAGACACAAAATCAGCTGACACTTCCATCTCAATGTATTATAAGTGAGAAGGGTATCGAATCTAAGCCAATACCAACGAAAATTCTCATTCGTAAACAGAAGCAAGTTTGGTACGAAGAGCTCGCAAATTTCTGTGGTCTTCCAATTGAATATGGAACGTTGAATTTTGAAAAAGACCAAAAAATGACCATGCCTAAGTATTTGGAAATTGCCTAACAAGCTGTTCAGGGTGGATTCGCAACTTGTGGCATTTCTACTGTGCGTTGGTTTTAGTGTTTAAGGTGGTATGCGGCGGCTTTGGTATTCTGTTGCTCACCTGTTAACCGGGCGTTACCACAAAGCAGGAGTTCACAGGGGCGTGAATCGATTTGTCATTCAGAAGAAACGACAACATGGTTCCGATAGTCGGAAAGCATATGTATATTCTTGACATTTCAAAATTTCTCTTTATAAGTGATGTAGAAAACTCATGGCAATAGCTTGGATCAATTTCGATATTTTTATAGTCGACTATTAGTGCATAACTTATTGAATATACAGGTTATATTCGTGCCGCGATATACAAAAGTGACGGTACGAATCCCTCCCTCACCGCCATATTCTAACGAGAAAGCCTGAGCGAAAGTTCAGGCTTTTTTGTATGCATAGCGCACCGGCCAGAGAGCGCCCCCTCGACAGCGGCATAAGCTGTCGACCATAATGCCCTCATAAAGGTAGGCCAATGCGTAATGCAAGGGAGAAACGTGGCGCGTAAGAAGAAAGGCAATGCCCCGCGGCCAAAGACAGGCCCCGTTAAAGAAAAATCGAATAACCGTTTGGCGAAAGTATCAGCATTTTTGGTAGGCTCAGGGATTCTCATGGCAATATTGGGCGCCACCTATCAGTACTTCGCCGGCAGCGTTTCATTAGCTTTCGTTCAACCTGTCGGAAGAGCGTATGAGTTCCAACTGACGAATGACACGCCTTCGGATCGTACCGTAGCCTCCTTTCGCATCATTCCCCCCGACGTCCAGCAAGTGATCTACAAAGTCACCGAGGATGTCTATGCCACCCGCGACGAAAAAGGGCAGATCACCTTGCCGGGCGGTAACCAGAGTTATGTTCCTGCCGCAGAATTTAAAGAGCTTGATGGCCAGCGCTTATCCGCGAACTCCTCATTCAAGTTTCGCGTGCCGCCGCTTTCCAATCGCACCTGGATGGCACCGGAGGCAGCCATCGTCGACATTCGCTATGAAATCGACTCGTCAAACCCTGTGCTTGCCGCTATTGAAAGCGTATTTAACGTCCTGGGTCTCCACACCCGCCAGCACACCGTTCGCTACCTGGTCATTGAGAACTACTGGACGCCTTCACGTTCAAACTCTCTCAACGAGGCGATTCGTATATTCTGCCGCGACAGCGACACGGTGGCAAAGTCAGGCAGTTGCGACAACTTTTGAATCCCCCACAGGTAAAGACAAAAAAGCCCGAACGCAAATTCAGGCTTTTTTATCCCCACTGCCCAACCGATCAGTGGTGCGTGCATCTCACCGACGTTGGCTGCGCCAACGCACGGCGCCAGTCGCCCGGCGTTTGGCCGAACTGGCGCTTGAAGCTGCGGTTGAACGACTGCTGTGAGTCGAAGCCGAGCGAGATCGCCACGCTGACAATCGGTTCGCCGCTGTTGGCCAAACGCTCCGCCGACACTTTCAGTTTTTGCATGCGGATATACTCCCCCAGCGCGTAGCCGGTCTGGCGCTTGAACATGCGCTGCAGATGCCATTTGGAGTAGCCCGCGCGGTCCGCTACGGTGTTGATATCCAATTTTTCTTCCAGATTGTTGTCGATCCACGTCTTCAAATCGGTAATGAAACCCGTCGTGTTCATGCTGATGCTCCCATCATTCGGCAGGGTCCCCCTCTGCCCGATGCACATACGTTGCAACAGTTTCGCTTTAAATGCAATTTTTATTATTGCATTTACCAGAAAGCCGCCTCTATACTCCACCCAATTAATGTAACCGATATTGATACATTAATGTGACACCAATATGTTTCAAAACCTAACGTTGGGCCATAACAAGGCACAACGCCCCTTCCGCCGAACGCAGGCATACATGAAGGGAAAGCCCGGAAAACAGGGCTGGGTATGGGGCCAGACAGCGCTTACTTATCGGAATAAAAATAATGGCAAATCAACCAAACTCATCGTTCAACGCCGGCGGCCGCACGCGCGCCTTCGCTCTGGGCCAGCGGCTCTCCGGGGTGGCGCTGCTGGCCGCCCTGCTCGCCGGGTGTGACAACAGCGTCGCGCACAACGCCCCGCCACCGCCGCCGGTGGTCAGCGCCGCCAGCGTGGTGGTCAAACCGATCAGCCAGTGGGATGCGTTCAATGGCCGGGTCGAAGCAGTGCAAAGCGTACAGCTGCGCCCGCGAGTTTCCGGCTACATCGAGCGGGTCAACTACACCGAAGGCGACGAGGTGAAGAAAGGCCAGGTGCTGTTCACCATTGACGATCGCACCTACCGCGCCGCGCGCGAACAGGCGCAGGCCGAGCTGGTGCGGGCGCGCAATCAGGCAGCCCTGGCGCGCAGCGAATCTTCGCGAACCGAGAAACTGATCGGCACTCAGGCCATCTCGCAAGAGGTGTGGGAACAGCGCCGTTCGTCCGCCGCACAGGCGCAAAGCAACGTGCTGGCGGCGCAGGCTCAGCTCGATATGGCGCAGCTTAATCTCGACTTTACTCGCGTCACCGCGCCGATCGACGGACGCGCCAGCCGCGCGATGATCACCGCCGGCAACCTGGTCACCGCTGGCGACAGCGCCAGCGTGCTGACGACGCTGGTGTCGCTCGATAAGGTTTACGTCTATTTCGACGTGGATGAAGCCACCTTCCTGCGCTATCAGCAGCAGGGCCGGCACGATGCCCGCCTGCCGGTGAAAGTTGGCCTGGTGGGTGAAGACGGCACCCCGCATCAGGGGCTGGTGGATTTCACCGATAACCAACTGAACGCCGGTACCGGCACCATCCGCATGCGCGCCCTGCTCGACAACCGCGATCGTCGCTTCACGCCGGGGCTGTTCGCCCGCGTGCAGATGCCCGGCAGCGCCGAGTTCAACGCCATGCTGATCGACGATAAAGCGGTGATGACCGACCAAAACCGCAAGTTCGTTTACATCGTCGATAAAGACGGTAAGGCACAGCGCCGCGACATCGACGTGGGCCGCATGGCCGAAGGATTGCGCATCGTGCAGAAAGGGTTGGCAAACGGCGATCGGGTGATCGTCGACGGCATGCAGAAAGTGTTTATGCCGGGCATGCCGGTCGACGCGAAAAGCGTCGCGATGACCACTACCGCTTCCGCACTTAACTAAGCTCCCAGCCGAGACTTCTGACCCATGGACTTTTCCCGTTTTTTCATCGACCGACCGATCTTTGCCGCGGTGCTGTCGATACTGATTTTTGTCGCCGGGGCGATCGCCATCCCGCTGCTGCCGATCAGCGAATACCCGGACGTGGTGCCGCCCAGCGTGCAGGTGCGCGCAGAATACCCGGGCGCCAACCCGAAAGAGATCGCTGAAACGGTGGCCACGCCGCTGGAAGAAGCGATCAACGGCGTCGAAAACATGATGTACATGAAATCGGTCGCCGGCTCCGACGGCGTGCTGGTGACCACCGTCACCTTCCGCCCCGGCACCGATCCCGATCAGGCGCAGGTGCAGGTGCAAAACCGCGTGGCGCAGGCCGAAGCGCGCCTGCCGGAAGACGTACGCCGCCAGGGCATCACCACTCAGAAACAGTCTCCGGCGCTGACGCTGGTGGTGCATCTGGTCTCGCCTTCCGGCAAGTACGATTCGCTCTACCTGCGCAACTACGCCACCCTGAAGGTCAAGGACGAGCTGGCCCGTCTGCCGGGCGTCGGCCAGGTGCAGATCTTCGGCGCCGGTGAATACGCGATGCGCATCTGGCTCGATCCGAACAAGGTTGCCGCGCGCGGGCTGACCGCCTCCGACGTGGTGAGCGCCATGCAGGAGCAGAACGTGCAGGTCTCCGCCGGCCAGCTGGGCGCGGAACCGATGCCGACGCGCAGCGACTATCTGCTGTCTATCAACGCCCAGGGCCGCCTGCAAACCGAAGAAGAGTTCGGCAACATCATCCTCAAAAGCGGCGACAACGGCGAGATTGTGCGGCTGCGCGACGTGGCGCGCATCGAAATGGGTTCCGGCAGCTACGCGCTGCGCGCCCAGCTCAATAACAAGGATGCGGTTGGTATCGGCATCTTCCAGTCGCCGGGCGCCAACGCCATCGAGCTGTCGGACGCGGTGCGCGGCAAGATGGCCGAGCTGGCAACCCGCTTCCCGGACGGCATGAGCTGGAAAGCGCCGTACGATCCGACGGTGTTCGTGCGCGATTCGATCCGCGCGGTGGTGGATACCCTGCTGGAAGCGGTGATCCTGGTGGTGCTGGTGGTCATTCTGTTCCTGCAGACCTGGCGCGCGTCGATCATTCCGCTGTTGGCGGTCCCGATCTCCGTGGTCGGCACCTTCGCCGCACTGTATCTGCTCGGCTTCTCGCTCAACACCCTCAGCCTGTTCGGGCTGGTGCTGGCGATCGGTATTGTGGTGGATGACGCCATCGTGGTGGTGGAGAACGTCGAGCGCAATATCGAAGAGGGGCTGTCGCCGCTGGCGGCGGCGCACCAGGCGATGCGCGAGGTCTCCGGCCCGATCATCGCCATCGCCGTGGTGCTGTGCGCGGTGTTCGTACCGATGGCGTTCCTTTCCGGCGTCACCGGCCAGTTCTACAAGCAGTTCGCCGTCACCATCGCCATCTCGACGGTGATCTCCGCCATCAACTCGCTGACCCTGTCGCCGGCGCTGGCGGCGCGCTTGCTGAAACCGCACGGCGCGCCGAAAGATATGCCGTCGCGCCTGATCGACCGGCTGTTCGGCTGGCTGTTCCGGCCGTTCAACCGCTTCTTCGCCAGCGGTTCGCAGCGTTACCAGCACGGGGTGTCCCGCGTGCTGGGCCGACGCGGCGCGGTGTTCGTCGTTTACCTGCTGCTGCTGGCCGCCGCCGGGGTGATGTTTAAGACCGTGCCCGGCGGCTTTATCCCGACGCAGGACAAGCTGTATCTGATTGGCGGCGTGAAGATGCCGGAAGGCGCCTCGCTGGAGCGCACCGATGCGGTGATCCGCAAGATGAGCGCCATCGGTATGAGCGTGGACGGCGTCACCGATGCGGTGGCCTTCCCCGGCCTGAACGCGCTGCAGTTCACCAATACGCCGAATACCGGCACGGTATTCTTCGCGCTGGAGTCATTGAGCACCCGTACTCGCACCGCGGCGCAGATCAACGCCGAGATCAACGCGCGCATTTCGCAGATCCAGGAAGGTTTCGCCTTCTCGATCATGCCGCCGCCGATCCTCGGCATCGGCCAGGGTTCCGGCTATTCGCTGTACGTGCAAGATCGCGGCGGACTGGGTTACGGCGCGCTGCAGACGGCGATCAACACGATGTCCGGCGCCATTATGCAAACGCCGGGCATGGGGTTCCCGATCTCCTCCTATCAGGCTAACGTGCCGCAGCTGGACGCCAAAATCGATCGCGACAAGGCCAAGGCGCAGGGGGTGCCGCTCAATGCGCTGTTCAGCACGCTGCAAACCTACCTCGGTTCGTCTTACATCAATGACTTCAACCGCTATGGCCGCACCTGGAAGGTGATGGCGCAGGCCGACGGCCAGTTCCGCGACAGCGTGGAAGACATCGCCAACCTGCGTACCCGCAACGACAAGGGCGAAATGGTGCCGATCGGCAGCATGGTCAGCATCGGCACCACCTACGGCCCGGATCCGGTGATCCGTTATAACGGCTTCCCGGCGGCGGACCTGATCGGCGATGCCGACCCGCGCGTGCTCTCCTCTACCCAGGCGATGGGTGCGCTGACGCAGATGGCCGATAAGCTGTTGCCGAACGGCATGAACATTCAGTGGACCGATCTGAGCTATCAGCAATCGACCCAGGGCAACGCCGCGCTGGTGGTGTTCCCGGTAGCGGTGCTGCTGGCGTTCCTCGCGCTGGCGGCGCTGTATGAAAGCTGGACGCTGCCGCTGGCGGTGATCCTGATCGTGCCGATGACCATGCTGTCGGCGCTGTTCGGCGTATGGTTGACCGGCGGCGACAACAACGTGTTCGTGCAGGTCGGGTTGGTCGTTCTGATGGGGCTGGCCTGTAAGAACGCCATTCTTATCGTCGAGTTCGCCCGCGAGCTGGAAATGCAGGGCAAAGGCATCGTCGAAGCGGCGCTGGAAGCCTGTCGCCTGCGGTTGCGCCCGATTGTGATGACCTCCATCGCCTTCATCGCCGGCACCATCCCGCTGATCCTCGGCCACGGCGCCGGCGCCGAAGTGCGCGGCGTCACCGGCATCACGGTGTTCTCCGGCATGCTGGGGGTCACGCTGTTCGGGCTGTTCCTGACGCCGGTGTTCTACGTCACCCTGCGCCGCCTGGTGGCACGCAAGGCACAGCCGCAGACGGCGTAATCATCGTCTTAACATGCAAAAAGGTCGGGCATTGCCCGACCTTTTTTTATGCATGCGAACCGCGATTATTTATCGGCGGTTTCAGCCTCTTGCGCAGCAGCGTACTCCGCACAGGCGCGCTTGTCGCCCCGCTCCAGTTCGGCCAGCGAATCGGCCACGGTGTGGCGCGCCAGCACCGCAAGCGAAGCCTGTTCGGCCTCGTTTACCACCGACTTGAAATACCAGCAGGCGTTGGCGCTCACCAGGCAGCGAGCCGGCACTTCAGGACGGGAAGCCCAGATGCGCTTGTCGTCGATCACCGCCAGGTAGATGTCCCGCAGGGTGATCTCTTCCGCCGGGCGGCCGAGGTGGATAGAGCCGTTTCGGCCCAGGGTGGAAACGATGATGCCGTCTTTGGTCAGCGGGACCATCAGTTTGCGGATAAAGCTGGGGTTGGCTTCCAGAGCGGCGGCGAGGGTGGCGCTTGTCGAACGCATGCCCTGCTTCTCAGCTACGGCGACGCTAAGGACCATTTGCAACGCTGTCGGAAAGCGAAAATCTAACATGTCGTTATCTCTGCGAGACGAAATACTCGGGTTTGACCGGTGTGGCGATTGGCGCCGATAACACCGCTTAATTGCACAATAATATAACAAACGCGGGGGCTTTTTTGAAGTTTTGCCCAGTGATATCGCACGCAGACATTAGAACGATCGCAAATTCTTAGACAGGCAAAAAACAGAAACCCGCGTCAATGTTAACGCCGCTCGCTTAACCGGGTTAAACGATCAGAACTAACACTGCCCGCGGGTTTAATTTGAATGTGGCGATCAGGCTCTGTTCAGCACCAGCTGGCCGTTTTTGTCCAACGGGATTTGCGTGCCCGGATCGTGATCCATGCGGATCTTGCCCTGCTGATTGCCGATCTTGTAGGTCACGTCATAGCCCAGCATTTTCTGGGACTTGTCGTAGACCGTTTTGCAACGCTGCTGAACGCTGGTGCTGACGTCGTTGTTCTGCATCGCCCCTTGCACCTGGTTACCGGCATAGCCGCCACCCAGTGCGCCGACCACGGTCGCCACATCGCGTCCGCGACCGCCGCCGAACTGGTGGCCAATCACGCCGCCCGCCACTGCGCCCAACACAGAACCGGCGATGCGGTTTTCATCCTGCACCGGTGCACGGTGCGTCACGGTGACGTTGCGGCATTCCTGACGCGGCGTTTTGATGGTTTCTTTAATCGGCGTTGCGGCGAGCACCTGCGCATATTGCGGACCGGCAGAAAAGACGTCGAGGCTGGCTACCGCGGCAATCCCCAGAGCGGCAGCGACACCAATTCCAACACCGGCTAACATTGACTTGTTCACAGGAAACCTCCTGAAAGTGTTACCACGCATTTTTTCCGGGGTCTGTTACCGGCATGGCACCGCGCTTATTATTTTGCGCATGGGCGGCTTGCGGTATCCCGGTTTACGGCGTGCGCGACGCGCCGTCTGTAAACGAGATAAAGTCTGCACAATGATCTGAGGACCCGCAATAAGACAAGGGGACCAAAAATGCGGGAAAACGGCTGTTTTCCCGTTGTTTAGGAAGAATCTTAAGAATTTTACCCATATCGGCGACAGCTTATGCTGAAGAATCAAGCAACCGCTGCCGATCGCCTCGCGCCGCCATAAAAAAACCCGCGCGGGCGAACCGGCGCGGGTTGGTCGACAAAGGCGGGATCAGTGCATTTTCAGACGCGGACGGATCACCCGGTTAATGCCGCCCACCAGCATCATCAGGCCGGTTTTGATGTAGCCATGCAGCGCCACCTGGTGCATGCGGTACAGCGAGATGTAAACGAAGCGCGCGATGCGCCCTTCCACCATCATCGAGCCGCGCATCAGGTTGCCCATCAGGCTGCCGACGGTGCTGAAGCGCGACAGCGACACCAGCGAGCCGTGGTCTTTATACACGTATGGCTTCAGCGTCTGGCCGTTCATCAGCGCCAGGATATTGGTGGCGCAGCGCGAGGCCATCTGGTGTGCCGACTGGGCGCGCGGCGGCACGAAACCGCCGCCCTCTTTCGGGCAAGAGGCGCAGTCGCCGATGGCGAAGATGTTCGGATCGCGCGTGGTCTGCAGCGTCGGCTCCACCACCAGCTGGTTGATGCGGTTGGTTTCCAGGCCGCCGATATCCTTCATGAAGTCCGGCGCCTTGATGCCGGCCGCCCACACCATCAGATCGGCGTCGATAAACTCGCCGCCCTTGGTGTTCAGGCCTTTGGCGTCCGCGCTGGTCACCATGGTGTTGGTCAGCACGCGCACGCCCAGTTTAATCAGTTCCTGGTGCGCAGCAGCGGAAATGCGCGGCGGCAGCGCCGGCAGAATGCGCTCGCCGGCTTCCACCAGCGTCACGTTGAGCGCGCTGTTGTCCAGGCCTTCGAAACCGTAGCTGTGCAGCTGCTTCACCGCGTTGTGCAGTTCGGCGGACAGCTCAACGCCGGTGGCGCCGCCGCCGACGATAGCGATGTTGACCCGCTCTTTTTGCCCCGGCTGCGCCGAGAACTTCAGGAACAGGTTGAGCATTTCGTTGTGGAAACGACGTGCCTGATGTGGGTTATCCAGGAAGATGCAGTGCTCTTTCACGCCCGGCGTACCGAAATCGTTCGAGGTGCTGCCCAGCGCCATCACCAGGATGTCGTACGGCAGTTCACGCGCCGGCACCAGCTCGCCGCCCTGCTCGTCGCAGATCTGCGCCAGCTGCAGCGTTTGCGTTTCGCGGTTGATGTTGGTCAACGACCCCAGCTGGAAGCTGAAATGGTGATTGCGCGCGTGCGCCAGGTAGCTGAGCGCATCCACGCCGTCATCGAGGGAACCGGTTGCCACTTCGTGCAACAGCGGTTTCCACAAATGGCTGTGGTTGCGATCCACCAGCGTGATCTCCGCTTTGTTCTTGCGGCCAAGTTTATGGCCCAGGCTGGTCGCCAGCTCCAGACCACCGGCGCCGCCGCCAACAATAACGATTTTCTTCTTTGGCGTTGTCAAAATAACCCCCTAAATGTGAACCATTTGTTATCCCAGGGTAAATAAATAATATCCTTAGAATACATAGGGTTCGCGTAAAATAAATCGGCTCTCTGAAGCCAGAATAGCATGTGAGGTTATTTGGTCATACCAAAATTGACGTACATCAATTTTTTTTGGTTAAAGGCTGGACGAGGGGATTTTTTGGGGATTGTGATTCAAATAGTTAGCGCTGAGTCACAGTTTTAAATTTTGCCGATTGCCACGCCAAATCTGGCTTTGCCGCACAAAAAAGCCGCACTTTCCGTCGGTGAAAAACGGGGAGCGCGGCTCGCGGCAGCGTTATGAAACTGTTAACCCAGCGCCTTGAACGCCTTGAGCCGCTGAAGATGCGGCGAGATGTTTTTGAACTTGTGCGTCTGCTGTTCATCCCAGACGATTTCGTAGTAGTGATGCAGCAATTCGGCACTGCGCCGGTTATCCAGCACCTCGTCGTGACGCGACAGCACCACCAGACAGCGATCGCGATTTTTCTCGCGGAAATCCTCCACGCACTTGGTGGCGATATCGCGATACTCTTCCGGCCGGTCTATCTTGCCGTGCATGTGTTCTTCCGGGTACAGATTGGGATTGAACATCGCCTGGCGAATGCCGCACAGGAAGCCTATGCGCTCTGCCCAGAAACCGCCGAGGCCGACCCCGCAGATCAACGGATGCGCGTCGCCGCCCTGCTGCACCGCCTTGTCCACCTCTTTCAACAGATGCTGCATGTCGTGACGCGGATGCAGCGTGCTGTAGCTGATAAAGCGCACGTCCGGATCGATAAACTGCAGCTGTAACACCTTTTCATGATTGCCGGGGCTGGTGGAATCGAAGCCGTGCAAATAGATAATCATGTGGATCCTCGCAACAAGCCAAGGGCCGCGGGCGCGGCCCTCATCATTTCCGCTCTGCGCCGCGGTGCGGCACCTGGATTCACCCTTGCGAACGCTGCTTGTGCTCCTCCCAGCGTTCGCTCAGCGCGCTGAGCGCCTTGTGCGCCTGCTGCCAGCGCTCGGAGTCGCGCAGTTCCTGACGGGTGAACTGACCGCGATGATATAACCGCTTCACCTTCTCTGCTTTGACCGGGGACAGGTTATCCAACACGCTGACCGCGCCTTCGCGGTGGTTGCACACCAGGATCATGTCGCAACCGGCATCCAGCGCCGCCTGGCCGCGTTCGGCATAGCTGCCCATGATGGCGGCACCTTCCATCGACAGATCGTCGGAGAAAATCACGCCGTCGAAGCCCAGCTCCTGACGCAGGATCTGCTGCAGCCAGTAAGGCGAGCCGCTGGCCGGACGCGGGTCCGCTTCAGTATAGATGACGTGAGCCGGCATGACGGCGTCCAACAGCTGACGGTTGATCAGCTCGCGGAAGATCGCCATGTCGTGCTCGCGGATCTGCGCCAGCGGCCGCGGATCGCGCGGCGTTTCCTTGTGCGAATCGGCGCTGACGGCGCCGTGCCCCGGGAAGTGTTTACCGGTGGTTTTCATGCCGGCGCTGTGCATGCCGAGGATGAAGCGTTCCGCCATCGCCAACGCCTGCTGCGGATCGCTGTGGAACGAACGTTCGCCGATCGCCGCGCTGCCGTGGCCGATGTCCAGCACCGGCGCAAAGCTGATGTCGATATCCTGCGCGATCATTTCCGCCGCCATCAGCCAGCCGGCCTCCTGCGCCAGACGGCCGCCTTCCTGCGCATTGTGCAACGCGGCAAACGACTGCGCCGCCGGCAGACGGGTGAAGCCCTCGCGGAAGCGCTGCACGCGCCCGCCTTCCTGATCTACCGCCACCACCAGCCGATCGTGCGATTCGGCGCGGATCTGGCGCACCAGCTCACGCAGCTGCTCCGCATCGTGGAAGTTGCGGGTAAACAAGATCAATCCACCAACCAGCGGATGTTTCAAAATCTCGCGTTCTTCTGCATCCAGCTCGTAGCCGGCGACATCTAGCATTACTGGGCCCACGGGCACCTCACTTCATTATTGTTCGTTCAGAATTCGGATGATGATAAACAGAATCGCCGGCGCAGCGCCGCGCCCCAGCGCAAAAATTCGGCGTCGCCGCTCTGCTGCCAGCGCACTTCAAACCACAGCAGCATCAGATAATCCACCCACGGCAGCCAGCGCTGCACCTGCGCCTGCAGCCGGGCGACGTCGTGATAGCCCTGACGCGCGTAGTGCTGCAAAAAGCGCTGCTGCGCCTCCGCCGCCCAGCCGTTGCCGCGAAACAGCGCGGCGATATCCAACGCCACATCGCCGTCGGCGGCATACTCCCAGTCGATCAGCCGCAGCCCCTCGCCGGTCGCGAGCAAATTGCCCGGATGGATGTCCATGTGTAGCGGCGCCAGGCGTAATGGCCGCGGCGGCGCGCAGCGTAAGAAATGACGCTGCCAACTCAGCCAGGCGGGGGTTAAACGCCGCGTATCCAGCTGCTGCCAGTAGCGGCGGAACTGCCGCCGCAGATCCAACCGGTAACCACTGAGCGGCCGCCGGTGCAGCGTCGCCGCCATCGCCGCCAGCTCGCCGCGCTGATTCAGCCTGTCAAACTCAGCTTCTGTGACGACGTCACCTTCGAGCCATTCGAGGACAAGCCACTGATTATTCTGCGCGAAAACCCGTGGCCCCAGCCCCGGCGCGCAGCGCCTCAGGACCTGCGCCTCCCGCCGCCTGCTCACGCCCAGAGCGCGTTTCTCCGCGCTGTTTTGCCGCGCCAGCAGCGTGATGCCCGAACCGTCGATACGCCAGCTCTCGCCGGTCAGCCCCTGCACCGGGCTGAAATGACAACCGGCGGTATTCACCGCCGGCAGTCTGGTTTCCATCAATCGTCGCAGCGCGGCCTCAGCGTTTAACGGCGCCATTGCCCGACCAGACGATCTCGCCGGTTTGCACCAGCATCAGCTGCATATCCAACGCCGGCGACTTCACGTCGCCGCTGACGTCGCTGTACAGCACGTACTGCGCACCGACGATGCGCGCCAGGCCAATCGCCTTGCTGCGCGAGCCGAAGCTGTCATCCGCCGACAGGCCCAGCGTTTGTCTGGCGCTGGTCAGCTTCGCTTCCGGCACCACGCTGAAGGTGGAGTTCGACGCCAGCGCCTTATACAGCGCCGCGGTGGCTTTGCCCATCTGCAGCGAGCCGTTGGTGTTGTTCTTGACGCTGTCCAGCAGCAGCACGCTGCCGGCCGTGACGCCATCGGCCTTCAACATCTGATTCACCAGCGGCTGAACGCTGCCCAGCCAGTCGAGCTGCTGGATTTTCGGCGGCTGCGGCACCGGCTCGGTAGTTGGCGGCTGCGGCTGCTCGACCGGCGGCGTCGGCTGTTCTGGTTCGACGGTGACCGGCGGCAACGGCTGATCCGGCTCAGGCGGACGCGACAGACAGCCGCTCAGGGTGAATGCGGCCAGCGCCACTAAGACGTACTTTTTCATGCTTTTTCTCCAAACCTGGCAAGCGCTTACAGGTACAGATACAGACGCGCGCTTTTAGCTTCCAGATTACCGTTAATCGAGTAGATTTTGGCGTCCGAGTTAGGCGCCACGACGATCTCACGCGGTTTCTCGAAGGGGCGAATATCCAGCCCCTGCGCGTCGTACCAATAGAAACGATAATGCACGGTGACCGGCGTCGGTTGGCTGTTATTGAGCACCGAAGTCGCCATCACCCGGCCGGAAGCGTTCGAGACAGAGGGCGTATCGGCAAAAATGCCGGCGGTCAGCACCGAAGGATCCATCACCACCGTTTGCCCCCGGTTAACCGCGATGCCGGATGGCGAACTGCACCCCATCAGCAACGCGGCGGGCAGCGCCAACGCCATCAGACAACGCAGAGTTTTTTTACCGCGCATGATTTCCTCGCTTAACGTGACAGCAGCGGCCCCAGCGAGCGGCCACCGACCAGGTGCATATGAATATGATAGACCTCCTGACCGGCGTGGCGGTTACAGTTGACGATCAGGCGGTAGCCGTCCTCGGCGATGCCTTCCTGTTCGGCGATCTTCGCCGCGGCGGTGATCATGCGGCCCAGCGCGGCTTCGTGCTCGACGGTCACGTCGTTGACGGTTGGGATCAGCACGTTGGGAACGATCAGCACATGGGTAGGCGCCTGGGGGGAGATGTCACGGAAAGCGGTGACCAGTTCATCCTGGTAAACCACATCAGCAGGGATTTCGCGGCGGATAATTTTACTGAAAATCGTTTCTTCGGCCATCTGGCGTTCCTTGTTTTACACAATTAGCTGTACGCAGTATGAGTGACAAATTCTACTGCTTTCAACCTGATTGCGCACTTTCCACGTCGAGTGCTGCAGATTCGCGCAGGCCGTCGCCCCGCTTGTGCATCTTTTCACTTTGGTTATTCACTATTGTTGCTTTACTTGCCCCGCGCCGCCGCCAATAGTAACCCCATGATTAACAAAGGATAGAGGGCACTATGCCACTGAAGATTGCGGCGCTGTGCGCGCTGTTGCTGAGCGCTGCCGTGCAGGCGGCCACGACGGGCGGTATCGACCTGCAGGCTAACCGAGAGCCGATACGCACGGAGAAAAACCCGGCGGCTATCGCGCTGATCCCGGCGAACTTTCACTTCGCGGTGCCCGGCAAGCTGACGGTGGCGGTAGCATTCGAGAACTCCCCGCCGCTGGCGCTGTTCGCCGAAGACAATAAAACGCTGATCGGCAGCGATCCGGACATCGCCCGCCTGGTGGCCGACAGCCTCGGGCTGGAGCTGAATCTGGTGCCCACCTCCTGGGAAGATTGGCCCTTGGGCATCAGCGCGGGCAAATACGATGCGGCGATCTTCAACATCGCCGTCACCAAACAGCGTAAAACCAAATTCGACTTCGCCACCTACCGGGTGGACACGCTGGGCTTTTACGTCAAATCCACCAGCCATATCACCTCGATCAATCGCCCGCAGGACGTAGCCGGGCTGCGGATCATCGTCGGATCCGGCACCAATCAGGAAAACATTCTGCTGGGATGGGATAAGCAGAATCGCGCCGCCGGGCTGCCGCCGGTACAGCCGATCTACGTGACCGACGACGCCGCCACCAACCTCAGCATTCAGTCCGGGCGCGCCGATGCGTTCTTCGGCCCCCACTCCACCGGCGCCTACAAGGCGGCGCTGACCGGCAAAACCAAAATGGTCGGCATCGGCCCCAACGTGGCCTACGTCGCGGTCACCACCAAAAAAGGCAACGGGTTGGTGAACGCCGTCAACGCCGCGATCAATGGCGCGATCGTCAGCGGCGAATATGCGCAGGTGCTGGAACGCTGGGGCGAAGGCGACGAAAAGGTCGAGCGCTCAACCATCAACCCGCCGGGCATCGGCGACTAGCTACCGATCAGCTGCGGGGCATGTCGGCGCATCCACTCGGCCAGCGAGTCCAGCGTCGGCCGCAGCGATTTGCCGAGCGTGGTGACCTGGTACTCCACCCGCGGCGGCACTTCGGGATACACCTGCCGCGTCACAAGACCGCGCTGCTCGAACAGCCGCAGCTGGCGCGTCAGCTCTTTTTGCGCAATGGGCGCCACCGCCCGCTGCAGCTCGCTGAATCGCACCGGGCCATCGATCATAATCAGCCGGTACAGGATGGGTATCGCCCATTTGCCCGACACCAGATTGACGAAGTCCACCATCGGGCAGGATTCGCCCGCCGTCGGCAACGCCGACAAATTATTTTTCGCCGCTGAGGGCGCGCGCGCCGTCATTTCATCCCACCTCGTCCTTTAGTATCCAAAAGGTGCCTACTATGCAAAAGGAACCATAGCGCAAATAATGCCGTAACAGACATTAAAGAGGAATCGGTTATGTCACGACTGCAAGGCAAATACGCATTGATCACCGGCGGCACCAGCGGCATCGGGCTGGAAACCGCCCGCCAATTCATCGCAGAGGGCGCAACGGTGGCGATCACCGGCCGCAGCCAACGTGCCCTGGACGCGGCGGGCCAGGCATTGGCGGGCAACGCGCTGTTGCTGCTGAGCGACGCCGGCGACATCCCACAGCAACGTGCGCTGGCGCAGCAGTTGGAGCAACGGTGGCCGCGGCTGGACGTGCTGTACGTTAACGCCGGCGACGTCACGCACCGCCCGCTGCAGGAGTGGGATGAGCAGAGCTACCAGCGGCTGATGGACATCAACCTGAAGGGGCCGTTCTTTCTGATCCAGGCGCTGCTACCGCTGCTGGCCACCCCTTCCTCGGTGATCCTGTGTGGTTCGGTCAGCGCCCATATCGGTCTGCCGCAAAGCAGCGCCTACGCCGCCAGCAAAGCCGGTTTGTTATCTCTGGCCAGAACGCTCTCCGGCGAGCTGCACGCGCGCGGCATTCGCGTCAACGGCCTCAGCCCCGGCCCGACCGAAACCCCGGCGCTGGGAAAATTGGGGCTGACGGAAGCGGATGAACGGGCATTGCGCGACGATATCCGCGCGCTAGTGCCGATCGGCCGCATGGGCAGCGCACTGGAGCTGGCCAAAGCGGCGGTGTTTCTGGCGGCGGATGAGTCGGCGTTTATGGTCGGCGCGGAGCTGCAGATGGATGGCGGCGTGGGGAACCTGTAACCGCGCGCGACACCCTAAGAAGGCCGCTTGCGCGGCCTTTATCTGTCCCTCTCAGCTCACCCCTTGAATCGGGTTGGTATTAAAGGTGTAGACCACGATCTTCCATTGGCCCTGCTGTTTCTCCAATACAAATACTTCACGGTTTAAATCGATCAGGGTAGCACCGTCGCTTATTCGGGTAACCGTTGCGCCGCGATGATGGTGCGTGCGCACATAGGCCATATTCCCGTTCACGTTGACGCTGTCATAAGCAAACTCTGTTTCAAATTTCTCGTTTTTAAATAAGTCATCATATTGTTGGCGGCGCTTTTCATTGCTGTCCGCCGTCGGTTTTTCGTTCCATTGTGAGTAACTTTCTGGCGCAAAAAGTGACAAAATCGTTTGCGTATCGCCGGCGTTAAGCGCTGTCTGGTAGCGGTTTATCAGCTCATACACCGCCTTCTGTTCGGCCGCGACGCCCGCCTCTGCGGAAACCCTGTAACTTTGCGATGCGGCCTCGCTGCTTGCGGCATAAGTTTGGCCGCACAAGCCCGCGCCCGCCAATAACAATACGGCAGTTAATTTTTTCATATAAATATCCTCTTCGGCATTATTTCATTATGGCAATACAGGATGCGATTTCAGATAAATAAAAACGCTGAAAATAAATTATCCAATGCTGCGTCAAATTGACAGCCGGCATATTTAAAAATACTCTTTTAATAATTTAAATAATGGAAGCCGTTAACATGAATGAACTGCACGCGCTGCGCGTATTCTGCCAGGTGGTGGAAATGGAGGGGTTCAGCCAGGCGGCAACCAAAATGGGGCTCTCCCCGGCCAGCGTCACATACAGCATCAATCAGCTTGAAAAACAGTTCGGGCAACCCCTGTTCAAGCGTTCAACCCGGCGCTTCTCGCTGACCAGCGCCGGGGAGCGTTGCTATCGCACCGCACAAGACATCCTGCAGCAGTTTGACCGGCTGAAAAACGACATGTCGGGCGATTTTGAACAACCGCGAGGACCGCTGCGGGTCGAGATAGCCACGATGCTCAGCAGCATGCATATCGCTCCGGCGCTCCCGGCTTTTTTGGCGCAATACCCGGAATTGCAGCTCAGCGTGTCGGTTAGCGATCGCCTGGTCAATCCGGCGGAAGATCGCGCCGACGTATTTATTCGCATCGGCGCCGGCCACATACCCGAGATGGTCAGCCGTCAATTGCTGCAACCACGCTATTTGTGCTGTGCGTCTCCCGATTATTTTGCGCGCCATGGCCGGCCGGAACACCCGGAACAGCTGCAACAGCATCAGCGGCTGGGATTTATCCGTTCAGGCGCGGCGGCGGCGGACGACTGGCAGTTCATTCGTGGTGACGAGCGCTACCGTCTGGCGCCCAGCCCGCTGCTGAGTTTCAACCATTCACAATCGCTGTGCGAGGTGGCCAGGAACCACCTCGGCCTGGTTTACTTGCTGGACTGCACGCTGGAAAACTATCTGAAGGCAGGCGAACTGGAACCGATACTGCAGGAGTGGGCGCCCACAGGGGCACCGATCAATATTCTCTATCCGCGCCTGCGGGATCGCAGCCATAAAATTCGGGTTTTCGTCGACTTCATCAGCGAACTGTTCGCCAACAAATTCGCCGGGCCCCGATCCCGCGTCTCACCCTAACCCAGGGATATCGACGCCGAAAGTCTGCAACAGCAACACCACGTTAAGCAGCACGATCACCACCGTGCCGACCACTGCCGCCAGGCTGGTCCAGCGGCCGTTGGCAAACTCGCCCATGATGTCACGGCGACGGGTGAACATCACCAGCGCGATCATCGGCGCCGGCAGCGCCAGGCTCAGCACCACCTGGCTGTAGACCAGCGCGTCGGTGGCGTTGACGCCCATCGCCACCACGATAAACGCCGGCACCATGGTGACCAGGCGGCGCACCCACACCGGAATACGGAAACCGACGAAGCCCTGCATGATCATTTGCCCGGCCATGGTGCCCACCACCGAACTGGAAATGCCAGAGGCGATCAGCGACGCCAGGAAGATACCGGCGGCGGCCGCGCCGAACAGCGGCGTCAGCGTATGGTAGGCGGTGCCAATTTCGGCCACGTCGCTGTTACCGGCGTGGAAAGCGCTCGAGGCCATGATCACCATCGCGATATTCACCAGCCCGGCGAGCGCCAGCGCGATCACCACCTCAATATTGGAGAAACGCAGCAGCTTGCGCCGCTCGCCGTTGTCGCTGGCCGGGCTGCGGTGCTGGGTCAGCCCCGAGTGCAGGAAAATGGCGTGCGGCATCACGGTGGCGCCGATAATGCCGACGGCGATGGTCAGCGCCTGGGCATCCGGCAGTTGCGGCGTCACCATGCCGATCCCGGCCGCCTGCCAGTCCACCGGCACAATGAACATCTCCACCAGGTAGCACAGCGCGATGATGCCTACCAGGCCGCCGATCATCAGCTCGACCGGCCGGAAACCTTTCTTTTCCACCATCAACAGCGCATAGGTGATCACCGCCGTCACCCCCATCCCCGCCAGCAGCGGCATGTGGAACAGCAGCGCCAGCGCGATCGCACCGCCGAGAAACTCCGCCAGATCGGTGGCCATCGCCGCCACTTCGCTAAGCAGCCACATGCCGATCACTACCGGCCGCGAAAACTGATCGCGGCACATCTCCGCCAGATTGCGGTTGGTGACGATGCCGAGCTTGGCCGACAGCGCCTGGAACAGCATGGCGATCAGGTTGGCCATCACCACCACCCACAGCAGGCTGTAGCCGTATTTCGCCCCGGCCTGGATGTTGGTGGCGAAGTTACCGGGGTCCATATAGGCAATAGAGGCAATCACCGCCGGGCCGGCGAACAGCAGCGGCGTAAAAGCGCCGCGCTTGCGCCCGGCAAGGGCGGCACCAATCGCAATGTTGGTCCGTTCGGTTAACGATGAGGGAGTTGCCGCGTCTCGCATGAAGTACCCTTAATCTTTTGCTGGTTATTTTTCCACCGATCATGCTGACAATGTAGCATCGGCTACACTTTATGCAACAGGCGAAATTAATGGGCTTTGTGTAGAGATATTTCTAACTACCACAATGCGTGGCATCGAATTGATAATGTGTGCTATTTGGACTAACTTAGGGCAACCCTCCCCGCATTGCCGGGAGACGCCATTTTTATGCTTACAGGACGCCCCACGCTATGGTTACCCGCGCGCCAGATAACGCCGACCGCCCCGCCCAGACCGACATGCCGGACGAGGCCGAGCACGCCCTGCGTTTTAGCCGCGCCCGCGAAGCGCAGTCCAATGCGCTGATCGAAGATTACGTTGAGCTGATCGCCGATTTGCTGCAAAGCACCCGTGAAGCCAGAACCACCGATATCGCGCGCCGCTTCGGCGTCTCTCACCCGACGGCGATCAAAAATATCGCGCGGCTCAAAAGCGCCGGGCTGGTGGAATCGCGCCCTTATCGCGGGGTGTTTTTAACCGAGGAAGGCGAGCAGCTGGCGCAGAAGGTGCGCCGCCGTCACCGCATTGTGGTCGATCTGCTGATGTGCCTCGGGGTGCCGAGCGAAACTGCCGAGCTGGACAGCGAAGGGATTGAACACCATATCTCGGACGAAACGCTGGCGGTGTTCGAGCATTACTTGCAGCAACACGTCAAACCCTGACTCCCGGGGCGCCGATGAGCTACGCCGTGCAGCACGTTCATGGCCTGCGCCTGGTGGTTTTCGCCGAAGCCGGGCCGCTGTTGAAAGACGAAAACGACGTCAGCCTGTTTATCGCGCCCGCTTTTGAACACGAGGCCGGGATGATTGCCCTCCCCGTCAACCGCCTCGACGCCGCCTTCTTCCAGCTAAGAAGCGGCGTGGCCGGCGCCGTATTGCAGAAATTCATCAACTACCGCCTGCGCGTGACGCTGCTGGGTGATATCACCCCCTGGCTGGCGCAAAGCTGCGCGCTGCAAGATTTTGTGCGTGAAGCCAATCGCGGCGAACAGATCTGGTTCCTTCCTTCTCTCGCCGAGCTCGAACAGCGGCTTGGTACCTGACGGCAGGCAATAAAAAAGGGAGGCTTTCGCCGCCATTTCGAGGGTAAGAAAAACAATCAGTTACAGGATTATCAGTGATTTAGATGCCTGTAACTGCGTGCTTAAAATGGGTGCTGCGTGGGCATTTTGGGCAATTTGTGGATCATGCCTTTGGCTGTATTAGCTCAAACTTGAGCTGATATTGTCACAACACAGAACTTAACCTAACCTAACAAGGCGGCTCTGTGCCAAAAACGGAAACTGCTGGCACATGGTATGTTAGTTTAAGGGGGCAGGTCATGCCCTGTATTCCGCCGTGGTACAATAGTTGCGCAATTCATACAAGGAGGCGTTATATCGTGAAAATTGTTTTCGAGGTTGATGGAAAGAAAGTCCCACTAAAATCTTTAAAATACATAAGCAAAAAAGATCAACTCGAAGTAATGAAAAATTGGTTCTTTGAAAACTTTGAAGATCCAGCAAATGCTTGTCCGTATGAAAGTAGAGAAGGTGGCTATGCTTACATATATGGCGGGCCGTATGATGCGAACGAAGAACTACAAGCCATCTTCGATCAATATGTCAAGGCTGAGTATATCGAGGAATTAGTAGATGACTTACAAACACAATGTATTGACTGGTCTGGAAACTCAAATAATGTAGATGATTGGTACAATGATGATATCTACGATGCTGTAACTTCTTCCGACAATCCGTATTTAAAATTCATTGACAACATCGACAAAATAAAAAAACTTGCAAAAGATAAAACTGAACAGCAGCAAAAAGACCACTTGCTTAGTTTGCTCTACACGAATGTTATTACAGCTTTGGAAACGCTTTATGTTGAACTATTCATTAACTCTATAGAGAAAGATGATGTTTACATAGCAAATTGTATAGAAAAAGGTAAGACTGAGTTTAAAGTAAGCAAAGAGATTGCTGCGTTGCCTTTCAAGGGTGAACCCATCGAGAAAATTAGGGGAGAGCTAATCAGGTCAATCAAGGAACACTTGATCAGTGCAAGCTGGCATAGCACTAAAAAGGTAATCGACCGCTATGAAGCTACATTCGATATAAAAGTAAAAAAAGACTGTCCGATAGAAGCTATTGAATTGGCAACCCTCAATCGAAATCACTTAGTGCATCGTGGTGGAAAGGATAAAGAAGGAAACCTCGTAGTGATTATGGACCAGACTCTTGAAACGCTGATTGATAATGCATCAAACCTAGCAATTGCGCTCTACAACAGTTTAAATGTAGTAACGAATAAAACTACTATGTTACAACCAGATGACAAACCGTTCATTCATGAATTTTAATAGCGCAGGTCATACATGGATATTCGCACACGAAAGACAAATTTTTTAGAGTCGTTAGATTCAACTGAAGTGATACACAAAGCAGTAAGTCTCGCTATAGATTGCATGATTGATAATCATAATAGCTATGAGGATACCCCCTTAGTTGTTACCTGCTATGATGACTTCTGTAGGCGCAAAGTACTAGATTATGTACAGAAATTTTGCGAAGCTGCGTACCCCGACACGGATAAATATTACTTTAATCCTAACATACTCAGCATTAACGGCAGGACTAGCGAAGAAGCCTGTATTAACTTAATTAAACTCTTAAGAAGTACAAAAGGCATACTATTTTGGTCAGATGCACCATCGTGGTTCGCTAGCCTCCCCGACGGATTATTCCATGTTGTTAACATTGATCAAAACAACGTGACTCGCGGCCTTAATAAGAAAAACTCTAAGCCGACAATAATCAATAAAGAGTACAGCGTAGATACACTACTATCAGAGCTATTTTTGAATGGCGCACACATGGAGCAAACCAACGCAAACAACATTTCTGAGGCAGGCATGAAGTTCTATGATGAATGCCATGCTGGATTAATCAGACCAATACCCGCTCCAGTAGGAGCGTCATATGATGAAGAGATCACAATTAATTCTCCAGATTGGCAGAAGCTCGCGTGTGTAGCTTTACGCCGCTATCAGTCAAAGGAATGTCATGACGGAATGCAATGGGATACAACCGATCATGGTTGGATTGATGTAATCGCGTATCCGTTCATCAAAGAAATACAATCAATGGATAATAGTGGTAATCGACAATGTTTAGTTGGACTAGTCACAATAAACAATTCAAATGCAAATTCCCCGTACCTATCTACTGTTTGGATACATCCATTTTATCGCAGGGAAGGGTTATTAAGTAACTTATGGGAAAAATTACAAGAGCGATATGGAAGTAATTTCGAAATTGAGCAACCTAATGAAAATATGAAAGCATTTTTGAAAAGTGTGAAACACGCAGATTACTAATTTATGAATCAGCCTGTGGAGCTAGGACTGGTGTGAAGAAGTGGGGGAATAGCCTCAACGTGATGCCATGCAGATTTATAACACGCTAAACATCTCAAAAGGCCCCCCATTTGTTCCCTTGACCTGCTCCCTGCTAATTAATACAGAAGGCTGTTAGCAATGTCCGTTCATCGCTCAGAGCAGACTGTCTGATTTGGTTGTGTGCTACCAGGGTATGTGTCAGCTCAACTCTGAGTTAATACGCCTTAACCAACAAATTCTAGTTTCTCTCTCGCAACATGTTCCCGCCATTCAGTGGAGTCGAATTCCAAGCTTGGCACTGACATATCGTTTTCATCACCTTCATTAACGAATGTTACCAAGAAAAAGATTTCATCCCCTTCTTCATCATCCTGTATCACGTTTACATCAACAACAACCAAACGTTCTCCCATCCGGAGTTGTGGATACATACAAACCTTCTTTAGGCACTTCAATATTATCAGGCATGGGTAACGCTCTCCTTTACGTTTATAAGTGGGTTAAATCTTACCGCGTCTTCCAAATAATCTGGCGCAAAATGCGCGTAAGCCATTGTTTGTAAAATACTTGAGTGTCCTAAAATCCGCTGCAGCGCCAGAATGTTTCCCCCGTTCATCATGAAATGACTGGCGAACGTATGCCGCAGAACATGCACCGCCTGCCCTGCTGGCAGACCGGGCGCGACGTCCTTTACGCACAGTCGGACATAGGGATAATTCAGATCCTTGAACAGCGGCCCCGACGCCACGCCACCGGTGATCTCTTTGCAGAGTTCGGGCGAGATCGGCACCGTCCGGTTCTTGTTGTTTTTGGTGTTCAGGTAGGTGACCTTGTTACCGATCACCTCTTCCTTTCGCAGCTTCGCTACTTCACCCCAGCGGGCGCCCGTCGCCAGGCAAAGACGGACAACTTTCAGGTGATCACCGTCGAGCCGCTCTTGCAACGCGGCGATCTCGGTCTGGGTAAGAAACCCCATTTCCTGCGCCGGCAGCTTCATTTTCTTCATGGCCTTGAGCGGGTGCTCGCCGTGGTAATGCCCCAGTTCGATGAGAACGGAGAACACGCCACCCAGCATTTCCTGGTCAAGGTTGACCGTCTTGGCTTTCTTGCCTTCAGCAAATCGCAGTGCCCGGTAGTCGGCGAAGAAAGTGCGGGTGATCTGGCTGGCTTTGGGTTGCCCCATTTTCTCCGCCATGACGCGCAATTTCTGCGCCCTCTTCACTCCGTCTTTCAAGTGCTGGCCGTGATGGTTCCACCACAGGTCGATCAGGTCGGTTAATGGTCGATGATCAGCTGGCTTATCAAGCCACTCTTTGTTATTCTGCGTCGCGATAATCCAACGCTCAAACTGCTGCGCTTCAGATTTCGTCTTGAACTTTTTGCGAACACGCTTCCCTTCTCTTCCTTGAGGGCGCACATCTACCATGTAGCCATCAGCACCAAGAGATTTAATGCTCATTCGTTGCCCTTACCACTTACAGGCTTCACGTAACGGCTTGATAGCTGTCGACAAACCAGACAAATCAAAAGTAGTCTGTGCAGGGTTTTCTCCATAAGGTGTTATTTGCACAAACATTTTTTTACTTTTCATCAGTTCTTTGATGAAAGAGATTGTCTGTCCGCTATAGAAGGTGGCCTTATTGTCAGTGGAGATCTGCCAGGTACGATTGACTGCTTTTTGGGAATCAATACGAGTAAGAACACGCGTACCATCAATCCCCAGGAATGTCTCCCAATTGATAAAAAGCTCAGTTTTTTTCTCTCGGCATGTGATGAACAAGAAAGGAGTAATTGATCCACCAAATTGTCCTCGAATCTGATTTTCCGCGGACAAATAGACGAACTCATTGCTTGAATCATCGATTGGCGATTTTTCGCTTCTTGTCTCCCATTTACCCGCTGACTGAGGTTCTGAGCTTTCTGTTTTGTCCTCAGCCTTTAACTTTCCGAGCTTATCAAAGCACTGGAGGCGTTCACTGTCACCAGTAACTTTCTGGCACTGTGCCAGTTGCTCTGAAATGTTCGTTCCTGCATGTGAAAAGCCAACAAAAGAACTAAATAAGACCAGAGATATTATTTTTTTTCATTTCAATTATCACTTAATGTAATTATTCAATTAGTAATTGCTGTGCAGACTGACTGTTATGTATCCAACCAGGTTTTTTCCACACAAATCCCCCATCGCCCAAGAATACATAATATTCCGTGCAATTAGCCAGCTTTATGGCTTTTTCGGTTGTTGGATCTACTTTCATACTCATCAGGGGAGAAAGCAGGAGAAATCTGGCCAAATTCCGGTGCAATATCTCTCTGTAATTAGCCGCGATGAATATTTTTTGAAAGTGTATGTAATGTTGATAAAGCACTAGGCCACCATGCATGGCTAGATACTCCGGTTGCCGCCACGCTCCCACCCCACCGCTGCCATACTCGGGTAGCGGCGCGCCTGCTTTTGAATGGGCATTCTCATGGAATGCACCACTCCCGGTTATCGATCCATCGCTGAACCGAGTGCCCGAAATCGATAAACAGGCCGAAGAGCAGATCGCCACCACCCTCAACGCTTATCTCCTACTTGAACAGCAACCACAGCTGCTCCAACAAAATGTGCGCTACCACATCAACAAACTGGAAGAATCCCAGGGTGTCCGCCGGGGCAATGCATGCTTGACGAAAAACCTCGTTGAGCGTGTATTGCTACGGCTTGATCTCGTCAGTGATAAATACCGCGCCTCCGATAACAACAGCGATGCCGCCCTGTGTCACCGCTTTAACCATCTGCTAGACGCTGGGCGAGTTAATATTGAACTGCTGACGAAAGATATCGACGGTTACGCACTTGATGGCGAGCTTGACGACGACAGCGGCAAAGAGCTAAAGGAAGTCTCCTCGGCCGTGTCTGCCTGGGCGGCCCGCTGGCGTATTCGTCAGTTTCAGTTTATCGGCGGCGCGCCGGTAACGGTTTATCGTGAGTTGCGCCGCATGGCCGATCATGAAACCGCCGTCGGCCTGAGCGTCGAATTCGCTTCCGTGCACGATGCCGCCGACTGCGGGAAGTGGGCGGAGTACGTCAACGCCCAGGGCGGGCCGTTTGTTCGCCGCGATGATCTGGTCGTGCGCACCTACTACGAGCCGGCAGAAACACCGAACGATTACGGCGAAGACGTGATCCGGATTCGTGGGGTTTTCTCTCCACCGGTCAGCATCGACACGCCAATCATCACCCGCACGACAGAATGGAAGTTTGTGCCGGCGCGTGCCGTTGACCTGGCCGTTGACCTTAAGAGCGCGCCTGCGCCCTCTCAGAGTTCTGTCAATAACTGTACGCGGAACGCAGCAGGAGGAAGATAGACAGAGCAGTAACCCCGGCTTGTTGCCCCCTGATTGGATGCAAATGGCTGTGCAAGCTGGCCGCCTGGAGGCGATTTTGAGGGGTTGACGCGCCGGGAACGGCGGGCCTTCAACGAATACCTGATAGCAGAATCGAAAAAAACGCGAAGTAAGCAGCCTGCGTCACGCCAGACTGTTGGAAAACTGGCGCTGAACGTCGAGGAGATAACCGATTTCGCGGCCTCGATCGGCCTGATGCTGACCGAACTAGAAGCGAAAAAACTGGCCGGCGGTGATGAGTTGTCGCTGAACGGCAAGCGCTGGCGGGCTGGCGCCGATGGAGTCATCCGCGAAGCGCCAAAAAGCTACGCAGAAAAGCGCAGCGCGATCATGAGCCGGGTGTTTGCGCTAAAAAATCATCGGAAGCAATCATAGTTTAGAATTTGCTAAAATCATGTTAGAAAGATTACAACAAACAAGAATATGTGATGGATGCAATAGTATATAATTAGCACGGAGGCTACTATATAATTCGCAAAAAAAAAATCAGTTTAAATAATATCATGCCGTTTACATTAACAAATCTGTGTGCTTTAATTTTAATATAAGATTACAAATCAGACACAAGACAAGGAATAATGATGCCAAGAAAAACAAAATCTTACTTGGATAAGATGGAACTAGAGAAAACAACAAAAAAAAGCATCAAAATTTATGTTTACACGTTAATATTAGGATTGTCTTTGATATTACTGGCAAAAACCCTTGAGTTTCCATATCAATGGCTATATACGACCCCATCATACATTAACAACTCCCCTTTATCATGGATTTCAAGCTCATGGGCTTCAGTTTTAGGCATTCATGGCACAATAGCAGCACTATCTATAACCTTCATGGGGATGTTTGTCAGCCAAGTTGCTTCGTCTGTAGAAAACAGTTTTGAGTCAGTGTGTAGAATTATTTTATTAAGGAAAAAAAACTTTCTAAACTTTAGCATGGATGCAGTATGTGGATTAATTTTAGGTGTTTTTTTTATGGTTATCGGTGGTGGCCTAATCCATTACTCTATATCTATGGCAATATCTATTTACTTCATAATAACATACATGAGAATGTATTATGAACTATATTCAGTAACAGAAGACAAAAATGCTATAAATGAGATATTGTTCGATGAGTTAAAATATCATGGGGATTCTTATCATGAATCTAAAATCGAAAGCGAAAAAATAAACAAAAATTTCAAAAAATTCATAGAGACAAAGAACAACATCCTTACAGACTATAAATATGACTACATCACTGAAGAAATAACTCAATTAAGTATTTTTCCAAAATCAAACTCACTAGTAATAGATTCTTTTCACGAAAGTAACCTCGACGCTTTAGATAACTATTTAGCATCCATTGATAAAAATATAAGGCTCTATCTAAGAATTTCATTCCTACATCCTACTATTAATTATGATACGTACATCACAACAACAAAAGGCATTAGGCTGACAGAAACTGAGATTGATGTGCTATCAATAAAAGTGGCCCAATGCTTTAATATAAAAAATAAAAATGTCACCTACGAATCATTCAAAATGTTGGAATCATCTGTTGTCGAAAATATTTACCATACACTAATCACTGGCAATGAAAGATCCTTAGACTTTGGTGCGTTAGCATTATCGTTACTATCATCAAAATCCAATCACATTGAAATAATAAAACATTTAGACCACCTTGTGACCTCCAGCGGAAGAAATAATCATATAGAAATATCAATCTTAGAGGAGTTTTTCAAGAAACTATATCATATAAAACTTGGTGAAGGAACAATAAAGGATGATATATTTGTCATAAGTTCAATAATTGACATGTCAATTTACATATATGAAAAAGATAAGTATGAAACTTTCTTCAAAAAAGTAAACCGTTTGATATCTCACAGAACGAAGTATGGTGATGACGAGTTTAACAATCCTTACTTGGAATACTATATCGCATTAACCATTAGACATATTTCCAATATGTATTATAAAGCATTTGAAGAAAACACACGCTATCTGACCAATGAGTTAAAGTATCTTAGCAAAACCAGAATGGATAAAAAATTAAATGACAGGCAAAAAAAGCTAATATCTTGCATGAGAGAATGCATCGCTTTATTAACTGTCAGGTTTGATTTTTTAATGAGTAAAGACAGTAATGAAAACTATAAGATCGAATTAGAAAAAATAACATCATTAATTAAACAGTGGTCAAACCCTTCATTTATTGAAGAAATCTATTTCCTCCAAGAAACCTACGACACATTATTTAGTATACCTAGTGATTTTTCAAGCCTCCGTGCTGAAATGAGCCTCAGAGAAACACCAGATGGTGTTGCTACATGGGTGGGGGCAAATCATAGCTTTTATAAATCAATTGCTATTTTACTTTACCAGTTCCCTATAAATAAAAATCACCTTGGTTTGACTTTTATATCAGACAAAAATCAATTCATTCAGAGTACAGGAATAACAACACAAATGCTTGGCAGTATTATTGATTATGTAAGAACGAGAGATTTCTTCCTGATGGTAAATGCTATAGGAGAAAACAAGGAATTAGAGCAGAACATTAAGTCGAAAACAGAGAGATTAGCTGAATCACTTGAAAAAATAAAAAGTGAAACAACAACCATAATAACAAAAAATATCGAACATGCAGAACTTGATATGGAGCTAATCTCACAATATCAAAATGAGGTCAAAGACAGAGCAACAGAGCAAATAAATGAATTCATCAACATTGAGAAAGCAGAAAAAACAATGAAAATTAAGGATGACGTTGATTACTGCGGTCTTATTGACAAGCGCGAGCTCTTGCCATCTATAGATGGAGTTCATTTCTCAATGAATACAGAAAACCATGCTATACGTGCCGTGTTCAGCCTGATAAGAAAATCCCTAAATTATATTAATAATGATAGTGTCGTCATTGAAACAATCCACGACACAGATAGATTAGAAAATAACAATTATATAACCATTGAGTATATGGTTAAAGACAGAGTAAATACATATAAA
Source organism: Serratia sp. 201 (assembly GCF_037027545.1). Lineage (NCBI taxonomy): Bacteria > Pseudomonadati > Pseudomonadota > Gammaproteobacteria > Enterobacterales > Yersiniaceae > Serratia > Serratia sp. 201. The sequence continues at coordinate 1,155,009 of NZ_JAXCHC010000001.1, read as the reverse complement.
TTCTCTAAAGGACTACGTATGTATGACAATGACGGGCACCTTGGTTTTGAAAAGTCTGGTATGTATTATCTGAATTTGGATAAAGAACTTGACGTAAAATTAAATCCCGATGAGCCAGTGTCAACTAAAATAACATCGATAAACAATAAAAACATTGATGGTTTATATGAAAAATTTGCACTTAACAAAGATGATGAAAACCTTCTGCTTCGCTCAGAAATAGAGATAACCTTCAATATATTCATCAATAAAAAAGAAAGTACCACGCTACTTTTCCTTTCTGAAGAAAAATGTAAGGAATTAAATGAAAAAGAAGAGCGTCAATACCAACAATTGATAAAAACAAACAGAGATTCGATTGATAATACACTACAAAGCCAGTAGTTCTAACTGTACGAAACTGCACAATTTTGCACAATAATTCGATCTCCACCATTGCGAACCTGCGCCAGTGCTGGCGCGGGTTCGATCTACTTTGGATTTTGCACAAAAAAGAGGGTGTGAGGCGCGCAGGCAAGGCGGGGGAGCAAGCGCGCGCTTTGGGGTATGGGAAGGGGGGCGTGTGTTGCCTGAATGGGCCACTGTGAGGCTCTCGCCGTCGTGGTGCTATTGAGGTGATGAGCAGGCGTTAACGCGCCAGCGGCCCGCATAGCGCGGCTGGCGGTGGGGAGCGGTTCGAAGTGATGGGCGTGGCGCGTGATGGGGCTACTTGTCGGGGGATGGCCGCCATAGACAGCGGCGGCCGTGCTACAGCGCCGGGGTTATTCTACGTCGAGCAGCGCACCATCAGCGCCAAAGGGGGGAGCCATGGCACTGACTACTGACGCAATCGACAAGGCCAAATCACTGCTGGGTAGCGGCGCCAGCACGTTCAACGATTACCAGGCGGAGCTGTCGCGCGTGCCAGCGTTCAGCGTGCTGCTTGGCGGTAAGGAGCTGACCAGGCTGGATGAGCGCGTCTTGTCGTTGGAGATGACCGACAACCGCGGCTTTGAGGCCGACGAGCTGACGATCACCGTGGACGATACTGACGGCCAGCTGCAGTTGCCGCCGCGCGGCGCCGAGGTGTCCGCATCGATGGGCTGGCACGGTGAAGCGCTAGTTTACAAAGGCATTTTTATCGTCGATGAAGTGGCGCACGCCGGGCCGCCTGACACGCTGACGATCACCGCCAGAAGTGCCGATTTTCGCGACGAGTTCAACGTCAAGCTCGAAGTGTCCTGGTATGACGTCACCGTAGAGCGGGTGATGTCAGCGATCGCCCGTCGCTACAACCTGAAGGCCATCATCTCGCAGCAGCTTATGGAGGTGGAGATCGATCATGCTGACCAGACACAAGAAAGCGACATGTCATTCCTGACGCGCATGGCCGAAATGCTGGGCGCCATTGCCACGGTGAAAAATGGCAGTCTGCTGTTTATCCTGCCCGGTGGTGGCGTCAGCGCCAACGGTAAGGCGCTGCCCTCCTTCGCCATCACACGCAGCAGCGGCGATCGTCACGCCTTCCGCATTGCCGATCGTGATGCCTATACCGGCGTGCGCGCGTACTGGCTCGATTTGGAATTCGGGAAAAAGAAAAAGGTCACGGTGAAGGCCCGCAAGCCGGCGAAAAAGAAAGTGCAGCGCAGCAGCCGCGAGGGTGATTAAATCGAGGGGGCCGACGGTAACGTCTATGTCCTGCGCAAAACCTACAATAACGAAACGACCGCCAAACGTGCCGCGGCCGCAAAATGGCAGCAGCTGAAACGCGGCGCGGCTGAATTTACCCTAACCCTGGCCTACGGCCGCGCCGATTTATACCCGGAGCAGCACGGCACGGTATCGGGATTTAAAACTGATATTGATAATCAGGATTGGATCATCGCCAGAGCTAGCCATTCGATCGACGGGAACGGCTTTACTACACGGCTGGAACTGGAGGCTAAAATACCTGAATGGATTGCAGAAAGTGAGAAGTGACGGCCATAATAACGGGGAGTTCAACTCCCGCCATGGGAGGCCATCATGTTTGTTTGCCCGATCTGCGGTGCTATGGCCCGCACCCGTACCAGTCGCCGTCTCAGTGAAATGACGATACGCCAATATCATCAGTGTCAGAATTTCGAATGCAGTATCACATTCACGACGCTAAACAGCGTTGAAAAGCTGGTAACAAAGCGCGGCCCGCGCGAAGAGCTACCGCCCGACTTTATCCCGCAAGACGCCTTCCCCACGTCTCACTATGGGCGTGATCAGCTCAACCTGTCACTGTGAATCGGCCCCGCCTTTGAGTGGGGTTTTTTATCATCTGTTTTCATAGAGATGCCAGACACAGAGCAAACCAGATGGGTAAAATGTGGTCAACAAAAATATAAAACTTATATTTTTCAATGAAATAAACAACAAAAAAGGGAGACTTTCGCCTCCCTTGATAACTCCCCTGCCTGAATCAGTGATTACGGATGTATTCGTCCATATCGGTTTTCAGGTTGTCGGACTTGGTGCCGAAGATGGCCTGCACGCCGGAGCCAGCGACGACTACGCCGGCTGCGCCCAGTTTCTTCAGGCCCGCCTGGTCAACTTTGGACACGTCGGCCACGCTGACGCGCAGACGAGTGATGCAAGCATCCAGGTTAGTGATGTTTTCTTTACCGCCGAAGGCCTGAACCAGCGCCGCGGACATTTCGGAACCGCCCTGCGCAGTCTGCTCGGCAGCGGTGTCTTCACGGCCCGGGGTTTTCAGATCCAGTTTGGCGATCAGCACGCGGAAGATGGTGTAGTACACCAGACCGTAGATGATGCCGACGATCGGGAACAGCCAGATTTTGCTGCTGTTGCCGCTCAGTACGATAAAGTCGATCAGGCCATGCGAGAAGCTGGTGCCGTCACGCATGCCCAACAGGATGCAGATTGGGAACGCCAGACCGGCCAGGATAGCGTGGATCACGTACAGGATCGGCGCGACGAACATGAAGGAGAACTCGATCGGCTCGGTGATACCGGTCAGGAACGAGGTCAGCGCGGCGGAGATCATGATGCCGCCGACTTTCGCGCGGTTTTCCGGCTTGGCCGAGTGCCAGATGGCAATCGCCGCAGCAGGCAGACCGTACATTTTGAACAGGAAGCCGCCGGACAGTTTGCCCGCGGTTGGGTCGCCCGCCATGTAGCGAGGGATGTCGCCGTGGAATACCTGGCCCGCCGCGTTGGTGAATTCACCAATTTGCATTTGGAACGGTACGTTCCAGATGTGGTGCAGACCGAACGGCACCAGAGCACGCTCAACCACGCCGTAAATGCCGAAGGCCACGACCGGGTTCTGATAAGCCGCCCACTGCGAGAAGGTCTGGATAGCCGTACCGATCGGCGGCCAGATGAAGGACAGCACTACGCCCAGAACGATCGCCGCCAGACCGGAAATGATCGGCACGAAACGCTTACCGGCAAAGAAGCCCAGGTATTCCGGCAGTTGAATGCGGAAGAAGCGGTTGAACATATAGGCCGCGATGGCGCCGGAGATAATCCCCCCGAGCACACCGGTATCCGCCAGGTGTTTGGCCGCAATCTCTTCAGCCGGCAGGTGCAGCACCAGCGGCGCAACCACCGCCATGGTTTTCACCATGATGCCGTAGGCCACCACCGCCGCCAGCGCGGAAACGCCGTCGTTGTTGGTGAAGCCCAGAGCGACGCCGATGGCGAAAATCAGCGGCATGTTGGCGAAGACCGAACCGCCCGCCTCCGCCATCACGTGGGAGACTACCGCAGGTAGCCAGCTAAAGTTGGCGGAGCCGACGCCCAGCAGGATACCTGCGATAGGCAACACGGACACCGGCAGCATGAGCGATTTACCTACTTTTTGCAGGTTTGCAAATGCGTTCTTGAACATAGTTGAGTGTGCTCCTGAGTAATAATGCTTTGCTACTTCTTGTCGCGATGATTCGCGCTGCAAGGGGGGGAGAAAAACCCCTGCAATTCAGGGTGTCTGAGCACCCCTTGAATTTATTACGCAGAGTAAAATAAATAGCCTGCGCAATGTTTGATGACAATCACGTTTCGATGATCGAGCCGCGGTAACTTTGCATAAACCGGCCGTTTTTTGGCAAAATCGGCCAAAAAACACGCACCAATCACCCTGAAACGGGAGGGAACCTTACCCGTTTCAGTGATTAATTACGAGCTTAAAAAAAATTACGCAGACAATGACCTACAGCTATAGCCTAGGTCAAAGATCACAGATCGAGGTGAAATAAGCGTGAAAAGTTGGCGGAGGTGGCTTCGGCCAGTTGTTCCAGGCTGACGCCCTTCAATACTGCCATGTATTCAGCCACATCACGCACATAGGCGGGTTGGTTTTCTTTGCCGCGATGCGGCACCGGCGCCAGATAAGGCGAATCGGTTTCCACCAGGATGCGATCCAGCGGCACGTAGCGTGCCACTTCGCGCAGTTGTTCAGCATTGCGGAAGGTGACGATGCCGGAGAAGGAGATGTAGAAGCCCAGATCCAGCAAAGCTTCGGCCGTGGTCAAATCTTCAGTGAAGCAGTGCAGCACGCCGCCGCACTCCTGTGCGTTCTCTTCACGCAGGATCGCCAGCGTGTCCGCGCGCGCATCGCGGGTGTGGACGATCACCGGCTTGTTCAGATCCCGGCCAATGCGGATATGTTCGCGGAAAGAGTCCTGCTGCAGCTCAAGATTGTCTTTCTGGTAGAAGTAATCGAGCCCGGTCTCTCCCAGCGCTACCACCTGCTCCGCCGCCGCCAGGCGACGCAGCTCGGCGTAATCATACCCCTCTTCCAGATTGAGCGGATGCACCCCGCAGGAGAAAGCCACATCGTTGCGCTCGCCGATCAGCTCGGTCATGGAACGGTAGCCCGGCAGCGTGGTGGCGACCGCCAGCACATAGCCGACGTCGCGCGCTTTGGCTTTGGCCAGCGCATCGTCCACATTCTGATGCAGCGTTTGATAATCCAGACTGTCAAGGTGGCAATGAGAATCGACTAACAACATAATTTTTAACTCTTTTACTTTACAGCGAATGAGGGTGGGAATAGCCGGCGGCGCCAAGCATCTGTTCCCAGCGAAGTAACTGTTCGGTCAGCAGCAGCTCGCGATTGACACCCACCACGCTGAGCAGCTGATGGCGGCAGGTCAGCCACTGCTGCACGATCTGCTGCAGCGAGGCGCTGCTCAGCACGCTGGCCAGCTGATGCACCAGTGGTTGCTGATCCTGATTCAATACATAGTGATGCGCGCCCTGCTGCCACTTCATCGCGTCCACCAACAGCGCGCACAACCAGTGCAGGCGCTCGGCGACATCTTCATGGTTCAGCACCGGCAACAGCGACAGCATATCGCGCTGCGGCAGCGCGGCGCTCAACGCGGTGCACAGGGCGCTGCGCTGTTGCCACTGCTGCGGCTGTAACAGCTGTTCGGCGGCCAGCGGCGCGCCGTCGTGCAGGCGCAGCGCCGTGAGGCGGTCTGTCTGAGAACCGGCCGCCTGCCGGCCCAGCCACTGCAGGCTGAGCTGCTCATCCGGGCTGGCCAAATGCCAATAAAGACAGCGGCTGCGCAGCGTCGCCATCAGCCGCGACGGCTCACGGCAACCCAGCAGAAAATAGGTTTTCTCCGGCGGCTCTTCCAGCGTTTTAAGCAGTGCGTTGGCCGCCGCCTCGGTCAACTGTTCCGCCTGCGGCAGCCAAATCACCTTGGCGCCGCCCTGCTGCGCGTGGGCGTACAGCGTTTCAATCACCTGGCGGATCGGTTCGATACCCAGGTTGCTCTTGCCCTTTTCCGGCGCCAGCACGTGATAATCCGGGTGATTCCCCGCCAGCATCAGCCGGCAGCTGTGGCACTCGCCGCAGCTTTTTTCGCCGTTGCGCTGTTGGCAGATCAACCAACGGCTCAGGCCGTAGGCCAGCGCATCGTCACCATTGCCCGCCGCCGCATGCAGCAGCAGCGCATGGTGGCCGCGACCGTCGGCGTACTGCCCAATCAGCTGGCGATAAGGGCCATTCAGCCACGGGTACCAGTTCATTATGCGCCTTCCTGCTGCCGCAGCCAGTGGCCGACGCAGTCGCGGATCGCCGCGGTCACCTGTTCCAGCGGCTGGGCGGCGTCAACGGTAACGATCGTTTCATCCTGCGCCGCCAGCTCAAGATAGCGAGCGCGGGTGCGTTCGAAGAACGGCAGCGCCTCCTGTTCGATGCGATCCAGCTGGCCGCGCGCCTGTGCGCGTTGCAAGCCGACCAGCGGAGGCAGATCGAGATAAACCGTCAAATCCGGGCGGAAATCCCCCAGTACGGTGTCGCGCAGCGAGCTCATCAGCTGTGGGTCCACACCGCGGCCGCCGCCCTGGTAAGCCTGTGAAGAGAGATCGTGGCGGTCGCCCACCACCCAGGCACCACGCGCGAGGGCGGGTTTGATCACGGTTTCCACCAGCTGCACGCGCGCAGCGTACAGCATCAAGACTTCGGCCTTGATGGTCGGCAATTCGCCGTCGATGCCGCGTTTGAACAGTTCGCGCAGCTTCTCCGCCAGCGGTGTGCCGCCCGGTTCGCGGGTGAAAACGATGTCGTTGATGCCATGTTCGCGCAGCACATTGACTACCGTGTCACGCGCTGTGGTTTTGCCCGCGCCTTCCAGCCCTTCGATTACAACGAATTTACTTTTCATTCTTTTCCTTTAACGCCTGACGGTACACGCGCACCGCCTGGTTATGGCTCGCCAGATTGGTGGTGAAGGTATGCCCACCCTTGCCGTCGGCGACAAAATAGAGATATGGCGTTTTGGCCGGATTGGCGGCCGCTTGCAGCGAGGCCTCGCCCGGCATGGCGATCGGCGTTGGCGGCAGGCCGGCGATCACATAGGTGTTGTAAGGCGTCGGCGTCTCCAGATCCTTGCGCGTGATGTTGCCATTATAGCTTTCGCCCATGCCGTAGATCACCGTCGGATCGGTCTGCAGGCGCATGCCGATGCGCAAACGGTTGACGAACACCGACGCCACCTTGCTACGCTCTTCCGGCACCGCGGTCTCTTTCTCGACGATCGAGGCCATGGTCAGCAACTCTTCCGGCGTTTTATACGGCAGGCTGGTGTCGCGGCCGGCCCAGGCGGCCTGCAGCGCTTTATTCATGCGCACGTGCGCGCGTTTGAGCAGCGCGATGTCGCTCATGCCGGCGGTATACTGATAGGTATCCGGGTACAAATGCCCTTCCGGGGTTTCTCCTGCCGCAATGCCGAGCGCTGTGGCGATCTCCGCGTCGCTCTTGCCCGCCAGGGTGTGTTTCAGGTATTTGGACTGCTGCAGCACCTGCTGCCAATCACGCAGTCGTGAGCCTTCAATAAAGCGTGCGGTGAACTGCGCCTCTTTGCCACTGGCCAACAGTTTCAGCATCTGGCGCACCGTCATGCCCGGCGTGAACCGGTAGGTACCGGCTTTAAACTCCGCCAGCTCCGGCTCCAGTTTCAGCAGCCACTGGAACCAGCGGCCGTTGCGCACCAGTTTATCGCGCACCAGTAATCCTTCCAGCGCCACCCGGCCGGTGCCGGCAGGCAGTTTGAAGATGGTTTCTTGCTGGATAGCCAGCGGCGTATCGGCAAAGCGTTCGATCTTCTGGTAGCCCCAAAACAGCAGCGCCAATACCAGAACAACAATAACAGACAGGACCTTCAGCTTTCTTTTCTTCATCAATCAGCCATGGTTAACAGTGTGGACGCAAAAAATCATACAGCTGGCGCGAATGATAACGCCATGATTGAGCAACGTTTACCGGCAGCAGCGGCATCAGCGCGTTGCTCACCAGGACTTCGTCGGCATCGGCCAGCGTCTCCAGCGGTTCGCTGACGCAGTGCAGACGGTATTCCGAGCCCGCCAGCAGCGCGATCACCCGCCGCCGCATCAGGCCCGCGACGCCCGCCTGGCTCAGGTCCGGGGTAAACACCGCTTTTCCCTTACGCCAGAACAAATTAGCCGCACAGCATTCCACCAGCATACCGGCAGTGTCAAGCACCAGTGCCTCGTCGGCGGCCGTCTGGTCAAGATGCGCGCGGATCAGCACCTGCTCCAGGCGGTTCAAATGCTTCAACCCCGCCAGCAGCGGATTGCACGCCAGCGCCACCGGGCTGAGCGCAAGCGTGATGCCCTGCTCGCGCCACTGCAAATAGTGCGCAGGGTAGCTGCTGCGGGCGACGATGCGCGTTGGATTTTCGCACCCCGTCGGGCTGTAGCCCCGCCCGCCGCTGCCGCGCGTCAGTATCGCTTTGACCACGCCGAGCGGAATTGATTCGGCCGCCTGAGCCATCTCGCGCTCGAAAGCAGCCCAATCGGTAGTGGGCAGCATCAGCCTCTGTGCCGTTTGCTGCAGCCGCTCCAGGTGCCAGGGCAACAGCTCGATTTTACCGTCGATAACCCGGGCGGTAGTAAAGCAGCCATCGCCGAACTGCAGGCCACGATCGCTCGGCGCCAGCGCATCGTGGCGTTGTCCGTTGATCCAGTACATGCTTCCTCCTGTTGCCGGGTGATTTCATTACGCTCGCAGAATAGCAGGCGACGAGGCAATACGCAGCCCTGCTGACGGCCGGACGCCAGGCGTAAAAAAGCCCGGTTAAAAAACCGGGCTTTTCATCAGCGAACAACCGCGCGAGTTACACTCGGCGGAAGATCAGCGAGCCATTGGTGCCGCCGAAGCCGAAGGAGTTGCACAGGGTGAACTCCATATTGCTGACCTGGCGCGCTTCGTGAGGCACGAAGTCCAGATCGCAACCTTCATCCGGGTTATCCAGGTTGATGGTTGGCGGTACCGCCTGATCGCGCAGCGCCAGCACGGTAAAGATGGACTCGATCGCGCCCGCCGCACCCAACAGGTGGCCGGTCATCGATTTGGTCGAGCTCACCAGCACGCGCTGGGCATCAGCGCCGAAGACGGATTTCACCGCCTGCGCTTCCGCCTGGTCGCCCGCCGGCGTAGAGGTGCCGTGCGCGTTGATGTAACCGATTTGTGACGGGGTCACACCGGCATCAAGCAAGGCATTCTCCATCGCCAGCGCAGCGCCTGCGCCGTTTTCCGGTGGTGACGTCATGTGATAAGCATCGCTGCTCATCCCAAAGCCAACCACTTCGGCATAGATTTTTGCGCCGCGTTTTTTCGCGTGTTCGTACTCTTCCAGCACCATCATGCCGGCGCCGTCGCCCAGCACGAAGCCGTCGCGGTCTTTATCCCACGGACGGCTCGCCGCCTGCGGGTTGTCATTACGGGTGGACAGGGCGCGCGCTGCGCCAAAGCCGCCGACGCCCAATGGGGTGCTGGCTTTCTCAGCCCCACCGGCCAGCATCACGTCAGCATCATTGTAAGCAATGATACGCGCTGCATGGCCGATGTTGTGCACACCTGAAGTACAGGCGGTGGCGATGGAAATGCTTGGGCCACGCATGCCGTACATGATTGTCAGGTGGCCTGCAATCATATTCACGATGGTGGAGGGCACGAAGAACGGACTGATTTTCCGTGGGCCACCGTTAACCAGTGAACTGTGGTTTTCTTCGATCAAACCCAGGCCGCCGATGCCGGAACCGATCGCGGCTCCAATACGGCTGGCGTTAGCCTCGGTGATGTCCAGACCTGCATCCTGCATGGCTTGCATGCCGGCAGCGATACCGTACTGGATAAAGGCATCCATCTTGCGCGCATCTTTGCGGGAGATGAAATCCTCAGAATTAAAATTCTTTACCAGGCCAGCAAACTTGGTCGCATAGGCAGTGGTATCGAAATGGTCGATCAGGCTGATGCCACTCTGACCGGCAAGAAGAGCGTTCCACGTGGACTCTACCGTATTGCCGACAGGAGACAACATGCCCAGTCCGGTCACAACTACTCGACGCTTAGACACGTTTGTCCTCCAGGGAGGGAAAAATATGACACTAGGGATAGAAAAAACTTAGGCGGTCGAACGACCGCCTAGATATGTTCTCTTACTGCTGGCTGGCGTTGATGAAATCAATAGCTGCCTGAACAGTAGTGATCTTCTCAGCTTCTTCGTCTGGAATCTCGGTGTCGAATTCTTCTTCCAGTGCCATTACCAGCTCAACGGTGTCAAGAGAATCAGCGCCCAGATCTTCAACGAAAGAAGCGTTGTTCAAAACTTCTTCCTGTTTAACACCCAGTTGCTCAACAATGATTTTCTTAACGCGTTCTTCGATAGTGCTCATACTCTTAAATTTCCTATCAAAACTCGCTTTCGCGATGGTTTTCGTAGTGTATAAAATGCTGAAAAAGATGCAACTAAATCCCGGCTGGTCAAACCACGATTTTACGCTATTTTGCGGTTTTTGCCTCAAATAACGCAAATGGTTTTCACATTTTTTAAATCATGTACATGCCGCCATTGACATGTAACGTTTCACCGGTGATGTAGCCGGCCTCATCAGAGGCCAAAAATGCAACAGCGCTGGCGATTTCTTTAGCATCGCCCAGCCGGTTGGCTGGAACTGATGACAAAATGCCTGCGCGTTGATCATCTGTCAACGCCCGTGTCATGTCCGTCTCAATAAAGCCAGGTGCCACGACGTTGACCGTAATGCCACGTGAAGCAACTTCACGTGCCAAAGATTTGCTAAAACCAATCAGGCCGGCTTTAGCCGCCGCGTAGTTCGCCTGCCCTGCGTTCCCCATGGTGCCGACGACGGAACCGATGGTGATGATACGGCCAAACCGCTTTTTCATCATAGCGCGCATTACCGCTTTTGACAGGCGGAATACGGAAGTCAGATTGGTGTCGAGGATATCCTCCCACTCGTCATCCTTCATACGCATCAGCAGGTTATCACGCGTAATGCCGGCATTATTCACTAAAATGTCGATTTCGCCAAATTCGGCGCGAATCGATGCCAGCACGCTGTCGATAGATTGCGCATCAACAACGTTCAACATAAACCCTTTGCCGTTTGCGCCCAGGTAGCTGCTGATCGCTTCAGCGCCGCTCTCGCTGGTCGCGGTACCGATCACTTTGGCGCCGCGTGCCACAAACGTTTCTGCAATAGCTCGGCCAATACCGCGGCTTGCGCCGGTGACCAGAACGATTTTACCTTCGAAGCTCATCATTTTCCTCTTTATTGTTCAAGCGCCGCCGACAGGCTGGCGGTGTCGTTCACCGCCGCAGCCGTCAGGGTGTCAACAATACGTTTAGTCAGACCGGTCAGCACTTTGCCCGGCCCCACTTCCAGCAGCGACGTCACTCCCTGTGCTGCGATAAACTCTACGCTTTCGGTCCAACGCACCGGGCTGTACAGCTGACGCACCAGCGCGCTGCGGATCGCTTCCGGATCGTTTTCGGTGCGCACGTCGACGTTGTTCACCACCGGCACCTGCGGCGCGTTGAAGGTGATGTCCTGCAGCGCCACGGCCAGCTTGTCGGCGGCCGGCTTCATCAGCGCGCAGTGCGAAGGCACGCTCACCGGCAGCGGCAGCGCACGTTTGGCGCCGGCAGCTTTACAGGCGGCGCCTGCGCGTTCAACCGCTTCTTTGTTGCCGGCGATGACCACCTGGCCCGGCGAGTTGAAGTTGACCGGAGAAACCACCTGCCCCTGCGCAGACTCTTCGCACGCCTTGGCGATCGCGTCGTTGTCCAGACCGATGATGGCGTACATCGCGCCGGTACCTTCCGGCACTGCTTCCTGCATCAGCTTGCCGCGCAGCTCGACCAGACGGATCGCCGCCTTGAAGTCCAGCACGCCGGCGCAGACCAGCGCCGAGTATTCGCCCAGGCTGTGACCCGCCATCAGCGCAGGCGCTTTACCGCCCTGCTGCTGCCAAACGCGGAAAATCGCCACCGAGGCAGCCAGCAGAGCCGGTTGGGTCTGCCAGGTTTTGTTCAGTTCTTCCACCGGGCCTTGCTGCACCAGCTGCCACAGGTCGTAACCCAGGGCGGAAGAAGCCTCGCCAAAGGTTTCTTCGACGATCGGGAACTGTGCGGCCAACTCGGCCAGCATGCCAACGGTCTGCGACCCCTGGCCCGGGAAAACAAAAGCAAATTGCGTCATTTTTTCTTCCTGTCCAAATCAGAAACGAACCAGCGCCGAGCCCCAGGTAAAGCCGCCGCCAAAGGCTTCCAGCAGCACCAGTTGGCCACGCTGAATTCGCCCGTCACGCACCGCTTCGTCCAGTGCGGAAGGCACCGAGGCGGCAGACGTGTTGCCGTGACGATCGAGCGTCACCACCACTTTGTCCATCCCCATACCCAGCTTTTTCGCCGTTGCGCTGATGATGCGCAGGTTGGCCTGGTGCGGCACCAGCCAATCCAGCTCGCTACGGTCCATGTTGTTGGCCTGCAGCGTCTCGTCGACGATGCGCGCCAGTTCGGTAACCGCAACCTTGAAGACTTCGTTGCCCGCCATGGTGACATAGGCCGGCTTGTCCTGATTCTGACGATCCTTGTACGGCAGCGTCAGCAGGCTGCCGTAGCTGCCGTCGGCATGCAGATGGGTAGACAGAATGCCCGGCGCTTCAGACGCCCCCAGCACCACCGCACCCGCGCCATCGCCAAACAGAATGATGGTGCCGCGATCTTCAGGATCCAGCGTGCGCGACAAGACGTCCGCGCCGATAACCAGCGCATGTTTGACCGCGCCGTTTTTCACGTACTGATCGGCCACGCTGAGCGCATAAGTAAAGCCGGCGCAGGCCGCAGCCAGATCGAACGCCGCGCAGTCTTTGATGCCCAGCATTTGCTGCACCAGGCACGCCGCGCTCGGGAACGCGTGAGTCGTTGTGGTGGTCGCCACGACGATAAGCCCAATGTCTTCTTTAGCCACACCTGCCATTTCCAGCGCTTTCTCAGCGGCCTGGAAGCTCATCGTCGCGACGGTTTCATCCGCAGCAGCGATGCGACGTTCGCGGATACCGGTACGCGTGACGATCCACTCGTCAGAGGTATCCACCATTTTTTCCAAATCAGCATTGGTGCGCACTTGTACGGGCAAATAACTCCCCGTACCGAGAATCTTTGTATACATGTACGATCAGTCACTCTTAGGTAATACAGCCTCAAGGCGCGCAGCAATCCTTTCCGGGACTTGCCGCTGCACCGCCTGCACAGCCTGTTCGATTGCGACTGCAAACGCGTGAGGGTTCGCAGCGCCGTGGCTCTTGACTACGGTGCTCCGCAATCCTAACAGACATGCGCCATTATACTGGTCGGGGTTCAGGTGGCCGAACCGCTTAACCACCCGTTTTTGCAACCAACGGCCCAACAATTTCAGCCACCACGCTTGCTTGTTTCCGTCGCCAGACGATTTCAGCAGCGATAAGAATACCCTGACCACCCCTTCCATGGTTTTCAGGGTGACGTTGCCCACGAAGCCATCGCAGACCAACACGTCGGTCTTGCCGGTGAGCAGTTCGTTTCCTTCCAGGTAACCAATATAGTTGATTGCCGGAGTATTTTTTAGCACAGCGGCCGCTTCGCGGATATTATCCAGGCCTTTGGTCTCTTCTTCGCCAATATTCAGCAGCGCCACCCGCGGTTGCGCAATGCCGATCACCTCTTCCGCCATCACCGCGCCCATCACGGCAAACTGCACCAGCATGGTGCTGTCGCACTCGACGTTGGCGCCCAGATCCAGCACCACGGTTTTACTGCGTTGCTGATTCGGGATCGCCGTCATCAGCGCCGGGCGCTCGATGCCGTCCAGCGGCTTGACCAACAGCTTCGCCAATCCCATCAGCGCACCGGTATTACCGGCGCTGACGCAGCCCTGCGCATTGCCGCTGCTGAGCTGTTCGAGCGCAATGCGCATCGACGTGCCGCGGCTGGCGCGTATCGCTTGTGAAGGTTTTGCGTCGCCGGCGATCACAGACTCGGCGGGCACGACTTGCAGACGCTCCAGAAGAACCGGATCGGCATGGGCAAGCAAAGGGGAGATGACGTCGGGATTGCCGACCAGCAGGAGATGAAGCTGTAAATTAGAGGCCAGTGCCTGCAACGAAGCAGGCACTGTGACGCAGGGACCGAAGTCCCCGCCCATTGCATCTAACGCCAGGGTTAGACGAGTCAAGGTATCGCTACTTAGCCGATAACCTTGCGACCGCGGTAGAAACCGTCGGCAGTGATGTGGTGACGACGGTGAGTTTCACCGGATACTTTGTCTACAGACAGAGTAGTCGTGGTCAGAGCATCGTGCGAACGACGCATGCCACGCTTGGAACGGGTTGGTTTATTCTGTTGTACGGCCATGGACCTTACTCCTCAATTACTTACGCTTTAAACTGGCTAATACGGCAAACGGATTCGGTTTCTCCGCCTCGGGAGGCAGTTGGCCAAATACCATGTCCGCTTCGGACACTTCACAGTGTTCAGATTCATGTACCGGAACGACAGGCAGTGAAAGAATAATTTCGTCTTCAATCATTGCCAACAGATCGACTTCGCCAAACTCGTCAACTTCGATCGGTTCGTACGCTTCCGGTAATGCCTCAGCCTGCTCATCATTGACGACCGGGCTAAAACAATATGTTGTGTGAACCTGATGTTCGAACGGGACTCCACAGCGTTGGCACATCAACGTTACCGTGACGTCCGCATGCCCTGTTATCACCGCGAGGCGTTGATTGTCGATATTAAACGACAACGACACCTCAACATCACTGTCCACACTGACCACGGAGTCGGCAACACGAGTAACCTGCTCAGGCGCATAGACACCAGCATAGTCCAGGCGTTTCTGAGCGGTACGTACCGCATCAATGGTCAAGGGTAATTTTACCTTTTGCATAGGGCGCGCATATTAACTTTGTAACGACATAGAGTCAAAGAAAAAGGCCGTAAAACGGCTCCTTTCACCAATATTCGCTTCCACAGCGGCCGACAGTTTAAAATGCCGTACCCATTTACGCTACGGTTTGCGAAAAAAATTATGCAGAGATTGCTTTTAGCCTCCACCTCCCCCTATCGAAAAATGCTGCTGGAGAAACTGCAGCTGCCGTTCGACTGCGCCGCGCCGGAGGTGGATGAAACCCCACTGCCGGGTGAAAGCGCCGAAGCGCTGGTGCTGCGCCTGGCGACAGCGAAGGCTCAGGCGCTGGCCCTCGCCTACCCCGAGCATCTGATCATCGGTTCCGATCAGGTCTGCGTGATCGATGGCAGCATCACCGGCAAGCCCCATACCGAGGTGAACGCCCGGGCGCAGCTGCGCCAGGCAAGCGGCCAGGCCGTGACCTTTTATACCGGCCTGGCGCTGTACAACGGCCGCAGCAAGCAACTGCAGGCCCTGTGCGAGCCGTTCCACGTGCATTTTCGCGCGCTGAGCGAAGCGGAGATCGCCGCCTATGTGCGTCTGGAGCAACCGCTGAACTGCGCGGGCAGTTTCAAGAGCGAGGGATTGGGGATCGCGTTGTTCGACAGGCTGGAAGGCCGGGACCCGAACACCCTGATCGGCCTGCCGTTGATCGCGCTGTTGGAGATGTTGCGGGCTGAAGGCATCAACCCGCTGGTCTGACACGGATTATTTGGTCGCCTGCTGGCGCAGCACCTGCAGGCAGTGACGCAGTTCTTCATCCATCGGCGCTTCGATGCGCATCGTTTCGCCGGTGGACGGATGCTCGAAGCGCAGCGCCGCAGCGTGCAGGAACAGCCGCTTCAGGCCGGTACCCGCCAGCTGACGATCGAACTCGCGGTCGCCATAGCGATCGTCAAAAGCGATCGGATGCCCGGCATGCAGCGTGTGCACGCGGATCTGGTGAGTACGCCCGGTTATCGGGCTGGCCTTCACCAGGGTGGCGAATTCGTAACGCTCCTCCACCTTGAAGCGGGTTTCCGAAGGCTTGCCTTCGCTGTTGACGCGCACGATACGTTCGCCGCTTTGCAGAATGTTTTTCAGCAGCGGCGCCTGTACGGCCTTGCAGTGGGACTGCCATTGGCCGCGCACCAGCGCCAGATAATCTTTCTGCATGCCTTTCAACCGCAGCTGTTCATGCAGCGAACGCAGCGCCGAACGCTTCTTGGCGACCAGCAGCACGCCGGAGGTGTCGCGATCCAGGCGATGCACCAGCTCCAGGAAGCGGGCTTCCGGGCGCAGCGCGCGCAGCCCTTCAATCACGCCGAAGCTCAGGCCGCTGCCGCCGTGCACCGCGGTGCCGGAAGGTTTGTTGAGGATCAGCAGGTGGTCGTCTTCATACAGGATGCAGTCTGCCAATGCGGCCACTTTATCCAGCTTCGCCGACACCGGCGCCTCTTCGCGCTCGGCTACGCGCACCGGTGGTACGCGCACCACGTCGCCGGCCGCCAATTTGTATTCGACCTTGATGCGCCCTTTATTAACCCGCACCTCGCCTTTACGCACGATGCGATAAATCATGCTCTTCGGCACGCCTTTCAGGCGAGCGAGCAGAAAGTTGTCGATTCTCTGACCGGCTTCGTCGTCGGAAATCGTGATGAATTGTACTGCTGGATTGTTCGTTTTCATGGTGCGGGATTCTAAATAGAGCGCGTGAATAGCGCCACATCTTTTTCTGTGCTTAACTGTCTCTCTGACGGCGGGCGAAACCCCAGCGGACAATAAGGCAGCAAGCCGATTTGAACGTTTGCGATTTCTTCCGCAGTTAAGGAAAAGTCACCTTGCTATAACGGCATCAGCAGTGGAATAATGCAGTCACTTTCCGCGTTGATTCTCGTTAAACAGGGAAAACGGTGGAATTATAAAATTTGTCTGATTGCGCAAAAACGCAGCAATGGCGTAAGACGTAATGCGAAATCAAACAATTAGCGGGCTGCGGGTTGCAGCTTGGCCGGCAAATGGAATCAGATCTGTCGACGTAAATCAGAGGCTATTCCCCTAGTAAAAGTGCTGTCTTTCACAAAGAAAAGCAGGCTTACCGAGATAATGCGCCCCTATGCAGGCGACAACCGTGAGGTTGACGGCTTTGCGAGAAGACACGGGGCTTTCGGTTTAACTCCGGCCATGAGGTTATTTTGCCCGCAGCTTTGTCGATAATGTAAAAATAACGAGTAAGTTAAGATGAAAAGAATGTTGATTAACGCAACTCAGCAGGAAGAGTTGCGTGTTGCCCTCGTAGATGGACAGCGGCTGTATGATTTGGATATCGAAAGTCCGGGTCATGAGCAGAAAAAAGCGAATATTTACAAAGGCAAAATCACCCGCATTGAACCAAGTCTTGAAGCAGCGTTCGTGGACTACGGCGCAGAACGACATGGTTTCCTCCCTCTTAAAGAAATCGCCCGCGAATACTTCCCTAGCAATTACTCTTCCCATGGCCGCCCGAACATCAAAGATGTGCTGCGCGAAGGCCAGGAAGTCATCGTTCAGGTAGACAAAGAAGAACGTGGCAACAAAGGCGCCGCCTTGACCACCTTCATCAGCCTGGCGGGCAGCTATCTGGTGCTGATGCCGAACAACCCGCGCGCCGGCGGTATTTCTCGCCGCATCGAGGGTGACGATCGTACCGAGCTGAAAGAAGCGCTCTCTTCGCTGCAACTGCCAGACGGCATGGGCCTGATCGTTCGCACCGCGGGCGTAGGCAAATCCGCCGACGCGCTGCAGTGGGATCTCTCCTTCCGTCTGAAGCACTGGGAAGCGATTAAAAAAGCCGCCGAAGGCCGCCCTGCACCGTTCCTGATCCACCAGGAAAGCAACGTTATCGTGCGTGCCTTCCGCGATTATCTGCGCCCGGACATCGGCGAAATCCTGATCGACAACCCGAAAATTCTCGATCTGGCCAAAGAGCACATCGCTGCGCTGGGCCGCCCGGATTTCAGCAGCAAAATCAAACTGTACAGCGGTGAAATTCCTCTGTTCAGCCACTATCAGATCGAATCGCAGATCGAATCCGCCTTCCAGCGCGAAGTGCGCCTGCCGTCCGGCGGCTCGATCGTCATCGACAGCACCGAAGCGCTGACCGCCATCGACATCAACTCCGCACGCGCAACCCGCGGCGGCGACATCGAAGAGACGGCGTTCAACACCAACCTGGAAGCGGCGGACGAGATCGCTCGCCAGCTGCGCCTGCGCGACCTCGGCGGCCTGATCGTCATCGACTTCATCGACATGACGCCGGTACGCCACCAGCGCGAAGTGGAAAACCGCTTGCGCGACGCCGTGCGTCAAGACCGCGCGCGCATCCAAATCGGCCGCATCTCCCGCTTCGGCCTGCTGGAAATGTCACGCCAGCGCCTCAGCCCGTCGCTGGGTGAGTCCAGCCACCACGTGTGCCCACGCTGTAACGGCACCGGTACCATCCGAGACAACGAATCGCTGGCGCTGTCCATCCTGCGCCTGATCGAAGAAGAAGCGCTGAAGGAAAACACCAAAGAAGTTCACGCTATCGTGCCGGTTCAGGTCGCTTCGTACCTGCTGAACGAAAAGCGCGAATCCGTCAGCGCGATCGAAAAACGTCAGGGTGGCGTGAAAGCCGTCATCGTGCCGAACGATGAAATGCAAACCCCGCACTACTCGGTGCTGCGCGTGCGCAAGGGCGAGGAAACCTCTACCCTCAGCTACCTGCTGCCGAAACTGCACGAAGAAGACATGGAGCGTCCGCTGGAAGATGCGCCGATGGAACGCAAGCGTCCGGAGCAACCGGCCCTGGCTTCCTTCTCCCTGTCCGCCGATGTGCCGCCGCCGGCTGAAGAACCCGTCGCCGTTGCCAAACCTGTCGCTGCAGCCGCCAAGACTAAAGCCGCAGCGCCGGCCGCCGCTAAACCGGGCTTCCTGGGCCGCCTGTTCGGTGGTCTGAAGAACTTGTTCGCCGGTGAAGAACAACCTGCCGTCGAAGAAGCCAAACCGGCCGAAACGCCGAAGGCGGAAGGCAACGGTGAGAACCGTCGTCAGGATCGTCGCGGTCAGCGCCGTCAAGGCACCGGCCGTAAAGAGCGCGGTGAGCGTAGCGACCGTGGCGATCGCCCGGAACGCAGCGAGCGTAAAGAGCGCGGTGAAGGCCGTGACAATCGCGAGCGCGATAACCGTGAACCGCGTGAGAACCGTGAAGGCCGTGAATCGCGTGAATCCCGCGATGAACAGCGCCGTAACCGCCGCAACCAGCAGCAGAACGCGCCGGTAGCGGAGGAAACCGCTTCGGAAGAAGGTGCTAAAGCGCCGCGCGAAGATCAGCAGCAACGCCGTGAGCAGCGTGCTGAACGCCAGCGTCGTCGTCAGGAAGAGAAACGTCAGGCTCAGCAGGAAGTGAAAGCGCTGGAAAGCGTTGACGCAGTCGAGAGTACCGACGAAGAGCAGGAAGAGCGCCAGCAGCAGAACATGCAGCGCCGTCAGCGCCGCCCTCTGTCGCAGAAAGTGCGTATCCTGTCTGCGGAAGAAGAGCTGCAGCGTGCAGCGGAAGAGCTGTTGGCGCCGAAAGCGCCGGTAGCGAAAGCCGAAGACGCGCAGCCGACCGCCGACGACAGCGTCAAGCTGTTGCCGGAAACCGTTGCCGCACAGCCGGAAGACGATGCCCAGGGCGAAAGCCGCGGCAACGGCGAAGGCATGCCGCGTCGTTCCCGTCGTTCACCGCGTCACCTGCGCGTCAGCGGCCAGCGTCGCCGTCGTTACCGCGATGAGCGTTACCCGCTGCAATCCCCAATGCCGTTGGCGGGCGCGTTCGCTTCGCCGGAAATGGCATCAGGCAAAGTATGGGTAAGCTACCCGGTCGCTCAGGTTGAAGAAGCCGAAGTGCAAACCGAAGCCGTAGAGCAGGCGCCGGTTGTCGCCGCAGCGGTTGAACAGCACAGCGTTACCGTGGAAGACACTCAGACCACGGCCAGCGTCAACGAACCGGCACCCGAAGCCGCCGTTGAGACTGCTAGCGTTACCGTAACGGAAGAAGCTGCAGTCGTAGCACCGGTTGTAGCCACTCCGGCCGAGGAAATCCCGACGCCGGTGGAAACCGCCCCGGCAACTGTTGCAGTTGAACAGCCGAAAGTGGAAGAGACTGTCCCTGCAGTGGAAGCCGAGCCGGTAGCTGAAACCGTAGCTGTAGAGCCAGTGGTTGAACCTGCGCCAACGGAAGACGAGCCTGTGGTCGAAGTTGCACCGGTGGTAGAAGCCACGCCAGCGGAAGAAACGCCAGTGGTAGAAGCCGCACCTGCGGCAGCCTCCGTGGAAGTTGCTCCGGTCGAAAAAGCCCCAGCGCCAATCGCCGCAGAACCTGCACCTGCAGTTGCGCAGCAGCCGGCGCCGGTGAAAGCCGTGCAGAACGCGCTGTACAAACACATTGCCACTGCGCCGATGACTAAAGCGCCTGCGCCAGCCTACGTGCCGGAAGAACGCAAGCACAGCAACTGGCAGCGCCCTTCCTTCAACTTTGAAGGCAAAGGTTCAGCCGGTGGTCACTCGGCAGTGAGCCAGGCCACCGCGCCTGCCACAAAGCCGCAGCCGGTTAACGAATAAGTTAATCTGCAACCCTAAAAAAACCCGCCATCGGCGGGTTTTTTCTTGCCTGTAAAAAGCTCAGGCGATCTTTTTCAGTTTCTTGATGTCCAGAACATCCAACTTGCCGTCAAGTCGACTGACGAACTGCTGAAAATGCGCCGTCTCATTATGCTTATCCAGCGCTTCGCTGCTGGCCCAACGCTCAAAGAACACGAAGGTGCCCGGCTTTTCCAGATCGCGATGCAAATCATATTGCAGGTTGCCCAGCTCCTGGCGGCTCGGCTCGAGAATGTCGTGCACCGCTTCACTGACTGCGGCCTCAAATCCCGCTTTCGCTTGCAGGGTGGCGATAACGCGTACTTCCATTGTTTTCTCCCTTTCCACTTGATGAAAGTCGACGGTATTGGCGTCGGCATCGTTGAAATCCTTGTCACTATGCGCCTGCTGCGCCGTTGATTTCAACTTGTCGCCAACAAACAGATGCATCTGCGGCACTTTCCGCTTATCCTTACACCCCGGCGTGAATAAACCCATTATTCGCTTTTCATTAGACGTATTTGACCGCCGGAGCCTAGCTAGATGACCGCACAACCTCAAGTTCTGAAAATCCGCCGCCCAGACGACTGGCATATCCACCTGCGTGACGATGAGATGCTGAAAACGGTGGTGCCCTATACCAGCCAGGTATTTGGCCGGGCGATCGTGATGCCGAACCTGGTTCCGCCCGTGACGACCGTGGCCGCCGCACGCGCCTACCGCGATCGGATTCTGGCGGCGGTGCCGCAGGGTCACAACTTCACTCCGCTGATGACCTGTTACCTGACCAACTCTCTGGCGGCCAGTGAACTGGTCAGCGGTTTCGAGCAAGGGGTGTTTACCGCCGCCAAGCTGTATCCGGCCAACGCCACCACCAACTCCAGCCACGGCGTCAGCGACGTGACCGGCATTTACCCACTGTTCGAGCAAATGCAAAAAATCGGCATGCCTTTGCTTATCCACGGCGAAGTGACCGATCCTGCCGTGGATATTTTCGACCGCGAGGCGCGCTTTATCGAACAGGTGATGGAGCCTATCCGCCGTCACTTCCCGGAACTGAAAATCGTCTTCGAGCACATCACCACCAAAGAAGCGGCACAGTACGTGCAGGCAGGCAACCGTTTCCTCGGCGCCACCATCACGCCGCAACACCTGATGTTCAACCGCAACCACATGCTGGTCGGCGGCATTCGCCCACACCTGTTCTGCCTACCGATCCTCAAGCGCAACGTCCATCAGGAAGCGCTACGTCAGGCGGTTGCCAGCGGCTCGGACCGTTTCTTCCTCGGCACCGACTCCGCGCCGCACCTCAAGCATCGCAAAGAGTCCAGCTGCGGCTGTGCCGGCTGCTTCAATGCGCCGAATGCCATCCCGGCTTACGCAGCGGTCTTCGAACAGCTCGGCGCACTGGAGCACTTCGAGGCTTTCTGCTCGCTCAACGGCCCACGCTTCTATGGCCTGCCGCTCAACGAAGACTTCATCGAACTGCAGCGCGTGCCAACCACCCAACCGGAAGAGATTACCCTCGGCAATGAATCCGTAATCCCCTTCCTGGCGGGTGAAACCCTGAACTGGTCGCTGAAAGACTGATATTTTTGCATCGCCCTCTTGCCCTCGCACCCGGTTAACTGTATAAATACACAGTAAATCGCTTCGGGGGCAATTATGCGTGTTGAAGTCACTCTAGATAAAACCCGGCCGCTGCCGTCGGGCGCCATTGAGGCGCTGACCGGTGAACTGGGCAAACGGGTCAATCGCCAGTTTCCAGACGCCGTCGTTCACGTACGTTATGCCAGCGCCAACGGGCTCTCCGTGCTGGGGGGCGCCAAAACCGATCGGGATCTGATCGAGGAAATCCTTCAGGAAACCTGGGAAAGCGCGGACGAATGGTTTAGCGCAGAATAACACTGCAATGCTGTTTTTGCCGGGGGTCGCTCTCCGGCTTTTTTGTTTCTGGCGCCCTGCCCATTCATCGCTTACCCTTACTCTGAAACAAAATCTGCCTCAGCGCTGTATTTAACGCAAAGGAGTAAGCATGGCCCCGGACAAGGTGAAATCCGAAGACGCAATGACGTTTGGCGAACTGCTGGCGCTGATTGCCGATCAGAAAAGGCGCTTGAACGTACTGGAAGTAGCTTTCTCTTATCTGGCCTTCAGCCTGGATGACAAAGCCAACCAACGGCTGATCCACAGCCTGAAGCTGGAATCGCACAGCCAGAATCGTGATGCCGAAACGCAAAAGCATTTCGCCCATTTGGCCGAAGAGCTGGAAAAATGTCTGCATGGTGCATCGCCACCTGCCGACGCGGAATAACGCGCTGCGCTTGACTCGTCCACTGCTGCACCTGCAAATTTGTAGAATAATTGTTCAAATAAATATTTATTTTGCAAATTTCGGTGACAACCCCCTCCACCGATGAAAGCGGATGCGTATACTGTAATTGCTCTCATGATGATGAGCCGCATTGATCCTCGTTAGTCACTCACGGTAGTTACTACTCAATAAGGGGTCTTTATGGACAGAAATGATGAAGTAATTCAGACGCACCCGCTTGTCGGTTGGGATATCAGTACTGTCGACGTTTACGACGCCATGATGATACGCCTTCATTACCTGTCTTCACTAGACCAAACGCCCGAAGAAGCCCAAGTAGACCGAACGCTTTGGCTGACTACAGATGTCGCCCGTCAATTAATCAATATCTTAGAAGCCGGCATCGCCAAGATTGAAGCTACGGATTACCAGGATCTTGATCGCAGAAAACATTGATTTATCGTCTCCTAACCTCTAAGGCGCCGTGACCATTCCCGGCGCCTTTTTCTTTGCCTTTCATCGTTCAATCAGTGCATTGCGCCCGCCAACCTTTTATCATGGGGCGATAAGAAATCGCTATCAGAGAGGGTGGGTACGTGGAATATGATTTGATTGTGGTGGGCAGCGGTTCCGTCGGCGCAGCGGCAGGCTATTACGCCACGCGGGCCGGCTTGAAAGTGCTGATGATCGACAGCGCCATTCCCCCGCACCGCAACGGCAGCCATCACGGCGATACCCGCATCATCCGTCACGCTTACGGCGAAGGTGAAAAGTACGTGCCGCTGGTGCTGCGCGCCCAGGCGTTGTGGAATGCGCTGATTCAACAATCCGGCGAGGAACTGTTCCAGTCGTGCGGCGTCCTCAATTTGGGGCCGCAGCACTCCGACTTCATTCGCAATGCGCAGCAGAGCGCGCAAACATTCCGCCTGAACGCGCAAACCCTCAGCGCCGAACAGATCGCTCAACGCTGGCCGGAATTCCGGGCCCCGGAAGGTTATGTCGGCGTGTTCGAGCCCGACGCCGGCTTCCTGCGTGCCGAACTGGCGATAGCCACTCTGATCAAGCTGGCAAAAGAAGCCGGCTGCAGCCAGTTGTTCAACTGCCCGGTCAGCGCGGTGGAGCCTATCGAGGGCGGCGTTGAGGTCATCACCGGCGAAGGGCGTTTCACGGCGCGAAAAGCGGTGATCACCGCCGGTACCTGGGTCAAAGCGCTGTTGCCGCAGTTACCCGTCGCGCCACTGCGCAAAGTCTTCTCCTGGCATCAGGCAGATGGCCGCTACAGCGTGAACAATCGTTTCCCGGCCTTTACCGTCGAAGCGCAAGACGGCACGCACTATTACGGTTTCCCGGCGGATAACGACGGCCTGAAAGTAGGCAAGCACGACGGCGGCCAGCCGATGGATGCCCCCGAGCAGCGCAAACCCTTCGGCAGCTACGCCAGCGACGGCACGGAAGTTTTCTCCTTCCTGCGGCAATTTTTACCGGGTGTAGGCGTATGTTTACACGGCGAAGCCTGCAGTTATGATATGAGCCCCGACGAAGACTTTATTATCGATACCCTGCCGGATTGCGATCGCCTGATGGTCATCAGCGGATTGAGCGGCCACGGCTTCAAGTTCGCCAGCGCGTTGGGTGAGATTGCCGCGCTGTTCGCGCAGGACAAAGCGCCGCCGGTCGACGTCTCCAGCTTTGGTCTGAAACGATTTAGCTAAGCGAAGGATTTCTCTGTCCAGGTTGCCGTCGTGCCCTGGACAGCAAAATTTAGCGGTTACAATTTATTAACCTGCTAACTCTTTTAAATACCAAGTAAAAATCCTGATAACGGAAATTTCTTATATTCAGCATTTGAATTTCCGAATTGAACACTTGCAGTGTAAGTCCTATTTTACAGAAGATATGCTCCATCGGCTTTCAACAAGGACGTCACCATGAAACTACTTGTCGTGGACGAATGCTGCTTCACCCGGGTCGGTATAGCCAGCTACTTTGCTGATAGTGGGATTACGACGATCAAGTGCTGCCACAGCATTGAATACGCTACGCCGCTGTTGGCCAGCTTTCAGCCGAGCCACATTCTGGTGAACCTCAGCAACCAGTGCCGTTATAACGAAGCAGACGCGCAGCTGCTGGCGTTTATGGAAGCCAGCCAGTCTGCCTTGCTGTTTATCTATCTCGATACGCCTTACCCTTACAGCGAAACGCCAATGCGCATCGCCGATAACGCCTTTCTGTTCAATAAAAGCATTCTGCCACTCACTTTACGCACGCTGCGCGAAAATCCGCTGGCGCTGGCCGATGACGGCGAAGAGCGTTCCTTGTTCAGTCCGCAGGAACTGACGGTGATGAAATATTGGATGGCGGAGATGCCCAACTACCGCATCGCGAAAAAGCTGCAAATCAGCTCGCATACGGTGTACGTGCACAAGCGTCACATCACGGAGAAGATCAACGCGCGCAACCGGCTGGAGTTCTACTCGCTGTATAACGTGCTGCGCTATTTCTACCCGCCGAGCACGCCAACAAATTCGACGCCGCTGGCGCTGCTGGCCGTGTAACCTCAAGCCTGCGATAACGCAGGCTTTTTTATCGCCTCTCTTCCCGCACTCACGCGCGGCGCGCTGTAAAAGACGCCGAGAAAAGGACTATAATCAAAGGTCCCTTTCTTCAGGCAGCTGAAATGTTAAACCGAATACTGGCGGCTATCGTCAACAACGTGCGTGAGCACCTGGTGCTGTACCTGTGTCTGTGGCTAGTGCTGCTGGCGTTGGATGTCTATTTCTTCTTCGTCATGTAATCCATGCCGCCGTTATTTCCCCGATTGAGCTTCAACCGCTTCGGCGATCCCGCCCAGGTGCTGGAATTGCAGCAGATGAGCAGACCGCTGCTGCGCCCCGGACAGCGGTTATTGCAGATGCGCTATGCCCCGATCAACCCTTCCGATCTGATCCCGATCCACGGCCAATACGCGCACCGCATCGCCCTTCCTCAGGTGCCGGGATATGAAGGCGTGGGCGTCGTCGTCAACCCGCAGAATGGGCATTCAACGGGCCGCCGCGCGCTGGCGGTAGCGGGTAACGGCAGTTGGCAAACGTTCGTCACGCTGCCTGAAGATCGGGTGATCTGGGTGCCGGACGACATCGACGACGCCTGCGCAGCGCAAATCTATATCAACCCGCTCACCTGCTGGGTGCTGTTGACGCAATGGCTGCCGCTCAACGCCGGCGACTTACTGCTGCTCAACGGCGGCGGTTCCGCCGTTAGCCTGCTGTTGGCGCAGATGACGGCGCTGCGCGGCATTCGTCTGGCGGTCGTGGTGCGCAACACCGCTCATCGCCAGGCGTTACTGGCCGCCGGCGCCTGGCGCGTTATCGAAGCGTCGCAGCTGGTGGAAATGACGAATTTTGGCGCCCGTGCGGCCATCGACTGCATCGGCGGCGAAGACGGATTGCAGTTGGCGCGGGCGGTCCGCACCGGCGGCGATTTTGTGGCGCTGGGCCTGCTTAGCGGCCGCCAGGTAGACTGGCGGCGCGTGGTGGACGAGTTAAAGCTGCGGGCTTCGCTGTTCCACTTGCGCAAATGGAACGCACAGGCGGCACCGG
Organism: Serratia sp. 201; assembly: GCF_037027545.1. Taxonomy (NCBI): domain Bacteria; kingdom Pseudomonadati; phylum Pseudomonadota; class Gammaproteobacteria; order Enterobacterales; family Yersiniaceae; genus Serratia; species Serratia sp. 201. Next base: position 1,128,717 of record NZ_JAXCHC010000001.1, on the reverse strand, counting down.
CGCAATGGCAGACGGCGTTTTATCAGTTATTCCAGCTGTTGCGACGCGGCCAGCTGGCGCTGCGCCCACCCGCCGCGATTTATCCTTTGCCTCACTACGCAGCGGCGCTGCACCACGCCGCCCAGCCCGGCGTGAATGGCAAAATATTCCTCACTCCGGCGCCGCCGGAGGCTGGCGCGGCGGGCGACCGTCCCCCAGGATAACCGCCAGCCGATAGCCGTCTTCGGTGGTCTCCAGCGCGATGCGCGCCACGATCGTCAGCGGCACCGACAGCAGCATGCCCACCGGGCCGAGCAGCCAGCCCCAGAAGATCAGCGACAGGAACACCACCAGCGTCGACAGCCCCAGCCCGCGCCCCATCACGCGCGGCTCGAGGATATTGCCGATCACCATGTTGACAGCGATAAAGCCACCCGCCACCACCAGCGCATCACCCAATCCGTTGAACAACAGCGCCTGAATCAGCGGCGGAATGGCGGCCAATACCGAGCCAATGTTGGGAATGTAGTTAAGCAGAAACGCCAGCAGCCCCCAGATAAAGGCAAAACGCACGCCGACCGCCGCCAGGAAGATCCAGACGATCACCCCAGTGGCCAGGCTGATGATGGTTTTAATCACCAGATAACGTGTCACGCCGTCCAGCGCCCGCCGCACCGCGGCGAGCCCCTCGTTCGGCTTATCCAGCGCCTGCTGCAGCTTATACGGCAGCAGTTGCACTTCGAACAGCATAAACACCACGGTCATCAGCAGCAGGAAGACGTTGGTCATGGCGCCAGACAGGTGCCCCAGCATGCGGGTGACCAGATTCATCGCCGCGCTGGGATCGACATACTGCAGCATCGCTTCGCTGGAGAGACTGATATTGAAGCGATCGGCGTAATGCTGCAGCTCGCGCAGCTTCTCGATCATCATGCCGCGGTACTGGGGCAGCGAGCGGGCGAACTCGTTCAGCGAAGCACCCAGCATGCCGATAAACAGCATCACGACCACGATCACCGCCGTCACCAGCAGCGTCACCCCGACGATACGCGGCACTCGTCGGCGTTCCAGCATCGCCACCAGCGGGTTCAGCACCATGGCGAGGAACACCGCCAGCAAAAACGGCACCACGATGTCGGCGGCGGCTTTCACCCCGGCCAAAATGATCACCAACATCGCCAGCAGGACGGCCAGACGCAGGCTACTGTCGGTCACACGGGTTCGGCCCATGACGTTTCCTTGTTATTTCACTGGGTTAACCGGCCACCAAGAGCCGACTCTTGGCGCTAATGGTAGCAAAGTCCACCGTCACGCCGCAGAGGATTTCGCCTAACCGTTCGAAAAAATTAATCTTTCCGCCCTGCTCTTTGCCGCAAGAAATAGGCATAACGTTTGCCAACAAATAATTCCACCGAGCAACTCATGGACGATTTACGTAAAATGACAAAAGCTGACATTAATAGATAATAAGCCTAATTTTCAACAACTAGCACAACCGCCCCATGAGGGAAATAATATCATCTTCAACGATTTATCTGATGAAGCCCGAACATCTCAAACAAATTCACTGACTAATATTTCTAAGAAGTAACATAGTTAAATTTATTATTGATTTTATGTTTCCTAAAGTTTAATTATTGCAGCCAGCCAATCGGTAATCGAAGGAAACAGGATGCTCTGGAAAAATACCGCCGATCGTTTCGGCCATGTGTCAGTGTTAATCCACTGGCTGGTGGCGCTGACGGTGTACGGCATGTTCGCACTCGGTCTGTGGATGGTTACGCTGGGCTATTACGACGTCTGGTACCATCAGGCGCCGGAGATCCACAAAAGCATTGGCACGCTGCTGTTCATCGTGATGGTGATCCGCGTGATCTGGCGCTTTGTCTCGCCGCCACCCAAGCCGCTGGCCAGCTATGGTCGCCTCACTCGCGTCAGCGCTATTCTCGCGCATCTGGCGCTGTATGCCGTGCTGTTCGGCATTCTGATCAGCGGCTATCTGATCTCAACCGCCGACGGCCAACCGATCAGCGTATTCGGCTGGTTCGACGTGCCCGCCACCGTCACCGGCATGGCGGAACAGGCCGACACCGCCGGCGCCATACACCTTTACCTGGCCTGGGCCGTGGTAGTGCTTTCGGTACTGCACGGGCTGGCCGCGCTTAAACATCACTTTATCGATCGTGATGTCACTTTGAAACGGATGCTGGGTAGCAGCGCCGATTAACCTTTGGATTTATGGAGATTGCTATGTTGAAAAAGACCGTATTGGGCCTGACCGCAGGCGCCCTGCTGCTGAGCGCCGGTTCCGCACTGGCGGCGGACTACAAGATCGACAAACAGGGCCAGCACGCCTTTATCGAGTTCCGCATCCAGCACCTGGGCTACAGCTGGCTGTATGGCAGCTTTAAAGACTTCGACGGCGGCTTCACCTTCGACGAGAAAGATCCGTCCAAGGACAAGGTCAACGTGACCATCAATACCGCCAGCGTCGACACCAACCACGCCGAGCGCGACAAGCACCTGCGCAGCGCCGAGTTCCTCAACGTGGAGAAGAACAAGCAAGCCAAGTTTGAATCCACCGAAGTGAAGAAAAGCGGCGACGGTTATGCGGTGGTCGGCAACCTGACGCTGAACGGCGTGACCAAGCCCGTTACGCTGGACGCCAAACTGATTGGCCAGGGCAACGATCCGTGGGGCGGCTACCGCGCCGGCTTTGAGGCCAACGGCAAGATCAAGCTGAAAGATTTCGGCATTACCACCGATCTGGGCCCGGCGTCGCAAGACGTTGAGCTGATCATCTCCGTAGAAGGCGTACGCGAGAAATAAAAAAAAGCCCGGTTTGGCGGCCGGGCTTCTCATTTCCTCAGGCTCAGCGGGCTGGGCCTTCTTCTTCCGGTGCCGGAATGTGCATCGTAGTCTGCAACAAGCCTTTTGACTTATTGAAGATCTTGACGCCGTTTTCACGGCCGGCACGGCGCGCGCGTTGCTCTTCGCGCGGCAGCTTCAGCTCTTCGCGGCAAATCTCGCTACAGCACCCTTCAAATTTGGCGGCGCAGCTCGGGCACTGAATGAACAGCAGATGGCAACCGTCGTTCTTGCAGTTGGTATGGGTGTCGCACGGCGCTCCACACTGGTGGCAGTTGGCGATCACATCGTCGGAGATGCGCTCACCCATACGCTCATCGAACACGAAGTTTTTGCCGATAAACTTCAGCGGCAACCCCTGTTCTTTCGCTTTGCGGGTGTACTCGATAATCCCGCCTTCCACGTGGTAGATGTTTTTAAAGCCTTTGTGCAGCATATAGGCGCTGGCTTTTTCACAGCGAATGCCGCCGGTGCAATACATGACAATATTCTTGTCTTTACTGTCCTGCAGCATCTCCACCGCCATCGGCAGCTGATCGCGGAAAGTATCCGACGGCACCTCAATGGCGTTTTCGAAATGGCCGACTTCGTACTCATAGTGGTTGCGCATATCGACGAATACCGTATTCGGATCGTCTATCATCTGATTGACGCGATCGGCCTGCAGATACTCGCCGACGTTGCTTGGGTCGAAGCTCTCGTCATCGATGCCGTCGGCCACGATGCGCTCACGCACCTTGAGGCGTAGTACCCAGAAGGATTTGCCATCGTCTTCGAGCGCAATATTCAGGCGTACCTGATCCAGCGCCGGGTGCGAGGCGAACAGCGCGGCTTTGAACGCGTCGAAGTGATGCTGCGGCACGCTGATCTGCGCGTTGATGCCCTCTTTCGCCACGTAGATGCGGCCGAACACCTTCAGTTTTTCGAACTGAACGTACAGGCTGTCGCGAAACGCTTTGGGATCGTCGATGGAGAAGTATTTGTAAAAAGAAACTGTGGTGCGCGGCTCGGTTTCCGCCAGCATGCGCGCCTTCAGTTCCTCATTAGAAATTCGGTTATGTAACACTGGCATGGTGTACTTTCCTGTCTTTCGGGAGGTGACTGATTATCGCGCGCCGCCTGCCGGCCCGCGCGCGGCGCATATCATACCCGAAAAACCGCCGCCGCGCAGCCCTGGCGCCAGCGCCCCGTTCAGTGTCCGTCGCCTTCGGTAAACGCAGAAGCCACTATGCCGAGCGCCATCATCACGCCGGCGAGCGCCAATATCGCGTTCACCTGCAGATGCGCGCCAACGCTGCCGACCGTCGCGCCCAAAACCAGCAGCCCCGCACTGATCCATGGTGCCAAAATATTTACCCTCTGAATAATTACCAGTAATAATATCGCCATTATCTTTGGCAGGAAAGATTGTGGAAAAATTCGGCATTCGATGCATATTTAACGCCCAAAGAGGGATTTTAATGCGTTGTGTTTTCCCGGATCGCCAGAAAAATGCCACAATAGTCGCAAACAAACGGCAGAAACGAACCTTGCCGCCGAGCTCACCCGGCTGCCAGACCATGCGATGACTCTGTCATTACACTTAAACAACCGTATTCAAACAGAGAACCCATGACTCAAGTTCCTACTTTCAATCGTTCCTTATTGCATCCGCGCTATTGGCTGACCTGGGTCGGCATCGGCTTGCTGTACCTGCTGGTGTTGCTGCCTTACCCCGTCATCTACTGGCTCGGCACCTCGATTGGGCGATTTTCCATGCGCTTTCTCAAGCGACGCGTCGCTATCGCCCAACGCAACCTCGAGCTCTGTTTTCCCGACATGCCGCAGGCCGAACGCGATGCGCTGGTGGTAAAGAATTTCGAATCGGTCGGCATGGGGCTGTTTGAAACCGGCATGGCGTGGTTCTGGCCCAACTGGCGCATCGAGCGCTGGTTCAAGGTCAGTGGCCTGGAGCACATCCAACAAGCGCGCGACAACCAGCAGGGCGTGTTGCTGATTGGCCTGCACTTTTTGACGCTGGAGCTGGGCGCGCGCATCTTCGGCATTCACAACCCGGGCATCGGCGTTTACCGCCCGCACGACAACAAGCTGATGGACTGGCTGCAAACCTGGGGCCGCATGCGTTCCAACAAATCGATGCTGGACCGCAAAGACATCAAAGGCATGATCCGCGCCCTGAAACAGGGTGATATCATCTGGTATGCGCCGGATCACGACTACGGCCCGCGCAGCAGCGTTTTCGTGCCGCTGTTCGCGGTGGACAAAGCCGCCACCACCACCGGCAGCTACGTGCTGGTGCGGATGGGTAAACCGGCGATCGTTCCGTTCACCCCGCGCCGCCTGCCGGACGGCAAAGGGTATGAGCTGATTATGCAACCGGCGGTGGAAAACTTCCCGCTGGATAACGAACTCGAGGCCGCCGCCTTTATGAACAAAGTGGTGGAGAAAGAGATCCTGATGGCGCCGGACCAATACATGTGGCTGCATCGCCGCTTCAAGACCCGCCCGGAAGGCGAGCCTTCGCTCTACTGATCAAACCAACCCGCCACCGGCGGGTTTTTTATTGCGCGCCTCTTGAGAATCGACGGCGAGGGTGGGATGGTAAAGCCTTTGCCGCCCACCCTGGAGCCGTTATGTACATTGTCAGCCTGACCTACCATCGCCCAATCGCCGACGTAGACAGCCACCTTGAAGGCCACATCGCCTGGCTTAAAAAATATTTTCAGGACGGTACCTTCATCGCCTCCGGCCGTAAGAATCCCCGAACCGGCGGCGTGATCCTGGCCAAGGGCATTGACCGTGCTCGGTTGGACGCCATCCTGGCCGAAGATCCCTTCAACGCCGTGGCCCACTACGAGGTCACCGACTTTAGCGCCACCACCACCGCCGCCGGTTTCGAGGCGCTGACCGGACTATAAAACGCTGTAAATTCCGCGCGCTAAGCGCGGAATAAGGTTTAAACGTCATTTTTAAAACTTTATTTCATTTTTCGCCCAATCTTTGTCCCCTCGTTTGCCGTCGCCGCGCTTGCGGCGCATACTTACCAGGCTAACTTTCACGTTTTGCCCCTTCATCTTGCCGCTGGCAAAACGCGTCACCTTTCGGCAGTGGACATTTATGGCTTCGGCAGCAGAACCCGTTAACTGGAAACGCAACCTTTTCGTCGCCTGGCTGGGATGTTTTCTCACCGGCGCCGCCTTCAGCCTGGTGATGCCGTTTCTGCCGCTGTACGTAGAGACGCTGGGCGTTACCGGCCATCAGGCGCTCAACATGTGGTCCGGTCTGCTGTTCAGCATCACCTTCCTGTTTTCCGCTATCGCCGCGCCGTTCTGGGGCGCCCTGGCAGACCGACGCGGCCGCAAACTGATGCTGCTGCGTTCAGCGCTCGGTATGGCGATCGTCATGGCGCTGATGGGCATGGCGCAAACGGTCTGGCAGTTTCTCGCGCTGCGTGCGGTGCTGGGGCTGCTCGGCGGGTTCATTCCCAACGCCAACGCGCTGATCGCCACCCAGGTGCCGCGCAACCGCAGCGGCTGGGCGCTCGGCACCCTGTCTACCGGCGGCGTCGGCGGTGCGCTGATAGGCCCATTGATCGGCGGTTTGTTAGCCGATCTGTACGGCCTGCGCCCGGTGTTTTATATCACCGCCGCAGTGTTATTCGTCTGCTTCGTACTGACGCTGCTGTATGTCAAAGAACAATTTACCCCGGTGCAAAAACGCGACATGTTGCACGCAAAACAGGTGTTCGCCTCGCTGAAGAACCCGAAACTGGTGCTCAGCCTGTTTGTCACCACCATGATCATCCAGATCGCCACCGGCTCGATTGCGCCGATCCTGACGCTGTATGTGCGCGATCTGGCCGGCGCCACCCACAATCTGGCGTTTATCAGCGGGCTTATCGCCTCAGTGCCCGGCGTCGCGGCATTGATGAGCGCCCCGCGGCTGGGCAAGCTGGGCGATCGCATTGGCCCGGAACGCATTCTGGTCTTTATGCTGATCGTCTCGGTGCTGTTACTGATCCCGATGGCGTTCGTGCAGACGCCGTGGCAGCTCGGGGTACTGCGTTTTCTGCTGGGGGCGGCCGACGGCGCGTTGCTGCCGGCGGTACAGACGTTGTTGATTTACAACTGCACCAATCAGGTGGCCGGCCGTATTTTCAGCTACAACCAGTCGTTCCGCGATGTTGGCAACGTCAGCGGCCCGCTGCTCGGCGCCGCAATCTCCGCCGGCTACGGTTTTCGCGCGGTCTTCGCGGTCACCGCGCTGGTGGTGCTGTTCAACGCCGGTTATTCCTGGTGGTGTCTGCGGCGACGGCCGGGCTATAGGCGGGAAGACACGCTGCAGGAAGAGTCATAGCTGCATTTATCGCCACTTTCCGCCGTTGGTCAGATCAACGGCGCGTTTCCCCTACTTTTAATAATGCTTCCTTCAGGCCTGTGAACTTTCGCCCCGCTCAGAAAATTCTTATCTCAACATCTTGTTTATCAACAATTAATTAACTTTCAGCGCATAAAACCCGCTGTCAATCATATTCCTGTCATAACCAACAGAAAAACCAGAAAAGGAGATGCTTGTCGACTTTTCGTCTAAAAAATGGGATACAGGTACTAGACAAAACCAACGACCAGTTATCAAATGGTTAAATAATATCACGCCAGATGTGAAGCATCGGCCAAGTGAAGAAAAGGTCAGCACGCTTTCCACGGTTTATCAGCGTTGCAGCCGCGGTGTTTGTCGGGTAATCCGCATTGGGCGGATCGCCTTCATTAAATACACATACATACCACAGTACGGGCTGCAGCCTTGCAGCGCCTTTTATTGGGAAATCGTTATGCAATCCTCTGTCAATAAGTCAGAAAGCCGGACCTTCTTCGGCCATCCCTATCCACTGGGTTCTTTGTTCTTCACCGAAATGTGGGAGCGCTTCTCGTTCTACGGCATCCGTCCGCTGCTGATCCTGTTTATGGCTGCCACCGTGTACGACGGCGGCCTGGGCCTGGCGCGTGAGAACGCGTCGGCGATCGTCGGCATCTTCGCCGGCAGCATGTACCTGGCGGCGCTGCCGGGCGGCTGGCTGGCAGATAACTGGCTCGGCCAACGCAAGGCCGTCTGGTACGGTTCGATCCTGATCGCGCTCGGCCACCTGTCGATCGCCCTGTCCGCAGTGATGGGCACCAACCTGTTCTTCATCGGTCTGATGTTCATCGTGCTCGGTTCAGGCCTGTTCAAGACCTGTATCTCGGTGATGGTCGGCACGCTGTACAAGAAAGGCGATGCACGTCGCGACGGCGGTTTCTCGCTGTTCTACATGGGCATCAACATCGGTTCGTTCATCGCCCCGCTGATCTCCGGCTGGCTGATCAAGTCACACGGCTGGCATTGGGGCTTCGGCATCGGCGGTATCGGGATGCTGGTGGCGCTGGTGATCTTCCGGGTGTTCGCCGTCCCGGCAATGAAACGCTATGATCGCGAAGTGGGTCTGGACTCCACCTGGAACAGCCCGGTCGCGAAGAAAAAAGGCGTCGGTGCCTGGTTGCTGGCGTTGGCGGCCATCCTGGTGGCGGCCATCGTGCTGATCGCTCAGGGCACCATCGTCATCAACCCGGTCGAGGTGGCCAGCGTGCTAGTGTACGTCATCGCCGCCTCGGTCACCCTGTACTTCATCTATCTGTTCGCCTTTGCCGGCCTGAGCCGCAAAGAGCGCGCACGCCTGCTGGTGTGCTTCATCCTGCTGATCTCCGCCGCGTTCTTCTGGTCAGCGTTTGAACAGAAACCGACCTCGTTTAACCTGTTCGCCAACGATTACACCAATCGCATGATCGGCGACTTCGAGATCCCGGCGGTGTGGTTCCAGTCGATCAACGCCCTGTTCATCATCCTGCTGGCACCGGTCTTCAGCTGGGCCTGGCCTGCGCTGGCGCGCAATAACGTGCGTCCGAGCAGCATCACCAAGTTCGTGATCGGCATCCTGTGCGCCGCCGGTGGTTTTGGCCTGATGATGTTGGCCGCGCAGAATGTGCTGAGCAACGGCGGCGCCGGCGTATCGCCGATGTGGCTGGTAGGCAGTATCCTGATGCTGACGCTGGGTGAGCTGTGCCTGAGCCCGATCGGGCTGGCCACTATGACGCTGCTGGCGCCGGAGAGAATGCGCGGTCAGATGATGGGGCTGTGGTTCTGCGCCAGCGCGTTGGGCAACCTGGCGGCCGGTCTGATCGGCGGTCACGTCAAGGCCGACCAACTGGATATGCTGCCGAATCTGTTCGCTCGCTGCTCCATCGCGCTGCTGATCTGCGCCGCCGTGCTTATTGTGCTGATCGTGCCGATTCGCCGCATGCTGGAAAATACCCAGTCCAAGAGCGCGCAAAAACCGGCGACCAACGTCTGACGGATACCCCGTTTTATCTCGCAAACCGGCGCTCGATGCGCCGGTTTTTTTATGCCTGCCAAGCCTGATGTTGCAATACCACCCGATAGCCATCAGGATCTTCAAAGGTTTGCCCCGCCCGATCCCAATAGGGATTATAGGCGGCGACCGATAAAAACCCTGCCGCCTGCATCCGCTCACACGCAGCCCGCCATTCGTTCTCATCCGGCAGATAAAATACCAGCAGATGATCCTGCGTCGGCGCCTGCCCGACCCGCACCCCACGATGCTGCGTGAACTCCAGATGGTAGGCATGCTGCGGATGCCCAATCATCATGCCGTCAAACCCCTGATGATCGACAAACTCACCCAGCTTTTCGAAACCCAGCCCGCGGCAATACAGCGTAGCAATCTCTTGCAACCGATCGGTCGGGCGCGCGATGCGCAACACCGCTTTGGCTATCGACACGTACTCCTCCTCCTCATGATAACGTCATACAGCGCCATACCCGCCAGCATCGCCAGCAGGAACGGCCATACCCGGCTTATCTCCGCCCCGGCCAACACCCAGGCTGGACCGGGGCAAATACCCGCGATACCCCACCCGATGCCGAACAGTGCGCTGCCCGCCAGCAAACGACGATCCAGACGCCCGGCGGCCGGGATCTGCAGCGTTTCCCCCAACAGGCTACGCTCGCGTCGCCTCGCCCACAGGAAGGCCGGCGCCGCCACCGCGATCGCACCCGCCATCACCAACGCCAGCGAGGGATCCCACACGCCGGTAACGTCGAGAAACGCCAACACTTTGGCCGGATTGGCCATGCCGGCGACGATCAGCCCCAGACCGAAAATGATGCCGCTCAGCAGCGCCAACAGCGTTTTAAGCATTCTCAACCTCCCGCCAGGTAGCGCATCAACCACACGGTCATAAAGCCCAGCAGCATAAACACCGCCGTGGCGGCCAGCGAACGCGGCGCCAACCGTGCGACGCCGCACACGCCGTGCCCGCTGGTGCAACCGCTGCCCAATCGAGTGCCCAATCCCACCAACAGCCCTGCGGCCGCCAGCCCGCCGTTGCCGATCGCGATCTCACCGGACGGCAAAGTCGCAGCGGCAGCATACAGCCAAGGCGAGAGCAGCAACCCGCCAATAAATGCGGCGCGCCAGCCCCGCTCCCAGCCAGCGGCACTCAAGACACCGCCGGTAATGCCGCTGATGCCAGCGATCCGGCCGTTGAACAGCAGCAGCAGCGCCACCGCGCCGCCGATAATAGCCCCTCCCGCCAGCGCGGAATAAGGCGTGAAGTGTGGCCAGTCAATGGTCATCGCGGTTCTCCGGTTGCGGGCAATAAAGTTGATACAGGGTGTGGAGCAGCGCCAACGCTTTAGCATCGGCCACCGCATAGTAAATCTGCTTGCCGGCGCGCCGGGTGGACACCAACCCTTCCTCCCGCAGTACGCCAAGCTGCTGGGACAGCGTCGGCTGGCGGATATCCAGCGCCTGCGCCAGCTCGCTCACCGCCATCTCGCCCTGACTGAGCCGGCACAGCAGCAGCAGCCGATCTTCGTTGCCCAGAGTGCGCAGCATCGCGCCGGCCTGCGCCGCCGCCTTGCGCATCGCGTCAATATCCATTGCCCCTCCATCAATATATAAAATTATATAATATCATTTTATAAACTATTTTGCCGTACCACGCCACAGACTGGTGTGAAACAGCGCCGCATGGCATCCTGTCATTTCCCCTTTTGCCGTGCGGAGACTGCTTACAATGCTGTTGTTTCACGACGTTCTGCCGCCCGATCAGCCCATCCGGCCGTTAGCCAGGGATTATCGCCACGGCGACAGCGAGCCGGAGCACTACCATAACTGCGCGCAGCTGATCCACAGCCTGAGCGGCGTGGTGCAGGTCACCACCCGGCTCGGCAGTTGGGTGGTGCCACCCGGCCGCGGCGTCTGGGTACCGGCGAAAGTGGTGCACAGCCTGCGCATCACCGGCCAGGTGGCGGCCAGGACGCTGTTTGTCGATCCGCTGGCGCGCGCCGATCTGCCGGCTCAGTGCCAGGTGGTGCAGGTGTCGCCGCTGCTGCGCGAGCTGATTATCAGCGCGATGGAGATTGCGCCCGGCTATCCCAGCGGCGGGCGCGATGAGCGCGTGATGGAACTGATCCTGGATGAGTTGCGAATGCTGCCGAGCCTGCCGCTGCACTTGCCCGAACCGCGTGAGGCCTCACTGCTTGCCCTGTGCCGCCATATTCAGACTACGCTGGCGCAGCCCTGGACGCTGGAACAGGCGGCCGCTCAGCTCAGCGTCAGCGGACGCACCCTGTCGCGGCGCTTCCAGCGAGAAACCGGGCTGCATTTTGCCGATTGGGTGCGACGCGCCCGTTTGCTGGCGGCGCTGAACGCGCTGGCGACCGGCCGCTCGGTGTTGGAAGTGGCGCTGGATCTCGGCTATGACAGCCCCAGCGCGTTCAGCGCCATGTTTCGCCGAGTGCTGGGGGTCGCGCCCAGCGACTATTTCAGCCGGGCCGCGCCGACGTTGACACCAGATAGCACCCGGCAACGTTGAACAGCGCCTGCAGCGAAGCGCTGGCGGAGTCGACGTCGATGCCAACGCCGTAGCTCGCCTCACCGTGCGGCAGCGCACAGCGGATATAGGCCACCGCTCGACTGTCGCTCTGATGCCCCAACGTGTGCTCGTGGTAATCCTCGATCGCCAACGGCAAGCCGAAGCGTTGGCGCAGCGCATCCACCGCGCTGGAAAGCAGGCCGTTGCCGGCTCCCTGCAACCGCAGTGTCTCCCCCTGCCAGGCGACTCTCGCGTTGAAACTGTAGGCCTCTACCCCGTGACTTTCCGTCTGGTAGCTCAACAGCTGCAAGCACGGCTGCTCCACCAGCCCGTAAGTGTCGCGGAATAAGCGCCACAGCTGCGCGACGCTCATTTCCTTACCGCTGCCGTCGGTCGCCCGCTGGACCACCTGGCTGAAATCAATCTGCAAACCGCGCGGCAACGCCAGCCCATGGTTCTGCTCCAACAGCCAGGCGGCGCCGCTTTTGCCGGACTGGCTGTTAACCCGGATCACCGCCTCATAGCTGCAGCCGACATCGGCGGGATCGAGCGGCAGGTAAGGCACCTGCCACCAGCCATCTTGTCGCTGGCGTTGCGCGGCGAAACCTTTCTTGATCGCATCCTGATGCGAACCGGAGAAGGCGGTAAACACCAATTCGCCGGCATAAGGATGGCGAGGATGCACCGGCAGCTGATTGCACTGTTCCACCACTTCCACCACCTGTTTCAGGCGGCTGAAGTCCAGGCCCGGCGCCACGCCCTGGGTATAAAGATTCAACGCCAGCGTAACCAGATCGACGTTGCCGGTACGCTCTCCGTTGCCGAACAGGCAGCCTTCGACCCGGTCGGCGCCGGCCAACAGCGCCAGCTCCGCGCAGGCCACGCCGGTACCGCGATCGTTATGCGGATGCACGCTGATCGCCACATCGGCGCGACGGCTGAAATGGCGGCAGAACCATTCAATCTGATCGGCATACACGTTGGGCGTACTCACTTCCACCGTCGCCGGCAGGTTGATAATCATCGGCCGCTGCGGCCCCGGTTGCCACACCTCCGCCACCGCTTCGCAGATCTCCAGCGCGAACTCTAATTCCGTAAAACAAAAGGTTTCCGGCGAATACTCGAAGCACCAGGCGGTATCGGGCTGAGCCTCACAATGCCGGCGAATGCGCCGCGCGCCGTTCACCGCCAGCGCCACGGTAGCGGCCTTATCCTGGCGGAACACGATGTCGCGAAACATCGGCGCCGTGGCGTTGTACAGATGCACGATAGCCCGTGGCGCACCCTGCAGCGCCTCGAAGGTACGATCGATCAGATCGTCGCGCGACTGCGTCAGCACCTGAATCGTGACGTCGTGCGGGATCAGTTGCTCGTCGATCAGCGTGCGCACAAAATCGAAATCCGTTTGCGACGCCGAAGGGAAAGCCACCTCAATCTCTTTGAAACCGCACTGCAACAACAATTGATAGAATTCGCGCTTGCGCGCGTTATCCATCGGTTCCGCCAGCGCCTGGTTGCCGTCGCGCAGATCGCTGGAGCACCAGCGCGGCGCCTGCCGCAGCGTGCGCGCAGGCCACTGGCGATCCGGTAACGTAACCGGCGGGAACGGTCGGTATTTGCTTGAAGGGTCGATTAACATGGGCTTCTCCTGATGCCTGAGTGAACGATACCGTCATTATTTCCCGTCTCCGCGCCTGCTTCTCCCGCTTTGCGGACAACCGTCGTCGCAGAGCGGACAACAAAAAAATTTGCATCCTGCGCCAGTGAGACAACAATTAGTTTTGACGTTTTTCCCCACCGCGCCGGCAGCACGCCGGACGCTTTATTCTCATTGTCAACGGAGGCGAACATGAGCCTGTATGCAACCCTGGAAGAAGCCATCGAGGCCGCACGCGAAGAGTTTCTCGACACCGCCGAAGGCGGCAGCGGTGACGAACCGCCGGTGCCGCAGCAGTTCAATCTGCAAAAGTACGTGATGCAGGATGGCGACACGATGTGGCAGGCGGAGTTCTTCGAAGAAGAGGGTGAAGCGGTGGAATGCCTGACGCTGCGCAGCGGTGCGGCGGCACAGGCGATCTTCGACGGGGACTACGACGAGGTGGAAATTACCGCCGAGTGGATAGACGAAAATACCCTGTATGAATGGGAAGAAGGCGACTTCCAGCTCGAACCGCCGCTGGATACCGAAGAAGGCCAGGCCGCGGCCGATGAGTGGGATGAACGTTAACCCGCACCACATTTTTATCGCCAAGGAGGCAACATGATTATCCGCCGGGCCCGCTCTACCGACTACCCCGCCATTTTGCAGCTGCAGGGGGAAAACGTGCCGGAAGCGCTCGACGAGCGCCAAAAACGGCAGGGATTTATCGTATCGCGCATGAATGAGGCGCAGCTGACGGCGATCAACCGCGGCATCGGCATACTAGTGGCCGAACAGGAGAACCAACTGGCAGGGTTCGTTTGCCTGATGCCTGCCGACGTGCAACCGCGGCCACCGGTGGTGGATGCGATGCTGGCGACGCTCGCCACGCAGTCCTTCGCCGGGCGGGCGCTGAGTGAGCAGCGGGTGTTTCTCTACGGCCCGGTTTGCCTCGACGCCGCCTGGCGCGGCAAAGGCGTGCTGAAACGCCTCTACGCCGCCGTCAAAGCGCACACCAGTCATGACTACGACGTGGGCGCGCTGTTTATCGACGACGACAATCCGCATTCGTTGGCCGCTCACGTGCAAGGGTTGGGCATGACGGCGCTGGCACCTTTCCACTGTGGGCAGAAAGGCTATCAGCTGGTGGTGTTCGCCACCCGCTGAGCAGGTTTATTCATAGGGGCCGTGCTGCGCATCGAACGGCAGCATAAAGGTGTCCACCACCATCGACAACGGCACATCTATCACCGTGACGTAACGCCAGGGCGTATCGCGCAAATCCCACTGCACGCCGGGATAGTACTGGTGGCCATGCCCCGCGCCGGGCATGGTGCGGCTGATGATGCTGCCGCAACCGGTTAAGACCATCACGCCGGCCGCCACGCAGGCCAGCCGAAGGTAGGAAGAGAGCTTCACGACATTGACTCTGAGCAAAGGGTTGTTTCGCGAGTGAACAACGCATCGGCCGCAGTCTATCACAGTTCCCTTTCTCCACCGGCATCGGCGCGCGTAAGCAAAAGGTAAAAAAAAACGGGGAACGCGCCATGCGCATTCCCCGTTTGAGCGTTGCCGTTCAGCGATTAACGCCGGCCCGTTGGGTGCGCCAGCGGGTTGTGCGGCAACTGCTGATAGTGCTCACGCCAGGCGGCGCCTTCCGGCAACAGCCAAACGCGCTGGTGCAAACGAGCCAACGTAACCGGATCGCTCAGCAGCTCCAGACGTTTGCCCTTCACCAGTTTCTCCGGCCCCAGCTGCAGCGCTTCGTTCACCCGCTCCTCGCGGTTGCGATCGAGCGTCGCACGCAGATGGTGACGCGCCGTCGCCAACGCCGTCGCCAGCGCGTTGAAGGATGGGTTGACCACCGCATGCATAAAGCCGTTGGTCAGCGCGCGGTTGCGGTTGAGATGCAGATATTCTTCCGTCGCCAGCAACTCGCGCGGCGGGTTGTACTCTTCCGGGATCAGGAACAGCTTGGCGCGTTTGCTCTTCATGCCCAGCGTTGCGCGGCTCGACAGCACCGACACGAACGGTGACAGGATCAGCGAGAACACGATCGGCGCTAACCACCACAGGAAGCGCAGATCCAGCCACGCCATGCCGCCGGCCCACACCAGGCCCAGCAACATCTGCGAGCCATGGCGGCGGAACGCTTCACCCCAAGGCGTATCGTCATCGTCACGCTGCGGAGAATTCCACACCACTTCCCAACCGAGGAAGGCGCTCACTACGAACACGGTATGGAACAGCATGCGCACCGGCGCCAGCAGCACCGAGAACAGCATTTCCATCAGCATCGAAATGAACAGGCGGAACGCCCCACCGTACTCTTTCGCGCCCTTGGCCCAGATCAGCACAATACTGAGCAACTTCGGCAGGAACAGCAGCACCAGCGTGGTGGAGAACAGTGCAATCGCCAGCTCGGGCCGCCACTGTGGCCAGACCGGGAACAGCTGCCGCGGCTGCAGGAAGTATTGCGGTTCCATCAGCGTATGCACCACCTGCAATGCGGTGGAGAGCGCCAGGAACATGAACCACAGCGGCGCCGACAGGTAAGACATCACGCCGGTCAGGAACACCGCACGGTGCACCGGGTGCATACCCTTCACCAGGAACAGGCGGAAGTTCATCAGGTTGCCGTGGCACCAGCGGCGGTCGCGTTTCAGCTCGTCCAGCAGGTTTGGTGGCAGCTCTTCGTAACTGCCCGGCAGATCGTAAGCGATCCACACGCCCCAGCCGGCGCGGCGCATCAGCGCCGCTTCAACGAAGTCGTGCGACAAGATTGAACCGGCGAAGGAGCCCTCGCCCGGCAACGGCGCCAGCGCACAGTGCTCGATAAACGGCTTCACGCGGATGATGGCATTATGGCCCCAGTAGTGCGACTCGCCCAACTGCCAAAAATGCAGGCCGGCGGTGAACAACGGCCCGTAAACGCGGGTGGCGAACTGCTGCACGCGCGCATACAGGGTATCCATACCGGACGCCTTCGGCGCCGACTGGATAATGCCGGCGTTCGGGTTGGCTTCCATCAAACGCACCAGCCCGGTGAGACATTCGCCGCTCATTACGCTGTCGGCATCCAGGATCACCATGTAACTGTACTCACCGCCCCAACGACGGCAGAAGTCGTCGATGTTGCCGCTCTTGCGTTTTACGCGGCGGCGGCGGCGGCGATAGAAGATGCGGCCGTGGCCGTCGACATCGCGGCACAGCTCCATCCACGCCTTTTGCTCCGCCACGCAGATGTCCGGATCGTAGCTGTCGCTCAGCACGTAGATATCGAAGTGTTCCAGCTGACCGGTCGCGGCGACGGACTCATAGGTCGCACGCAGGCCGGCGAACACGCGTTCGACGTCTTCGTTGCAGATCGGCATGATCAGCGCGGTGCGGTGCGCCGGGTTGATCGGCTCATCGCCCTTGATGGTAGAGGAAATACTGTATTTGTCCTTGCCGATCAGCAACTGCAGGAAGCCCATCAGCGCGGTCCAGAAACCGGCCGAGACCCAGCAGAACAGCACGGCGAACAGGATCAGAATGCCGGTTTGCAGCACATACGGCAGCAGCTGCAGCACCGACTGCATCAGATCCTGATCCAACATGGCGATAGGATCGATCAGCGCCCAGCCCTGATAAGGCAAGATGGTTTTCATGTACCAGGTGGCGATGCCGGTCTGCACCAGCATCAGCACCAGCAGCACATAGCGGCGCATGGAGCCGACGACACGCCAGCGGTTTTCGGCCGCGGCTTCCTCTTTGGTGGCGTGCCGATTGTGCGGTGAACGCCCCAGCAGAGAATCCCAGAAGCGCGCCACCGGGTTGGTGCGCCAGGCTTCCGGGAACATGGTGGTGCGTTTGATCGGCGGCGTCGCCTTCAGAATGGCACGCCCTTCGGCGTCGGTATCGAAGTCGTCATCGCTGACCGCATCCGGCCAGGCGTTTTCGATACGCGGTTTGACCGAGGCCAGCGCCACGTCATCCGCCGACAGGCTATTGACGTTGGCGTCGGCGGCGCCCATCTGCCGATGGAGCGCCTCCAGAGCCTGAGCGTCATCCGCCGTTTGAGGGTTGAGCGCCTCTGACCGCTCAGCGGTCAGAGGCAACGCCGCAAGATAATCCTGGGCGGGTTGAGTAGGCTTATTCATTGGCAGGTAGCTGATAGCTCCAGGTTTCCGACAGAGTCTTATCGCCATTGACCAGCGCCGCACGCATTTCTACCGGCTTCTTGTCGTCTTTCACTTTCAGACGCACCGTCAGGCGCCAGCCTTTGGTCACTGGGTTATAGCGGACGTTGTTTTCTACCATTTCACCATTGTCGCCGATGCTGATCTGAGAGGCGACCGGGGTATTGGCATCCAGTCCTTTCAGCACCGGGCCAACGAAGTCGACCAGGAAAGCCACGCTGCCGTCTGGCTCGCGAATCAGGTTGGACTGCTTCACGTCACCGGTCGAACGCATGGTCCGCGCCACATAGGCGATGTCTTGCGAATGCAGCTTGTCTTCATCGCGGGTGAAGTTCAGGCGGTAGCTCAGCGTCAGCGGCTTTTTGGCTTCCGGCAAGGTATCCGGCGTCCAGAACGCGACGATGTTGTCGTTGGTTTCATCCGCCGTCGGGATCTCCACCAGCTCGACCTTGCCTTTGCCCCAGTCGCCCTTCGGTTCGATCCAGGCGCTCGGACGCAGATCGTAACGATCGTCCAGATCTTCATATTCTTTGAAGTTGCGACCGCGCTGCAGCAGACCGAAGCCTTTCGGATTCTCAACGGTATAGGTGCTGACGGACAGGTGTTTAGGATTGTTCAGCGGACGCCAGATCCACTCGCCGTTGCCGGCATGGATAGACAGACCGTTGGAATCGTGCAACGCCGGGCGGTAGTTCAGCGTCGGTGACGGCTGGTTCGGCCCGAACAGGTACATGCTGGTCAGCGGCGCCAGGCCCAGTTTGCCCACCTTGTCGCGCAGGAACACTTTAGACTCGACGTCCACGGTGGTGTCGCGGCCCGGGATCACCGTGAAGCGGTAAGCGCCGGTGGCACGCGGGGAATCCAGCAGCGCGTAGATCACCAGGTGCTTGTCGCCCTGCTTCGGACGTTCAACCCAGAATTCGCGAAAACGCGGGAACTCTTCGCCGGACGGCAAAGCGGTGTCGATAGCCAGGCCGCGAGCGGAAAGCCCGTAAACCTGCCCTTTACCCACCACGCGGAAATAGCTCGCGCCCAGCAGGCTCATGATCTCATCGTTTTTATCGGCGCTGTTGATCGGATAAAGCACCTTGAAGCCGGCAAAACCGAGATTTTTCACCGATTCAGGGTCGTGTTTGACCGAACCGAAGTTGAAGTAATCTGGGCTGTACTTGATCTGTTTTACGCTGGTGGAGGTGACTTCGTTGATTTTCACCGGCGTATCGAAGTACATCCCCTGATGATAAAACTCAAGCTTGAAAGGGGTTTTCAGCTTGCTCCAATAGGCTTTATCGTGATTGAACTGAATCTGCTGATAGTCTGCGAACTTCATCTCGCGGAACTGAGAAGGAAGGTTGCTCTTCGGGGCTTCGAAACCTTTCGCCGCCAGATCCTGCGCCTGCTTGGCGACATCATCAATAGAAAAGGCCCATGCCGGCGAACTGAACAGCGTGAACAATACGGTAGCACCTAACCAACGAACGCTCGCGGCGCGTGGTTGTCCGGATAATATATTAACTAGCACATCCCCCCCTATTCGTGTGCTCAAATCATTTAAATCCATATTAATGGATTACTCAGCTTTCCGACAACATGATAAATGGATGGTTCATGTTTACGGCTCATTGTTTAAGCAGCTGATGGAACACCAGCGTAGCAAGCCGCGCAACAAGACGCTATGGAAAAATGCGGGGGGCTATAGTAGGGTTCCGGATAACAATTTAACGTTTGACGACTTATTAAGCGTGTTAATGAACTCTCGATTAAATCACCAGCGGTAATCTATGACTAAAGGCAGCAAACAGCGCGAGTTTTTCCTCGATTCGATCCGAGCCTATTTGATGTTGCTCGGCATTCCGTTTCACCTCTCCCTGATTTATTCCAGCCACGCCTGGGCGGTGAACAGCGCGTCGCCCTCCTTCTCGCTCACGGTGCTGAACGACTTCATCCACGCTTTCCGCATGCAGGTGTTCTTCGTGATCTCCGGCTACTTCTCCTACATGCTCTACGAGCGCTACGAGCGCCATCAGTGGTTGAAGGTCAGGCTGGAGCGGGTGGCGATCCCGCTGTTGAGCTCCATCCCGCTAATTACGGTGCCGCAATTTTTCATGCTGAAATATTTCACCGATAAATTAAACGGCTGGGACGAGTTTTCTCTCTATCAGAAAATAAATGTAACAGTTTGGGAATTGGTGTCTCATCTGTGGTTCTTATTGACCCTGTCATTGTTGACCTTCGCCTGCTTTTATCTGTTCCGCAAAATCAAGCGTCAAACCCGCGATCCTATTCCACCGTTAATAAACAGAATGCGTGGATTAGGAAATGTCTCACTGTGTTTCTTTATTTATGCGGTATGCTATTCGGCCGCGCACCGTATTATTTTAATTTTCGCGCCGCAGCTATTATCCAATGGCCTGTTCAATTTCGTGGTGATGGAGACGATGTTCTACCTGCCGTTCTTCATCCTCGGCGCCTATGCGTTTAAGTATGTGTGGCTTAAAGAGATTTTTCTGCGTCGTTCGCCGCTGGCGCTGCTCGGCTCGCTGCTGCTGTTTATCGCATATATGCTGAACCAGAAACTGTTGGCGCACAGCAGCTATATGTTCGAGCTGGAAGTGGTGATCAAAACCCTAATGGGGATCCTGATGACCAATGTGGTGTTCTCTTTCGGGCATAACCTGCTGAATTATCACTCGCCGCGCATCACCTATCTGGTCAACGCCTCGCTGTTTATATATCTGGTGCACCACCCGTTGACCCTGATATATGGCGCTTTCGTGACGCCGTATATCGGCAATAACCTGTTGGGATTTTTGCTGGGCCTGCTGTTTGTGTTCTCGCTGGCCTTCGCGTTATATGAGCTGCACAAGCGCATTCCGGTGCTGCGTTTCCTGTTCTCCGGCAAGCCGCAATAACCTTGTCCCCTGTAAACCTGACCGTTCGCAGGGGTTTTCTGTCATATTAACGCCGCGCAGAAAGCCTATACTGGTCGTTTGCATACAGAGCACACATTGCTCAGCCTGGCGTCGCCCGTTAGGGCACAGTGATACGGCAGCATAGATTACCTAGTCGTTATAACTGCAATGCATAAGTAAAAATCCATATCCCTGCCTTACGGTAGTGATTGGGCTCGACACCCCCGAAGGGCTGCGCGATCGTTTAATTCATTCGATGGCGTTAGCTGCATCTCCCTTCCGTCACGACAGAGAGGATTTTGAATGACCGATAAGAACACCCCGGCTCAGGAAGCCGTAGCGGAAAACGCTACCCTGCTGAAGATCCTCGGCAGGCTGCTGTCCGCGCTGGACGCCTCAATCAGCGGCAAAGAACGCAGCGTTTTGGTCGCTGAGCTCTCCAACTTTAATCTCGACGGCATTTCTGAAGCGGAAAGCAAGCTGGCCACCGAGCTGATCAAACGGGCGCTGGAATCGCTCGACCACTAACCCTACCGCGCCTGCAAACCATTAAGCCTGCCTGCGCGGGCTTAATGGTATTTCCTCCGAGCCGCTCGATCATTGTTGCCACAGCAAAAATACAGCAGCCTGATAATGTTGGATAAAAGGCAGAATTTCCCCTCTTCTCCTCACTTTCTTAGTTTAATCGTACCAAAGGGCAATAATTGATCGATTGTTTTCACAATCAGCCTTGGCGTTTTACCCACTAAACACGTTATCATCGGCACACGCGCAGTGCCCCCTATCCCCAGCCTCAGGAGAGCGAAATTTTGGATGCCAGCACCATTAACAGCTTGTTCGTCATCGGTGCCGTGCTGGTGGGGGCAAGCATTCTGCTCAGCTCATTTTCTTCCCGACTCGGCATTCCGATCCTGGTGATCTTCCTGGCGATCGGCATGCTGGCCGGCGTCGACGGCCCCGGCGGCATCGTCTTCAGCAATTACCCGGTCGCTTATCTGGTCAGTAACCTCGCGTTGGCGGTGATCCTGCTCGACGGCGGCATGCGCACCCGGGTCAGTTCGTTCCGCGTGGCACTGTGGCCAGCACTGTCTCTCGCCACCGTCGGCGTGGTGATCACCGCCGGCCTAACCGGCATGGCCGCCGCCTGGCTGTTCAACCTCGATCTGCTGCAGGGCTTGCTGATCGGTGCCATCATCGGTTCCACCGACGCCGCCGCAGTCTTCTCGTTGCTGGGCGGCAAAGGGTTGAACGAACGCGTCAGCGCTACGCTGGAGATCGAATCCGGCAGCAACGATCCGATGGCGGTATTTCTCACCATCACGCTGATTGCGATGATCGCCGCCGGGGAAACCGCGCTAAGCTGGACCTTCCCGCTGCATCTGATGCAGCAGTTCGGCATGGGCATCGTCTTCGGTCTCGGCGGCGGCTGGCTGCTGCTGACGCTGATCAACCACATCAAGCTGGCGGACGGTCTCTACCCGCTGCTGGCGGTGAGCGGCGGCATTCTTATTTTCGCGCTGACTACCGCGCTGGACGGCAGCGGCATTCTGGCGGTGTACCTGTGCGGTCTGCTGCTGGGCAACCGTCCAATCCGCAACCGTCACGGCATCGTGCAAACCTTCGATGGCCTGGCCTGGCTCAGCCAGATCGGCATGTTCCTGGTACTCGGCCTGCTGCTCAACCCGCATGAGCTGCTGCCGATCGCCATCCCTGCCCTGCTGCTGTCGCTGTGGATGATCCTGTTCGCGCGCCCGCTGTCGGTGTTTATCGGTTTGCTGCCGTTCCGCAGCTTTACCCTGCGCGAACGCGGCTTTATTTCCTGGGTTGGCCTGCGCGGCGCGGTGCCGGTGATCCTGGCGGTGTTCCCGATGATGGCCGGGCTGCCCAACGCCCAACTGTTCTTTAACGTGGCGTTCTTCGTGGTGCTGGTTTCCCTGCTACTGCAAGGCACCACGCTGTCATTCGCCGCCAAAAAGGCCAAGGTGATCGTGCCGCCGGCGCTGACGCCGATCTCCCGCGTTGGGCTGGACGTACACCCGGAAAACCAGTGGGAACAATTCGTTTATCAGCTTTCGGCGGAAAACTGGTGCGTCGGTGCTGCGCTGCGTGAACTGAAAATGCCGCCTAATACCCGCATCGCCGCCCTGTTCCGCGGCAAAGAGCTGTTGCACCCTAGCGGCAGTACCCGGCTGCGCGAGAACGATATTTTGTGCGTCATCGGCCATGAGCACGACCTGCCGATCCTCGGCAAGCTCTTTAGCCAGGCACCGGCAGTGACGCTCGACGAGCGCTTCTTCGGCGACTTTATCCTGCAATCCGACGCCCGTTTGAGCGACATCTCACAGGTTTATGGCCTCAACCTGCAAGACGACGTGGACGAGCAGCAGACGCTGGGGCAGTTCGTCATTCAGCTGATCGGCGGCGAACCGGTGATCGGCGACCAGGTGGAGTGGGACGGCCTGACCTGGACCATTGCAGAAATGGACGGCAATCAAGTCAGCAAGATAGGCGTCAGGATCGTGACCGACTAACGCGGCCGCGTTATCAGATGAGGGAACTTCTGGCCTTAAGAACGTTCTTAATCACTATCACGATGTATGCGATTCGGCGCCGCTGAATTATATCCCTTTGATATAAAAACTTAACAGCGGCGCCCACAGGGATTAAGGGTGTGAACGGCAAGACTCGATTTCTTTCGGTGATGATGCTCATGGCGCTGGGTGTAGCGGCAGCCGATCTCAGCATCGCCGGTTTGGTCCATAGACTTTTAATTGGATAATTTTAACGTGACGCAGCAGGAACAAGAAAAAGACATTCTGGGGAAAATACTGGTGACGGTGTCCGCGCTTTGCCTGATTCTGGTGGCGGCGTTCCTGATCTGGGGATTCGTGCTGGATTGATGCCACGCGACGCTCAGACATAAAAAAAACCGCCGCGGCGGTTTTTTTTATGGGTCAGGCGATCAGATCTTGCAACCTTCGCAGTCCGCTTCGTCTTCGAGGATTTCAGGGACCTCTTTTACCTTCTGCGCCGCTTTTTCTTCGGCTTTCGCCAGTTCGGCATCGATATCAAAATCGAAAATATCATCACTCATCGCTTGGTCCTTATTCTGCTTCATGTTCAAACGCTGAGTATAATCGACAAGCCGCCGGCCGGAAACCTTTCAGTTTGCCGCCGCCAGCTGCGGTGGCTCATCCTGCGGCTTTTTTCCGTAGGCCATATCGTACACGTCGTAGAAGTCGATTTCGCCCTTGTTGCCGATGATGACTCGCATCTTCTGTTTCAGCGCGGCGCCGATGGAGGGCTCATCCAGCAATTGCTGCACCGCATAAGGCGACAGCGCGCGGGTGAAGTACCATTCGCCATTGTAGCAAACCCGCAGATCCAGCACCCCGATGTCCTCGAAACGGTACACCGGCCGGATCTCGATCAGCAGCATGGCGAACATGAACAGCACGAAGGCGGTGAAGCCCAGGAAGGCATACACTCCCATGTACGGCACCTGATACATCACGGCGATCACCGCGAAGTAACCGGCGAACATGGCAAGGCACAAATAGCGGTGAGTACGGGCGAATTCGCTGTTGAAGCGCGGCTTGCCGTCACGCCCTTCGCGCCGATTGATCTGCTCAATCTCTTTAACCAAGATGCTTTTAATCGCGTCCATCGTTACAACCTTATGCTGGAAACAGCATTGCCATCAAATCTCGCTGCTAAAAGTAACACAAGTACAGTTTTGCCGGGTAGATCAGTTAGCCAACTTAATGACGGCAACTGTTATAGTTCGGCTTCAGCGCGGCTGAGCGGCCTTGCCTTGCGCAAACATGAACATGCGCTGGGCCACATCGTCGGCCTGCTTGATTTTCTGCTTTTGCGGTTCGTTGCTGCGCTGAATGGCGCGGGCGTAGGCGATTTCATGGGCCTGATCGATCATCGCGATGATCCGATCACGTTCGGTCTTCTCCATATTGCCTAACATGGTGGTGATAATCGCCTGATAAGCGTTGGACGCGGCGGTCAGCGCTTTCTCTCTCGCCTCGAGGGCGGCGACGCGTTGCAAGAGTTCCTGCAGTTGATCGGAGTGAGACATATCGACCTCCTGTTGCCGGGCAGCAAGCCTGCCTGATTACAGTTTAGCAAAGGATCGAAAGAGAAAGAGGAAGGAAAGCCAGCGGTTACGGTAAAGCACACCCGAAAATCCCAACGAGGAGCCGATAGTGCAAATCAACCCGGGTGCGCTTTACGGTAAGCGCGATGAGACGAAGGAAGAAAGCTGGCGCGCTATGCAGGACTCGAACCCGCGTCTATCAATTTTCAAGCCAAAACAAGCCATTATAAAACCAATCACTCTGCCAACTGAGTTAATAGCGCGTTCCTTCGCTTCGGGGCGCCATTATCCATAACAACATTATGGATTCAAGCTTTTTTAGCATAATGCCCTGACTTTACGGATAAATCTTAGGTTATCACCAGCATGATGGCCTTACGGCAGCTCAATAATCGGGTAATCGCCGGCGATGAGCGGCTTGCACAAAATCTTGTAGCCATCGCTGTCGAAATGGCTGGCCGCGCTCTGTAGCTGCTCCGCCTGCGCCAGATCGCCGACCGAGCCCAGATAAAACCAATTGTGGATCACATGGTACTGACGCAGCGTCTCGCCCTGCTCCTCCAGCGCCACGCGCCCGGCGAACGGCCAACAGGCGATGCGTAACTGCTCAAGCGCCGCGCCGAGCCGCAGCGCATGCTCCTGCGCCGACTCCACGCCACAGCAGGCGCCCGCGCACTTGCGCAGGCTGTAGCGGAAACAGGCTCGCCCTGCCGGCAGCTTGTCGATCCCCAGCTTGCCGTAACATAAACGATGCTCATCGGCGATGGCGCGCAGCTTTTCCAGCGCGGCGTGGCGATTGGCAAACAGCCCGTAGAGGTGGGGCGTGACGGCGAAGTCGATCTCTTTGGCGTGAGCAATCGTCACCGCATCTGCCTGCAAGCGCAGCGCGCACAGCTGTTTCGAACGCCGCAGACGTTTGTTGAACAGCGGCTGTTGCTGTTTGATCAATTGCGCCTCCAGCAGCAATGCCCCCAACTCGCCTGCGGTCTCGATAAAGCTGATGCGCCGGGTTTGGCGCAGCATTTTAGCCTCGTCCTGCGCGCGGAAGTGCGCCATCACCCGGCTGCGTATATTGACGCTTTTACCGATGTAAAGCGGCAGGCTCTCGCTTTGACCGTGAAACACATACACGCCCGGCCCTTTGGGCAACGGCGCCAGGCAGGCGCGCAGGTGCTCCGGGTATTGGTAAATGTCGAGTTCTGGCTCGAGGCGGTTTGGCATCATGGCGGTGGTGTTATCCTGCTGATGAATGAATACTGGTTTTTTACCCAGTATAACGCCCAACGCAGCCGGTTGCACACGTGGTGGATAATAACTCGCCGTGATCTTTAGCGGGAAAGCCTTTACTATCCCCTTTCCAGCGGGAAAGCGCCTCACGTTTAGCGCCAGTTCAAGCTGGCGCTGCCATGATGGCAGACTGGAACCGCCGCTTTTATCGTTATGGAAAACCTGGGTATGTCATCACTGAAACTCCCCTCCCGCCGTCTGGCGTTGATCGCCGCCATCGTTTTCATCGCCGTCGCCGTCGCGCTGGCCATTTTTTGGCAACGCCCGCCTCAGCAGGATTACGTTACCGCGCCGGCCCGCCTGGGCGATATCGAAAACGCCGTGCTGGCCACCGGGCGGCTGGATGCCATCGAACGCGTCAACGTCGGCGCCCGCGTCTCCGGCGAAGTCAAATCGCTGAAGGTCAAGCTGGGCGATCGCGTCACCAAAGGGCAACCGATCGCCGACATCGACGATCTGCAACAGCGCAACGATCTGCGCAACGCCGAGGCAGCGCTGAACGTAGTCAAAGCCAATATATTAGCCAAACAGGCCTTGCTGAAACAGGCGGAGTCGCGTTTTAAACGCCAGCGCCGCATGCTGAACGACGAAGCCAGTTCGCGGGAAGACTTCGAGACCGCCGAAGCCTCGCTCGCCACCACTCGCGCCGATCTGCAGGCGCTCAATGCGCAGTTGGTGCAATCGCAGATCGAAGTCGAAAAGAAAAAAATCGATCTGGGCTATACCCGCGTGGTTGCGCCGATGGACGGCATTGTTATCGCCGTGGTCACGCAGCAGGGACAAACGGTCAACTCCAGCCAAAGTGCACCGACCATCGTCAAGCTGGCGCGGCTGGATATGATGACCATCAAGGCGCAGATCTCCGAAGCCGACATCACCCGCATTTCGCCGGGACAAAAGGCGTACTTCACTATTTTCTCCGATCCGGATAAGCGGTACGACGCCACG
The DNA here is from genome assembly GCF_037027545.1 of Serratia sp. 201. Lineage (NCBI taxonomy): Bacteria > Pseudomonadati > Pseudomonadota > Gammaproteobacteria > Enterobacterales > Yersiniaceae > Serratia > Serratia sp. 201. The sequence goes on along the minus strand of NZ_JAXCHC010000001.1, from coordinate 1,101,862 downwards.
CTGCGCACCATCGAGCTGGCACCGGAATCGGTGATGAAAGACGACTCGCTCGCCGGGACCAGCTCTGCTTCCGGCTCCGGCACCTCGAACGCCTCGGTCTATTACAACGCGCTGCTGGACGTGCCCAACCCGGAAAACCGCCTGCGCATCGCCATGACCACGCAGGTGTCCTTGCTGCTCGGCGACGCGAAGAACACCCTACTGGTGCCGATCCAGGCGGTGCATAAAATCGATGGCCAAGAGCAGCAGGTGCAGGTGCTGACCCAAGACCAGCGGCTGGAAACGCGCAAAGTGACCACCGGCATCACCAACAACGTCGACATTCAGATCCTCAGCGGCCTGAAAGCCGGTGAAACCGTGGTGCTGTCGCAGCCCGCCGCCAAATCGGCTGAGGATGGCATCTTCCTGTGAACGCGATCATCGAACTAAAAGGCATCAGCCGAACCTACACCAACGGCGGCCAGGCGCTGACGGTATTGAAAGACATCGATCTGACCATCGCCGCCGGCGAGCTGGTGGCGATCATCGGCGCCTCCGGTTCCGGCAAATCGACGCTGATGAACATCATGGGCTGCCTCGACGTGCCGGATCGCGGCGACTACTACATCAGCGGCCAGAACGCCGCCCACCTGTCGCCGGACGAACTGGCCCGCCTGCGCCGCGAGCATATCGGCTTTATTTTCCAGCGTTACCACCTAATGCCCGATCTCAGCGCGCTGGGCAATGTCGAAATCCCGGCTATCTACGCCAACGCCCGGCGCGATCAGCGGCGGCAGCGGGCGGCGCAACTGCTGGCGCGGTTAGGGCTTGAGGGACGCGAAGACCACAAACCCGGCCAGCTTTCCGGCGGCCAGCAGCAGCGCGTCAGCATCGCCCGTTCGCTGATCAACGGCGGTGAGATCATCCTGGCGGACGAACCGACCGGCGCGCTGGACACCCAATCCGGCCAGGAAGTGCTGGCGATCCTGAGCGAACTGAATCAGCGCGGCCACACCGTGGTGATCGTCACCCACGATATGAAAGTGGCGCAACATGCGCAGCGCGTCATCGAACTGCAAGACGGCAAGATCATCGCTGACAGTGGCCGCAAGTCGGCGTCCGGCCCATCGTTGCCGCCGCCGAACCGCAGCCGGCAAAGCGGCTGGCAACGCCTGATCGACCGCACTCGCGAATCGCTGCACATGGCGTTGAAGGCGATGAACGCTCATCGTCTGCGCACCGCGCTGACCATGACCGGCATCATCTTCGGCATCGCCGCCGTGGTCACGGTAGTGGCGCTGGGCGAAGGCGCCAAACAGCGCACGCTGGAAAACCTCAAAGATCTCGGCACGAATGTGGTAAGCATCTATCCGGGCCGCGATTTCTTCGATGACGCCATCGACAGCATCCGCACGCTGGTGCCGGCCGATGCCGACGCGCTGGCACAGCAAAACTTCGTCGACAGCGTCAGCCCGGAAGTAGACGCCTCCGACAGCATCCGTTTTCGCAGCAAATCCGCCACTGCCTCGATCACCGGCGTCGGGCGCGACTATTTCCGCGTTAACGGCGTCGAGCTGTTACAAGGCGTGACTTTCCGCGACGATCGTAATGCGCTGCAGGAAGTGATCATCGACGACAATGCGCGCCAGGCGCTATTCGGCGATTTCGGCGTCGAGCCGCTCGGCCAGATCGTGTTTCTCGGCTCGGTGCCGGCCCGGGTGATCGGTGTGGCTAAAAGCAATCGCAATTACGCGCCCAATCGCATCACTGTATGGATGCCCTACAGCACTGTCATGTATCGCATGGTAGGCAAACCGACGCTTAGCGGCATCACCGTTCGCCTAAAGGACAATATCGCCAGCGAATCGGCCGTCACCGCTATCACACAGCTGTTGACCCAGCGCCACGGCGTAAAAGATTTCCGTTTGTACAACTTCGATAAAATCCGAAAGTCCATCGAACGCACGTCAATGACTTTTAGCCTGCTGATCCTGATGGTGGCATCAATCGCGCTGGTGATCGGCAGCCTGGGGGTGATGAACATCATGCTGGTCTCGGTGACCGAACGCACCCACGAAATCGGCGTGCGCATGGCGGTCGGCGCGCGGCGCAGCGACATCATGCAACAGTTCATGATAGAGGCGGTGCTGGTCTGTCTGATCGGCGGCGCATTGGGCATCGCGCTGTCGTTCGCCGCCGGGTCGCTGTTCACCTCGCTGGCGGGCGGTATGTTCACCGCCATCTATTCCTGGCAAGCTGCCGCGACGGCGTTTTTCTGTTCAACTTTAATCGGCATGATCTTCGGTTATCTCCCCGCCCGTAAAGCGGCAAGGATGGATCCGGTCGTTTCATTGGCCAGCGAGTAACCCATGAAAATTTTATCTCCCCTGGCGCTAAGCCTCGTCGCCTTGCTCACCGCCGGCTGCGGCAACGCCCTGAAAAGCGACTACCGGGCGCCGCAGGTCAACTATCCGACGAGCTGGCAGCACGACGCCCACAACGCCGCGCCCACGCCGTTCGACTGGCGCGATTTCCACGATCCTGAGCTCGATCGCTGGCTGCAACAGGTGATGGCGAGCAATAACGATCTGGCCGCCGCCGTACTGCGCGTTTACCGCGCACAGCTCGAGGCGGAACGCGTCGGCATCAGCACCGCGCCCGGCATCAGCGCCTCATTAGGCAGCGGTATCAATCGCCCGCTGTCCGAGTCCTCCGCGTGGAATAAAACCAGCAACGCGTCGCTCACCACCAGCTATGAAGTCGATCTGTGGGGCAAGCTGGCGCGCCAGCGCGACGCCGCCGAGTGGAGCAGCCAGGCTTCCGTGCAGGATCTGCAGGCGGCGCGCCTGAAACTGTTGGCCGACGCCGCCACCAACTACTGGCGCATCGGTTTTCTCAATCAACAAATCAGCGTCAGCCAGGCGAGCATCGCCTATGCCAAAACGACGCTGCGGCTGGCCAACGCCCGTTATCAGGCCGGCAGCATCTCGGCGCTGGACGTAGTGAACGCGGAACAAAACTTGCTGGCGCAGGAACGCAGCCTGCTGGCGTTACAACACGATCGTCAACAGGCGCTGAACGAGCAGGCGGTGCTGCTGGGCGCGCCATCAGGCCAGGCCACCATCGCGCCCGTGCGCCTGCCGACGACGGCGATGCCGCAGATCAACACCGGCATTCCCGCTAGCGTCCTGAGCCGTCGCCCGGATCTCAGCGCTCAAGAGCTGCGGTTGCGCGCCGCCCTGGCCAACGTCGATGAAAAACGTCTGCAATACTATCCTGCGTTCAGCCTGACCGGTTCACTGGGCGCCAGCAGCGGCGCGCTGCTGGAATTCCTGCGCAACCCGACGGGCAGCCTCGGCGCCGGCCTGACGCTGCCGTTCCTGCAGTGGCGGCAAATGGGCGTGGAGATCAAGATCGCCCGCAACGATTATGAACAGCAAGTTCTGGCCTTCAAGCAGGCGCTGTACAAAGCGATGGGCGATGTGAACAACGCGCTGTCACTGCGCACGCAGCTGCTGGCGCAGGAGACGCAGTTGCGCGCCTCATTAGCGTTGGCGCGTAAATCGGAACGGCTGAACGAGGTGCGTTACCGACAGGGCGCCGTCACCATTACCGACTGGCTGAATGCTCAGGAACAACGCCGTCAGGCGGAACTGTCGGTGGATGAAAACCGCTTCGCGCAGTACCAGAATCTGGCGAAAATCTATCTCGAATTCGGCGGTTCATCGGTACCTTAATCTAAACTGCCTGGCCAGTAGGTCAGGCGTTTTTTTTTGACGGCAAACACATCAATTTTTCCTGTTTTATCTCCCGTACTCTCTATACTTAAAACATGACCAATTAGACGAAAAATCGTCAAATCGCACATTTATTAGACCATTCTCGCACCAAATCGGTGCAAACACTTAAGTTAAACTGCTGGATTTGATCGCCGCAAGATATAACGTTAAGCTATAGATGCAAAATAATTAGTCACCTAAATGACATAACCTCGGCATAAACGACGGTATTTTGTGATCCACATCCCAACTTAAATGTGGATAATGAATCGTCTTGAACCGCGATTCGATTAGCCGATTTGATAACTCGAAAACAACAGTGAACGGAGATTACGCTTTCACGAACAACGAATAATTCATTAAGGGATGATTATATGAAGTTAAGAAAAAAACGACATAAACCGATGCACATTAACGACATCACCATCATCGATGACAGCAAACTCAAGAAGGCGATCACCGCGGCGGCCCTGGGTAACGCGATGGAGTGGTTCGACTTCGGCGTATACGGCTTTGTCGCCTATGCGCTTGGCCAGGTCTTCTTCCCCGGCGCCTCTCCCGGCGTGCAAATGATCGCCGCACTGGCAACCTTCTCCGTGCCCTTCCTGGTGCGTCCACTCGGCGGTCTGTTCTTTGGTGCCATGGGCGATAAGTTCGGTCGCCAGAAGGTTCTCTCGGTCACCATTATCATTATGGCGGTCAGCACCTTCTGTATCGGCCTGATCCCGTCCTATGCATCGATCGGCATCTGGGCCCCGATCCTGCTGCTGCTGGCCAAACTGGCGCAGGGCTTCTCCGTCGGCGGTGAATATTCCGGTGCGGCGATCTTCGTCGCCGAATACTCGCCGGACCGCAAACGCGGCTTTATGGGTAGCTGGCTGGACTTCGGCTCCATCGCCGGCTTTGTGATGGGCGCAGGCGTAGTGGTGCTGATCTCCAGCATCGTCGGCGAAGCCAACTTCCTCGACTGGGGCTGGCGTATCCCGTTCTTCATCGCCGCGCCGCTCGGCCTGATCGGCCTCTACCTGCGCCATGCGCTGGAAGAAACCCCGGCGTTCCAGCAGCACGTGGACAAGATGGAGAAAGAGGATCGCAACGCCATCGAAAATCCGCCAAAGACCTCGTTCAAAGAGATCGCGGCCAAACACTGGAAAAGTTTGCTGGTGTGTGTCGGTATCGTGATTTCCACCAACGTGACCTATTACATGCTGCTGACTTATATGCCGAGCTACCTCTCGCATAACCTGCACTACTCGGAAGATCACGGCGTTCTGATCATCATCGCCATCATGATCGGCATGCTGTTCGTGCAGCCGGTGATCGGCCTGACCAGTGACCGCATCGGCCGTAAGCCGTTCATTATCGGTGGCAGCATCGGCCTGTTGGCGTTGGCGATCCCGTGCTTCATTCTGATCAACAGCAACGTCATCGGCCTGATTTTCGTCGGCCTGCTGGTGCTGGCGGTGCTGCTCAACTCCTTCACCGGGGTGATGGCCTCCATCCTGCCGGCGATGTTCCCGACGCACATCCGTTACAGCGCGCTGGCGATTTCGTTCAACATTTCGGTACTGATCGCCGGTGCGACGCCGACCGTTGCCGCCTGGCTGGTGGAAGCGACCGGCAACCTGTACATGCCGGCCTACTACCTGATGGTCGTTGCGGTGATCGGTCTTATCACCGGTCTGTACATGAAAGAAACCGCCAACAAGCCGCTGCGCGGCGCGACGCCGGCCGCCTCTGACCGCTCCGAGGCAAAAGAGCTGCTGCAGGAAACCTACGACAACATCGAACAGAAAGTCGAGGACATCAACGCGCAGATCGCCGAACTGGAAAAGAAAAAACAGATCCTGATCGACCAGCACCCCAAACTGGACTGATTCGCTCTGACAAGCAAAAAACCACCCATCCGGGTGGTTTTTTTTGCCTGGCGTGCAGAGAGTGGTAACTTGACCCGGCGGATGCCGAAGGAGAGATGAATGAATCAGTTTCAGGAGATGGCGACCTATATCGCCGTAGTCGAGGCCGCCAACATCAGCGCCGCCGCCCGCCGCTTGGGCACCACCAAGTCGGTGGTCAGCAGACGCATCCAGCAGTTGGAGACGCGCCTTGGGACTGTGCTGTTCGAACGCGGGAAAACGCTTGGGCTGACCGACGCCGGCCACCTATTCTATCAGCGCGCCGTTCTCATATTAAGCGAAGTGAGCGATGCCGAAGAGTCGGTGCGAACACTGCACGGCCAACTGCAGGGCCCGCTGCGGTTAACCGCGCCGATGGCGTTCAGCATCCGCTATCTGGCACCGCTGTTATCCACCTTTATGGCACAGTACCCGAGCCTCAATCTGGACGTGGAGTACAGCGATCGCCTGGCCAATCTGAATCAGGAGAATTTCGATGTCGCCATCCGTATCGGCCCCTTGGCGGATTCCGACCTGATCGCGCAGCGCATTTGCGCCAACCGCCATTTGATTTGCGCCAGCCCAGCCTATCTTGCCCAGAAAGGCACGCCGATGCACCCGCAACACCTGCAACAGCACCAGGGGTTGCTGTATATTCAGCGCGAACCGACCGGCATGCTGCAGCTCCCCATCGAGGGCGAAATCCGGTCGTTTCGTATCGGTAAACGGCTGCGCACCGATAACGCTTTTCACCTGTTGGCGGCGGCTAAAGCCGGTTTGGGCCTCGCCATCCTGCCCGCATTTATCGCCGCCGACGCGATACGCGCGGGGGAACTGCGCATTGTTCTGGCCGCCTATTCACCCGACGGCGGCGACATTTCCGCCGTCTATCGCCGTTCAAAACGCGCATCCCCCAAGATCAAGGCGCTGGTGGACTTTCTGAGTGAGCACATTGGTCACACGCCCAGCTGGGAAACCGCACTCTCCTCTTTCCTGACGTCAGCCTGAAAGGTTCGCAAAACGCGAACCCGAGGTTCGAATTTCGCCTGCTTGTTGCTTGTGCTTTAGGGTTTTAGTCTGCAGAACACACACACTTTCTGCCCGCTCTGGAGACTCTGCCATGAAAGACTTATCACGCCGTCAGCTGATATCAAAAACGCTTGTCGCTTCAGCCGCAGCCACGCTCGGCGCTTCCACATCGGTTTCCGCATTATCGGCGCAATCACAACCGGCCCAACGGACCAGAGAGACATCCCCTACTTTCGACGTAGTCATCGTCGGCGGCGGCTCCGCCGGCGCAGTGATGGCGGCTCGCCTCAGCGAAAACCCTGCGCGCCGGGTCCTGCTGTTAGAAGCCGGGCACAGTTATGCACCCTACGATTATCCGCGCCTCATCGCGGACAGCGACGTCCTCGGCGCCAATGGCAACCCGGAGTTCGAATGGGGATACCGGACAGAACCCGGCTATGTCAGCCACGCGATCGGCGCTATCCGCGGTAAAGTCCTGGGTGGCAGTTCAGGCGTCAACGGTGCCGTGGCGATCCGCGCCCGTCCGGAAGATTTCAACCGCTGGGATCTGCCGGGATGGGGCTATCAGGACCTGCTGCCCGCCTTCAAAAAACTGGAGACTCGTCATGGCCTGCACGACCGCGCAATCCATGGCGATAGCGGCCCTTTTCCCGTCGTGCAACTCACATTGGATGACATCACGCCAATGCAACGCGCTTTCGTCGCCGCCACGCGCGCCAACGGCTATGACGCGATTGACGATTTTGATGGCCCTTCAGCCAATGGCGTCGGCCCCTACCCGATGAATATCGTCAACGGCGTACGCGTTAACACCGGCATGGCCTATCTGGATGAGAAAACCCGCGCCAGAGACAATCTTACCCTGCGTGCAGATACGCTGGTCGACCGCGTGATATTTGACGGGCAGCACGCGATCGGCGTCCGCCTGGCCAGCGGTGAAGAAATCCATGCCGCTGAAGTGATCCTGAGCGCGGGAACCTACGGTAGCGCCGCCGTTTTGATGCGATCCGGCATCGCGCCTGCGCAACAGTCGAAGCGTCTGGGGATCCCCGTCGTCGCCGATCTCCCCGTCGGCGAAAACCTGGTCGATCACCCCTTTTATTACAATGCCTACGCCGCCCGCCCCGATGTCATCGGCAGCCAATCGCCGGTTATCGGTGCCAAGCTGTGGACCCACAGCAGCCAGGCGGAACCGGGAGAGCTCGATCTGCACATTACCGCGACGCATCTGTTTCCTCATGACCAAAGCCCTACCGGCGTCGGTTTTGTCTTGGCGGTGGCGCTGGCTCGGCCACAATCCACCGGACGAGTCTGGCTGGAAAGCCGCGATCCAGCGGCAGCCCCTCACATTGACCTTAACTTCCTGGCGCAAGAGAGCGACCGCGTTCGCTTGCTGGAGGGGGTTAAACTGGCGCGAAAAATAGGGCAAACCGCTCCGCTGTCTACGCTTATCCACAGCGAGCTTGCGCCCGCTGCAGACAGCGACGAGGCCATTCTTGCCTCGATGGCAGCGACGTTGGATACCTATCATCACCCGACCTCTTCCGCGCCGATGGGAAATGCCGGCGAACCGAAGGCGGTCGTCGACCTTCAGGGCCGCGTACACGGCGTATACGGGCTTCGGGTCGTCGACGCATCCATCTTCCCCGACGTTCCCTCCGTCGCCACTAATGTGACGACGATCGCCACCGCCGAGCATATCGCCCGACACTACGCCTGACCGTTTGGCGGCAAGATAGGCTGTTGAAACCCGGCCGGTCATCCTGATGGCCGGCCTTCGCCATTCCGCAGCGGCACAATCGAAATAACGGCGGCACATTTTATCCTGCCGGGAAACGATGTTACCCTTGTGGCCACCGTCACCTCTGCAAAACATTCTCATGGGCAAAATGGATCTTCCCGTCATCATCGGCATCCTGGTTATGCTAACCCTATGGCTCGGCGCGCTCTTCAACATCGGCGATCTCAGCCTCACTATTTCGCGCCTGTTTCACTGGTTCGAAAGCCAACGTGGATAACCTGGGTTCGCGATAACGCAGGCAGCGAGCAAACATCGGCTATGATTGAAAGACGTTACGTCATTTTCCGAGACTGTCGCTCGCGATAAAGAGGACCGCATCATGACCGACTATGGGTTCTACAATCAAATCCTGACCCGGCTGGCCGCCAATCACCCCGGCACGCTGGATGAGAAAACCTACGAACTGTGGAAGCAGGGCGCCACCAGCCCGCACGCCTTCGCCGATCCCTTCGCCTATCTCAAAACCAAGGGGCTGATACAGGCCTATGTGATGAGCGACATCGACGAGAACAACTATGATATCGACCCGCATCAAACGCGGATCACCGCCGCCGGCCTTGAATTCATTCGCAACGGCGGGTTTAAATAAGGGGGATTCGCGCCAACAAAAAACCGCCAGACGGCGGTTTTTTTACTCTAAAAGCATCCGGACCGGCTCAGGCGGGGAAAGGCCGATAAAAAATGCGCAGCACTTCGTTATCACCCTGGCGTAAAAAACCGCCTTCCGGCTGCCAGCGCAGATCGCGCGCCAGATTGAGATTTTCCCAGCCGACCGCGCCCCCCACGCCGATGCAAAGATTTTTATTGCCTGCGGCAAATCCCGCACCGGTACCGATCATGGCATGCAGCAAACGGGGCGCAGCCGCGTCGCGCAGGGAGAATATGCCGATAAAACATCCCTGCGGCGCGCGCAGCATATCGGCCATAGTGCGGATCTCGGTATCATCCGGGCTAACGAAATGTTTGTATTGCTTATCGAACACCGTCTGCCACAACTGCTTGTATTTCGCCTTGCTGAGCGCGCCAGAACGGTGGGCACAAAGCACCACCGCATCCCAGCACATCTCCCCGCTGAGCGAAAGATACTCTTCCGTATCGGTTTGCGGCTTATCGGCGTAATGCCGTGCAAATTCGGCCGCATTCAAATGCGGCGGCACGGCCTGTTTGGCAACGTCACTCTTGTAGCGCTTGAAATTCAACCAATGCATGGGGACTGTCCTCTTCACCCTCTAGATTAATGAACCTGAAGCCGTGGATGAGACGAGCCATCAAATCCAGAGCGTCGTCGGCGATGGCGGTTTCGTCGTCATTCAGCCCCTGTTCCACCGAGCGCTCAATCGCGTTCATCACCGCCGGAGCGCTGGTTTCTTCCCCCTGCGCCACCACGTCTAATACGGCTTTGCCGATCGCCAGACAAAGCTCATGATCAAACTCAACCTCTTTATACGGCTGCATAACCACCCCGATAAATTTTTACCCAAGAATACTAGACCACAATGGCGTATCGCGCCTGTCATCGTAGCGCAGCAAGGTATGCAGCCGAAGAGAAATGCATCAGGCCCCGGGTTGATAGCCCGAAGCCCGATAAAGGCAGGTTATTGCGGGGCTTGATCGGTAGGACGAATGATAAAACACGTGGCGGTTGCCGAGGCCAGCAGCTTCCCTTCCGCCGTTTTGAGCGTGCCTTCGGCGAAAGCGACATTTTTCGACGCATAGACCAGACGCCCCTCGGCGATCAGATCACTCTCCTTTGGCACCGGGCGCAACATTTTAACCTGCAGATCGACGGTGCCATAACCAATCCCTGCGCCCAGCGTACTGTGCACCGCGCAACCGGTCACCGAGTCCAATACCGTAGCGGCGAAACCGCCATGTACGCCCCCCAACGGATTCAGATGGCGCCCGTCTGCTCGCGCCACAATACGGATATACCCCTCTTCAACCGCGTCCGGTTTCATGGGCACCGTTTCAGCGATTGAAGCCGGTGGAATTTTGCCGGCCATCGCAGCCTGTAATAACGCCAACCCCGTCATTTTTGTCGGATCCATTGCTCTCTCCTCTGGTGGTGAACCGGTTATATAGAAGAGGTCTGACCTCTTGACTTGCTTTTTCGTGCTGATGTCGTCAGCCGCCTGCTCTTCAGATTCTCTGAACGTGACCGCCATCACTCTTTAGAGTTAATAACCACAATTTTTTAGCGCCTTTAGATTTAAAACAACTTTCTGCTGTAAACGCCGCCGGAAACTGAACGCAGTTAAGTTCAACATTATTAAGGCGTATCTATCATGGATTTCTTTCTGCAATTAGCGGTTATATTGGCATGCTTGCTGTATGGGGCGCGTAAGGGCGGCATTGCGCTGGGGTTACTGGGCGGTATCGGTTTGATGATCCTGGTGTTCGGCTTTCACCTGCAGCCCGGCAAACCGCCGGTAGACGTGATGCTGGTGATCATCGCGGTGGTGGCGGCCTCCGCCACCCTGCAGGCCTCAGGCGGGTTGGACGTCATGCTGCAGATCGCCGAGCGGATGCTGCGGCGCAACCCGCGTTATGTCTCGATCATCGCACCGTTCGTCACCTGCATTCTCACGATCCTGTGTGGCACCGGCCATGTGGTCTACACCATCTTGCCAATCATCTATGACGTGGCGATCAAAAATAACATCCGCCCGGAACGGCCGATGGCGGCCAGCTCGATCGGCGCGCAGATGGGCATTATCGCCAGCCCAGTCTCAGTGGCGGTCGTTTCACTGGTGGCGATGCTCAGTAGCTACACCTTCAATGGCCGCCATCTGGAATTCCTCGATCTGCTGTCTATCACCATACCTTCCACCCTGTGCGGCATTCTGGCGATCGGCATCTTCAGTTGGTTCCGCGGCAAAGACCTGGACAAAGATCCCGAGTTCCAGAAATTCATCTCGGTGCCGGAGAACCATCGCTACGTCTATGGCGACGCCGCCACCCTGCTGGACCGGGTATTACCGCGCAGCAACTGGATCGCCATGTGGATTTTCCTCGCCACTATCGCCCTGGTGGCGGTGCTGGGAGCCTTTTCCGACCTGCGGCCCAGCTTCGGTGGCAAGCCGCTCTCCATGGTCCTGGTGATCCAGATGTGTATGCTGATGGCCGGGGCGCTGATCGTCATCATTACACGCACCAACCCGGCGTCTATCTCTAAAAACGAGGTGTTCCGTTCCGGCATGATCGCCATCGTGGCGGTGTATGGCGTCGCCTGGATGGCGGAAACCATGTTCGGCGCGCACCTGGCGCAGATAGAAGCCACGCTGGGCGTGCTGGTGAAAGAGTACCCTTGGGCCTATGCGCTGATCCTGCTGCTGGTGTCGAAATTCGTCAATTCGCAGGCCGCCGCACTGGCGGCGTTGGTGCCGGTGGCGTTGGCAATCGGCATCAACCCGGCCTATATCGTCGCTTCGGCGCCGGCCTGCTATGGCTACTATATTTTGCCAACCTACCCCAGCGATCTGGCGGCGATCCAGTTCGACCGCTCCGGCACCACCCGCATCGGCCGCTTCGTGATCAACCACAGCTTTATTCTGCCCGGCCTGATCGGCGTCAGCGTCTCCTGCGTCTTCGGTTGGATCCTCGCCGCGGCGTTCGGTTTCTTATGAGTTGTACTTCGGAGCCCTGCGGGGCTCCCTGCAAGCAGGATGACAATCCAAGGGGATGGGTATGATAAGAAAGGAAAAATGCAGGTGTAATACGAATTCCAGAAACAAAAAAACCGCCTCTCGGCGGTCTACGACATTACTACTTATTGCTTTGATTATTCGGTATTTTTATTCCCTGGTACCCGGGGCGGGACTTGAACCCGCACAGCCATAAGCCGAGGGATTTTAAATCCCTTGTGTCTACCGATTTCACCACCCGGGCTCGGGAAAGTTGGAGGCGCGTTCCGGAGTCGAACCGGACTGGACGGATTTGCAATCCGCTACATAACCGCTTTGTTAACGCGCCTTTATTCTGTTTGCCTTTTCAGACCAAAGCCGGTGATTCACCCACTTCGTTTTGTTCTTTTGGTTGGCGATGTTGAAATCGCTTATCCTAATCATCTGATTCTTAAGTAATTTATTTCGTTACCGCCGAATCGATGGACTGCATTATGGACTAAACCCCCCACCTTGGCAACCCCCCGAAATAGCAAAAAGTTCTCTAACGCTTTCAACTGCTTATTTTGTGGGCGCACTGTTCACAATGCCGACGGAAAGGCAAGCGGAATGTTGATTTTATATGCGTCGGCTCGGGAATTCACGGGCAAATCGGATCTTTTTTTCTCTACAGGAATCGCTTACCTCCCCCTCTCCGGCTTTTCACCTGCTTATGATGATGAGATATCATGCAAAACATCATCATGGGGACATCGCGCAATCTCCAGCGCCGCAGCCCTGAACGGCCAACGCAACTGCAGAGCTGGGGACTTACGCCAGGTTGTCCAACGCACGATGGGTCGGCATCAATCCCCCTGCAGAGCACCGGCACGATGTCCAATCAAATGTGCCTGTTTTCGCCGTTCAACGGGGCATCCTACGGTATGAAAACGACTGGAGATATAGGGACATATGAAGTTGTTCTATCACTCTACCGTGCCAGCTCAATGCCCTGACAGCAGCGTTACTGATTGGGTGCAGCTTGGCTTATCATTCGATGACAAGCTTGCCCACTTAGAAGGACGGAGGGTCTGCTGAGTTAGTGCAAGTTACTTTTTAAGTATGCCCAGTGGAAAAGCTGTAGAACCAGTCGCAGAGCCCCTTAAATGCCCAAAGATTGATTCAGGCTAAGGATCGAAGCTCCATTGGACACGGCCTCCCCCGACGAACTGTCGCCTGACGGCTACTTATATGTATGCGCTGCTTTAGTAAAACAAGCGTGGTTCGGGAGAGGCTAGCAAGCTGGCCAGCGTGGTTAACGCAAACTTCAGTTCGGCGCGACTCGGTGACATCAAGGCAATTCGCACGCCATTAGAGGCGATAGTACGCTGTGCTAGGAACTGGCTGCCGCTAACGACCATTACCCCATGAGCACGGGCCAAGTTGGCAAACTCATCGCAAGTCCATGGTTCGGGCAATTCCAACCAAACGTGGAAGCTGTTGGGCTGGCTGCAAATTCGATAACTGCCAAGAACTTCCTTGACCAGTCTCTGCCGTGCAGCGGCCTCATCTTGCTGCGCTTTGACTAATCGCTCACCCATACCGCTGCAGATCACGTTGCTGGCCAACTGTGCCATCATCGGCGAAGGCATCCATACGCTGCTACGGACCATGGATGACAAGCGTGAGAGAGTCTCAGGAGGCGCGTACAGGTAGCCAATACGTAACGCGGGAAGAATGCTCTTTGAAAGGCTCGTCAAATAGATGGATCGCTCAGGTGCATAGGCCGAAATCGGTTTACTCGCTGGCTGGACCTCCAGAAAACCGTAAATATCATCGTCAATAATGAATACATCATGCTCGCGGGCAATCTGCGCGATTGCCTCGCGACGCTCCGGGGGCATGATTGAATTAGTTGGATTTTGGTGGGTGGTTACGCAAATTAGTAACGCTGGGCGGTGCTCAACGCAAGCGGCGCGGAAGGCCTCAGGGAGTAGCCCGAATTCATCTATCTGTACGCCCTGCAGTCGCCGATCGAGGCTATGAGCAAGAGAGATGATTCCAGGATAGCAATGCTCTTCGCACAAAATCACATCATTGGTTTTCGATAGGCTACTGATCGCCACTAGCAAGCCATGCTGCGCTCCGGAAGTGAGGACGATCTGCTGCCACGTTGCATCTGGCAGACTGCGTTGCACCCAACGAGCCCCCGCTTGCTTGTGTACTGCGTGCCCACCATCGCTGGTGTAGTCCATCACACGGCCCAAATCCGCTGAGTGCGCGAGTTCAATAATTGACTGCCGCAACCAACCGTCTATGTCGGCATCACTAGGCTTAATTATTGAAAGATCAATCTGTGCATTGTCTTCGGGGGAGCGCTCGCCTATCGCGCGTGGCGCAGCCTTGGTTTGGGCAGGCAGGACAAAGGTCCCGCGACCGACCTCACCAATCACTAGCCCACGTTTGGCCGCTTCGTCATAGGCACGGCCAATGGTCCCAGGAGTGACTTTCAAAGTTCCAGCGAGATCCTTGAGCGTTGGCAGCCGCTCGTCAGGCTGCAGGCGCCCGGAATTGATGTCCTGCTCCAGGGCATCGGCAATCATCAGGTAAACCGGTTTCTCATGATCGCTGTATTGAGGGACCCACATAGGTAAAGCACCAGATATCTTCATGAATGCCAAATCCTAGCATAAAAGTATATGCAAGCGTTATGGGTGTAATCGAGGAACCCGTTAAAGGTTATCGAGCTATTTTCAGAATATTTCCTTGATTTCATTACTTAGCCCACCCTAATTCTCACAAAAACCGCAGGTAGCCAGAGAATTAAAATAAATAGTTTAAAATCAAAAAATTAATACCAAAGCAGGTGTTAGTTAAATCATTGTGACAGAAATTAATTGAATTTCCGCAATCGATTCAATTACAGTAATTGAATCGATTCAATTAGGTTGAATTGACCGATTCATTAATGGCGTCTGCTTGAGACAAAGCAAAAAAACGTGATTTAAATCACAAAAAACAACAACAGGGAGTGCTGTCCGCAAATCAAGCGAGTCGAGCACCGAAATATGGAAACTTAGTTGAAATGGAATGCACACAGCACAATCAGGACACCGAGTCTGTGACAACGTTGGAGATCCGCCTGCCATGGGTCACCTCCAGCGCATGGCAAACGGTGTTAAGCCAGACTCCGCTGGATTTTGAATCCACCAAGGATATTTATTTTCAGCTTAAGGAGCAGGCCCAGGACATAATTGGAGCCGAACTAACTCGCCAGATCCGTACATTCGTTGAAGACCCGACGATTACTGCAATGGTGATAAGGAATTGCCCACGAGATCGTGATACTCCGCCGACACCGTACTCTGGCGTGTTGAGTCCGGAGAGCACCCCCATTGCCTGCCTCGTGAACCTCTCGCTGCAAAGCCTGTTAGGTATTCACCCCGTCGTATACGAAGGTGAAAATGACGGTCGTTTATTTCGGCATGTGATTCCTTCACGAGCATCAGCTAGTCAGAAAAGTTCTCACGGTTCCCGTCTTCGGTTTTCCTACCACGTAGACAACCCAGATTTGCCGTTGTCGTCTGAGGCTGTCGGCGATATTTCGTGCTGCCCGGAATACTTGTCGTTCGTCGGCATACGCTGCGACCCACGAATCAACACCACACTAGTCAATCTTGATGAAGTCCTCAACAGCCTTCCGGATTCTATTGTGCATGAACTGAGTTTGCCGAATTTTGAAGTGCGACGCCCGGATTCTTTCGCCAGTAATCGTCGTTCGACGCCTAACCTGGCTGTGTTGGTCCGAGGGTTGGGCAACGAGTGGTTGTGTCGTTTCGATAGTGAAAACACGTACGGCACAAATACCCCTGCCGCACACGCGCTTGATGTCCTGCGAACGATGCTTGAAACCCGTAAGTTCGATAAGCCGCATCTCTTGCTACCTGGGGACTTCATGATCTTCAAGAACCAGCGGGTACTCCACGCTCGGGATGCTTTCGAGCCGCAGAATGACGGTGCAGATCGTTGGCTAATTCGTTTGTTCGCGGTCAATAGCCTGAGCCGAGTGCGCTTGGCGCGTGCAGATCATCTTTACGAAGTCCTTTCCTGAATTTTTTCTTATAGAGGTATTACCATGGAACTACTAGGAGCCTATTGGGCTGAGCATTGGATATTTGCGATTATTTTGCTGGGTACTATTGCGTTTATAGCTGGCTTTGTCGACAGCATCGCAGGTGGTGGAGGCTTGTTCTTGGTGCCGGGCTTTTTGCTCGTTGGCCTGCCGCCGCAAGTCGCACTGGGCCAGGAAAAATTAGTCAGTACCTTGGGAACTCTTGCGGCGATAAGGAATTTTCTGGTCAATAGCAAGATGGTCTGGAAGGTGGCTCTTGTAGGCGTCCCATTTTCGCTATTGGGTGCGTATCTGGGGGCGAACCTGATTGTTTCAATTCCACAGGAAACTGTCGGTAAGATCATTCTTGCTTTGATCCCCTTTGGTATTCTGATTTTTCTTACACCAAAAGATCGGCCAGTACAGGAACATGTCTTGTCTCATGGAATGCTGTTTACTGTGGTGCCACTGACATGCTTGGTTATTGGCTTCTATGATGGTTTCTTCGGGCCAGGCACAGGAAGCATGTTTATTATTGCCTTTCACTACCTGCTCAAAATGGACCTGGTTTCCAGCTCCGCAAACTCCAAGACATTCAACTTTGCCTCAAACATCGGGGCGCTGGTGGCATTTGTTATTGCCGGCAAGGTGATTTATTTGCTTGCTTTGCCGTTGGTGGCCTGCAACATCCTTGGCAACCATCTGGGCAGTGCCTTGGCAATTCGTAAGGGCAATGACGTCGTGCGTAAAGCTCTAGTATTTTCGATGCTCTGCTTGTTCGCCAGTCTTGGCGTGAAGTATCTGGCCTGAGTTTCCAACGATATTTCTAACAAAGGTAGGAATAGTATGCGAACTGCATTAGTCACCGGGGCTTCAGCCGGCTTTGGTAAAGCAATCTGTCATCGGCTGATTGCCGAAGGCTATCGGGTCATAGGCGCTGCACGCCGCATGGAGAAGCTCTTGCTCCTGCGGCAGGAGCTTGGCGAACAGTTCATCCCGCTGCCGCTGGATGTCACTGATCCGCTGTCCCTCGACAAGGCGTTCGAGCAGGTGAGTGAGGCCCCGTTTTCCATTGATATACTGGTGAATAATGCTGGGCTGGCGTTGGGCATTGAGCGTGCACAGCAGAGCAATGTACAAAATTGGGAGCGCATGATCGCCACTAACATCACCGGTCTTGCCCTCGTCACTCATCGAGTTCTGCCAGGGATGGTTGAGGCTAACAGCGGACTGATCATCAACATTGGATCGATCGCCGGGACCTACCCATATCCGGGAGGTAATGTATATGGAGCCAGCAAGGCTTTCGTCAAACAATTCAGTTTGAATCTGCGCGCCGATTTGGCTGGTACCCATGTGAGAGTTACCAATATCGAGCCCGGCCTGTGTTCTGGGACTGAATTCTCGGTGGTACGACTCAATGGCAATATGGAAGCGGTCGAAGCTCTGTACAAAGATGTAAAAGCTATTGGTCCTGAGGACATCGCCAACACTGTATTCTGGATCATCCAGCAGCCGGAGCATCTGAATATCAACACGATAGAAATAATGCCGGTGGCCCAGAGCAGTGCGGCTCTCAATGTCGTACGCAACCTGTAGTGGGGTACCCGGATCAGTTGTGATCGGTATGGGATAGGAGTGGCACTCGAATCCCAGGTCGCGCTCTACTGCCAGGCTGACTACCGCATTGCCCAGCGTGAACAGCGCCATCGCCATCAACAACAGACGCTTATCCGATGATTGTTTGCCGTCCCTGTTCATATCCAGCTGCAGCTGCTTGACGATCTCCGGAGGGATGATCCAGAAACCTTAATCCAAGTGGAACTGATCAGGCGTCGCCAAGCGAAGTTCGCCCGTGTGCACACCAGTCAACATCAACAACCGTAGCACCAGCTGAGTTTGCAACTGTCCCCTGTAGGCACGGAGCTTCTGCAACAATTCAGGCAGTCCGCCCATATGCAGGAAGGGGGTTGTGTCGAACGGGGGATTTGGGCGCGGCCACTACATCAAGGTCAGACGCCGGATTCTGCTCCAGGTCCGGAACCTTAACCAGGGCATAGCGGTACATCGGGTGACGGCCGTTGTGAAAGCCCCACGGCGTTCAATGCTCTCGAGGATGTCCAACAAGTCCGTACGCTTAATCTCATAGACAGATTGAGGGCCGAGGGTCAGGAGAATATCTCTGAGGAAGATTCGCTGGATCTGCTCCTGTGTGCTTTAACGGCCCGCCTTCAGACTCTTCTTGCGAAACTCGAACCATTGCTCGAACACCTTCTGGAAGGTGTGATTCTCAGCGAGAAAGGCGTGTCTGCGGTCCTGGTTTCTTTGCTTGCAGGGGTTGATGCCGCGGGCAACCAATTCACAAGCGATGTCGCGACGAGTGCGGGCTTCTTTGAGGGAGATTCCAGGGTAGGTACCCAGAGACAACCATTTCTGCTTGCTGTTCCAGGAATACCGAAAGTGCCAACTTTTGTTGCCTTCGGGTGACACGGCCAACGCGAGGCCATCAGAGTCGCCGAGTGTGCATGCCTTGGCAACGGCTTTTGCCTGCCGAATGGTGGTATCGGAAAGTGCCATGTCCAACTCCTCTGTGCCTGGTTCAGGAACAGATGGTCGGCATATCGCCCAGTGCCATACAGCAACAATGCGCACAAGCTCGCGTCCGTATTGATGGACTAAAAAATGGACTAAAAAGTGTTGGCTGGCGCTGGATTCCAGGGAAAACCTCTGGAATAAAAAAAGGGGCTTTCGCCCCTTTTTTCAATGACTTACAAACCTCAATGGAATTCCAAAGAACTCTGCAGATCAAAATTTGGAGCGGGAAACGAGGCTCGAACTCGCGACCTCAACCTTGGCAAGGTTGCGCTCTACCAACTGAGCTATTCCCGCATTACCAGAACTGACTGATTTCTTTGCTATCTTTCGGCAATTCATCGTTGTCGTCTGATGCGATGCATTCTACTTACCTGACGTGATGAGTCAATAAAATTGTTGGCGCATCACGATCGTTTGCCGATTTTTGCAGCGTATCGATCACGGTTCCAGCAGATCGTTGCGTGCCGCGTTCAAATATTGAAACATCGACCAGAAAGTCAGCACCGCCGCGATATACAGCAAACCAATCGCCACATACTCTACGGAGCGATCCGGCCGCCACAGCAGGCCCACCAGCGACATCATCTGCGCCATGGTTTTCACTTTGCCAATCCAGGACACCGCCACGCTGCTGCGTTTGCCAATTTCCGCCATCCACTCACGCAGCGACGAAATGATGATTTCACGGGCGATCATGGTGGCCGCCGGCAGCGTGATCCACCAGCTGTGGTAGTGCTCCGCCACCAGCACCAGCGCCACCGCCACCATCACTTTGTCAGCGACCGGATCCAAAAACGCCCCGAAGCGCGTTGTTTGTTTCCAGCGGCGTGCCAGGAAGCCGTCAAACCAGTCGGTGACGGCGGCAAACACAAAGATAACGGCGCAAACCATCGGAGCCCAGTTGAACGGCAGATAAAACGCCAGCACAAAGAATGGGATCAGAACTACGCGAAACAGGGTAAGCCAAGTCGGTATATTCAATTGCATAATGCTACGGTAACTATCTGGCTAGAGTGGAAATTAAGAGTATGTTGCTACATTGCCCTCAGTGTTTCAATGCATTGTAGATCTTTTCTGCCAATGCTTGTGAAATACCCGGCACTTTTGCAATTTCCTCCACGCTGGCGTTCAACAAAGGTTGCAGTCCGCCCATATACTTCAACAGCACCTGGCGCCGTTTCGGCCCTACGCCTTCAATCAGCTCCAATGCGCTGGTATTTCTGACTTTCGCCCTTCTCTGCCGGTGACCGGTAATCGCATGATTGTGCGAATCGTCGCGGATGTGTTGGATCACATGCAGCGCCGGCGAATCCGGCGGCAGAGAAATTCCCTCGCCTTCCGGGACGAAGAACAACGTTTCTAACCCGGCCTTGCGGTCGGCGCCTTTGGCGATGCCGATCAGCAACGGCTTATTCTTGTCCCAGGTGACGTTCAGCGATTTGAATACCTCGATCGCCATGCCGAGTTGCCCTTTACCGCCGTCGATGAAGATGACATCCGGGATCTTTTTCTCTTCCAGCGCCTTGCCGTAACGGCGCTTCAGCACCTGCGTCATCGCCGCGTAGTCATCACCAGGCGTGATGCCGCTGATATTATAGCGCCGATACTCCGCTCGCACGGGGCCGTTACCGTCGAACACCACGCACGAAGCCACGGTCTGCTCGCCCATGGTATGGCTGATATCGAAGCACTCCATGCGGTTGATTTCCGTCAGGTTCAGCACCTTGGCCAATTCCGCCAGCCGCTGATGAATAGTCGACTGCTGCGACAGCTTGGTCGTCAACGCCGTTGCCGCGTTGGTGCGCGCCAGCTTCAGATAACGGGCGCGATCGCCGCGCGGTTTGCTTTGAATTTGGATCTTGCGCCCCGCCAACTCGGAGAGCGATTCCGCAAGCAGGTCTTTTTCCGGCAGGCTGAAATCCAGCAGGATCTCGCCGGGCAGCGTGCGCGCCTGGCTGCCTTGCAGATAGAACTGACCAACAAAGGTCTGCACCACCTCACTCATCTCCGTACCACCCGGCACTTTAGGGAAATAGCTGCGGCTGCCCAGCACCTTGCCCTGTCGGATGAACAGCACGTGCAGGCACGCCATACCGGCATCGAACGCCACGCCAATCACGTCCAGATCGTCGCTGTCGCCCGACACGAACTGCCGCTCCGTGACGCGGCGTACGGCCTGAATTTGATCGCGAATGCGCGCCGCCTCTTCGAAATTAAGCAGTTTGCTGGCTTCTTCCATGCGCGCAATCAGCTGGTGCAATACCTGTTGATCTTTGCCTGAAAGGAACAGCCGCACGTAGTCCACCTGCTGCCGATATTCTTCTTCACTCACCAGGCCGGCGACGCAAGGCCCCAGACAGCGGCCGATCTGATACTGCAGACACGGACGTGAACGGTTGCGATACACGCTGTTTTCGCACTGGCGGATCGGGAACAGCTTCTGCAGCAGCGCCAGCGTTTCGCGTACGGCGTAAGAGTTGGGAAAAGGCCCGAAATATTCGCCCTTGGCGTGTTTGGCGCCGCGATGCACCGCCAAACGGGGATGGGTATCCGCGCTGAGAAAAATCAGCGGATAAGATTTATCGTCTCGCAAAAGAACATTATATCGCGGTTGGTACAATTTAATGTAGTTATGTTCCAACAACAGCGCTTCCGTTTCGGTATGGGTAACCGTTACGTCTATTTGTGCGATATTTTTAACCAGCGTCTCGGTCTTACGGCTGCTGACCTGCTGCCGAAAGTAGCTGGCGAGACGCTTTTTCAGGTCTTTGGCTTTACCGACGTAGATCACCGTTCCCGTGGCGTCGTACATACGATAGACGCCGGGTTGGCTGGTGACGGTACTCAGGAAGGCTTTGGCATCAAAACGATCATTCACTGCTTAACAACGTCTCCGCATTGAACAATCCATGTCGGATGGCCAGGTGAGTCAATTCGACGTCGCCGCTGATATTCAGTTTGCTGAACATGCGGTAACGGTAGCTGTTCACCGTTTTTGGGCTGAGACTCAGTTGCTCCGAGATCTCATTCACTTTTTTGCCTTTGGTGATCATCAACATGATCTGTAACTCGCGTTCAGACAGGCAGCTGAACGGCGTTTCAGCCTGCGGCTCCAGCTGACTCAAGGCCATCTGCTGAGCGATGTCAGACGCGATATAGCGCTGCCCCGCATGCACGGAACGCAAGGCGTTAATCACTTCTTGCGGCGCGGCGCCCTTGCTCAGGTAACCGGCGGCCCCCGCCTGCATCACCTTCGCGGGCAAAGGATTTTCAGTATGGATGGTCAACATGATGACTTTGACGTCGGGCGCATAACGCACAATCTTGCGCGTGGCTTCCAGCCCGCCAATGCCCGGCATATTCATGTCCATCAGCACGATATCGACAGCGTTGCCACGGCACCATTTTACGGCGTCTTCACCGCACTGGGCCTCACCGACAACTTTTATACCTTTGATATCTTCAAGAATGCGTCGTATCCCTGCGCGCACCAGTTCGTGGTCATCAACAAGAAGAACGCTAATCAAGGAAAAATCTCCAAAAAAAGGGAGTAACGCAATCGGCCTCTGTTTTCGCCAGAGATATTACTTGTTTTTCAGACAAGAATGAACACAGATTAATACATACTTTCGAATAACTTTGCGGAGCAGAGCTGATTTTTCAATTTTAGCCGTCTATGCCGCCGATAAATCGTCACGTCGGAAAACATCAGGCGACGAAAATAATTCCGCGGCGCTGTACCAGACACAGGATAGCGCGACAATCATGCTGCGAGTGAGAAATCTGTGTAAGCAATCACGACATGAATAATATTAACACGGCTATTGGCTATTTGTAATCATTTGATATTTAAAGGCGTAGCCAAATCCGCTGCCAACGCGGGTCTGGCAACCCACGGTCGAAACTATTATTCCCGGCAAACGCCGCTAAAATCGGTGTACTACGCTCCAAATAATTATAATAACCCCATCGTTCAACAATAACGTGCCGGACAAATACTTGTTAACCACCTCGAAATAACTTGCCGATAGAGGATGATTCGGACAAGCAATGAGCGAACGTTGCCCACCCGCGTGACCGGAGCAAGCCCGGTGCAGATGATGGACGCATGCTATGCTATACTCCGCGCCCAGTTAAATTCGCCACCGCGCGCGACAACTGTTTAGCCCACGCGCGGTGCGCCAAAGCAGCTTGTATCAGGCTACGGCCTCAAAAAATCAGGAGAGAAAATGAGCAACGTTGATTTCACTACGTCTGCAAACCCGGAAATCTTGGCGACCGAGGTTGCCTGCCTCAAAGCTACGCTGACGCTGATCCTGAAGTCGATCGGCCAGGCCGACGCCGGGAAAGTCATCATCAACATGGAACGTTTCATTGCCCAGATTGAAGATCCGACTCAGGCGGAAATCTTCAAGAACAGCATTCAGCAAATCAAGCACGCTTACCGCCAGTAAACGTTGCCTCTCAGACCCGCGTTTCATGCGGGTCTGTTTTTCCCCGCGCTACGCAACACGCCATTGATCTTGCACAGACTTTCGGGCAGTGTGTTGACTTTCCTCCACACCCGAGACCGTTATGGGCATCCTTGTCAAAGCGCTGATCGGCGCGCTGGTCGTGGTTCTGATTGGCCTGTTGGCCAAAACGCGCAACTATTATATCGCCGGTTTAGTCCCGCTCTTCCCCACTTTTGCTTTGATTGCGCATTATGTTGTCGGCAGCGAACGTTCAATAGCGGCGCTAAAAACGACGCTGATTTTCGGCATGTGGGCGGTGTTGCCCTACCTGGTGTATTTGATTTCGCTGTATTTCCTGATTAACAGTCTGCGGCTGTCGTTAGCGCTGGGCGCGGCGGTACTGTGCTGGATTGCAGCGGCGTGGCTACTCATTACGCTGTGGGGATGGTGGCAAGGGCGTTAACGCCCTTGCCGGAAATGTTACGGCCGCCCTGCCAGCAAAACGAAGCCTCTCTGCCGATCGCCCGCGATACGCAGATAGCGGCTTTCACCGGCGCGCAGCGTCATCGGTACACTGCCGCCGGTCTCACGCCAAATACACAGATTATTCTCGATCATATCTTGCCCGATACTGACCGTAATATTGCCTGGCGGCACGCGAAATTCTGCTTTCTCTTTCGACCCCAGCGAAGCGGCGAACTCCCCATTCACATAGACGCCGGTGCGACAGCTCCCCGCTAGCATTCCGCTGTCGCGCACCACCACTACCGTAGCGTAAGGCGTATCCGGGATATTCTGATAGAGCATCAGACGGCTTGGGGGCGGCAATTCAGCCTGTTGCGGCGGTACGACTTGAGTCGCACATCCCGTCAACAGTGCAGAGGCAAATAACAACGCGGCGTAATGCTTCATCCTTGGCTCCTGAAGAAAATAATGCTTATCGTAACAAGAGAATAGCTGTCTCCAGTAGCATTCATACTGCAGAGACGAAAAAATCGGATAACTTCCCACTCACCCACAAACCGGCAGGCATAAGAAGATTCTGCATTAAAGCTATTGAAATAAAGGCGATTCTTGCAGATTTAAAACTTGACCATGCCACGTTGGATATCTGCCGCAAAAGCACCACTGACGTAACTGAAACCATCCTGCGTGACGTAAACTCGGGTATGACCGGTCTCTGATAACACCGCCACCATATATCCCAGGCTGATCATTTCATGTGATGGAACGTTCATTGGGGTTAGAAATCCGCGTCCGCGGCACCACTGATAAAAGCGAGTTCGCCCATATCCCAACACGGCCCCCACATCGGAGAGGTGCTTGAAAGTATCATAATCCTCTGATGGTGAAGGTAAACCGTCATGACTTTCAGGCGTTTTCTTTATCCCAGACAAAATAAACTCCTTTTTTGACGCTGTCGCGTACGATTACCCTTCCTCTAAAATGAATTTAAAAAATCCAAATTTAAAATGCAAATGAATTCCCTGTAACTAAAAGCCTTCCCCAGAAAAAACCCGGAAATAAAACCCCAATAAAAAAACAGAAATAAAAAAATAGAGTATTAATACCGAGTATTAAATCCTTGGCATGGGTAAATATCCTAAATAAAAATAATAGTCAGGCAAGATAAGAACATACTTAGCACGCGTATTATTTCACTCATCAAAACGATGCAATTGCGCTCGGATCATTACGGCATAAAAAGAATGAATAAAACCAGCACCACATCGACCCACCTTCGTCGTGTGGTCGCAGATCCCTACAGACTTCCCCAATGTGCCACATCCTCTCTCAACGCGGCACTTCCTCAATCACACCTAAACAATAACCATTATCATTTCCAATTATTCCGCCAGTTTATTACACTTTCCTACCTCGCCAGTTAGGAACATTCCTAGTCGGAGAGCCTCAGGACAGAGAAAGAGTTAGGGACACCATGAAGAATTACCGTTGTTTGATTGTTTTGCCGCTTTTGATGATGACCGCCTGCACCCAATGGGAAAGGCCCGGCGCGGTCGAGAGTACCCGGGATGCCGAATATGCCGAATGCCGCAGCCGCGGCTACGATCGTTTTCCTCCGGACGTGGTGCGGGACGTGGAGTTCAGCTACGAAAACAAATACATCCCTTGCGAGAAAAATAAGAAAGATTGCCCATCGGGATACCGCTATGACAAAGAGCCGTCGATTAAGACGGTGCAGACCGACCGCAATCAGTCCGCCCGAAACGCCACCATCGAAGCCTGTATGTACAGCAAAGGTTGGCGAGAGAAAACCTACTATTGGCCGCAATGGTGATGTGGCGGCGTTTGCCTAGGGTGACATGCCGCTAATCCATTCAGCCGTCGTCATCACTTCGGTTCAGCCCCAGCGCAACCAGTGTTTCCGCCCTGACCGGCGTTAAAGGCACACGCGGCGGTGGCAAAGGCCAGCCCAAAAGCTGCCTCGCCGCCGCCGCGCAGACTTTACCCTGGCATGCCCCCATGCCACAGCGGCTACTTAGCTTAGCCGTGTTCCAATCCGGCTGATGGCGGACCTGTTCCAGCGCGACGTCTTCGCAGCGGCACAGCAGCGTCTGCGGTTTGGCCAGAGAATTCATGCGTTCATCGAGCGTAAAAGCGGCCGCTGTCGCCGTGGCGAAACGCCGCCACCGCTGCCGCTGCGCCATCATAAAATCGGCTTTTTCCTTCTGACCGGTGGCGGCATAACCGGCGATGGCGCCTTCGGTGAGCGCCAATTCACTGCCGCCGATGCCGGTACATTCCCCGGCGGCATAAATTTGCGCCTGGCTGGTTTGCTGACAATGATCCACCGCTACGGCACCGTGTTCTATCCGACACCCCAGCAGCATGGCCAACTCAATGTTCGCCACCAATCCAAAACCGCAGGCTAACCTGTCGCAGGCGATCGTTCTTTGCCGCCCACCGTTATTGACGTGCACCGAGGTTAAACGGTCTTGCCCCAACGCCGCCAGCACCCGGCTACCGGCACGATAACGATGCGGCATCAGAGAAAACGCCTGATGCAGCTTGGCTGGCCAGCGCCACAAGCCGCCCGCAAACGCCGCCAACCGCCAAAGCGGTGCCTGCTCAGCCACCAGCACCACCTCGCCGCCGGCCTGTTTTACGCTGTTCGCCACCGCCAACAGCAGTGGACCACTGCCTGCTATCACTACTCGCTCACCGCGGATTGTCAGCCCTTGCTTGATTTGCGCCTGTAGACCACCGGCGCCGGTCACCCCCGGCAGCGTCCAGCCGGGAAACGGCAACAGGAGTTCACGAGCGCCATTGCATAAAATCAACTTTTGATAGCGAATCACGCCGCAGCCTTCGGCATCTTCATATGCCAATCGGTTAGCGCCACACTGCGCCACCAGCTTGCAGCCGGACTGCAGCGCAATATTTTCCTTCGTCACCACCGCCTGCCGATAGCGGTTCGCCATTTCAGGCAATGCCACCTGCGGTCCATCTCGCCAGATTTGTCCGCCTGGATGTGGATTATCATCAATCATTCGTACCTGACCACCACTTTCCGCAGCGGCCAGCGCCGCCGCCATGCCGGCCGGCCCAGCGCCGACGATCAGCACCTCACAGTCGAAGTTACTCATCATCGCTCCTCTCGATGCGCATGCCGGCTTGGCACAGCGTCTGGCACGCCAGGCGACGCAGACCGTTAATGGTCACCCGGCACTCCTGACAAATGCCCATGCCGCAAAAGGGGGCCCGTGGTTGGTGTGAAATCGACAACCGGCAACGATCGTCACCGCACAGGCTGAGTGCCGCAGCAACGCTGAGGCCAACCGGCACCCGCCGGTGCTCTCCATCGATACTCAACGAGAGCGTATTTTGTCTTTCATTCATACAGGCAGCTCCTCGACGGCAAACGCGCGCGCCGCCAAATAGGGGGAATCATCAATCTCCGGCGTTTGCCGGCCGATCTGCGCAGTAATCAGCGCGGCACTACCAAGGGCGGTTGTGACACCCAATCCCTCGTGCCCCAGCGCCAACCACAGCCAGGAATGCCGCGGATGTGCGCCCAACAACGGCAGCCCGTCGGCAGAGGCGGCGCGCAGCCCGGTCCAGCAGCGAATGATGTTCATCTGCGCCAGTGCGGGCAAGAAATGCTGCGCACGCTTGAGCATCGCCGCCAACACTGGCATGTCCAACGCCGAATCGACGGCGTCGAACTGGCGGGAAGAGCCGATCAGCCATTGTCCGGTGGGCCGTGCCTGCACATTGAATGCCACCGACGTACCGTCGCTGGCATGCGCGCTGGCGCCATATCCCAACTCCACCAGTTGATGCCGCACCCGCGGCGGGTAGCGATCGGTGATCGCCAGATGGCCCTTCTTGGCGTGCAGCAAAGCCTGCGGCAATAGGCTATTGGCCCTGAGGCCACAGGCCAGGACTACCAGTGGCGCAGCCAGGCGCCTGCCATCCGCCAGCCTCACTGCCCCTTCCTCCAATGCTGTCGCTTCGCCATGTACCACGTCGATCGCCGCACTACCGTCGTCCAACAGCCAGCGAGCCACGAGCGGCGCATACACAATGCCGTCGGCCGGCACCCGCAGCCCACCGGCCAGGCCGTGCCGCAGCATCGGCTCCACGGCAGCGATCTGCTCCGCCGTCAGCAGTTCCGCAGTCACACCCTGCTCCGCCAGCCGCGCCCGCTTTTGTTCGGCAATGCCCATTTCATCCGTTTTATCCGCCAGCCATAGCGTTCCGCAGCCGCGCCAGGCACACGCTTGCGGCATCCGCCCCGTCACTTCACGCCATAACCGCAGCGAATAAGCGCTCAACGCCAGCTCAGCCGGATTATCGTCCATGCATACCAGATGCCCCATGCCGGCGGCGGTCGCACCGGCGCGACGATCGTCCACTACCGAGACACGATACCCTTCCCGCGCCAACCGCCAGGCACAGGCAGCGCCGATGATGCCGGCGCCGATCACGATGACATCGGCTTTCTGTCCGGTGCCCATCAGCGTATTCCCCAGACAAAGGGATCGCGTTCGTCGAGCAGCAGTTGGCTATCGGCACACACATAGGCCTGCCCGCGAATAAAAGGAGTAATACGTTCGCCATTCCAGCGGTAATAGGCCTGGAATTCGCTACCGATCACGCTGACCTGCCGCCACTGCGTTTCCGGTGGCAGTTTGCCGTCCGCCGCCAGACACGCCAGTTTGGCGCTGGTACCGGTACCGCACGGAGAACGATCATAGGCTTTGCCGGGGCACAACACGAAGCTTCGGCTGTCGGCCTGCGGATCGTCACCGAACAGTTCGATATGGTCTATCACTCCGCCGTCTTCACCGCAGATGCCCGCCTGTTCCAATGTCTGCCGCACCGCCCAGGTGAACGCGGTCAATGCCTCCAGATTTTGTCTATCGATAGGTAACGGCGACTCGCCGATCAGGAAGAACCAGTTACCGCCCCAGGCGATATCCCCCGTCACCGGCCCGTATCCCCCAACCTCAAGCCGCACCTGGCGACGGTAACGATAAGCCGCCACGTTCTCCACCGTGACGCTGCCGTCGTCATGCAGCGTGGCGTTTACCGTGCCGACCGGGGTCTCGATGAGATGGCACCCGGCGTGGATGCGCCCCAGGTGCGCCAGCGAAGCGATCAGCCCGATAGTGCCGTGCCCGCACATACCCAGATAGCCGCTGTTGTTAAAGAAGATCACCCCAGCGGTGGCCTGCGGCGAGCAGGGGCGACACAGCAGCGCCCCCACCAGCACGTCATTGCCGCGCGGTTCGAGCATCACCGCGCAGCGCCAATCGTCATAATGTTGTGCGAAACGCGCCCGCCGTTCCGCCATGCTGCCCTCGCCGAGATCGGGAAACCCTTCCACGATCAGACGTGTCGGCTCTCCGCCGGTATGAGAATCGATCGCCCGCAAAGCGGTGATATGCGCAGAAAGTGCCATCGGCGTCTCCTGAGTTAATGGGATGTTACCAATGGCATTAGCCTGAACGAATGTGAGCATGGCGGCTTGATGCGTTTCGGCGCGGCGAATGAAGAAATCAGCACAGTGATAAAAGTCAGGTCTGACGCGGCGCGGGTATACGCTTAACGAATGCCATAATAATGACTTATTTATCATATTGTTATTTCCATGCTAAACCTTTATGTAGCGAGAAACACCGCAGTTTTCAAGCAACTGCCAAACACCGCCCGGCAAAAGTATGCGGCAATCCGCATATTTAGCAGCCGGACGGAAATAGCGCTTGCTTCGTTACAGAAAAGTTAATATTGATGCGAAAGTGCCAACCTGGCCCGCCTGTTTTTCCGGCTAACGACCGAAAAGGGACTGTTATGCGATCCACTTCAGACTATCAGCCTCCGGTTTCTCTCTCGCCGCCTTCGCTTGTTGGGTTGCCGGAGCAGGAGGACGTTTTTGCCGTCGAACATCTATCGCGTCTGTGCGACGGACTGGCGCAACAGCGCCCGAACAACCTGCGCGATCTGCTGAATACGCTGGCGCTGATCGCGCCGTTGCTGAACGCGATCCCGAACGTGGTGTTCTTTATCAAAGACGCCCAGGCTCGCTACCTGCTGGCCAACCTCACGCTGGCCAAGCGCTGCGGTTTCAAAACCGTCACGCCGCTGCTGGGCAAGACCTCCGCCGACGTTTTTCCCGCTCAGCTCGGATCCGGCTACACCGAGCAGGATCTGCGGGTATTGCGCCACGGCGTGCTGATCCAGGATCAACTGGAGATGCACCTGTACAATGGCCGAGAAACCGGCTGGTGCCTGACGCAAAAGCTGGCGCTGTATGACGCGCAGGGAAGAATCATCGGTATGGCGGGTATTTCTCACGACCTGCAGGAGGCCAGGGCCAATCACCCGGCCTACCAACGGCTGGCGGCGATCGACGTGCATATCCGCCGCCACTACGCGCGACCGCTCGCGCTTGAAGAGCTGACGGCGCTGACCGGGTTGTCGGTGGCGCAGATCGAACGCTACTGCAAACGTATCTTCCACCTCACCCCGCGCCAGATGATCCATAAAGTGCGGCTGGAAAAGGCCACGGAACTGCTGGCCGGCGATCTGCCAATCACCGACATCGCGCTACAGTGCGGCTATACCGATCACAGCGCCTTCAGCCGTCAGTTCAAAGCGATGACCGGCTCCACGCCGCGCGATTTCCGCCTGACGCTTTCCGCTTAACGCGCTGATTTACCTGGTTACCTCCCTCTCCTCACGACGCACCGGCGCCTGGTTTTTTTCATGCCGCTTTCCGCCGCCATTGTGCCAATTTCGTCGCGGCAATCGGCGAAAAGCGTCAAGCCTCCCTGCGCAATACCGGTCAATCTGTCGGTGAGCCTTACTAAAGATTCACTTTTCATTAACACTTTCGGACGACAGGACAAACACTATGAGCCATAAAGCCATAAGCTGGAGCGGCGTATTCCCGGCGGTGACGACCCAGTTCCGCAACGATTTCTCTCTGGACCTCGACGCCACCCATACGGTGATCAAAAACCTGGTGCGCGACGGCGTCTCCGGTCTGGTGGTGTGTGGCACCGTCGGTGAAAACACCTCGATGACGATGCAGGAAAAGTTGGCGGTGATCGAAGTGGCGAGAGACGCCGCCGACGGCAAAGTGCCGGTGATCGCCGGCATCGCCGAGTTCACCACCGCCTTCGCGCAGAACATGGCGCGTGAAGCGCAAAAGGCCGGTGTCGATGGCATTATGGTGATGCCGGCGCTGGTTTATTCCGCCAAGCCGCACGAAACCGCCGCACACTTCCGCAGCGTCGCCGGCGCGACCGATCTGCCGATCATGGTCTACAACAACCCCCCCATTTACAAAAATGACGTCACACCCGACATCCTGACCTCGCTGGTCGACTGCGAGAACATCGTGTGTTTCAAAGACTCCTCGGGCGATACGCGCCGCTTTATCGACCTACGCAACGAAGTCGGCGATCGCTTCGTGCTGTTCGCCGGGTTGGACGATGTGGTGCTGGAAAGCATCGCCGTCGGCGCGCAAGGCTGGATCTCCGGCATGTCCAATGCTTTCCCGCGCGAAGGGGAAACCCTGTTCCGTCTGGCTAAGGAAAAGCGCTATGAGGAAGCATTGGCGCTGTACAGCTGGTTCATGCCGCTGCTGCACCTCGATGCCCGCCCCGATCTGGTGCAATGCATCAAGCTCTGCGAACAGCGGGTTGGCCGCGGCAGCGCCGTCACTCGCCCACCGCGCCTGGCGCTGCAGGGGGAAACGCTCACCGAGATCAATGCCGTGATCGATAAAGCGCTGGCCACTCGTCCTGCGCTGCCGAACGTCGGCCTGTAACGCCTTCACCGCCCGGCCAGGCCGGGCATCGCTCTTTATTTACCGGGGGAACCCATGCCCAACGAACGCCACGTCGCCATCAGCGGCCAACAATTTATCGGCGGCCAGCGCCGCGCCGCAGGGGAAGCTGCGCTGCTCAGCCTGCGCGCCGACGACGGTCAGCCGACCGGCTACCGCTTCCACCAAGCCACGGCGGCTGAAACCGCCGCCGCCGCCGAAGCCGCTGCCACGGCCTTTGTGCCCTATTCGCAACTCAGCGCCGAGCAACGCGCGAACTTTTTGGACACCATCGCCGAGGAGCTAGATGCCTTGGACGAAACCTTCTTCGCCCTCGCCACACAGGAAACGGCCCTGCCGCCGGCGCGCTTGAGCGGCGAACGCGCCAGAACCAGCGGTCAGATGCGGCTGTTCGCCACGCTGCTGCGGCGCGGCGATGTCGAAGGCGTGCGCATCGACTGCGCGCTGCCGCAGCGTTCCCCCCTGCCGCGCCCCGATCTGCGTCAATACCGCACGGCGCTCGGCCCGGTGGCGGTATTCGGCGCCAGCAACTTCCCGCTGGCGTTCTCCACCGCGGGCGGTGATACCGCCGCCGCGCTCGCCGCCGGCTGCCCGGTCGTGTTCAAAGCGCACAGCGGCCATATGATCACCGCCGAGCTAACCGCTCAGGCGATCGAGCGCGCACGGGAACGCACGGGGATGCCCTCTGGCGTCTTCAACATGCTCTTCGGCAACCGCGTGGGGGCCGATTTAGTACAACATCCGGCGATTCAAGCGGTGGGATTCACCGGCTCGCTGCAAGGCGGCCGGGCGCTGTTCGATCTGGCGATGCAACGTCCCCAACCTATTCCGGTCTTCGCCGAAATGTCGAGCATCAACCCGGTAGTGATCCTACCCAAGGCGCTGGCGCGGCGCGGGCAGCACATCGCGCAGGAACTGGTCTCTTCCTTCACGCTCGGCTGCGGTCAGTTCTGCACCAAGCCCGGCGTGATCGTCGCGCTGCGCGGCGCCGCCTTCGATCGGTTAACCGAAACGATGAGCGCCCTGGTCAACGCCGCCGAGCCGCAGCCGATGCTGAATGCCGGCACCCTGGAGCACTACCGTCACGGGCTGGCGGCCCTCGATGCCCACCCGGGTATGCGGCGGCTGGCAGGCCGAAGCGAAACGCCTGCTCTTCGGGCGGCGGCGCAGCTTTATCAGGCGGAGAGGGCGCTGTTGCTGCAGGCCGACCCGCTGCTGCAACAGGAGGTCTTCGGCCCGGCCAGCATCCTGGTGGCGATGGATAACGAAGCGCAGCTGCATGCGGCGCTAACGGCATTGCAAGGCCAGTTGACCGCCACGCTGCTGGCGGACGACGACGATCTCGATATGGCCGCCGGGCTAACGGCTCTGTTGGCGCGCAAAGCCGGTCGGGTGCTATTCAACGGGTACCCGACCGGGGTGGAAGTGTGCGACGCCATGGTGCACGGCGGCCCTTACCCGGCCACCAGCGACGCACGCGGCACCTCGGTAGGCACGCTGGCGATCGAGCGTTTCCTGCGGCCAGTTTGTTTGCAAAACACCCCTGCAGCGCTGTTGCCGCCGGCGCTGCAGGACGCCAACCCGCTCAACCTGCTGCGACTGGTTAACGGCGCTTACACCCGAGATCCCCTGGTTTCACCTGCCCAACATTAGCCCGGCCGCATCTGCCTGCCACTCAATAACAAAAGGGTAATACCATGACAACCCAAGGCAAATTCAAGAAGCAGCTTACGCTCACCGATCTGACATTCATCGGTCTGGGCGCCATCTTCGGCTCCGGTTGGCTGTTCGCCGCCAGCCACGTCTCCTCCATCGCCGGCCCGGCCGGCATCTATTCCTGGCTGATCGGTGGCCTGGCGGTGCTGCTGCTCGGCATCGTCTACTGCGAGTTGGGCGCCGCTCTGCCGCGCGCCGGCGGCATCATTCGCTATCCGGTATTCTCGCACGGTGAACTAATGGGTTACCTGCTGGGGTTTATCACGCTGATCGCCTTCTCCAGCCTGATCGCCATCGAAGTCGTCGCCGCCCGGCAGTACGCTGCCGCCTGGTTCCCGTTCCTCAGCCAGCCGGGGTCCGGCGATCCAACAGCGATCGGCTGGCTGGTGCAGCTGGCGCTGCTGTGTTTTTTCTTCGCGCTCAACTACTACAGCGTCAAAACCTTCGCCAAATCCAATAACCTGATCAGCGTGCTGAAGTTTCTGGTGCCCCTGCTGGTGATCGTGGTGTTGTTCAGCTTTTTCAAACCGGAAAACCTGCACAGCCAGGGCTTTGCCCCTTTCGGTTCCGCCGGGGTTGAGGCCGCCATTTCCGCCGGCGGCATCATCTTCGCCTACCTCGGCCTGACGCCGATCATTTCGGTCGCCAGCGAGGTGCAAAGGCCGCAGCGCACCATTCCTATCGCGCTGATCCTGTCGGTGGTGCTGTCCACCATCATCTATGTGCTGCTGCAGATAGCGTTTCTCGGCAGTATCCCTAGCGAGATGCTAAGCGGTGGCTGGGCCGGCATCAGCCAACAGTTCTCCCTGCCGTTCCGCGACATCGCCATCACGCTGGGCATGGGATGGCTGGCGTTTCTGGTAGTCAGCGACGCGATCGTTTCGCCGAGCGGCACCGGCAACATCTATATGAACGCCACGCCTCGCGTGATCTACGGTTGGGCGCGCGCCGGCACCTTCTTCAAACTGTTCACCCGGGTGGATAGCGAGTCCGGTATCCCGCGTCCGGCGCTGTGGTTGACCTTCGCTCTCTCGGTATTCTGGACGCTGCCATTCCCGTCCTGGGAAAAGCTGATCGGCGTGGTGTCCGCCGCACTGGTGTTGAGCTACGCCATCGCCCCGGTCACCGCCGCCGGGCTGCGGCGCAATGCGCCCGATATGCCGCGTCCGTTCCGGGTGCGCGCTTTCTGCGTGCTCGGCCCGCTGTCGTTTATCATTTCGGCGTTGATCGTCTTCTGGTCCGGCTGGGACACCGTCTCCTGGCTGCTCGGCTTGCAGATCCTGATGTTCTTCATCTATATCCTGTTCAAAAATCAGGTGCCGACCCACGCCGTTAGCCTTCGGCAGCAAATTTGGTCCTCGTTGTGGCTGATCGTCTTCTATGCGCTGGTGATCGGGCTTTCCTACCTCAGCAGCTTCGGCGGCATCGGCGCTATTGCCCATCCGTGGGACACCTTCACCATGGCGGTGATTGCGCTGGCGATTTACTACTGGGGCGCCTATACCTGTTTACCCCAGGCCAATTTTATCGGCGATGAAGAAGAATGAACCCAGGGGGGACATCGAGATGACATCCATGCACGTTCTGTCGTTGGAACAGGCTTATCAACTGGCGCTGCGTACGCTGCGCAGCAACGGTTTCAATCAGGCACATGCCGAAGCGGTGGCGCAAAATGTCACCCAGGGCGAACGCGACGGCTGCGCTTCTCACGGCTTATACCGGCTGTTGGGCTGCGTGCGATCGCTGCGGGTAGGCAAGGTCTCTGCCGATGCGGTACCCAAGTTGTTCGACCAGGCGCCGGCCATCTTGCGTGCCGACGCCGGCGGCGCGTTTTCCCTGCTGGCCTACCGCACCGCTCTGCCGGCCTTTATCGGTAAGGTGCGCGCCAATGGCATCGCCGCGCTGGCGATCAACCGCTGCGTGCATTTCTCCGCGCTGTGGGCCGACATAGAACCGCTAACCGAACAGGGGTTGGTGGCCTTCGCCTGCACACCCAGCCACGCGTGGGTGACGCCGGCCGGCGGTTCGCGTCCGCTGTTTGGCACCAACCCCATCGCCTTCGGCTGGCCACGCCCGGATCGGCCGCCGTTTTTATTCGATATGGCCACCAGCGCGGCGGCGCGCGGCGAAATCGAACTGCACCACCGCGCTGGCACCCCGCTGCCTGAAGGCTGGGGCATTGATAAGGCAGGCAATCCGTCCACCGATGCCGCCAGCGTGTTGGAGGGCGCGATGCTGACCTTCGGTGGGCATAAGGGCTCGGCGCTGGCGGCGATGGTTGAATTGCTGGCAGGGCCGCTGATCGGCGATATGACCAGCAAGGAATCGCTGGCCTATGACAACGGCACCGGTTCGTCGCCTTACGGCGGTGAGTTGATCATCGCGTTGGATCCCGAGCGTTTTCTCGGTGCGGATAAGGCGAAATATTTCGCCGGAGCAGAAGCGATGTTTGCCGATATGCAGGCGCAAGGCGCACGCATCCCCGGCGAGCGGCGTTATCGACAGCGGCGGCAGAGCGAGCAATACGGCGTGGAAATTCCCAGGACATTGTACGACGAAATAATGGCGCTGTGCGATTAGCGCCGGATTGATGCCCCGCGCCGGCAACCCGGCGCGGGGAAAGGCTTATCCAGCCTGAGCCAGATCGCTGTGCAGGCGCTTGCGCCACACCGGTTTGGTGTCCCAACGGGCGAAGTGTTTCGCCTCTTTACCCGGCTGCACCTGATGCCACATGTCTTCTTGCCACCGGATCGGTTCCTTTCCTCGCAACGTTGGACGGGTCTGTTTAATCGTCCGTTGCAAGACGCTCGCTTCTTCCGCAGAAATGTTCGGCGCCTGTCTGGCGGCGTCCAGCGCACGGCTTCCCAGCGGCGCCATCACCTGATACAACACGTTGACCTGCTGCAGCGTCGCTTGCTGATTAGTGCTCATCCCCTTACCCGACCAACCGTCGAAGTTTTCACCGGGATCGTCCCCCTGCGCACGATACTCATTACCAGGCCCCTCGACGATGTTCCATCCTTGCCAGGTCACCAGAGTGTGTAATCCATCGCGATCCTGCAGGTTTTTATTCTTGATCTGTGTGATCACCTCGGCACGGTTTGGCACACCGATCAGGTTCATAAACTCGTCCAGCGCGTTCCAATGCTGCCCCGCCACCAGACCATTCCAGACATTACGCAAACAGTTCCAAGGAATGGTGTGATGCCAGGTCAGCGTGATAAGCGGTTTGGTTGACGCATGTTGCCAACGGCTCGGTTCACTGCCCCGATCGCCTCTAATGATCCCATCAACTTCTAATGGCATAGCTGCCCCTCTTCTGGCTGAGATGAAGAATATGCGCAAGGCCGGTGGCCCGGGTGGCATAAAAACGTCAGCTAAAATCGTAGCAGCTCACACTGAGATGGCAATAAAACGCAAGGCACGCTCTGCCGCAGACCGGCAACCGCAGAGCGCGCCCGAAAACGGTGGGCTTAAGAGGGATTATCTGACCACCATCACCGAAATATTGGCATGGCGAACGATGGCGGCGGCGTTAGATCCCAGCAGATAGGTTTTCACGCTCGGGCGCCGTGAACCGATAATGATCAGGTCGGCGTCGATCTCTTCCGCCAGTTCCAACACCTGATCGCGCGCAGAACCGAAGCTGACGGTGTAATTAAGGCGATCCAACGGCAGATCGATTTCCGACATGATTTTCTTCAGTTTGTCCACCGCCTTCACCTCCGCCTGATTCTCAAATTCCTTGAGACCGAACGAATAGGCAGTAACAAAAGCCGAGGCATCCGGCAGCGCATGGAAGAAATGCACTTTAGCGCCGGACATCTTCGCCAAATATTCCACATGCTTCAGCGCATGCTCGGTCAACAGATCCTCTTCAATATCGATCGGCACTAAAATAGTCTTGTACATATCACATCCTTTCTATGTAAACCGGGTGCCAACAGAATACTGCCGCGCACGGGCGCGGTGAATCGCTTTATCACGCTTTTGTGATCGGGGGGTAAATACTGATAAGGATAGCTTTTAATTTAACAAAATATAAACATCACACCGATAACGGATAGGCGATTAATTATTTATTTCTCGAGATTAAATCAGCTGTAAATAAACCGCTTTGGCGGTGGCGGCGGTCTTATTGGCGACAGAAAGTTTTTTAATCGAGTTGCCTATGTGGAAATTGATCGTGCGCTCGCTCACCCCCATCAACAGCGCGATCTCTTCCGCCGTTTTCCCTTCGCTGCACCAGCGTAAAATGTCTTTTTCGCGCAGCGTCAGCACGTCTTTTATCGCGTCGTCGTTCACCGATATCAAGGCTTCACGCAGCGTTTTATGGGCGGTTTGCGCCAGCCAAAGGAAAAAGGTTTCATTTGCCGCACGCGCTTGTGGCGTTTGCTCCGGTAGCGCTGTGCCGGCAAACGTCAGGATCCCCAGCCTGCCATAGCAATCCTTGACCGACTGCGACCAACCGGCGCACAGGCCAAACTGCGCCATACGTCGCCAAAGCGTCGGCCGATCGTGATAAAAACGTTCGTCCCACTGGAACTGCAGCGTGGAATGGTGAGCGCGCTCAATGACCGGATCCTGCAAATACACCCGCTGCCGCCGATAATCTTCGAGATACTCTGCTGAAAAATTACCTTCGATCAGCATCTTGGGGCGGCTGGCCGGATAACAGGAAAACACGATGTAGGAGAAATAATCAAACCCCAACGCCTCGGCGCAGGGCCCCAGTTGCGTCAGAAAGCATTCGCGATCGGCCAGGCTGCCAATCACCTCCGCCATGAGCCGTTGAGTGCGGGTATCCATAACGCAGGTTCTCCAGATAGCGATGCCGATTATCGATAGGTCAGACTCACTATAGAATATCGCCGCCCGGCGCCAGTAGCCGTTTCATATAATAAAAAATACCAACGCTATAACGAAAACAGCTATTCCCCTTAAAATAAGCCTTTTTATTGCGCCGAACAGGAAAACTACGCGAATAGCATAATCCCTTCAGGACGTAAACCTGTCATTTCTACCGTTAGACAGCCAGGACACCGCCAATTACTTTCCAAACAGGCACCCGGTGCCGCCGTAAATCCAAAGAGATAATAAGCATTTGCGAATTTCGCATGGCATACAGTGACGGGGATTTTCTATGGCAGAAAGTAATGCGGCAATTCAATCGGCTGCGATTATCGGCGCGGGAACGATGGGCAGAGGTATCGCTTATCTTTTCGCGCAAAAAGGCATTCGTACGGTGCTTTATAATCGCAACGGCAATACCCTCAATCAGGCTCGCGAATATATCGCGCAAGACCTGAACAAGAAAGTCGAACAGGGCAAGATCGCGCTGCAGGATAAAAGCTCAGTGCTGGCCAATCTGGTGTTCTCGACGGCGCTTGAGGCTATCGCCGACAGCGAGTTGGTGATAGAAACCATCGCTGAGCATGAACAAACCAAACTTGAGGTGTTGGCGGCCATCGCCGCGGTGGTCAAGCCCGATACGCTGATCGCCACCAATACCTCCTCACTGTCGCTTAACAAGCTGGCAACCGCGGTGACGCACAGCGAGCGGTTTATCGGTTTGCACTTTTTCAACCCTGCGCCGCTGATGAAACTGATTGAAATCATCCCGGCCTACTTTACCGCACATGCCACCACGGAACGTTGCCGTCAACTGGTGGCCGCGTTGGGGAAACGCGATGTCGTCTGCCAGGCCACGCCGGGGTTTATTGTTAACCGCATGGCCCGCCCCTACTACCTGGAAGGGTTCCGCCTGTTGGAAGAACACGTGGCGCGCGCGCCGCAGATCGACCGTGCCCTCAAGGCCGGCGGACACTTCCGCATGGGGCCGCTCGAGCTGACCGATTTTATCGGCCAGGACATCAACTATCAGGTCAGCCGGCAAATCTGGCAGGACATGCAATACGACCCGCGCTATACCCCCGGCCATCTGCAGCGTTCGCTGGTCGATGCCGGTCTGTTGGGGAAAAAGAACGGCCGCTCCTATTTTGCCGCCGAAGAAACCGCCCCGCCGGTGACGGCCGCCATCGATGCAGACGTCGAGACGCTGCGCGTTTACGGCGAACACCCTTTTTTTACCCTGTTGCAACAGCAAGCCGCACGTCAGTGGCCACAGCTGCGCGTGGAACAACGGCCGGCCTTACCGAGCCTGGGGCCGGCCGTCCAGATCAATGGCGCATTCACCGTCAGCATCACCGATGGCCGCACGGCGAGCCAGTTAGCCGAGCAGACGACGGCTGACGCTTTTGTGATCGACATCGCCCTGAACTACGCCGACACGGCGTATCTGGTTGCGGCGCACAATCGCTATGCCTCTGCGGCCAATAAGGCGCTGTTTTTACGCCTGCTGCACACTGCGATCCCGCAGGTTGAATTTATCAAAGATTCCCCGGCGCTGATCGTCGCTCGCGTCCTCAGCAGCCTGATCAATGAGTCGGTGATCATGGTGGAAAGCGGCGTCTGCAGCCGGGAAGACATTGATGTCGCCGCCGTCGCGGGCGTTAACTACGCCGGCGGCATTTTCGACTGGCTCGGCAAACTGGGGGAGAAAAACGTCAGGACGACGCTGAGCAATCTGGCGCAACTGCTGCACGCAGCGCGCTATGCGCCGCATTACACCCTTCTGCACGCCGCGCAACCGGCGCTGACGACCACGCCTTGAGGAGCCATGATGAACATTAACGATGACGGCGTTTATCTGATCGACGGCACGCGCACGGCGATCGGCGCCTATGGCGGCAGCCTGGCTCATACCCGCCCCGACGACATGGCGGCGACGATCATTCGCGGCCTGCTGCAGCGCCATCCGGCGGCGGAAACGCATCTGGACGAAGTGGTTCTGGGCTGCGCCAATCAGTCCGGCGAAGACAACCGCAACGTCGCTCGCATGGCAACACTGCTTTCCGGGTTGGATCCGTCGGTGCCGGCCATCACCCTCAACCGCCTTTGCGCATCCGGGTTGGATGCGGTGATCTACGCCGCGGCGAAAATCCGCAGCGGCCTCAGCGAACTGGTTTTGGCCGGCGGTGTGGAAAGCATGAGCCGCGCACCCTATGTGCTGAGCAAGGGCGAAACGCCGTTCGACAAAGGCGTGAAGCTGTATGACACCACGTTGGGATGGCGCTTCGTCAACCCGCGGCTGGCGGAGCGCTACGGCAGCGACCCGCTGGGCATCACGGCGGAAAACGTGGCCCAACGGCAACATATCTCACGCGAGGAACAGGATCTGTTCGCGCTGGGCTCGCAGCAAAAAGCCCGCCGGGCGATCGACAGCGGCCGGCTGGCGCGGGAAATCACGCCCGTGGACGTGCCGGCGGATCGTAAAACCACCCGCACATTCGCGCAGGATGAATTTCCCCGGCTCAGCACGTTGCAACAGCTGCAGGCGCTGAAACCGGCGTTCTCCGCCGGCGGTTCGGTCACGGCGGGCAACGCTTCCGGCATCAACGACGGCGCCGCCGCGCTGCTATTGGCTTCCGGTCGCTACGTGAAACGCCAGGGCTGGCAACCGCTGGCGGAGATCGGCGACAGCGCGGCCGCCGGCGTTGAACCGGCGCTGATGGGGCTGGGGCCGATCGCCTCCACCGAGCGCTTACTGCAGCGCGGCGGGTTCACCTTGAACGACTTCGACATCATCGAGATTAACGAAGCGTTCGCCTCACAGGTTCTGGCGGCGCTGAAACACTGGCGCATCGACGCCAACGACGCGCGGGTCAACCCGAACGGCGGCGCCATCGCGCTCGGTCATCCGCTGGGGATGTCCGGTGCGCGCCTGGTGCTGTCGGCGGCGCTGGAATTACGCGACCGACAAGCAAGCAACGCATTGGTGACGATGTGCGTCGGCGTCGGTCAAGGCCTGTCATTAAACCTTAAAGCCGTTTAACACAAGGAACATACGATGAGCGTACTGAACATTCTTGAAGAAAAGCTGGCGGAAACCAAAAAACAGGGGCGTTTTCGCGAGTTTCTCAACCTTGAACGCGGCGTGCAGGACAAACCCTGGGCCACCAGCCACGGGCACCACGGCGAGCGCCGTCTCAACGTCTGGTGCTCGAACGACTATCTGGCAATGAGCCACCACCCCAAAGTGCTGCTGGCCACCACCGACGCGGTTAACCGGGTCGGGCTGGGCACCTGCGGCGCCCGCAGCATTTCCGGCACCTCGGTCTACCACAGCGAGCTGGAAACGCTGCTGGCCAGCGCCTACGGCAAAGAGTCGGCGCTGCTGTTCACCACCGGTTTCGGCGCCAACGACGCCACCTTATCCACCCTGTGCGACGCCATTCCCGATCTGATCGTGTTCTCCGACGAACTGAATCACGCCTCGATGATTTACGGGATTCGCTACAGTAAAGCGGAGAAAAAAATCTTCCGCCACAATGATGTAGCACACCTCGCCGAGCTGCTGCAGGCCGCCGATCCGGCGCGGCCAAAGCTGATTGCCTTCGAGTCGCTGTATTCCATGGACGGTGACTTTGCTCCCCTGGCGCAGATCGTGGCGCTGGCGGAACAGTATCAGGCGCTGACCTATCTCGACGAAATTCATTCGGCCGGCGTGTATGGCGAACGGGGATTGGGCTATGCCGAACAGCTGGGCCTGTTGGATAAAATCACTATTATCCAAGGCGGATTCGGCAAGTCTTACGGTGCGGCGGGTGGCTATATCGCCGCGCCCCGCTCGGTGGTGGAAGCGGTGCGCAGCTGGGCGCCGGCATTCGTCTTCAGCACCTCGTCACCGGCGCCGGTGGTAGCCGCCGCGTTGGCCAGTTTTAGATACAACCTCGAGCATGACACCCAGCGCAAGCACCTGCTGGCGATCGTCGATCACCTGAAGACCGG
This sequence comes from Serratia sp. 201, assembly GCF_037027545.1. Taxonomy (NCBI): domain Bacteria; kingdom Pseudomonadati; phylum Pseudomonadota; class Gammaproteobacteria; order Enterobacterales; family Yersiniaceae; genus Serratia; species Serratia sp. 201. The sequence continues at coordinate 1,059,731 of NZ_JAXCHC010000001.1, read as the reverse complement.
CCTGCGCGCCGCCGGCATCCCGCTGGTGTCGGCAGACAGCCATATCCTGCCGCTGCTGGTCGGCGATCCGCACCGCAACAAACACATCAGTAAAGTGCTGCTCGATGAGCATGATATTTACGTGCAACCGGTCAATGCCCCGACGGTGCCCGCAGGCAGCGAGCGACTACGGGTAACGCCGACCTCGGCACATTCCCATGCCGACGTGGAGACCTTCCTGGCGGCACTAGGCCGGGTCTGGGCAGCGAACGATCTGCGGAGGGCAGGATGAAGTTAGCGGATTATAACGGCCATCTGATCACGCTCTGCCTGATGGCGACCGGTACCTTCGCCATCGGCACAGACGCTTTTATCGTCGCCGGCGTACTCAGCGATATTTCCGACACCTTTGCCGTCAGCCCCGCGCAAGCGGGGCAGTTGATATCGGTATTCGCGCTGGCCTATATGCTGTTCGCCCCCCTCACCGCCTGGCTGCTGGGCAACGTCAACCGCAAGCATATCCTGCAGTTGGCGCTGGTGCTGTTCATCGCCGGCAACCTGGCCTGCGCCTGGGCCACCAGCTATCTGCAGATCGCGTTCGGCAGAGTGCTGGCGGCATTGGGGGCGGCCTGTTACACGCCGCAGGCCGCCGCCGCCGCGGTGGGGCTGGTGGCGGAAAAACGCCGCGGCCTGGCTATTTCCATCGTCTATGGCGGCATGACGTTGGCTATTGCGCTCGGCATTCCGTTCGGTACCTTTCTCGCCAAACTGATCGGCTGGCGTGAAATCTTTCTGTTCATCGCCCTGCTGGGGGCGATTGCGCTGCTGGGCCTGTCGTTGGCGCTGCGCGCCATTGCGCCATCGGGCAAGCATTCGCTGAAAGAGCGGCTCGCCCCGCTGCGGCAAAAGGCGGTGCTGACTACGCTGCTGATCACCTTTTTTGCCGTTTGCTCGGAACACATCGTCTACAGCTACGTCAGCGTGTTGCTGAAAAACACCCAGTTCGGCCCTGAGGCGATCCTGCCCCTCGCGTTGCTGGTGTTCGGCATTGGCGCGGTGATCGGCAATTTTGCCTCCGGCGCGTTAACCGATGCCCTCGGCAGCAAGTTCGTGCTGCTGTTTTCCGTGGCGATCCAGACGCTGTCTCTGTTTTTGCTGGCCTTTTATGTCACCTCGCCCTGGTGGGTACTGGCCATCTTCCTCGTCTGGGGCATTACCGGCTGGATGTACCTAGTACCGATCCAGCATCACCTGTTGTCGCTATCGAAACGCTTTGGCGCGCTGACCGTGTCGCTCAACAGCTCGGTGTTGTACGCCGGCATCGCGGCGGGCGGGATGCTGGGCGGCCTGACGCTCTACGCGCTGCCGGCCTATTACCTGCCGCTGTTTTCGCTGCCGCTCGGCGCCATCGCCCTGCTGCTGACGCTGTTGTTTTTCCGGGGAGAAGCCAGCGATGAGTGAAGTTCTTCCGGTGCTTTATGAGCGCCATGGCGCGCAGGTTGCGGTCATCACCCTTAATCGGCCGGAAAAAAAGAACGCCATCAACCTGCAGATGGCCGAGTTGATCCGCACCTACCTGCGGCAGGCGGATAACGATGACTCGGTGCGAGCGATCGTGCTGGCCGGCCAACCGGCGGTATTTTCCGCCGGCATGGATATCAACGCCTTTCATCAGGGTGAACTGCCCATCGTCACGCCGGAGGGGTTTGGCGGGCTGATCCATGCACAGATTGCCAAGGTGATCATCGCCGCCGTTGACGGCATCGCGTACGGAGGCGGATTTGAGCTGGCGCTGGCGTGCGATCTGATCGTCGCCGGCCAGAACGCACGCTTCAGCTTCCCCGAAACCGGGCTCGGGTTAGTCGCCGCACAAGGTGGGTGCGCGCGCTTGCCGACGCGTATCTCCCCCTATGTCGCGCTCGACTGGCTGCTGACCGGCAGAACCGTCGGCGCACAGGAGGCGCTGTCACACGGCGCCATTTCCCGTATCAGCGAGGGGACGGCCCGGGAAGAAGCGCTGCGCATCGCCGAACAGATCGCCGGAAAAGATCTTGCTGCCAGCCAAGCGGTGAAGGCCATCGTGCGCCAGGGGCTGGCACGGCAAGAAGCCCCCTCATTCGATTTTCAACAAGGCCCGGTCGAGCACCTGCGTCAGGCCGCCGCCCGCCGATAATGCCCCTGCCGGTTCGTCTGAACCGGCATTTCCCGTTTGTCCTCCACCGCTCATTTTACGCAGCCCGCTTCTCGGCGCTGGGTTACACTGCCGGTAGTCCTAATGCGCTGATAAGGAAAAATAATGCGCCTTTTGCCTCTGCAGACCCCCAGACTGATCCTGCGCCCGTTCACGGCCGACGATCTGCCCCACTTTACCGCCTACCGCAGTCACCCTGACGTGGCGCGCTATCAAAGCTGGAGCGACTACAGCGCCACCGATGCGCAGGCCTTTTTCGAACGGCAACGGCAGCTCGCGTTCAACCGTGACGACAGCTGGTTCCAGCTGGCGGTCGAGCGCCGTGAGGACGGCGCGTTGCTCGGCGATGTCGCGGTGCATTTCTTCGATGAGGGGCGCCAGGCTGAACTGGGCGTGACCTTCGCGCCCAGCCACCAGCGGCAAGGGCTGGCGCGCGAGGCGCTGAGCGCCGTCATCGCTCTGCTGTTCGGGGCGCTGGCGAAGCACCGTATTACTGCGGTGGTGGACACGCGTAATCTTGGCGCCGCCACACTGTTCGGCAAGTTGGGTTTTCGCCGCGAGGCCTATTGGCGGCAAAACGTGTTTTTCAAAGGCGCATGGGGCGACGAATTCGGCTTTGCCCTGCTGCAAAGCGAATGGCGGGAGAATGCAAGGCATGACGCTGCTGAATAAATACCTTGGGCAATACCAGTTCTCGGAACGGCATGCGATCGCCATCGCCGCGCCGCAGGCGCGGATCCTGGCGGCCGTGGCCGCCTACGATCCCAAGCACGATCGTTTCTTCCGCAGCATGATAGCGCTGCGCGAATTGCCCGCGCGGCTGATGCCACGCGATAAGCCCAGCCCGCCGCCGTTTGGCCTGCATAATTTTTGCCTGCTTGAGCAGGATGACAGCGCGTTGGTCTATGGCCTGATCGGCCGCTTTTGGCAGGCTGAGTACGGTCTGGAGCAGGTCGCTGACGGAGCGGGCTTTCTGGCCTTCGCTCAGCCCGGCGTCGCCAAACTGGCGCTGGGGTATGTCGTGAGTCCCCTCGAGGGTGGGCGCTGCCGTCTGGTGACGGAAACGCGCGTCTTCTGCCCCGACGACGCCAGCCGGCGGCGGTTTACCCCGTATTGGTATGCTATTCGCCTGGTGAGCGGGTTGATAAGACGCCGCATGCTGCGCGCCATTAAAACCGCCAGCGAAAAGCGGGTAGTGAATCATTCACCAAGCTGATTCATTTAAGAGCATTCTTAGAGAATGAAAATCATTATCAGCCTATTTTTTAATCACAACAAGATAGTAGTGAGAAGCCATTGACCCCGCCCCCTGCGGGGATTTTTTCGCCTATTTATCGCCTGTTTCAGGAAACACCTGCATAAACAAGAAGGTGCAAGGCTTGCGCTGATACTGATTGATCTGCGGCACCAGCCGGGTGAAATGCTCGGTCTGACAATGCACGTCCAGGGCGGCGCGGTCCGGCCAGCTTTCGATAAAAATAAAGTGCCCGGGATCCTGCTGGTCGATGCACAGTTCATAACTGATGCACAGCGGCTCTTGACGGGTTTTCGCCACCAGCTCGCGATACCATGGCATAACGGTGTCAATGTGTTCCGGCTGGATAAAATCTTCAGCGATGACCTTCAGCATGTTGCGCTCCTGCATTCTGTTTTGCCGTGCTTCACCTTATCGTCCTCACTCCCGAGATGAAAGCGCCCTACTCCAGGTCTATCACCGGGTTGCCAATTCGGTGATAACGCACACAGATCTCGATCAAAACGCTTGAACGCGCCATAGCCCTGTGTGAACGTTTGATTAACAAAAAAGCAACACACCATTCACTATGGTGATGTCTGCATCAACCTGCCGACCCGATACGCGGCATTTTTTTCGCCCTTAAAGGCCTGACCATTAGTCCTTTAGACCTTTGTATCTCACGAAGAAAATCCGCTGTGACCGTCGTGTTGAGGGCAACGGCGCCAGGACGGTCCTTATGACCGACGCTTGTCATTCTCAGAAGAGAGGTTATCGCCAGTGAATCACGCCACCTATGCCGCTCCAGCGCTCAACGCCGCCATCCGCAAAACCTGGCGCAGACTGGTGCCCTTAATGTTCGCCATGTACTTCATCGCGTTTATCGACAGGGTTAACGTCGGCTTTGCCAAGGACGCGATGGCTATCGACATCGCGCTGTCGCAATCCGCCTTCGCATTGGGCGCCGGGATATTTTTTGCCGCCTATGCGCTGTTCGGCATCCCGGCCAATCTGCTGATGAACCGCTGGGGCGCCAAACGCTGGCTTAGCGCCACCACCGCACTGTGGGGGGCGCTGTCGGCCTGTACCGGGCTGGTGACCAACGAACAGCAATTTATCATCCTGCGGTTTCTGCTGGGGATCGCCGAAGCCGGCTTTTACCCTGGCATCCTGTTGCTGGCGTCGATCTATTTTCCCAATAAGGTGCGCGCCTCGGTCATTGGCATTTTCGTGCTCGGCGTGCCGGCGGCCCTGACGCTCGGCTCACCGCTGTCGGGGGCATTGCTGGAGATGCACGGCGTGTTGGGTAAACCCGGCTGGTTCTGGATGTTCGTGCTGGAAGGGCTGCCGGCCGTCGCCCTCGGCGTCTTCGCCTTTTTCTATCTCGACGATAACCCTCGGCAGGCTCGCTTTTTGACCGAGGAAGAACGCACGGCATTGGTCACACAGTTGGCTGACGAACAGCAGCAGACCGAAACCAGCAGCGTCAAAGCGGCAATGAGAAGCGGCACCGTTTGGCATCTGGCGTTGATCTACGGCACCCTGCAAATCGGCGTGTACGGCCTGATGTTTTTCCTGCCGTCGCAGGTCGCCTCGCTGATGGGCACCCATCTCGGTTTCAAGGCCTCGCTGGTGGCCGCCATTCCCTGGGCGTTCTCCGCGCTGGGCGTCTATTTCCTGCCGCGCTATGCCGACAGAAAAACCGCCAGAAGATTACCGATCGCCGTGGGGTGCATGGTCGCGGCAGCGCTGGGGTTGGTCGTTTCTTCCTATGCCGGCCCTCTGCTCGCTATCGTCGCCCTGAGCTGCTGCGCAGTCAGTTTCCTGGCGGTACAGCCGATTTTCTGGACGTTTCCCGCGCAGGTGCTCACCGGCCCGGCGCTGGCGGCCGGCATCGGTTTTTGCACCACGCTCGGCGCCGCATTCAGCTTCTTAGCCCCGCTGATCCGCACGGAGGCGGAACAGCGTTTTCACAGCCCGCATGCCGGGCCGCTGGTGCTGGCCGCCTTTTCACTGCTGTGCGCCACGCTGTTGTGGGCGCTCAGAAACCGGCGCGCCGACGTGAGCAAGCAAGACGCAGAGATTGCCGGATAGCGGCGCGTTATTTAGCCATTATTGAACCTGCGGATGGGACACTGGCACTCAGCCCTCTCCCCCGCAGGTATTAAATGGATGAATTGACGCACATTATCGCTAAATACAGCCCGGAACCGGAGATGTTGCTGCTGCTGATTTTCCTGTTCGCGCTGGGAAAATCCGTGATCGTGGTGTCTTCCGCCTTGCCGCCCGCCTCGGTGACGCTGCTGGTAGGCATCCTTGCAGGCAAACACACGCTGCCCCTCGGTGCCGTTTGGGCGGCCATCGCCCTCGGCGCCACGTTGGGATCGATCTTGTCGTTCCACGGCGGCGCGCTGCTGTGCCGCCACGATCTTGGCCGCCGGCTGCCGGCACGCTTTCACACTCCGCTGCACAAAGCGCAACGTTCCTTGCAAAAGCGCGGGCTACCGCTGCTGTTCGCCTCGCGTTTCCTGGCGGTGATGCGCTACACCATGCCGCTGATGGCCGGCATGCTGCAACTGCCGGCGAGGCACGTCTATGCCACCGCCGCGCTCTCAGCCGCCGTTTGGGCACTCCTCTTGATGTCGGCCGCGCATTTATTCCCCGCTTCTTGACCTGAAAGATTCTTGGGCAAATGCCCCATCCCTGCGCCGACGTTGCGCCAGCGCACAGCCTCCCTTGCCGTATAAAGTACGGTGCAACATCGCAGTTTGCGCCAGATCACCTTTCTGAACATCAGTCGAAAAATGCGAATTTTTTTGCAGAATGCGCGCTTAAAACGGCGCCATGAGGGAAAAAACAGAGAAAAGTCTGTGCGTAACACGCTGATTTGGTTGGTGGGTCGTACAGGGTTCGAACCTGTGACCAATTGATTAAGAGTCAACTGCTCTACCGACTGAGCTAACGACCCAACGCGATAAATTGTCCTCCTCGCCAGTGCCGCTGTCAAACGCTTCCACTCATTACTTTTTCTCATGCGATTTTTACAACTCTTTGTTTAATCAACGAGATAAGCCGCATAAGGTCTGTTAATCCCACCTTTTGAAGAGTAATCTTCCGCTCCCTGAACGTCCGATTTGCCTCCTCCGTGTAAAGATTGATCGACTTTTATCCCACGTATAAATGTTGTAAACATGTTGCACAAAGGTGGCGTTATTGCACTACCTTACTAAAGCCGGACCAACCGGATAAATGTATAAAAAAGAGCCACTTCAGAGCTCACGACTTCACTAATGACAGGTAAAACAGGACATCATCAGATGGTAGATCACTCTAAAATAGCGACTGACGCGACGCCCGCTTCAGAAGATCATCTACGGCGAAACCTTACTAACCGACATATTCAACTGATCGCCATCGGCGGCGCCATCGGCACCGGTCTGTTTATGGGCTCCGGTAAAACCATCAGCCTGGCCGGCCCTTCGATCATCTTCGTGTACATGATCATCGGCTTTATGCTGTTCTTCGTGATGCGCGCCATGGGTGAGCTGCTGCTGTCTAACCTGGAATACAAATCGTTCAGCGATTTCGCCGCAGATCTGCTCGGCCCGTGGGCGGGTTTCTTCACTGGCTGGACCTACTGGTTCTGCTGGGTGGTCACCGGCATCGCCGACGTTGTGGCGATCACCGCCTACGCCCAGTTCTGGTTCCCCGGACTGTCACAGTGGATTGCTTCACTGCTGTGCGTGCTGTTGCTGCTCGGCCTTAATCTGGCGACGGTGAAAATGTTCGGCGAAATGGAGTTTTGGTTTGCGATGATCAAAATCGTCGCCATCGTCGGGCTGATCGTCGCCGGGCTGGTGATGATCGCCATGCAGTTCCAATCGCCGACCGGCACCGTGGCCTCATTCACCCATCTGTGGAATGACGGCGGCATGTTCCCGAAAGGCATCAGCGGTTTCTTCGCCGGCTTCCAGATCGCAGTATTCGCCTTCGTCGGCATTGAGCTGGTGGGCACTACCGCCGCGGAAACCAAGGATCCGGAGAAGTCATTGCCGCGCGCCATCAACTCGATTCCGATCCGCATCATCATGTTCTACGTGTTCGCCCTGATCGTCATCATGTCGGTGACGCCGTGGAACTCCGTGGTGCCGGACAAGAGCCCGTTCGTTGAACTGTTCGTGCTGATTGGCCTGCCGGCCGCGGCCAGCGTGATCAACTTCGTGGTGCTAACCTCCGCTGCCTCCTCCGCCAACAGTGGGGTGTTCTCCACCAGCCGCATGCTGTTCGGGCTGGCGCAGGAAGGCGACGCGCCGAAATCGTTCGCCAACCTGTCCAAGCGCGCGGTGCCGGCCAACGGCCTCACCTTCTCCTGCATCTGCCTGCTGGGCGGCGTGGTGCTGATTTACCTGATCCCGAACGTGATGACGGTCTTCACCCTGGTGACCACCGTATCGGCGATTCTGTTCATGTTCGTCTGGACCATCATCCTGTGCTCGTATCTGGTTTACCGCAAACAGCGCCCGGCGCTGCACCAGAAATCGATCTACAAGATGCCTGCCGGCAAGCTGATGTGCTGGGTATGCATGGCGTTCTTCGTGTTCGTGCTGGTGCTGCTGTCGCTGCGCGAAGACACCCGCCAGGCACTGATCGTCACCCCGCTGTGGTTCATCGTGCTCGGCCTGTCTTACGTGTTCCTGCGCAAGAAGAAAACCGCGTGATGCAAAAAGGGGCGGATCTCTCCGCCCCTTTCTTTCTACGCCTCTGCGCTAATCCGCTTCCGTCGCCACCGCTGCTTTCCCCTTGCGCCGTATGCGCAGCTCGCTGACTACCACCCCAATCACGATCAACGCGCCCCCCAACAACGCCACGCCCGGTAAACGTTCACCGGCGAGCCGCCCGACAATGCCCGCCCAGACCGGTTCGCCGGCGTAAATCACCGTGGCCCGCGTCGGCGAAACGCTGCGCTGCGCCCAGTTCATAGTCAGCTGAATCAAGGCGCTGGCCAGCCCCAGCCCAATGGCGCTGTACAGCAGGTAATCCGAATACGGCGGCGGCGACTCGCCGGTCGGCGCCATCATCAAAAAGGAGGCCAGTGAGGCGGTCGCCAGCTGCACAATGGTCACCCGGCGGATATTCACCTTGCCGGCAAAGGCACCGATCAGAATGATCTCTGCCGCCATGCCCAGCGTGCCGGCCAGCGTCAGCATTTCGCCAAGGCTCAGCGTCATGTCCGTGCTGCTCGGTGCCGCCAGCAGCATCAGGCCGGTAAAGGCCAGCAGAATACCGATCCACGACATGATGCCGGGGAACCGCCCCAGTACCAGCCATTGCAATAGCGGCACGATCGGCACGTACATGGCGGTGATGAACGCCGATTGGCTGCTGGTAATCGTCTGCAGACCGACGGTTTGCATGCTGTAGCCAAACATGATCGCCAGCCCGATCAGTACGCCCGCCTTCAGTTCATACAGGGTCAGGCCGCGCAGCACGCGCAGCGAAAACAGCGTCAACGCCAGCGTGGCGGTGGCGAAACGCAGACCGACGAAAAAGAACGGCCCGCTGACTTGCATCGCGTGATGCACCGCCAAAAAGGTGCCGCCCCAGATCATGGTGATGAAAATCAACACCGCTTCCGGCAACCTGATTTGCGGAACCACGGCGGAAATAAAGGATTTTTTTGCTGCTGACACCGGCTTGCCCTTCCTGCTGAGTGCAATATAATGCACAGATCCTGCCAGTATGAGATAAAGTCCGGCGATGAGCAATACGGCGCATAACGCGAAAACCGATCCCCCCAAGGTGCTGCAGTACCTGAGCAGCAATCTGCGCGGCTACCGCCAACAGGCGGGCCTGAGCCAGATGGCGCTGGCCGAACTTTCCGGCGTCAGCCGCCGCATGCTGGCGGGCATCGAGGCCGGCGATCGCAACGTCAGCCTGGCGGTGCTCGACAAGATCGCCGCTGCCCTGACGATTTCGTTCACCGATCTGATCCAGGCGCCGGAAGCGCGCGGCGACCATCTGGTGGGGGAACTGGCCTGGCAAGGCGCGCAACCGGGCAGCCAGGCGCTGTTCGCCGCCAGCGTGCCGGCGCGCCAACGGGCCGAGCTGTGGGAATGGACGCTGATGCCGGGCGAGCGCTATGACTCTGCGCCGGACGCGGAAGGCTGGAATGAAATGATCTACGTGATTGCCGGTACCCTGACGCTGGAGTTGGAACAAGGCACGCTGACGCTCAGCGCGGGCACCGCACAAACCTTCAACAGCGATCAACGCTACGCCTACGCCAACCACGGCGATCTCCCGCTGCGCTTTATCCGCAACGTCGCCTTCTGACTGCTCGCCAGCCCGCGCCGGCGGCGGGTGTCGTGTCGCTGTCGTGCCGCTGTCGTGGCGCAGCTACCCCGCCCGCCCTACACTGAATGGCAGTGACAGCGAACTCAGGAGTGCACCATGCAAAAGTATCGCATCAGGCCATTACGTCTGGAAAAAGGCTGGTCGCAGGAGCAGCTGGCGACCATCGCCGGCCTCAGCACCCGCACCGTACAGCGGATTGAAAACGGCGAACAGGCCAGCCTGGAAACCTTGACCGCGATCGCCGCCGCGCTGGGCGTGCAGGTCAGCAATCTCAACGCACAGCCGCAACAGACGACAATGGGGGAGGAGACGCCTGACGAACAACGTCTTCGTCGCCAGGTCGCGGCAGAAGGCAAACTGCTGAGCATGGCGGTGCGTTTCGCCGTCATCGGTGCGATATTGCTCGCTGTCAACGTCTTTACCCATCCGCACTATCTCTGGTCGCTGTGGGCGATCGGCGGCATGAGCCTCGCGCTGGTCATGCGGGCGGTGCGCACTCTGCTGCTTCGTAACGTCTTCAGCCGCTGGCAGGAACAGCGGCTGGCGCAAAAACTCAGGCGTCTGCCGTGAGCCTCAACCACTCGGCCAGCCGAGCCAGCGCGCTGCCGGGCACGATCGGCTGCGGCGACAGCAGGTAATAGCCGCTGCCGTCGGGCATAAAACCGAACGGCGCGCTCAACAAGCCGGCGGCCAGATCGTCTCGCACTTGCAGCCACGGGCCCATCGCAATGCCAAGACCGGCGACCGCCGCCTGCAGGCTGAAATAGAAATGATCAAAGCGCTGCTCTGGATGCCCCACCAAGGCCACCCCCTGTTGCTGCGCCCAATGCCACCAGGCATCCGGCCGGGTAGCGGCATGCAGCAGCTTCGCGCCGGGCCGCAAACTCAGCAGGCTGCCCTCAGCGATCGTCATCCTTGCCAATGCCCCGGGTTGGCACACCGGCCCAACCTTTTCACTGAACAGCGCCAGGCTATGCACCTCCTTTCCCCAATCGAAGTCATTGCGCCTGATCGCCGCCGTAATGCTGTCATGGAACGAAAACGGCCCGCCACCGGCCACCAGCTGTAAGTTGATGTCCGGATGCGCCTGCTGAAAAGCCGGCAGACGCGGGATCAGCCAACGCATCAATAAGGTCGGTTCACAGGACAAGACCAGCGGCGCGTCGAGCGCCTGCTGACGCAGTTCCAGCGCGGTATGATCCAGAATGCCGAAGGCCTGCTGCGTCGCCTGAAACAGCTTGCGCCCCGCCGCCGTGAGCAGTACCCGCCGATGGCGGCGCTCAAACAACGCCACGCCCAGTTCCTCTTCCAGCGCCCGCACAGCCCGGCTGACGGCGCCATGCGTCAAATTCAGCCCCTGCGCCGCCTGCGTAAAACTTTCCAGCCGCGCGGCGGCCTCGAAGCAGCGCAGTCCGCCCAACGGCAACGGCCTGCCGATTTTGCGTGAGTTTTTCTCACCGATATTGTCACTATTCATCGTTTGTCACCGAGAAAAATTACTCTTATAAATCAGTCACTCTATTGTTAAACATCGCAAGGATAACTATGACTGAACTCATCGCTGTCGTCACCATTACTTTACTCGCCGTGATAAGCCCAGGGCCGGACTTCGCCATGGTCTCGCGCAACAGTCTGCTGCTCTCACGCCGCGCCGGCATATTGACCGCCTGTGGCATCGGCGCCGGCGTACTGGTTCATGTCAGCTATACGCTGATTGGCGTCGGCGTGTTGATTCAACAATCGCCCTGGTTGTTTAACCTGCTCAAAGGCATCGGCGCCGCTTATCTGATCTATCTCGGCTTTACGCTGCTGCGCAACGCGGCGCATCAGGATGCCACGCCCAGCACCGCGTCGGCCGCCATCAGCGATTTCGGCGCGCTGAAAACCGGCTTTTTCACCAACGCGTTAAACCCGAAAACCACCATTTTCATCGTCAGCCTATTCATGCAGGTCGTCTCTCCGCACACCCCGCTCGGTGTACAAATCGGCTATGGCCTCTTTATTGCCGCCGTCCATGTGTTCTGGTTCGCTGCCGTTGCGTTGCTGTTTTCCGCGCCTGGCGTCAATGCGCGCTTTTTGCGTTTACGCCGCGGCATCGACCGCACCTTTGGCGGGCTGCTGATTGTCTTTGGCGCCATGTTGGCGATCGCCGGCATCAGGTAACGCCACGACGCCAAGTTCGTCATTCGCTTCTATGCTTATCAGGGGTTTTTGTTAATCATCTGAGCGGGAGTATGAAACATGACGAAACTGTTGGTGCTTTATTACTCAATGTACGGCCATATCGAACGCCTGGCGCAGGCGGTGGCTGAAGGGGCGAACCGTGTCAACGACGTGGACGTGACGATTAAACGCGTGCCGGAAACCATGACGCCGGAGGCCTTCGCCAAAGCCGGGGGCAAGCAACACCAGCAGGCGCCGGTCGCCAGCCCGCAAGAACTGGCGGACTATGACGGCATTATCTTCGGCACGCCAACCCGCTTCGGCAATATGGCCGGGCAAATGCGCACCTTCCTCGATCAAACCGGCGGGCTGTGGGCTTCCGGCGCGCTGTACGGCAAGGTAGGCAGCGTCTTCTCCTCCACCGGCACCGGCGGCGGCCAGGAACACACCATCAGTTCGACCTGGACCACGCTGGCGCACCACGGTTTCATCATCGTACCGATCGGCTATGCGACGCAGGAGCTGTTTGACGTTTCGCAGGTGCGCGGCGGCACCCCGTATGGCGCCACCACCATCGCCGGCGCCGACGGTTCGCGGCAGCCGAGTAACGAAGAGCTGACCATTGCCCGTTATCAGGGCGAACACGTGGCTAAAATCACCGCCAAGCTGAAAAGTTAAGCACCCTCCAGCCCCCGTGATCCAAAGGGCCGCGCATTCGCACGGCCCCATCTTGTTGCCAACCCGCCGCAAGGTTAGAATGCCCCTCCCCCGGCCATTCAGCGTCTGAAGGCCAGGCCCGAATTCGTTCTGCCCGTCGCTCATCCGCTTTCAGCCCGAGGACGGGCGTTCTGTTTTTTGCGCACAGCGAAGGGAATAAGTCAGTGTCTAAAGATTTTGATGAACTAATAAGAGACATGGATCTTATTATTGAAAATGTAGACAGCTTCAAGGCTCTGGCTCCGCGCGCGCCCGAGCCGGCTCCGGCCCCGCCGCCGCCGGTTCATCACTACGACTCGTTCTGCGAAAACATCGCGCTGAAAGTCGTCTTGAAGGTGCTGCTGTCTTCGGTGGACAAGATAGTCAAAGTACAGATCGCCAACAAGGTCGAGCAGGAAATCGCGCAGATCGAACAGCAGGTGGTGCGCGCCGGCGGCGGCCCGGTATCACCGGACGATCTGGCGCAGATGACGCATTACGTTCGCCGCACGGTCAACGACCTGCTGGAGTAATCCTCCCCCCCCTTTGAAACGGCGTCTGTTGGACGCCGTTTTCATTTCTGCCGCATTTCACGTGCGGCTTGGCTGTACCATGACTGACACATTCACAACATGAATATGTTGCATTGTTGTATTCGTTTCACTGCGATAAGTTTAATTTACTGTAAATACATACAGTTCTTTTTAACTTATTGAGGATATGAATATGCGCTTTAACAACAAGATGTTGGCCCTGGCCGCCCTGCTGTTCGCCGCTCAGGCGTCGGCCGACACGCTCGAATCCATCGACAACTGCGCGGTCGGCTGCCCGACTGGTGGCAGCAGCAACGTGTCTATCGTGCGTCATGCTTATACGTTGAACAACAACAGTACCACCAAGTTCGCCAACTGGGTGGCTTATCACATCACCAAAGACACGCCGGCCAGCGGCAAGACGCGCAACTGGAAAACCGATCCGGCGCTCAACCCGGCGGACACGTTAGCACCCGCCGATTACACCGGCGCCAATGCGGCGCTGAAGGTCGATCGCGGTCATCAGGCGCCGCTGGCTTCGCTGGCGGGCGTTTCCGACTGGGAATCGCTGAACTACCTGTCCAACATCACGCCGCAAAAGTCCGATCTTAACCAGGGCGCCTGGGCGCGGCTGGAAGATCAGGAACGCAAGCTGATCGATCGCGCCGATATCTCCTCGGTCTATACCGTGACCGGGCCGCTGTATGAACGCGATATGGGCAAACTGCCGGGCACCCAGAAAGCGCATACCATCCCCAGCGCCTACTGGAAGGTGATTTTCATCAACAACAGCCCGGCGGTGAACCACTATGCCGCCTTCCTGTTCGATCAGAACACGCCGAAGGGCGCCGATTTCTGCCAGTTCCGCGTGACGGTGGACGAGATCGAGAAGCGTACCGGCCTGATCATCTGGGCCGGTCTGCCGGACGACGTGCAGGCTTCGCTGAAGAGCAAGCCCGGCGTCCTGCCGGAGTTGATGGGCTGCAAAAACTGACGAAAAAACCCGCCGAGGCGGGTTTATTTTTCATACGGGCGCCGGCGGTTTATTCCGTCAGCGCCTTTTGCGCGGCGGCCAACTCACGCTGCCGGGGCGACGCCACCGCATGATCGCGCGCCAACAGCGTGTACACCGTCGGCAGCACGAACAGGGTAAACAGCGTGCCCACCAGCATGCCGGAGACGATCACCAGCCCCAGCCCGAAGCGGCTGGCGGCACCGGCGCCGCTGGCGAACAGCAGCGGGATCAAACCGAACACCATCGCCCCGGTGGTCATCAGCACCGGCCGCAGGCGAATTTGCGCCGCCTGCAAAATCGCGTCGCGCCGCGTCAGCCCCTGATGCATCTGCAGTTCGTTGGCGAACTCCACCATCAAAATACCGTGCTTACTAATCAGCCCGATCAGGGTCACCAGCCCGACCTGGGTATAGATATTCATCGTGGCGTAACCCAACGCCAGCGGCAGCAAGGCGCCGCAGATCGACAGCGGCACGGTGATGAGGATGATCAGCGGATCTTTCAGGCTCTCGTACTGCGCCGCCAGTACCAGGTAAATGATCACCAACGCCGCCAGGAACGCGAACGCCAGCGCGCTGCCTTCCTGGGTATATTGGCGCGAATCCCCCTGCCAGTCATGGCTAAAGTCGGCCGGCAACGCATTCGCCTGCCGTTCGAGGAAGGCCACCGCTTCGCCCATCGAAACGCCGGGGGCGGGAATGGCCTGCAGGGTGGCGGCGTTCTGCTGGTTAAACTGAGTCAGCTTGTTCGGTTCGACCTTAACGGCCACCGATACTACGGTGGAGAGCGGCACCAGCGTATTGTCCTGGGTGCGGACGTACTGCCGCGCCAGCGCCTGCGGCGTCAGCCGCTGTTCGCGCAGACTTTGCGGGATCACGTCATAGGCGCGCCCGTCCATGCCGAAGCGATTGAGGTAGTTCTCCCCCACCAGCACCGCCAGCGATTCGCCGATGTCGCTCATGCGGATCCCCAGACTGTTGGCCTTGGCGCGGTCGATATGCACCTCCGCCAGCGGGTTGTTGTAGTCCAGATCGCTGTCCACCACCATAAACAGGCCGCTGTTTCTGGCGTTCTGCTTCACCTCTTCCAGGGTGCGGTACAGCTGCGGGTAGTCCTGCGGCGTACGCAGCACCATCTGCACCGGTAGCCCTCCGGTGGAACCCGGCAACGCGGGCAGTTGGAAGGCGAAAATGCTGGTGCCTTCGACGTCGTTCACCGCCCGTTGCAGATCGGCCTGCACCGCCGACGCCGAACGCTGGCGCGCCTGCCACAGCGTCAGGTTGATGCCGCCAATGCCGGACGCCGTGCCGTCGCTGCCGTTGATGATCCAGCGGCTTTCGGTTTCCGGCATGCGGTTGTAGACCTCATCCAGCTTGTAGGCGAAGCGTTCGACATAGTTCAGGTTGGCGTGCTGCGGCGCCTTGATGGCGGTCAGTACGATGGCCTGATCCTCGGTCGGCGCCAGCTCGCGCTGCGGCATCAGGTACAACAGCGGCAGGCTGATCATCACCAACAGCGCCAGCGTCCCAGTCAACCAACGGTGGTGCAGCGAGAAGTCCAGCGCGCGCGCATAACGCCGCGTCAGGCCGCCGAAGAACCACTCGGCGGCGTGCGCCACGCGCCCTTCGCTCTGTTTGGCCGGCAGCAGGAGCGAGCTCATCACCGGCGACAGCGTCAGCGCCACCACGCCGGACACCACCACCGCCCCGGCCAGCGTCAGCGCGAACTCGCGAAACAGCGCGCCGGTCAGCCCGCCCATCAGGCCGATCGGCGCATAGACCGCCGCCAGCGTCAGCGTCATGGCGATCACCGGCCCCGCCACCTCGCGTGCGCCGATCATCGCCGCCGCCAGCGGCGTTTTCCCCTCTTCGATATGGCGATGTACGTTCTCCACCACCACAATGGCGTCGTCCACCACCAAACCGATCGCCAGAACCATCGCCAGCAGCGTCAGCAAATTGACGCTGAAGCCGAAGGCCAGCATCAGCCCTGCAGCGCCAAGGATCGACAGCGGAATGGTCACCACCGGGATCAACACGGTGCGCAGCGACCCCAGACACAGATAGATCACCGCCACCACGATCGCCAGCGCTTCGAGCAGGGTATGCACCACTTCATCGATCGAGGCCTGAATAAAGCGCGCGGTCTCGAACGCCAGCGCCATCTTCACGCCCGGCGGCTGCATCTTGTCGATCGCCGGCATCAGGTGACGAATGCCGTCGACGATCACCAGCGGGTTGCCGGTCGGCGTAGGGAAGACGCCGAGGAACACCGCTGGTTCGCCATCCATCAGGGCACTGGTTTCGGTGGCCGCGGCACCTAGCTCCACGGTGCCAACGTCTTTCAAGCGCACCAGGCCGTTGCCGTCGTTGCGCACCACCAGATTGCGGAACTCTTCCACGCTGGTGAGATCGGTATTCACCCGCACGTTGGCAACCACGTACTGCCCTTTTACCTTGCCCGGCGCCGCCTGGTAGTTGTTGCGCCGCACCGCGTCGGCCACGTCGGCGGCAGTCAGGCCGCGGCCGGCCAGCCGATCGCTGTCCAGCCACAGGCGCATCGCCATTTTTTGCCCGCCAAACACTTCCACCTTGGCGACGCCGTCGATGGTGGTGAACATCGGCTCCACCACCCGCGTCAGGTATTCGCTCAGCGCCGGTGTGGACAGCGTTTTACTGGAGAAACCGACATAGGCCACGGCAGTAGCTTCACCAGCGGACCGCTCAATCACCGGATCGTAAGCCTGCTCCGGCAGCTTGTAGCGCACCTGGTTGACCTTGGCCATCACTTCGGTCAGCGCCTGGGTGGAGTCGCGGTTCAGCGCCATACGCACCGTCACCACGCTGCGCCCCTGAACCGACGAGGAAGAAAGGTAGTCAACGCCCTCGACGGACGACACCGCCTGGGCGATTGGCTGCGTGACAAAGCCCTGCATCAGCTCGGACGACGCGCCGGGATAGTCGGTGCTGATGGTAATGGTAGAGTTTTCCAGCAGCGGATATTGGCGGATCGGCAGTTTGCTGAGCGCCAGCGCGCCGAACAGCAGGATCAGGGTGCTGACCACCAGCGCCAGCACCGGCCGGCGCACGAACAGATCGGTAAATGTCATCGGTCTCTCCTCAGGAACCGGCCGGGGCGGCGTTCAGGGTATCCTGCGCCACCGGCTCGGCCGCCATGCCGTCGCTCAGCTTGAGCTGGCCCGAAGTCACCACCCGATCGCCTTCCTGCAGGCCGCTGACTATCTCGACGCGCCCGTCGTTGCGCTCACCCACGGTGACCGAGGCGCGCTTGACCGTCATGCCCTTTTCACCCTGCTGCGCCAGAAACACGGTATCGCCGTACGCCGTATAGGTCAGTGCCGTTTCCGGCACCGTCAGCACCGCCACGCGTTGCCGCTGCGTGACGCGAATGCCCGCGTACATGCCCGCCTTCAGCAATCCCTCACGGTTGCTCAACGTCGCCTGTACCTGCACGGTGCGGGATTTGCCGATCATCGGGTCGATAGCGGTAATGGCGGCGGGGAAAGCGCGATCGGGATACGCCCCAACCTGCACCGACACCGCCTGCCCCAACGCCAGCCCGGCGCTGCTTTGTTCGTCCAGCGAGAAATTGACGCGCAGCGTATCGGCGTCCACCAGGTTCGCCACCGCCTCGGCGGCGTTGAGGTATTGCCCTTCATGCACGCGGCGAATGCCGATGGTGCCGGAGAACGGCGCTCGGACCGCCTTTTGCGCAATTTTGGCCTGCGTTTCCTGCACCGCACCGAACGCCATATCCCGCTCGGCCAGCGCGTCGTCCAGCTGTTGCCGCGCGGTAGCGTTGAGGTTCATCAGCTTGCGCATGCGCGCCAGCAGGAGATCGGCATTGCGCAATTGCGCCTGCAGGCGCACCAGCTCAGCCTGTTCAACCGCATCGTTAAGCTGCACCAGCAGTTGCCCCTGCCGCACCGTTTGGCCGGATTCGAACAGAATGCGTGTGATGCGGCCGCTGGTCTCTGCCGCCACTTCCACCTGGCTGGCCGCCTCCAGCTCGCCCACGCCGGCATAGCTGCGTGCCGCCTGCTCACGCAGGGCGGGCGCCAGCGCCACTTTAACCGGCGGATAGGCCGGTGCGCCTTCGCTTTGTCGCGCGGTGGAACGCATCGCAACGGCGGCGACGGCGAGTGCCGCCAGCAGCGCGGCAATAATGAGGTATCGTTTCATCATGTAACGGTTTCTTCCTGATTTTACAGCCAAAGCCATCCTTCCCCCGACGCAGCGCAGGGAGGTGACGAGAGATACCGGTTGCCAAGCCCGGCTGGCTGCACTATAAAACCTCAGGTTAACTTTAGGTCAAGTTGAGGAAGACAAAATGGCAAGAAATGAACCGATTGACGCCAATCGGCTATTGACCGTTGGGGAAGTGGCGAAACGCAGCGGCGTGGCGGTATCCGCGCTGCACTTTTACGAAAGCAAGGGGCTAATTCAGGCGATGCGCAACGCCGGTAACCAGCGCCGCTACACGCCTGTGGTGTTGCGCTACATCGCGGTGATCAAGATCGCGCAAAGCGCGGGCATTCCGCTGGAGGAGATCCGCGCAACACTGGGGCGTTTTCCCACCGGCAGCAAGCTAACCGCCGAACAATGGGGAATTTTGTCCTCCTCCTGGCGCAAAACGCTGGATGAACGCATACAGCGGCTGACGGTGCTGCGCGATCATCTCGACAGCTGTATCGGCTGCGGCTGCCTGTCCCTCGCCGACTGCCCGCTGCGCAACCCAAACGATATTTGGGGCCAACAGGGTGCCGGTGCGCATATTTTCGAACGCCCGGCCGATCATGGGTGAGCAGATGCTCTCCCTGCGGGCCAACGCACCCGCCTGTGGAATAGCGATTACACTCGCTCATCCGCTGCCAAAATGAACTGATGAAAACGTTGAATCTCCAGCTTACGCATGGCGTTCATTTTATGCTGGCTGACGGTTTTCTCGGAAATACCCAACGCCTTAGCGACGCCGGTATTCGGTTTTCCCGCCAGCAGCATGGCCAACACCGAAAGCTCGCGCGGCGACAGGCTCTGCCCTTTGCAGCTCGCGGTGAACATTTTTATCGCCTCAACGAACGTCGTAAGACCGATGTTTTTTTTCAGACAGTTAAAATTCGCCAGGCGCGGCGTTTCCACGCCGGTTAAGACGATCGTATTGTCAGGCCTGTCGATAATATGCGATAAGAAATTCATAACCCGACAGATAGACGAGAAAGAGACGATGACCACTTCTGCATGACAAGACATGGCATGTAATCCACGACGTGCAGATGAATGCAGACCAATAACTTCAACGCCCTCCAACGACTTCAAGATCTGCGATATGCCATAGAATAAATAGTAATCATCAGAAAATATAGCCACTCGCACAGGATCACCCCATTGCTATTTGTCATGGGCGCGTTTTTAACAACGCCCCCATGGCAGTCATGCCAATTAACTTTATTGGTTCGACTTACTTAAGTGAAGAACATAATGAGATCAGCAATGCAGACAGCGATGAAAGATATTTTTCATCCAAATTCATAATGCCATCTTCACTGTATTTTACGTTATTATCTAGAATTTCATGAATACTCTCGACGGCGCATACGGCATCCTTCCAAACTACACGCCGCCCGAAAGGTGAAGCGCCGAGATATTGCGCGCTTTGGCGAAAAGCAACGATAAAATCGCGCAGTATATCGAGCACAATCAATACTTCCTCCCTGCTGACACACCGCTTCATTTGCACTTTATCCAAGAAAACGCTGAGCGTGCTTTGTAAGGAAAACAGGCTCTTGAACAACCCGCCGGCGATATCCTTCGGTGTTTTCACGCTGGTTGATATGACAAAAGGGAGCTCTCCATGCTGTGAAATATATTGATAAAGCCCATTTATCGCCGTCGTCGGCTTAATATCCAAACCGCGAAGAATGACATCAACCTCATCTTTTAGCGATTTTTCCACTTTGACACCGATCTGGATTTGTTCCGTCATACAATTCATCCTCAACATAGAGATCCGGATTAAACACCAATATTATTCAAGTAAATAATATTCGCCACCAATTACCATGTTAAGATTTTTCTTATATGTGGCAACCTGTTTTTTATTATTAAAAATAACAAAAGAATCATTTATATATAATGTTAAGCGTGGCCGATGTATTAATTCCCCCACTGCTCATTGTGGTGGGGCTGTAAGGATAATAATAGGCCGCCATGCCGATGGAAAATTGCGCATCCAAGGCATTGCCGGTTCCCACATGAAATAATGAAGTCGCCGCACCAGGTGCCACGCTGGAGAGCGACAGCGTGACGGGATTATTAGGCGAAGCCGTCTTGACCAGCCGGATGCCAATGCCTTTTGCCGCCTCAGGGCTTTTATCTATCAAAACCGTATTATCTGAAGCCAACAGATTATTGCTGGATAAAAACATATTGATATCCCGATCGGCCGTGCCGCCGCTTTGCCGATTCTGACAGCTGAAATTCAGTGTAAAGGGCGTCAGGCCATTTTGCGCCCCCTGAGTAATCTGCGATATCCCCAACGTCGGCAACTTCACTGCCAGGCCGGCATTGTCGAAAGTGCAGGTCGTCATCTTGGGCGCATACTTGATGGTCATCGGCTGTCCGTACATGTCGCGCTGATCGTAAGGCCAATTGAAGCCGTTGAGCAGCCAGGTCAAGATCTTCACCAACTGCTTGGCGGGCCACAAAATGATCTCCAGCAAAGACATCCCGCTCAGATCGGTCACGAACATCACGTCCTTAAGGCTAACCGTGTCGCCGGGTATCGATGTGCCCGTCTTGCTGACCAGACTGAAACGGATATTCATCGGCTGATTCAATTCCGAAGCGGAGTGCGATCCCCAACCGCTAAGCTTTTTGTTGGCGATGTCGTTGGTTATTTCCGCGCGTATCCAATATTTACCGCTGTTGAATCCCAGAATTGTCGCCTTCGTGCTGTCGGTTGACAGGATACGCGTATAGCCGAATTCGCTGCTCGAGGTTGAACAGCTAAATGAACCGCTGTATTGCGTATAAAAACTGCCTTCCCAGACCGGTGTCTTATCGCTGAGCTTATCCGACAAATCGACGTAGATCGGCGGCGCATATTGGATGCCATTGCCGTAGCATGAAGCGTAACTGTAACCGCTGAACAATAGGGACAGCGTCAGTGCGAGTATCCTGAGCATGGTGTAATTATCCTTTATCGACATGTGTTGGCTGCGCTGTCCATCGATATTTTCGGGCGTTCAATCTTGCAGACACCGTCATTCAGCCTGACTTCCAGCGACGTTGGCTGCTGTTCAACCCGTAGATACAGGACGCTGGCCTGCCCGACGAAGCCAATGGCATTCCCACTTTGATCCGCCACCTCCGCACCAAATGGCAGGGGTTTATTGCCGCGCTTAAAGGCGCGCAGCGTATAAGGCCGACGCTGATCGGTTTCAAATCTCAAATAGTTGACGGCGCCGGCATAGGGCACACTGTTGGCGATATTGCCGACGATCTCGGCGCCGGAGCTGTTGCCGGTATCCGACAATGTCACGGAGTTTTGCCGGTAAGGCGTGGCGTAAGGCACCAAAGCCAGCCCTTCGTCGTTAGTGACGATGCTCTCGTCGCCGTTCACCATCAGCCCTTTGGCCTTGGGCGCGTCCACCACCATCATGGTGTTGCCCATTTCGTTGGACGCTAGCAAATGCCAAGGGATCGCCACCAGGCTGCCGCGGGCGCTCATGCCCAATTGTCGATAGTCTGATGATTCACTGTAGGAGCCGCCGACAGTCGTCGCGTTGGCGCGATAGGCGGCATTCACGCTCGCCATGCTGTTGCCGCCGCTTTGATTGCTGCCGGCAAGCGCATAACTCAGACGGTTTGATTCCAGCGCATTGCCGCTCAGGCTCAGCGAGCTTTGCTGATAGTGCGAATCGGTGGCGGATAAGCTGGTGCTGAGATAGGCATTGTTGTCGAACATCGACAGCGGCACGCTCAGAGAGAGATAAAACCGCGTCTCTTCTTTGCGATCGGAATTTCTCACGCGACTCGCGGAAATGTTGTAACTGACGCGCGAGAAGGCGTTTGAATACCCGAGCTGGTATTCCCGGCTTTTATTCGTATCCGACCAATAATCGCGTTGGGTGCCGGAGAAATAGAGCGTGCCCCACCCGTCTGCGAGCCTCTGGTTCAGGTTCAAATTGAAGGTATTGCGTGGACGAGCGGCGCGAACGGCGTCCCAGGTATTCAAATCCAACGGGGCAAGCTCATCGTCATCCCGATCGTTCCAATAATCGTGAAAACGCTTGTCACGCTCGCGGTAACCCTGATGGGTGTAGATGGCATCGTTAAAGCTGTAATAACCTTTGGTCGAATAACGGTATGCCGCCAGCGTGAAGTTTGTTGCGGTAGCGTCCAAAAACTTGCTGTAGGCGATCCGAAAACTTTGCCCATTTTCATTGCGATCCTGCAAATGCGTCGAGGCCTGAGTCACATCGACGGATACCGCGCCGAACGGCAGATTCCAGCCACTGCCCAGCAGCCAGGCGTGATAGTCCTCGCTGAGGATCGTACCGACGTAACCGGTGACCAGGTTATTGAAGCCATACTGCAGCGTGCCCTGCACGAAAGCAGGCGCATAGTCGGTATCCGCCTGATTGACCTTACCGGCCACCAGGCCGTATTTGCTGACACCCTGCTTCAACATGTTGGGAACGGCGGAAAACGGTACGGTAAAGGATTGTTCCCGCCCGTCGGCTTCCTTGACCACGACCAACAGATCCCCCGCAGAGCCAGTCGGCAATATGTTATCCAGCGTAAAGGAGCCCGGCGGCACGTTCTCCTGATAGATGAGGTTGCCGTTTTGCAATACTTTCACCAGGGCATTGCTCTGCGCCACGCCCCGCACTATCGGCGAAAAACCCTGCTGCGAATTGGGCCGCATGTTGATATCCGAGGCTAAAGCGCCGCCCCGCACCCGAATCGAGTCGAACAAGTCCCCCGGCGAATAGAAATCGCCCATCGTCAGGTTCGATTTGATGGCGGCGAAGCCACGCTGCACATAGCGAGTATTATTTTGCCAATCGCTGCCCTGTCGCGAACTGCTGCGGAAATTGCTGCTGTCTCTGAATTGCCAACCCGCCAGATTGATCCCCGATTCCAAACCGGTATAGAAATCGTCGTTTGACGCCTTGTCGCCCTGCAACGACTGCACGTGGTAATAGGTGGCGTTATAGGCCAGCAGCAGCGCAGGCACGCCGCGATCCCAAAATTTGGCGTCAACATAGCCGGCCTCTGCGCGAATCACTCGCGACTGAGGCACCGTCAGCTTAAGGCTCAACGTCCCCACGTCGAAGTCGGCCCTTCCTCCTTGCACCAACGTTTGGACGGGGATCGGTTCCTTGTCCCCCCCGATGGACAAACTACTCATATCGATGCCCAACAGGGCGGCGTCACGATGGGCGATGCGAATATCGCCTTTATGTTCGCCGAACTGCAACGAGAACCGCCCTTTCCAACTCTGGTTGACATACACGTCGACCGTTTGCGTGCCTGCCGGCATGTCATTATTGAGGTAAAAACGCGACAGGTCGGATTCGCTGGACGCGCCGGCCAATAGAGAAGTGTCGAATTTCATCGCCGAGGCTTTATTTAACGGAATGAATACAGATGCGGTCAGTATCGAAAGCAATTTTAGTTTAAGCTTCATGGCCGTTCTTCACGTTAGCGGGCTGTAATGGCTTTAGATTTATAAGCCCCCAGGTCGTCGATATAGAGCAGGGTGTAGGGAATGTTCCGGCTCACACCAACTTTGGTCGGAACAAAGAGGCTGGAATATGGCCCGACCATCACTGAGTCAATCAACAGATTCTTTTTGCCTTTCTGATCAACATTGGCCAACGTAAAAAAGTAAGGACCTTTGTTGATAACCTTAAATCCCTTCCCTGCCGCCTGGAGTTCAATGAAGTCGGTGATGTTATTTGCGCTGCCGGTTAACCCTGCCGGGCGATAAAATAGCTTGATGCGCGATTTGATGGCTAATTGCAGCGTATTGACCCCTTGCAAATTTTCCGGCGTAGGCGGGATATCCAGCACATTCAAATAAAATACCGACTCACGACCGCCGGGGAGCGCCGCGCCCATTTTTTGTATGCGTAATTGCTGGCCATTATTTCCGGCAACTTTTACAACCGGCGGGGATAACAAGAACGGCACGTTTGCCGTTTCAGGCGTCGAGTTGATATCACCATCATCAATCCATGCCTGCACCAGTGCCGGATCGTCACCATTGTTGACTAACTGAACGATAACATCCTTGTTTTTTTCCGGATAAATAACGCGCGTTCCATTAATTACAATATTGGCATCGGCGCAAAAGCTGCTGAGAAACAATCCAGCAAAGATTAAGCACTGTTTCATAGTCACCCCAGATGCCAGGCCTTTGCCTTGGGCACAGGCCTGGCTTAATTGCAATTACAGGTAAGAAATGGTGTACGTCACGTTGGAACTCAATTCCCCCACTTTTGCTTCCAACGCATTGGTCTTGTAGTAATAGGCATCCAGCGTCAGCGTTTCGGCATCTGGCGCCGTTTTATCGCCTTTGATCTTGGTGACATAAGGCACGTTCAACGGAATCGGCGTGGATGAACCCGGCTCGGCCAGAGAAAAACCGACGTTTTTCGCTACGGCGGCGTCGCTTTCATTCACGGAGCTGTTCAGCAGATATTTTCCGTCGGTAGAGATATTATTCGCCGAAGAGAAGTAGATCTTCAGCGGCGTACCGGCCGTTCCCGCCGCCGGCGTGCAGCCGGAGAACGTCAGCGAGAAAGATTTCTTGTTTTTGGTGATGGGGCCGACAACGGTGCCCGCATCCGTCACGGAAATCGGGCTGAGCGCAACGGTAAAATCGGCGCTTTTCCCGCCATTGATGGTACAAGTGGTATCCGTAACGGCACCGCTAAACGAAATAACGCCACCGGCGGAATTATCTGCCGCCGTTGCGCCCACAGATGTTAACGCGGCAGCCAATACCGCCAAAGAGATGCCTTGCTTAATCATAATAAACCCCATTACTTTCTTCGCTGAGAGAGCATATATAAAATGACCTACACCATTAAACCGTTTAGAGGCTAACGAAGCTTAGGCAATAGCAGAGTATTGACAGCATCCTGCCATCTAAAAGTTTATATGTGGCGGTATATATTTATATATATCCAAGTGTATTCTAAAAGATATCCGGCAATGGGAAAAATCTCATTCACCGCCAGATGCAGAACATATTAATTCCAAAGACAAAAAAAATGCAACATCGAATCAAATAATTTTCATGACCATAAAAAAACGAATCGCGCAATGAGCGGAAAGATACGCGCCTTAAAAGAGTGAGTACGACAGGATACTTGCTGCGCAGGTTAAATAAATGTCGCCGTTTCCTCATAAAGCGCTTGTGGCATAAAAACAAAAAACCATTGAAATAAAAAGAAAAAAACACATAAAGAAAAATCTTAGATTCCTTCCCCCCTTCTCCTCCCACGTAAAGTTTAGTTTTCCTCTACCTTAAAAATTTTCCGACCCACCGCTATAGGAGCAGCCCGAAAATGCGACACTCTTTGCATATCAATATCCAGATACACAAAAAACAGCGCCCACACTTTTCTTCGTTCAGTCGATAAGGCTGAATTCTTTCAGAGAAAAATATACCCTCCCATATAAATATAAATCCCACTTTTAAAGTAGATTTTAAAATATACCGAAAGGTAATTCATTTAAATAAATCGCCGTAAGGGTAAAGCAAGATAGGGGAAAAGGGCTGCATCTCAAGTAACGGCAGGAATAAAAAACCCGAGCGCCACAGGCTCGGGTTTATAGCAAAACACACATTTGGCGATCAGAGCGGCTTTTCAGTCCGTACAATGCCGTGATTCTTCATCACTTCTTCCATCGTAAGGCTATCGTCATACGGCGTCTCATCCACCACGACGTCTTGCGGACGCACATAAGGTTTGGTCGCGCGTTTGAACATCCACCACCACACGAATACCAGGAAAGCGCCGGACTTCAGAAAGATCATGGTCCATAAGGCGACTTGATACCAGTTCATCTCTGTCTCCATTGAGCATTAAGCGAAAATAGATAAGGCGGCGTTGATTATCGCGCCGGTCACGCCTGACACGAGCAGGCACCCGAGCAGCCAACCTTGATAAACGCATAATCTCACCGATGCGTGGCCCTTATCAATAGCCGATCGCGTTTCCTGGAAAGGCGCTCCGTTTTCTCCGCACGCAAAAGCAAAAAACCCCGTGCTCAGAGAGCACGGGGTCAGAATGTATGGCGGAGGAGCAGAGATTCGAACTCTGGAACGGTTTCCCGTCGACGGTTTTCAAGACCGTTGCCTTCAGCCACTCGGCCACCCCTCCGCAACGACGCGCACTATAAACAGACCTTATTCGCTTGTAAAGCCCGGGCGCGTTCAACCGCGCGAAAAATCAGCGAAGGCGCGGCAAACGGCGAACAAACACGCGTCCGCATCCCCGCTGTTGCCGTAATGATAACTAAGGGTAAAGATTGGTAAACAAACTTTAATCAACCGCTTGCGCTGCCTATTATCGGGATTATTTTGTGATGGCTTGATAAGAGAGAGCATTATGGACCGCATTGTCGTCTCATCTTCTTCGCGCGACTCGCTGCTCAGCACGCATAAAGTCCTGCGCAACACCTATTTCCTGTTATCCCTGACCCTGGCCTTCTCAGCCCTGACCGCCATCGCCAGCACGATGCTGGGGCTGCCGGCGCCGGGCTTGCTGCTGATGCTGGTTGGCTTCTACGGCCTGATGTTCCTGACCCATAAACTGGCCAACAGCCCAGCGGGCATCTTGGCGGCGTTCGCGCTGACCGGTTTCATGGGATATGCCCTCGGCCCAATCCTCAGCTCGTTCCTGAACGCCGGTGCGGGCGACCTGATCATGCTGGCACTGGGCGGCACCGCAGCCGTGTTCTTCTGCTGCTCGGCGTATGTGCTGACCACCCGTAAAGACATGTCGTTCCTGTCTGGCATGATGATGGCCGGTTTTGTGGTGCTGCTGGTGGCGGTGATCGCCAACCTGTTCCTGCAGATCCCTGCCCTGCACCTGGCTATCAGCGCGCTGTTCATCCTGTTCTCCGCCGGCGCGATCCTGTGGGAAACCAGCAACATCATTCACGGCGGCGAGACCAATTACATTCGCGCCACCGTTAGCCTGTACGTGTCGCTCTACAACATGTTCATCAGCCTGTTGAGCATTCTGGGCTTCGCCCGCAGCAACTGATCGCGTGTTACACCTGCCTTTCAGGCCCCGCTCCAGCGGGGCTTTATTTTTTGCGGCTGAAAAAATTTGCTAAACTGGCGGCCGTTCCGAATTATCCGTTATCGAGGCAGTATGTTGGAGTTTGAAGGTCAGGTTATTGACACTGACGCGCAGGGCTATCTGAAAAACAGCGCCGACTGGCATGAAGGCCTGGCGCCGCTGCTGGCCGCGCAGGAAGAGATCGTGCTCACCGAAGCACACTGGGAAGTGGTGCGCTTCGTGCGCGACTTCTATCAGGAATTTAATACCTCACCGGCTATTCGCATGCTGGTCAAAGCGATGGCACAGAAATACGGCGAAGAAAAAGGCAACAGCCGCTATCTGTATCGCCTGTTCCCGAAAGGACCGGCCAAACAAGCCACCAAGATCGCCGGGTTGCCCAAACCGGTAAAATGCATCTGACCGCTCCGCCCGCAGCGCCGCTGCAGGCGAGCGTTTAATAGCGAATGCCGAACCCATCGTAGTCAGCCACGCCGTGTGGCTCCACCAGCACGCGTTCGACGCGCGCGCTGCGCGGGCCGCCCTGTTTCAACCACTCCACCAGCCTATCCACCTGCGCCTGAGTGCCGCAGGCCACCACCTGGACACTGCCGTCATCAAGGTTGCACGCATAGCCGGCCACCCCCAACGCCTCGGCCTGCCGCTGAGTGGAATAGCGAAACCCCACCCCCTGCACCACGCCATACACATACGCAGCAATGCAAACTTGTGTCATAATCGCCCCCTTAATTAAGTTTTCGTTATGGCATTGCCGTGCCTTTGCACCGCCGTGTCACTCTTTCTATCCTAGCTGGCAGCATTATTAATTATGACCGTACGCCTGTTTCTCGCCAAAGGACGTGAAAAGTCCTTACTCCGCCGTCACCCTTGGGTGTTCTCCGGTGCCGTTCAACGCGTTGAGGGCAAAGCCCACTCCGGTGAAACCATCGACATTCTCGACAGCCAGGGCAAATGGCTGGCTCGCGGCGCCTATTCGCCCGAGTCGCAGATCCGCGCACGCGTCTGGACTTTCCAGCAGGATGAAGAGATTAACATCGATTTCTTTATTCGCCGCCTGCAGCAAGCGCAAAGCTGGCGCGATTGGGTCGCACAGCGCGACGGTCTGGACGGATACCGTCTGATCGCCGGCGAATCCGACGGCCTGCCGGGCATCACTATCGATCGCTTCCAGAATTTCCTGGTGCTGCAGCTGCTGTCCGCCGGTGCCGAATACCAGCGCCCGGCCCTGCTTTCCGCCCTGCAGCATTGCTACCCGGAATGTTCGATTTACGATCGCTCCGACGTTGCGGTGCGCAAAAAAGAAGGCCTGCCGCTGGCGCAGGGCCCGGTGCTGGGCGATCTGCCGCCGGAACTGCTGCCTATCACCGAGCACGGCATGAAACTGCTGGTGGACATTCAGCAAGGGCACAAGACCGGTTTCTACCTCGACCAGCGCGACAGTCGCCTGGCGGCGCGGAACTACTCTGCCGGCCGCCGGGTGCTGAACTGCTTCTCCTACACCGGCGCCTTCGCCGTTTCCGCTCTGATGGGCGGCTGCGCACAGGTGATCAGCGTGGATACCTCGCAGGCAGCGCTGGACATCGCCAAACAGAACGTCGAGCTCAACAAGCTCGATCTGAACAAGGCGGAGTTCGTTCGTGATGACGTGTTCCAACTGCTGCGCAACTACCGCGCTCAAGGCGAAAAATTCGATCTGATCATCATGGATCCGCCTAAATTCGTCGAGAACAAGAATCAGCTGGCCAGCGCCTGCCGCGGTTACAAGGACATCAACATGCTGGCGCTGCAGTTGCTGAATCCAGGCGGCATTCTGCTCAGCTTCTCCTGCTCCGGCCTGATGCCGACCGACCTGTTCCAGAAAATTTTGGCCGATGCCGCTGTAGATGCCGGACGTGATGTACAATTTATAGAACAGTTCCGCCAGGCTGCCGATCACCCGGTGATCGCCACGTATCCTGAGGGGCTGTATCTGAAAGGCTTCGCTTGTCGGGTGATGTAACTTGAAATGCGCTGCCTTGCCCCCATATATGAGCAAGGCATTGTTTCTCAGGAGGTCATCATGATTGCCAGCAAATTCGGTATCGGACAACAGGTTAGGCATAAACTGCTGGGGTATTTGGGCGTCGTGATCGATATCGACCCGGAATACTCTTTAGAACAACCCAAAGCTGACGAGATAGCGGCGAACGACGAACTGCGTTCCGCCCCTTGGTACCACGTGGTGATGGAGGACGAGGAAGGCCAACCGGTGCATACCTATCTGGCGGAAGCGCAGCTGGATGGCGAGCCCCAGGAAGCGCACCCCGAGCAACCATCGCTGGATGAACTGGCGGAATCCATCCGTCACCAGTTACAGGCGCCACGTTTGCGCAATTGACCGCGCCAAGACCTGAGAAACCCCGAGAGGGCCCGGCATCGCGCCAGGCCCTTTTTTTATTTAGCGCTCCAGCCCTAAACGCGGGATTTCGATTTTCGGGCAGCGATCCATCACCACCTGCAGCCCGGCCTGTTGCGCCAGCTCCGCCGCCTGATCGTTAATCACGCCGATCTGCAGCCACAGCGCCTTGGCGCCGATCGCTATCGCCTCTTGCGCCACGCCGTAAGCCGCCTCCGAATTGCGAAACACATCAACCATATCCACCGGCTGTGGGATAGCGGCCAGCGTGGCATAAACCGGCTGCCCCAGCAGCGTCTGCCCCGCCAGTTTTGGGCTGACCGGGATCACTTGATACCCTTGCGCCAACAGATACGCCATCACCCCATAGCTGGGCCGCGACGGGTTATCGCTGGCGCCCACCAGCGCGATGGTTTTCACCTGCTGCAACAGCTCAACAATCTCTTGATCTTGCATCTTCAACTCCCGTTTATCACTGCGTCACTTTCCATTTCGAGTGTAACCGATCGGCATTCGCTCGGTTAAACGCTAATGCGAAGGAAACTTCACCGCAATCTTATGGTCAGAGGCTGTCGCGGTTCAGCTGCGCACGGTCGTGTCTAAACGCGATAAAATATGTAAAAATGTAAACAAAATACCCGATTGAAAAATTTTGACACAACCTATGCCGTGTTCAACACTTAGAGCTACGTCACTTTATAAGGAGATAATGATGAAATTTGGTCTGGTGGTTGCGGCGTTGCTCAGCATCAGTATGCCTGCCGCGGCTACGACCCTGAAACTCTCCCCGGACATCGACCTGCTGGTGGTCGACGGCAAGAAAATGACAGGTTCGTTGTTAAAAGGCGCCGACAGCCTTGAACTGGACGGCGGGCAGCACCAGCTGCTGTTTAAAGTGACCAAAACCGTACGTTCCGGCCAGCATACACAGGCCTATACGTCCCTGCCGCTGGTTGCCACCTTCAATACGCAAAAGATTAGCCAAGTGGCGATCGAACTGCCGCGCATCGAGAACGATCGTGATGCGCAACGCTTTGACAGAACGTTGAATTATCTGGTGGTCGATAAAGACGGCAACGCCCTGCCGTTCCGACATGATGCGCTGCATCCCGACAGCGTCACCTTCAATACCGATTTGGAAAAGGTGATGACCGATTACAACCGCCAGAACCGCCCGGCCTCCGTTCCGGCCTTTGTTCAGGCGAACGCAGGCAATCCCTCAGCCCTCGCGTTGGCCGGCGCGCCGCTGAACGCCCCGACGGTAACGTTGAAAGGTGAAAACGTGTCGGAACAGATGTTGCAATACTGGTTCCAACAGGCCGACAAGGAAACACAGAAACGTTTTCTACGCTGGGCCAATAAACAACCGATTCGCTGATCCCTTCCGGCGTCTTTCCCCGTAAAGGCGCCTTTTCTTCGCATTTTCAGGCGCAAACGCTAGGCAGTGAAAAACAGTTTCAGTAATCTGTCGCACATCCCCCGATGAGCGAAGGACACCGAGATGGAATTGACTACCCGCACTATCGCCGCGCGCAAACACATTGCGCTGGTGGCGCACGATCACCGCAAACAGGCCCTATTGGAGTGGGTAGAAAGCCACAAGACTATTCTGGCGCAGCACCAGCTGTACGCCACCGGCACCACCGGTAATCTGATCCAGCGCGCCAGCGGCATTCCCGTCACCAGCATGCTGAGTGGCCCGATGGGCGGCGATCAGCAGGTTGGCGCACTGATTGCGGAAGGCAAGATAGACATGCTGATCTTCTTCTGGGACCCGCTGAACGCGGTGCCGCACGATCCGGACGTGAAGGCGCTACTGCGGCTGGCGACAGTATGGAATATTCCGGTGGCCACCAACCGCTCGACCGCCGATTTTCTGATCGACTCTCCGCTGTTCAAAAACGAGGTGGAGATCGCCATCCCCGACTATCAGCGCTACCTGCAAGACCGCCTGAAATAATCCTCACGGCCTGGCTGGCGCCAGGCCTGATGCCTACGGTTTTTTCTGCACCGGTACGCCAAGATCCTGCAGGTGTTCGACGAACACCGAAGGGCGTTCACGATCCTGCAACAGCCATACCTGATGTTTGGCGCGCGTCAACGCGACATACAATAGACGGCGCTCTTCGGCATCCGGGAAATCCTCCGGCTGCGGCAGTAGCACCTCTTCCAACACCGACTCGCGCGCCACGGCGGGGAAGCCGTCACGCCCCTCATGTAAACCGGCAATGATGACGTATTCCGCCTGCTGCCCTTTGCTGGCGTGGATGGTCATAAACTCCAGATCCAGCTTGGGCCAGCGGGTGCCCGCCTTCGCCAGCGCTTCCGGTTTCAGATGATGGTAACGCGCCAGCACCAGGATGCGCTCATCCGGCTTGGCGTAGCCGCTCAGTTTATCCAGCAAGGGCTCCAGCTGCTCGTGCGGCAGGATCGCCACCGACTTTTTATTGCCCTTGCTCAAGCTGTTGAGCGGTTTTTTCAGCTGGTGCGGGTTTTGCTGCACGAACCGGTTGGCCACCTCGCCGATACGTTCATTGAAGCGATAGGTGGTATCCAGCGCGCACTGCGCGCCTTCGCCGAAGTTCGTGGCGAAGGCCGTGGTTAACGTCAATTCTGCGCCGCTAAAGCGATAAATCGCCTGCCAGTCATCCCCCACCGCAAACAGGCAGGTCTGCTTGTTCTGTCGGCGCAATGCCGCCAGCAACAGCGCACGCTGCGGTGAGATATCCTGAAACTCGTCGACCAGAATATGTTTCCACGGGCTGACGAAGCGCCCCTTGTCGAGAATGTTGACCGCCTGATGGATAAGGCCGGAGAAGTCCACCGCCCCTTCCTCTTTCAAGGCGCTTTTCCAGGCTTTCAGCAGCGGCGCCATCAGCCGGATACGTTTTGAGAACAGATCGCGGATGTCTTCATCCGCCTGCTCAATCATTTCCGACTGGCTGCCGCCGTGCATGCGCATCAGCCCCAACCAGCGTTCCAACCGGCTTGCCAGGCGATCCGCCAGGCGCTTATCCTGCCAGAAGTCGCCTTCCGGCACTTCCCATTCCAGCTCTTCGGTCAACCATTGACGCCACCCCTTGGCCTGCGCTTTCTTCTCCGCGCACTGTTGGCGCCAATGGGTAATCAGCAGCTCTTTGCGCGCTTTGGCATCGGTTTCCAACCGGCTGATGGCCGGGGCCTTGCGGCTGCCTTGTTGAATGATTTGCAGCGCCAAGGCATGGAAGGTCTTGGCCTGAATGCCGACATCACCCAAACGTTCTTTGATGCGGTCGTTCATCTCGCCAGCGGCCTGGCGGCCGAAAGCCAACAGCAAGATTTGGCCCGGCTGCGCTTCCTGACGGCGCAGCAGCCAGCCGGCGCGCGCCACCAGCACCGACGTTTTGCCGCTGCCGGCCCCCGCCAATACCAGAACGGAATCCTCGCCGTTGACCACCGCGCGGCTCTGGGAGTCATTGAGCGGTGAGCTTTCGACGGTCTGGAAGAAGTCGTGATGTTGCTCCAGCATGCGATCGGTCCACTGCCGGTTGCGTTGTTCGACGCTGCGTAACCCCTGCTGCAGCCATTGCAGACACAGTTGGTAATCGGCCCGGCAGTTATCGAATTCCTCCAGACGCGTCACCGGCATCGGCAGCGCGGAGAAAGCCTCACGGATTTGCTGTTGCAGCTTGTCCAGCTCAGACTTTTTGAACCATTTATCTTGCTGCTCTATGCGCTGAATCTGTGCCACCTGCTGCTGCAACACGCCGGCACTGACCTCACTCATTTCGGCGCTCCACTGCTGCCACGCCTGCTGCAGATAGTGATAAAAACGCTGCGTTTCCTGCCATTCGGTGCCGTGCAGCCGCACCACTTTTTCGTCCGGCAATTCAAATTCCAGCTCGCCCCAGACGATGCCGCGCTTGCACCTGACCTGAATCAGTTGATTGAAGGGGATCAGGTATTCATGTTTTTCCCCGCTCACCTCAACGCCGGCGTGCAGCAACCGCACGCGGTTATAAGGGTGCTGAGCCAGGTGTTTCCCCAGCGATGTCGCTTTAAGTTCCATATCGTCGCGCCATGACTATGTTGAGATTAAATAACGGATATCTGCCAGTTTACCTGCGATAAGCAGTGGCACTCTAGCGCTAAAAAAAGGGTAGAATAGATTTTGCGTTTTTATCGTGAATACGCCCGCATCGCGGTTTGGCTATCATTAGAGCAGAATGACGTCTATGCGTACTGTACTGAATATTCTTAATTTTGTGTTGGGCGGTTTCTTCACCACGCTAGGCTGGCTTATTGCTACGGTGTTCAGCGTGCTGCTTGTCATCACACTGCCGCTTACCCGCTCCTGTTGGGAAATCACCAAGCTGTCGCTGGTGCCGTTCGGCAACGAAGCGATACACGTCGATGAACTGTATCCGGAAAAAAGCAATGCGCTGCTCTCCGCTGGCGGCTCGCTGCTCAACATTATCTGGCTGGTGCTGTTCGGCTGGTGGCTGTGCCTGTCACACATCGCCGCCGGTATCGTGCAATGCGTTTCAATCATCGGCATTCCAGTCGGCATCGCCAATTTCAAAATAGCCGCCATCGCGCTGTGGCCGGTGGGACGCCGCGTCGTCTCGGTAGAAATGGCTCAGCAAGCCCGTATTGAGAATGCTCGCCGCCACTATCAACAGCGTTAATTTTTTCTCCGTTTGAGGAGTTTTTCGTGCGCTCTTTTGCACCCGCAGTTCGTCGTTATACTTACAACAGCAACCTGCTGTATCACTTGCGCATCCTCATTGCGCTGATCGGCACCACCGCCGTTCCCTGGTGGCTCGGCATTCCCAAGCTGACTATCCCGTTAACGCTGGGCGTGGTGGCAGCCGCCCTGACCGATTTGGATGACCGCCTGGCCGGCAGGTTACGCAACCTGCTTATCACGCTGGTGTGCTTCTTTGTTGCCTCCGCCTCGATCGAGCTGCTGTTCCCTTATCCCTGGTTGTTCGCCCTTGGCTTAACCACGTCGACCTGCGGTTTTATCCTGCTCGGCGCCTTGGGGCAGCGTTACGCTACCATCGCCTTCGGCGCGCTGCTGATCGCGGTTTACACCATGCTCGGCACCTCGATGTACGATGCCTGGTATCAGCAACCGCTGCTGCTGGTGATCGGCGCGCTGTGGTACAACCTGCTGACGTTGGCAGGCCACCTGCTGTTCCCGATCCGGCCGCTGCAAGAGAACCTGGCGCGCTGTTACGATCAACTGGCCAACTATCTGGATGCCAAAGCCAATCTGTTCGATCCCGACGCCGAACGCGACGCCGACCTGCCATGGATGGATGTCGCCATGGCCAACAGCGCCTTGGTCGCGTTGCTTAACCAAACCAAAGCCTCGCTGCTGACGCGCCTGAAAGGCGATCGTGGCCAGCGCGGTACCCGCCGCACCTTGCACTACTATTTTGTCGCGCAGGATATCCACGAGCGTGCCAGCTCTTCCCACGTTCAGTACCACGCGCTCAGCCGGCAATTTCGTCACAGCGACATTTTGTTCCGCTTCCAGCGTCTGCTGAGCATGCAGGCACGCGCCTGCCGCCAATTGGCACAATCGATCCTGCTGCGGCAAAAGTACCAGCACAATCCGCGCTTTGAACCGGCTTTCAGCCGCATTCAGGAGGCGTTGGCGCGCATCGCCGAAACCCAGGGCAATAACGAGCAGACCAAGGCGCTGGCGCATCTGTTGAAAAACCTGCATGCGATCGATGCGCAGCTGGCCAATATCGAATCAGAGCAGACGCTGGCCAGCGGGCAAGCGGAAGAGAACAGCCTGGCCGACGACCGCTTAACCGGCTGGAGCGATATTCGGCTGCGCATCAGCCGCCATTTGACGCCTCAGTCGGCCCTGTTCCGCCACGCGATCCGCATGTCGGTGGTGCTGTGCGTGGGTTACGCCTTCATTCAACTCACCGGCATGCAGCACGGTTACTGGATCCTGTTGACCAGCCTGTTCGTCTGTCAACCGAACTACAACGCTACCCGCCGACGCCTGGCGCTACGCATCATCGGTACCCTGGCCGGTATCCTGATCGGCCTGCCAATCCTCTATTTCGTGCCGTCATTGGAAGGGCAACTGGTGTTGATCGTCATCACCGGCGTTCTGTTCTTCGCTTTCCGCACCGTACAATATGCACACGCGACGATGTTCATCACGCTGCTGGTGCTGTTGTGTTTTAACCTGTTGGGCGAAGGATTCGAAGTGGCAGCCCCGCGCGTTTACGATACCTTGCTGGGCTGTGCCATCGCCTGGGCGGCAGTCAGCTTTATCTGGCCGGACTGGAAGTTCCGCCAACTGCCGGCGGTGGTGGATAAAACGCTGAATGCCAACTGCCGTTATCTGGACGCCATTCTGGTGCAATACCACCAGGGTAAGGATAACGGCCTCGCTTACCGCATCGCGCGACGTGATGCCCACAACAGCGATGCCGAACTGGCTTCGGTCATCTCCAACATGTCCGCCGATCCCAAAGCCGACAAAGCGCTGCAGGAAGCCGCCTTCCGCTTGCTCTGTCTGAACCACACGCTCCTGAGCTATATCTCCGCATTGGGGGCGCACCGCGAGCGGCTGAACACCCCGGCCACGCTCGATCTGCTCAATGACGCCGTGTGTTACGTGGACGGCGCCTTGCATCAGGAAGAACGGAACAGCCAGCGCATTGCGCAGGCGTTGGAACAGCTGGCGGAGCGCATCAGCAAAGCCGTTCCGGAACCTGAAAGCAAAGAACAATTGGTCTTGCAGCAGGTGGGATTGGTGCTCGAGCTGCTGCCAGAGCTCACCGCGCTGCATGCCCAAATCAATAAGGCAGCCTAACTATTCAGGGCCCGTTCGATGGGCCCTGAATAACCGGCTCATGCCCATGGCGGCGCATCGCCATCGTATGATCGAACCAACGCACTAGCTCGCTGCGTAATTCGGCCGGCAACGCCGCCTGATGATAACCGGCTATCGCCCCGCCCAGCGACAGAAGCACTCGTAGCCCCAAATTAGTCTGCTGTTTCAATAAACGGAGATAGCTGCGTTTGGCGCCATGCAGCCGCAGGTCATAAGCGTTGCGAATGCCCGCTCGCCACAGCAGACGTTCCATATTAACGTCAATATTCGGCAATGCCTTCAGTCGGCCGTGATCGCCAGCCTTAAGCCGCTGCTCCCGGCGCGCCTCCCTGACAGCCTGCCAGGCCAGCCCCACCAGCTCGTTGCGTTCCCGCCACAGCGACTCGTCAACCCAGTAATAACGCAAAGTGATGGGCGCTCCACGCTTGGAGTAGACCATATTGACCATCCCTCTGGCACGAAAGGCCGGTTCCATGCTCGCCGTAGCCCGCAAGTACAGCTCGCCGTCCGCTATCACCGCAAACATTACCCCCTCGGCCAGCAGGCCGTAGCCACCAAACTGTGACCGTGTTGTGATGGCTCCCAGCGCCGCAAAGCAATTTTTAGCCTGCGCGATTCTTCTCGTCGACATCCTTTTCATAGCGTTCCTCCTTTTTAGGTTCTGGCCGTATTATTTCTCTCATCAATGAAAAAAGTAACGTGAACAACTAATTAGAAAAATACGCACTATCCGCCCGCCTGCCAATCACAAAAATCATCGGTACAAAAAATGATCGCAATTATGCGAGCCGCTACGAAAATTTGGGTTGATCTTATCCTAAATCAGGGATACTGTATAAACATACAGTAACACGACGGGCGGGAACTTTATGCGTACTCAATCACTCTACCAACCTCATTTCGGCCATGGCTCTTATACAGCGCGCAATGTTGCGAAGAACACAGATGTCGGCAAAGAAAATGGCTTGATCAGTGAACTTGTTTACAACGAGCGCCAGCCCGCAGTGGCCCAATTGCTGTTGCCCCTGCTGCAACAACTGGGCAAACAGTCTCGCTGGCTTCTGTGGCTGACGCCGCAGCAAAAATTAAGCAAACAATGGCTGCAGCAATCCGGCCTGCCTGTAGATAAGATGATGCAATTGAGCCAGATCAGCCCGGTGAATACGGTCGAGGCAATGGAAAAAGCGCTGCAAACGGGAAATTACAGCGTGGTTCTCGGCTGGTTGCCTGAGCTAACGGAGGAGGATCGTCTAAAATTAAGACGTGCGGCAGAATTGGGTAATGCCTATGGGTTTATCATGCGGCCTCAACGTGACATTAACCCGACTCACGGACACTGTTCCACCCTAAAAATTCACTCTTCTTTGTATCATTAAGTAAATTTAGGATTTTTCCCATCATTTTCGCACCCCCTAAGCGGAACCTTTGCGTGGGAAGGCACAAAGCTAGTCCGGCTGCGGTTTGGCAAGCAAAAATGCTCGATGAATCGCCGTTTTTTTAGGCAAAGAATGTTAGCAAATATGTACGATTCCGCGTTTTTTTTTAGAGCCTTATCACATCACACTTGTAACTTTCGCGCCACGTTGTAGACTTTACATCGCCAAGGTTGCTCTATAACGTCAGAAAAACTGGCGAGTAACAAACGAGGGCTTAAACCTTGGCGAAGGAATTTAACCAAGGGCTTAAACAGCTTTAAAGCTCATTGCCTATTTGGATGATAACGAGGCGCAAAATGAAAAAGACAGCTATCGCATTAGCAGTGGCACTGGCAGGTTTCGCTACCGTAGCGCAAGCCGCTCCAAAAGATAACACCTGGTACACCGGTGCTAAACTGGGCTGGTCCCAGTACCACGACACTGGTTTCTACGGTAACGGTTACCAGAACGGTATCGGCAACGGCCCAACCCACAAAGATCAGCTGGGTGCCGGCGCGTTCCTGGGCTACCAGGCAAACCAATACCTGGGCTTCGAGCTGGGCTATGACTGGCTCGGCCGCATGCCTTACAAAGGCAGCGTGAACAACGGTGCTTTCAAAGCGCAGGGCGTTCAACTGGCCGCTAAACTGAGCTACCCAATTGCTGACGATCTGGACATCTACACTCGTCTGGGTGGTATGGTATGGCGTGCAGACTCCAAAGCTAACTACGGCCGTACTGGCCAGCGCCTGAGCGACCACGACACCGGCGTTTCTCCGCTGGCTGCTGTTGGTGTTGAATACGCACTGACCAAAAACTGGGCTACTCGCCTGGATTACCAGTTCGTAAGCAACATCGGTGACGCAGGTACCGTTGGCGCACGTCCAGACAACACCATGCTGAGCCTGGGCGTTTCTTACCGCTTCGGTCAGGATGACGTAGTTGCTCCAGCACCAGCTCCAGCTCCAGCTCCAGTTGTTGAAACCAAGCGTTTCACTCTGAAGTCTGACGTGCTGTTCAACTTCAACAAGTCTACTCTGAAAGCAGAAGGCCAGCAGGCTCTGGATCAGCTGTACACCCAGCTGAGCTCCATGGATCCTAAAGACGGTTCTGTAGTTGTTCTGGGTTACACCGACGCTGTTGGTTCTGACCAGTACAACCAGAAACTGTCCGAACAGCGCGCACAAAGCGTTGTTGACTACCTGGTCTCCAAAGGCATCCCGTCAGACAAAATCTCTGCACGTGGTATGGGTGAAGCAGATGCAGTTACTGGCAACACCTGTGGCTACAAATCTGGCCGCGCTACCAAAGCTCAGATCGCTTGCCTGGCACCAGATCGTCGCGTAGAGATCGAAGTTAAAGGTATCAAAGACGTTGTAACTCAGCCTCAGGGCTAAGTTTACTCGCCTAATAAAAAACCCCGCCTAGCGGGGTTTTTTTTCGTCCTATTGTTGCCACAACCTTTCAAGGTCAAACGCCACAAAGGCGCTCTCACGCACTTACTTGGGATCTTTGCCAAGAATCGCCTTCAAGTCTTCTTTCAACGATGACATCTGGTTTGCATACTTTTCTTTGCGTTCAGCGTCTTCGATAAGTTGCACGACGGTTTCCGAAAGCGTAACGCCACGGCGGCGCGCCAGAGCAGCTAATCGTTGCCAAACCAAAAACTCCAGATCGATAGATTTTTTACGCGTATGCTGATGTTCTGCGTTAAAATGACGTTTGCGGCGGGCGCGGATTGTTTGCTTCATCCGGTTATCCAGTTCCGGATTCATATGAGCGGCAATCCATGCAAGTACCTTTACCGGCTCATTTTCCAGCTTCAGCAGCTCGTTAACCGCTTCCTGAGCAGCGCTGTTTTCAATGTAGCGGGTAATAAGCTCCCCTTCCCGGTGCTTCTTCACCAGGTACTTCCATTTCCAACCGCTCTCTAGATTTTCCAGTTGCTGATATTTCATCTTGAGCTCTTCAGTGACCGCGTAACTTCAAATAAGCATAACAGCTTTGCGCCGAATTTCCCCGGCAATTAAGCCGTCTTTTAGACTGTTTTTTGCACAGTCACCGCGTGATGTCAAACTCCCTGATGCCAACTGGCACTCCGCATGTATCAAGCCGCCGTTATTCTTGTATAATCGCCCTTTCCCTTTTTAACGATTGCATCTAACACTTTGACCAATAACCGACTTGAATGGCAATCTTTATTGCCGGACGTAACGCCTTATCAGGCGATATTTGATACCGCCGCTCAGTTGGCACCCGTGCCCTTTTCCGCCATTCAGCCTCGGCTGGAAAATGCCCTGACGCTATTTTGCCACCCTCAATCGCCACCGCGTTTCATGCTGTTGAAAGCGCAAGAAACGCGAGAGTATCTGGAACTGGTTGCTAACGCCGTC
This sequence comes from Serratia sp. 201, assembly GCF_037027545.1. NCBI lineage: Bacteria > Pseudomonadati > Pseudomonadota > Gammaproteobacteria > Enterobacterales > Yersiniaceae > Serratia > Serratia sp. 201. Next base: position 1,019,165 of record NZ_JAXCHC010000001.1, on the reverse strand, counting down.
AAACCCCTGCTGCCGAAAAACACGGCATGCTGCGGCAGCCACTATGTCATTCACGATGGCAAGGTCAGCGTAGAACCGGCCAGCCGTGGCGATGAACCTTTCGCCGCCGGCGGTGCTTGCCTGTACCAGGAGTGGATTGAACCGGAACAGCTGTTTGGCTGCGTACGGATCCACAATGGCGACATTACCCTACAGCCGGGTCTGGTGCACCAGGCCAACGGCGGCATTCTGATTCTGTCGGCACGTGCGCTGCTTGCTCAGCCGTTACTGTGGCTGCGGCTGAAGCAGATGATCGGCCAGCGTGAGTTCCATTGGGTTTCGCCAGACGAAACCCGCCCGCTGCCGGTAGCCATTCCACCGATGCCGCTGGATCTTCGGCTGATTGTGGTCGGCGATCGTCACAGCCTGGCCGATTTTCACGATATCGAGCCTGAGCTGAGTGAACAAGCGATCTACGGTGAATTCGAAGACGACCTGCAGCTGACTGAAATTGATGATATGACGCAGTGGTGCGGCTACGTCAACGGCGTGATTGCCGACCAGCAGTTGCCGATGCTGGCGACCGACGCCTGGCCGCCGCTGATCGTTCAGGCAGTGCGTTACAGTGGCGACCAGGGCATCCTGCCACTTTCGCCGGTTTGGCTTGGCCAGCAACTGTCCGAAGCCGCACTGTATGCCGAAGAGGACCGCATTACGGCCAAAGCGCTTGAAGCGGCGTTAAATGCCCGCGAATGGCGTGAAAGCTATCTGGCCGAGCGTATGCAGGATGAGATCGAGCTGGGTCAGATCCTGATTGAGACCGAGGGCGAAGTGGTCGGGCAGATCAATGGTCTGTCAGTCCTGGATTATCCGGGCCATCCACGCAGCTTTGGTGAACCGTCGCGCATCAGTTGCGTTGTGCATCTCGGCGACGGCGAGTTCACCGACGTCGAGCGCAAAGCCGAACTGGGCGGCAACCTGCATGCTAAAGGCATGATGATCATGCAGGCGTTCCTGATCGCCGAGCTGGATCTTGATCAGCAACTGCCCTTCTCCGCTTCCATCGTCTTTGAGCAATCGTATGGTGAAGTGGACGGTGACAGCGCCTCGCTGGCTGAGCTGTGCGCATTGATCAGCGCCCTGTCACAGCAACCGATCACCCAGCAGATCGCCGTCACCGGCTCCGTCGACCAATTTGGCAACGTACAGCCGATAGGTGGCGTTAACGAAAAGATCGAAGGTTTCTTCGAGGTTTGTTTACGCCGCGGCCTGACGGGCAAACAGGGTGTCGTCTTGCCCGCAACCAACGTGCGCCACCTGTGCTTGCGCCAGGATATCGTCGACGCGGTACGCGAAGGGCAATTCCATCTGTGGGCGGTAGAGAGCGCGGCGGAAGCCTTGCCTTTACTCACAGGTTGCCTCTACTCTGACGAACAACAGCCGAATTTGTTGGCGACCATTCAGGAACGGATTGCGCAGGTGAGCCTGCAGGAACGCCGCCGTCCGTGGCCGCTACGCTGGCTCAACTGGTTCAACCACGGCTGATCGGACTTGTTCAGCGTACACGTGTTAGCTAACCTGCGTCCTTCATTAAAATAAGGCTTACTGAGAACATGGTAGATAAACGCGATTCCTATACGAAAGAAGACCTCGAAGCATCCGGCCGTGGCGAGCTGTTCGGCGCCGGTGGCCCACCGTTGCCGGCGGGTAACATGTTGATGATGGACCGCGTGGTCAAAATGACCGAAGACGGCGGGACTCACAACAAAGGTTATGTGGAAGCGGAGCTGGATATTAATCCGGACCTATGGTTCTTCGGTTGCCACTTTATCGGTGATCCGGTCATGCCTGGCTGCCTGGGCCTGGATGCGATGTGGCAGCTGGTCGGTTTCTACCTCGGTTGGCTGGGTGGCGAAGGCAAAGGCCGCGCGCTGGGCGTCGGTGAAGTCAAGTTCACCGGCCAGGTGCTGCCAACCGCGAAGAAGGTAACCTATCGTATTAACTTCAAACGCGTCATTACCCGCAAACTGATCATGGGTGTCGCCGATGGCGAAGTGCTGGTTGACGGTGAAGTGATCTATACCGCCACCGATCTGAAAGTGGGCCTGTTCAAAGATACCACCGCATTCTAATCACGCTGGCGAGAAGGCGGCCACTGCCTTCTCTTCTAACTCTCTTCGCATGCCATCACGTCGAAACGTGATGGCATTTCTTTCTCTTACCCTTCCCGGCTTTCAAAGACTATCCGCATCTTCTTTTAGCCGCCGTCGGCGTTATGGAATATCTCATCACGTTGGCATTGATGCTGGGTGTACCTTATTTCATCGCCCTTCACCGAAATGTCTTCCCTCATAGGTCTCTACCCTATTCTTACCCGAAGCGGCCAAAGCAATAGGCAGCCTGAAAGACGGCCTCCCTCACTCCCCGCATCAGTGCAATAGCGCTTTTTTTGCATCCGGTTATTCTCTTGCCCCTCAAGATCCTCTAACATGACTAGCATAGTAACTACAATTATTGTACTTAGTGAGAAAGGTATGCAAAAAACCCGCTTTAGCGATGCACCTTGCCCCGTCGCGCGTTCATTAGATCGCGTCGGGGAATGGTGGAGCATTCTGATCCTGCGTGATGCCTTTCAGGGGTTGTCCAAATTCGACGAATTCCAACAAAGTCTGGGGATGTCACCCACGCTACTGGCGCGTCGCCTGAAGGATTTGGTGGCCCACGGCATTCTGTATAAAGAACGTTATCAAACGCGGCCGGTGCGCTATCACTACCTGCTTACTGAGCGCGGCAACGATTTTCTCCCGGTGTTGGCGGCGCTCTCACAATGGGGCAACAATCATCTGACCGACGGGGACGTCAGCGCCCTGTTGGTCGACGGACGCAACGATCGGCCGATCCAAGTCCAGTTGGTCAATCGTGATACCCAACAGCCGGTGCCGCCGCAGTTCATTACGCTGGCGCCAGGGCCGGCGGCAAGCGATGGCATATATCAACGCGCCGAACTGATGCGGCAGCGGCGCCTCGCCGATTTACCCGAATTTACCAAGGAGCCATCATGAGCAATTGTCGTATCGTCATTACCGGCATGGGCGCCGTTTCACCGCTAGGGTGCGGTGTTGAAGCCATCTGGCAACGTTTGTTAAAAGGAGAATCCGGCATTCGAGCGTTGCCTGACGAGATCGTTGCAGATTTACCGGTCAAGGTCGGAGGACAAGTCCCGGCGCTGGCGCAAGATGCTGAAGCGGGCTTCAACCCCGACGCCTCCGTCGCCCCCAAGGACCAAAAGAAAATGGACCGCTTTATCCTGTTTGCTATGGCGGCGGCGGATGAAGCCATTCGTCAGGCCGGCTGGATAGCCGATACGGACGAAAAACAAGAGCGCACAGCCACCGTCATTGCCTCGGGTATTGGCGGTTTCCCGGCGATTGCCCAGGCGGTGCGCACAACCGACAGCCGCGGCGCCAAACGGCTGTCGCCGTTCACCATCCCCTCATTCCTGGTCAATCTGGCGGCCGGCCACGTTTCAATCAAACACCACTTCAAGGGGCCGATTGGCGCGCCGGTCACCGCCTGTGCCGCCGGCGTGCAAGCCATTGGCGACGCAGTGCGTATGATCCGCAATGATGAAGCCGATATCGCCGTGTGCGGCGGTACCGAAGCCGCTATAGATACCGTCAGCCTGGGCGGGTTCGCCGCCGCGCGCGCCATGTCCACCGCTCCGGCCGAATTGGCGCAACAGGCCTCTCGGCCCTTCGACAGCGCCCGGGACGGATTTGTCATGGGGGAAGGCGCCGGCATGCTGGTGATTGAAACGCTGGAACACGCGCTGGCGCGCGGCGCCACCCCGCTCGCGGAAATCGTCGGCTATGGCACCAGCGCCGACGCCTACCACATGACATCCGGCGCTGAAGACGGCAACGGCGCCTATCGGGCGATGAAAATCGCGTTGAAGCAGGCGAACGTCGTTCCCGAGGAGGTACAGCATTTAAATGCGCACGCGACATCGACACCCGTAGGGGATTTGGGCGAAATCAACGCCATCAAACACCTGTTTGGCACGGCCGGGACTGTCGCCGTGACCTCAACAAAATCAGCGACGGGGCACCTGCTGGGCGCCGCCGGCGGGCTGGAAACCATCTTTACCGCCTTGGCTCTGCGCGATCAGATAGCCCCTGCCACGCTAAATCTGGATAACCCCGATCCGGCGGCGGCAGGCTTGCATCTGGTCGCGAAACAGGCGGAATCGATGAATATGACCTACGCCTTATCAAACGGCTTCGGCTTTGGCGGCGTGAATGCGAGTATTTTGCTGAAGCGCTGGCAGGATAAATAAACGCCTGAAACAAAAACCTCCGCCAAAGGGCGGAGGTTATTCCTTTATTTGACAGGGAGCCGCTTAAGCGGTCACAGCCCTGTCTTCCATGGCTTCTCGCCAACCTCCCAGCCATTGAGACCGGGCGTCCACCGATGATTGGTAGGGACAATGTTCCCTGGAACGCCCTAAAATACCTGCCTGATACCCTCTCGAATGCGCCCTTTCCAGACGATCGCGTTTCTGTCTCTTCATGCCTCGTTTCCCTCATTTTGGTCTGGTGGAAAGAAAACAATGGCTGCTTTTTGCGCAGCCACGAGTAATCAATAGCGCTAAAAGAAGAGAAGATCAATGCGCAAAATTCACGCCAATGTCATATTTGTGAGCTACGCCCGAGGAAAGTGCTAAGTGGCTGATCTGCCGGGGAAGGAGTTAACCAATTGAAATGAAATAGAAATCCCTGCCAGCGAGAAAAAACGAATTTCCACGGCGACAGGGATTAGACGATTTTAGACCAAATTATGACTAAATGCCGCCCATCTGTGCGGCGATAGCCTGGGCTTCCTGCTGCCACCCCTGCGCCAGAGTGCGCACCAGGGCATCATAGCCGTCTTCACCCTGTTTCAGCTCCAGGCTGAAAGGCCGTTTGATCAAGCGCCCCTGGCGGTTCAGCACCCACTCGCCGCGAATGATCGCCTTGCCGTCAAAACGGCCGTGGAAGCCGCTGATGGTCACGTTCAGCACATCCTGATCGCTGCTCATCGGCTGCGAAGAGACCACCCAACCCGGCAGCGCGCTGCTCAGGTTGGTGACCAGCGTTTGCTGCAGCTGCTGGTCAAGCGGGCTGGCCCACAGGTTGTTCTGGGCTATCACATACTGCACGTCGTTGGTCTGATACACCACGCCGCTCTGCGCCAGATAATCCGCCACGCTCACGTGCTCCAGCCACAGCTGGCGCGTGGAGGCGCCGCTGCTGCTGGCCGCGGCCGGCGCGCCCAGCGCCGGCAACTGATAGTAAGTCTTCTGTGGCGAACTGCTGCAGGCGCTAAGCAACAGCGCCAGGGCTACCGGGATCCATTTCATCATTTCGTGGCCTTCTTCGGCTGAGGGTCATTACTGCCGGCGGCTTCAAACACCAGCGCGTTACTCTTCTCATTCAGGGTGCGCAACACCGGTTGCAGCTCACGCAAGACCTGATCGAGGCGCTGCATGTCGCCCACCATCTTGTTGTAAGCCGGCGAACCTGGCTGGAACCCTTTCATGCTGCGGTTCAACTCCAGCAGCGTTTTCTGCATGTCCTGCGGCAGCGCCTGCATCTCTTTGCTGGCGATGATGTCGTTCAACGACTTCATGGTCTGCTGCGTCGACTTCATGGTTTTCTGACTTTCCGCCAGCGTCTTGGTCGCCTCGTTGATCATCGGATTGATCGGCATCGCGTTGATCTTGTCCAGCGTCTGCATCAGTTTCTGCTGGATCTGCGCCAGACCGCCGCTGGTGGTTGGCATCAGCGGATAACCAAACAGCTCGCGCGGCCCTTTCCACGGTTTCTCCTGCGGATAGAAGTCGAGATCGATATACAGCGAACCGGTCAGCAGGTTGGCGGACTTCATCGAGGCGCGCATGCCGCGGGACTCGGCGTCTTTCAAGTGCCCTTCGATATCGAAGTTGCCGCCCAGCTGTTTCTGGAAGCGATCCGGCTCGATGCGGATCAGCACCGGAATGCGGTAATCGTTATCCAGACGCTGCGCCATGCCGTCTTTATAGAACGGTACCTGCGCCACCGTACCCAGACGGATGCCGCGGAACTCGACTGGCGCGCCCGGCTGCAGGCCGCGTACCGAGTCGGAGAAGAACAGCAGGTAATCCTTATGCACGGTATACAGCGAATCCTGCGTGCTGCGCTGGTTGTCGAACAGCTGGTACTCCGCCTTCTCTTTCGCCAGTTCGCCGCGATCCCAGCCGTCCGGCACGTCGAAGCTGACGCCGCCGCTGAACAGCGTGGTCAATGATCCCATCTCTACCCGCATGCCCTGCGCCGACATGTCAAACGCCACGCCGCTGTCTTTCCAGAAGCGCACGTTGGTGGTGACCAACTGATCGTAAGGCGCGGTGATGAACAGCTGATAGCGCATGGCGCGCGCTTTAGGATCGAAATAGCTGGTTTCCACCGACCCGACGCGATAACCGCGGAACAGCACCGGATCGCCGGCGTTAAGCTGGCCTGATTTCTCGCTGTCCAGCACGATACGCAGCCCTTTGGCATCCGGAGAGGCCAGCGGTGGCGCGTCGAGCAGCTGGTAGTTGTCTTTACCGTCTTTGCCCTTGTTGCCCGGCTGCAGTTCGATATAGGCGCCGGAGAGCAGCGTCCCCAACCCGGAAACGCCTTCACGGCCGATCTGCGGCTTCACCACCCAGAAGGCGGAATCCTGGCGCAGCAATTTCTCCATGCCGGAATTAAGACGCGCCTGCACCATCACCTTGCTCAGGTCATCGCTCAACGTGACGGTTTCCACCACGCCGACGTCAACGCTGCGACTTTTGATTTTGGTTTTACCCGCTTCCAGCCCTTCCGCCGTCGTAGTCACCAGCGTCACTACCGGCCCCTGATGGCTAAAGTGGTAAAACAGGATCCAGGCGCCGATCAGCGCGGTCACGATGGGAATGATCCACACCGGCGACCAGCGTTTGATCTTCTCGACGTCCGCGACGCTATGATTATTTTCCGTCACCTTGCGGCTCCTTGTTGATTGTTTCACTTGCGCGATCCCAGGTCAGCCGAGGATCAAATGTCATGGCGGCGAACATGGTGAGGATCACCACCAGCGCGAACAGCACGGCGCCCGTCGCGGGATAAATACTCATCAACTGCCCCATTCGCACCAACGCCGACAACACGGCGATCACAAACACGTCGATCATTGACCAGCGGCCAACGAACTCGACCACTTCATAAATCAGGTGCATGCGCTCGCTGTCGGCGCGCGGTTTCTTCCTGCCGTTGGCGTCCCAACACAGCCAGCCGATCGCCAACATTTTCAGCGACGGCACCATGATACTGGCGATGAAAATCACCATCGCTACCGGATAAGAGCCGTCCCCCCACAGCAGGATCACCCCCGCCATGATGGTGGAGTTCATTTTGTTACCCAGCGCCTCGGTCACCATGATGGGCATCAGGTTGGCCGGAATATACAGCATGATGGAGGTCACCAGCAGCGCCAGCGTCCACTGCAGGCTGTGGCGGCGACGCACGTAGCCCTTGGTGTGGCAGCGCGGGCAGCTCACCTGATCGGCCGGCAGGATCGCCGTGCAGCACGCGCAGGAGCGCACGCCCTGGCGCATGCCGGTGCGTCCTACCGTCAGCGGGCGATCGAGACGCGGTGCCGGTTCGATGTCCTGCCACAGCCAGCGCCGATCCACGCATTGGAAAGCGCGCACCTGCAGCAGGCAGAACAGACAGTAAGGCACGAAGCTGCTGCCGATACCGATATCGCCATAGGCCATCAGCTTGACGAAGCTGACCAGCACCCCGGCGAGGAAAATCTCCACCATGCACCAGGTTTTGAACTGGAACAGCACCCGGGCCATCCACTCTTTCAGTCCCAGCGGCAAACGCACTTTGGCGCACAGCAGGATGATCGCCACCATGCAAAATGCCGGGATCAGCTGCACGAACACCATAAACAAGGTGGCCATGCTGGCGTAGTCTTCCGCCACCATGACTTCCGGGATTTGGATCAGCCGGATTTCGTTGCCGAGGCCGGCGACGCGCATGTTGATAAACGGGAAAATGTTGGCCAGCACCAGCATGAACAAGGCGCTGAGCGCGTAACCGATCGGCCGCTTGCGCGGTTCGTCCCAGCGGGCGCTGAGCGTGGTTTTGCAGCGCGGGCATACCGCTTTGCTGCCATAGGCCAGCGGCGGTAGCGCCACCAACATGTCGCACTGCGGGCACAGCATCAGGTTATCCTGCTGCGCCGCCGAAGGTGCGGAATGACTATGCTGCTGATGATTGTTGTGGGAACACACCATATTCCTCCTCAATAACGTTGCTCACCGGCACGTCGATACCGCCCGCAGCAGCGCGCGGGCGGTATCGCAACGGTCAGCCGTTTTTCATCGCTTCCAGCTCTTCCCAGCGGGCGAAGGCCTGCTCGAGCGCCTGCTCGGCGTTAGCCAACGCCGTCAGCACTTCTTGCGTTTCGCTGTGCGGCCGCGTGAAGAAGTCGGCATCGCTCATCTGCGCCTGCAGCGCTTCGATTTCCGCCTCCAGCTGTTCGAGCCGCTGCGGCAGCTGTTCCAGCTCACGCAGCAGGTTGTAACTCAGCTTGGCCGCTGCTTTCTTCGGCTGTTCGGCCTTTTTCTCCGCCGCCGGTTTGCTCGCGCTCGGCGCCGCCTGACGAATCGGTTTCGCCGTCGCGCGCTGATGATGCGCATCGTAGTAACCGCCGACGAAGGCCTTGATCACGCCATTGCCTTCGAAAATCCAGCACTCGGTCACCGAGTTGTCGACGAACTGACGATCGTGGCTGACCAGCAGCACGGTGCCCTGATAGCCGTCGATCAGCTCTTCCAGCAGCTCCAGCGTTTCGACGTCGAGATCGTTGGTTGGTTCATCGAGGATCAGCAGATTGCTCGGTTTCAGAAACAGCTTAGCCAACAGCAGGCGGTTACGCTCACCGCCCGACAGCGCCTTCACCGGCGTCATCGCACGCTTCGGGTGGAACAGGAAGTCCTGCAGGTAGCCCAAGACGTGGCGAGGGCGGCCGTTGACCATTACTTCCTGTTTGCCTTCCGCCAGGTTGTCCATCACCGTGCGCTCCGGATCGAGATCGGCGCGGTGCTGGTCGAAATAAGCCACTTCCAGCTTGGTGCCGCAGTGCACGCGGCCGCTGTCGGCTTTCAGCTGACCGAGCATCAGTTTCAGCAGCGTGGTTTTGCCACAGCCGTTCGGCCCCACCAGCGCAATCTTGTCGCCGCGCTGCACCTGAGCGGAGAAACCGCGCACCAGCACTTTTTCGCCAACCTGATAATTGACGTCTTCCAGCTCGAATACGATTTTGCCGGAGCGGGTCGCCTCTTCCACCTGCATCTTGGCGGTGCCCATCACTTCACGGCGCTCTGAACGCTCGACGCGCAGCGCCTTCAGCGCACGCACGCGGCCCTCGTTACGGGTACGGCGCGCTTTGATGCCCTGACGGATCCAGACCTCTTCCTGCGCCAGCTTGCGATCGAACTCGGCGTTTTGCAGCTCTTCCACCCGCAGCGCTTCTTCTTTGCTCTGCAGGTACAGATCGTAGTTGCCCGGCCAGGAAACCAGCTTACCGCGATCCAGATCGACGATGCGCGTCGCCATGTTGCGGATAAACGAACGGTCGTGCGAGATGAAGACGATGCTGCCGTCGAACTCTTTCAGGAAACCTTCCAGCCAGTCGATGGTTTCGATATCCAGGTGGTTGGTCGGTTCGTCGAGCAACAATACGCGCGGCGAGCTCACCAGCGCGCGGCCCAGCGCCGCTTTACGCAGCCAGCCGCCGGACAGCGAGGAAAGTTCTGCGTCGCCGTTCAACCCCAGCTGCAGCAGCACTTCGCTGATGCGGCTGTCGAGCTGCCAGAGTCCCTGGTGATCGAGGATCTCCATGATTTGCGCCATGCGCGCCAGGTTTTTCTCGCTCGGATCGCTTTCCACCAGGTGGGAAATCGCATGATACGCCTTCAGGTGTTCTGCCTGCTCCGCAACGCCTTCCGCCACGAAGTCGAACACGCTGCCGCCGATATTGCGCGGCGGATCCTGTTGCAGGCGCGCCACGATCAGATCCTGTTCGTAGATCACCCGGCCGTCATCCAGCGGGATCTCTTTGCCGAGGATCTTCAGCAGCGTAGATTTACCGGCGCCGTTGCGCCCGACCAGACACACGCGCTCGTTGTCTTCGATATGAATTTCGGTGTTGTCTAACAGTGGCGCATCGCTGAAAGAAAGCCAGGCGCCGGACATGCTGATTAACGACATAGTAATTATTTTCCTTCGCCGGCGTGAGTCACCAGCCAGCAGTTGTGGATCTGACGGTTACGGGCAAAGTCCTGCGACAGCGTCTTGGCGGTGATCTCTTTCGCCTCCAGGCCCAGCGCACTCAGCCCTGCCATATCCATTTGGAAACCGCGCTTGTTGTTCGAGAACATGATGGTCCCGTTGCGGCGCAGCAACCGTTTCAAATCTTTCATCAGCGCCAGGTGATCGCGCTGCACGTCAAAGGTGTTCTCCATCCGCTTGGAGTTGGAGAAGGTCGGCGGATCGATGAAGATCACGTCGAACTGTTCGTTGGCGTTGCTCAACCACGACAGGCAGTCGGCCTGGATCAATCGATGCTGACGGCCGGTCAGGCCGTTGGCGCGCAGGTTCTTCTCCGCCCATTCCAGATAGGTGCGCGACATGTCCACCGTGGTGGTGCTGCGCGCGCCGCCCAGCCCGGCATGCACGCTGGCGGTGCCGGTATAGGCGAACAGGTTGAGGAAGTCCTTGCCATTGCTCATCTCGCCCAGCATACGGCGCGCGATGCGGTGATCGAGGAACAAGCCGGTATCGAGATAGTCGGTCAGGTTGACCCACAGCTTGGCGTTATACTCTTCCACCAGCAGGAACTCGCCCTTCTGCGCCAGTTTCTCGTACTGGTTTTTGCCCTTCTGCCGCTCGCGCGTTTTCAGGATCAGCTGATTCGACGGCAGCTCCAGCACCGCCAGCGTCGCGTTGATCACATCGAACAGGCGCTGACGCGCTTTCTGTGCATCGACGGTTTTCGGCGGCGCATACTCCTGCACCACCACCTTGCTGCCGTAGCGGTCCACCGCGACGTTGTATTCTGGCAGATCGGCATCGTACAGGCGGTAGCATTCAATGCCTTGTTGCTTCGCCCACTTGTCGAGCTTCTTCAAATTCTTGCGCAGACGGTTGGCGAAATCTTCCGCCACCTGCACGCCGCCGGTAGCGGCACCGGCCGGGCTTGCCGCCAGCTGATAATTTTTCTGCACGCACTCCAGCGGGCCGTTCTTCGCCTTAAACTGGCGCTCGGCGCGCAGCTGCAGGCAGCTCAACAGCTCCGGCGAGGCGCTGAACAGCGACAGCTGCCAACCGCCGAAGGCGCTTTTCATCACGCGGCCCAGCATGTTGTGCAGCGCAATCAGCGCCGGTTCGCTTTCCAGACGCTCGCCATACGGCGGGTTGCTGATCACGGTACCGTGCGGGCCTTCCGGCAGCGGGTTGGTCAACCGCGCGACGTCGCCGACGTTGAAGGTGATCAGTTCGGCGACGCCGGCGCGGCGGGCGTTGCCGCGCGCCATCTCAATCACCCGGCGATCGATATCGGAACCGAAGAAGCGAGAGGCGGTTTCCTGCAGACCGCGGCGGGCACGAACCTGTGCTTCGGTGGTGACTTCACGCCACAGTTCGGCGTTGTGGCCATTCCAGGCGCTGAATCCCCAGTGTTGACGGTGAAGACCCGGCGCGCGATCGGCGGCGATCATCGCCGCTTCGATCAACAGCGTGCCGGAGCCGCACATCGGATCGAGCATCGGCGTGCCCGGCTGCCAGCCGGAGCGCAGCACGATGGCGGCCGCCAGGTTTTCCTTCAGCGGCGCCTGGCCGGTGAGATCGCGGTAGCCGCGCTGGTGCAGGCCTTCGCCGCTCAGATCGAGCGCCACGCTGGCCATATCGCGTTGCAGGAAGACGTTAACGCGAATATCCGGCTGCTGCTTGGCAACCGTCGGGCGTTGGTCAAGTTTACGGGTGAAGCTGTCGACGATGGCGTCTTTCACCTTCAGCGCGCCATATTGGCTGTTGCGGATCTCTTCGTTCACGCCGCTGAAATGCACGGCAAAAGTTTTATCCACGCCAAAAATGCTCGGCCAGTCGATCGCCTGCACCCCAAGGTACAGATCCAGGTCGCTGTGCACGCGGAATTCGTTCAGCGGCAACAGAATGCGCGAAGCCAGGCGGCTCCACAGCAGGCTTTGGTACAGAAGACGATCGTCACCCTGAAAATGTACCCCGCCCTGCACCACTTTGCAGTCGTGAGCGCCAAGCGCTTCCAGCTCGCTTTTTAACAGTTCTTCCAATCCACGCGCCGTGCTGGCAAACAGAGAGTTCATATCGTACTTATCACCAAAAAGAAAATTGTTGCGCATTATAGCTAATCCGCACCGCTTGTCATAAAGTTGCTCCCTTCTATTTAATCATCGCACGGAGATAAGGGTGATCACGCTTTCCAAACTCTACGTCCATCCGGTTAAATCACTGCGCGGCCTGCAGCTTTCTTACGCCCAGGTCGGCAGCAGCGGTCTGGCCTTCGACCGCAACTTTATGATCACCGAGCCGGACGGCACCTTTATTACCGCGCGCCAATATCCGCAGATGGTGTTGTTCACGCCGGCGCTGTTGCCGGATGGGCTGTTTCTGACCGCGCCGGACGGTGAAAGCGCCGCCATTCGCTTCAGCGACTTCGCCGCCGCGCCGCAGCCGACCGAGGTATGGGGCAACCATTTCACCGCGCTGACTGCGCCAGATGAGATCAACCGCTGGCTGAGCGGCTATTTCCAGCGCGACGTGCAGCTGCGCTGGCTGGGGCCGGAGCTGACCCGCCGGGTCAAGAAACACCCTGAAATCCCGCTGACGTTTGCCGACGGCTACCCTTATCTGCTGATTAACCAGGCTTCGTTCAACGATCTGCAACAGCGCTGCCCCGGCAGCATCAAGCTAGAGCAGTTCCGCCCCAATCTGGTGGTGAGCGGCGCCACCGCCTGGGCCGAAGACGGCTGGCAGGTGATCCGCGTCGGTGACGTGATGTTCGATCTGGTGAAACCCTGCAGCCGCTGCGTGCTTACCACCGTCAGCACCGAGCGTGGCCGCAAGCACCCGAGCGGCGAACCGCTCAGCACGCTGCAAAAATTCCGCTCCGCCGACAACGGCGACATCGATTTTGGCCAGAATATGATCGCGCGCAACAGCGGCATCATTCGCGTGGGCGATACGGTGGAAGTGCTGTCGACCAAGCCGCCGCGCCCTTATGGCGCCGGGAAAGTGGTGGAGAGCGTACAGGCGCCACAAGACAGCGCGCACAGTGTCACGATCGAATATGAAGGCAAGGTGTTTACCGGCAATAACCAGCAGATCCTGCTCGAGCAGTTGGAACAGCAAGGCATCCGCGTACCTTACTCCTGCCGCGCTGGGATTTGCGGCAGCTGCCGCATTACGTTGTTGAGCGGTGAAGTCGCGCCCCTGAAGAAAAGCGCGCTGGGCGACAACGGCACCATCCTGTGCTGCAGCTGCATCCCGAAAAGTGATTTGACGTTGGCGTAATCCGCCTTATACCGCCCTGTCGTAAGCCGGGGCGGCGCTTTCATCCTGCGCGCAGGGTTTCAGCCGATCGTGCATCACCTTGATGGCGTCACCCAATACCATGGTACGGCCAGCGACCGTCAGCTGATTTTGCGCCAGCAGGCACAGGCTGGCGTTATCCCCGGCCTCCACCACCAGCAGGCGCGCTTCCGCGCCGCTCTCCATCACTTTCACCGCCGCCAGCTCGCCATTTTTCGGCTGCAGCGGGTAATGCTGCTGCGAGAAATGCCAGCTCTTTGGCATCAGCGGTTTCAGGAAGCGATAGGCGACCAGCGCATTCAACACCAGCTCGGCGCGCTGTTCATGGCTCAGCTTGACCTGCTTGCACTGTTCTTCATAGGTGAAATAAAGGGCGGCGTCATCCACGCAAAAAGCGCATTCATCAAAGGCGTCCGGCGTTAACATTTTGGCCGGGAAACGTGAACGAAAGATCATACCATTAGCTAAATCCAGCATTAGCCGATCGTGTTCGGCATCAAAATACCAACGCCAATTATCGTCAGGTTTTATCTTCATTTCGTATCCTTCTCGCTGCCTATGCCAATGCCGCACTCACCCTAAAAGGCGATTTTATCACCGATAAAATAGCTTAAACATCGGATAATTCCGCGAACGATATTTATGCTAACGAACAAAATATAGACGAGCCGGGGGCAGAAATAAACCCCCGGAATAAAATGAGAGGAAAAATATTAGATATGGGTAACGATATCTTTAATCAAACGCGGGCCGTGATAGATAAATCCGGAATAAATTTGCAGCAGGCTCGCGCCGGCCTCCATTTTTTCGCGCGCCGCCGTCAGCGAATCAATGCCGCCCACGCCGATAATCGGCAAGCGCCCCTGCAGTTCGGTGGAGAGGCGACGGATCACTTCGGTGCTGCGTGATTGCAACGGACGCCCGCTTAACCCACCCGCTTGTTCGCAGTAATTCAGCCCTTGGATCAATTTTCGATCCAACGTGGTATTGGTGGCGATCACGCCATCGATATTATGCCGCACCAGGCTATCGGCAATTTGGATCAATTCTTCTTCAGAAAGATCCGGCGCGATCTTTACCGCTACCGGCACATATTTGTGATGGCGCGCATGTAATTCCTGCTGCTTATTTTTAATCGCAGCCAAAAGATCGTCCAACGCTTCGCCATACTGTAAGGATCGTAACCCCGGCGTATTCGGTGAAGAGATGTTAATCGCGATATATCCGGCATACGGATAAACTTTATCCATGCAGATCAAATAATCGTCTTTTCCCTGCTCGACCGGCGTGTCTTTATTCTTGCCGATATTGATCCCAAGAATGCCGCCGAAATGGGATTTCTTAACGTTTTCAACCAGATTGTCCACGCCATGGTTATTGAACCCCATACGGTTAATCAGGCCTTCCGCCTCAACCACGCGGAACAAGCGCGGCTTGTCGTTGCCCGGTTGCGGACGCGGCGTCACGGTGCCGACTTCCACATGGCCGAAGCCCATCGCGCCGAACGCATCGATGCATTCGCCGTTTTTATCCAGACCGGCGGCCAATCCCAGCGGGTTTTTAAACGACAGCCCCATGCAGCTGACCGGTTTGGTCGGCACGGACTGACGGACAAGAAACGCTAATGGGGTGCCGGTAATACGGCTGAGCTGACGAAAGGTCACTTCGTGCGCGCGCTCCGGATCGAGCTGGAACAACGCTTTCCTGATGAGGGGGTAGTACATGGACTCTCCTGATTTCCCGGTTGCAAACCGGGGGCGTATTATCCGGTATCCCCCGCCTAATTGGAATTGATTAAAGGCAAAAAAAGCCGTTTTTACGCAATCGTTTTCCCACTTCACCGCCAAATCGGCGCCAATCCGCTTTTGCGCATATCCAAATCACAAAATGAGATTTAAACAACGCGCCCGGTTGCTGGTAGGTTTAAAACACTTCCCATTGATTTTCTAATTAAACCTAACTTTTAGTTATAAGGAGTGGCAATGCGCGTTATATCACTGGCCGGTAGCCCACGTATCCCATCACGTTCCGCCGCGCTGCTCTCGCTGAGTCAGAACTGGCTGCGGCAGCAAGGGGTGGAAGTGACGGCCTATACCCTGCACGACTTTGACGCCGAAGACCTGCTGTACGCCAACTTCAACAGTCCGGCGATCAAGGCGTTTGCCGAGCAGCTGGCGCAGGCCGACGGCCTGCTGATTTCCACGCCGGTTTATAAAGCGTCGTTCTCCGGCGCGCTGAAAACCCTGCTGGACCTGCTGCCGGAACGCGCGCTGGATCATAAGGTGGTGCTGCCGCTGGCGACCGGCGGTTCCGTCGGCCACATGCTGGCGGTGGACTATGCGCTGAAACCGGTGCTGGCGGCGCTGAAAGCGCAAGAGGTGCTGCACGGCGTGTTCGCCGACGACAGCCAGATCCAACTGACCGGCGAAAGCGCCACGCTCACCGACGCCGTGGCCGCCCGGTTGGAAGAGGCGCTCGCCAGTTTCTATTTGGCGCTTGGCCGCCGCAAACCGCCCGCGCTGCGCGTCGCCTCGCCGCTGACGGCGCGTCAAACCGCCTGACATGCCTGGAAAAGGAGGGCCTGAATGAAACAACGCAACGCTTTGCGACGTTGGCTGAGCACCGCGGCCTTCACCGGCCTGCTGTCGCTGGTCTGGGCCAACGCCGCCGTCGCGCAGGATCCGGCGCAATTTCGCATCGGTTACCAGAAAGGATCGGTGAGTCTGGTGCTGGCGAAAAGCCACCGGCTGCTGGAGGAACGCTTCCCCGCCACCCGCATCAGTTGGATTGAATTTCCCGCCGGCCCGCAGATGCTGGAGGCCTTGAACGTCGGCAGCATCGATCTGGGCAGCACCGGTGATATTCCGCCGATCTTTGCGCAGGCCGCCGGCGCGGATCTGCTGTATGTCGGCGTTGAGCCGCCCAAACCGAAGGCCGAAGTAATCCTGGTGCCGGAAAATAGCCCGATCAAAACCGTCGCCGATCTGAAAGGCCATAAGGTCGCGTTCCAGAAAGGATCCAGCTCACATAACCTGCTGTTGCGATCGCTGCAAAAGGCCGGACTGAAATTTACGGATATCCAGCCCGCCTATTTGACGCCCGCCGATGCGCGCGCCGCATTCCAGCAGGGCAACGTCGATGCCTGGGCTATCTGGGATCCTTATTATTCCGCCGCGCTGCTGCAGGGCGGCGTGCGGGTGCTCGGCGACGGCACCGATCTGAATCAGACCGGTTCCTTCTATCTGGCGGCGCGCCCCTATGTCGAAGCCAATGGCGCCTTTATCAGCCAGGTCCTGACGGTGCTAACCCAGGCCGATGCACTCACCCGCAGCGACCGGGCGCAAAGCGTGACCCTGCTGGCCAACGCCATGGGGCTGCCGGAACCGGTGATCGCCAGCTATCTGGATCACCGCCCCCCGACCGCCATCACACCGCTAGATGCGCATACGATCGCCGCGCAGCAGCAAACCGCCGACCTGTTTTACGCCAACCGGTTGGTGCCGGTGAAGGTCGACATCTCGCAACGCATCTGGCGCCCAAGCGCGCAATAAATACGGGGGAACATTGACGATGAGCCTGAACGTTTTCTGGTTTTTACCCACCCATGGCGACGGCCACTATCTTGGCAGCGCGCAGGGCGCTCGCAGCGTCGATCACGGTTACTTGCAGCAGATCGCCCAGGCGGCGGATCGGCTGGGATTCGGCGGTGTGCTGATCCCCACCGGTCGCTCTTGCGAAGACTCTTGGCTGGTGGCCGCCTCGCTGATCCCGGTCACCCAGCGGCTGAAATTTTTGGTCGCGTTGCGGCCGGGCATCATCTCCCCTACGCTGGCGGCGCGTCAGGCGGCGACGCTGGATCGCCTGTCCAACGGGCGCGCGCTGTTCAATCTGGTCACCGGCGGCGATCCGGAAGAGCTGGCGGCGGAGGGGTTACATCTCAGTCATGAAGAGCGTTACGAGGCCTCGAACGAGTTCACTCATATCTGGCGCCGGGTACTGGAAGGCGAAACCGTCGATTTCGACGGCAAGCATATTCAGGTGAAAGGGGCCAAGCTGCTGTTCCCGCCGGTGCAGCAACCGCGTCCGCCGCTCTATTTCGGCGGATCCTCCGCCGCCGCGCAGGATCTGGCCGCCGAACAGGTAGAAATGTACCTCACCTGGGGAGAGCCGCCGGCGCAGGTCAAAGAGAAGATCGAGGAAGTACGCGCCAAAGCGGCGGCGAAGGGCCGACAGGTGCGTTTCGGCATCCGTCTGCATGTCATCGTGCGGGAAACCACCGAAGAGGCCTGGCGCGCCGCCGATCGGCTGATCGCCCACCTCGATGAGGAAACCATCGCCAACGCGCAGCAGGCCTTTGCGCGCTTCGACTCCGTCGGCCAACGGCGCATGGCGGCGCTGCACGGCGGCAAGAAGGACAACCTGGAGATCAGCCCGAACCTGTGGGCCGGCATCGGCCTGGTGCGCGGCGGCGCCGGCACCGCGCTGGTGGGCGATGGCCCGACGGTCGCCGCACGCATGCAGGAATACGCCGATCTGGGCATCGACACCTTTATTCTCTCCGGCTATCCGCATCTGGAAGAGGCCTACCGCGTCGGCGAACTGCTGTTCCCTCACCTCGATCTGGCGCAGGAAGAAACGCCTGCGCGCCTTCAGCCGGTGCGCCCGCAGGGCGAAGTGGTGGCCAACATTTATGTTCCGCAAAAAGTGTCGCAGAGCTGAGGAGCGCCCCGATGGCAAATAACGTACAACGCATCCTGTATCGGCTAGCTCCCTGGGCGCTGCCGTTGGCGCTGGTGATCCTCTGGCAAATCGCCGTCGAAACTGGCTGGCTGTCCAACCGCATTTTGCCGGCGCCGAGCGCGGTGCTCGCCGCCTTCTGGCGCCTGAGCCAAAGCGGCGAGCTGTGGCAGCACCTGAGCATCAGTAGCCAGCGCGCGTTGATCGGCTTTGCCATCGGCGGCAGCATCGGACTGATCCTCGGTTTTATTACCGGGCTGTCGCACTGGGGCGAACGTCTGTTGGACAGCTCGGTGCAAATGATCCGCAACGTGCCGCACCTGGCGCTGATCCCGCTGGTGATCCTGTGGTTCGGCATCGATGAGTCCGCCAAGATCTTTTTGGTGGCGCTCGGTACGCTGTTCCCGATTTATCTCAATACCTATCACGGCATCAAAAACATCGATCGCGGCCTGCTGGAGATGGCCCGCAGCTACGGTCTGAGCGGTTTCCGCCTGTTTACACAGGTGGTGCTGCCAGGCGCGCTGCCGTCGATTATGGTCGGCGTGCGTTTCGCTCTCGGCTTCATGTGGCTGACGCTGATCGTCGCCGAAACCATCTCGGCCAATTCGGGCATCGGCTACCTGGCGATGAACGCGCGTGAATTTCTGCAAACCGACGTGGTGGTAGTGGCGATCGTGCTGTACGCCCTGCTCGGCAAGCTGGCGGACGTGGGCGCGCAGCTGCTAGAGCGCGTCTGGTTACGCTGGCATCCGGCCTATCAACTGAAACAGGGAGAAGCGCTATGACCCTTCCCGCTCGCCTTGCCCAAGGCACGCCGGTGACGCTGGAGTCCATCGGCAAACGTTACGGCAACCGCACGGTGCTGGACAATATTCAGCTGCGCATTTCCGCCGGGCAGTTCGTGGCGGTGGTCGGCCGCAGCGGCTGCGGCAAGAGCACCCTGCTGCGCCTGTTAGCCGGCCTGGAACAGGCCAGCAGCGGCGCGCTGCTCAGCGGCAACGCGCCGCTTGCCGCCGCCAAAGAGGATACCCGGTTGATGTTTCAGGATGCGCGCCTGCTGCCGTGGAAAACGGTGATCGACAACGTGGGCCTGGGGCTGCGCGGCCACTGGCACGACGCGGCGCTGCAGGCACTGGACGCGGTCGGTTTGGCGGATCGCGCCCGCGACTGGCCGGCGGCGCTGTCCGGTGGACAAAAGCAGCGGGTCGCCCTGGCGCGCGCGCTGATCCACCGCCCCCGCCTGCTGCTGCTGGACGAACCGCTCGGGGCGCTGGATGCCCTGACGCGCATCGAGATGCAAGGGCTGATAGAGACACTGTGGCAACAGCACGGTTTTACCGTACTGCTGGTGACGCACGACGTCAGCGAAGCCATCACGCTGGCGGATCGGGTGATCCTGATTGAAGAGGGCCACATCGGACTGGATCTGAGCATCGATCTGCCGCGGCCACGCCGCAAGGGTTCGGCCAGGCTGGCGGAACTGGAAGCTGAAGTGCTGGAGCGGGTATTATCACCGCCGGTCACCGCGGCCAGTTCACGCCAGGCGGCGAATTGAACGAAAAAAGGGACGGCGCAGGCCGTCCCTTATCTATATCAGCGTGAAAAGATCAGGCGTCGAGCGCCTTACTGATCTTCTCGTACAGATCGCCGGACAGGTTTTCCAACCCTTTCAGCTGTTCCAGCGCCTTGCGCATCAGCGCCTGGCGACCCGCGTCGTAACGCTTCAGGCGAATCAGCGGTTCAATCAGGCGCGCGGCGATCTGCGGGTTGCGCTGGTTGAGATCGCTGAGGATCTCCGCCAGGAACTGATAGCCGCTGCCGTCCGCGGCATGGAACGCCGCCGGGTTGCCGGAAGCGAAGCCGCCAATCAACGAGCGGGTGCGGTTCGGGTTGCTCAGGCTGAACGAGCGGTGTTGCAGCAGCGCGCGCACCTTGCTCAACACGTCTGCCGATGGGCTGCTGCCCTGCAGCACGAACCATTTGTCCATCACCAGGCCATCCTGATGCCAGCGCTCGTCGAACGCCGCCAGCAGCGCATCGCGGCACGGCAACTGGGCCGCGACCGCAGCAGACAGCGCCGCCAGCGAGTCGGTCATGTTGTCCGCCTGGCGATACTGTTCGCTCACCAGCTGGTCCGCCAGCACCACATCTTCGCCGAACGCCAGATAGCCCAGGCACACATTACGCAAGGCGCGCTTGGCGATCTCGCCATGCTCCACGCGGTAGCCGTCGGTCTTGTTGGCGTGATACACCGCCAGCCACTCATCGGCCAACTCCCGCGCCAGGCAGCGTACGATCGCTTCATGCACCGCGGCGATCGCTTCCGGATCGATAGTGGCGAACAGCTCGGCGATTTCGTTCTCCGACGGCAAAGTCAGGATCTGCGCCGCCAGCGCCGGATCCAGTTTTTCGTCCAGCAGCACCGCGCGGAACGCATCGGCCACGTGCAGCGGCAGCGACAGTGGCTGCTTCTGCTGGTGCCGCGCCACGTTCAGTTTGATGTAGGTCGCCAGCAGGCTCTGTGCCGCATCCCAACGCGCAAATTCATTGCGTGCGTGCTGCATCAGGAAGGTCAGTTGCTGATCGCTGTACGGATAGTCCAGTTTCACCGGTGCGGAGAACTCGCGCAGCAGTGAGGGCACCGGCTTGTGCGCCACGCCGTCGAACACGAAAGTCTGCTCCGCTTCGGTGACGTTCAGCACATTGTTGACCGGCAGCCCCCCCTTTTGTAAGGGGATGACGTTGCCTTCACTGTCGTACAGTTCGATATCCAGCGGGATATGCAGCGGCAATTTCTCCGGCTGATCGGCGGTCGGCGCGGTTTTCTGACTGACATGCAGGCGATATTGCTGGGTTTCCGCATCGTACTCGTCGCGCACCGTCAACAGCGGTGTGCCGGACTGGCTATACCAACGGCGGAAGCGCGACAGATCCACGTTGGACGCGTCTTCCATCGCCTGCACGAAGTCATCGCAGGTGGCGGCGCTGCCGTCATGGCGTTCGAAATAGAGCTGCATTCCTTTCTGGAAGTTCGCTTCCCCCAGCAGGGTGTGCATCATGCGGATCACTTCAGAACCTTTTTCATACACCGTCAGGGTGTAGAAGTTGTTCATCTCGATCACTTTGTCCGGGCGGATGGCGTGCGCCATCGGGCTGGCGTCTTCGGCGAACTGCGCGCCGCGCATTACGCGCACGTTATCGATGCGGTTGACCGAGCGCGATCCCAGATCGGAACTGAACTCCTGATCGCGGAACACCGTCAGCCCCTCTTTCAGGCTGAGCTGGAACCAGTCTCGGCAGGTCACGCGGTTACCGGTCCAGTTGTGGAAGTATTCGTGGCCAATCACCGCTTCGATGTTCAGGTAATCCTTGTCGGTGGCGGTTTCCGCCTTCGCCAGCACATATTTGGAGTTAAAGATATTTAACCCTTTGTTCTCCATCGCGCCCATATTGAAGAAATCGACCGCCACGATCATATAAATGTCGAGATCGTATTCCAGACCGAAGCGGGTCTCGTCCCACTTCATCGAGTTCTTCAGCGACGTCATCGCCCAGTCGGCGCGATCCAGATTGCCGCGATCGACGAACAGCTCCAGTGCGACCTTACGGCCGGAACGGGTGGTGAAGCTGTCGCGCAGCACGTCGAAGTCCCCCGCCACCAGCGCGAACAGGTAGCAAGGTTTCGGGAACGGATCCTGCCATTGCACCCAGTGGCGGCCATCGGCCAATTCACCCTGGCCAATGCGGTTGCCGTTTGACAGCAGGAACGGATAGCGCGCCTTGTCGGCCACGATACGGGTGGTAAAGCGCGCCAGCACGTCCGGGCGATCCTGGTAATAGGTAATGTGGTGGAAGCCTTCGGCTTCGCATTGCGTGCACAGCGCATCGCCGGACAGGTACAGCCCTTCCAGCGCGGTGTTTTTCGCCGGGTGAATGTCGTTGACGATGGTAAGAGTGAATTGTGCCGGCAACTCATCGATGATCAGCTGGTTATCCTGCTGACGGTAGGCGCTCCATGGTTGGCCGTCGACCTGAATGCTCACCAGCGTCAGATCTTCACCATCCAGCACCAGCGGTGCACCGACCGTGCCCTGACGTTTGATTTTACTGACGGCGGTCACGCGCGTGGTTTCCGCGTCCAGACTGAAGTCCAAATCGATATCGGTCGTGGTGTAATCGGGCGCGCGATAGTCGTGGCGGTATTTTGCCTGTGGCTGTTGTGTCATAAAAACCCTTAAACATCTCAGTGAGTTATAGGTGCCAGGCCGCTCTTCCCCTTCGTACCGCAGCCGGTGTGTTTCCCGGCAGCGCGCGGCGGGCCTGAATTGTGAATAAACTGTATCACAGCTGGCCGAAAAGCCCAGAGCCGCCGGGCGACCACGATAGAGAAATCAGAGGCAAATCATAAATCGTCCGTCTGGCGGCAGCGCGGGTGACCAATGGCCAAATAAAAATCAGCATTTAATGCTAAAAAACCACCATCGGGGGGCGCCGGCATAGTTGAGGCGGCTCAGGCGGCATGGTGGTATAATTGCGGCATCAGGCCCAGGGATGACTCGCACTATGAAAATCAAATACGCAATCTATTTTTTTACCCTGTGCCTGATGACCTCCTTCTCTCTGTTCATTGTCGATGAGCTGCTTGAAGCCCATACCGATTACCGCGACAACCAACTCAACCTGTACAAAATTGATCGCGCCAAAGAAATCTCCGAAGCCTTCCAGGCGGCGCTGCAGGCTCACCGTCTCAAACGATTGAGCCTGATCGATCCTCAGATCACCCGCGCGCAATGTTTGGCCGCCGATCGGGTGGCGCGCGAGAGAATCACCCGGATCCGCGAACATCTGGACGATGAGGTCGCCAGACAGCTCGGGGTTCGGCAAAAAATTGCCGCGCTGTCGATGATCGGCCTGATGGAACAGTTGCTGGATAATGACAACCTGCAGCTTTCGCAGATCAATAACACCAACGCTAATCTGTTCAACATCAACAGCGCCTATTACATCTCGCAAACCAGCAAGAGCTATTACCGTTATACCTACGATACCCGGATGGTGGATACCGACTCCTTTATGTTTCTCGAGGCCATCCGTCTCAATAACCGGCTGAATATGTCACTGACGGAATTGAGCGATCAGATTATCGACGTCAATGTAAGCCCGCTGGTTCGCAAAGACGCCTATCTGAAGTCCATTCAACTGACCGGCGTGCTGAACGCCCTGAGCACCCGATTGATCTTCATGAAGATCAACTACGACGATGGACAAATCACCGACATCGTCAATGCGTTACTCGCCCAGGTGTCCGCTGAACGCCTTCAACAGATTACCGATGGGCTGTACACCGCTATCGATACCCACAAGCCCTATCCCACAGCGCTTATCTCGCGCTATGTCGACGATGTGAGCGGGCTTTCGCAGGCGCTGTATCAGCGCAGCTTCGAATTGGAAACCCTCGCCTCGCGCCACAAGATTTACGACAGCCAGACGACCATTTACGGCATGATCGCACTTGCCGGCCTGGTGGTATTGCTGTTCATTTTGCCGGCGCTGGTGTTCTGCACCAGCATCAACCGTTGGCTGACCAAGACCCACAACAATATCGTACGGCTGTCGCGCGGTGAGATGAATATCGATCGCAACGACGCCTTCTACAGCCAGGAACTGATCGCCATCAGCGACGCCATTCAGCAGCTCAGGCAATACCAGTTGGACAAGGTCTCGCTGGAGAGCGAGAAACAACTGCTGATTAAAGAGCTCGAGGCCTCTTCCTTCCTCGATCCGCTCACCAATATCTACAACCGTCGTAAATTCTTCCTTGAATCTCAGCTGCTGGGCGACGGCAGCTACCCGCAGGCCTTTTGCCTGATCGATATCGACAACTTCAAACAGCTCAACGACAGCTACGGCCACGACGTGGGCGACCGGGCGCTGGTGGCATTCGGACACCTGCTGCAACGCGCGTTCCGTGCCAGCGACATTTTCTGCCGCTACGGCGGCGAAGAGTTTGCGGTGCTGCTGGGTAACTGTTCGTTGGACAACGCGCGGGACATCATGGAGCAATTGCGCGCCCGCACTCATCGCCTGACGCTACACCTGGCCGACGGACGGCAAGTGCATTTCACCACCAGCTGCGGCATCGCGCCGGTCAACGCGTTCACCGCACTGCAGGCGGCGATCAAACAGGCAGACGAAGCGCTCTATTTTTGCAAAAAGAGCGGCAAGGATCGGGTCAGCGTGCATACCGAAGCCGGCTTTATCTGATTCGCTGTTTAAAATAATTAACATTATAATTTTTATGACTAATTAGGGTAAGTCATTCACCTTACAGGCATATCTGGCTTTTTTTTCTCCCCGTCGCCGCCAGGCCGTCATAAAGGCACGTTTAATCCTCGACCCGCTTTGGTGATTTATGGTGTGATGCAGCTTCAATAACAGGATAATCCGGGTATACTCCACCCCCACTTTTATGATTATCCGGATTTGGACACGCGCCTGACGAGGATGCTGTAACGCGCTATGACTCAATACGCTTCCCCGATTTTGACATCACTGCTTGATACCGATGCTTATAAGCTTCATATGCAGCAAGCAGTGTTCCATCGCTATCCCGCGATCAGCGTGGCGGCGGAATTCCGCTGCCGCGGCGACGAACTGTTGGGCGAATATGCCGACGAGATCCGCGCGCAGGTGGCGCTGATGAGCCGGCTGGCGCTGACCGACGCCGAATTCGCTTATCTTTCGGGTCTGCCCTTCTTCCGTCAGGATTACCTGAACTGGCTGCGCACGTTCCGCTACGATCCGCAGCAGGTCACCATCGACAACCGCGACGGCAAACTGCACATCCGCATCGCCGGCCCCTGGCGTGAAGTGATCATGTGGGAAGTGCCGTTGCTGGCGGTGATCAGTGAAGTGGTGCACCGCCGGCGCTCGCCGCTGGCGACGCCGGAACAGGCGGTGGCACATCTGCAAACCAAGCTGGCGCAGTTCAAGGCGCTGGCGGGCGATCTGGACCTTTCGCGCTTCAAGCTGATGGACTTCGGTACCCGTCGCCGTTTCTCTCAGGGCGTGCAGCAGGCCATCGTCAGCACCTTGCAGGCCGAATTCCCGTACCTGTCGGGCACCAGCAATTACGATCTGGCTCATCAGCTCGGCCTGGCGCCGGTCGGCACGCAGGCGCATGAATGGTTCCAGGCGCATCAGCAGATAAGCCCGGTGCTGGCCAACAGCCAGCGCGCCGCATTGCAGGCCTGGCTGGATGAATACCCGGATCAGCTCGGCATCGCGCTCACCGACTGCATTACCATGGATGCTTTCCTGCGCGACTTCGGCCCGCAGTTCGCCGAGCGTTATCAGGGGCTGCGCCACGATTCTGGCGATCCCGTCGAGTGGGGTGAGAAAGCCATTGCCCACTATCAGAAACTGGGCATCGATCCGATGAGCAAAACGCTGGTGTTCTCGGACAACCTGGATCTGGAAAAAGCGCTGGCGCTCTATCGCCACTTCTATCAGCGCATCAATCTCAGCTTCGGTATCGGCACGCGCCTGACCTGCGATATTCCGGGCGTTAAGCCATTGAATATCGTGATCAAGCTGGTCGAATGCAAAGGCAAGCCGGTGGCTAAACTCTCCGACAGCCCCGGCAAGACCATCTGCCAGGACCAGGCCTTCGTCAGGGCCCTGCGCAAAGCCTTCGATCTGCCGCTGGTGAAGAAAGCCAGCTGAACCGCCTCTATATAGAAAGAAAGCCGGCCTGGTTCACGCGCCGGCTTTTTTGTTTTTATCCCGACCGCCCTCTTTTCAGTCAGCCGCAATAAATGTTGCGCCAATCCGATGATTTCTGCTTGTGCTCTGCACCGCGGCAAGTAACATAGCCATTACCCCCATATTCTTGGGTTGTAAGCTATTTCTAAACCAAATTATTAAAGAGAGAAATCTATGAGCGTAGTGCCTGTAGTCGACGTACTGCAAGGTCGTGCTGCGGTTGACAGTGAAGTCACCGTACGCGGCTGGGTACGTACCCGGAGAGATTCAAAAGCTGGTATCTCCTTCCTGGCCGTCTATGACGGTTCCTGCTTTGATCCGTTACAGGCCGTCGTTAATAATTCTCTGCCGAATTATCAGGATGAAGTGCTGCATCTGACTACCGGTTGTTCGGTTGAAGTCACCGGCAAAGTCGTCGCTTCACCGGGCGAAGGCCAGAGCTTCGAACTGCAGGCTACCGCGATCAAAGTGGTCGGCTGGGTCGACGATCCGGACACTTACCCGATGGCGGCCAAACGTCACAGCATCGAATACCTGCGCGAAGTGGCTCACCTGCGCCCGCGTACCAACCTGATCGGCGCCGTGGCGCGCGTGCGTCATACGCTGGCGCAGGCGATTCATCGCTTCTTCCATGAAAATGGCTATTTCTGGGTGTCCACCCCGCTGATCACCGCCTCCGATACCGAAGGCGCCGGCGAGATGTTCCGCGTGTCCACGCTGGACCTGGAAAACCTGCCGCGCACCGACAAGGGCGCCGTCGACTTCAGCGAAGACTTCTTCGGTAAGGAAGCCTTCCTTACCGTTTCCGGCCAGCTGAACGGCGAAACCTACGCTTGCGCGCTGTCGAAGGTTTACACCTTCGGCCCAACCTTCCGCGCCGAAAACTCCAACACCAGCCGCCACCTGGCGGAATTCTGGATGATCGAGCCGGAAGTGGCCTTCGCGACGCTGGACGACGTTGCCGGCCTGGCCGAAAGCATGCTGAAGTATGTGTTCCAGGCGGTGCTGGATGAACGCGCCGACGATCTGAAATTCTTCGCCGAGCGCGTGGATAAAGACGCTATCGCTCGTCTGGAGCGTTTCGTTTCTTCCGATTTCGCCCAGGTGGACTACACCGACGCCATTGAGATCCTGCTGGCCTCGGGCCAAACCTTCGAAAACCCGGTTTCCTGGGGTATCGATCTCTCTTCCGAACATGAACGTTACCTGGCTGAGAAACACTTCCAAGCGCCGGTGGTGGTGAAAAACTACCCGAAAGACATCAAAGCGTTCTATATGCGCATGAACGAAGACGGCAAAACCGTTGCGGCCATGGACGTGCTGGCACCGGGCATCGGCGAAATCATCGGCGGCTCGCAGCGTGAAGAACGCCTCGACGTGCTCGATCAGCGTCTGGAAGAGATGGGTCTGAATAAAGAAGACTACTGGTGGTATCGCGATCTGCGCCGCTACGGCACCGTGCCGCATTCCGGTTTCGGCCTGGGCTTTGAACGTTTAATCGCCTATGTCACCGGCGTGCAAAACGTGCGCGATGTGATTCCATTCCCACGCACGCCACGTAACGCAAGCTTCTAATTTATACGATCACTCGTTTTTTAAACGATTTCGTTACAAAACAAAGGCCAGCCTCGCTGGCCTTTCGCATTTTTTAATATTGACGCACGTCACAAAGTTCCCGAAAAATTACATTTGGTTACACATACTTTCCTTTTGCAACCTGATTGGGACATTGGTATCATTTTCGTCCTAGATTAACCCGCCTGTGAATGGAACACTGCGTTCAGACACAGGACGACACCAATCTATCAACAATAGTTCCCAAAGAATTATTGGCGGCAGTGGCAAAGGTGTCCGAATAACACCAATGAGGGTAATAATGATGAAGCGCAACATTCTTGCAGTGGTTATCCCGGCTCTGTTGGCTGCTGGTGCAGCAAACGCAGCTGAAATCTACAACAAAGACGGCAACAAGCTGGATCTGTACGGCAAAGTTGACGGTCTGCACTACTTCTCCGACGACAAAGGTAACGACGGCGATCAGACCTATGTTCGTTTCGGCTTCAAAGGTGAAACTCAGATTACTGACCAACTGACCGGTTACGGCCAGTGGGAATACAACGTCCAGGCTAACCACTCCGAATCTCAGGGCACCGAAGGCACCAAAACCCGTCTGGGCTTCGCCGGTCTGAAATTCGCTGACTACGGCTCCTTCGACTACGGCCGTAACTACGGCGTACTGTACGACGTGGAAGGCTGGACCGATATGCTGCCAGAGTTCGGTGGCGACACCTACACCTACACCGACAACTTCATGACCGGCCGTACCAACGGCGTTGCGACCTATCGTAACAACAACTTCTTCGGTCTGGTTGACGGTCTGAACTTCGCTCTGCAATACCAGGGCAAAAACCAGAACGACGGTCGTAACGTCAAGAAACAAAACGGCGACGGCTGGGGTATCTCCTCTACTTATGACATCGGCGAAGGCGTAAGCTTCGGCGCTGCATACGCTTCCTCCAACCGTACCGACGATCAGAAACTGCGTTCCAACGAGCGTGGCGACAAGGCTGATGCATGGACCGTGGGTGCGAAATACGACGCCAACAACGTTTACCTGGCGGCGATGTACGCAGAAACCCGTAACATGACCCCGTTCGGCGGCGGTAACTTCGGTCCAGGCTGTGCAGCTACCGATGACAAGTGCGGTGGCTTCGCGAGCAAAACTCAGAACTTCGAAGTGACTGCTCAGTACCAGTTCGACTTCGGTCTGCGTCCAGAAGTGTCTTACCTGCAGTCTAAAGGTAAAAACCTGAACGTCCCAGGCGTAGGTTCTGACCAAGATCTGGTTAAATATGTTTCTGTTGGTACCACTTACTACTTCAACAAAAACATGTCCACCTACGTTGATTACAAAATCAACCTGCTGGATGACAACGAGTTCACCAAAGCAACCGGCACCGCTACCGACGATATCGTAGCTGTTGGTCTGGTGTACCAGTTCTAAGTTGTCTCGCTTAACGGCGGTTTACCGTCGGCTAAGTTAAAAAACAGGGCTTCGGCCCTGTTTTTATTTGTGTCTTCCGGTAACGTTTTATCCTGCAGATTTCCCCTTCCCCATCATTTTTTCTGTCGAATCCTTCCCGTTCACAAGATCGCGGTGTTTTTATCGCAAACGGTTGGCAAAGCCGATAACTGGCGCTACCCTGATGCTTCTGTCTGCTTAACTCCGAGATTTGGAAGCACCTGACATGTTTGAAAAAATCACCGCCGCACCCGCCGACCCGATCCTGGGCCTGACCGACATTTTCCGCGCCGACGCCCGCCCGAATAAAATCAATTTAGGGATTGGCGTTTATAAAGACGAAACCGGTAAAACCCCGGTGTTAACCAGCGTAAAGAAAGCTGAACAGTATCTGCTGGAAAATGAGACCACCAAAAACTATCTCGGCATTGAAGGCATCCCGGCGTTTGCCAGCTGCACGCAAGTGCTGCTGTTCGGTAAAGAGAGCCCGATCGTCGCCGATCGTCGCGCACGTACCGCACAGACGCCAGGTGGCACCGGTGGCCTGCGCGTGGCGGCAGACTTTATCGCCGTCCAGACCAGCGCCAAGCGCATCTGGATCAGCAACCCAAGCTGGCCGAACCACAAGAACGTCTTTAGCGCCGTGGGCCTGGAAGTCCTGGAGTATGCCTACTACGACGCCGCCAACCACGCATTGGATTTCGACGGCCTGCTGAACAGCCTGAAACAGGCCCAGGCCGGTGATGTGGTGCTGTTTCACGGCTGCTGCCATAACCCGACCGGTATCGATCCAACGGCGGAACAGTGGGCACAGCTGGCTGAGCTTTCCGTGACCAATGGCTGGCTGCCTCTGTTCGACTTCGCCTACCAGGGCTTCGCCAAGGGTCTGGAAGAGGATGCGCAGGGCCTGCGTATTTTCGCCGCCAAACATCAAGAGCTGATTGTCGCCAGCTCCTACTCAAAAAACTTCGGTCTGTACAATGAGCGCGTCGGCGCTTGCACCATTGTAGCTGCCGATGCCGAAACCGCCGATCGCGCCTTCAGCCAGGTAAAAGCGGCTATTCGCGCCAACTACTCCAACCCGCCGTCACACGGCGCCGCCGTTGTCGCCACCATTTTGGGTAACGATGCGCTGCGCGCGATGTGGGAGCAGGAGCTGACCGACATGCGCCAGCGCATTCACCGCATGCGTCAGCTGTTCGTGAACACCCTGCAGGAAAAAGGCGCCCAACAGGACTTCAGCTTCATCATCCAGCAGAATGGCATGTTCTCCTTCAGCGGTCTGACCAAAGAACAGGTGCTGCGTCTGCGCGAAGAGTTTGGCGTCTACGCCGTGAACTCAGGCCGGGTGAACGTGGCCGGCATGACGCCGGACAACATGGCACCGCTGTGTGAAGCCATCGTCGCCGTGCTCTAAATGCATCGACACAGGTCATAAATCATAAAAAAAGGGCGCTCTATGCGCCCTTGATTATTTCTGCCGGGAAATAATCGCTACCACACTGCCGGCTCTTCTCGCAGGAACGGGTTGGTCTGGCGCTCGTGGCCAAAGGTCGACATCGGGCCGTGGCCAGGAATAAAGCGCATATCGTCGCCCAATGGCAGCAGCTTGGTGCGAATAGAGGCGATCAGCGCCTGATGGTCTCCACGCGGGAAGTCGCTGCGCCCTACGCCACCGTTAAACAGCACGTCGCCCACCAGCGCCAAACGCGCTTGCTCATTGATAAAGACGATGTGGCCCGGCGTATGCCCGGGGCAGTGCAGCACCTTGAGCGTCATTTCGCCCACCTGCATCTCATCACCTTCTGATAGCCAGCGAGTCGGCGTCAGCGGCGCACACTCTTCCAGCCCGAACATCCGGCTCTGCGCCGGCAAACCATCCAGCCAAAAAGCGTCTTCTTTATCCGGGCCGTAAATCGGCACCTGATAATGGTCCGCCAGCTCCGCCGCCGCACCAACATGATCCAAATGGCCGTGAGTCAGCAAGATCTGAGTGATCATCACCCCCTGCTGCGCGACTTCCGCTTTGATTTTTTCCGCTTCACCGCCGGGATCGACCAACGCCGCTTGCTGCGTGTTTTCACACCAAATCAGGCTGCAGTTCTGGCTAAAAGCGGTAACGGGAATAAGATGGTATTTCATAAGGCTCCAACGACAATAACGCCGCTTCCGCAAGGGACGGCGTTATTCACTGACGGCACAGCGGTTACCAGGTCCGAACCGGGCCGGTATCGATGTGTACGAAGTTGCTACGTGGGTAATATCCTACACCACCGGCGCGCATTTTTAACGCCGCTTTACGGATATTACTCAATTGGATACCTTCGATATGGAAATCCATCGCCTGGCCCTTGGTGTGGTAGCTGTGCTTGGCCACGCCGCGGCTGTGTGTGCGCAATTCGTTGTTGGTATCTACGGAACGGTATCCGGAGATCAGCTGCACCGGCTTGCTGGTGCCCAGCAGCCCCTGCAGACGATAAAGGTGATCAAACAAGCGGGGATCGATCGATTTAACCTTGTTGGCGCGATAATCGCGGAACAGATGATTTAACCGCACCAACTCTTCTTTATTGTAACCTTTGCCGTCAAAGAACTCGGCTTTAATAGATTCACCGGTATTCAGGTTATTCAGCACTAAAATACGCGGTCGAGCGGTGGAAAGACTGGCAAACGCCTGCCCTGGAAGCAGCGCTATGCCCATAGCAGCGCCACCTAGCGCCAGCCATTTACGGCGGTGATGATCAATTTTGTCCATGACTCTGTTAAACCCGGCAAGAATGTCAAAATAAATGCACAAAGCAGCGCACTGTCCGAACCATAACCGCCTGCGTATGCTGAGTCAACCCGCGATACGCCTAGGTTTACAGGCCCCCGGCTACGGGGGCCTGCGGTATAGCCAAACATTCTGACCGTTATTTATTTATAATTACTGCATTTACTGCATTAATTTTTTGGCCTGAGCCAAAATTTGTGCGCCCGATCGCACCGTATTATCATAATTGTAAATATCTGTACGGAATTGCGGTTGGCCGTCATCCGAAACCCAGGCGGTCAGATAATACAGTTTTACGGGAATACGCTGGCGAATATTCACATAAGTGGTATTCCCCTCTTTCAGCGTGGAAGACACGCGGCTGTTGTTCCAGCCGGCGTCCTGCAGCAGCATATTCGCCAAATCGGACGCCTTATTCACCCTCACGCAGCCGGAGCTGAGCGCGCGGATGTCTTTCTGGAACAGGCTGTGGTTCGGAGTATCGTGCAGGTAGATGGCGTCCGAGCTCGGCATATTGAACTTGAAACGCCCCAGCGAGTTGGTCGCCCCCGGCGCCTGACGAACGCGATACGGGAAGTTACGCGCAGAGACCATGCTCCAGTCGATCATCGCCGGGTTGATCACTTCTGCATCGTTGCTCCAGCCCGACAGCACGGTATAGCCATGTTTCTGGAAATAGTTACCGTCGCGCATCGCCTTCGGCACGATATCCTCACGCACCAGCGTGGTCGGCACGTTCCAAGGCGGGTTGACCACCACGTTGTTCAACGCGCTGCTCATCAGCGGCGTCTTGCGGCTCGGCCGCCCGACGATAACGCGGGAGGACAACACTTCGTTGCCGTTCTGATAGTAGGTCAGCGAGTAATTGGGAATGTTCACCATAATGCCGGTGCCGACATGCCCCGGTAAAATTCGCAGACGTTGGATATTCAACGCCAACAGCGCGGCACGGGTTTTCGGTGACACGTTGAGCCACTCGCGGGTGCGCACGCCGATCACGCCGTCCGCCGTCAACCCCTGCCATTTCTGGAAACGCTTGACGCCCTCCACCAGCTCGTTGGTATAGAGGTTGTCGCTCACCACGCTGCCGATCTGCGGCGGCGTCTGTTCCGCGGTCAACTCCGTCACCGGCGCCGCCGATGGGCTGACCGTCACGCGGCTTTTCTCTTCGTCTACCGTCAGCCCGCCGTCGTCGGGCTCATTGCTCTTCGCCGAGACCACCGCCGGTTCCGCTTCCGCTTCCGGCGCCGAGGTGGCCAGCATACCGGTGCGCGTCAGGATCTCACGCAGCGCCGGGATATCATTGCTCATTTGGCCTGGGCGCAGGCTCGGGCCACTGCCCACCTGGGGCCAAGGGCGATTGTCCGCCAGCAAGTCGCGCAGCGCCTGATGCATCTTGGCGTATTGCGGATGTTGCGGCGCGAGCGAATTCACGTAGCTCAGGGTACGCGCCTGGCGCACCGCCAGCTGCCACTGATTAATCACTGCGGTGGGCGGCAAGCCAAGCTTGTAGGGAATATTGCTGTACAGCCAGTTGTTGCCGTTGGCGCCGATCGCGGACACGAACTGCAAATAGCCCAGCATCGCATCGGACAACACCACATCGCGGCCCACTTCATTGAGCGCCGGATCGGTCAACATCTTCACCCACTGGGTGAACTGCGGCTGCACGCCGGACATCGCCAGCTCGGCCAGCTGCTGCTGAAACTGCTGAACGGCTTCGCGATCCTGCCACATCGGCTGCATATGGTTCGCCGCATACAGCGGCGCCAGCGTGGACAGGTAGTGCAAATCCATGCCGCGCGGCAACGCAGCCAGCAGTTCAGAACGGCTCTGCGCAACGGACATGCCTGCTGATGCCACTGGTAACGCCGCTACGGTGGCCGATGCGGAAAACGACGACACAAGACTACAGGCGATAGCGCCACTCAGCGCCAAACGTCGTAGAGAGTTTCCCTTTTTAAGCAACATCCCTTGCCCCCTGTATGCTCACAAAAAAAACGTCAAAAACTGCATATAGTTTCAGTATACAAACAGAAAGGCCGTTTCGCCCTGCGGGCGTCGAATTACTGTTTATCTGATTAAACTAACCGCTTTTCAACGGATAAAAAAGCAGGACTATCATCCACGCGTACAAAAAAATAGCCACCCTACGGCGGCTATTTTCGGATTTTTAGGGCGTTTTTCTGCCTTACTGCGTTTCAACCGACGCAGTACCCAGCGCCGGCGGCTCGCCGGCAAAACCGCGCAGCCCCACCACGTGCACATGCTCGTGGTTCTGGAACACCTTACGCACCAGTTTATAGGTGGTGCCCTTCTCTGGACTGATGTTTTCCGGCGCCGCGATGATGAGCTGCATCTCCAGACGGTCGCACAGTTCGAACAGCGTGGCGATCGACTTGGCATCCAGACGCGCCGCTTCATCGAGGAACAGCAGGCGACACGGCGAGATGTCTTTGCCGCGCAGACGGCGGGACTCTTCTTCCCAGCTCTGTACCACCATCACCAGAATTGACATCCCGGTACCGATGGCTTCACCGGTCGACAACGCGCCGCTTTCCGCACGCAGCCAGCCGTCGGAGCCACGGTACACTTCCACTTCCATCTCCAGATAGTTGCGGTAGTCCAGCAACTCCTCGCCGATGGTCTGTGGCGTGCGCTGCCCCATGTCGATCTGCGGATTCAGGCGCTGGTAAAGCTTGGCCAACGCTTCGGAGAAGGTCAGGCGGTTACTGTTAAACAGATCCTGATGTTGTTCCTGTTGCTCAGAGAGCACGTCCAACAGGGTGGCGTGCGCTTCTCGCACATTGACGTTCAGGCGCACGCTCTTCACCTGGCCGAAGGAAACGGCCTGCAGCCCCTGGTTCAGCATGCGAATACGGTTCTGTTCGCGCTGAATGGTTTTGCGAATGATGTTGGCCACGCTTTTCGAACTGATCGCCAGCTTCTGCTCGCGCGCGGTCAGCTCTTCGGTTAGACGGCCCAGCTCGATCTCCATCTGCTCGATGGCCTCGACCGGATCGTCGGTGCGGATGATGTCCTGACGGATACGCTCGCGCAGGTGTTGGTACACCGCGATATAGAACTGAATCTTGCGCTCCGGCCGCTTCGGATCTTCCGACAGGCGCAGCACGTCTCGCAGGTGTTCGTTGTCCGCCACGGCCAGACGCAGCGCACCGAGCGCCTTATCCGACATCGAACGCAGCTCGTCGCCATCCATATACGCCAGCTCGCGGCGATGCAGGCGGCGTTCCACGCCATTGTCTTTCACCAGACGCATCACCGCGCACCAGCCCGCCTTGGCGGTCACCACCTGCTCGCGCAGCTGATGATAGTCGCGTTCCAGCTTGCGCAGTTTCTTCTGCAGGCCATCCATTTCGGCTTCGCAGAAGGTCAGCTGTTTCTCCAACTGATTGCGACGAGCACGGTTGTTGCTCAACGCCGTATGCAGCTCGTCGCGGCGCTGGCGCGCACGCGCTTCGGCGTTGGCGTCGGCCTGCACGCCGATATCTACCAGCTCCTGGCTCAGCTCTTTCAGCATGTCGCGCTTGGCGTCATACGAACTTTTCAGCGAGGCCAGCACCTGGCTGTACTGGGTGAACTGGGTTTGATACTGACGCAGCTGTTCACGGGCACGGGCGCGTTCGGCTTCCGCCTGCTCCAGGCGCTGACGCAGCTTGTCGTTGAGATCGTTGTTGGCATTCTGCATGCCGGCGGAGTCGGTATAGCTGAAATGCGCGCGGCGCTGCACCACTTCCGTCAGCGCGAACGCCTGCTGTTTGGCCTGGCGCTGCACGCTTTGCGCCTGCGCGTAGTCCTGCTGCAGCTGTTCATGCTGCTGCGGATCGCTCTGCAGCACCGAC
Source organism: Serratia sp. 201 (assembly GCF_037027545.1). Taxonomy (NCBI): domain Bacteria; kingdom Pseudomonadati; phylum Pseudomonadota; class Gammaproteobacteria; order Enterobacterales; family Yersiniaceae; genus Serratia; species Serratia sp. 201. The sequence goes on along the minus strand of NZ_JAXCHC010000001.1, from coordinate 983,342 downwards.
AGCAGCGGCTCCAGCTTGGTCAGCGACACGCCGTGCTGCTGAATATGACGCGCGGCGTCCTGCGCCTCTTCCAGCTCTTCGCGGATCTCGTCGACACGATCCTGCAGCGTTTCATCGTTCAGCAACGATACCAGCGGCATCAGGCGGTTGAGCGCGGAAATGCCCTCTTTGGCCTGATCGTACTGCTGACGCTGCTGCTGGTTCTGCGCTTCGTGATTGTTCAGCGCGCGTTCGATTTCGCCACGGCGGGCGCTCAAACCGCGGATCTCCGCTTCCGGATCAGCGTCGAACGCCACCGCCAGATGGGTGCCGATAAAGCGGCTGAAGGCCTGGTGTGAACGCTGGGTTTTCTGCACGTCGAACGACAGCGTGGCGTAACGCTCCGCCAGCGTTTCACGCTCGGCATGCAGCACTTCCAGACGGTTTTCGCGCGCCGCGCGGCCGAACAACGGCACTTCCGGATAACGAGAATAACGCCACTGGCGATCGGCGATCTTCACCACCACCGCTTTGTCCTGCTCTTCGACGGCGAACACGCTGTCATCGAACGACTGCGGATCCCCTTCGATCAGGTAAAGATCTTCCGGGCAATCTTCCAGCCCTTCCAGCATCTCGCGCACCAGCGACAGATCCGGCACCACGATGGCGTGGCGCGAAGGGCCGTACAGCGCCGAGAAGTAAGGCGCGTCGTCGATGGTGACATCATCGTAAATTTCCGACAGCAGCACGCCGCCGAAACGTTCGGCCAGCGTGACCAGGCGTTGATCTTCCGCGCCGCCCGGCTGGCTGAGACGTTCGATCTGCGCTTCCACTTCACGTTTGCGGGCCGCCACTTCGTCGCGCTCGACGGTGGTTTCCCGCTCGCGCTCCAGCAGCTGCTGCATGTATTCGGTCACCTGCTGGCTGTTTTCCAGTGGCTCTCCGCTCTGATCGCTGAGCTGGCCCAGGGCGTCCTGCGCCGCCAGCCACACCGGGGCACGCGCCGTCAGCTCACGGATGCGCTGCTGGATCTGCTCCAGTTCCTGGCGCATCTCCATACGGCGTTCACCGGCTTCGCTGACATTCTGCGACAGCGCTTCCAGGCGCTCTTCCAGCTCCTGTTGCAGCATGTCGAGATCGTCCGGCTGGTACTCTTGGCCATGGCGTTTGCAAAATTCGTTCAGCAGGCGTTCGGCGTCCTGCTGCGAGCGCAGGCGCTGTTCCAGTTCGCTCAGGCGCAAACGCAGCGGCTGAACGCGCTCGGCGAGGTGTTGCTGCGAAGGCCAGTCGCGCAGCAATTCGCGCGCGCACTGCCAGGCTTCGCTGCGGCTGACCTGACCGGCAATTTTACCCACCAGCTGATAGGCCTGTTCGAACTGGCCGTGTGCGGCGTCGGCCACGCTCAGCTTCTGTTCCAGCATCAGCAACGCTTCGGTCGCTTCCTGCTCGCGGGCCTGGAAGGTGTCCAGCCACTGTTCTGCGTTGTCGGCGGTCAGGTCCGGCAGTTGGCACAGCGCGCGCGCGCGCTCCAATGCCTGCAGCGCCTGTTGGTACTGAATGGCGCGGGTCTGCTGCACGTCGAGCGCCTGCTGGTAGTCGGCCAACTGGCTCTTCAGTTCGTCCACTTCCAGCTCGGCCGCTTCGGCGCGCGCCTCGTTTTCGGCCTGCTGCTCGCTCGCCTCGGCCACCACTTCGTTCTGCTCTTCCAGACGGTAGGTCAGCTCTTCCAGATCGGCTTCATAGCGTTCGATCTTCTCCTGCTGACGCATCGCCGTCTGCACCAGATTCAGGTGGTCGCTGGCGGCCTGGTAATCGGTTTCCAGATCGGATTCGGCGCCGCTCTGTTCGCTCAGCTCGCGCGCCATTTCCACATGGCGATACTGTTCGGCGGCCAGCTGCTTGCGGCTGCCCAACAGATCGCTGCGCAGCGCCAGCGCGCCGTCCAGATGGATGCGGCGTTCGTTGGCGTGGCGCATATAGTCCGCCGCCACATAGGAGGTGGCCTCGGAGATCAAATGCTTGAACAGGTCGCGATCCGACTGGGTGACGCGGATTGCTTCCAGCGTCATGCGGTTTTCGCGCAGCGCCGCTTCCATGTCCTGGAACGCCTTGCGCACGCCGCTGTTTTCCGGCAGCAGGTAATCGCGCAGCGAGCGGGTGATGGCGCTGGAGATACCACCGTACAGCGACGCTTCAATCAGACGGTAGAATTTGCTGCGATCGGCGGACGAACGCAGACGTTTCGGGATCACGCCCAGATCGAACATCAGCGAGTGGTAATCGGTGATGGAGTTAAACTGCTTGAACTGCACGCCCTCCATCTCTTCCACGCGCTCTTTCAGCTCTTGCAGCGACAGCACGCGCGCCTGGCGATCGCCCACGGTCTGGGTCAGCAGTTCGGTCGGCTGTACCGCGGTCGGCAGGCCCTGGATGGTGAAAGGTTTGATGTCGACCTTACGATCGCGCCCTGCCACCTGCTGCAGGCGCACACCGACCACCACGCGCTGGTGGCGCGAGTTGACGACGTCGAGGGTGGAGTAACACACGCCGGCACGCAGCTTGCCGTGCAAGCCTTTGTCGCGCGAACCGCTGGTGGCGCCCGCTTCGGTGGTGTTACGGAAGTGCAGCAGCGTCAGGTCGGGGATCAGTGCGGTGACGAAGGCCGCCATGGTGGTGGACTTCCCCGCCCCGTTACCGCCGGACAGCGTGGTCACCAGCTCATCCAGATCAAAGGTACGGGCGAAGAAACCGTTCCAGTTAACCAGCGTCAGCGAGCGAAATTTACCGCGTTCAATCATTCCTGTTCATCCTCTGCACCGTCAGGAGCGTTATCAACCTGCTGATCCTCAGCGTCATTCTCATCGTTAAGCGACAGGCTGGTTTCAACCGGCATCGCCTCGCCGTCGCGAATCATGCGCAGCTGCGCTTCACGCGGATCGTCGCCGCTGCGCACGTCGGCGCCGAAGCGGAACACCGCCTCGGTAATGCGGAACTTGCTGCTGTCATTGCCCATGAAATAGACCATGCCGAGGCGGCGCAGGCGGTTCAGCGAGGTGCGCACCTTCTCGTGCAGCTTCTGCCGATCGAGATCCGAACCGGTGGAGCGCTGGTTGACGAACTTCAGCAGCTTGTTCTCATCCGCCAGGCTCAGCAGCTCGTCGTACAGCTCCTGATGGCTGAAAATGCCTTCGTGCGCCAGGCGCTCGGGGCTGAGATACAGGTAGCACAAGATCTTGCCGACCATCATATCCAGCTCGGACAGCACCGAACGCGGGATCAGCGTGGTGGAGCGCGGACGCAAATAGAAGAAACCTTCCGGCGCCCGAATCAGCTCGACGCTGTAACGGTTGTAAAATTCTTCCAGCTCATCCTGGAAATCCATTAAAAAGGCGTGGTTGTCCAGCTCATCGATACCGATGTGACGACCCGCGCGCAGTTGGCTATCCAGCGCCGGGAACAGCGAGTTGGACAGCGCCTTGGCCAGCTTGACTGGCATTACTTGTTCAATATTTGTCGATGACATGGGCCTGGACCTTGGCTCCGTAATCATTGATTGCCTGCCATTCCGCCGGCAACCCTGAGAAATCTGCTTCAGCCACACCGAGGCGCACTGCCTGGTCGACCACTAAACGTGCCACGTCGAAATGACGCGCACGCGGATATTGCGCCAGGTAATCGCGCATCACCGCTGCAAGATTGAGCGGCATCTGCTGTTCCTGGTACACCTTCAGCGCCTCTTCGATCATCGCCGCCAGCTGTTCGCGAATTTCGCTGAACTCTTCGAACTCCAGATCCGGCGGCAGTTCCCCGGTCACTTCCTCGCTGCGCAGCGCCAGTTCTTCGTCGCGCATGTCCAGCAGACGATCGGCATTGGCATGGGTCAGCGCCCAAGGGTGGTCGAAATAGGTTTGCACCGACTGGCGCAAGCGTTGGGCGAACACGCGGTTTTTATCCATATCGATAGCGGTACGGATAAATTTATGTACGTGGCGATCGTAGCCGATCCACAGGTCGATCGCCTGCTGACCCCAACTGATGATGCGATCCAGCTTGCTCTGCAGATCGAACACCAGCTTGTCGACGAAGCCGAGCTCCACGTTGCCGAGGGTTGCGTCCTGGATGCGCAGCAGATTGGCCTGCAGCTTGTCGCCCGCCGCATCCAGCGTATCCTGCAGTTCGCGCAGGGTGCCCGAGGTTTCCGACAGCAGCATTTCGCAGCTGGAGATCGCCGCCCGCCAGTCTTTGCTCAGCAGCGCCGCGATGTCGTTTTTCACGCTCTGCTGCTGCTCGTCCATCACACGTTGCGTCATGTCGATGCTGTCGAAGATTTCCGCCACCGAATATTTCAACGGCGCGAACACGTTGCGATGCCAATGGAAATCGTCGCCGCCCTCGTCGGCGGCATCGGCGGCGCGTTTGAGTTCCTGCGCCACGATCGACAGCTGCATCGACAGACGCAGCGTGGAGAATTCGCGTTGGCGAATATAGTAATCGGTAATGCCGATACCCAGCGGCGTCAGGCGGTAAATCGCGTTGCCGTCCGCCAATTCGCTGGTAAAGCGGTTCAACAGGCGCTGGCGCACCATGTCGTTGATCGCATTGTTGGCGCGCATCGCCACCGTTTCATGCGTCTGTTCAAAACCCTTGCTGACATGGCGAAATGCATCAACCAGCTCACCTTCGCTCATCTCGCCGTCCAGCCGTTCGCCATTCAGGGTGGCGATAGCGAGCAGAAATGCGAGACGCTCCGTAGGGAGCGAAATAGAGAAATCATTTTTCCGTGCCCAGGCGACCAGTTCGGGTACTGTCTGGGAAAATTCACTCATAGTTCGTCCTTCAGGTTTGGTTTATGCGCCATGACGTGAATATAGCGCCCCAAACTCACGTACGGCTCCTGCCGGCAATAGTGCTGTTCAAGCGCCAGTAACTCTTCAAATTTTTGTGTTTGCAGCTGTCTGCTCTGCAGGTAGTCGTGAAACACCCGCACGCCGGTTTTGCCGCTGATGCGCATGCCCAGCTGTTCCAGCCAGCCGTAGACCAATAGCGGATCGTGCGGATATTGTGGCGACAGCGAACGCTTGCGGCGCCGTCTGACTTCGGGATCCACCAGTTGGAAGTTACCCAACACCACGTTACGCATCAAGAGACCGTTAGCGTTGAAGAACATCAGCGACAGCGCGCCACCCGGCGTCAGACAGTCGCACAATGCCTGCAGTGCCGCTTCGGGTTCTGCGATCCATTCAAGCACTGCATGAAACAATATCAGATCAACCGGCTGTTCCAAATGTTGAGCGATATCCTGCGCAGAACTTTGTACGAATTGCATGTTCTGGCTCACACCTTTCTGCTCCGCCAGCTGCGCGGCGCGCTGGATCATCTCACCAGAAAGATCGCACAACAACACCTGATGTCCTAATTCTGCCAGTTGGCAGGCCATATGGCCTTCCCCGCCCCCGGCGTCAAGGATGCGCAGCGGCCGCTGCGGCAACTGCGCCAGCAGCCCGGTCAGATCCTGCCAAACCACCGCCTGGCGGATTTTTCCTTTCGTGGTGCCGTAAATATTACGCGCAAATTTTTCAGCAATATCGTCAAAATTGCGATCCTGCATGGACAACGGCTCCGCTGATCTCATTCTTGCGGCGGCAAAGCGCACGCCCATTCAAACCTGCTATTTTGGCACAGACTGGCTTAGAATGTATCTTCTCGCGGCCTGTTTATGCCTGGATGCCGCTTTTTCACCCAAAAGGATCTGATTTTCGATGCTGTTCAACCTGAAAAAGTTCTTTGGCGCCCTGCTGATGCCGCTACCGCTGTTGATGCTGCTGATGGGGCTGGCGCTGTTACTGCTGTGGTTCACCCGTTGGCAAAAAAGCGGTAAGACGATTTTCACGCTGAGCTGGCTGTTTTTACTGCTTTTCAGCCTGCAACCGGTGGCCGACCGACTGCTGCGGCCGATCGAAGCCGAATACCAGACTTATCGCGGCAACGATCCGGTCAGCTACATCGTGGTGTTGGGCGGGGGCTATACCTACAATCCCGACTGGGCACCTAGCTCGAACCTGCTCGGCAACAGTCTGCCGCGCGTGACGGAAGGCGTGCGGCTCTACCTTGCGCATCCCGGCGCCAGGATGGTGTTTACCGGCGCGTCCGCCGGACGCATGCAAAGCAACGCCGCCACGGCGGCGCTGGTAGCCGAAAGCCTGGGCGTGCCGCGCAGCGATATGGTGATTTTGAGGGAACCGCGCGATACCGAGGAAGAAGCCGCTCAGGTCGCCAAGTTGGTCGGCGAGCAACCGTTCATTCTGGTGACCTCCGCCAACCATCTGCCGCGTGCCATGCGTTTCTTCAAGGCTAAAGGCCTGCACCCGATCCCAGCACCGGCCAACCAGTTGGCGATCGACTCGCCGCTGAATATCTGGGATCGCGCCACACCGTCGTCGATGTTCCTCGGCCATACCGAACGTGCCTGGTATGAAACGCTGGGCAGCCTGTGGCAGTGGCTGAAAGGCGCGGATAGCGCCGGCGCCGAGTAAAACCCGTTCAACCGGCCAGCCAGGGCAGCAGCTGTTGCGACGCATAGTCGAACGGCCGCCGCTCCAGCTTGCCGGTATGGATCAAACGCCCTACCGCTTCCCACACCACGTATAGCCAGCGCCGCGCAAGGAAAGCGTCGGCGACCGGCGCCCGCTGCAGATAGCTGAACAGCAGTTGGCTGGGCATGCCCGGCTCGCAAAGGCGGAAAAGATCGTATTCGCGCGGCGCCCACAGCACCACACCGGGATTGAGCATCGCCAGCAGTTGATCGCTTTTGGGATCTTTCAGCATACTGCGCAGCGACAGGTTGCCGTGCACCAGGACGCAGGGATCGTCGAAGCCGACGAAGAAATGAGTCAGCGCTTCGCGCGTGCGATACAGCAAACGCCGATCCGCCATGGTCAGCTGCGGGGTAGTGAGATTGACCACCGTCGCCCACAGCACTTCAACCCGCTGTTGATACCAACAAAACCAGTCGTTCTCCTGCGTGCTGTCAACGCTGCCGACGCTGCCGTGACTGTCGATGCGGTGCCAGGCCAATACCCCGTCGACGATCTGCTCCATCAACATGTTCCAGCGATCCGGCGAACGCGTTGGCGCTTCGGCCGACACGCCGCGCAGGCGTTCGATCAGCAGGATTTCCGTATACGGCGCCTGGTGGGTGCACACTACGCCGTACACCGTCGGCAGGCGAATATCCCCGTCGCGCGCCAACATCGACAACTTATACGCCTCCTGTTGGGCAATACCCTGACAGATAAAACTTTTCGCCATCAGCGGGATGGCGTTGCCCTGCCGATCGTACAGCGAATACATATGCGCATAAGGCTGCTCGCTCACCCGCTCCAGCCGGCTGATGGACTCACCCAGCACAATGCTCAGTTCTGCGCGTAACTGCTCCATAAGGCATTCACCTCAGGCTAATATGGGGGGATGCGTAACATCATCGAACGGTGAGCGGAAAAATTCTTCAACGCAGATCAACAAAACGGGGATCAATATGGGAGGTATTACATCGTCGGCGCGTTGCGCGCCGCGCCGACGAAATCAGGCTCAGGGTTGAATGCTGTCGCGCACGCGCTGGAGATCTTCCGGCGTATCGACCCCCACGCTCGGGATCGCTTTCGCGACCGCCACGTGGATTTTTTCACCGTACCACAGCACGCGCAGCTGTTCCAACAGCTCGATCTGTTCCAGTTGGCTCGGCGCCCAGCTGACGTAGCGGCGCACGAAACCGGCACGGTACGCATAGATGCCGATGTGACGCAGCAGGCTGTCGCCGATGCTCTCTTTCGACGCAGCGAAACGTTCGCGATCCCACGGAATGGTGGCGCGTGAGAAATAGAGTGCGTAGCCCTGTGCGTCCATTACGACCTTCACCGCGTTGGGGTTGAAAGCCTCTTCCGCGCTCTCGATCGGCACTGCCAACGTCGCCATGCCGGCCTGGCTGCCCGCCAGATTCTCTGCGACCTGACGCACGATCACCGGTGGGATCAGCGGTTCGTCGCCCTGCACGTTAACGATGATCTGGTCGTCGGCAAAGCCGTAGTGCGCGATCACTTCCGCCAGACGCTCGGTGCCGGAATGGTGATCCGGGCTGGTCATGCACACTTCGCCGCCGGCGGCTTCCACCGCTTTGGCGACCTCAAGGTGATCGGTCGCCACGATGACGCGGCTGGCGCCGGACTCACGGGCACGCTCCATCACGTGCACCACCATCGGCTTACCGTGAATATCGGCCAGCGGTTTGCCCGGCAAACGGGTTGAGGCGTAGCGGGCGGGAATAATAGCGATAAAACTCATGCGTGCTTCTCGTCCAGCGACAGCGCACGCGCTTCATTTTCCAACAGCACCGGGATGCCGTCGCGCAGCGGGTAAGCCAACCCGTCCGCTTTGCACACCAGCTCCTGGTTTTCTTTATTGAAATAGAGTTTGCCGTTGCATACCGGGCAGGCAACGATTTCGAGTAAACGGTGGTCCATGCATCCTCCGCAAGGGGATTGGTCATCTGGGAAAGGCAGTGAGGATAGCATAACGCCCGGCCTCAGGTTAATCATCGGCGGCACCAACCCGCCGATATTTCCTCACCGCGCCGGTGCAACAGCTTGAACTACGGCGCATCCCGGCGTAGAATTTTGTGATGCAAATCACAAAAAAGGTAGTAATACGTGATCAAACGTCTGCATAAAATCATCGCTCTGTTCGCTAACTTCAGCCACTGAGCCCCTTTGTAACGAGCGACGCTTAACTTCGTTTTACCCCACCGACGGCGTCGCTCGTTATCCCACTTCCCAGCCGGCACCCCATTCAGCGGCCAACACCGCCGGAATGTCGCCCAGCGCGACGCGTTGTGCACCGTGCCATTTGGCCGTGCGCGCGATGGCCTGTCGGATATCTTGCGTTCGCTGTTTGCCGAAGCGCACCTGCGGCTCCGCATGGAAACTGATGATCTCGAAGATGCCCTGGCGACGGTGCGCCTTGGCGTCAATCCGCCCCACCAGCTCGCCACGATGCAGCACCGGCAAGGTGAAGTAGCCATAGCGACGTTTTTCTTTCGGCGTGTAACACTCTAGCCGATAGTCAAAGTTGAACAGCTCGAGCGCCCGACGGCGATCCCACACCACCGGATCAAAAGGCGAAAGCAGGCTGGTGACCGTCGATTTGAGTTTGCCCTGCTCCGCCAGCGGCAGCAATTCCGCCAGTGATTCATGCACATAGAATTGTCCTTCCAGCCCCTCTACCTGCACCGGCGTAATCTCGCCCTGTTCCTGCAGCGCTGCCAGCAAGGCTTTTGGCGCCACGCGCTTCAGCCGATAGTAATCCGCCAACCACTCGGCGCGGAAAATGCCCAGATAGCGGCAGGTGCGGCACAGCATCTGCCGGCGCGCCTGCTCCACAGGCAGCGTATGGCGCGCATCGTCCCAGGCCGGCAGCAGCCTTTCGGTCAGATCGTAAACCCGGTGGAAGTTGCGACGTTCGGCCACCATCAGCTTGCCGGCGGTAAACAGAATTTCCAGATGACGTTTCTCCGGTTTCCAGTCCCACCACCCGCTGTTGCCCTTCTTCTCGGCGCTGAAATCGGCGGAGCGCACCGGCCCCTGTTGTTCGATGTGCCGCAGCAGGTTGTCCATCGCGGCCTGGTGCTGCTGCACCCAGTCGGCGGAGTATTTCCAGCCCATATCATGCGGCGCCAGCATGCGGTGGCGCAGCAGGCCAAAATCTTCGATCGGCAGGAAACAGGCCTCATGCGCCCAATACTCGAACAGCTTGCGGCCGGCAAGCGCCTGCTCAAGCCACTCCGGCTGATAGGCTCCCAAACGGCTGAACAGCACCAGATACGGGCTGCGAGCAACGACGCTAATGGTATCGATTTGTAACAACCCCATGCGCTGGATCGCACTCAAGACGTCATCGGGCCGAGCCTGGCGTTTAAGCGGAGAAAGCAGCCCCTGGGCGGCAAGGTGCAGCGCGCGAGCGGCGGTAAGGGAAAGGGTCGGGATGGTCATCCTGATATCCGTGGCGAGTAGGCAATGGCCTGATAATAGTGGATATCGCGGGATTTATCTTCGCCAGTGCTTGCGGGTGGCGACACCGGCACTGGCGAGGAAGGTGGGTGCGATCAGAACGCGATAACGTCTGCCGCGGACAGCCCATGCGAGCTGCGATAGATCGAGAACTCAACGTTCTGACCTTCGTTCAACGACTTATTTTTGGTGTTGGCGATAGCGTTGCGATTGACATAGATTTCGTCGCTGCCATCTACCGGTGAAATAAAACCATAGCCTTCGGCCTGATTAAACCATTTCACACGGCCCATTTTTAACACAGTATTTTTAAACATAACTTATATCCTTTTACTTGAGCATCCTTGACAACGTCATTTTTTATATTGTCTGGACGCTACCAGCCCATCCTAAAGTTTTTCGTAACAAACCTCTCGTGAGCAAAAAATTAAAAAACCCGCACGAAGGCGGGCTTGTTGAACTTAATATCTTCCGCATGATTCAGCGCTGAGGCATCACCATGGTTGTATTAAGATCTCTTATACGCGTTCCCTGTCTTCTTACAGAGCAACTACGTTAGCGGCAGCCGGCCCGCGCGGGCTGTCCTGGATGGTGTACTCGACGCGCTGGCCTTCAGCCAGGGTCTTGAAACCGTCGGTCATGATAGCGGAGAAGTGTACGAATACATCTTTGCCGCCGTCGTGCTGCTCAATGAAACCAAAACCTTTGCTTTCGTTGAACCACTTAACTTGACCCGTCTTCTTAGACATTACTTTTACCTTTAAATATATTTACAAAACCTGCCATAAGAGGCAATTGTGGCCATGTCAGAAACATTACTTATGGGAGGTACTTAGAAGGTTCGTCTTTGAAGCGGAATCGGATGATAACGTTTTTGGAGGAACTGCTTAACTCTAAACTCGAACATAAATAGGTCTGGATTACAGGCCGACTTGCATTTACTCATAAAAATGATGAATGCACAAGAGGTTTATTGCCTTTAATTCATAAATACGCCGAATTTATTTTTATCCCCATGAATATACATGACTTAATTTAACGCTCGCCGCGGCCGATCCACCGCGTTCTTCTCCTCACCGGGGCATCGTTTGCCCGTCCGTGCGCTACAAATGAGAGCTAACGCATAAAACTCTAATATGCTTGCCACGTCTATAACAAATCCCAAATCAGATGGCTAAACTTGAGGGGAAAACAAGGCAGACGGCTTTTTCGCCAGCACTTTTGCCGCTAAAAACACGATTTTTCAGATTATGCTGAATCAAGGAGCTATGCGCATGACCGCCCAGCAGTTCGTTTCACCTAATGAAATCCGCGCCAGATTCTCTCACGCGATGTCGGACATGTACCAAAAGGAGGTACCGCTGTACGGCGATCTGCTGGAGCTGGTGGCGGAAACCAACCGACAGGTTCTGCGCGAAGATGCCGCACTGGCTCATCAACTGCAAATCACCGGCGAGATCGAACGCCTCGCGATGGAGCGCCACGGCGCGATCCGGGTCGGCACTGCTGGCGAACTGGCCACCCTGCGCCGTCTGTTCCGGGTGATGGGCATGGCGCCGGTCGGTTACTATGATCTGTCTGTGGCGGGCGTTCCCGTGCACTCGACCGCCTTTCGCGCCGTACACGAAGACGCGCTGCAGGTCAGTCCGTTCCGCGTATTTACCTCCTTGCTTCGCCTGGAGCTGATAGAAGATCCCGCGCTGCGTGAGCTGGCTGAGCGCTTGCTGGCGCGCCGCCGTATCTTTACCGATCGCGCGTTGGAACTGATCGCGTTGCAGGAAGCGCAAGGCGGGCTAAATGAAGTACAGGCGCAAGAATTTGTCGAACAAGCGCTGGAAACCTTCCGCTGGCACAACCAGGCGACGGTCAGCGCAGAAGAATACCGGCAGCTACACGATCAGCATCGACTGATCGCCGACGTGGTGGCGTTTAAAGGGCCGCATATCAATCATCTGACACCGCGCACGCTGGATATCGATCGCGTTCAACAGGCGATGCCCGCCCGCGGTATTACGCCCAAAGCGGTCATCGAGGGCCCGCCGCGCCGCCGTCGCGCGATCCTGCTGCGCCAGACCAGCTTCAAGGCGTTGGAAGAACGCGTCGATTTCGTTGAGCGCGACGGCCGCGTCGTCGCCGGTCATCATACCGCGCGGTTCGGCGAGATCGAACAGCGCGGTGTGGCGCTGACGACGAAAGGACGCGAACTCTACGACCGTCTGCTGAAGGCCACCAACGATGCGCTGCAGGCGCCGCCGAGCGAGAAAAATGCCGAACGCTATTATCAGTTGCTGGAAGAAAACTTCCGGGCGTTTCCGGATGATTACGCCACGCTGCGCGAGCAACAGCTGGCCTGGTTCCGCTATTTCCCGACCGAGTGCGGCCTGGCGGCCAAAGAATCACTGGATAAGCACAGCACCCTGGAGCAACTGATCGAGAAAGAACACGTTCGCTTCCAGCCACTGGTGTATGAAGATTTTCTGCCGGTCAGCGCGGCGGGGATTTTCCAATCGAATCTGGGGGACAGCCGCCATACACAGTACAATGCGGCGTCAAGCCGGGCAGCGTTTGAACACGCGTTGGGTAGTGAGGTGATCGACGAGCTGGCGCTGTATCAACAAACCCAGCAGCGTTCGCTGGAAGCCTGCGCGCAAGCCCTGGGGCTTGTCACGCTGGCGTCCTGAGGTTACTTAGCCAGTAGAGACTCGATATCCTGCAGCAGTTGCTCAGCCTGAGCGGAAGGTAGCACCGCATCAACCGGTAAATACCACCAATTAGGCTGGGCAAAGGCGCGGCATTTCACCGCGTCCTTCTCCGTCATCAGCAGCGTTTGCTCTGCATTAACCAACGCCGCCAGCTGCGCCTGCTGATATTCCTGATGATCGGCAAACGCCACTTCCTGCACGACTTCGACGCTCAACTTTTCCAACGTCGCGAAGAAACGCGGCGGATGGCCGATACCCGCCATCGCCACCACGCGCGGCAGCTCGGCCGCCGGGCGACGTTCACCGCTTAGCAGGTTTACTGCGTCACGCGCCTGCAGACGCATAGCAATTTCTCCGGCCTGCGCCACGCCGCCATTGGCGACACGCGCATCGACGCTGCCAAGCCGCGCAGCACGCTCACGCATCGGTCCGGCTGGTAACCACCAGCCGTTACCGAACCGACGCACACCGTCGATGACCACCAGCTCGAAGTCACGCTGTAAAGCATAGTGCTGCAAGCCGTCGTCGGTGATGATCACATCCAGCGGCTGTTGTTGCAGCAGAGCCTGCACCGCCTCGGCGCGCTTGGGCGCGATCGCCACGGGCGCCCCGGTACGCTGATAAATCAGCACCGGCTCATCCCCCGCCTCGCGGGTCGATGTATTCTGACCCAGCACCAGAGGATAGACCGCCGACTTGCCGCCGTAGCCGCGCGACACCACCCCAACGCGGTAGCCCCGCTGCTGCAGGTGTTCCACCAGCCAGATCACCATCGGCGTTTTGCCGTTGCCGCCGGCGGTGAGATTACCCACCACCACCACCGGCACCGGCGAACGCCAACTTTTACGCAGGCCGCAGCGGTAACTGAGGCGGATCAGCCAGCTGAACAGGCCATACAGCCACGAGAGCGGCAATAGCGCCAGATAAAGCAACGAACCGCCGGACCAGATGCGCTCAATCATTATTGACCAAACTGCATGCGGTGCAGCTGCGCATAGGCGCCCTGCCGTTCAAGCAACTCGGTGTGTTCGCCGCGTTCAACAATGCGACCATCTTCCACCACCAGGATCTCGTCCGCCTTCTCAATCGTCGACAGGCGGTGCGCGATCACTAATGAAGTACGGTCTTTCTGCAACTCGTCCAGCGCAGCCTGAATGGCCCGCTCGGACTCGGTATCCAGCGCAGAGGTCGCCTCATCCAGGATCAGGATCGGGCAGTCGCGCAGCAACGCACGCGCGATGGCGATACGCTGACGTTGGCCGCCGGACAGCATTACGCCGTTCTCACCGATCACCGTATCCAGGCCGTTCTCCATCTTGTTGATGAAGTCCATTGCGTACGCCATTTCGGCAGCTTTCTCAATCTGCTCGCGGCTGTATTCACTCTCGCGTGCATAGGCAATGTTGTTGGCGATGGTGTCGTTGAACAGGTGCACGTTTTGCGAGACCAGCGCTACCTGATTGCGCAGCGAGGCCAGGGTATATTCGCGCAAATCGTGGCCATCCATCAGGATTTCGCCTTCTTGGATATCGTAGAAACGCGTCAACAGGTTGGCGATGGTGGATTTACCCGAACCGGAACGGCCCACCAAGGCGACGGTCTTGCCTTCGGCGATTTTCAGGTTGATATCACGCAGCGCCGGCGTTTCCTTGGATGGGTAGTAGAAAGTGACGTTGCGGAATTCGATATCGCCTTTCGCACGCTTCACTTCGCGGGTGCCGGTGTCTTTTTCCTGTTCCATATCCAAAATGGAGAACAGCGTCTGGCATGCCGCCATCCCGCGTTGGAACTGGGCATTGACGTTGGTCAGCGACTTCAGCGGGCGCATCAGCGCGATCATCGATGAGAACACCACGGTAATGGTACCGGCGGTCAGGGTTGCCATCACGCTTGGGAAGCTGGCGGCAAACAGCACGAACGCCAGCGCCAGCGAAGCGATCAGCTGAATGATCGGATCGGAAATCGAAGACGCGGAAACCAGTTTCATGCCCTGTTGACGCATGCGGTTGCTGACCGAGTTAAAGCGCTCGGTTTCCACCTGCTGGCCACCGAAGATCAGCACTTCTTTATGGCCTTTCAGCATCTGTTCGGCGCTGGTGGTCACCTGCCCCATCGTGTTCTGCATGTTCTTGCTGATGTTGCGGAAACGCTTGGAGACCAGGCGAATAGCGATGGAGACGATCGGCGCCAGCACGATCAGGATCACCGACAGCTGCCAGCTGTAGTAGAACATCATGATGAACAGGCCAATGATCGAAGCCCCTTCACGCACCACGGTCACCAGCGCGCTGGACGAGGAGGAAGCTACCTGCTCGGAATCATAGGTAATGCGCGACAGCAAAGTCCCGGTGGACTGCTGATCGAAGAAGGCCACCGGCATTCTCATCATGTGGCCAAACAGGCGGCGACGCATCTGCATCACCACCATGCCGGAAACCCAGGAAATGCAGTAGCTTGAAACAAAGCTGGTTACGCCGCGCATCAACATCAGCGCGATGACGGCCAACGGCATCCACACCAGCACGCTGCTGTCGGTTTTTCCAAACCCATCGTCCAATAGCGGTTTAAGCAGAGACAGCATCAGCGTGTCCCCCGCTGCGTTCATAATCAACGCAATGGCGGCCACAATCAGCCCGGTCTTAAAAGGAGTGATCATCGGCCAGAGTCGACGGAATGTCTGCCAGGTCGAGAGATCTTTATCATTCATCATGCAAATACCAGCATCGGAAGAAATAGCGGCCTATTTTACTCATTATCACCCTCTACGCCAAACCGCTGATGGTACCAACGGGGCATTAATTGTTCGCGAAAGCCTTTAATTTGCCAATCATTGTCGAAAAAAAGTACCGATAACTGGCCGGAGCGCGTCGTATCGCGCCATATAATGCCATTTGCCCGGTATCTGGCGACCACTTTGCGCGCCGGCAAACGCCATTTGTTGTAACGAGATGCTGACGCCAATGCCGCCTGAGGATTGATCGCGCGCAGAAACGGCGGCGTGGAGGAGGTTCTGCTGCCATGGTGCCCCACCTGCAACACCGTAGCCGCCAAGCGATCGCGCCGTAACCGGAGCAGCTGCGCCTCCGCTTTTTTTTCCGCATCGCCGGTGAGCAACAGGCTGTATTTCCCGTCGTCGATACGGATCACGCAAGAGTCGTCATTGCCCGGCTTTTTACGCGTTTTCGGCGGCCACAGCACCTCGAATTGCAACGCCTGCCAGCGCCAGCGCTCACCGGCGACGCAGGGCAAGTGCCCCTCCCCGCGCATCGGGCTGCGCACCGTAGCCTGTGGAAACACCCGCCGCACAGCAGGTGCCCCACCGGTATGATCGAGGTGGTCATGGCTGATAATGATCTGTTCCAGTTCAATACCCCGCCAGTTCAGCATTGGCAAAATATGCCGCTCGGCGGCACTGCCACCCGGCCAACGATCGCCGGTATCATACAGTACTCCCTTACCGTTTTGTTCAATGACCACCGCCAAACCGTGCCCGACATCAAGCATATCGACTCGCCAGCGGTAAGTCGGTTCTTTTTCCCGCCACAGCACGCAGCATATCGCTATCGTCGCCAGTCCCGACGCATAACGCCACCACCAATGAAAGCGCCAACAGACGACGATGAGCCATCCCGCCGCGCTGGCCAACAGCGAAGCCGCCCCCAAATCCACCCAACCACGTTGCAGGTAATTCAGAGGTACAAATACCCACTGCAGCGTGAAGTCCGCCAGCCACCATAGTCCGTAGCTTAACGAGGGGAAGAAACCGAACATCACCGCCAGCAAAATCAGCGGCACCGTCACCAATGAGACAATCGGTACCGCCCACAAATTGGCCGGCAGCGAGGTCAGCGTCAGGCCCAGAAACAGCGCGGCCTGCATCGGCACCAGCAGCAACGTCATACCGAGCTGAATATGCAGCCAACGCACCGGTGCCCAATACCAGGCCGATCGGAATCGCTCGCCGAGCGGTGCCCATTCGAACCAAAAAATCAGGCACCCCACCGCCAGTACCGACAGCCAGAAACTGTCTGACAAGACCGCCAGCGGATCGCACAGTAAAATAAGCCCGACACACCACAGCCACACTTGCCAAGCAGAACAATGGACGCCGCGCAAGCGCAGCAGCATCCACAGCGTCATCGCCAACGCGGTGCGCACCGCCGGCGGCTGGGCGCCTACCAACCAGACATAGATCAGCGTCGCCAGCCAGCCCGCGACCAGCGGAAAGCGATAGCCAATTAGATGAGAAGGAAGAAAAAGCTGCAGCGCACGCAATGTAACCCAGAACAAGATGGCGACCATCGCCACATGCAACCCTGAGATTGCCATCAAGTGCGCGATGCCGGTTTTCAACATCAGCATGCGTAAAGCCTGCTCCAGTGCGGTTCGCTCCCCAAATGCCAACGCCAGCAATACTGCCTTGTAACGCAGCTCGCCGATATTGGTTTCCGCATGGCTGATTATACGCTGGCGTAGGCCGCAATCGCCATCCAGCAAACGAGCCTGCCTGACTTGGCCAGTTAACGGCTGGCGCTGCGCGATCGCCCAACGTTGGCTGTCGAAGCCGCCTTCATTGAGTTTGCCATGCACCGGCCGCAAGCGCAGTTTCAATTGCCAACGCTGCCCGGCGCACAGCCGCTGCTGTTCCGGGGCCCATAGCGAGGTAAACGCCAATGCAGGCGCCAGCCAATGGCCATCGATCCGCTCGATGCGCATCAACGTCTGTTTACTGGCGGCGGGCTTCAGCGCGATGCTGCTAACCTGCACCACCGCCGTCACTTCCGATCCGCGGCTTAAGCGCTCCATTTGCCCAATCAGGCTTCCGGCGTTGAAAACCGCCCAAGTGAACCCCAACCCCAGGCAGGCCAAATAACGGCAGAACGGCCAACGAATGCGCAGCAGTAAACCGGCAACAAGCAACATCGGCCACAGCTGCCATTGCTCAGGCAACTGAGGTAAAACCAGCAGCGGCAGGATGCCGCAGATAACGGCGAATATCGCCAGATCCAGCGAAATTTTGATCGCTCTTCTCCCATCGTACCCGCCACGAACGCAAGCGCGTTACGGCAGGCAAACAGGATGATTCAGCCGACATGTCACCGCCAGCGGGCTTTAATGAAGATGCGGTGAACATGGCAGGATAAGAGAGATCTATGCAGGAGCCACATCGTAAATGCGGCGCGGTGCGCAATTCCTAAGCGGAGCAGGGAGAACCGCAGGCGAAAAAAAACGGCGCCTTAAAGGCACCGTTTTATATTCTTTACAAGCAACAACGCTATGAGCAGTCAGCGACTAGCCATAGATATTGGCGCGGTCACGCAACTCTTTGCCAGGTTTGAAGTGAGGAACGTACTTGCCGTCCAGCTCAACTTTGTCACCGGTTTTCGGGTTGCGGCCTACACGCGGGGCACGGTAGTGAAGAGAAAAACTGCCGAATCCGCGGATCTCAATGCGTTCGCCCTCGGCCAGCGTTGCGGCCATGTGCTCAAGCATCTCTTTCACTGCATCCTCAACGGCCTTCGCCGGAATATGAGATTGCTGGCCAGCAAGTCTTTCAATAAGTTCAGACTTGGTCATAGTACCTCCAAGCTTTGCAGCTAAACTACCGTATCGGGGCGGTCAGAAACCGCCCCCCGTCATTACTCGCCTTTAGCCGCTTTGAAAGCTTCAGCCATTGCGTTAGAGAAGTTGCCTTCTTCCTGTTTGTTGTTAACAGTTGCGATGGCGTCTTTCTCGTCAGCTTCGTCCTTAGCACGTACGGACAGGCTTACAACGCGGTTCTTACGGTCAACGCCGGTGAATTTAGCTTCAACTTCGTCACCTACGTTCAGAACCAGAGTTGCATCTTCAATGCGGTCGCGAGAGGCTTCAGATGCACGCAGGTAACCTTCTACGCCGCCTGCCAATTCAACTGTAGCACCTTTGGCGTCAACTGCAGTGACTTTACCAGTAACAATAGCACCTTTCTTGTTCATAGACAGGTAGTTATTGAACGGGTCTTCAGCCAGCTGCTTCACGCCCAGGGAGATACGCTCGCGCTCTGCGTCAACTTGCAGAACAACCGCAGCGATTTCGTCGCCTTTCTTGTATTCACGTACTGCTTCTTCGCCTGCAACGTTCCAGGAGATGTCAGACAGGTGAACCAGGCCGTCGATGCCGCCGTCCAGGCCGATGAAGATACCGAAGTCAGTGATAGACTTGATTTTACCTTCAACGCGGTCGCCCTTGTTGTGGGTCTCTGCGAACTGCTGCCATGGGTTGGATTTGCACTGCTTCAGGCCCAGGGAGATACGACGACGTTCTTCATCGATGTCCAGAACCATCACTTCCACTACGTCGCCCACGTTAACAACTTTGGACGGATGGATGTTTTTGTTGGTCCAATCCATTTCAGAAACGTGTACCAGACCTTCAACGCCTTCTTCGATTTCTACGAAGCAGCCGTAATCAGTCAGGTTGGTTACACGACCAGTCAGCTTGGTGCCTTCTGGGTAACGTTTCGCGATAGCAACCCATGGATCTTCGCCCAGCTGTTTCAGGCCCAGGGAGACACGAGTACGCTCGCGGTCGAACTTCAGCACTTTAACAGTGATTTCATCGCCAACGTTGACGATTTCGCTTGGGTGCTTAACGCGTTTCCAAGCCATGTCAGTGATGTGCAGCAGGCCGTCTACGCCGCCCAGATCAACGAATGCACCGTAGTCAGTGAGGTTCTTAACGATACCTTTGACTTCCATGCCTTCCTGCAGGTTTTCCAGCAGTTGATCGCGCTCAGCGCTGTTCTCGGATTCGATAACCGCACGGCGAGAAACGACAACGTTGTTGCGCTTCTGATCCAGCTTGATGACTTTGAACTCAAGCTCTTTGCCTTCCAGGTGCAGAGTGTCACGTACCGGACGCACGTCAACCAGGGAACCTGGCAGGAACGCGCGGATGCCGTTCAGCTCGACGGTGAAGCCACCCTTCACTTTGCCGTTGATAACACCGGTTACAGTCTCAGCTTCTTCGTAGGCTTTTTCCAGCGTGATCCAAGCTTCGTGACGCTTAGCTTTCTCACGGGACAGCAGGGTTTCACCGAAGCCGTCTTCAACAGCATCCAGAGCAACGTCAACTTCGTCACCAACCTGGATTTCCAGCTCGCCCTGGGCGTTTTTGAATTGCTCAGCCGGGATGGCAGACTCAGATTTCAGACCGGCGTCAACCAGTACGATATCTTTGTCGATAGCAACAACGACGCCACGAACGATGGAACCCGGGCGGGTTTCGATTTCTTTTAAGGATTCTTCAAAGAGTTGAGCGAAAGATTCAGTCATGTTGTTAATCTTCAGGGTTCTTTAGTTTAACGTCCATTTAGCGTCCCGCCGAATGGGGTTGTTTCACATACCCCGCCATTGGCTCCATGCCGACAGGGTTTAAGGTTACAGGGGTAAAATTTTACCCGATATATTGCGATACCGCTATGACAAATATGACAAAAAGCCAATAGCGCCGCCGCGCTTATTGCTGCGGCAACGCCAACACTTTCTGTGCATACGTCAACGCCTGCTGGATCACTTCTTCGATCGACATGCTGGTAGAATCCAGCACGAGGGCGTCAGAAGCAGGCACCAGAGGCGCGATAGGCCGATTACGGTCACGGTCGTCCCGTTCCTTTATCTCGGCTAAAAGACGTTCAAAGTTAACATTAAAGCCCTTTTCCTGCAACTGCAGCATGCGGCGGTGTGCGCGCTCCTCCGAGCTGGCGTCGAGGAAAATCTTGACCGGCGCGTCCGGGAACACCACCGTGCCCATATCGCGACCGTCGGCAATCAGGCCGGGCGCTTCGCGGAATGCGCGCTGGCGGCGCAGCAACGCCTCGCGCACGCGAGGAAACGCCGCCGCTTGCGACGCGGTGTTGCCGACGGTTTCGGTGCGGATCTCATTGCTGACGTCCTCACCTTCCAAAATCACCTGCAGCTTGCCGTCCTGGGCAACGAAGCGAACGTCGAGATGTGCGGCCAGCGGAACCAGCGCTTCCTCAGAAGTGATATCTACCTGATGATGCAACGCCGCCAGCGCCAGCACGCGATAGATCGCGCCGGAATCCAGCAAACGCCAACCAAGGGACTCGGCCAACGCTTTACACAGCGTGCCTTTGCCTGCGCCACTTGGTCCATCAACGGTTATCACCGGGGCTGTAGCCGTCATTTCTCTCTCCTTCAGGTAGAAAACCTCACAGAGACACGGCGCGCTTCGACTCGAAGCCCGTGCGCTCTGCCACCTGCCCAATCAGGGGCAAATACGGTGGCGTATTATACGCTGCCCTACGGCAATCTGTTACCCTGGAACTGTCCGGTTGTTGAAAATAAGCGCACAACCGCGAAAAAGTATAGAAGAAACGCCGGTCGCCGAAGGTTAAAAACGATAAAGGCCCACAAAGGGGCCTTAAAATAAACGATTTGACGGGTTACTACGCCGGCTGGCTGATGCGCGCCAACTGCTCGAAATAATCCGGGAAGGTTTTCGCGGTGCATTTCGGATCGAGAATGGTGACCGGGGTATCCGACAGCGCCACCAGCGAGAAGCACATCGCCATGCGGTGATCGTTGTAGGTACCGATCTCGGCAAACTGCAGTTTGGCCGGCGGCACGACGTGAATGTAGTCTTCGCCCTCGTCCACTTCCGCCCCCACTTTACGCAGCTCGGTGGCCATCGCCGCCAGACGGTCGGTCTCCTTCACCCGCCAGTTGTAGATATTGCGGATGGTGGTCGGCCCCTCGGCGAACAACGCCGCGGTGGCGATAGTCATCGCCGCGTCCGGAATGTGGTTCATGTCCATGTCGATGCCGTGCAGTTCACCGCGGCTGCACTCGATGAAATCGTCGCCCCAGGTGATGCGCGCGCCCATTTTCTCCAGCACATCGGCGAACTTGGTATCGCCCTGCACGCTTTTGCGGCCGATGCCGGTCACGCGCACGGTGCCGCCTTTGATCGCCGCCGCCGCCAGGAAGTAAGAGGCGGAAGAGGCATCGCCCTCAACCAGATAATCGCCCGGCGCGATATACGTCTGGCGCCCTTGGATATGGAACACCCGGTAGTTGTCGTGGCTCACCGATACGCCGAAGGTACGCATCAGATGCAGCGTGATGTCGATGTACGGCTTGGAAACCAACTCGCCCTTGATGTGGATCTGCGTATCCTGCGGCGCCAGCGGCGCGGTCATCAGCAACGCGGTCAGGAACTGGCTGGAGACGCTGCCGTCAACGGTGACGTCGCCGCCCAGGAAGCCGCCGCGCAGGCGAATCGGCGGGTAATCGGTCTGCTCGAGATAATCAATCTGCGCCCCGCCCTGGCGCAACGCGTCCACCAGATGGCCGATCGGGCGCTCTTTCATGCGCGGTTCACCGGTCAACACCACGTCGCCTTCGCCGAGGCACAGCGCCGCCGCCAATGGGCGCATCGCCGTACCGGCGTTGCCGAGGAACAGTTCCAGCGGCTGGCCGGCCACCAGCGGCCCGGCCACGCCGGTCACTTCGCACACGGTACGATCGACGGAAAGTTGATAGTTCACACCCAACGCCTGCAACGCGTTCAGCATATGACGCACGTCGTCGCTGTCCAGCAGGTTAGTCAGCCGGGTCGTGCCTTTCGCCAGCGCCGCCAGCAGCAGAGCGCGGTTAGAAACGCTCTTCGAGCCGGGTAAGTTGACGGTGCCATTGACCAGGGCGACCGGTTGTAACGTCAGGGAATCCACCATGTGAACAAAACTCTCCAATTCTGATAAACGAAACGGCTCCGGAATAATGCCGGAGCCGCTTTAATGCAAAAGGACAACAGCCTGAGGCAGCCCGCGCCTGGCGGGCTGACGGAATCAACCGTGACGACGTTCGAAGTCGGCCATGAAGTCGGTCAGCGCCTGCACGCCGGCCAGCGGCATCGCATTGTAAATAGAAGCGCGCATGCCGCCAACTACCCGGTGGCCTTTCAGCGCCTGCAGGCCGATGGCCTCGGCTTCGCTGAGGAACACTTTGTCCAGCGCCGCATCGGCCAGTTGGAACGGCACGTTCATCCACGAGCGGTTGGCGATGGCCACCTGGCTGCGGTAGAAGTCGGATTTATCGATGGTCGCGTACAGCAGCTCGGCCTTGGCCTGATTGCGTTTTTGCATCTCCACCAGGCCGCCCTGCTCTTTCAGCCATTTGAACACCAGCCCGGACAGGTACCAGGCGAAGGTCGGCGGGGTGTTGAACATCGAATCGTTCTCGGCCAGCACGGTGTAGTCGAGGATCGACGGCACTTCTTTGCGCGCCTTGCCCAGCAGATCGTCACGCACGATCACCAGCGTCAGGCCGGCCGGGCCGATATTTTTCTGCGCGCCGGCGTAAATCACGCCGAAGCGGCTGACGTCGAGCGGGCGGGACAGGATGGTCGAGGAGTAATCGCCGATCACCACTTTGTCGCCGAAGTCCGGCGTTTCATCGATGGCCACGCCGTCGATGGTCTCATTCGGGCAATAGTGCACATAGGCCGCGTCGGCGCTGAGTTGCCACTCTTTCATCGGCTTGATGCCGCTCAGGCCGTCGATGCGGGTTTTCACGTCGATGACGTTCGGGGTGCAATACTTTTCTGCTTCCTTGATGGCGCTGTGCGCCCAATAGCCGCCGTCGATATAGTCAGCGGTGACCTTGTCGCCCAGCAGGTTCAGCGGCAGCGCGGCAAATTGTGCGCGGGCGCCGCCGTGGCAAAACAGCACCTTATAGTTGGAGGGGACTTTCAGCAGATCGCGCAGATCCTGTTCCGCCTGCTCGGCAACGGCGATGAATTCTTTGCTGCGGTGACTGATTTCCATCACTGACGTGCCCAGGCCGTGCCAGTTGCACAGTTCCTGTTCCGCACGACGCAACACTTCCACCGGCAGCATCGCCGGGCCAGAGCTAAAATTATAAACCTGAGTCATTTCCCCTCACCACATTCACTGTTCGCCGCAGAAAAGCGACCTGTCGAAAAGATGCCCGAAGTTAACGCTCGCGTTAACCAACCCATCGGTTTTATCACTCACGCCCCATGGCTGCAACGCTTATTCGCCCGCCGGCGGCAAACGGTCGCGCCGGGTGATGACAGGCTCTGCGGCCATCGCGATTGTTTGGACGATAAAACCCTGCGACATGGGGAAATTCAGCGGGTTAACGCGGTGCTTTATGCTGTATTCAGCCGAGATGGCTGCGGGAACCCGGTCGGCCCCCGCAGGAGAGAAAACGATCAGTACTGATTGAACATCTGCTGGATTTGCTTCGCGCCTTTGGCTTGCGTCAGCGCGAGCTGCAGCAAAATGCGCGCTTTTTGCGGATTCAGCGTGCCGGCGGCCACGAAGCCGTACTTGGCGTCGTCCACTTCCGCATCTTCGGTAGTGGCGCCGGTCGGTACGCGCGAAGAACGCACCACCGCCACGCCGTTGTGTGCCGCCGTCGCCAGGGTGTCGAACACCGTTTTATACAGGTTGCCGTTGCCGACCCCGGCGCTGACGATGCCCTGGTACCCTTCGGCGATCAGCGCCTTGACCGGCGCATCGGAGGCGTTGGCGTAGTTGTAGACGATGCCGACCTTCGGCAGTTCGTTCAGCTTGCTGACGTCGAACGGCGTATCACGGGTATGCTTGCGCTGCGGTGAGCGCTGGTAATCGACCTTGCCGTTGTGGATATACCCGAGCGGGCCGAAGTTCGGCGACTGGAAGGTCTGCACGGCGGTGGTATTGGTCTTGGTGACGTCGCGCGCGTCCAGCACGGTGTCGTTCATCGCCACCAGCACCCCGCGGTTGGCCGATTGCGGATCTGCCGCCGTCACCACCGCATTATACAGGTTGAACGGGCCATCGGCGCTCATCGCCGTCGCCGGCCGCATCGCCCCGACAAGCACCACCGGCTTGTCGCACTTCACCGTCAGATCGAGGAAATAGGCCGTCTCTTCCAGCGTATCGGTGCCGTGGGTGATGACGAAGCCGTCGGTTTTGCCGCAGTCGGCGTCAATTTTCTTCACCAGCGTCAGCCAGACCTGATCGTTCATGTCCTGCGAGCCGATGTTCACCACCTGCTCCCCCTGCACGTTGGCGATATCTTTCAGCGCCGGCACCGCATCGACCAGCGCCTCGACACCCAGCTTGCCCGCGGTATAGTTAGATTTCGTCGCCGAATCGCCGCCACCGGCGATGGTGCCGCCGGTCGCCAGCAGGGTGATGTTGGGCAGCGCCAGCGCCGAGGCGCTGACGCCGGTCAACAAGAGGATTAACACGCTGAGTTTCACTGATTTCATTAGATTTCTCCGTGACAGATAACTCGCTGAATTATGGCCTTTATCCTTAAAAAAACTGTGACTTTGCCACCGCTTTAGGAATACGTGGAGCTCCAGCGTAAAACCCCGTATCATTGCGCGTTTTTAGTACGCGCAAAAAGTGAAGACAATGACGCAAACTTTTATCCCCGGTAAAGACGCCGCTCTGGAAGACTCCATCGCCCGTTTCCAGCAGAAACTGAGCGACCTCGGTTTCAACATCGAAGAAGCCTCCTGGCTGAATCCAGTGCCGCACGTGTGGTCGGTGCACATTCGCGATCGCGATTGCCCGCTGTGCTTCACCAACGGCAAAGGCGCCAGCAAAAAAGCCGCGCTGGCCTCCGCGCTGGGTGAATATTTCGAGCGCCTGTCCACCAACTACTTCTTCGCCGATTTCTATCTGGGCAAGCAGATCGCCGAAGGCGACTTCGTGCACTACCCGAATGAGAAATGGTTCCCGATCCCGGCGGACGATACGCTACCGGCCGGCATCCTCGACGAGCGTCTGCACGCCTTCTACGATCCGCAACAAGAGCTGAGCGCCAGCGATCTTGTCGATCTGCAATCCGGTAACGCCGATCGCGGCGTGTGTGCGCTGCCGTTTACCCGTCAGTCCGACCAGCAAACCGTGTACATCCCGATGAATATCATCGGCAACCTGTATGTTTCCAACGGCATGTCCGCCGGCAACACCGCCAACGAAGCGCGGGTGCAGGGCCTGTCGGAAGTGTTCGAGCGCTATGTGAAAAACCGCATCATCGCCGAATCCATCAGCCTGCCGGCGATCCCGGACGAAGTGCTGAATCGCTATCCGGGCGTGGTGGAAGCCATCGCCAAACTGGAAGAGGAAGGTTTCCCGATCCTCTCCTATGATGCCTCGCTGGGCGGCAACTACCCGGTAATCTGCGTGGTGCTGTTCAACCCGACCAACGGCACCTGCTTCGCCTCGTTCGGCGCGCACCCGGACTTCGGCGTGGCGCTGGAGCGCACGGTAACCGAGCTGCTGCAGGGCCGCAGCCTGAAAGATCTCGACGTGTTCACCGCACCGACCTTCGATGACGAAGAAGTGGCGGAACACACCAACCTGGAAACGCACTTCATCGACTCCAGCGGCCTGATCTCCTGGGATCTGTTCAAGCAGGATGCGGACTATCCGTTCGTTGACTGGAGCTTCAGCGGCAGCACGCAGGAAGAGTTCGCCACCCTGATGAGCATCTTCGACAAAGAAGACGCGGAAGTGTACATCGCCGACTACGAGCACCTAGGCGTCTACGCTTGCCGCATCATCGTGCCGGGCATGTCCGATATCTACCCGGCAGAAGACCTGCTGCTGGCCAACAACAGCATGGGCGCGCACCTGCGCGATACGCTGCTGGCGCTGCCGGGCAGCGAGTGGGAGCCGGAAGAATACCTGGCGCTGATCGAGCAGTTGGACGATGAAGGGCTGGACGATTTCACTCGCGTACGCGAACTGCTGGGTATTGCCAGCGGCAAAGACAACGCCTGGCATACCCTGCGCGTGGGCGAGCTGAAGTCGATGCTGGCGCTGGCGGGCGGCGATCTGGATCAGGCGCTGATTTGGACCGAATGGACGCAGGACTTCAACGCCTCGGTGCTGAGCCCGGCGCGCAGCAACTACTACCGTTGCCTGCAAACGCTGCTGCTGCTGGCGCAGGAGCCTGAGCGCGAAGCGGCGCAATACTACACCGCGTTCGTGAAAATGTACGGCCAGGAAGCGGTGGACGCGGCCTCGGCCGCCATCAGCGGTGAAGAGCGCTTCAACGGGCTGTTCGCCGTCGATGCCGATCTAAAGGCGCTGCCGGCCCATCAGGCGCTGCTGGCGGCCTACGAGAAGCTGCAGGCGGCCAAACGCCGCCACTGGGCCAAGGCCTAAGCATCATCAGGGGATACTGCCACTTTGAGAGTACCCCAGTTACCAAACGCCGCACTCCGTTGCGGCGTTTTCATTTTTGCGGTTTATTTCAACGCATTCGGTTTTATTTTTTCGCCGGGAAGTAGGCGGTTAAACGACCATAAAAATAAATAAACCGCCAATTGTTATCGGACGGTGAAATAATAATTAACCGACAATTAAACTTTCAGCGCTGCACGGCGACAAAACGCCTAAAAATTTAACTTTACTCCACGCCGTCCACCCGGTGAATTCAAAAAAAATTGCAAACATTAAAAAAATGTTTTCATTTAAAAATCAATAAATTAACCATAAAAACCACACAAAAAACACGTCATTTTGGCGCTCTACTTCCCCGCCTTATGATCCAAATCAAATTTTCCCCTATACTGCTTTGCTAGTATCTCATTGCGTTGTTTTAACCCTTAAGAGCGAGAGTTAGTTTGAAAACTGACAGCCCATTCGATCTGATTTTACCTGCGGCAACGGCGAAAATCGCTGAAGATGCCGGCGTGTATAAAGCCACCAAACATCCGCTGAAAACGTTTTATTTGGCGATCACCGCCGGTGTCTTCATTTCCATCGCCTTCGTTTTCTACATCACGGCGACCACCGGCACCGCCGGCGTGCCTTTCGGGCTGGCGAAACTGGTCGGCGGCATCTGCTTCTCTCTCGGGTTAATGCTGGTGGTGGTATCGGGCGCCGACCTGTTCACCTCTACCGTACTTATCGTCATCGCCAAGGCCAGCGGCCGCATCAGCTGGGGCCAACTGGGTGCCAACTGGCTGAACGTTTATCTTGGCAACCTGGTCGGCGCGCTGTTCTTCGTGGCGCTGATCTGGTTCTCCGGCGAGTATATGGTCGCCAACGGCCAGTGGGGCCTGAATGTTCTGCAAACCGCAGACCACAAGCTGCATCACACCTTTATCGAAGCCGTCTGCCTCGGCATTCTGGCTAACCTGATGGTCTGCCTGGCGGTCTGGATGAGCTACTCCGGCCGTACCCTGACCGACAAGATGCTCGCCATGGTGCTGCCGGTCGGTATGTTTGTCGCCAGCGGCTTCGAACACAGCATCGCCAACATGTTTATGATCCCTATGGGCATCGTGGTCAAACACTTCGCCACGCCGGAATTCTGGCAAGCCGTAGGGGCGGTACCTGAGCAATTCGCTCATCTGACAGTAAGCAACTTCATCATCGACAACCTGATTCCGGTCACCATTGGTAACATCATCGGCGGCGGTCTGCTGGTTGGGTTGACTTACTGGGTAATTTATCTGCGCGGGGGCCGCGAACAGCACTAAGCTGTGAGTTACCGCGCGCAGAGTTAGAAATCCACAATCAAAGGTAGGTGTACAATGACCGAACTTAACGAGAAATTAGCCAACGCTTGGGAAGGTTTCAGCAAGGGTGACTGGCAGAATGAAGTCAACGTTCGTGACTTCATCCAGAAAAACTACACGCCTTATGAAGGTGACGAATCCTTCCTGGCTGGCGCAACTCAAGCCACCACCACCTTGTGGGACAAGGTTATGGAAGGGATCAAACTGGAAAACCGCACTCATGCGCCGGTTGATTTCGACACCAACGTTGCTTCAACCATCGTTTCTCACGACGCGGGTTACATCGCCAAAGAGCTGGAAACCATCGTGGGTCTGCAGACCGACGCCCCTCTGAAACGCGCGCTGATCCCGTTCGGCGGCATCAAAATGGTCGAAGGTTCGTGCAAAGTGTACGGCCGCGAACTGGATCCGCAGCTGAAAAAAGTGTTCACCGAATACCGTAAAACCCACAACCAGGGCGTATTCGACGTTTACACCAAAGACATCCTGAACTGCCGTAAATCCGGCGTGCTGACCGGTCTGCCAGACGCTTACGGCCGTGGCCGCATCATCGGCGACTACCGCCGCGTGGCGCTGTACGGCATCGACTTCCTGATGGCCGACAAGCTGAACCAGTTCAAATCGCTGCAGGAAAAACTGGAAAACGGCGAAGACCTGGAAATGACCATCCAGCTGCGCGAAGAGATCGCTGAACAGCATCGCGCTCTGGCTCAGATCAAAGAGATGGCCGCCAAATACGGTTACGACATCTCTGGCCCGGCCACCAGCGCCCAAGAAGCGGTGCAGTGGACCTACTTCGGCTACCTGGCCGCGGTGAAATCCCAGAACGGCGCCGCCATGTCCTTCGGCCGCGTGTCCACCTTCCTCGACGTGTTCATCGAACGCGACATCAAGGCGGGCAAACTGACCGAAGAGCAAGCGCAGGAACTGATCGACCACCTGGTGATGAAACTGCGTATGGTGCGCTTCCTGCGTACCCCTGAGTACGATGAACTGTTCTCCGGCGACCCAATCTGGGCGACCGAATCCCTGGCCGGTATGGGCGTCGACGGCCGTACCCTGGTCACCAAAAACAGCTTCCGCTTCCTGAACACCCTGTACACCATGGGGCCGTCGCCGGAGCCGAACATGACCATCCTGTGGTCTGAGAAGCTGCCGCTGAACTTCAAGAAATTCGCGGCGAAAGTGTCCATCGACACCTCTTCCGTACAGTACGAAAACGACGACCTGATGCGTCCTGACTTCAACAACGATGACTACGCCATCGCCTGTTGCGTCAGCCCGATGATCGTCGGTAAGCAAATGCAGTTCTTCGGCGCCCGCGCCAACCTGGCGAAAACCATGCTTTACGCCATCAACGGCGGCGTTGACGAGAAACTGAAAATGCAGGTCGGCCCGAAAGAAGCGCCGATGATGGACGAAGTGCTGGACTATGACAAAGTCATGGCCCGCATGGACCACTTTATGGATTGGCTGGCCAAGCAGTACGTGACCGCGCTGAACATCATTCACTACATGCACGACAAGTACAGCTACGAAGCTGCGCTGATGGCGCTGCATGACCGTGACGTTTATCGCACCATGGCTTGCGGCATCGCCGGTCTGTCCGTGGCGGCCGACTCCCTGTCCGCCATCAAGTACGCGAAAGTCACCACCATTCGCGACGAAGACGGCCTGGCCATCGACTTCAAAGTGGAAGGCGAGTACCCGCAATTCGGTAACAACGACGCCCGCGTCGATGACATCGCCTGCGACCTGGTGGAACGTTTCATGAAGAAAATTCAGAAACTGCGCACCTACCGCAACGCGGTACCGACTCAGTCCGTACTGACCATCACCTCCAACGTGGTGTACGGTAAGAAAACCGGTAACACCCCGGATGGCCGCCGCGCAGGCGCACCGTTCGGCCCAGGTGCCAACCCGATGCACGGTCGCGATCAGAAAGGTGCAGTCGCCTCCCTGACCTCGGTAGCCAAACTGCCGTTTGCCTACGCGAAAGACGGGATCTCCTACACCTTCTCCATCGTGCCTAACGCGCTGGGTAAAGACGACGACGTGCGTAAAGCCAACCTGGCGGGCCTGATGGATGGTTACTTCCACCATGAAGCCTCCATCGAAGGCGGTCAGCATCTGAACGTCAACGTAATGAACCGCGAAATGCTGCTGGACGCGATGGAAAATCCTGAGAAATACCCTCAGCTGACCATCCGCGTCTCCGGTTACGCCGTGCGCTTCAACTCGCTGACCAAAGAGCAACAGCAGGACGTCATTACTCGTACCTTCACTCAAACGATGTAATAACGCCGACCGGGCGGGAAACCGCCCGGTGCCAACGTCAGGGCCGGTTCTGCCGGCCCTTTTCTCCCACTGCTCTCCCCTGACTCTGTGCGAGTCTGTTTTGCCGGACATCTATACTGAATGGATAGCCGGCAAAACAGTTATCCGGCAACTGACCGGCCGACAGGCATCATTACCCCCGGTGGCGGCTCCACCCGCTGCTGCATCGCAGATACCTGGCCGGCGGCCACGCGCCTATTTTTAGACTGCGTTTGACAGTCAATATTGGAGAAAACCCCGCAATGTCAGTAACTGGTCGCATCCACTCCTTCGAATCCTGCGGCACCGTCGATGGGCCCGGGATCCGCTTTATCGTCTTCTTCCAGGGCTGCCTGATGCGCTGCCTCTATTGCCATAACCGCGACACCTGGGACACCCACGGCGGCAAAGAAGTGACCGTCGAAGAGCTGATGAAAGACGCGGTGGCCTACCGCCACTTCATGAACGCTTCCGGTGGCGGCGTGACCGCGTCCGGCGGCGAGGCGATCCTGCAGGCTGAATTCGTGCGCGACTGGTTCCGCGCCTGCCATGCCGAAGGCATCAATACCTGCCTGGACACCAATGGCTTCGTGCGCCGCTACGATCCGGTGATCGACGAGTTGCTGGACACCACCGATCTGGTGATGCTGGATCTGAAACAGATGAACGACGATATCCACCAGAATCTGGTCGGCGTCTCCAACCACCGCACGTTGGAATTCGCCCGCTACCTGGCGAAACGTAACCAACGCACCTGGATCCGTTACGTAGTGGTGCCGGGCTGGTCAGACGACGACAAATCGGCGCACCTGCTGGGCGAGTTCACCAAAGACATGACCAACATCGAGAAAATCGAGCTGCTGCCTTACCACGAGCTGGGCAAGCACAAATGGATAGCGATGGGGGAAGAGTACAAACTGGACGGCGTGCATCCGCCGAAGGCCGAGACCATGGATCGCGTCAAAGGCATCCTGGAAAGCTACGGTCACAAAGTGATTTACTGATTGGCGCACGCCAAAAGAAAAAACCGGCTCATGGCCGGTTTTTTTATGCTCAGGCGGCGGCGAACGGCGTGTGGTGGTGATCCGGCTTCTGCTTTTTCAGCAGCATCAGCAGGTAAACCAGCGCTACGGCGGCGATCATCACGAACAGCACACGGTCGGAGTAGTTTTGCATCAGCAGCGCCGTCATCGACGGGCCCAGCAGGCTGCCGATGGTGTAACTCATCAACAGCGCCTGGTTCATCGCCACCAACTCATGCGGCAGCGCCTTCTCGCAGGCCCAGGACATCGCCACCGGATACAGGGTAAAGCCGGCGCAGCCGAGGATGAACAGCGAGGGCGCCATGGCGTAGTTGCCGAGCATCGCCACGCTGGCGAGGATCACCACGAACACCTGAATGCGCAGCACCAGCAGGCGCCCGTAACGATCCGCCAAGCGCCCGACCGGCCATTGCCCGACGATGCCGGAGCTGACCAGCAGCGCCATCCAGTAACCGACGTTGGCGTCGCTCATGCCCTGATGGGAGAGGTACAGCGGCATCAGGCCATACAGTGAACCGAGCACGATGCCGGAGATGATACAGCCATTGATGCCGAGGCGCGCGCTGCGGCGTCTCAGCATTGTCCACACCGCCGCCTGCTGCGGCTCGTCTTCATGGCGGTTGACCCGCGCGAACAGCATCGGCAACATCGCGCTGATCACAATGGCGGTCACCCACGGCACCACGTGCAGCAATTCCGTCGAAGTCATGCTCAACAGCAATTGGCCGGTCACCGTACCGAGATAATAAACGATCATATAGGCCGCCAGCAGTTGGCCGCGGTTGCTCAAATTGCCGCTGCGCAAAAGCGCGCTCTCCACGATCACCCAGATCCAGGCGCAGCCGACGCCGGCGAAGAAACGCCAGCCCAGCCAGCTCCAAAAATCGATCGACAGCACCATGCCGGCGGTCGCGGCGGCGAACACCAGGCAAGAAAGATGATAGCTGCGGGTAAAACCGACGCGCTGGATCAGTTTGCCCGCCACCAACGTGCCCAACAGGTTACCGCTGAAATAAGAGGAGCTGACCATTCCCACCTGCCAGGTTGACAGCTGAGCATGGGTTAACCAAAGCGGCACTAACGTATTCAAAACGGCAATGGATACCGTGAGCAGCAAAAGGCCGCAGAGCAATAGGAGCACTGGGCGGGAGTATGCGGACATAGTGAAATTGTGACCGAACGCGCAATGAGAGTGCGCGCATCATGCCACTGGCGATAAAAAAGTCAATCGCCTCTTATCATTCCACCGCACGATTTGTTTCCGGCTAACCGGCTGAAAAAGCGCTATGCTCAGCGCAGAGCGGATTTAACGATGAGGAGGCAAGATGGAACACGCAAATGATGCGGCGGTAGAGGCCCTGCTGGCGGACATCGGCAGCACGCACGGTGAGCTGCTGGCCATTGTGCAGCAGGTACGTCGGATCGCCGAGACGAGCGGCAGTGGCGTCACCGAATCGGTCAAATACGGCGGCATCATGTTCTCGCATACTCAATTTTTCTGCGGCGTTTTCGCCTATCGCCACCACGTCACGGTGGAGTTCGGCCACGGCTACCGGATGGCAGACGGCCATCATCAGCTCGAAGGCAACGGCCAGTATCGGCGGCACATCAAGCTCCACTCGTCCGGCGAGGTGAAAAGCAAACATCTTGCGGACTACATTCAACAGGCTTACGCGCTGACGACAGACTGAATTCTCGACATAAAAAAAGCGCCCGCAGGCGCTTTTTTCTCGTAGTTTGCCGTTTAGCCGATGTATTCCAGGCCGCCCATATAAGGACGCAACACTTCAGGCACCTGAATGCGACCGTCGGCCTGCTGGTAGTTTTCCAGCACCGCCACCAGCGTACGGCCGACCGCCAGGCCGGAACCGTTCAGCGTGTGGACCAGACGCGGCTTCTTGTCGGCCTTGCTGCGGCAGCGAGCCTGCATGCGGCGCGCCTGGAAGTCCCACATGTTGGAGCAGGACGAGATCTCGCGGTAGGTGTTCTGCGCCGGCAGCCACACTTCCAGATCGTAGGTCTTGCAGGCGCCGAAGCCCATGTCGCCGGTGCACAGCAGCACCTTGCGGTAAGGCAGGTTCAGCAACTGCAGCACTTTTTCCGCATGGCCGGTCAGCTCTTCCAGGGCATCCATCGAATCTTCCGGACGGACGATCTGCACCATTTCGACCTTGTCGAACTGGTGCATGCGGATCAAACCGCGGGTGTCACGGCCGTAAGAACCGGCTTCCGCACGGAAGCATGGCGTGTGCGCGGTCATCTTCAGCGGCAGAGTTTCCTCTTCGACGATCTCGTCGCGCACCAGGTTGGTCAGCGGCACTTCCGCCGTTGGGATCAGCGCGTAGTTGCTGCTGTCGGCTTCTTCTTCCAGCGGACGGGTATGGAACAGGTCTTCGCCGAACTTCGGCAGTTGGCCGGTACCGTACAGCGTGGCGTGGTTGACCAGGTAAGGCACGTAGGCCTCCAGGTAGCCGTGCTGCTCGGTGTGCAGATCCAGCATGAACTGGGACAGCGCGCGGTGCATGCGGGCGATTTGCCCCTTCATGACCACGAAGCGCGAACCGGTCAGCTTAACCGCGGCGGCAAAATCCAGCCCGCCGGCCATTTCGCCCAGATCGACGTGATCGCGCACCGCGAAGTCGTACTGGCGCGGTTCGCCCCAGCGGGTGACTTCCAGGTTTTCACTGTCGTCTTTACCATCCGGCACGGCGTCGTCCGGCATGTTAGGCAGAGTCAAAGCGTAATCGCGGATCTCGCTCTGCAGCGTATCCAGCTCTGCCTTGGCGGCATCCAGCTTGTCACCCAGCTCGTTCACTTCGCGACGCAGCGGCTCGATGTCTTCCCCACGCGCTTTGGCCGCGCCGATGGATTTCGATCGGGAGTTGCGTTCCGCTTGCAGCGTTTCAGTTTCTACCTGCAGAACTTTGCGGCGTTCTTCCTGCGAACGCAGCAGATCCAGATCGAGTTTAAAGCCTCGGCGAGCCAGTTTGACGGCGACTGCGTCTAGCTCATTACGCAGCAGATTGGGATCGAGCATGCTAATCCTGTGCTTGTTGTTATTGAAAGAAGTGTTGTTGTTCTATGCGGCTGATTTATAGTCGCATAAAAGAAGAGTGATACCCGCTAACCTTACCGCAACGGCCTCGTTAGCGGTAGCGTTTTGTCGGGCTATTTTGATCCTGCTCAGCCAGCCATGCCAACTTTTCGCCGATTTTCCCTTCAAGCCCACGCGAGGTCGGTTGATAGTAGCGTGTCTTGGCCATTTCGGGCGGGAAATAGTTCTCGCCGGCGGCGTAGGCGTTGGGTTCGTCGTGGGCGTAACGGTACTCCGCCCCCAGCCCCATCTCCTTCATCAGCTTGGTCGGCGCGTTGCGCAGGTGCTCCGGCACGTCATAATCGGCCTGCTCTTTGGCGTCGCGCATGGCGGCCTTGAACGCGGTGTAAACCGCGTTGCTTTTCGGCGCGCAGGCCAGGTAAACAATCGCTTGCGCGATGGCGCGCTCGCCCTCTGCCGGCCCCACGCGGGTGAAACAATCCCAGGCGGCGATCGCCACCTGCATGCCGCGCGGATCGGCGTTGCCCACGTCTTCAGAGGCAATCGCCAACAGACGGCGCGCCACATAGAGCGGATCGCCGCCGGCGGTAATGATACGCGCATACCAGTACAGCGCGGCGTCCGGCGCCGAACCGCGCACTGATTTATGCAACGCGGAAATCAGGTCGTAATAACGGTCGCCCTTGTTGTCGAAGCGCGCACTGCGCTCGCCCGACACCTCCTTGAGCAGCTCCGGCGTCAGCACCCGCACGCCTTTGGCGTCGAGCTCCGCCATGTCTGCCATCATTTCCAGGCTGTTCAGCGCCCGGCGCGCATCGCCGCCCACCAACTCCGACAGCAGGCGGCGCGTTTCCGCGGGTAGCTCGACGTTCTGATTGCCAAAGCCGCGCGCCTTGTCGCTCATCGCCTGATCCAGCACCTGGCCGATATCTTCGGCGGTCAGCGCCTTCAGCAGGTAAACGCGGGCGCGGGACAACAGCGCCGAGTTCAGCTCGAACGACGGATTTTCGGTAGTGGCACCGATAAAGGTGATGGTGCCGTCTTCGATGTGCGGCAGGAAAGCGTCCTGCTGGCTCTTATTGAAGCGGTGCACTTCGTCGACGAACAGGATGGTGCGGCGGCCGGCGTCGCGATTTTGCCGCGCCCGCTCGATCGCCTCGCGGATCTCCTTGATGCCGGAGGTCACGGCGGAGATCCGTTCGACATCCGCCTGACCGTAACGGCCGATCAGCTCTGCCAACGTCGTCTTCCCGGTGCCCGGCGGCCCCCATAAAATCATCGAGTGCAGCTGCCCGGCCTCGATGGCGCGCGGCAGCGGCTTGCCGGCGGCCAGCAGATGCTGCTGGCCGATATACTGCGCCAGCGTGGTCGGGCGCATACGCGCGGCCAGCGGCTGGAACTCGTTCTGGGAAAAATCGAGCGACAGATTATTACTCACTTGCACCTCACTGGCGCTGGTCGTCCAGCGTCACCCCCTTCGGCGGGGTAAATTTGAATTTGGCCGGATCGGCGGCAACGTTCTGCTGGCTTTTCAGCGTATAAGCACTACGCTGGCCATCCTGCTCCACCGCGGCAAAGCTGCGGATGGTGCCGCTGTTGGTCACGCTGATGGCGAATTGCTTCAGGTTGCCGCTGGCGGATTTTGGCGTCAATTCGAAATCATCGCCCTTTTGCTTCACGTTGTACTGCTTCCAGTCGCTGGCGTTATTGCGGGTGATCAGCATAAACGGCGTATTGCCGGTGGCGTTCTTCAGCCAGGTCGCCGTCACCTGCTCGACGAACGGGTTGTAGAACCACAGGGTCTGGCCATCGGAAACCAGCACGCTCTCATCGGGTGACGTCATGTGCCAGTTGAACAGGTTCGGCCGCTTCACCCACAGCTCGCCTTCACCCTGTTGCACCGCGGCGCCTTCGGCGCTGGTCACGGTTTGCGAGAAGCTGGCGTGGAAACTGTTCACCTTCGCCAGGCGACTTTGCAGATCCTGTGCGGCATCGGCCAGCACGGAGGTAGAAGCGAATCCCGAAAGCAGACAGCAGGCAACTAACAGTTTTTTCATTATTCCAGATACCTTATGAAATGCGTTAACCGCAGGGCGACGCCGTGCGGGTCAATCAACCCTTTACTCCGTTACTTTACCTGAAGCCGGCGATCGGCCGGTAGGCCAATGTTCCGAGAAGAAACGGGTTTACGCTTCTTTGCACAAGGGCCGCTTAAGCGGCCCTTTCTTATTGAATTGCAATGGCTAAGCGACCATCAATCGTGCCGTGGCGGCGCCAGCACCTCGCGGTTGCCGTTGTGCCCCTGCTCGCTGACGATGCCCTGCGCCTCCATCTGTTCGATGATGCGCGCGGCGCGGTTATAGCCGATACGGAACTGGCGCTGTACGCCGGAGATGGAGGCGCGGCGTTTATCCACCACGAAATCCACCGCCTGGTCAAACAACGGATCCAGCTCTTCGTCGCCGTCCATCCCGCCACCGGCACCGCCCTCGCCATCTTCGCCGCCGCTGAGAATGCCCTCTTTATATTGGGGCCGCTCGCGCGCTTTCCAATCCTTGACCACCGCGTGCACTTCCTGATCGCGCACGAATGCGCCATGTACACGCACCGGGATCGAGGAGTTCGGCGCCAGATAGAGCATGTCACCCATACCCAGCAAGGACTCGGCGCCCCCCTGATCGAGGATGGTGCGGGAGTCGATCTTGCTCGACACGGTAAAGGCGATACGCGTCGGAATGTTGGCCTTGATCAGGCCGGTGATCACATCCACCGAAGGACGCTGGGTCGCCAGCACCAGGTGGATACCCGCCGCACGCGCTTTTTGCGCCAGGCGAGCGATCAACTCTTCAACCTTCTTGCCAACCGTCATGATCAGGTCGGCGAATTCGTCGACCATCACCACGATGTACGGCTCTTTCTCCAACACCGGCGGCGTGATGTCCATGCTGTCGGTCGGTTTCCAGAACGGATCCGGGATCGGACGCCCCATCGCTTCGGCCTGATCGACACGCTCGTTGTAGCCGGCCAGGTTACGCACGCCCAGGGCAGACATCAGTTTGTAGCGGCGTTCCATCTCACCCACGCACCAGCGCAGCGCGTTGGCGGCGTCTTTCATGTCGGTGACCACATCGGTCAACAGGTGCGGAATACCTTCGTAAACCGACAGCTCCAGCATTTTCGGGTCGATCATGATAAAGCGCACTTCTTTCGGCGTGGCTTTATACAGGATGCTCAGGATCATGGCGTTGACCCCGACCGACTTACCGGAACCGGTGGTACCGGCGACCAGCAAGTGCGGCATTTTGCCCAGATCGGCCACCACCGGTTCGCCGGAGATGTCCTTACCCAATACGATGGACAGCGGCGACGGGTTGTCGCGGAAGGCCGGGCAGTCCAGCACTTCGCGCAGGTACACCGTTTGACGCTTGGCGTTCGGCAGCTCCAGACCGACATAAGGCTTACCGGGGATCACTTCCACCACGCGCACCGCCGAAGTCGACAGCGAGCGCGCCAGATCGCGCGACAGGTTGGAAATGCGCGCCGCTTTAACGCCCGGCGCCAGATCCAGCTCGAAGCGGGTGATGACCGGCCCCGGCAGGATATCCACCACGTCGGCTTTTACGCGGTAATCGGCCAAACTGGCCTCCACCAAGCGCGCTTTCTGTTCCAGCGCGAAGGAGTCGACCGGCTCCACCTCTTTCGGCGCTTCGGTCAGCAGATCCAGCGTCGGCAGCGGCGTGGTCGGCTTCTGCAGCGGCTGATCGTTGCGCATCAGGAACGGGTGAATCAGGCTGTCCATCGCCGGGTGCGGCTCAGCCGGAGCTTGCTGAGGCTGCTGCTGAACCGGTTGCTGTGGCTGCTGATATTGCTGCTGCGACGGCTGTTGATACTGCTGTTGTTGCTGCGGCTGCTGATAAGATTGCTGCTGCGGCTGTTGGTATTGTTGCGGCTGCGTATGCGGTTGCTGGGCAGCCGGCGCCGCAGGCTCAAACTGGCCAAACGGCACGTCGTCCTCTTGCTCGCTTTGCTGTTCAATGCGCTCTTCAAGCTGTGGGGACAGCGTGAACATCGGCTCGCTCGGGCCATCGTCCACTAAATCCGCCATCGGCGAGAAGCTGAAAGCATTACGGGTATCGACCGGGCTGGCGGCCGGCGCCTGCGGGGCAGTCTCTTGCTGGCCATAACGCGCCTGCTGCTGCTCGGCGAAAGCCTGACGCAGCGCAGCGTCTTGCCGCGCCTCTTCATCGTCCTGTTGGACTTCACCGTAACGTTGGTTCTGTTGTTCGGCGAACGCTTTACTCAGCTCGGCTTCCTGCTGAGCCTGTTCATCATCCTGCTCCGGCGCGTAGCTTTCGCCATAGCGCTGGCTTTGCTGTTCGGCGAACGCCTGGCGCAGCGCGGCTTCTTGCTGCGCCTCTTCTTCCTGCGGGCTCACCGCCGTCGGCTGTTGAGGCTCCGCCTGGCGCTGTTCCTGTTCGGCAGCACGCTGCGAAGGCAGCTTGATGCCGTAGGAAGCCAGCTCACGACGGGTCGGAATACGCACCGGATTCGGCCGCGGCAACTCAGGGCCGATACCCTGTTTAACCTGAGAATTGCCGTCGCTGGTCGCCGTGAAGGCCGGCATAAAGGTCGCCGCCGCGGCGCCCGCAGCGGCAGCGGCTGCCGTATCCAGTTGTGGCTTGGCGCCGGTGGCGCTGAAACCACCTGCTCCGCTGACGTCGGCACTGTCGCGCTGCGCGGCGGTAAAATCAAAGGGAGAACGCGCTGTCGGCTGCGGGGCCGGCTCTTGCCAATTGCCCAGGCGCGGCTCATCGTCATCCTGATAAGGATCGACAGGGCGCGTCGCCTTAGGCGCTGGTGTTTCTTCCGGGATTTCGAAGGAATACAGCGGCGGCGTGGCGTCTTGCGCCGGGGTGCTCACCGGGTGCTGATTGACCGAGGCCGGCGCGGCCGGCGCCACCGTTACCGACGGCGCCTGTGTGGCGATCGGCGCGGCAACGGGCTCGTGGATCTCTGCCTTCACCGCTGGTGCAGGCGAAGCCGCCGGCGCGATTGGCGCGGCGTCGGCTTCAACCTCACTATCGTCGGCTCGCAGGCCGCTGAGCAACGGATCGGCGGCGTCTTCCCCCGCCTCTTTGGCGCTTTCGGTGACCGAGGGTGCGGAGAACAGCACGTCGTCATCGGCAGCCGCGGCTCCGGCGGCGGTCGCCGCAACCGCTGCAGCGGCGCCCTTCCCTGCCTGCTCAGGCTCGTCGTCAACGTAACGCTCGTCATCCTCGAAATAGCGATCTTCGCGGCGTGAGCGATTGGTCATCACCGTCGCGACGCCCAACACCGCACCGCCGATCTTCTCGGCGATCACCAGCCAGGACCAGCCGGTAAACAGCGTCAGCCCCGCCGCCCACACGCACAGCAGCGCCAGCGTAGCGCCGATGCCGTTGAACCACGGCAACATGGCGTTGCTCAGCAGGCTGCCGATCACGCCGCCGGAAGCGAAGTAATAGAGATCGTCAACGTTCAGCGCCGCCAACCCGCAGGAGGTAAGCACTAACGCCAAGGTACCGATCAGGCGCAGGGAGAGCGCGAAATAGTCGACGTAGTCTTTGTTGCCGCGTTGGCGATAGGCTGCCCAGCACAGGATCAGCATGATCGGCGGTATCGCGTAGGCGAGCACCCCGAAGGTGAAGAACAGCGTGTCGGCCAACCAGGCCCCAACACCGCCGCCCAAATTGTGAATCGGCTCATGCCACGCGGTCTGCGACCAGCTTGGGTCAGACGGATTGAAACTGACCAACGCAGCCATGAGGTAAACGGCAAAAATCGCTACCACGATAAGCGCAGCCTCCAGCAAACGCCGGCCACTGCTGAGTCTTTTCAGGGTAACTTCTTTATCTTCTGTATATTCCTGGCTCAAGAAAGGCTCTCCAGGTTCCTGTTAGCTGACATAGCAACAGCGCCGAGAAGCTTCCCCGGCGCCGAAACTGTATGAATAAACAGGAGTGTAACCAATTTAATCAGGTTTTGCACCTGCACCTTACCGTGTTTTGATAACCAGACGGTTACTCTGTTTCACTTCTTCCATCACTACGTAGGTACGGGTGTCGTTAACCCCCGGCAAACGCAGCAAGGTTTCGCCCAGCAGTTTGCGGTACGCCGACATGTCCGGTACGCGGGTTTTCAACAGGTAGTCGAAATCACCGGAAACCAGATGACACTCCTGAATCTCTTCAAGCTTCTGCACTGCCGAGTTGAATTGCTCAAACACATCCGGCGCGCCACGGTTCAGCGTGATCTCCACGAAAACCAGCAGGGACGCATCCAGATAATGCGGGTTAAGCAATGCGGTATAGCCATGAATGAAACCCTGGCGCTCGAGACGGCGCACGCGTTCTAAACATGGTGTCGGGGATAACCCCACGCGCTTCGAAAGCTCGACGTTCGAAATACGCCCATCCTTCTGCAGCTCATTCAGGATGTTGCGGTCGATACGGTCGAGATCTTTACCCGGGCGTTTCTTGTTGTCTGCCATTATTATTGTCTCTCTTATTTTCTTCCGTGCACTTGCCACACCCTAGCCAACGTCAATGTGTAAGGGTTCGTTCCAAGCGAAGACCCGATGCCTGTCATATGCTTCTTCACTACCATCATTCCACGCCGCGCAGCCTGTCTGTCCAACCCCGCGCGACGCCGGCAACGACGTTTAGGTCGAGAAAAAATCAGCAAACGCTTGCGCGCCCTGCTCCGCACATCCACCGCGCATTGCCGCCTCGCGGCGCAAATACGTACGATTTGCTGGTGTTACGGGGATAATTTCTTCTTCCTATGATGTTTTCGCAAATGCGCAGCGGATTGTCAAAGTAAAAGAAGCAAAATCAGAACAACGTACCGTCATGAAAAGTCTGCATCCCATTTTTGGTTATGAATCGCTGGCAGATAAACCCCGGTAGGGAGCGGCTGAAGTCGCAGAATGCGCCGTTTTTGCGCGGTTGGCGATTCGGTAGCCGAATGCGGCTTTGATAAGGTAAATTTCTGCGTTCGGCGTACGATTTGCCGACAGCGGGCGCATTAATAGGCGACAACTATCATACAAATCGTTAACAACGTCGCCCGGCGCTTTTTTTACTGCGCCATTTTCCCTACAATCGGCTTCATTGTCCGCCATTGTGGAATAAAGAGGTTATTCATGGGCACGGCTAAACATAGCAAATTACTGATTC
This sequence comes from Serratia sp. 201, assembly GCF_037027545.1. NCBI lineage: Bacteria > Pseudomonadati > Pseudomonadota > Gammaproteobacteria > Enterobacterales > Yersiniaceae > Serratia > Serratia sp. 201. The sequence goes on along the minus strand of NZ_JAXCHC010000001.1, from coordinate 941,414 downwards.
TGGGCTCCGGCCCGGCCGGTTACACCGCCGCCGTCTACGCGGCGCGCGCCAACCTGAGCCCGGTGCTGATCACCGGTCTGGAGCAAGGCGGCCAGCTGACCACCACTACCGAAGTGGAAAACTGGCCGGGCGACGCCGAAGGCCTGACCGGTCCGGCGCTGATGGAGCGCATGCGCGAACACGCGGAGAAGTTCCAGACTGAGATCGTCTTCGATCATATCAACAGCGTCGATCTGCAGCAGCGTCCGTTCCGCCTGTTCGGCGACAGCGGCGAATACAGCTGCGACGCGCTGATCATTGCGACCGGTGCCTCCGCCCGCTACCTTGGCCTCCCTTCCGAAGACGCCTTCAAGGGCAAAGGCGTTTCCGCCTGTGCGACCTGCGACGGTTTCTTCTACCGTAACCAGAAAGTCGCCGTGGTCGGCGGCGGCAACACTGCCGTTGAAGAAGCGCTGTACCTGTCCAACATCGCCGCCGAGGTTCACCTGATCCACCGCCGCGACAGCTTCCGTTCAGAGAAGATCCTGATCGACCGGCTGATGGAAAAAGTGAAAAGCGGCAACATCGTGCTGCACACCGACCATACGCTGGACGAAGTGCTGGGCGATGAAATGGGCGTGACCGGCGTGCGTATCCGCAGCACCAAAGCGGAAAACGAAACCCGTGAACTGGAACTGGCCGGCGTGTTCATCGCCATCGGCCACAGCCCGAACACCGGCATCTTCGGCGGCCAGCTGGAGCTGGAAAACGGCTACATCAAGGTGCAGTCCGGCATTCACGGCAATGCGACCCAAACCACCATCCCCGGCGTCTTCGCCGCTGGCGACGTGATGGATCACATCTACCGTCAGGCGATCACCTCCGCCGGCACCGGCTGTATGGCGGCGCTGGACGCAGAGCGTTACCTGGACGGCATCGCCGGCGCAGAAGTCTGCTAAGACGTTCTCTTCATCAGCGAAAAGCGGCTCTCGAGCCGCTTTTTTTTGTCTTCAGCCCCCAGGAGGATGCACGCCGATGCATAATCTTCTTCACTGGCGCTTGCTGGTTGCCGTCGCCGACAACGGCACCATCACTCAGGCTGCGGCGCTCTGCGGCATGACGCAGTCTGCCGCCAGCCGGGCCATCGCTCAACTGGAGACGATGCTGAGCACCCGGCTTTTGGTGCGCCAGCCACACAATGTCGTCCTGACCCAAAGCGGCCTGCAGATCGTCGCCCATGCCCGCACGATGTTGGAAGGACTGCGGGCCATTCAACAATGCGCGCAGCAAGCCGGTAACGCGCACGCGGGCAAAATACGCCTGGCCAGTTTCCCGTCGGCATTTAGCACGCTGTTGCCGCCGCTGCTGCGCAAGTTTCGCCGTCTGTATCCCGACATTGAGCTGATTACGCTCGAGGGCACCGACCACGAAGTGGAGAGCTGGTTAACATCGGCAACGGCAGACATCGGCGTGGTGCTCAATCCGGCACCGGAGCGGCTGTGTTTCCCTTTGGGGGAAGACACCTGGTTAGCGGTCGTGCCCAGCGCGCACCCGCTGGCGCGAGCGCGGCGGCCGGTGGCGCTGGATGCCCTGTTCCGGCTGCCTTTCATCCTGGCGACCGGCGGATGTGATGTGAATGCGCAAAGTTTGGCGCAGCAGTCGGGCCTGGCGCTGGCCAATATCCGCGCCACCGTCAGCGACTGGCAAACGGCGTTGACGCTGGTCAGAGAAGGCACGGGCGTTGCGCTGATGCCCGCATCGGTGATCCCGCCCGATGCGCTCGGAGTTTGCGCTCTGCCGCTCGTTGCGCCGGTTTATCGTCGTTTCGGCCTGGCCTGCTCATCCGAGGCGGCGGCCCTACCGCCCGTCCAAACCCTGCTGAATTACCTGCGCAAACAGGAGCAAACCCTGGCCAGTCGCTGAGCTAATAGCGGCTTTCTGAAATTTCCATTTTCCCGCCGGCATCCGCGTCGGCATGCTGTGGCAAGCGCTCTCATTGACCCACAAGGAAATAGCATGAAGCTGTATTTTGCTCCCGATGCCTGCTCGCTGGCCCCACATATCGTCCTGCGGGAATTAGCGATCCCTTTCACCCTGGTCAGGGTAAACAATCGCAGCAAGCGCTGCGCCGACGGTGAGGATTTCTATCGCATCAACCCAAAAGGTTACGTCGCCGCCCTGCAGCTGGACGACGGCAACGTGATCACTGAAGGCCCCGCCATCGTTCAATACCTCGCCGACCAGCGCCCAGAGAGCCGGCTGGCACCGCCACCGACGGCCTTTGAGCGGGTAAGGCTGCAGGAATGGCTTAATTTCATCACCAGCGAGATCCATGCCGGTGCCGCCCCCTTGTTCAATGATGCCCTGCCCGAAGATGCCAAGGCGTTGCTGCGCGACAAGTTGAGACGGCGATTGGGTTATCTCGCGCAAGCGTTGGCACAACAAACTTACCTATTGGGAACGTATTTCAGCGTCGCTGACGCTTATCTGTTTACCGTGTTGCGCTGGATGGCGCGCTTCGAGATTTCGCTGAGCGAGTGGCCACCGCTCCAGCATTATGTGATGCGGATCGCAGAGCGAGCGTCGGTGCGCGCCGCTCTGGAAGCCGAGGCCACGAGTGAGCAAGTCAAATAGTCGGTAACGCGTCTGTTATAGCCACATTTGGCCGCTTTATTATTTTCAGTCTGCCGGGTGACGAGGTAACATGGGACCTCGCTTGTTTGTCGCCGATTGCGCCAAACACTATTATTTAACAGTACGTTAACCCAGTCCGTAACAAACGGGCACCGGCGACGCAGACGCATATCTGATGAAAAAAAACAGACAGCAACAGTTAACCCGTTGGCTTAAAACCCAGAGTTCGTTGGCGCAGCGTTGGCTGCGCCTTTCCATGCTGTTGGGGCTGTTCAGCGGCCTGCTGATCGTGGCGCAGGCGTGGCTGCTGGCCAGCCTGCTGCACGCCCTGATCATCGAACATACCCCGCGCGAACAGCTGATCCCTTCGTTTATCTGGCTGGCCGTCGCGTTCGCATTGCGGGCGCTGTTGAGCTGGCTGCGGGAACGGGTCGGTTTCCTGTGTGGCCAGGTGATCCGTCAGCGCATGCGCCAGCAGGTGCTGGATAAACTGCAGCAGCTCGGCCCGGCCTGGATCCAGGGCAAACCGGCGGGCAGTTGGGCCAGCATCATCGTCGAGCAGATCGAGGATATGCAGGACTATTACTCGCGCTATCTACCGCAGATGTATCTGGCAGTCTTCATCCCGCTGCTGATCCTGATCGCCGTCTTCCCGATCAATTGGGCCGCAGGCATCATTTTGCTGGCGACCGCGCCGCTGATCCCGCTGTTCATGGCGCTGGTCGGCATGGGAGCCGCCGATGCCAACCGCCGCAACTTCGTGGCGCTGGCGCGATTGAGCGGCAACTTCCTCGACCGCCTGCGCGGCCTGGACACCCTGCGGTTGTTCGACCGCGCGCAGGCCGAAACGGCGCAGATCGCCAAATCCTCCGAAGACTTCCGCAGCCGCACCATGGAAGTGCTGCGTATGGCCTTCCTCTCTTCCGGCGTGCTGGAGTTCTTCGCTTCGATTTCCATCGCCGTGGTGGCGGTGTACTTCGGCTTTTCTTACCTCGGCGAACTCAACTTCGGCAGCTACGGCCTCGGCGTAACGCTGTTTTCCGGTTTTCTGGTGCTGATTCTGGCGCCGGAGTTTTTCCAACCGCTGCGCGATCTCGGCACCTTCTACCATGCCAAGGCGCAGGCGGTCGGCGCGGCGGAAGCGCTGGAAACCTTCCTCAGCGCCGAAGGCGAGCAGATGGGCAACGGCACGCGGCAACTGCCCGCCGATCAACCGCTGACGCTGCAGGCGAACGCATTGGAAATCCTGTCGCCGAACGGCGTACTGCTGGCCGGGCCGCTGAGTTTCACCCTGCTACCGCAGCAGCGCGTAGCGCTGGTCGGGCTGAGCGGCGCCGGCAAAAGCTCGCTGCTCAATCTGCTGCTCGGCTTCCTGCCCTACCGCGGCTCGTTGACCGTCAACGGCATCGAGCTGCGTGAACTGTCCGCAGAAAACTGGAGGCAACAGCTGAGCTGGGTCGGTCAGAACCCGCACCTGCCGGCGCAAACCTTGCGCGCCAATATCCTGCTGGGCTGCCCGCAGGCCGACGAAGCGCAGCTGCAGCAGGCGGTGGAACTCGCCTACGTCAGCGAACTGTTGCCGTATCTGCCGCAGGGGCTCGACACCGAAGTGGGCGACAACGCCGCCCGCCTGTCGGTCGGCCAGGCGCAGCGCGTGGCGGTCGCCCGGGCGCTGATCGGCCCGCGCCGCTTGCTGCTGCTGGATGAACCGGCCGCCAGTCTCGATGCCCACAGCGAACAACGGGTGATGCAGGCGTTGAATGCCGCTTCGCATCAGCAAACCACCCTACTGGTCACGCACCAGTTGGAAGATACCGAAGACTACGATCAGATCTGGGTGATGGATAACGGGCGCATCGTGCAACAGGGCGATTACGCCACCCTCAGCGCCCAGCCGGGCCTGTTCGCCACTCTGATCGCCCATCGCCGCGGGGAGCTTTAATCATGCGCGTTTTGCTGCCGTTTTTGGCGTTGTATCGCCGCCATAGCCTGCTGATTAGCCTGGGCATCCTTTTGGCGATCGTCACCCTGCTGGCCAGCATCGGCCTGCTGGCGCTTTCCGGCTGGTTCCTGGCCGCCTCTTCGCTGGCCGGATTGGCGGGCCTGCTGACCTTCAACTACATGCTGCCGGCCGCCGGCGTGCGCGGCGCGGCGATCTTCCGCACCGCCGGGCGCTACGCCGAGCGCGTGGTCAGTCACGACGCCACCTTCCGCGTGCTGTCGCACTTGCGAGTGTTCACCTTCAGCAAGATCCTGCCGTTGGCGCCGGGCGGCATCGCTCGCTTTCGCCAGGCCGACCTGCTCAACCGCCTGGTGGCGGACGTGGACACGCTGGATCACCTTTATCTGCGGGTGATCTCGCCGCTGATCAGCGCGGCGGTGGTGATCCTGGTGGTCACCTACGGCCTGAGCTGGCTGGATCCTGCGCTCGCCCTGACGTTGGGTGGCATTCTGTTGCTGCTGTTGCTGCTGGTGCCGCCGGTGTTCTACCGCGCCGGCAAACCGATCGGCGGCCAACTCACCGCGCTGCGCGGCCAATACCGTACCGACCTGACCGCCTGGCTGCAGGGGCAGGCGGAGCTGGTGGTGTTCGGCGCCGTCAACGACTTCCGCCAGACGCTGAACGCCACCGAACTGCTGTGGCAACGCCGCCAGTGGCAGCAGGCCTCGCTGAGCGGCAAGGCGCAGGCGCTGATGATCCTCGCCAGCGGTCTGACGGTGACGCTGCTGCTGTGGCTGACCGCCGCCGGCATCGGCGGCGATGCCCAGCCCGGAGCCCTGATCGCGCTGTTTGTCTTCGCCGCGCTGGCGTCGTTCGAAGCGCTGATGCCGGTCGCCGGCGCCTTCCAGCATCTCGGCCAGGTGATTGCCTCCGCCACGCGGGTCAAACAGATCATCGATCGCCAGCCGGAAGTCACCTTCCCTGCCGTCGGCCCGGCCGCGGCCGATCGCGCTCAGCTCAGCCTGCAGCAGCTGAGTTTCACCTATCCCGATCAGCCGCAGCCGGTGCTGCGCGACGTCACGCTCGAGGTCGCGGCCGGCGAACACATCGCCTTGCTCGGCCGCACCGGCTGCGGCAAGTCCACCCTGCTGCAGCTGCTGACCCGCGCCTGGCGCACCGACGGCGGCAAAATTCTGCTCAACGGCGAACCGCTGGAGGATTATGATGAAACCACGCTGCGTCGGATGACCACGGTCGTCAGCCAGCGAGTGCATATCTTCAGCGATACGCTGCGGGAAAACCTGCGGTTGGCCGCACCGAATGCCGACGACGCTCGCCTGAGTGACGTACTGCAGCAGGTTGGGCTGGGCAAATTGCTGGACAGCGACGGCGGGCTGAACGCCTGGTTGGGCGAAGGCGGCCGGCAGCTGTCCGGCGGCGAACAGCGCCGACTGGGTATCGCCCGCGCGCTGCTGCATCCGGCCCCGCTGCTGCTGCTTGACGAACCGACCGAAGGGCTGGACGCCGAAACCGAACAGCAGATCCTGGCGCTGCTGCGCCGGCATTGTCAGGGCAAGACGCTGATCCTGGTGACGCACCGTTTGTACGGCCTGGAACATCTCGACCGCATTTGCGTAATGGATGACGGCCAAATTGTCGAACAGGGCGATCACGCCACCCTGATGCGCCAGCAGGGCCGCTATGCACGCTTTCGCAACCGTATCAGCAACCTGGCGCCGTAATCGGCCCGTAGAGGACGCAGAGACCTTGTATGCGCATCGTTAAGCTTTCCCCCCAGTCGCTGGCGTTTCCCTCGCCTGAGGGCGCCCTGCGCGATCCCAACGGCCTGCTGGCGATCGGCGGCGACCTCACGGCGCCGCGACTGTTGGCAGCCTACGAGCGCGGCATCTTCCCCTGGTACTCGCCGGGGGAAGCGATTCTGTGGTGGTCACCCGATCCGCGTGCGGTGCTGTTCCCTGCCGAATTTCATCTCAACCGCAGTCTGAAACGCTTTTTGCGCCACGATCCGTTTCGCATCACGCTCAATCACGATTTCGCCACGGTGATTGCCGCCTGCGCCCACCGGCCGGATGAAGGCACCTGGATCGGCCCGGAGGTGCAGCGTGCCTATCAGCATCTGCATCGCCTCGGCTACGCGCACTCGGTGGAGGTATGGCAGGATGATCAACTGGTCGGCGGCATGTACGGCGTGGCGCAGGGCGCGTTGTTCTGCGGCGAATCGATGTTCAGCCGCGTCACCAACGCCTCAAAATGCGCATTGATGGCCTTTTGCCGCCATTTTGCCGCTTATGGCGGGGAATTGATTGACTGCCAGGTGCTGAACGCTCACACTGCCCGCCTTGGCGCGCGTGAAATTCCGCGCCGTCAATTTTTGCAGCAGCTCAGCACCCTTCAACGGCGGCCTTTGGCGTCGGCGTGCTGGGCGCCGCAAGTCATATCCCCACAGCCGGTTGAACCGCCCTCTCCAGTAAACTAATTGATGGAAACGGTGCAATGTTCACCGACACATCTTTACATAATGGGGGTTTTTCGGCATTATCTTGCCGGTTAAAAACTAAGGTAGTTAGACCTAGAGGATTCGATGGCCAAAGAAGACAATATTGAAATGCAGGGCACCGTTCTTGATACGCTGCCGAACACCATGTTCCGCGTTGAATTGGAAAACGGGCACGTGGTAACCGCACACATCTCCGGTAAAATGCGTAAAAACTATATCCGCATCCTGACGGGCGACAAAGTCACTGTAGAGCTGACCCCGTACGACCTGAGCAAAGGCCGCATTGTCTTCCGTAGCCGTTAATCGGCTCACCGCGCGCCACATGCTGGCGGCATCGAGGATGTAATCCCTCGGGAGCCCTTTCCGTTTACCCCCGCAGCGACGTTACACAACGGGTTGCAGGTGCGCAGGTAAACTGAGAGGGCTCACTCGTTTCTGTTGTACGGTGAATCTCACCCATAAAAAAAAGCGATGCCGAAGCATCGCTTTTTCTTTGCCTGAAGCGGCCTTAATGCACCGCACCCTCGTCCGCCTTGCGCTTGGCGGCACTGAGGAAGTGGTAGGTCAGCTGTTTCTTGTCCTTGTCCAGCTCGACCTTCACGGAACCGCCGTCCACCAGCGAACCGAACAGCAGCTCGTTGGCCAACGGTTTCTTCAGGTTTTCCTGCATGACGCGCGCCATCGGACGAGCGCCCATCGCACGGTCGTAGCCCTTCACCGACAGCCAGTCGCGTGCTTCGTCGCTCACTTCCAGCGAGACGCCCTTCGCATCCAGCTGCGCCTGCAGTTCGACGATAAACTTGTCGACCACCTGCTGGATCACTTCGGTAGACAGATGGTTGAACCAGATGATGTTGTCCAGACGGTTGCGGAACTCTGGCGTAAACACCTTCTTGATCTCTTCCATCGCGTCGGTGCTGTTGTCCTGCTGCACCAGACCGATCGATTTGCGTTCGGTTTCCCGCACCCCGGCGTTGGTGGTCATCACCAGGATCACATTGCGGAAGTCCGCCTTGCGGCCGTTGTTGTCGGTCAGCGTGCCGTTGTCCATCACCTGCAGCAGCAGGTTGAACACGTCCGGGTGCGCCTTCTCGATCTCATCGAGCAGCACTACCGCATGCGGATGCTTGATCACCGCATCGGTCAGCAGCCCGCCCTGATCGTAACCGACATAGCCCGGAGGCGCGCCGATCAGACGGCTGACGGTATGCCGCTCCATGTACTCGGACATGTCGAAACGCAGCAGCTCGATATCCATCGCCTTGGCCAACTGTACGGTGACCTCGGTTTTCCCGACCCCGGTCGGCCCGGCGAACAGGAAGGAACCGACCGGCTTGCGCTCGTGGCCCAGACCGGCGCGGCTCATCTTGATGGCTTCCGTCAGCGCTTCGATCGCCTGATCCTGGCCGAATACCAGCATCTTCAAACGATCGCCCAGGTTTCTCAGCACGTCGCGATCGCTGGCCGACACGGTTTTCTCCGGGATACGAGCGATGCGCGCCACCACGGATTCGATATCGGCCACGTTGACGGTTTTCTTGCGCTTGCTGGCCGGCATCAGTCGGCTGCGGGCGCCCGCCTCGTCGATCACGTCTATCGCCTTGTCCGGCAGATGACGATCGTTGATGTATTTCACCGACAGCTCCACCGCGGCGCGGATCGCCTTGGCGGTATAACGCACGTCGTGGTGCGCCTCATACTTGGTTTTCAGGCCGTTGATGATCTGAACGGTCTCTTCCGCCGTCGGTTCGGTGATATCGATCTTCTGGAAACGGCGCGCCAAAGCGCGATCCTTTTCGAAGATGTTGCTGAACTCCTGGTAGGTGGTCGAGCCGATCACCCGGATCTTGCCGCTCGACAGCAGCGGTTTGATCAGGTTGGCAGCATCCACTTGCCCGCCGGAAGCCGCACCGGCGCCGATGATGGTGTGAATTTCATCGATGAACAGGATGCTGTTCTGATCCTGTTCCAGCTGCTTGAGCAGCGCCTTGAAGCGTTTCTCGAAGTCGCCGCGGTATTTGGTGCCGGCCAGCAGTGAACCGATATCCAGCGAATACAACGTGCAGTCCGCCATCACTTCCGGCACGTCGCCCTGCACGATACGCCAGGCCAGGCCTTCAGCGATGGCGGTCTTGCCCACGCCGGATTCGCCGACCAGCAGCGGGTTGTTTTTACGACGACGGCACAGCACCTGAATCGCGCGCTCCAGCTCACGATCGCGGCCGATCAACGGATCGATGCCGCCCACACGGGCCAACTGATTGAGGTTGGTGGTGAAGTTTTCCATACGGTCTTCCCCTCCGGACTGCTCTTCGTTCACCGGGTTTTCCGCATTCGGCGCTTGGCCCGGCTCGTCTTTACGCGTGCCATGTGAAATGAAGTTCACCACGTCGAGACGGCTGACGTCGTGCTTGCGCAGCAGATAAGCCGCCTGCGACTCCTGCTCGCTGAAGATGGCCACCAACACGTTGGCGCCGGACACTTCGCTGCGGCCGGAAGATTGCACATGGAAGACCGCACGCTGCAACACGCGCTGGAAGCTGAGCGTCGGCTGAGTGTCGCGCTCTTCTTCGCCGGCGGGCAGCGTCGGTGTGGTTTGTTCGATGAAGGCTTCCAGCTCCTGGCGCAACGCGGCCAGATCCACCGTACATGCCTCAAGCGCTTCTCGCGCGGCAGGGTTGCTCAGCAACGCCAGCAACAGGTGCTCCACGGTCATAAACTCGTGTCTGTGCTCACGCGCCCTGGCGAAAGCCATGTTGAGACTGAGTTCCAGTTCTTGATTGAGCATAAGCACCTCCCCAATAGATTGCCTTATTCAGGCTTTTTCCAGCGTACAAAGCAACGGATGCTCGTTCTCCCTTGCGTACCGGTTCACATGGACGACTTTGGTTTCCGCCACCTCGGCGGTAAAAACACCACAGATCGCCTTGCCTTGATAGTGGACCGTGAGCATCAGTTGCGTTGCGCGTTCAATATCATAAGAAAAGAACTTTTGCAGAACGTCAATCACAAATTCCATCGGTGTGTAATCGTCGTTGTTAAGTATAACTTTATACATAGACGGCGGTTTTACCGCATCGATTTGTTTTTCTTCGGCCAAGTGTTCAAAATTTAGCCAGTCGTTGTTATTGCCCATCGCTGCTCATCTTCTCTGCTCTGCCCTCTGATATGGGGGCAGGTTTCGGTTATTCAAAGTGGGGATAGTTACTATTTTATCATCTTCGGCATCGTCCCGCCGCACTGTAACGTGCGCAAAAAAACGGGCCAATTGTGACTGAATCGTGGCAATAGCGTTACCTGCTTCAAACTTTGGTGAACTGCTCCCCGCCGACAAAAGCCGATCCCTTGACGCCCCGATCATTTGCTCTAGAGTGTAAATTCGTGGCTGGTGGTCTTTTAACCACCCCTTGTCCACCCTGCTACCCGCCTACGGCGGGTGCGAATTCAGTTATTCATCTCACTTAAAATAGCGTTGCGAGGGATGTAAAAGCATGGAGACGGGTACTGTTAAATGGTTTAACAACGCCAAAGGCTTTGGCTTCATCTGCCCAGCCGGCGGTGGCGAAGATATTTTCGCGCATTACTCCACCATCAAGATGGATGGTTACAGAACGTTGAAGGCAGGCCAGCAGGTCAGCTTCGACGTGCATCAAGGGCCAAAAGGGAACCATGCCAGTCTTATTGTGCCGGTGGAAAGCGAGGCGCTGTCCTAAACGCTTCCGGCAGCGTCGCGCTGCATTGACCCTGACTGCGATAAAAATGCCAGCCGCCGTGTGACTGGCATTTTTTATGCCTTTTACTTACTCGCGCGCCAGCGCATCGATCGGATTCAGCCGCGCGGCATTGCGCGCCGGCAGATAGCCGAACACCACGCCGATACCGGTGGAACAGAGGAACGCGCTCAGCAACGCCGCCGGCGGGAAGCTGATCTGCCAGCCCGGCAATACCAGCTGCACCGCCAGGCCGATGGCGAACGACAGCGTAATCCCCAGCGCGCCCCCCACCAGGCAGACCAACACCGCCTCGATCAAGAACTGTTGCAACACGTCGCCGGAACGGGCGCCCACCGCCATGCGGATGCCAATCTCGCGCGTGCGCTCGGTCACCGACACCAGCATGATGTTCATCACGCCGATGCCGCCGACCACCAGCGAAATCACCGCCACCAGCGTCAGGAACAGCTGCAGCGTGCGGGTGGTTTTCTCTGCGGTTTGCACCAGGCTGTCCATGTTATAGGTGAAGAAGTCCTTTTTGCCGTGGCGCAGCGTCAACAGGCGTGACAGCTGCTGTTCCGCTTCCTTGCTGTCGTAGCCGTCGCGAATGCGCACGGTGATCGAGTCGAAATAATTGTTGCCCATCAGCCGGTTGGCCATGGTGCTGTAAGGCACCCACACGTTCAGCGTCTTGCTGCTGCCGAACATCGACTGCTTCTCTTTAGCCACGCCGACCACCGTCGCCGGCATGTTGCCCACCAGGATCACCTCGCCCACCACGTTTTTCTGGTGCGGGAACAGCCGCCGTTGGGTATTGGCGTCGATCACCACCGTCTGCGCCTGTGACTGCACCTGCATCGGATCGATGCCGACGCCCTGGGTAAAGCTCATACCGTACACGCGGAAGAACTGTTCGCTGACGCCGTTGACATTGGCCGCCGCGTCGACGTTACCCAGCCGCAGCCGCATGCTGCTGCTGATGCTCGGCGACAGCGCGCTGATATACGGCTGTTCGCGCAGCGCATCGAGATCGCCGTATTTCAGCGATTGCCTGTAGGTTGGATCGTCGTCGCCGAAGTCCTTGCCGGGGTAAATGTCGACGGTGTTGGTGCCGATCGATTTGATGTCCGCCAGCACCATCTGCTTGGCGGCGTCGCCGATCACCAGGATCGATACCACCGAGGCGATGCCGATAATGATGCCGAGCATGGTCAGCGCGGTGCGCATCTTGTTGGCCGCCATCGCACGCCAGGCCATCACCAGCGCTTCGCGAAAGCGGCCGCCCATCTGCCGCCAGGAAGGCGCCGCGGCGGCCAGCGCCAGCGGCTTGGCCTGGGTATCCTCCGGCGGCGCCGGACGCGAGTCGGCAATGATTTCGCCGTCGCGGATCTCGATGATCCGTTCAGCCTGGCGCGCCACCGCTGGATCGTGGGTCACCAGGATCACCGTGTGGCCCTGGGCGCACAGCTGTTTGAGGATCGCCATCACCTCTTCGCCGGAGTGGCTGTCGAGCGCGCCGGTCGGTTCATCCGCCAGGATCACCTGCCCGCCGTTCATCAACGCGCGGGCGATACTGACGCGCTGCTGCTGGCCGCCGGAAAGCTGGCTCGGCCGGTAGTTAACGCGCTCCCCCAGCCCCAGGCGCCGCAACAGCGCCTCCGCCCGTTCGCGCCGCGCCGCTTTGCCCAGCCCCGCGTACACCGCCGGCACCTCGACGTTATGCGCCGCACTCAGGTGCGGCAGCAGATGATAACGCTGGAAAATAAAGCCAAAATGTTCGCGCCGCAGCTGCGCCAGCGCATCGTCGCTCAGCGTCGCCACATCCTGTCCGGCCACCCGATAGACCCCGGCGCTCGGCTTGTCCAGACAGCCCAGAATGTTCATCAGCGTCGATTTGCCGGAGCCGGAGGCCCCCATGATCGCCACCATTTCCCCGGCGTCGATGCTCAGACTGATCCCCTTCAGCACCTCCACCGTCTGCTCGCCGGAACGGTAGCTGCGGCGAATGCCGCTCAGCTGCAACAGCGCCGCCATCAGCCGGCCTCCACGCCACCGCGGCTGACAATCACCTCATCGCCCGCCTCAAGCCCGCTGAGGATTTGCACATCGATATTGTTGCGCAGGCCGATAGCCACCTCACGCTTCTCTTCCTTGCCCTGTTTCAGCACCGAGACGTGGTAGCGATTGTCGGCGATCTGGTCACCCAACGCCGCCAGCGGGATCACCAGCGCCTGCTCGACGCCGGCCAGCTGAATATGCACCTGCGCCGTCATTTGCAAGCGCAGCAGCCTTTCCGGGTTGGGCACTTCGAAACGCGCATAATAGAAGATGGCATTATTGACCTTTTCCGGCGTCGGCTGAATGTCTTTCAGCACGCCGTCGAAGCGCCGAGTCGGATCGCCCAGCACCGTGAACCAGGCCTTCTGACCCGGCTTGAGGTTAATGACGTCAGCCTCCGAGACCTGCGCCTTCACCAGCATGGTGCCGAGATCCGCCAACGTCAGAATGTTCGGCGCCTGTTGCGCCGCGATCACCGTCTGGCCCTGCAGCGTGGTGATCTGCACCACGTCGCCGTCCATCGGGGCTTCGATGCGGGTGTAGGCCAGGTTGATCTTGGCGGTATCCAGGCTGGCCTGGTTGCGGGCGATCTGCGCATTGATGGTGCCCACCTGCGCTTTCTTCACCGCCAGCTGCGTCGCCGCCTGATCCAGATCCTGACGCGATACCGCCTGCAGTTTGGCCAGCGCCTGGTTGCGCTGCAGCGTGACCGCCGCCAATTGCTGCTCGGCCTGTGCCTGCAGCAGCTGCGCATGCAGCTCGCGCAGCGTCGCCTCGCCTTCGCGAATGCTGTTCTGCGCCTGTTGCGGATCGATAACCCCCAGCAACTGGCCTTTTTTCACCTTGTCGCCGATCTCGACATACAACTTTTCCAACTGCCCGCTGACCTGCGCGCCGACGTCAACCTTGCGCACCGCGTCCAGCTGGCCGGTCGCCAACACGTTCTGCTGCAGATCGCGCTTGGTGACCTTTACCGTTTTGAAAGCGGTTGGCGCCGGATGGCGGAAGTGCCAAACGGCCGCCGCGGCAATCGCCGCAATCACCGCCAGTGCGAGTATCCAGCGGCGTTTGTGTCCTTTAAACCCTGTCAAAATTGACCTGCCTGTGCTTGTGAATATCGACCGCCCATTGCGGCGGCGGAGCTAAATTAGCACGCACCGTAGGGAATAACTAAACCTTAGCTCAACACAATGTGGAGACACGCCTGGTTACAGTTCAGCATTGAACTCTCGTTTAGTGAAGCCTTGATGAAATAGCGCCATTCAACACAGCCAAGGATTTCATCATGTCACAGCTCAGCTACCCACTCGCCTCCGCCCGGCCGCTTAACGGCTGGCAACTGATGACGGCGCTGATCAATGGCGAAAAGGCGCCAAGCAACGCCTGGAAAAAAACCTCGTTTCGCCTGAAGTTTCTCGGCCGCTCGCTGCTCAACTGGCGCACCACCAGCGGCCTGCTCAGCACCCTGGCCAGCAACCCGCTGCTGGAGGAGATCCTGAGCGCGCAGCCGAACCTGCCGTGCAAGCTGCATCGCCCCTACCTGGCAGCCAACATGAGCCAGATCGAATGCCTGTTCGCCCTGCGCGATCATTACGATCTCATCGTGCAGCGCATGCCGCTAAAGATGCGTCTCGGCCACCTCGGCCCACAGCCTTTCGTGCTGGCCCGCGCGATGGGCAAAAACGAAGCGCCGATCACGCTGGAATTGGCGGCGATCGACAAACTGAATAAGGAAGGGGAAGCCACGCTGCTGCTGCGCAACGCCAACGGCGTGATGCTGGCGGAGATCACCTTTGCGCTGATGCATTATCAGCAGCAGCCGACGCTGTTCATCGGCGGCCTGCAGGGCGCGAACCATGAGGTGCCGCACGCCGAGATCCAGCACACCACCAAAGAGTGCCACGGTCTGTTCCCCAAACGGCTGGTGCTGGAAGGCATTTGCACGCTGGCGCGGCACCTCGGCATCCGCCAGATCGTAGCCGTCGGCAATGCCACCCATATCTATCAAAACTGGCGTTACCAGAGTAAGAAGAAGGATCAACTGCACGCCGATTACGATCAGTTCTGGCTGTCGATGGGCGCCAAACCGCTCGACAACGGCTATTTTCTGCTGCCCGAGCACATCGCCCGCAAACCTATCGAAGAGGTTGCCAGCAAGAAGCGCGCCGAGTATCGCCGTCGCTATCAGTTGCTGGACGAGCTGGAACAGGGATTGGCGGCGCATTTCTGCGCCCGATAACGCCCGGCGGGCCGTCAGTCCGCCCGGCCGCGCGCCAGCCAGATCACCCGTGAGAACATTTTCTTCAGCAGCGGCGGCACCGAGTCCGTGCCCCATTCGCCGGCCTGCATCGCGACCTCGATCGCCAGATCCGGCTTCGACGAGTGGTGGACCGCTTTCAGGATCACCTTGCGCACCGGCATCTGCGCGTTGATCGGCACCGACGCCATTCGGTGATAGACCGGGGCGAACCCTTCACGGAACATGAAGTGTTCCATGTCCGGCGCCGGCAGCGCGGTCAGCCGATCGCGTTCGTTGTCTTCATGATTGTCCAGCAGGCTGCGTACGGTGTTGGCGTACTTTTTGCCCGCCTCATCGCCGTCCACCAGCGCATGCCACTCGATGCCCATGCGGCGGGCGAAGCGCAGCAGCGGCTTCAGGCCGCACTGAGCGAACTCGATGACCCTCACCCCTTCCGCCTCGAAATGGTAGCCGCACTGGCGCGCCAGCTCGTTAAGCAGCCACACTTCGGTCTCGCCTTCCACCAGCAGCCAGCAGCGGGCGAATAGCGACGACGGCCGGTTGAAACGGATGTGAAACGCGATGCGCCGCCCGTCTTCGGCGCTCAGCCCGCGCGGCCCGAGACGGTAGGTCGCGACCCGGCCCGACTCGCGCACCAGCCGGCAGACGTGCTCCACCGGCACCAGCGACACCAGTTCGCTGGAGTTGGTGGTGGTGATGCGCTGCAATGGCAGCTGATTGAGCAGCCCCCAGGCCACCGACAGCATGATCGGGTGCAGGCGAGTTTCCGGGTCTTCCACCAGCAGCAGCGGCCGGGCATGGGGATCCAGCTTGACGTCGCCCTTGGCCTGCAACAGGGTGGAAAACATCCCGAGCAGGATCAGGCGCATGCTGCGGCTGTTCGGTTCGGCCACCATGCGGTTGATGCCGTCCAGCGCACGCCAGGCGTCCTGCTCCGGTTCACCGCCGCGGCGGCGTGGCCGCGCCACCTGCGAACTCTGCTCGGCAAAATAGTGCTCCAGCAACTGCTGCATCGCCGCCAGCCCCTGACGCAGCTCGCCGTTGGTCAGCTTCTGCGGATTGCGCACCAGCTCGCGCGTCAGCTGATCCAACTGCTGCGCCAGCGCCTGGGTATCGGGTTTACGTTCATCGCCGAGGCTGCTGGGGCGCAGGCGGCGAATAAAGCGTGCGTCGCGCAGGCGCAGTACCGGATGAATGCGGATGATGGAGTGGGCCAGCTGTTCGATATGGTGCAATTGAAAGGCATTGCCGTCGGCGTCGAGAAAACCGCGCCAGGTGCACACCGTGCCGTCGTCGGCCAGCTCGCCCTCGCAGCGGTAATGAATGCGGCTCAGGCCATCCTCGCCCTTGACCCACAGCGGCGTCAGGTGGCGATAGCGCGGCAGGTGCGCATGGCCGATGTCTTTTTCGCAGAAGGTGAACACCACCTGCAGGTGGCGCTCTTTGGCCGACTCTTCACCGGGGGGGAAATGGAAATCGTGCGCTTCAAACCGATACAGCTTCTGCTCCGGCGCCAGCAGCAGCGTCAGCGCATCCAGCAGGCTGGATTTACCCCAGGCGTTTTCGCCGAGCAACAGCGTGTTGTCGTCCAGCATCAGGGACAGCCGATTAATGCCGCGAAAACCTACAATTTCGATACGCTCCAAGAACATCCGCCGCCTCCCGTGCGCGCCGTCGCCTCTTCAATGAGGCGACCTTCACAGAGCATGGTCAAAAAACCCCTTGCAGGTCAAGCGGCCAGCGTCAAATCTGCCGCTTTACTCCGGCCGGGCTTTTGGTTAGCGTGTGCTCCTCGCCGCCGTTCGGCGCGCATCAAAACTCAAGGACACTCGTTGCACCATGTACTCAGGACTGTTGATTATTCTGTTACCGCTGATTGTCGGTTACCTCATTCCCTTACGCCATCGCCCGCTGCTGGTGCTGATCAACCGGCTGCTCAGTTGGATGGTGTACGTGATCCTGTTTTTCATGGGCATCAGCCTGGCGTTTATGGAAGATCTCAGCAGTAACCTGGTGCTGATCTTCCAGTACAGCGCGGTATTCTTCTTCTGCATTCTCTGCGCCAATCTGCTGTTGCTGGCGCTGCTGGAGCGGCGCATGCCGTGGCGCAGCAGCCATAAACAGGAAAAGCTGCCCTCGCGCGTGCATATGGCGCTGGAGTCGCTCAAGCTGTGCGGCGTGGTGCTCGGCGGCTTCCTGCTCGGCCTGACGCAGTGGCAATGGCTGCAGTTCGCCCATAAAGGCAGCGAATATGCGCTGATCTTCCTGCTGTTGCTGGTCGGCATTCAGCTGCGCAACAGCGGCATGACGCTGCGCCAGATCGTGCTCAACCGCCGCGGCACGCTGGTGGCGTTGGTGGTGACCGTCGCGTCGCTGGCCGGCGGCGCGCTGGCGGCGCAGCTGCTGGGGTTGCCGATCAAGGCCGGGCTGGCGATGGCCTCCGGTTTCGGCTGGTACTCGCTGTCCGGCATTCTGATCACCGACGCCTACGGCCCGGTGATGGGCAGCGCCGCGTTCTTCAACGATCTGGCGCGCGAGCTGGTGGCGATCATGCTGATCCCGACGCTGGTGCGCCGCAGCCGCTCCACCGCCCTCGGCCTGTGCGGCGCCACCTCGATGGACTTCACCCTGCCGGTGCTGCAGCGCAGCGGCGGGCTGGACATGGTGCCCCCCGCCATCGTGCACGGCTTCCTGCTGAGCCTGCTGGCGCCGGTGCTGATCGCCCTGTTCTCCTGATCCTTTTCCCTTGGGGGCTACCCGGCCCCCAAAGCGTAATCATTCCCATCCGCACGGCAAAATTGCGCTAAATCAAACTTGCCCGCAGTAGTCGCACAAAAGCCTTTTGCAACCCCGATCGCCGATCTATGCTTTTAAACAAGCATTATAAATGCAACTTTAAAAATAAAAGGAAGCGACTATGTTCTGTGTGCAATGTGAACAAACCATCCGTACCCCGGCAGGCAACGGCTGCTCGTATGCTCAGGGCATGTGCGGCAAAACGGCGGAAACCTCCGATCTGCAGGATCTGCTGGTGGCGGCGCTGCAGGGACTCTCCGCCTGGGCGCTGCAGGCGCGTTCGCTGGGCATCGTCGACCACGAGATCGACAGCTTCGCCCCGCGCGCCTTCTTCTCCACCCTGACCAACGTCAACTTCGACTCCCAGCGCATCATCGGCTACGCGCGGGAAACCCTGCTGCTGCGCGACTCGCTGGCCGCCCGTTGCCGGCTGCTGGACGCCGGCGTGCGCGTCGATCACCCGATGGCGGCGCTGCAGCTGGCCGGCAACGATATGCCTGCGCTGCTGCAGCAGGCGGCGCAGTTTGCCCTCAACAGCGACAAGGCCGAGGTCGGCGACGACGTACACGGTTTGCGCATGCTGTGCCTGTACGGCCTGAAAGGCGCGGCGGCCTATATGGAACACGCGCACGTGCTCGGCCAGTTCGACGAGCAACTCTATGCCGACTACCACGCCTTTATGGCCTGGCTCGGCACCCGGCCGCGCGACGTCGACACCCTGCTGAACAACGCCATGGGCATCGGCAAGATGAACTTCAACGTGATGGCGATCCTCGATCGCGGTGAAACCCAGGCCTACGGCGATCCGCAACCCAGCGCAGTCAACGTGCGCCCGGTGGCCGGGAAAGCCATTCTGATTTCCGGCCACGATCTGAAAGATCTGCGCATGCTGCTCGAGCAAACCGAAGGGCAAAACGTCAACGTCTACACCCACGGTGAAATGCTGCCGGCGCACGGCTATCCGGAACTGAAAAAATTCAAACATCTGGTGGGCAACTACGGCAGCGGCTGGCAGAACCAGCAGACGGAATTCGCCAAATTCCCCGGCCCGATCGTGATGACCTCCAACTGTATCATCGATCCTAACGTCGGCAACTACGGCGATCGCATCTGGACCCGCAGTATCGTCGGCTGGCCGGGCGTCAACCATCTGGAAGGCGACGACTTCGGCGCCGTGATCCGCCAGGCTCAGGGCATGAACGGCTTCCCTTACACCGAGATTGAGCACCTGATCACCGTTGGCTTCGGCCGCCAGACGCTGCTGAACGCCGCCGACACGGTCATCGACCTGGTGTCGCAGAAAAAACTGCGCCACGTCTTCCTGGTGGGCGGCTGCGACGGCAGCCGCGACGAGCGCAGCTACTTCACCGACTTCGCCCGCAGCGTGCCGCAAGACTGCCTGATCATGACGCTGGCCTGCGGCAAGTACCGTTTCAACAAGCTGGACTTCGGCACGCTAGAAGGGTTGCCGCGCCTGCTGGACGTCGGCCAGTGCAACGACGCCTACTCCGCCATCATGCTGGCGGTCAAGCTGGCGGATACGCTCGGCTGCAGCGTCAACGAGCTACCGCTCAGCCTGGTGCTGTCGTGGTTTGAACAGAAGGCGATCGTCATTCTGCTGACGCTGCTGTCGCTGGGGGTGAAAAACATCGTCACCGGCCCGACCGCGCCGGGCTTCCTGACCGACAACCTGATGGCGATCCTCAACGAGAAATTCGGCCTGCGTCCGATCACCACCGTCGAGCAGGATATTGCAGCGCTGCTCGCCTGATGCCGTTACGTTATGGGGCCGCCTGCGCCGGCCCCTTTGTTTTTTGAGGTGCCCCGATGACTCAACCCACTCCGCTTTGCCCGAACCGCATGCAGGTGCATTCCATCCAGCGTGAAACCGCCGACGTCTGGACGCTGAACCTGATCTGCGACGTTTTCTACCCTTACCAGGCTGGCCAGTTCGCGCTGGTCAGCATTCGCAACAGCGAGGAGACGTTGCGCGCCTATACGCTCTCCTCCTCGCCCGGCCAGAGCCGCTTTCTCAACATCAGCGTGCGCTGCCTGCCGGACGGCATCGGGTCGCGCTGGCTGACGCAAGAGGTCAAGCCCGGCAACACGCTGTGGCTGTCCGACGCGCAGGGCGAATTCAGCTGCGAGCGCCACCCGGCCGATCGTTATCTGATGCTGGCCGCCGGCTGCGGCGTGACGCCGATCGTCTCGATGTGCCGCTGGCTGACCGCTAACCGTCCGGCCTGCGATATCGCCGTGATCTTTAACGTACGCACCCCCGCCGACACGATTTTCGCCGATCAATGGCGCGCGCTGTGCGCCGCCCATCCGCAGCTGCGCCTGACGCTGATGGCCGAGCAGGATCTGCAACCCGGCTACCTCAGCGGCCGTATCGATGAACAGACGCTGCGGCAGGCGGCGCCGGATATCGCCGAACGCACGGTGATGACCTGCGGCCCTGCGCCCTACATGGATCAGGTGGAGCAGCTTTGTCGCCGGCTCGGCGTGCCGGCCGAGCATTTCCATAAAGAGCAGTTCCACACGCCGACGGCGCAGGCCGACGCCACCGAAGGACTGACGCTGCGCGCCGCGCGCCCGCTGCGCGAATTCCGCGTGCCGGTCGGCAGCACGCTGCTGGCGGCGATGGAGGCCAATGCCCTGCCGGTCAACGCCGCCTGCCGCGCCGGGGTGTGCGGCTCGTGCAAAACCCGCATCCTCGAGGGCGACTACACCACCACCAGCACCATGACGCTGAGCGCGGAAGAGATAGCGCAAGGCTACGTGCTGGCCTGCAGTTGCCAGTTGCAGGGTGACGTCACGCTGGCGTGATCCCCTGGCCCCATCGCCGCGATGGGGCATTTATCGGCAAGTTCCCCGTGGCCAGCCCAGTTACACTGCTTCCCGTCCTACGCTCTTTACCCTTCCTGACCGCATCTCGTTCACAGCCGGTAAGCTATGCTTGCAGTTGTTCTGCTGCCACTCACCGGATCGAGTCCACATCGTTTTTCAAACCATGTTTGGGGGAACCATGAAGCAAACCGTAGCCACACTGATCGCCAAAACGCTGGATCAAGCCGGCGTAAAACGCATTTGGGGCGTAACCGGCGATTCGCTCAACGGCCTCAGCGACAGCCTGCACCGCATGGGCACCATCGAATGGCTGGGCACCCGCCATGAAGAGGTGGCCGCCTTCGCCGCCGGTGCCGAAGCCCAGCTCACCGGCCAGTTGGCGGTGTGCGCCGGTTCCTGCGGCCCCGGCAACCTGCATCTGATCAACGGCCTGTTCGACTGTCACCGCAACCATGTGCCGGTGCTGGCGATCGCCGCACACATTCCTTCCAGCGAAATCGGCAGCGGCTACTTCCAGGAAACCCATCCGCAGGAGCTGTTCCGCGAATGCAGCCACTATTGCGAACTGGTCTCCAACCCGGAACAGCTGCCGCGCGTACTGGAGATCGCCATGCGCAAGGCGATCCTCAATCGCGGCGTCTCGGTGGTCGTCTTACCGGGCGACGTGGCGCTGCGCATGGCGCCGGAAGACGCGACGCTGACCTGGCATACCCCGGCGCTGCCGCTGGTGCAGCCGCCGATGAGCGAGTTGAACAAGCTGGCGGAAACGCTGAACAAGGCGAAGAACATCACCCTGATGTGCGGCAGCGGCTGCGCCGGCGCGCACGATGAAGTGGTCAAGCTGGCCGAGCTGCTGCAGGCGCCGGTGGTGCACGCGCTGCGCGGCAAAGAGCATATCGAATGGGACAACCCCTACAGCGTCGGCATGACCGGGCTGATCGGTTTCTCTTCCGGCTACCACGCGATGATGAACGCCGACACGCTGGTGCTGCTCGGCACCCAGTTCCCCTATCGCGCGTTCTACCCCACCAACGCCAACATCATTCAGATCGACATCAACCCCGGCAGCATCGGCGCGCACTGCCCGGTCAATATGGCGCTGGTGGGCGATATCCACACTACCCTCACCGCCCTGCTGCCGCAGCTGGAGCCCAAGCGCGACCGGGCGTTCCTCGACAAGGCGCTGGAGCATTATCGCAACGCGCGTAAGGATCTCGACGGGCTGGCGACCGCCAACGACGACCAGCCGATCCACCCACAATATCTGGCGCAGCAGCTCAGCCAGTACGCCAGCGACGACGCCATCTTCACCTGCGACGTCGGCACGCCGACGGTGTGGGCCGCCCGTTACGTGAAAATGAACGGCAAGCGTCGCCTGCTCGGCTCGTTCAACCACGGTTCGATGGCCAACGCCATGCCGCAGGCGATAGGTGCCCAGGCCACCGCGCCGGATAAACAGGTGATCGCCATGTGCGGCGACGGCGGCTTCACCATGCTGATGGGGGATTTCCTGTCGCTGGCGCAGCTCAAGCTGCCGGTGAAGATCGTGGTGTTCAACAACAGCGTGCTGGGGTTCGTGGCGATGGAGATGAAGGCGGGCGGCTACCTGACCGACGGCACCGATCTGCATAATCCGGACTTCGCGGCGATCGCCAACGCCGCTGGCATCAAGGGCATCCGCGTGGAAAAAGCGTCGGATCTGGACGGCGCGCTGCAGGAGATGTTGGCGCACCCTGGCCCGGCGCTGCTGGACGTGGTCACCGCCAAGCAAGAGCTGGCGATGCCGCCGCAGATCAAGTTCGAACAGGCGAAAGGCTTCAGCCTGTACATGCTGCGCGCCATCATCAACGGCCGCGGCGACGAAGTGGTCGAGCTGGCGAAAACCAACTGGCTGCGCTAAGCAAGCTGCCCCGGTGAAATAAAGGGTATATGATGCCATGTACCCTTTTCCTCTCCCTTATATTCCAGGAACCCTATGCTTATCGATCTACGCAGCGACACCGTCACCCGCCCCAGCGCCGCCATGCGCCAGGCGATGGCTCAGGCAGAGGTCGGCGACGACGTCTACGGCGATGACCCGACGGTCAACGCGCTGGAGGCCGAGGCGGTGCGCCTGTCGGGCAAAGAGGCGGCGCTGTTTTTGCCCAGCGGCACCCAGGCCAACCTGGTGGCGCTGCTGAGCCACTGCCAGCGCGGCGACGAGTATCTGGTCGGCCAACAGGCGCACAACTATAAATACGAGGCCGGCGGCGCAGCGGTGCTGGGCAGCATCCAGCCACAGCCGATCGAGGCTGACGCGGACGGCACGCTGCCGCTGGACAAACTCGCCGCCGCCATCAAACCCGACGATATCCACTTCGCCCGCACTCGGCTACTGAGCCTGGAAAACACCATCAGCGGCAGAGTCTTGCCGCAGACCTACCTGCAGCAGGCGTGGCAATTTACCCGCGAGCGGCAGTTGGCGCTGCATATCGACGGCGCGCGCATCTTCAACGCCGCCGTGGCGCTGAACCTGCCGCTAAAAGAGATCGTGCAATACTGCGACACCTTCACCATTTGCCTGTCGAAAGGACTGGGTGCGCCGGTCGGATCGCTGCTGTGCGGCAGCGAGGCTTTCATCCAACGCGCGCTGCGCTGGCGCAAGATGACCGGCGGCGGGCTGCGCCAGGCCGGCATCCTGGCGGCGGCCGGTCTTTACGCTTTGGAGCATAACGTCGCGCGGCTGCGCGAAGACCATGACAACGCGGTCTGGCTGGAGCAACAGCTGCGGCAGATCGGCGTAGAGATCGCCGATCCCGGTGCGCAGACCAACGTGCTGTACCTGCGCCAACCGCCGGCGCTGGCGGCCAAACTCGGTCCGTGGATGTGCGAACGTGGCGTGCTGATCAGCAGCGGCCCGCTGACACGCATTCTGACCCACCTCGACGTCAGCCGTCAGGATCTGCAGCGGGTGGTCGAGCTGTGGCGGGAGTTTCTTCAGCAGCACGCCTGATTTCCCTCCCCGGTGCGCCGAGGAGCCTCTTATCGCCCGCCGATGGCGTCGACAAAGCGGCGGGTGATCTGTTGCGGGCGGGTAATGGCGCCCCCTACCACCACCGCATGCGCCCCCAGCGACAGGCAGCGCGCGGCCATCGCCGGCGTTTCGACATTGCCTTCGGCGATGACCGGCACCGATACCGCCGCCAGCACCGCACGCAGAAAGCCGAAATCGTTATCCGCCAGTCGGGCGCCCCGGCTTTCGGCGGTATAGCCATACAGCGTGGTGCCCACGCAGTCGAAGCCCAATCTGGCGGCCCCTTGCGCCTCCTCCAGGGTGGCGATGTCCGCCATCAGCAACAGCCGGGGATACCTGGCACGGATCGCGGCGACCAATGCCGCCAGCTGCAGCGACCCCGGCCGCGGGTGGCCGGTGGCGTCCAGCGCGATCATCTGCGGCGCCGCCGCCATCAACTCATCGATTTCACGCAGGGTCGGCGTGATATACACGTCGCTGCCCGCATAATCGCGCTTTATGATGCCGATGACCGGCAGCGCCACCGTGCGCATGATAGCGTTGACGTCTTCGACGCCGTTGGCGCGGATCGCCGCCGCGCCGCCTTGCTCGGCCGCCAGCGCCATGCGCGACATGATAAAATCGCTGTGCAGCGGCTCGTCGTCCAGCGCCTGGCAAGACACCACCAGGCGCCCCTCAATCTGCTGCAAAATGGAAAGCGTCATAAATCCAACAACTCCTCGACTTCGTTTTTAATGATGGTGACGTGCGGGCCGTAGATCACCTGAACACCGTTGCCGCGAACGATAACCGCCCGTGCGCCGCTGGCCTTCAGCCCGCTTTCGTCCAGCAACCGGCTCTGCTTCACCGTCACGCGCAACCGCGTGGCGCAACAATCCAGTTCGACGATATTCTCTTTGCCGCCCAGCGCCGCCAGCACCTGCTGCGAGCGTTCGGTGCCCGTCATCACCGCTTCCGGCGCAGTTTCCGCCTCGCGCCCCGGCGTTTTAAAGTTGAAGCGCAGGATCAGGAAACGGAACGTGAAGTAGTACAGGAAGAACCAAGGCACACCGACCAGCGGGACGTACATCCAGTGGGTTTTCGCTTCACCCTGCAGCACGCCGAACAGCATGAAATCGATAAAGCCGCCGGAGAACGTCTGGCCGATGGTGATATGCAGGATGTGAGCGATCATGAACGCCAGGCCGTCGAACAGCGCGTGCACCACGTACAGCGCCGGCGCGACAAACAGGAAAGAGAATTCGATAGGTTCGGTGATGCCGGTCAGAAACGAGGTCAGCGCCGCCGACAGCAACAGTCCGCCGACGCGTTTGCGGTTCTCGGGACGCGCACTCTGGTACATCGCCAGGCAGGCGCCGACCAGGCCGAACATCATGGTGATAAAACGGCCGGACATGAAACGCGCCGTGCCAATGTAGAACTGCTGAGTATTCGGGTCGGCCAACTGGGCGAAGAAAATGCGTTGTGTGCCTTCCACCAGCTGTCCGTTGATCACTTCGCTGCCGCCAAGCGCGGTGGTCCAAAACGGTAGATAGAAGATGTGATGCAGGCCGAACGGCCCGAGCATGCGCAATACGAAGCCGTAGATAAAGGTCCCGAGATAGCCGCTGGCGTCTACCAGACCGCCCATGCCGAAGATCAACTGTTGGAAATGCGGCCACACCACCGTCATCAGGGCACCGACCGCCATCGCCGCCAGCGAGCTGACGATCGGCACAAAGCGCGAGCCACCAAAAAAACCCAGGAACGGTGGCAGCGCTATCTTGTTATAGCGGCCGTGCAGATACCAGGTCACCAAACCGATGACCACTCCGCCGAACACCCCGGTCTCCAACGTCTGGATCCCGAGAATCGTTCCCTGCCCCACCGCGCCCGCGTTCTGCGTGGCCAGCGTACCGTTGATTTTCAACAGCGCATTGATGGTGGCGTTCATTACCAGATAGGCGATCAGCGAAGCCAGCCCCGCCGTGCCCTTGTCGCTTTTGGCCAGCCCCACCGCCACGCCGACCGCGAACAAGACCGCCAGGTTGGCGAACACGATAGCACCGGCACTGGCCATCACGGTAAATATACTTTGCAACCAGCCGACATCGAGGAAGGGATACGCCTCGACGGTATTGGGATTGGACAGCGCACCGCCGATCCCCAACAGCAGGCCGGCCGCCGGCAGCACGGCGATCGGCAGCATGAACGACTTGCCGAACAGCTGGGCTTTTTCGAACCAACCGCCGGAGCGCGGCAATTCTGGTGTTGACATAAATTTTCCCCCGACATCATTTTTATGATGAAAATTTTTACCACATTAAAATTAATTTAATGAAAATTTTATTCATAACGATGATCGGCTTCACAATCCGTCGATTTCACTGGCGAGCCGCGGCGTCTTTCCGCCACAATAGAAACGGGAATACTCAGAAAGGTAACGTGATGAATACAGGCAACTTGTTATTGCGGCTGCGGCAGGATTTGGCGGGGTACAGCCCCACGCTGCAAAAGCTCGGCAACTATCTTCTTGCGGAGCCTTCCCGCGCCGTTTACCTGACCATCACCGAACTGGCGCGTGAAAGCGCCACCAGCGAAGCCAGCGTCACACGGCTGTGCCGCCATCTCGGCTGCAAAGGCTATACCGAATTTAAAATGGCGCTGGCCCTCAGCTTGCAACAAAGCCAGCCGGAAGCGGCGACGCGCCAAAGCGCGGCGGAAAATTTGGTGGAAGAGAGCGTACAGGCGCTGCGGGATACCGGCGCGCTGTTGGATCCGCAGGCGCTGCAACAGGCGGCGGATAGCCTGCAGCGTTGTGCTTCGGTGCAGATTTACGGCGTCGCCGCCAGCGCCATCATCGGCGACTTCCTGCACTACAAGCTGTTGCGCCTCGGCAAACCGGCGCAGCTGTTCAGCGACATGCACCGGGCGGCGATGAATGCAGCCTCGCTGAGTGAGCGGGATCTGCTGATCGTCATCTCCAGCTCCGGCTCAACCAAGGACGTGCTGCATGCGGTGACGTTGGCCAAAGGGCGCGGCGCACTCGTGATCGCCGTCAGCAATACCCAACGCAGCCCGCTGGCCAAGATGGCGGATACGCTGCTGGTGGCGGCTAAACCGGAAGGGCCGCTGACCGCTGGCGCCCTGCCGGCCAAGGTCGGCGCCATGCTGCTGGTGGAGTTGATGATCGCCGAACTGACTCAGCGCGATCCCGCCTACGCTCAGGCGATGCAGGCCACCGCCAGCGCGACTCTGCCGCTGCTGCTGTAGTCAGAAGATCCAGCGGCCGTAAACCCAGTACCACAGCCCCAGCACCGCCGCCAGATTGAGCGCCACGCTGAGGATGAACCAGGTTTTAAACGGCTGCTTCTGGGTTTTGTGGCGAAACAGCTGCTGTGCCGCCAGGGCGCCCAACCAGCCGCCCAGCGCGCCGAACAGCAACAGCGTCGCCTCCGGCACCCGTCGCCACCCTTTGCGCGCCGCCAGCTTATCGCCGCCGTAGATCAGAAACGTCAGCAGGTTGGCCAGCAACAACCACATCCACACCGGATGCGGCGAGAACAAACTGGCGATCAGCGCCAGGCCCAGCAGGGCGTAACAAATCACATTGAGCTTCATGGCATCCGGTTTTTCGTGCGATAAGGGGCGCGTAGTGTGAACCTGCGCCAAGATGGATGCAACCGACTTATACCCATACAAAATGTGCATTTAAACCCTGAATTTGGCATCCTGTCGTTCTGCCAATCCTCTACCGCACAAGGCGGCCCGATGACACCCCAACGCGTACTGGTTCTTGGAGCCAGCGGCTATATAGGCCAGAACCTGATCCCGCACCTGATCGAACAGGGGCACCAGATTACCGCCGCCGCGCGGCGCATCGAGTGGCTGCAGGAGCAGAACTGGCCGCAGGTCAACTGCCTGTATGTCGATCTGTACCGCCCGGAAACTCTGAGCGCGGCGCTGTGGGAAATCGATACGCTTTACTATCTGGTGCACGCGATGGGCGACGGCGACGACTTTATCGAGAAGGAACGCCAGGCGGCGGAAAACCTGCGCGACGCGCTACGCAATGCCTGCGTCAAACAGGTGATCTTTCTCGGCGCGCTGCAGCCGAACGACGACAGTTCGCCGCACCTGGCGGCCCGCCGCCTGACCGGCGAGATCCTGCGCCAGAGCGGTGTGCCGGTGACCGAGCTGCGCGCCGGCATCATCGTCGGCCCCGGTTCGGCGGCGTTCGAAGTGATGCGCGACATGGTCTATAACCTGCCGGTGCTGACGCCGCCGCGCTGGGTGCGCTCGAAGTCCTCGCCGGTGGCGCTGGAGAACC
The DNA here is from genome assembly GCF_037027545.1 of Serratia sp. 201. NCBI lineage: Bacteria > Pseudomonadati > Pseudomonadota > Gammaproteobacteria > Enterobacterales > Yersiniaceae > Serratia > Serratia sp. 201. Next base: position 913,342 of record NZ_JAXCHC010000001.1, on the reverse strand, counting down.
TGCTGGTTTACCTTGCCGATCTGCTGGCGCACCCGGCGGAGGAACACCGCATCTTCGACGTCGCCGGGCCTGAATACCTCAGCTATCAGGATATGTTCAAACGCTTTATCGCCATCAGCGGCAAGCGGCGCTGGCTGATCCCGATCCCCTTGCCGACGCGACTGATTTCAGTGTGGTTCATCAGCCTGATCACCTCGGTGCCGACGCCGATCGCGCGCGCGCTGATCCAGGGCCTGAAGCACGATCTGCCCGCCGACGGCAAACCGTTGCAGGCCCTGATCCCGCAACGTCTGCACACCTTCGATCAGGCGGTCACCGCCACGCTGCAGCGCGAACTGGAGGTGGTCGATTCCGCCGACTGGGGCTACGATCCGGCGGCGCGGGCCCGCTGGCGCCCCGGCTACGGCTATTACCCGAAACAGGCGGGGTGTTCGCTCGACACCGCCGCTTCCAGCCAGGCGCTGTGGCAAACGGTGCAGCAGTTGGGGGGCGAGGAAGGCTATTTCTACGCCAATATCCTGTGGCGGATCCGCGCCCGCATGGACGACATGATCGGCAACGGCGTGGTCTATGGCCGCCCGGCGCGCGCGACCCTGGCGCTGGGTGACGAGATTGACGGTTGGAAAGTCATCACGCTGAAACCGCTGCGGCAACTGGCGCTGTTGTTCGGCATGAAGGCGCCGGGGCTGGGGCGGCTGAGCTTCACCATTACCGATCGCGGCGATCGCCGCACGCTGGACGTGCGCGCCTGGTGGCATCCGGCCGGCTTCAGCGGGCTGCTGTATTGGTTCGCCATGATGCCCGCACACCTGTTCATTTTTCGCGGCATGGCGAAGCGCATCGCGACGTTGGCCGAGAACCTGGACCGCCAACAGCGCTGAATGCCGTTCATTTGTCGATCAACCGCACAGTTTGCCGCTGTGCTTCGGGGCTTTCCGATTGCATAGCGCACGAAATCACGGAAGAATGGCATCTTATTTGCTGGGAGCGCCGCAAGCGCCCGCCGGTATTCCGATTTTGGGTGAGAATAGAGTCCGTTATGAAGGTATTGGTCACCGGTGCAACCAGTGGGTTAGGCCGTAACGCCGTTGAATATCTGCGCCGCCAGGGCATCAAAGTGCGCGCCACTGGCCGCAACCAGGCGATGGGCGGCCTGCTGGAAAAAATGGGCGCTGAGTTCATTCATGCCGATCTCACCAACCTGATCTCTTCGCAGGCCAAAGCGATGCTGGCGGACGTCGATGTGCTGTGGCACTGCTCCAGCTTTACCTCGCCCTGGGGCACCGAAGAAGCCTTCGAACTGGCCAACGTCCGCGCTACCCGCCGCCTCGGCGAATGGGCGGCGGCCTATGGCGTGGCGCAGTTCATTCACATCTCTTCCCCGGCGATCTATTTCGACTACCACCATCACCGCAACGTAACCGAAGACTTTCGCCCGCAGCGTTACGCCAACGAGTTCGCGCGCAGCAAGGCCGCCGGCGAGCAGGTGATCCAGCAATTGGCGCTGTCCAATCCGCAGACCCATTTCACCATTTTGCGCCCGCAGGGCCTGTTCGGGCCGCACGACAAGGTGATGCTGCCGCGGTTGCTGCAGATGATCAAACGCTACGGCAACCTGCTGCTGCCGCGCGGCGGCGCAGCGATGGTGGACATGACCTATCTGGAGAACGCGGTGCACGCCATGTGGCTGGCGACGCTAAAAGAAGATACGCCGTCCGGCCGCGCCTACAACATCACCAACCAGCAGCCGCGTCCGCTTCGCACCGTGGTGCAGCAGTTGATCGACGATTTGGGCATGAAGTGCCGCATCCGCTCCGTCCCCTACCCGATGCTCGACATGATGGCGCGCGGCATGGAGCGCCTGGGCAGCAAAAGCGAAAAGGAGCCGGTGCTGACCCATTACGGCGTCGCCAAACTCAACTTCGACCTCACGCTCGATACCACCCGCGCGCAGCAAGAGCTGGGCTATCAGCCGATCGTCTCGCTGGAAGAAGGCATCGCGCGCACCGCCCGCTGGCTGAAAGATCACGGCAAACTGCACGGCCTGTAATCAACGCGCCGCGCCGTACTTCACCAGCAGCGCATCGATAATCGCCTCACTCTCTGCATCCGGCTTACCGCGAACATCGTCGGGCCGGAAATGCATCTGAAATGCCGCCAGCACATTGCGCTGCTGCCGCGCATCCCTCCACGGGTCGATCGCGTAGCCGTAACGCGCCAGCTTTTCGAGCAGCGGCGCCATCGGTACCGGCGCATGGCGATCGCGCCCCGCAAGCAACCGCTGCACGTCCCGTTCATCCGGCCAGGCGCCGATGCCGGCCTGCGCCAGCTGCCGCCAGGGGAACAGCGGGCCGGGATCCTGTTTGCGCTGCGGCGCGATGTCGCTGTGCCCCACCACGTCCTGCGGCTGAATGCCATAGCGTTGGATGATGTCGCGGCTCAGCGGGATCAGCACGGCGATCTGCTCCGCCGTATAAGGCTGCCAATGGGTGAACAGCATGCTGCGGGTGAACCCCTTGTTGACGATTTCGATGCCGATCGAGGTGTCGTTGAGGTTGCTGCGGCCGCGCCAGACGCTGGCGCCGGCATGCCAGGCGCGCATCGCTTCCGGCACCAGCCGGTACACCGTCGGTTTGCCGTGTTCGCGCTGCGGGTGCGCCGGCAACAGGTAGTGTGCGCTGACGTGTTCATCGGTCAGCGTTTTCAGCGATGAATGAAAGTCTTCCGCCGTATAGTGCATCACCAGAAACCGAATGCGCTGATCGGCGCCCTGCGCCTGATGCAAGGTTTCGAGCTGGTAAGCGCCACGATCGACGAGCGTGTCCTGCTGCGGATTTTGGCATCCCGCCAACAGCGCGGCGGCGATGATCCCTGGCCAAATTTTCACTTATCCTCCTGATTGACGTCCGTGAGATGTAACGCGACGCGATTGACCTGTATCCAATCATCACGTTCGTCGAGAAATGATGACAGACAACGCCGATGTGCAAGCGAGTGTTGCTCCCGACTGGCGGCCTTTCCCGCCCATGATAGTCTCAAAGTATCATCTGCGCCGAAAGAGCGGAGTCGAACATGTTGACGCCACGCTATCTGTCCTGGTTGCTCTGTGCCGCCATGCTGCCGCTCAGCGGCTGCGATCGGCAAAAAGTCGCTGACGCGATGGGGGCAAGCGCACCGTCCCCGGCCGCGCCCATCGCGAGTGCCAGTACGCCGGCCTATACGCCGCTGACTGCCGACCAGCTGTACCAGTTGGTCAGCCCGGTGGCGCTGTTCCCCGACAAGCTGCTGGCGCAGGTGTTGGCCGGCGCGGGTTATCCTGACCAAATCAACGCCGCGGATGCCTGGCTGGCGCAAAACCGCGGGTTGCAACCGGCGGCGCTCAGCTCGGCGGCCGACGCTCAGCCCTGGGATCCCAGCGTGCGCGGCCTGGTGCAATTCCCCGACGTGCTCGATCAAATGGCGAAAAACATCCCCTGGACCACCGCCCTGGGCAGCGCCTACCTGAACGATCCCACCGACGTGATGAACGCCATTCAGGTGATGCGTCAACGGGCGGCCAGCCAAGGCACGCTGAAAAACACCCCGCAGCAGCGCATCGTCGTGGCCCCCACCACCCGTTACGTTGAGCAGCAGCCCTATCGCCAGCGCGTGGTGGCGGCGCCGGGCGAAACCATCGTCATCGAACCCAGCCAGCCGGATACGGTTTACGTCCCGCATTACGATCCCTGGGTGGCCTACGGCACGCCGGTCCCGGCCTATCCGAGCTATCGGTATCAACCTTCGGGCTACAGCGGCGGCGACATGTTGGCGGCCGGCGTGATCAGCTTCGGCGTCGGCATCGCGGTCGCCTCTTTGCTCAACCAACACAACAGCGGCTGGCACAACTGGGATATGCGCTGGGACGATCGGCGCCAGCCGGTGGTCTACCGCAATGCGCCCTACGTGTCGCATTCCACCACCGTGGTGAATCGCGTCACCAACATCAACCAATATCACAACGTCAACAATGTGAATCGCAGCACCACCAGCACGGTGAACAACTACAATACGCCCCCCGCCGCGCCGACGCCGCGCTTCAATCAATCGACGCCGAACGCGGCGCCGCAACAGCCGCGCGGCGCGCCTGCGGCCCATGCGCCGATGACCCTGCCAACCTTTGCGCATACCCAACCGGTAGCGGCCGCGCCGCACGTGCAACAATCGGTCAACGCGCCCCATGTACAGCAGCCGATGAGCATGCCAACGTTCACGCATGCCGCGCCGGCGGCGCCCCACGCGCAGCAGCCGATGGCCGTGCATGCGGCTCCGGTACAGACGCATCCGATGCAGACCGCCGCGCCAGTGCATCAATCCGCCATGCGGCCACAGGTGCAGATGGCGCCGCACGTCGTTCAGCCGGAGGTACGCGAACCGGCCGCAACGCTGCATCCGGCGTTAGTACGCCCGGCACCGGTGCCGCAAGCGCGCATCATGCCGCATCCTGCTCCGGCGCCGCAGATCCATCAGCCGCCCGTTCAGCCGATGCCGCATCGCCAAGCGCCAGCGCCGGTGAAACCGCAGGAACACCGCCCGATCGTCGAGCAGCACAAGGTGGGATGAACCTACAGGATGTCGCCCCGGCGGAACGGCCGGGGCGCGGAGAATGGCGTTAGCGGCTAACTTTCACCGCGGTGCCGCTGACGGTCACCATCAGCATGCTGCCGTCTTTGCCAACGGTTTCATAATCGATATCAATGCCGACCACCGCGTTGGCGCCCAGCTCTTTTGCCTGATCTTCCAGCTCTTCGAACGCAATCAAGCGCGCCTTGCGCAACTCTTTCTCATAAGCGCCCGAGCGGCCACCGACGATATCGCGCACGCCGGCGAAGAAATCACGAAAAATGTTGGCGCCGAGGATCGCTTCGCCGGTGACGACGCCGCAGTATTCGGTGATGGTGAACCCTTCCAGGGTCGGGGTAGTTGAAAGCTGCATCAGAACTCCTTGTTTGATTAATTCAACGTATCTATGACCAGAAGATTGGCGTTATGTTCGCTTAATCAATGGCACGCAGTACGAATGCAAGGCCAAAAAACGCATTTATACTGTAAGCTATCGGTCTTCATGGTAGAGACTTTCACATAAGGTAATAAGATGAAAACAAAAACGATTGCGGCTGTTTTACCCTTAGCGCTGTTGCTGAGTGCCTGTACCACGGTGGAACCGGCATACAAGGATATCGGCACCCGCAGCGGCAGCTGTGTGGAAGGCGGCCCGGATACGGTCGCGCAAAAGTTCTATGACCTGCGCATCCAGCAAGGCTCCAGCCTGCCGGACAGCAATCGCCTGGCGCAGCTGCAGCCTTATCTGAGCAAAGTGCTGTATCAGGATCTGGTCAGCGCCGCTCAAAATCCTGGCAAGCATCAGATAACCGGCGATCTGTTCTCCGGCAATGCGCAAGGGCCAAGCAGCGCGTCCGTCGCCAGCGCCTCGACCATTCCTAACACCGATGCGAAAAATATTCCGCTGCGCGTCGACTTAAGCTATCAAAAAGACGCCAACAGCACCGTGAACTGGCAGGACGAAGTGCTGATGGTGCGCGAAGGTACCTGCTGGGTGGTTGATGATATTCGCTACCTGAATGTTCCAGCACACGCCACCAACGGCAGCGTGCGCCAGGTGCTGGAAAACCAGTAACCCGCGATACCCCGGCCGACGCGGGCTTGCCGCGTCGGTCATCCCCGCCGTCAGTCAACAGCTCAAATTTCGTCCAATAGAAAAAATTTCGCTACCGATATCACAGCCTGCGCCACAAATCCCCTCCCTCGGCCTGAGTCGCGGTATCTTGTGCTAATCTTTTACTGTCCCGCCGCACACTCATAAATTTTAACGCACAAAGATTGCATAAGTATTCTGTGGAAGTTAACATTTGCGGCATCAATGTCTATTCAATTCTGGCGCATGAGTATTCAACTTAACGGTATCAATTGCTATTACGGCGCTCACCAGGCGCTGTTTGACATCACGCTGGATTGTCCAGCCGGGGAAACCCTGGTGCTGCTTGGCCCAAGCGGCGCCGGGAAAAGTTCATTGCTGCGGGTGCTGAACCTGCTGGAAATGCCGCGTTCGGGCCAACTGCAGATCGCCGGCAACCAATTCGACTTCAAACAGGCGCCGGGCGAGAAAGCCATTCGCGAACTGCGTCAAAACGTCGGCATGGTTTTCCAGCAATACAACCTGTGGCCTCACCTCACCGTGGTCCAGAACCTGATCGAGGCGCCTTGCCGCGTACTGGGTCTGACCAAGGCTCAGGCGATGGAGCGCGCCGACAAGCTGCTCAAGCGTCTGCGCCTGACCGACTTCGCCGATCGCTTCCCGCTGCACCTTTCCGGCGGCCAGCAGCAGCGCGTGGCGATCGCCCGCGCCCTGATGATGGAACCGCAGGTGCTGCTGTTCGATGAACCGACTGCGGCGCTGGATCCGGAAATCACCGCTCAGATCGTTAGCATCATTCGCGAACTGGCCGGCACCGGCATCACGCAGGTGATCGTCACCCACGAAGTGGAAGTGGCGCGCAAGACCGCCAGCCGCGTGGTGTACATGGAAAACGGCCACGTTGTGGAGCAAGGCGACAGCAGCCACTTTGCGCAGCCACAGACCACCGAGTTTGCCAACTACTTATCACACTAACAATTAACTTGCTGTAATTTGGGGATTTTGCGATGAAAAAACTAATAATCGCCGCCGTTCTGGCCGGCATCAGCGTTTCCGCCTCCGCAGCCGAAACCATCCGTTTCGCTACCGAAGCCTCCTATCCTCCATTTGAATTTATTGACGCCAGCAACAAGATTCAGGGTTTTGATGTCGATCTGGCCAACGCACTGTGCAAAGAGATGCAGGCCGAGTGCACCTTCACCAACCAGGCGTTCGACAGCCTGATCCCTAGCCTGAAGTTCAAGCGTTTCGATGCGGTCATGGCCGGCATGGACATTACGCCAGAACGTGAAAAGCAGGTGCTGTTCACTAAGCCGTACTACGATAACTCGGCGCTGTTCATCGCGCAGAAAGGCAAAATCGCCGACGTGACGGCGCTGAAAGGCAAGAAGGTGGGCGTGCAAAACGGCACCACCCACCAGAAATACCTGACCGACAAGCACCCGGAAATCACCACCGTGCCTTACGACAGCTACCAGAACGCCATTTTGGATCTGAAGAATGGCCGCGTTGATGCGGTGTTCGGCGATACCGCGGTGGTCAACGAGTGGCTGAAGCAGAATGACGCGCTGGCGGCAGTGGGCGCCAAAGTGACGGATAAAGACTACTTCGGCACCGGCCTCGGCATCGCGGTGCGCCAAAAGAATACCGATCTGCAGGGCAAGTTCAATGCCGCTCTGGACAAGATTAAGCAGGATGGGACCTATGAAACCATCTACAAAAAATGGTTCCAGCAGTAATACGCCCCGATGAATGAATTACAACCTTTAGCAAGCGCCGCCGGCATGACCGTCGGCCTTGCCGTTTGCGCCCTGATCCTCGGGCTGATTCTGGCGATGCTGTTCGCCGTATGGGAATCGTCCCACTGGAAAGCGGTCAGCTGGCTCGGCACCGCCTGGGTGACCGTGCTGCGCGGCCTGCCGGAAATCCTGGTGGTGCTGTTTATCTATTTCGGCTCGTCGCAGCTGCTGCTGATGCTCTCCGACGGCTTTACCCTCAACCTCGGTCTGTTCCAGTTGCCGATCCAGTTGGCGATCGACAATTTCGAAGTCAGTCCGTTCCTGTGCGGGGTGATCGCTCTGGCCCTGCTCTATTCCGCCTACGCTTCGCAGACGCTGCGCGGCGCACTCAAAGCGGTGCCACAGGGGCAGTGGGAATCCGGCCAGGCGCTGGGACTGGGTAAGGCGGCGATCTTCTTTCGCCTGATCATGCCGCAGATGTGGCGCCACGCCCTGCCCGGCCTCGGCAACCAGTGGCTGGTGTTGCTGAAAGACACCGCGCTGGTGTCGCTGATCAGCGTCAACGATCTGATGCTGCAAACCAAGAGCATCGCCACCCGCACCCAGGAGCCTTTTACCTGGTATGTGATCGCGGCGGCCATCTACCTGCTGGTGACGCTGTTCAGCCAATACGTCATCAAACGCATTGAGCTGCGCGCCACGCGCTTTGAGCGGGGGCCGGTCTGATGATTGAGTATTTACCGGAAATCCTCAAAGGGCTGCATACCAGCCTAACCCTGACCGTCGCCGCGCTGATCGTCGCGCTGGTGCTGTCGCTGCTGCTGACGGTGATCCTGACGCTGAAAACGCCGATCCTGACGCCGCTGGTCAAGATCTACGTGACGCTGTTCACCGGCACGCCGCTGCTGGTGCAGATCTTCCTGATCTACTATGGCCCCGGCCAGTTCCCGGCGATCCGCGACTACCCGTGGCTGTGGAACCTGCTGTCGCAGCCCTGGCTGTGCGCGATGATTGCGCTGGCGCTGAACAGCGCGGCCTACACCACGCAGCTGTTCTACGGTGCGGTGCGCGCCATTCCCGCCGGGCAGTGGCAGTCGTGCGAAGCGCTGGGCATGTCGCGCCGGCAAACGCTGCGCATCCTGTTGCCGTTCGCCTTCAAACGTGCGCTATCGTCTTATTCCAACGAAGTGGTGCTGGTGTTCAAAAGCACCTCGCTGGCCTACACCATCACGCTGATGGAAGTTATGGGCTACAGCCAGCTGATGTATGGCCGCACCTACGACGTCATGGTGTTCGGCGCCGCGGGCCTGGTGTACCTGTGCGTCAACGGCCTGCTGACGCTGCTGATGCGGCTGGTGGAGCGCCGCGCGCTGGCGTTTGAGCGCCGCAACTGAGACCGCCTCTCCCCATGAGCCCCGCCATCGTGCGGGGCTTTTTTTATCTCTGCGGCAATATTTAATCATTTATATTGCATTTTAATTCACTCAATGGCAGGGTTATCAGCAGGCGCACACGCAAAAAACTCTGGCGATTACCAGTAAAAACAAACGATAGCGAATAATCACTTTCAGGATCCAGACAGGAGCTCTACGCATGAAAAAACTGCTGCTTGCCGCGACGATGTTGGCCGGGATGACCTTTAACGCCACCGCGGCCGAGACCATCCGCTTCGCCGCCTCCGCCACCTACCCGCCGTTCGAATCGCTGGACGCCAACAACCAGATCGTCGGCTTCGATATCGATCTGGCCAACGCGCTGTGCAAACAGATGCAGGCGCAGTGCACCTTCACCAACCAGGCGTTCGACAGCCTGATCGCCGCGCTGAAATTCAAGAAATACGATGCGGTGATTTCCGGTATGGACATCACGCCGGAACGCAGCAAACAGGTCGCTTTCACCCAGCCTTACTACGCCAACTCGGCGATCGTGATCGCGCAAAAAGGCAAGTTCAGCTCGCTGGCGGATCTGAAAGGCAAAAAGCTCGGCATGGAAAACGGCACCACCCACCAGAAATACATGCAGGACAAGCACCCGGAGATTAACACCGTCTCTTACGACAGCTACCAGAACGCCATTCTGGAGCTGAAAAACGGCCGTATCGACGGCGTGTTCGGCGACACCGCCGTGGTGAACGAGTGGCTGAAAACCAACCCGCAGCTGGCGCCGGTCGGCGAGCACATCACCGATGCACAATACTTCGGCACCGGCCTCGGCATCGCGGTGCGCCCCGACAACCAGGCGCTGCTGGCCAAGCTGAACGCCGCGCTGGACGCCATCAAGGCCGACGGCACCTACAAGGCCATCAACGACAAGTGGTTCCCGCAATAAGCAATAAGGCCCGGATAACCGGGCCTTATGTTTTATAAACGCCGCACCAGCAGCGTCAACACTTCGTAGTGCGCGGTATGCGGGAACATGTCGAACAGCTGCACCCGTTCGATGCGGTACCCCGGCAACGTCTCGATATCTTTCGCCATGCTCTCGGCGTTGCAGCTGGAATAGAGAATATAGTCCGGCGCCATCCGGCTCAGGTAGTCGCACAGCGCCTGGCCAATGCCGCGCCGCGGCGGGTTAACCAGCACCAGCTGTGGCACCTGGCCTTCGGCGGTGGCGAAGCGGGTGGAGTCGAGCGCCTGAAAATCTACGTGCAACAACCCTAACCGCTGCGCCGACTGGCGCGCGCAGGCGATCGCTTCCGCGCTGATTTCGATGCCGGTCAGCCGCGTTTGCGGCTGCGCACAGTGCAGGCCGAAACCGCCGACGCCGCAGAACAGATCCCACATGCTGTCGATACCCAGCGCGCGCACCCAGTCGCGGGCGGTGGCGTACAGATCGGCGGCCACCTGCGGGTTGGTTTGGAAGAAGCTTTGCGGGCGGATGAACAACGGCACCTGATTGAACTGTTCCTCGAGCGCCTGCTGTTCGGTCAGCGCGATCTCGCGCTCCCCTTCCATGATCGCCATGTGCACCGGCTGAATATTGGCGGAGATCACCTTGAGCTGCGGCAGCTGCTGCTGCAGCCACGGCAGCGCAGCGCGCAGCTGCGCCAGCTTGGTTTCCGAGCGCAGCACGAAACGCAGCATCACGCCGCCGTCGAGCGTGCTTTCGGTCAGCAGCAGGTATTTCAACTCGCCGCGTTTGCGCGCCACGTTATACGGCGTCAGGCCGGCGCGGGCGATGAAGCTTTTCAGCACCGCAAACATCGGCGCAAAGCCGGCGGGATACAGCGGGCAGTCGCTCAGATCGACCGGCGTGCCGTCGCGGTGCAGCATGCCGAGCAGGGGACGCTCCACGCTGCCGCTGACCACCATCTTGGCTTTATTGCGAAATGCGCTCAGCTCCCCCGCCATCGGCTGCAGCCACTGCGCGACGTCGCGCCCGGCCAGCAGCGAGTGCAGGTGATGCTGTTTGTCAGCCAGTTGCTGCGGATAGGGCTTTTCCAGCCACTGACAGGAACGGCAGGTACCCGCCGTATACAAAGCGCAATGCATGAAGATTACCGTGAAGTTCAGGATGACGAATTAAGGGCGCAGAGTTTACCACTCCGCGCGCTTAAAATCTCACTTGCGCACGGCGAAGAAGCGGCGGCTGGCGGCAGGAACGAACAGCAACGCCAGGATCACCGCGTCGGGGATCTTTTGCAGGATCAGAACGTGCAGGATTTGGCCGCTGGTTTCCCCCTCCACGGTGAACACCTCGGGGAAGACGCTGCCAATGGTGGCCAACAGCAGGTAAAGCACCACGATGCACTGGCAGACCACATAGCCCCAGCGTCCCCAGTTGCGGCCGCGCATCACCGCAAAGCCACAGCTGATTTGCAGGCACAGCAGCATCAGGCCGGCCAGAAAGATAAAGGTAGAATCCCACGCCTGCGCGCTGGTGTTAACGAACTCCTGTGCGCCGTCGACGCCCAGTTCGCCCAACAACAACACCACGCTGATACACTTGATCGCCACCATGGCGGTGCCCGCCACCATCACCGGCACCGGCGCATCCGAAGTCGATCTCATTCCCTGCCCGCTTTTCAGCATGTCTGACATATCCGTGTTCCGCTACGACGCGCCACCAATACAGATGGCGCATGTAAAGTCAGGTAGTTAGTTGCAATACTTATTGATTGCAAAAATAGCAGGTTTGTTACGATTCAGCTACGGGACGCCCGCTGCAATTCACGCGATCGCTGTTTTTCCGAGCGCGCCATAAACCACCAGGCGATCAGGCCGAGAATGCCCACCACCAGCAGGATCAGGCTGGCCAGCGCGTTAATTTCCGGATTCACCCCCATACGCACGCTGGAGAACACCAGCATCGGCAGCGTAGTGGCGCCCGGGCCGGAGACGAAGCTGGCAATCACCAGATCATCCAGCGACAGGGTAAACGCCAGCATCCAGCCAGAGATCAGCGCCGGCGCAATCATCGGCAAGGTGATGACGAAGAACACCTTCAGCGGCGGCGCCCCCAGATCCATTGCCGCCTCTTCAATCGAGCGATCCACCTCGCGCAAACGCGAGCTGATCACCACCGCCACATAAGCGGTACAGAAGGTGACATGCGCCAGCCAGATGGTGAACATGCCGCGCTCCGACGGCCAGCCGAAAGCGTGCCCCATCGCCACGAACAGCAGCAGCAGCGACAGGCCGGTGATCACGTCCGGCATCACCAGCGGCGCAGTCAGCATAAACGCAAAGCCGGTCGAACCGCGAAAGCGGCCGAACCGCACCATCACCACGGCGGCGATGGCGCCCAGCACCACCGCGGCGGTGGCGGAGGCGGCGGCGATGGTCAGGCTGAGCCCCACCGCGCTGATCATCGCCGAGTCGTGAAACAGTTCGGTATACCAGCGCGTGGACCAGCCGGCCCACACCGTCACCAGCTTGGAACTATTAAAGGAGTAGATCACCAACATCAGCATCGGCGCATACAGGAAGGTAAAGCCGACCGTCAGGATGGCGATGCGCCACGGTGAACGCACTACCGGCAAGTTGTTCATTCCTGCCCCCCCATTTCCTTGTTCTGGTGTTTGTGAAACCACAAAATTGGCACGATCAGCAACAGCAGCATGATGGTGGCGACCGCCGAAGCCACCGGCCAGTCGCGGTTATTGAAGAACTCCTGCCACAGCACGCGGCCGATCATGATGCTGTCTGGCCCACCGAGCAGCTCCGGGATCACGAACTCCCCTACCGCCGGAATGAATACCAGCATCGAACCGGCGATGATGCCGCCGCGCGTCAGCGGCACGATTACGCTGAAGAAGGTTTTCAGCGGCCGGGCGCCCAGATCCAGCGACGCCTCCACCAGCGAGTAATCCAGCCGGATCAGTGCCGTGTAGATCGGCAGCACCATAAACGGCAGGTAGGAATAAACGATGCCGATATACACCGCCAGGTTGGTGTGCAGGATCACCAACGGTTGGTCGATCACCCCCAGCCACATCAGAAAGTTATTCAGAATGCCGTTGTTTTTCAGGATCCCCATCCAGGCATAGACGCGGATCAGGAACGAGGTCCAGGAAGGCAGGATCACCAGCAGCAGCAGAATGTTGCGAGTCGACGCCTTGCTGTGGGCCACCGCCCAGGCCAGCGGATAGCCGATGATCAGGCAGCACAGCGTCGAGACCGCCGCCACGCGCAGCGACTGCAGATAGGCGTCGATATACAGCGGATCGTCGATCAGTTGCAGGTAGTTGGCGAAGTTGAGCGCGATGTTCAGCTTGCCGTCCACCCAGCTCATCAACTCGGTGTAAGGCGGCACCGCCAACGCCAGCTCCGCCAGGCTGATCTTGAACACGATCAGGAACGGCAGCATGAACAGCAGCGTCAGCCATAAATACGGCAATGCGATCACCAGCTTGCGGCCGTGAGCCATCAGCAGGCGGTGGAACAGCGCCTTGAGGGTGCCGGGCGTTTTGGCCGGCGGCTCCGGCGTGCGTTCAGAAAGCAGGGTCATATGGGTTACTCCTCAGCGGCTCCGCTACACCGTCAACACGACACAGCTGTCGGTTTCCCAGCACAGACGCACTTCATCGCCCCAGGTGGGCATCCCCTTGCGGAAACGGTGGCCGTTTTGCAGCTGGGCGCTGATAATCTGCCCGCTGTGCAGCTTCACGTGATAAATGGACAGATCGCCCAGGTAGGCAATGTGCGCCACTTCCCCTACCGCGAAGTTGCAGCCGTCTTCCGGCACCTGTTCGCACAGCAGGATCTTTTCCGGCCGCAGCGCGACCTGGATCGGCACGCCGTCCACCACCGAGGCGTCCGGATCTACTTTGATCGCATGGCGCAATCCGGGGCTTTGCAGGATCAGCGCATCGTCGTGGCGCTCCTGCAATACGCAGTCGAAGACGTTGACCGAACCGATAAATTCGGCGCTGAAGCGGCTATTCGGATGCTCGTAGATCTCTTCCGGCTCGCCGATCTGCACGAACTTGCCACGGTTCATGATGGCGATGCGCCCCGCCATGGTCATCGCCTCTTCCTGATCGTGCGTCACCATCACGCAGGTGACGCCGACGCGCTCGAGAATATCGGTCACTTCCAACTGCATGCGATCGCGCAGCTTCTTGTCCAGCGCGCCCATTGGCTCATCCAGCAGCAGCAGCTTGGGCCGCTTGGCCAGGCTGCGCGCCAGCGCCACCCGCTGCCGCTGGCCGCCGGAAAGCTGGTGCGGTTTGCGTTTGGCGTACTCCTGCATGTGCACCAGCGCCAGCATTTCCGCCACCCGCTCGGCGATTTCTGCCCGCGGCATTTTGTCCTGCTTCAGGCCGAAGGCGATGTTCTGCTCTACCGTCATGTGCGGGAACAGCGCGTAAGACTGAAACATCATGTTGATCGGCCGCTGGTACGGCGGCACGTGCGACATATCCTGCCCGTCGAGCACGATCTGCCCTTCCGTCGGCTGTTCAAAGCCGGCCAACATGCGCAGTAAGGTTGACTTGCCGCAGCCAGACGGCCCAAGCAGCGCAAAGATCTCGCCCTTGTAGATGGTGAGGCTGACGTCTTCGACCGCATTCTGCCCGTCGAAGGTTTTGGTGAGGTTACGGATTTCCAGCAGAGGGGTGAAGACCTTCTGCGACTTGGCTTGAGGACGAGGGATGGCGTCGTTCAATCGGGGTGCTCTCCGGCGTAAAGCGGCACAAAACCACGGCGAGTGCCGTGGCCCAAAACAGCAGTGCAGGCGGGGAGCGCCCGCCTGCCGGTTTACCGACGATCGGGGGTATCCCCCCATCATCACTTCCCGCTTTTAACTTTAGTCCATGCGCGGGTAATGACACGATCCAGCTTCGGCGACTGCACGTTGAGCGTGAACAGCTTGGCGCGCAGATCGGCCGGCGGATAGACGTTCGGGTTCTCGCGCACCTCGGCCTTCACCAGCGGCGTGGAATCTTTCACCGCATTGGCGTAATAGACATAGTTGCTGATGCCCGCCATCACGTCAGGTTTCATCAGGAAGTTCAGGAACTGGTACGCGGCGTCTTTGTTCTTGGCGTCCGCCGGCATGGCGAACATGTCGAAGTAGGTCAGCGCCCCTTCTTTCGGGATCGCATAGGCCACGTTCACGCCGTTCTTCGCCTCTTTGGCGCGGTTGGCCGCCTGCATCACGTCGCCGGACCAGCCGATCGCCACGCAGATATCGCCGTTAGCCAAATCGTTGATGTACTGTGAAGAGTGGAAGTAACGAATGCTCGGCCGCAGCTTCAGCAGCAGATCATTGGCCGCGCCGGTATAGTCCGCCGCATTGGTGCTGTTGGGATCCTTGCCCAGGTAGTGCAGCACGGTGGCGTAAACCTCACTCGGCGCATCGAGGAAGGAGACGCCGCAGCTTTTCAGCTTCTCGAGGTTTTCCGGCTTGAGGATCAGATCCCAGCTGTCGACCGGCGCGTCTTTGCCTAATGCCGCCTTCACCTTGTCGACATTGTAGCCGATGCCGGTGGTCACCATCAGGTATGGGATGCCGTATTTGTTGTCTTTGTCATTATGTGCAACCAGCTTCAGCATCTCGGGATCGAGATTCTTGTAGTTGGGCATTTTGCTCTTGTCGAGCGGCTCGAAGATGCCGGCCTGCGACTGGCGCTCGAGGAAGTTGGATGAAGGAACCACCAGATCATAACCGGTGCTGCCCGCCATCAGTTTGCCTTCCAACACTTCGTTGGAGTCAAAGACGTCGTACACCACTTTGATGCCGGTTTCTTTCTGGAATTTGGCCAGGGTATCCGGCGCGATATAGTCGGACCAGTTATACACGTGCAGCGTTTTCTCTTCGGCTGACGCCGTGACGGACGCGGCCATCAACAGACCGGCAACCACACCCGATAACCACTTTTTACGTTGGGTGACCATCCGTAACTTCCTCCAAAACAGGGTAAATCATAGAATTGAACTTGTATCTGCAGCGATACAAAACCTTTCCTGATTGAGCGCAATCGTTGCAACCGCGAAATGAATGGCTATGCATATGATTGCATGCGCCTTTTTGCACTGCCCTGCTCGCGTGGTTACAAGGGAAATCGCAAGCCCTTTGCAGAATCAGCAGCATAGCCGCTGCCATCGCAACCCGCCAGCCCCCAGGGTAAAAAACGCCATTTATCGATTTTTTATGCAGTTTTTCTCTATGTGATACGCCATTAACGGCACAAAAGACGAGAAAGATCGGGCGGCAAAGGCCAAAGTGCAGAATATTTTATTGCGGAAGGGAATAACGGCAGCATGCCGCCGGAGCGACGGCATGCTTAAGGTACGGCGAGGATCAGTGCAGCATCGGCTGACGCACGGCGCCAGCGGGGATCTCTTCTTCGTCACCCATAAACAGCAGATCGTTCGCCCGCGCCTCGAGGATCACCATCGAGACCTGCTCTTCGCCCTGCTGCATGAAATGAGTGAACTGCTCGTAGGTGATGCCCACCGCCACGCTCAACGACTGGCAGACGATCAGCTTCGGCAGGTTGTCGTCCTGAATGTCGACAAAGGCCTTGATGGTCAGCGAACTGGCGTTGATCTGGCTCAGGTCCGCCACCAGCGGGATCAGCGCGGTCGGCTTCACCTCGGCCAGCGCGGAGAACAGGATGACGTTGTCCACCAGATCTATCTTGGCGTCGAACACGCCGTCGAAGTTCTGCATGTGCGGCAGGTGCAGCGCCTGGCAGGAATCGCACTCAAAGAAAGAAATGCCCGACTGATCCAGCCAGCGCCGCAACAGCGCCAAATCGGGGACAATGAGTGAATCCATAATAACCAGCCTCACAATATTCAAAACGCGAAAAGGCGCATAGCTTACGGAATATTCACCCGATACGCCACGATCAATGCGGCTTAATTCACTAATTAAGATATTGCTCGGCGGGAAAAGCGCGCCGACCGCCCCGTCAACCACCGGATTTCAGGCGGAAGCCCGGCCGGCCGCGCTGCTCGATGTATTCGATCATCATGCCGGCAATGTCCAACCCGGTGGTGGTCTCCACCCCTTCCAGCCCCGGCGACGCGTTGACCTCCATCACCAGCGGGCCGCGCTCGGCGCGCAGGATATCCACCCCGGCGACGTCCAGCCCCAGCGTGTTCGCCGCTTTGACCGCAATCGCCCGCTCCCTGGCGGTGATGGTCACTTTGCGGGCGGTGCCGCCGCGATGCAGGTTGGAGCGAAACTCGCCGGGCTTCGCCTGCCGCTCGATGGCGGCCACCACCCGGCCGCCCACCACCAGGCAGCGCACGTCGCGCCCCTGCGCCTCGCGCACGTATTCCTGCACCAGGATATGGGCATTCAACCCGCGAAAGGCGTCGATCACGCTTTCCGCCGCCTGGCGGGTTTCCGCCAGCACCACCCCGATACCCTGCGTGCCTTCCACCAGCTTGACCACCAGCGGCGCGCCGCCGACCAGCTCGATCAGGTCGCCAGTGTCGTCCGGCGAATGGGCAAAGCCGGTGATCGGCAGATCGATGCCCTGCCGCGCCAGCAGTTGCAGCGAACGCAGCTTATCGCGAGCGCGGGTAATGGCCACGGATTCGTTGAGCGGGTAGCTGCCAAGCAGCTCGAACTGGCGCAGCACCGCGGTGCCGTAAAAGGTGATGGCGGAGCCGATGCGCGGGATCACCGCGTCATAACGCTCCAACTGGCGGCCGCGATAGTGAATGGTCGGCGCCGCCGGGTTGATGTTCATATAACAGGAAAGCGGATCGATGATATCGATGCTGTGCCCGCGATCTTCCGCCGCTTCACGCAGCCGCTTGCATGAATAGAGCGTTCCGTCGCGAGAAAGAATGGCAATTTTCACTCGTCACCCCAAAAGCCAACGCCTGCCCGGCAGGCGGGTTAGCGGCCGCGGCACTCAGGCGCGCGGATCACGGTCCTGATTATCTTTCGATGCATCCGCATCTCGCGGTTTGCGGCGATCGTTTTCCGGCGGCAACCCGCCGCGCATCAGCGGGCCAAAGCCCTGCACCACGCGCCACACCAGAAATGCCGCCGCCGGCACCATCAACGCCACGCCGAGGAAAATCATGCCGACCGCCGCCTGCTGCGATGCCAGCCAGCCAGGCAGCTGCAGGTGGCCGTGAATGCTGAGGTAGGCCAGCACCAACATCACGATACCCAGCCCTTCCAACACCAGCACCGGGCGTGGTAAGTCACCGAATGAACGCATATTTTTCTTCTCCAGAAGGTCTGCCCCCAGTGTAGTGAATTCCCGCCGACGGCGACAGCCCCGGCTGACTAATTGGTTACATGAATCAGATTAACAGGTAATTCCTGCTTTTTTTTCATGGCCTCAACGGGCATAGTAGGCGCCATCTGACGCAGGTAATGACTTTTTCGGTGACGGGATGTCGTTGCAATAGCGAACCATTTATTGAAAATCCAATTAAGGAGCGTTGCATGTTTGCAGTAATCTTCGGGCGTCCTGGCTGTCCTTATTGTGTCCGCGCTAAAGAACTGGCGGAAAAACTGACTGAAGAACGCGACGATTTCAACTTCCGTTACGTTGACATCCACGCGGAAGGCATCACCAAGGCCGATCTGGAAAAAACCGTCGGTAAACCGGTTGAAACCGTGCCGCAGATCTTCCTGGATGAGAAGCACATCGGCGGTTGCACCGATTTCGAAGCTTACGCCAAAGAACACCTGAACCTGTTCCAGTAAGTTTTTGAACGACAAAAAAGGCGCTTAACGCGCCTTTTTTTATTGCCGCTGCCGCCGGTGCAGCTGCTGCAGCGTCTGCAACAGGCCGAGGGCGAACAGCATCAGCATCGCGCCGAACACGCACCAGAACACCGCGCTGGTGGCATAAGCCAACTCCTGCCAGAATGAATAGGACGGCGTCAGCCAGAAGTGGCGGATCAGCAGACACAGCGGCAGCGCATACAGCGCGCCAAGCAACGGGCAAAGCAGCCGCTTGCGGCTCGACAGATAGCTGGCGATCGCACCGGGGACAACGAACAGCAGCAGGCCGGTTTCCCCGTGGTGCTCATGATCCGTGCTGCCGAACAGGCCGGTTTGCTGGCCGAGAAACACCAGGCTGAACAACAGAAAACAGCTGAGAATGCCCAGCCAATATCGATAACTCGTCATGCGAATTCTCCCCCGCCCAATTACCGCATCAATAGAAATCGGTCCGGCCACCCGTGAGGTGACGCTGAACCGAATTTTTTCCTTGGTCAAAAGAGAGTTAAATGCGCACGGCGGCGCAGGAAATCAGCTTTCTGTGCTGGCTGTCATCGGTCATAGCGTCTAGAATGAACGCCGCCGAACGATGGTTCGCTTCGCTTTCTGCTGGTGGTGATTTATGACGTCGTTTTAAGGCTGAATTTATCTCTTATAGTTATCTATATCAAGCACTTACTGGTAAACAATAAGTTATCCCCCGTGAACATAAACGTCGCTAGTTTGTTAAACGGTAACTACATTCTGTTACTGTTCGTGGTACTCGCACTGGGGCTGTGCCTCGGTAAACTCCGTCTGGGCTCCGTCCAACTCGGTAATTCCATTGGCGTTTTGGTGGTTTCCCTGCTGCTCGGCCAGCAACACTTCGCCATTAACACCGAGGCGCTGAATCTCGGCTTCATGCTGTTTATTTTCTGCGTCGGCGTAGAAGCCGGACCCAACTTTTTCTCGATTTTCTTCCGCGACGGCAAAAACTACCTGATGCTGGCGTTGGTGATGGTCGGCTCGGCGATGGTGCTCGCCGTCGGTCTCGGCAAGCTGTTCCACTGGGATATCGGCCTGACCGCCGGCATGCTGGCCGGCTCGATGACCTCCACGCCGGTGCTGGTGGGCGCCGGCGACACGCTACGCAACACCATCGTCAACGGCCCGGCGCTGCTGGCGGCGCAGGATCATCTGAGCCTGGGCTACGCCCTCACCTACCTGATCGGTCTGGTCAGCCTGATCTTCGGCGCGCGCTACCTGCCGAAGCTGCAACACCAGGACCTGTCCACCTCTGCCCAGCAGATCGCCCGCGAACGCGGCCTGGACACCGACAGCCAGCGCAAGGTCTACCTGCCGGTGATCCGCGCCTACCGCGTCGGCCCCGAGCTGGTGGCCTGGGCCGACGGCAAGAACCTGCGTGAACTGGGCATCTACCGCCAGACCGGCTGTTACATCGAACGCATCCGCCGCAACGGCATTTTGGCCAACCCGGACGGTGACGCGGTGCTGCAGGTGGGCGACGAGATCTCGCTGGTCGGCTACCCGGACGCCCACGCGCGGCTGGACCCGAGCTTCCGCAACGGCAAGGAAGTGTTCGATCGCGATCTGCTCGACATGCGCATCGTCACCGAAGAGATCGTGGTGAAGAACAGCAACGCGGTGAACAAACGCCTGAGCCAGCTGAAGCTGACCGACCACGGCTGCTTCCTCAACCGCGTGATCCGCAGCCAGATCGAAATGCCGATCGACGACAGCATCGTGCTCAACAAAGGCGACGTGTTGCAGGTGAGCGGCGACGCGCGCCGGGTGAAGAGCGTGGCGGAGAAAATTGGCTTTATCTCGATTCACAGCCAGGTGACCGATCTGCTGGCGTTCTGCGCCTTCTTCATCATCGGCCTTCTGATCGGCCAGATCACCATACAGTTCAGCAACTTCTCGTTCGGCATCGGCAACGCCGCCGGCCTGCTGATGTCCGGCATCATGCTCGGCTTCCTGCGCGCCAACCACCCGACCTTCGGCTACATTCCGCAGGGCGCGCTGAACATGGTGAAAGAATTCGGCCTGATGGTGTTTATGGCGGGCGTAGGCCTGAGCGCCGGCGCCGGCATCGGCCACAGCCTGGGCGCGGTCGGCGGCCAGATGCTGATCGCCGGGCTGATCGTCAGCCTGGTGCCGGTGATTATCTGCTTCCTGTTCGGCGCCTATGTGCTGCGCATGAACCGCGCCCTGCTGTTCGGCGCCATCATGGGCGCCCGCACCTGCGCGCCGGCGATGGAGATCATCAGCGATACCGCGCGCAGCAACATCCCGGCGCTGGGTTACGCCGGCACCTACGCCATCGCTAACGTGCTGTTAACGCTGGCGGGTTCACTCATCGTGGTGCTATGGCCGGGCATACTCGGCTGATCGATTAGCGGGAGAGATGGATCGGCGATAAAAATATTTTGATTTTTTTGTCGCCGGCCAGAACTTTCGTTGGGGGCCGCAGTCTGAATTAGTGCCACTGCTTTTCTTTGATGTCCCCATTTTGTGGAGCCCGATAATCCCGCCTTTTAGGTTCAAGATTATCGGGTTTTTTGTTGCCTGAAACAGCCCGCAACACCAGTTGTCGCTGCCTCGTCGTCAGGCATAAAGCATCCTACCTCTGAGTGTCGCTTACGCCAGCGTCCCATCAATGTGCAGGTTTCAACATAGAAACGCTGCTTGTGGGTTTGCCACTGTTCAAAGAGATGGCGTCACAAACGGTACTTAACAACAGCACTCTCGTCGCTGTCGGCTGGGTGCTCTTTGGTGGCTCATCCAGTCATCTTCCTGTATGTCATCACGTCATGGTACTGCACTGGAGAAGACCAGCATTGTCCCCCATGAGAGCCGAGGCGAACTAATTCACCTGTTTTATTTTTTCTTTAATTTTAATTAGCTTTTTTATATACGCATTGCTCTTATCCCCTTTATCTATCTCCGCAGAAATCAAAGAAAGGAAGCTGTCATTAAAATCATCTTTGGCTAAAGTATTAGCCCCATGAGCCAACAGAACCTCAATGTGTTCTGGGCAACTGTTATACAGGGCATTAATTAATGGCATTCGGTTCATAGCGCCTTTGATATTAACATCAGCTTTGTATGCAATTAACATCTTTAATGTTTCGGTGTTCGCCGCATCAAAACTTTCAAATATAATGGGTTGATTATGAACCTTATCTCTGGCATTTGGAGAGAGCCCGCCCTCTAACATAGCTTGTATCCATACGCCTTTATTCGCCTTCATAACAAATTCAGCTGGGCTACTCCCCCCCTCAGCTCTTGGCTGCAGTGGGTCTGCTCCCGCCTTGACCAGATCCGTAATGATCTTGAGCCGCTCGGGCGTGTTCTTGTCAAAGATAGCGTTATTTATCGCCCAGAATAATAACGTCATCTCCGCCTTGGCCGGCCGATTTAACGTTTCTTTGCTTACCGTCGGTAAAACCTTATCCAGCTTTTGCCTGTCACCCTCGTAGATGACGTTGGCGATGTCCAGCTGCTTCCCTTCAAAGTAATCCTGTGGTTGTAGATCCCTACCTTGTTCGCATCCCTGCATCATGAGCATCGACAGCAATATGATAATGATAAGAGCGCTGTGCCTCATGCCATCTCCATTTTTAACATAACCACGGCCTAACTTTGCTTTATTACCGTATCAGTATCCCTCTACCCCCTTGGGATACTGAGAACGGCCTATTGACTGACAGGAGCAGGCGGCCATTTCCCGCCACGCTTAATTAGCTCGTCTCTGATGCGCTCAAGAGACTCTTTCGCCTCACTGCCGTCCTGACTCCTATTAATCAGCCGTTGAAGTTGATTGCCCATCGTCCAACCCGAGTTGCCTCTTATATCGCTATCGGCGCCTTTTTCTAATAAAAGAATGACGTGGTCATAGGAGTGATAGTCTAAAGCATCGATGAGCAGCGTATCACCCAGTGAATTTCTTATATTTATATCAGCACCATGCTCCAACATGACCTCTAATGTTTCTGTGTTTTTTGCAAAGATGCTATTAAATATAATGGGTTGATTATGAACCTTATCCCTAGCATTTGGAGAAAGTCCGCCCTCTAACATAGCCTGTATCCAGATGCCTTTATCCGCTTTCATAACAAATTCAGCTGGGCTACCTGGCGTGTTGGGTTGAGGCTGTAAAGGATCTGCGCCGGCTTTTACCAAATCAGTGATAATTTTCAGCCTTTCAGGTGTGGTTTTATCATAGATGGCATTGTTTATTGCCCAGAACAATAAGGTCATTTCTTCCTTAGCTGGACGATTTAAGATCTCTTTGTTTACTGATGATAACTGTTTATCCAACTGCGGCCTATCACCATCATAAATGGCTTTGGCAATGTCCAATTGCTGACCGTCAAAATAATCCTGCGGTTGTAAATCCATACCTTTCTCGCACCCTTGCATGATGAGCGTAGACACTACCATCGTGATAATGAGAATAAGTTTTTTCATATTCTTCCCTTGATTGTGGCAATGTCATCGTCTTTTTCATTTTCAATGCATTGTATCGCCTGGTCTATACCGTGCTTATCCAGCAGTGAGCCTGTTCCACCGGAAAGCGTGTGTTTTACTCCCACGGCGTCAGGCGCCAACAGGGACAACCGTTCTTTCGCCATCACCGCCGGCGGATAAAATTTGAGGTCTTTGGCATCCTCCCACAAATCAACCTCCTGCAGCTTGGTCAATAGCTCCCCCTTCACGCGATACGCCTGAATATTATCGACACTGCCTATTATAGAGCCGCCGTATTTTTCTACGGTTCCCGCATGCAATCCAGCGGCATTAAACGTCCAAGCTGGCTTGCCGCTGGCCATGGAGGCAGCAGACGCCATGCCACCGCCTAATGAGTGACCTGCAACGTCGATATTGGATACCTTTGAAATTTTATCGCCAATACCAACCGCTTTTTTGTAGTATTCAGAATTAAGCCCTATTCCCTGAGCACCGTTGTTTTTCCAGTCACTGAGATTTTTAATGCCTGATAAGTCACCCCTTATTAAGGCTTTTTGGGTTGCGCGGCTTATTCCCTCCGGGAATTCTGGTGCCCGCGATCCGCGGAATACCACCGTCGGGTTCATCGCCTTGCCAAAGACACTTTCGTCTGGCTGATAAACTCGGGCTAAAAAGTCAGGATTCATTGGTTTGTCATAAAGCATGTTACTGCTCAAACCAAGCCGGCCCAGCGCCCCATCATTGTTACTGATATCCTTCCAGCCTTCAGGGATGTCTATCGTGTCCTTGAGCGGGTTAGTGGTCTTATAGACATTCTCAGCCAACTTCGCCTTTTCGACCGCAACGTTGTTCTCCGCCAGGCGCTGTGCAGCTATGCGCGCATCCGGGTAAATGCTGCGGTTGCCTCGCCCTATCAGGTACTGGCGTTCTTGCCAGCGTTCTGCCTTGGTCAGCGGACGGATGGCCTGCACCGTGGCGGCAACGGTTGCTACTGCGGTCGCGATGGCTTGCTGCAGAGGGGGATTCCGGGACGTATTCTGCCTCGCCGGCAGCACCGTCGGTTTTGCCCGGTGGCCATAGCGGCTAACCATTTCTTCATAGCGGGCGATCACGCGCCCGATAGGATAAAAGGCGGGAAGAGAGCTGCCTGGGTAGCGCTGTAATCGGCCTTCCGCGTCGACGTAAAAAGCATATTTCGTCGGCGTCCAGGTGCCCATTCCCTGATCAATCGCCAGCAAGCCGCCCCGGTTGATCTCATCGAGCACGCTGCGCTTCACAGCCACGTCCTCACGATAACCGGTGACGCCAATCCCGGATTGAGTATTGCGGGTAATCGGATACCGGCTGCTTATCGATATGCCGGCTGCGCCGCCGAACAGATAATGCCGTTCCAGCTCATACCGCGCTGCTGTAGGGTTAAGTATCCTGGAAAAGCTTTCCGGCGCCGTGTGTTCAGAGGAGAAATGAATCAGTTTCATACGGCGCCAGCCCACTCGTAAGGTTCCGTGGTCGGCACAGACGCGCCATCACAGTGCAGCTCGCCAGATGGGCGACTTTTTCTGGTTTCGTCGAGCGTTAGCGAACGATAACGCATTGGATATCCTTATCTTCTGTGTCACGCCTAAATAGGGTATGGGCAAAATTATCACAATTCAGTAAAGATTTCTTTGCTCTATTTCTATACGCGCGCATCCTCTCCCATCCATGCAGCTGCGTGCTTCCTGTGCCATGTGAAGAGCGTATTTCGTTGCCATGTTGCGGCTAAAAGCCACGTCCGAAAGCAATCAGTCGAGTGTCAAAGATGCGGGAATGATAAGGAGACAGGAAGGAGAAAGGCTCCGCCAACCGGGAATGGCCAGCGGAGCGGCGTCAGGCGGCGGTTATTTCTGCTCAGCCTGGCTTACGGTATCTTCGGCTTTCCAGATGCGGTATTTCACTTCCGCGTCTTTCGGCGCATACACCACGATCGGCAGGCGGCTGTTGTAGCGCTGCATCGCGGCGTCGCCCAGGTTAGCGGCGATGAATTTCTTGGTCTTGGTATTGTCCGGGCAGGCCATCATGGTCGAGGCCGGTTCAGACAGCTTCTCCAGCACCAGGTAATCATAACCCCAGCCGGACAGGGTTTTGGTCTCCAGCGTGCCGCCAATCATATGGCGGTTGCAGTCCACTTCCAGCGTCTTGCCGATCAGCAGTTCTACCTTGTAGTTCTCTTCGTGCTCTTGCTTCGGCAGGTAGATCACCTGGCGATTCATGCCCTTCTCGGCTTTCGGGTAAGGCGCGACTTTTTCCAGCGGCTGTTTGCTCATGTCTGCGTCATCGCCAGAGGTCGCCGCCATAGCGCCAGCGGAAACGGCCATCAGCAGGCCGGAAAATACAACGGATGCCTTGTTCATGTTTTATCCCTACACGTTGTCAAATAATCCGTCTATAAACTAATACACTACCGCTAAGCTCGCCACAGGTTTAATCTTCTTTACAATAGGCAATCAATAGTGACAATCGCCTAATATAAACCGTTAACTGGAGCAATTAGCCAGCGCACCCTCGGGTTAAGACGAGAAAAACCAGCGATTACCTTCGTACAAGCAAGTGTATCAGATAGGGTTTTCTTACCGGCGGACTAAGGTTTTCTTAAGACAGAATTATTACAGTAACGTCATTCAATCCTGTCACTGAGCCTGCGCGTGAATCCAGAATCGTCATTAAATCAATCCTCAACGACACCGCAAATTAAGACAACCGCCCTTTACTCCCTGTCGGCATCCTTTTACCGTTGGCAAGTTTTTGGCCTGCTGATCAGCGGTTTGGTGTTTCTATGGCTCTCCCGTAACGAACAGCTGGACTGGGCGATCAGCAATTATTGGTACGATGCCGCCAGCGGGCATTTCCCGTGGCAAAACAATTATTGGCTGGATCTGATCAATCACCGCCTGTTGAAGCAGATAGTGATCGTAGGGGCGGTGCTGACACTGTTTTGGGGCCTCTATCGCCGCAGCGCGCGCCTGATCGTAACCATGCTGCTGATTGGTATCGGCCCGCTGGTGGTGGGCATTCTCAAAGCCACCAGCGCGCACTCCTGTCCGTGGGATCTGATTGAGTACGGCGGCAAGGCGATGTCCTTCCCGCTATTCGGCACGGTACCGGCGCTGCCGGGCCCCGGTCGCTGTTTCCCCGGCGGGCACGCCTCGAGCGGTTTCGCGGTGATGGCGTTGTTTTTCCTGTTTTATCCGCAGCGTCCGCGCCTGGCCTGGTGGTGCTGGTGCGGCGGCATTGCGCTCGGCATGGTGATGGGCTTTGGTCAGATCATGCGTGGCGCACATTTTCTTACCCATAACCTGTGGGCGGGTTGGTGGGTTTGGTTAAGCCAGTTGGCTATTTATTGGATGATTAGCGGCTATTGGCGCCGCAAGATGAGGTAACGGTTATGGAGCAGCTAAACCATGTTCTTTTCGCCTGGATCAATGCGACCCCGGCGTCTCCCGAATGGATGATCGATTTCGCCACCTTTTTGGCGCGCGATCTTATCATTATCGTGCCGCTGCTGATCGTCGGCCTGTGGCTGTGGGGGCCGCAAAGCCAGCTGGTTTCACAGCGCGAAGTGGTGGCGAAAACCACGATCGCGCTGTTGTTCGCCATGCTTGCCGCCTCCGCTATCGGCGCGCTGCTGCCGCATGAGCGTCCGTTCGTCGCCGGCGTCGGCTATACCTTCCTGGCGCACGCGCCGGACAGCTCGTTCCCCAGCGATCACGGCACCGCCATCTTTACCTTTGCGCTGGCATTCCTGTTCTGGCACCGGGTCTGGTCCGGCGCGCTGCTGATGATTGTCGCCGCCGGCATCGCCTGGTCACGCGTTTACCTCGGCGTGCACTGGCCGCTGGATATGGTTGGCGGTTTCCTGCTCGGCCTGGTCGGCTGCCTGTTCGCGCAGCTGGTATGGAATCTGTTCGGCGATGTCCTCGCCGACAAGCTGTCGCGCCTGTATCGCTTCCTGTTTGCCTTCGCCATTCGACGCGGCTGGGTGAAAGAGTAACCGCACAACATGACAGGGGCGTTACCGCCCCTGCTTTCACACCACGCCAGTAGTCACACAGAACGTCCGCGTTTTTCCCGCTCCCAGCATCACTCCCTCACCCTCTGGCGCATTCGGGCGACAGTTCGCCGGCTGGATAAAAGCCAGCAGCCGCCTGTTGCCCTGAACGGCGATGCGCCGGAAACCATAGTTGAATTGTTCGGTGGCAAAACGCGTCACATAACGCCGGCCCTGCGGCGCCAGCATAAAGAATTCGGCCTGATCCACATAGCGCGTCAGATCGTCGGAGCACAACAGTTCCTGCCCGATCGTATCCCCTAATAAAGCCGGCGTCGGCAGGTTCTGGCGGAATACCGCATCAGGAATGCAGTCATAGTTGAGGCCGCAAACATAGCGCAGCGGCTGCGGCCGCTCGGCCTGATTGGTGACCTTCATCTCTATGGCGAACTGCGCGCTCTGGGCCGCCAGACGCAGCGCCGGGCCGATGCGCCAACGCCCGCCCGCCCGCTCCCCCTCGCCGTGCAACGTCAGCTCATCGCCCGCCAGCTGGATCCACACGCGTTGCATCTGCAGCGGCTCACCGTCCTGATGCGGCCAGGCGGGATAGAACGCAGCGTCGTCAGCGCGCTTTCTGCCGGCGCCCCGCACGCTGCGGCGGCCCGACTTCAGCGAGTAACCGTCAAACTCAGCGTCCCAGATCGCGAGGCCCTGATACGGTAAAACCGTCAGCGCGCCACGGCAGTTCGCCAGCGTTAACATCGGCCCACGTTCTGCGCAGCGATGCGCGCTCACCGCAAAATCCGCATTGCGGAACAGTTCCTGCCGATGCGCCCCGAAAGCTTCAGGAGCCAGATCGATGTTGATCTTCATCTTTTTTCCCTCGACGTTTCGCCCGCGCAGGCCGCGAGCCACAGAATGTTATTTAAATAACAAATGAAACGCCTTTAAGCTATACCTATAACAGCATTATAGCGACGATCGGATCGACATTTTTTAAACAGCACTAGGTTTATCGGCATCGGAATGTTATTATTTTCACATTCCTCACTCCGTTTACTGTCTTAACCTCACTAAGGAACCGCGATGACCACCGAAAACATCGATTACGCCAGCTATGTCGACCACACCCTGCTGGCCATGGACGCCACCGAAATGCAGATCGCCAAACTGTGCGAAGAAGCACAGCAGCACAACTTCTATGCGGTATGCGTCAACTCCGGCTACGTGCCACTGGCGGCCCAGCTGCTGCAAGAAAGCACCGTGAAAGTCTGCTCGGTGATCGGTTTCCCGCTGGGTGCCGGCCTGACCGTCGCCAAGGCCTTTGAAGCCAAAGCGGCGATCGCCGCCGGGGCGCAAGAGATCGATATGGTGATCAACGTCGGCTGGTTGAAAAGCGGCCTGCTGGACGAAGTGAAAGCCGATATCGCCGCCGTGCGCGAGGTTTGCGCGGCGATCCCGTTGAAGGTAATATTGGAAACCTGCCTGCTCAGCGATGCGCAGATCGTCCAGGTTTGTGAAATGTGTCGCGAACTCGATGTCGCCTTCGTGAAAACCTCCACCGGCTTCAGCACCGGCGGCGCTCGGGAAGAGCACGTCAAACTGATGCGTGAGACTGTGGGCAGCGAAATGGGCGTGAAAGCTTCCGGCGCCGTGCGCGATCGCGCCACCGCCGAGAAGATGATTAAAGCCGGCGCCACGCGCATCGGCACCAGCTCCGGCGTCGCCATCGTATCCGGCGCCCAGCCGGCGGCGGGCAGCTACTGATCGTCGGCTTGCCCTGACGGGCATGGCCATACACTCCGATGCGGGACAATACGGGCGGCTGATGCGGCCCGATATTGCCCCGCATTGTTGTGTTTAGCGCCGGAAATGCCGGCACGCCCCTTTACCTCTACTACCTGTGGGAAGACGGATCTATGGAAACGCGGCGCGAAGAACGTATCAACCGGTTAGTTCAGGCGTTAAAACGCGCTGACAAGATCCACCTGAAAGAAGCCGCCGCGCTGCTGGGGGTCTCGGAGATGACCATTCGCCGCGATCTGAGCGCCGAACCGGCGGCCGTGGTGTTGCTCGGCGGCTACGTGGTGACCGATCCGCGCAGCAACGGCGTGACCAACTACTTCGTTTCCGATCAAAAAGCCAAACAGGTCACGGAGAAACGGCGCATCGGCCTGCTGGCAGCGCCGCTGATCAATGAAAACGACACGGTGTTTTTTGACTGTGGCACCACCACCCCGGCGATCATCGACGCCATCGCCGACGAACTGACCTTCACCGCCGTGTGCCATTCGCTGAACACCTTCCTGGCGCTGCAGGACAAACCGAACTGCAAAGTGGTCCTGTGCGGCGGTGAGTTCAAGCCGAACAACTACATCTTTTCCAGCGTCAGCGGCCGTAACGAGCTCGATCATATCTGCCCGAATATCGCCTTTATCTCCGCCGCCGGCCTCAGTCTGCAGCACGGCGCCACCTGCTTCAACTTCGACGAACTGGAGATGAAGCATCGCGCGATGGCGATGGCGCAGCAAAAGATCCTGGTGGCAGACCACAGCAAATTCGGCAAAACCAAACCGGCCTGCATCGGCCCCCTGACACAATTCGATCGGGTGATCACCGACCGCCAACCGGCCGCCGACTTCCTGGCATTCTTCAACGACAACGCCATCGCTATCCGCTATTAATCCGCCTTCAGCGCCGTCATAACCGACGGCGCACCGTTTCGATATCCCTCTTTCCTCACCCAAAAATGAACAAATAATGCGCAATCAATTCGCGTTTTTCGCTTATCCGCACGCAACATCAGGTTAATAAAATGCAACAGCTCACCCGCGTGATTATTTTTTCGCAGGCTAAACACGCGGTCGGCTGGGTGAATTAACGGCTATTTATGGCTTTTATATGATAAATCGTACCAAAGGCCAGGAAGTTTAAATAAACGGCGGTTTACGCGATTGCAGCAAATCTCACCAATACCTGTTAGCTATCTGTTATTTATATGATGAATGGTTACGCATTTTTATCCGCTAACCACGTAAGTAATTTCCCTTCGTTACTAGCGGTGAATTTTAAATAAAAATCATTAAAAACAAAAAGATAAATTCAATTTACCTTAAAAACATAATGTGATCCACATCACTAAAACTGCTTAATCCGGGTTTTTCGCTAGATCCAAAACCACGCATAAAATATATTGCTCGGCTTGCTGCTGAGCACAGCGCTTTATCCGGCTAATTATTGTACAAGCCGCATAATCGCAGAAAATTTTATGAGAGCGTTCTCAGCACAAAATCTTACACAAATGTGCAACAAATGCGCGAAAAATCGATAAAAAAGCATATAACTGCACATATTACGCATTTGAGAGCAGGATCACGGTTGTTTCTACTGTAAATCGTTATCTTGCCGCCAACAAAAATCGACAGGCAATGACCTGTCGGCAGCGGTAACGACTTTTATCCCCCGTGACGGTGGAAAGTCTTTAGTGAATTACCCGGCGCTGTGCCTTGGTAATGAACACAATAAACAACCAGGGGGACGCCAAAACATCCCCGCAAGCAACACCTGATTCTTACCGCAAGCGTTGCCTGAATAGGACGTTTGACGGTTTAACCTTAAGTTTTGCCTTTTAATTTTAAATTCGTGTTCACTTCGGAGATATTTATGGACACTACACAGACCGGCACAATTGCCTCTGCGGCCTCGGGCTCCAGCAGTACCTGGCGTAAAACGGATACCATGTGGATGTTGGGCCTGTACGGCACCGCCATCGGCGCAGGCGTCCTGTTCTTGCCCATCAACGCCGGCATCGGCGGTTTGATTCCTCTGATCATCATGGCCATCATCGCTTTCCCGATGACCTTCTTTGCCCACCGCGGCCTGTGCCGTTTCGTGCTGTCCGGCAAAAATCCCGGTGAAGACATCACCGCTGTAGTGGAAGAGCATTTCGGCATCACCGCCGGTAAACTGATTACCCTGCTGTACTTCTTCGCCATCTACCCGATTCTGTTGGTTTACAGCGTGGCGATCACCAACACCGTCGACAGCTTCATTACCCACCAGTTGGGCATGACGTCGCCGCCGCGCGCCATTCTGTCACTGATCCTGATCGTCGGCCTAATGACCATCGTGCGCTTCGGTGAGCAGGCCATCGTGAAAACCATGAGCATTCTGGTCTTCCCGTTCGTGGCGGTGCTGATGCTGCTGGCGGTATACCTGATCCCTAACTGGACCGGCGCCATCTTCGAAAACGTGTCGCTGTCCGGCAGCGGTACCGGCATGGGCCACGGCCTGATCATGACCCTGTGGCTGGCAATCCCGGTAATGGTGTTCTCCTTTAACCACTCGCCGATCATCTCCGCTTTCGCCGTCGCCAAACGCGAAGAGTACGGCGCAGATGCCGAGAAGAAATGCTCCCGCATTCTGGCTTATGCACACATCATGATGGTGCTGACCGTGATGTTCTTCGTGTTCAGCTGCGTGCTGAGCCTGACGCCGGAAAACCTGGCGGAAGCCAAGGCGCAGAACATCTCGATTCTGTCTTACCTGGCTAACCACTTTAACAACCCGATGATCGAGTACATCGCGCCGGTTATCGCCTTCGTCGCCATTACCAAATCGTTCCTGGGCCACTACCTCGGCGCTCGTGAAGGTTTCAACGGTCTGGTTGCCAAATCGATGAAGAGCCGTGGCAAAACCGTCAGCACCGCCAAGTTGAACCGCATGACCGCTATCTTCATGCTGGTGACCACCTGGATCGTCGCCACCCTGAACCCAAGCATCCTGGGCATGATCGAAACCCTGGGTGGCCCAATCATCGCCATGCTGCTGTTCCTGATGCCGATGTACGCCATTCGTAAAGTGCCTGCCATGCGCAAGTACAGCGGCCACATCAGCAACGTGTTCGTGGTTGTGATGGGTCTGATCGCCATCTCTGCTATCGTGTTCAGCCTGCTCGGCTAATCACGCCCGGCCGGCGCCGCTTGCGCGCCGGCCCTCCCGCACTCCCCCATTTCCCGTATTCACCGCCTGAAACCTGAAGAAGGAGGCGAGACCATGGTCAGCGTTTTCGATATTTTCAAAATTGGCATCGGCCCATCCAGTTCCCACACCGTTGGCCCGATGAAGGCCGGCAAACAGTTCGTCGACGATCTGATCGCCCACCAGCAGTTGCAGGACACCACCCGCGTGGTGGTCGACGTCTACGGTTCGCTGTCGTTGACCGGTAAAGGTCACCACACCGACATCGCCATCATCATGGGCCTGGCCGGCAACCTGCCGCACGACGTGGACATCGACAGCATTCCGGGCTTTATCCGCGACGTGGAACAGCGCGGCCGCCTGCCGCTGGCCAACGGCCACCACGAGGTGGATTTTCCGCTGCACGGCGGCATGAATTTCCACAGCGACAACCTGCCGCTGCACGAAAACGGCATGCGCATCCGTGCCTTCGCCGGTGAACGCCTGCTGCACAGCAAAACCTATTACTCGATCGGCGGCGGTTTCATCGTCGACGAAGAACACTTCGGCCAGTCCGCCGAGGGCGCCACGCCGGTGCCCTACCCGTTCAAATCAGCGCACGATCTGCAGCAGCATTGCAAAGACACCGGGCTGTCGTTGTCCGGCCTGGTGATGCAGAACGAGCTGGCGCTGCGCAGCAAGGCGGACATCGACGCGCATTTCGCCGACGTCTGGCAGGTGATGAGCGCCGGTATCGAGCGCGGCATCAACACCGAAGGCCTGCTGCCTGGCCCGATGAAAGTGCCGCGCCGCGCCGCCGCGCTGCGACGCATTCTGGTGACCGGCGACAAGAACAATATCGATCCGATGAACGTGGTCGATTGGATCAACATGTTCGCGCTGGCCGTCAACGAAGAGAACGCCGCCGGTGGCCGCGTGGTCACCGCGCCGACCAACGGCGCGTGTGGCATTATCCCTGCGGTACTGGCCTACTACGACAAGTTCATCCGCCCGGTGAACGCCAACTCCTACACACGCTACTTCCTGGCGTCCGGCGTGATTGGCGCGTTGTACAAGATGAACGCCTCGATCTCCGGCGCCGAAGTGGGTTGCCAGGGGGAAGTGGGCGTGGCCTGTTCGATGGCGGCGGCCGGGTTGACCGAGCTGCTCGGCGGCAGCCCGGCGCAGGTGTGCATCGCGGCGGAGATCGCCATGGAGCACCATTTGGGGCTGACCTGCGATCCGCTCGCCGGCCAGGTTCAGGTGCCCTGCATCGAACGCAACGCCATTTCCGCCGTTAAGGCGGTCAACGCCGCACGCATGGCGATGCGCCGGACCAGCGAACCGCGGGTTTGTCTGGATAAGGTGATCGAAACCATGTACGAGACCGGCAAAGACATGAACGCCAAATACCGCGAAACCTCACAGGGCGGGCTGGCGATCAAGGTCGTGGCCTGCAACTGATCGCCACGGCGAGGTACTTAAGGCGCCAGCCGGTGTGACTTGGCCGGCGCCGTTTCAATAGCGATCCTTTCCTGCCGCAACGCCGGGCTGAATACCCGCGCGAAGCCCCACAGCCCCGGGACGAGCGCTGTGCCGCAGCCAGCCGTAAAGTTCGGCATTACGCCGGAATCCCATTTTGCGCATGACGCTCATCTTGTGATTGCTGACCGTCTTCACGCTAATGTCCAGCATCCGGGCGATTTGCGTGACTCCCATCTCCCGCGTCATGCAGCGCATGATCTCTTGTTCGCGCAGCGTCAGGCCCCGGTGTTGGCATACGCAGCTCCTGCCACAGCGCAGTCTGCCCGGCCATTTGCTGCGCCGCTCCAGCTCGGCGCTCACCTGATACAGCGCCGAAACCAACGGCATATCGTGGTAGATGACGCCAGCCTCCAGCGAGCAGCGGTTACCGACGGTGCGTTTATGCCGTCCCTCCGGCGTTCGCAACGAGAAATACAGCGTTTTACGCCCCGCGGGCTGCGCCTCAGAGAGGTGACAAAAACAGCTTTGCACGCCGGGAGGAAAATAGCAGAACACCAAATCGGCTTCGTGAACCTGCCGCGCATCCACTAACAGCGTGCGCTTGCCGTAAGTGCTGAAATGCAGCGCCAGGGCCTCTTGCCAACCGGCGCTGAAGTATCGATTCTCATCAAATAGCGCGATTTTTATCATCGTGTTCATCCCTGTTCTCCCGCCGTGTCGGCTTCCCGTTTAACCGCCTGGACGCCCTTCGCCGGCGCCTGGCTGTTGTCGATGCGCAATTCATAAACCATGGTGGCGTTGGGCGGCACCTTCGGCGGGTAGCCGGTTTCACCGTAGGCCAGCGCCGGCGGCACGACCATCGTCAACGAGCCGTGGTTGTGCAGATGACCTATCGCCTCCCGGAACAGCGGCGGGTATTCGGACAGCGGTTGCGACAGCACCTTGCCGCTCAGATCCATATCCTGGATCACCGTGCCGTCGGTCAGCTTCTCTTTCACCACGACATCGACCACCGCCGTTGGCGCCAGCGCGCCCTCCCCGGCGTAATCCACCCGATACCAGAAGCCCATCGCCGACTGCTTTACGCCCTTTTGTTGACTGAACTGCGCCAGATAATCTTCATCGCGCCGCCGCTGCTGGTTAACGCGTTTCTCACGCGCGGCCACGGCGGCGGCATCCGCCTGCGCCGTCAGCGTATTCAGTTCATCCGGCGGCAGCTGCAAACGCCCCGCCACGCTGTCGATAACGCCCGCCAACAGGCTGTCGCGGTCCACCGGTACCCCCCAGCTTTGACGCTCCGTCATCAACCCCTGAATATCCCGCCCCAGCGCACTGCCCGCCGCATAGGACAACCGTTTCCGTTCATCCTTCAACTGCTCCGGCGTCATCTCCCATTGCAGCCGCTTACGCAACGCCAGCAGGTCTTCGCGCGCCTGCTGAGTCGCCTTCTGCTCACCGGCCCGCTTCTGCTCGCTTTCTTCCAACGCGGCGCGCAGAGCGTGCAACGCCTCCTGGTGCTCGCGTTGACGTTGTGCAAGCGTCTGTGCCGATGCCTGCGCGGCAGACTCAAGTTCGGTGACGCGCCGTTCGGCCTGCGCCGCCGTCGTTCTGCTTTTGGCGGTTTCCTGCGTCGCCTGACGCAACAGCGCCTCGGCGCGCTGCGCGTCGGGCGAACCTCGCCAGGCAGCGCCCAGCCCGGCAATCCACTGTTGAAGCGTCGACGAGTCCGGCAACGCTGCGACGGGTGGCGCCGCTTTCTCCGCCCGCAGCGCAGTAAGTTCCTGGCGCAACATCGTCAGTTCCATTCGCTGGCGCGCCAGCTGTTGGTCACGCGTCAATAATTCCTGGCTCAGCGTAAAAGCTTTGGCCGATGAAGCAGGCTGGTGGGTGTCCGGCGGACGCTTTGCCGGCTCACGCTTTTTTTGCCCCGCCTCGCGGTCGGCGGGCGCCGTGTTTTCGCTCTTCGGCGCGGTGTTCTGCCGTTGATACTGCTCGGCAAACTGCAGCAGCGCCGGCACGCCGTCGTCCGCCTGCGCGACGCCGGTGAACAGCAGAGCCGCACAGCCCAGCAGGCGCAGCCTCATTTAACCTGCTCCCCGCGATCCGCCAAGCCGGTCAACACCGCCTGATTCACCCCGGCGCACAGATAGTTGACCTTGTAGCGATACAGCGCATCCACCGTCTCCTGCGTGTCGCCGTTTACCCTGGCGCGCAGGTTGGCGTACTGCGAAGCGCCGCTCATCAGGCTGTCGAAGGCCTGTTTGTAGCGCTGATACTGTTTCTCGTCGATCGTGCGCAATGCACCCAGTTGCTGCTGGCACTGCCGCAGCTGCTCGGCCTCACGCTGCTTGCGCAAAGCCTCTTCTGACGGAGCTTGCACAGCCTGATTTTTGGTGTTCACGGCGGGCTTGCCCGACTTTTGGTTTTGACAGGCGGCGGCGCTCAACGCCAACAGGCACAGCAGGCCCATGCGCAGGGCGCGATTGAGGAGCTTTATCATCATTGCGTTTTTTGTCCTTGTAGACGCTTATTCGTATTCCAACGTAAAGGTGGCCACCGCGCTGAAGGTGCCGCGGCCGATGGACTTCGTTTGGATGGCCTCCGGCTCCCCCTGCACATAGGCCTGCAGCGTGAGCGTGGTGTTGCCGGCATTCAGGCGGAATTTATCGCTGGCGCGATTGAGCGGCAGCGCCTTGCCGGTGCTGTCCTCCAGCCCGATGCCGATCCCCGAGGCCAGGCTGCCGGCATCCAGCGCCAACAGGCCGGGCAGTTTGGCGTTCTCGGTGCCGGTAAACGTAATGGCCACCGTATTGCCCAGGCTGAGATCGCATTCAGTCAGGTGCAACGCGAAGGTTTGGCTGTGGGTGCGGGTGTTCAGGTACAGGTATTTGTCGACGATGGTGCCGAAATCCAGTTGGATGTCCTCATCCCCCGGCTGAATGACGCACGGCTCGGCCACCAGCGTACCGTGAAAGCGCATGTTTTCCGCCGCAGCCGCCGGCTGCGCCATCATGCCGACCGCCATGACCATGCCTGCCCCCAACAGCGCGCTTCGGCGCCGGTTCGTCTCTGTTGCGCGCATGACGCCACTCCCTTTGGTTGTGCTTGCGCCTACCAGGCGCAAGCGGCGTATTAGTCGTAATAAAGACGGAAATCGATCGCCGCGCGGTAAGCGCCGGCGCTCAGCGTCGCCGGGGTGCGCACCGGCGTCACCGTATACGTCAGGGTGTTTTGCCCCGGCGTCAGCAAGATCGGTTTGTT
This sequence comes from Serratia sp. 201, assembly GCF_037027545.1. Taxonomy (NCBI): domain Bacteria; kingdom Pseudomonadati; phylum Pseudomonadota; class Gammaproteobacteria; order Enterobacterales; family Yersiniaceae; genus Serratia; species Serratia sp. 201. Next base: position 876,558 of record NZ_JAXCHC010000001.1, on the reverse strand, counting down.
GCGCGCGCCGAGGCGGACCGGCAGGCCGCGGGCATCCGCCAACTGCAACCCCAATCCGGTGACGCCGGCCACCCTGACCAGACCCGGCGCGTCGTCATCCGTCGGCGCGGAAAACGCGACGGACACCGCAGGCTGGCTGCCGCTCCAGGCCAGAACCCCAGTCCAGGCGTCGCGGTTGCTCGCCGGCGCCCGCAGACAGTCTTTCAGCGTCAGCTCGAAGGCGACCGGCGTGCCGCGATCGCCCGGACGCTGGAAGTGCGCCGTTCCGGTCTCCCCCAGCCAAACCTCCTGACGAGCGGTGGTCATTTCCAGGCTGCAGGCGCTTTCCGTTAACGCGCCGTAGACGTGGAGCGTGCCATTCGCGCCCTCCACGTCCCAGTTGTCCACCGCGCGGGCCGGCGGCATCAGCATCAGCATCGTGCCTGCCGTCAGCGGTACCATCAGCGCGGCCAACACCGTCAGGCCGATAGTGCGTCGCTGATGACGTTCATAGGCCTTTCCCAACAGCATGGGGATCTTTCGTTGCATGATTCGTTCACTCCGCTGTGTTCACTCTGTCTTCCCTGCTTGCGCGCGGATCGTCATTTGGCGACCGGTACGACCTGGCAGGCATTGCCGCCGCAGCGGAAGTTCAACTGCGGCCGACCACCGTAATCGTTGATGTACGCCAGCGACGGGCCGCTACCGAGGCTCGCGGCGGAGACGTTCAGCGGGGCGCTGGCCTTCGGCGCCACCATCAACGGTTCAAAGCCGGCGGCCCCTTTCCCGCCCTTGCCGGCGCTCGCCTCAACGATCGTCACGTAATAAGGGGTCGGGTTGTTCACCACGTACTTGTCGCCCTGCCGGGTCAGCGTCAGCTGCTCCTGCCACGGTGCGGCGTTCTTTTTCGGGGCGAGCGCCGCCGGGCGATAAAACATTTTGATGCGCGTCTGCAACGCTATCTGCAGCGTGTTCGGCTTATTGCTGCGCGGCGGGATCTCGCGCAGATTGAAGTAATACAGCGTCTCCCTGTCCTGCGGCAGCTGACGTGCTGCCGGCAGCGACTGGATCTTCACCTGGCTCGGTTTGCCCGGCTCCACCCGCTGCACCGGCGGCAGCACGGTAAAAGGGTTTTGGATTTTGTTGCCGCGATCGTCTTCGATCCATCCCTGCGCCAGATAAGGCAACTGTTTGTTCTGGTTACTGATGTTGAGACTGACCGTTTTCAGGTCGCCGTCGAAAATCACACGCGTGCGATCCAGCGCAATGGCCGCATGAGCGGGCAGGCTGACCGCGCCGATCGTCAACGCGGCGACGAGCGGGCCCACAAGGAAAACGGTCTTTCTGGTCATAGTCAGATTCATCATGTCTTCACGGTTCCAGTCGGCCGGAAGCGGGCGAGCCCGCCCCGGCGGTTTAGCGGCGGAGCGCACTCCGCCGGGTGTATGTCAGTTGGCGTTCTCCGCCGGCTTGTTACCGGTGAGAGGACGGCAAGGCAGCAGCAGCGTATTCATCAACATTTCGGCCGGCAGCGGCGCCGGCAGCTGGATTTCACACTGCGCCGCGCCGTTCCAGTGCACGCTCATGCGCTCGCCGGGGTTGAGGCCGGACAGGTAAACGCTGCCGCCGTCATTGATGATGCCGGTCTCCTGCTTACGGGCATTCAGCACCGTGGCGCCGAACGGCGGCTCGCTGCCGTCCGCCAGCTTGACGATCGCCATCGCCTTCTCGCCGGCAATCACTTCAAACTTGCGGTAGCCGATAGCCCCCTCGGTCAACGTGGCCTGCACCACCGAACGCGTCGCCTCGACGTTGTCGCTTAGGCTGTTGAGATCGATGCTGGCCTTATTGCGGTAGTAGCTGTTCACATCCGCCACCACCGCCTTGCCGTAACGGTTGGTCAGCACCGTACTGCCATAGCCACGTACCGGTACACCGGCGACGCCTTCGGTATCGAGCAGCAAGCGCGTGCCGCCCGGCGTATTGACGCGGTGCAGCACCGCTCCTTCCGCCGCCATCGTCAGGCCGCCCTGCGCGCCGATGCCGACGGCGCTGTACCGGCCGGCCTGGTAGCTGGCGTTGGCATTGATCTGCGCCATATCGCCCTGATGGCTGTAATACCCGCTGGCCGTCGCCCCACTGCGCGCGGCGCCTGCGCTGATCTGATAGTTGTTGTGTTCATCAACCCGGTTGTAGTACCCGACCCGATGGGCGTTCTCTTCGCGATCGAGCGTCATGTTGTAACTGAGCGTCCCGGCGCTGCCCCAGGGCAGCGACAGCGACAGGTACATCCCGTCGTCGTTGCGCTCGTTGTAACGGTTGCGATAGGCCGACAGCGAAACGCTGACGTTCTTGAAATCGCCGATATCGAAGTAGCGCGATACCATCAGGTTGTAACGATCGTTCGGCGCCCGATCCCAGTAGGTTTGGTGGCTGTAGTTGAGATAGGTGCTGAGCCCCAGATCGCGGAACTGTTTGTTGAAGGTGATGGTGTACATCTCCTTGCTCTTGCCGCTGCGTCCCCCTTCGTAACGCGCATCGAGGTAGTCCCCCATGCTCATGAAATCTTCCTGGGAGAAGCGGTAACCGGCAAAGGTGACCTGGCTGTCGTATTCATCGAAGTTCTTCGAATAGCTCAGCCGGTACGAACCGCCGGTCAGCGTGCCATCCTGCGGCAAACGCGCACGCGACTGCGTGGCATCGAACGACAGCGCCCCCAGCGCCATCAGATCGCGCCCGACCCCCAGCGACAGCGCGTTATAATCGCCGCCGGCGATGCCCCCACCGTACAACGACCAGCCGTTGCTGATCCCCCAGGAGAACTCGCCGGTGCCAAACATCGGCCCGCGCAGATGGTGCCCCCACTCCGACGGTTTGCCCGTCGCCAGCTTGTAACGCACCGTACCCGGGCGCGTCAGATAAGGGATGTTGGCGGTGTTCATCTTGAACTCCTGCACGCTGCCGTCTTGCTCTTCGACGCGCACGTCCAGCTCGCCGGAAACGGCGTCATTGATGTCCTGAATGCGGAACGGCCCCGCCGCCACCTGCGTTTCATACAGCACGCGCCCCTGCTGGCTGACCACCACCTTAGCGTTGGTTTTCGCCACGCCGGTCACTTCCGGCGCATAGCCGCGCAGGTTGGGCGGCAACATGCTGTCGTCGGATCGCAGACTGACACCGGTAAAGCGCAGACTGTCGAAAATGTCGGAGTTCAGGTAATCCTCACCCATCGTCAACCGCGAGCGCAGCGCCGGGATCGCCCGGTAGGCGTAATAGCGGCTCCAGTCGAACTGTTTATCGGTAGGCTGAGAAGAACCGGTCTGATGGTTGAGGTTGGCCTGCCAGTCGGCGCGCAGACGCCAGGCGCCCAGGTTGGCGCCGCCGGTGCCGTTGCCGCTCAGGCTGTAACTGCTGCCGCCTTTCTGGTGTTTTTGCGTTTGGGCGTTAACGTTATAGTCAAACAGCAGCCCAGGAATACCGTCATCCCAGCGCGAAGGCGGGTCCCAGTTTTCCGAGCTGTATTCCAGATAGGCCTGAGGAATGTTGAGATACAACGAGGAGCTGGCAAGATCGCCGCGGGCTTCCATCCCCGCCAGACTCGAGGCGTCAAGGCAACGGCCGCCGTGCGTCCAGTTCAGCGTGCTTAACAGTTTTTCTTTCAGCCCCAGTTGGTTGACCAATTCCGGCGAAAGACAGGCTTCGCTGCCTTTAGGATCGTTCTCAGGTGCCAAAAACGTCACCGGCTGTTCCGGCAGGTCGTTCTTATTGACGTGCACCACCATGGTATAAACGCCCGGCATGATGTAGCCGCTGCGCGTAAATTGGCTCAGATCGATATTTTTACGATCGTTGATGTCTAATACGTCAGTATTGAATTGAATAACGTCGGCGGCATAGACCAACGCGATCGGATTTCCCAGAGAAAGGGCAACACAGAGCCCCAAAGCTTGAAGACGAAATAACTTCCCTGCCGGTGAAAGCATAATAAAAGTCCTTTCAATAACGAATTAACCGTCAGTACGAGAAAAAATCAAAAATAATCCAGCTTAAAACGCACTGTGGAAAAATACGCTCCCGCCTTCAACGGCTGATGATTCGGCATCAACGTCATGGAATAATTCAGCACTCTATTTCCCGGTATTATTCCTTCCATCGGTAAGGGTTTCCCTGGAATAACCGGCGTGCCGTTGCTGTCTTTTATCTTCAATGCGACGCCGCGCGCCTCGCCCTGTACGCCAAACAGAGCGCCTTCCGCATAACCATCAAACGTGACCTGAAAGAATTTCCAATCAGGTTTGTTTTCCGGCCGTTCCAAAATGCAGTTGACCAATTCAATACTGAAAGGTTTGGTCATCCCCTGGCCGTCACGAATGATCTGCCCGAGAGGAAGAGTGTCCATATCGATCGTCTGATCGCGGCTGCCGGCGGCAATGGCGCAGGCGGTGTCGATAATGGCGCCGTGCATGTTGACTTTGCCCCACCCCTGCGCGGCGGAAGTTGCATAGCCGGGCGCAAACGCCAACGACGCCAAAAGAACGGCACCCGCTCGATTCCTTGGTAAAAACATCGCGACATTCCTTTGACAGGGAGATTCACCAGGCATGTGGCGAGCCCCATGCCTGGTTGATTAAGCCTTCGGACTCACTTACTGATAAGCCAGGGTGAAATCGGCTACGGCGGTGAAGTCGCCCGGAACGATGGCGGCGGAAGCGCCTTCGCCCTGCAGGTAGGCGGCGAAATGCAGGGTGTTGTTGCCGGTGTTCAGAGTCTGCGCGGTAGTCGCTTCACCCAGTTTGATCGGCTGGCCGTTGTAAGAGATAGCTACGCCGGCGCCGCTGGCGGTGCCCGCGATGCCCAGCAGATCCTTATCGGTAGACGATGCTACGCCGCTAAAGGTGGTTTTAACGGTTTTCAGGGTGGTGATGTCGCACTGCTCCAGCTTGATTTCAAACGGACGCGGGTTGGATTTGCCGCCGTTTTTCAACGCCACGTTGGACACCTGGCCCAGATCTACGGTCTGATCGATCGACTCAGGCGCAATAGAGCATGGCGCATCAATAATAGAGCCCGTGAAGGTGACCTTACCGTGTCCCTGATCGGCTGCCTGTGCAAAAGAACTTGCGCCAAATGCAATCACTGCAGCCATCATGATTTTGTTAAGTTTCATAGAACCTATATTCCTTATAAGAAAAAATGCATATTCCAATCAAGAAAAAGAGCCACAGGAAACCTGCTCGCGCTTATATGTGCGCAGCCCTAATTCTTTAGCATCTTGCTAGTTGGTTAACTGCCAAACCCCAAAGGCACCGACAATAAAAAAGTCGATAACGGCAAGTCTGCAGCGGCCCACCCATTAATGAATTCGCCCTATAAAAATAAACGAAATCACAACGAGCAGGGGCCAATACTTTCTAATCCGCCCTTCTTGTTCGGCGATGAATATTCTGGCAAATGCCTCTCAGCAAAAAAAGGCTTTTTTTGATCAAGGCGAACATTCGCAATTTATTTCCTAATTGAAGTTAATTTACTGTTATTTTTAGGCTCATAGATCGTAAAAAATACTTTTATAGAGCAATATCCTGTTTTTGCGAGATTCACAAGTAATCAGATCGCAAAGTGGCGCTTTGTGAATATAATAAACCAAAATTTTAGGTTTCTGCGTGACGCCACCCCTGCCTGAACATAGGTAAAAACGGGGCGGGCAACGCCTTTTTTTTCAATCCTGATAAATAGATAGGAATTTTCTTTGTTCGCGTTTTACCTCGTTGTTGGTAGGCGGCGAATGTTTGTTTTTTCTTAGGAATACGGCAATCGGAATACAGAGGAAGTGCTATGGAAGCGTTATCTCCGAAACAAAAGGAAATACGGCAATTGCAGCACGATCTGCTGCAAACATTATTCGCGCAATCGCCCCGTCAATGTCCCGTCGCCGGGCCGCCGCCACAGCAGCAGTGGCTCTCGACGCGGCAACTGGCCAATGCCGTCAACGTCGGTGTTTACCGGGCTCGACGGCTGTTATTGGATCTTGTCGCCCGACAAGAAGTGATTGTGACGGACGGCTCCATCAACAACTCGTTGAGGTGGTATCCCACCGCGTTGCTGGACGGTGGTGATAACAACGGCATACCCAACAAAGATGCATCTCACTCTCCTTTAACGGAATAAATAGGGCCAGCCGGCCTGATTGGCAATATTTCATTGCGGAGTAACGCCGCACACCATTTATATATATCGGGATATTATCGTGAGAAAAACAGCCCTGCTATTTTTACGTTGCTGCCTGGCACTCTCTTTCTTCCTGCTGCTTGGCAACGCCAACGCATTTACCTGCCGCACGTCCGATGGCGGACTGATTCCACCCGGGGGCTCGACCACGCCGGTTGACGTCCGGGTTCGCATCGGGCCGCAGCTTTCTTATGGCAAAAACGAAATCGTCAACGTCAGCCAGGTCACCTGTAAAAACGACGTCGCGAGCTGGTATGACTATCTCAAAACCGACAGTCCGGCGCTGTCGATGAACAGTGCGATTTTTGGCGCCATCGGCAGCGGTACCACCATCAACGGCAGCGACTATAACTCCCCGGTGCCTGCCGGCATCAGCGTACTCAGCCTCACCGGCTTGCAGACCCAGTCTGTCGCCATCCGGGTCTATATCGTGTTGAATCGTTTCCCAACGCCGGACATCAAGGTGAATAAGGGCGACGTCATCGGCCAAATCAACTTTATTCAGACCAACGATCAGCCGGGTTGTCCGCAGTGCGGCGTTTATCGCTGGCGCCTGATCGCCGACAACGACGCCTACTTCGTCACCACCAGTTGCACCATTAACAACGGCCAGCAGATTAATGTCGATTTTGGTCAGATCCGCCAGGACTTTCTGACTCAAAGCGCCAGCGATGCCCAGATCAAACAGGACAAAGCGCTCAGCTACCAGTGCGACGATCAGAGTGCGACGCAGGATATTCTGATCCGCATGGTCAGCGACGCCAGCGGCTTCTCCAGCGATTTTATCAAGACCACCAATCCTAACGTCGGCGTGGCGATGGTGTATACGGCGCGGTGGTGAAACCCAACAATGCCTTCAGAACACGCATCGTCAACGGCCTAGGTAACGATACCGTGACCTTTGTGCCGGTGAAGAACAATGTCCCTTACACCAGTATCGCCACCGGTCCGCTGTCGGGCTCGGCCACGCTGATCTTCAGCGCACCTTGAGACGGGAGCCAGAATGAACATGACGATAAAAACGGGCTGCGCCCTGCTGTTGGCGCTGGAATTGATTAGCTCGGCCGCTCAGGCCGCCGATCAGGGCACCAAAGTCAACATCACCGCCACCGTAGTGGCGCCTCCGCCTTGCGTGATCAACGACGGGCGCACCATCGATATCGACTTCGGCAAGGTCGGCATCAAGCGCATCGACGGCAACCGCTATATGCAACGCATCGATTACAGCATCAAATGCGAGTTTCTGGATAACAGCCGCCAGCTGAAAATGAAGATCATGGGCGGCGCGGCGGCCTTCGACGGCAGCGTGTTAACCAGCAGCGTCAATGGATTGGGCATCAAGCTGTTGGCCAACGGTAAGGCCTTCGCCATCAATACGCCGCTGGACATCGACTACGCCAATCCGCCGACGCTTGATGCGGTGCCGGTAAAAAACAGCGCCGTCACCCTGGCGGAAGGCGATTTCACCAGCGGCGCCACCATGCTGGTGGACTACTTTTAATCACCGCGCCGCAGAAACTCGCGAAAAAAAGCCGCAACGTCTCCGTTGCGGCTTGGTCGAGGATGGTGCGCCCGGGGCGCTCCTTACATCAGGCTATTCAGCCGAAGATCCCGCCGAACCACTGGCTCAGCTTCATCATCACCATATCCCAGATGCGGCTGAAGAAGTTGCCCTCTTTCACCTCTTGCATCACCACCAGCGGGTGCTGTTCGATGGTTTTGCCGTCCAGCTGGAAATCGATGGTGCCGACCACCTGGTTTTTCGCCAGCGGCGCTTCCAGCGTCGGTTGGGTCAGCTTGTAGCTGGCCTTCAGGTTTTTCATCTGCCCTTTCGGAATGGTGACCGAGGCGTCTTTCGCCACGCCAAGCGGCACTTCGCTGACGTCGCCGAACCACACTTTCTGGGTGACGAACGGTTTATCGGCCTTGATTGGCGTCGCGGTTTCATAGAAGCGGAAGCCCCAGGTCAGCAGCTTTTCGCTTTCGCTAAAGCGCACGCGATCGCTCGGCGCGCCTAAAACCACCGAGATCAGACGCATCGGTCCGTCGGTAGCGGACGCCACCAGGTTGTGGCCGGCGCCGCTGGTGTAACCGGTCTTGATACCGTCGACGTTCAGGTTGCTGCTCCACAGCAGACGGTTGCGGTTAATCTGGCGGATCTTGTTGAAGGTGAACTCTTTCTCTTTATGCAGCGCGTATTCGTCCGGCACGTCGCGGATCAGCGCCTGACTCAACAGCGCCATGTCACGCGCGGTGCTGTACTGCCCTTCCGCATCCAGGCCGTGCACCGTCAGGAAGTGGGTATTCTGCAGGCCCAGGGATTTGGCATAGTTGTTCATCAGGCCAACGAACGAATCCTGGCTGCCCGCCACGTAGTCTGCCAGCGCGATGCTGGCATCGTTACCCGACTGGATCACGATGCCCTTATTCAGTTCCAGCACCGGCACCTGATCGCCAGGCTTGATGAACATCAGCGAAGAGCCGCGCAGCGCCGGGTTACCGGGCGCCCAGGCGTCTTTGCCGACGGTGACCATGTCTTCCGGCTTGATCTTGCCGGCCTTGATCGCCTGGCCGATCACGTAGCTGGACATGATCTTGGTCAGGCTGGCGGGATCGAGACGGGTGTCGGCATTGCCTTCGGTCAGCACCTTGCCGCTGTTGTAATCCATCAGAATGTAGGCCTTGGCGTCTACCTGCGGCGGCGCCGGCGGCTCGGCGGCGCGCACGGCCGGGGCAGCCAGCAACAGGATGCCTACGCTGAAGGTCAGTTTTTTCAGGGAAGTGGATAAGTTTTTTTTCATCATGACGTCGCCAGAGTGTCCATTCAAACCATTGAAATAGCGTTAACTTTCAAACATGTTCACGTTTTAAGCCAACCAGCGAGAGTGGCCCGGTGCGCGCATGGCGGCCGCAACCCCCTGCGGCGCCCATAGCGGGTAACACAACGCACCGAAAATGCCCTTGCTGTGAGTTTATGTGATTTATCTTATTTTTGCAGGGTTTAGCGTGAATTTTCAGCATTTTTACATAACTGTACGCAGGCCCCTGCTGATCGTTTAAAAAAACATCGTGACGCGCATTTTTGCACCCACCCACGGCTAAACGGCCAAGCATCTGCACCGCTAAACATCTGCGCTTCCATACGTCCAAAAAAGATTAATATATTCCATAATGGCATATAGAACCGTTATTTGTTCTTTTTAAAGCGCTTATCCTCAGCGCTATCATCCGCACAACGACTTTTATACCGAATAATCCTGGAGATGAGTCATGGCGATCCCCCATTCCGTCATCGAGATGATTGGCAATACCCCGATGCTGGAACTGACCCAGTTCGATACCGGCCCATGCCGGCTGTTCGTCAAGCTGGAGAACCAAAACCCCGGCGGTTCGATCAAAGACCGCGTCGCGCTGTCGATGATCGAACAGGCCGAGCGCGACGGCAAACTGCAGCCGGGCGGCACCATCATCGAAGCCACCGCCGGCAATACCGGCCTGGGGTTGGCGCTGGTAGCGGCGCTGAAAGGCTATAAGCTGCTGCTGGTGGTGCCGGACAAGATGAGCCGCGAAAAGATCTTCCACCTGCGCGCACTGGGCGTGGAAGTGCTGCTGACCCGTTCGGACGTCGGCAAAGGGCACCCGGCTTACTATCAGGATTACGCCAAACGCCTCGCTGGAGAGATCCCCGGCGCCTTTTATATCGATCAGTTCAACAACCCGGCCAATCCGGCGGCCCATACCACCACCACCGCGCCCGAACTGTGGCAGCAGATGGAGCATGACGTGGACGCTATCGTCGTCGGTGTCGGCTCCGGCGGCACGCTGGGCGGGCTGAGCCACTATTTCGCCGACGTTTCGCCGCAGACGGAATTTGTGCTGGCCGACCCTGCCGGCTCTATCCTGGCGGACTATCTCGACAACGGCCACATCGGCGAAGCGGGCAGTTGGTTAGTTGAGGGCATCGGCGAAGACTTCGTCCCACCGCTCAGCGACTTTGACCAGGTCCGCAACGCTTACCGCATCGGCGACGCGGAGGCCTTCATCACCGCGCGCGATCTGCTGCGCAAGGAAGGCGTGCTGGCGGGATCGTCCACCGGCACCCTGCTGGCCGCCGCTCTGCGTTACTGCCGCGCGCAAACCGAACCCAAGCGGGTCGTGACCTTCGTTTGCGACAGCGGCAACAAATACCTGTCTAAAATGTATAACGACCACTGGATGCTGGAGCAGGGCCTGCTGAGCAAACCGCAGCACGGCGATCTGCGCGATCTGATCGCCTATCGCCACGACGAAGGCGCCGCCGTTTCCGCCGCGCCGGACGACACGCTGGCGATCGTGCACGCCCGCATGCGGCTGTACGACATCTCGCAGCTACCGGTGCTGGAAGGCGATCGGGTCGTCGGTCTGATCGATGAGTGGGATCTGCTGAACGCCGTCCAGGCCGACGCCGCCCACTTCAGCCTGCCGGCCGGCAGCGCGATGACCAAGCAGGTCCAGACGCTGCAAAAGGAAGCCGGCTACGAGGAATTACAGGCCACCTTCAACCATGGCCACGTCGCGGTGGTGCTCGACGGCGAGCGCTTCCTCGGCCTGATTACCCGCACAGACGTGCTTAACGCCTGGCGCCAAAAATTACGTTAATAAGGACCCATTATGGCCAAGTTTGATACGTTGACCGTTCACGCCGGTTACACCCCGGACGCGACCGGCGCAGTGATGCCGGCGATTTACGCCACCTCCACCTACGCCCAACCGGCACCGGGCGAGCATACCGGCTACGAATACTCCCGCAGCGCCAACCCGACGCGCACCGCGCTGGAAAGCGCCATCGCCGAACTGGAAGGCGGCAGCCGCGGCTACGCCTTCGCCTCCGGTCTGGCGGCCTGCTCCACGGTGCTGGAGCTGCTCGATAAAGACAGCCACCTGATCGCGGTAGACGACCTGTACGGCGGCACCTATCGCCTGCTGGAAAAAGTGCGCAGTCGCACCGCCGGCCTGCGCGTGACTTACGTGTCGCCGGCGGATCTCGCCGGGCTGGAACAGGCGATCGAACCGGATACCAAAATGATCTGGGTCGAAACGCCGACCAACCCGCTGCTCAAGCTGGCGGATCTGAGCGCCATCGCCGCGATCGCCAAAAAGCATCAGCTCATCAGCGTGGCGGACAACACCTTCGCCTCGCCGTATCTGCAACGTCCGCTGGATCTAGGTTTTGACGTGGTGGTGCACTCCGCCACCAAATACCTCAACGGCCACTCCGACGTGGTGGCGGGCGTCGCGGCGGTGGGGGATAACCCGGCGCTGGCGGAACAGCTCGGCTTCCTGCAAAACGCGGTCGGCGGCATTCTCGATCCGTTCAGCAGCTTCCTGACGCTGCGCGGCATTCGCACCCTGGCCCTGCGCATGCAGCGCCACAGCGACAGCGCGCTGCGCATCGCCCAGTGGCTGGAGAGCCAGCCGCAGGTGGAAAACGTCTACTATCCCGGCCTGCCGAGCCATCCGCAGCATGAGCTGGCGGCACGCCAGATGACGCGCTTCGGCGGCATGATCTCGGTACGGCTGAAAGGCGACGACGCCTATGCGCGTCGGGTCATTCAGCGTTCGCGCCTGTTCACCCTGGCGGAAAGCCTGGGCGGCGTGGAAAGCCTGATTAGCCAGCCGTTCAGCATGACGCACGCCTCCATTCCGCTGGAACAGCGCCTGGCAACCGGCATCACGCCGCAGCTGGTGCGCCTGTCGGTAGGGATTGAGGATGTGGAAGATCTGATCGCCGATCTGCAGCAGGCGCTGGCGGAATAATCGCCTGAATCAATCGTCATCAGCCCGGCCGGCGCGCCGGGCTTTTTTGTGCCTGATGTTCAGACGCCGATGACGTCCCGATAAAAGCGCTGTGCCACATCGGGGTGGGAACGAATGCGGCCTTTCAGGTAGTTATACCCCACGTCGCGCAGCAGCGGGTTGAGCGGATCGCTGGCCGGGCCCCGAGCCTGCGCCGCCAACGGCGGCGGCAGTTGATACAGCGGCACCACCGCGTCCAGCCGTGCGCCGAGGAAGAACGCGATCGACAACCTGTCGCGCCCTGCCGGCGGCGTCTCCACCCGGTGCACCGTGGCGCGCAGATAGCCGTTGGTCGCCAGCTCCAGCAGCTCGCCGATGTTCACCACGAAAGTGTCTTCACGCGGCTGCGCGTCTATCCACCGCCCTTCGCTCACCTCCACCTGCAGCCCTTTTTGCGCGTCCTGCAGCAGGAAGCTGAGAAACCCGGAGTCCTTGTGTGCGCCAACGCCCTGTGCGCTGCCGGTAGCCTCCCGCCCCGGATAGCGGATCAGTTTGATGTGCTCGTTGGGCTTCTCGCCGTACAAGCGATCGAACGCCTGCTCCGGCAGCGACAGCGCCAAAGCGAAAGCGCGCAGCAGCCGCAGCGACATGGCGGTCATCGCCTGTTGCCACTGCAGCAGCAGCGGTTTCAGCGTCGGTAGCGCTGCCGGCCACTGGTTTGGCCCCTGCAGGCGTGCCCAGCGTGGCGTGTCGTCAGACAACGTCAGCGCCGGGCGTTCGGCGCCGATATCGAACTGCTCGCGCCAGTCAGGCTGCCCGCGCGTGAGCTCCGCCGCCGCCCGGTTGTAACCGCGAAAGTGCGGCGAATGCACCATCTGCACCGCCAGCTTGTCGGCTTCCGGCAGGGCGAAAAATTGCCGCGCGGCGTGCTGCAGTCGCGCATTCAACGCGCCGTCTACGCCGTGCCCACGCAGATAGAAAAAACCGACGTCGCGGGCCGCCGCGCGCAAATCGTCGAGAAAGGCGCGCCGCTGGCGCGCATCACCGTCAAGCTGCGAAAGATCCAGCAGCGGCAGCGTCTTCAGCGTCGTCAGATGCGTCATCATGCGGTTCCTCTTCTTCCCCGATCACGATCGGGCTGCCATACAGACGAATAATCAACATTGTCACTCCCCGCGGGTAGCTGCATTTGCCCCATAGTTATCACCGCGCTCGCCGGAGCGGCCAATATTGTTGCGTTCTAAGTTATGCAAACGTTCAACAAACTGTCGCAAAACCGTCATCAATGTTTCTTATGCTCTGCGCAATTTCGCCGACGCCGCTGGCTGGCGATGGGCGCTATCCGCTATCCTGTAAACGACCTCATACCCTGCCTGCCGGAGAAATACTGATGGATTTAGCCTTATTCGACCTGGATGAAACCCTGATTGACGATGACAGCGCCAGCCTGTGGATCCGCTGGCTGGTCGGCCAGGGCTTCGCGCCGGCGGAGCTGGAACTGCAGGAGCAGCAGCTGATGCAGCTCTATTATCAGGGCAAGCTGTCGATGGAGGACTACATGCAGGCCACGCTGGCGCCGCTGACCGGCCTGAGCGTGCAAACCGTGGCCGGCTGGGTGCAACGCTACATTCGCCGCGATATCCTGCCGCGCGTCTATCCCGCCGCCCGTGAGCGCCTGCAGTGGCACCGCGAACGCGGCGACTGCATCCTGGTGATCTCCGCCACCGGCGAGCACCTGGTGGCGCCGATCGCCGAACAGCTCGGCGCCGACGATGCGCTGGCGATCGGCGTGGAAATCAGCGACGGTCGCTTCACCGGCCACACCTACGGCACCATGACCTACCAACAGGGCAAGGTGATCCGCCTGCAGCACTGGCTTGCGCAGCATCCGCACCTAAAGTTCGAGCACAGCCACGGCTACAGTGACTCCCTCAACGACAAGGCGATGCTGCAATTCGTCGACAGCGCCACGGTGATCAACCCCGACAGCGAGTTGAGCGCGCTAGCGGCGGAGCACGGCTGGGAAGTGTGCCGCTGGGAGCGTTGATCGGCAGACAAAAAATGCCCTGCGGTGTGACAAAAAGCGCATTGTGGCGTAGGTATTAAGGGTCTTTAATCCGCTAACGGAGTTATCCCATGCTGACCATTTGGGGTCGTGAGAATTCGAACAACGTCAGGAAGGTGCTGTGGTGCGCCGCCGAACTGGGGCTGAGCTATACCCACATCAACGCCGGCGGCGCGTTCGGCAAGGTCAACGAAGAGAGTTACCGCGCGTTGAACCCGAACGGCCTGGTGCCGCTGCTGCAGGACGATGACTTCGTGCTGTGGGAGTCCAACACCATCGTGCGCTACCTGGCGGCGAAATTCGGCGACGCGACGTTCTATCCGCAAGATCTGCAGGCGCGCGCCGCCGCCGAGAAATGGATGGACTGGACCACCTCAACCATCGTTCCGGCCTTCACCATCGTCTTTTGGGGCCTGATCCGCACCGCGCCGGAGCTGCGCGACATGGCGAAAATAGAAGCGGCGATCGCCACGCTGGAAAAACACTTCGATATCATTGAACAGACGTTGGCGCACCAGCCTTACCTCTCCGGCGACGCGTTCGGCTTCGGCGATATTCCGCTCGGCAGCTTCGCCTACGGCTGGTTCGAGATGCCGATCGCCCGCCGCCCACGGCCGAACATGGAGCGCTGGTATCAGCAACTGCGCGCTCGCCCGGCCTATCAGCGCGGCGTGATGAGCGAGCTCACCTGATGCGTGCGGGGCGTTACGACGCCCCGACCTTCAGCAGCTTGCCGTCCCGTTCGTCCGTCAACAGATACAGGTAGCCATCCGGCCCGCTGCGCACCTCACGAATGCGTTCGCCGCGATCGCCCAGCAGCCGCTCTTCCGCCACCACTTTGTCACCCTCCAGCGTCAGGCGAATCAGTTCCTTTTGCGCCAGCGCGCCGATGAACAGCGAGTGACGCCAGGCAGGGAAGCGCTGCCCGTCATAGAACGCCATGCCGCTGAGGCCGGGCGAGACTCGCCAATAGTGCAGCGGTTGTTCGGTGCCGGGCACCCGCTCTCCTTTCGCCTCCGGGATCGGCTGGCCGGAATAGTTGATGCCGTAGGTGGCCAGCGGCCAGCCGTAGTTTTTACCCGGCAGCGGGATGTTGAGCTCATCGCCGCCGCGCGGGCCGTGCTCGTGTTCCCAGATCGCGCCGCTCCGCGGGTTCAATGCCAGCCCTTGCGGATTGCGGTGGCCGTAAGACCAGACCTCCGGGCGTTTACCTGCCTGGCCGACCCAGGGATTATCTGGTGGTATCGCGCCCTCGGCGGTCAGCCGCACCAGCTTGCCCTGCAGTTTGTCGGTTTCCTGCGCCGTCGGCCGCTGGTTGTTTTCACCCAGCGCGATAAACAGGTAGCCTTGCCTGTCGAACGCCAGCTTGCCGCCGAAGTGATTGCCGACCGACAGCTTGGGCTGCTGACGGAAGATCACCTTAAAGTTCTCCAGCCGCGCGCCATCGTCGCTCAGGCGGCCATAGCCGACCGCCGTGCCGGCTTTGCCGCCCTCGCCCGGTTCGGCGAAGCTGAGGTATACCCGGCGGCTGGCGGCGAAGTCGGGGGCCGGCAACACCTCCAGCAGGCCGCCCTGCCCCTCGGCGTAGACCTGCGGCACGCCGGCGATCGGTGCCGACAGGCCTTTGCCCGGCTGCCATAGCCGCAGCCGACCGGGCCGTTCAGTGATAAGCAGGCCTTGATCCGCCGGCAAGAAGGCCAGCGACCAGGGGTGTTCCAGGCCGTCCTGCAGTTGGCTGACCGTCGGCGCGGCGTGCAGCAGGCCGCTGCACAGCAGCAAACCGGCCAGCAGAGTCAATCGGGGCATGGTGTCCTCCTGGGGTGAAATGACCCGTTTAGTGTAGCCCACTCAGCGGATGTGGTCGTTTGCATTACATTTCAATAGGTTGCCTTTTGGCCGTAGTGTGCTTAAGTTAACGCATCACCCAGGAGGAAAAATGGACATTACCGTTACCGACGCGATTGACGAACAAACCCTCGATGCGATCAGGCAAGGGCTGCGCGCTTACAACCTGCCGCATATCGACGCCAGCCACCGCAAGCCGCTCAGCGTCTATGCGCGCGACGAAGCCGGTACGGTGATCGGCGGCCTGACCGCCGAAACCTGGGGCAACTGGCTGAGCGTCGAGTGGCTGTGGGTGGCGGATACCCAGCGCGGCAGCGGCCTCGGCGGCCGGTTGATGCGCGCCGCCGAACGCGAGGCGCAGGCGCGCGGCTGCCGCTACGCTCGCCTGGATACCTTCAGCTTCCAGGCGCGGCCGTTCTACGAAAAACTCGGCTATCAGCTGCAAATGACGCTGAAAGATTATCCGGTGGAACATGAGTGTTATTTTCTCACCAAAACCCTGACTGATTAATGGATGGACGGATGGACGGATGGACAGCAAAAGCATGGTGGTGAACTGTGTGGCATACAAAGCCGGCCAACGGCTGGGCGAAGTGACCATCGACGATATCAGTGAGGTGGTCAAACAGCCGGACACCTTCGTCTGGCTGGGGCTGCGGCAGCCGGAGCCGGCGTTTATGCGCAAGGTGCAGGAGGAGTTTGGCCTGCACGATCTGGCGATCGAAGACGCGCTGTGCGCGCATCAGCGGCCGAAGCTGGAAACCTACGGCGACTCGCTGTTCATCGTGGTGAAAACTGCGCAGTGGGGCGAACACGACGAAATCGAATACGGCGAAACCCACTTCTTCGTCGGCAAAAACTTTCTGGTGACGGTGCGCCACGGCGCCTCGCCCAGCTACGCGCCGATCCGCGCCAAGGCGGAAGAGAACCACAAGCAGATGTGCCGCGGGCCGGGCTTCGCCCTCTATTCGGTGTTGGACTTCGTGGTGGACAACTACCGCAGCGTGGTGACGCGCTTCGAGAGCACCATCGAGAACATCGAAGCCAACATGTTCCAGTCGGAGTTTGATCAGGCGGCGATCGAGAACGTCTATACCCTGCGCCGCCACCTGTTGGCGCTGCGCAACGCCGCGCTGCCGATGGATGAAATCTGCAATCAGCTGATCCGCCTGCACGAAGAGGTGATCCCGAAGGAGCTGCGCGCCTACGTGCGCGACGTGCAGGATCACGCGCATCAGGTGGTCAGCAACATCGACGACATGCGCGAAATGCTGACCAACGCCATGCACGTCAACCTGGCGCTGGTGACGGTCAAACAGAACGAAGTGGTGAAACGGCTGGCGGGCTGGGGGGCGATTTTGGCCATCCCGACGGTGGTCTTCAGCCTGTATGGCATGAACTTCGCCGACATGCCGGAACTGAAATTCCCGTGGGCCTATCACGCCACGCTGGGAGTGACCGCCGTCGGCTGCATTTTCCTGTATCAGAAGCTGAAGAAATCGGGCTGGCTGTAGCGCCCAAACGGCGGCTTTTCCCGCCGGCAAAGACGCTCTGCGGGGCAGCCGGGTCCACCGACCGCCCCGCCGCTTCAATACAGCATCGGCCGCCGATCGCGATGCACGTGATTGTGGCGGCCAATGTGCTTGTCATCGGCTACGCCGATATCCATCGATGCCAGCACCATGCCTTCGCCCTCCAGGCTCTGCGTCAACGGATAGCCATCGGCGTCGACGATCACCGATCCGCCGATCCACGCAACGCCGCGCTCCGTTTCGCAGCGATCGCACACCGCGATGAACAGCCGATTGACGGCGGCGTTGGCCTGCGCCTTCACCATCTCCGCCGGCCGTTCACCCTGCGGGCGCGGCGCCAGCGGCCAGTTGACCGGCGCGCACAGCAGTTGAGCGCCGGCCAACGCCGGCAGCCGCACCCACTCAGGGAATTCGAGATCGTAACAGATCATCACCGCCAAGCGGCCAAAGCGGGTCTCGACGACCGGCGGTGGCCGATCGCCGGCGGTAAAGATCGTGCTCTCTTCATGCCACAGGTGGGCCTTGCGATAAATCGCCCTCACCCCCTGCGCATCGATCAATGCCGCGCTGTTGGCCACCTCACCCTCGGGCAGGCGCTCGCAGAAACCGGCGACGATCGCCACATCCAGCTCACGCGCCAGTCCCCCCCACAGGCTGAGGCTAGGCCCGTCTTCGGCCTCGGCCAACGCCAGCGCCTCCGCCTTATCGCGCAGCACGTAGCCGCTGTTCACCAACTCCGGCAACACGATGACGTTGGCGCCGTGCTGCGCCGCCCGGCGGATAGCCTGGGCGGACAGCGCCCGATTGTGCTCCGCTTCCCCTACCCGCAACGCTAACTGGCAGCATGCGACGCTGATTTTTTCCTTCACTCCGGTTCTCCTTCCAATAACCCCTCGCAGCGCAACGCCACCCGCCGTTCGGCTTCAAGATCGAGCTTACGGCACATTACGACATAAACGCTCCCGGCCACCAGCAGGCCGATCAGAAAAGCGATATCCGCGCCGCCCAGTAAAACAGCAAAGGGACCGGTGTAAAAGCCCAACGTCATGAACGGCACCATCGCCAGCAGACCGACCGCGTAAGCCGTCAGACCGGAGCCGCCCCAGCGGCCGTAGATCCCCGACGGGTTGAAGATTTCACCTATCGCGTAATGCCCGCCGCGCACCACGTAAAAGTCCATCAGGTTCACCGCCGTCCAGGGCACCAGAAAATACAGCATCAGCAGTACGAAGGTATTGAAGCTGGCGAGATAGCTCGCCGGGATGGCCAACGCCACCGCAAACACCGTCATAGCGACGACGCCAATGCCGGCCATGCGTAATTTCAACGTTGGCGTCACTTTACGGAACGCGTCAATCGCGCTGAGGCTGGTCAGCATTGCGCCATAACAGTTGACCGCCATGATACCGACCAGCGAGGGCACGGCGATCAGCACGGCCAAAGTGCCAAACCCAGGATAGACGGCATTACCCACCGCCTGTACGCTGCCGATCGCATCGGGGGCCGGTAAGGCTGAAGCCAGAAACGCGCCCAGCGACATCAGCCAAAGCGCCGATCCGGCCGCCCCCAGGTAAGTCCAAAAGATCACGTTGGCCGACGGCGTTTCATGCGGTAAATAACGCGAGTAGTCGGAAACGTACACTGCGTAGCTGATTTGATAGCCGGCGGCGGCCGACAGCTGAATCAAAAAGGCCGCCCACGAAAAATGCCCAGCGCCGACGACGGCGTCCATCCGCAGCGACAACACGGCGCCGACCGTCAGCACGCCGAACACTGCCATCATCACATAGGTCAGCCAGCGCTGCACCGCATGCAGCATGTCGTGGCCGACGATCGCCAACAGCACGGCCACCGCGATCAGCAACGCATACCAAGGCAGACGGTGGCCCGGCAACACCGTGTTGATCGCATCGGTCGCGAGAATAACGTTGAACACGTTGAAACCGATGTAAACAAACACCACGGCGGCAAAGGGAACGATGGCGCCACGCAGGCCGAATTGGGCCCGTGACTGGATCATCTGCGGCAGCCCCATGCGCGGCCCCTGATTGGCATGACACGCCATGAAGAACGTGCCGAACCCCACGCCGACGGCAATGGCCAGCATCGAATAAAGCGCGCCCAACCCCAACGCCGGGCCGCTGAAACCGACCACCATCGTCGTCAAAACGAAATTACCGGTAAACCAAAACGGCGCCTGATGCCAAACCTTGCCATGCCGCTCGTGACGGGGCACATAGTCTATCGAGCGCACTTCAATTTTTGGGCGTGACGCCACATTGCGATTGTTCATGTCCCACCTCGTCGTTTCAACGCTCGGTTTGCGGCTGCAGCTGCGCTGCCGGGCGGCTCAACAGGCTGCCCAACACGAAGGCGACGCCGCCGCCCAGCAGACCGCCGTAGATCGGGCTGTTGGCATCGATGCCGTGCCAGATCATCAGCCCTACCACACACAGGCTGCCGGTCAGCATGCTGGCAATCGCGCCGGCGCTGGTAGCGCGCGGCCAGAAGATCGCCCCCACCAACGGGATCAACATGCCCCCCACCAACAGGTTGTAAGCCAGCGTCAGCGCCGCCAGCACGTCGCGCACC
Organism: Serratia sp. 201; assembly: GCF_037027545.1. Lineage (NCBI taxonomy): Bacteria > Pseudomonadati > Pseudomonadota > Gammaproteobacteria > Enterobacterales > Yersiniaceae > Serratia > Serratia sp. 201. The sequence goes on along the minus strand of NZ_JAXCHC010000001.1, from coordinate 856,545 downwards.
ACAAACGCCAGCCCCAGCATGACCACGCCCATGAAAAGCGTGGTGAAGCGCCCGGCGGCCAGCCCGCCGGAAGGTTTGCGGCGGATGGCCGGCAATACGTCCTCCAGCGCGATGGTGGAAGACGCCAGCAGGCAGGCGCTGGCGGTAGACATCAGCGCCGCCAACGCCGCGGCGGCCACCAGCCCGCTGACGCCGACCGGCAACACCGCCTGCGCGATAGCGGCGAAGGCGCCGTCGGTGTTGCTGAGCGACGGCAGCACGATCTTGCCGGCCATGCCGATCAGCGCGCCGGTCACGCCGTACAGCACGCAATAGACGCCCGCGCCCAGCCCGGCGAAGCGCGCCACATTGGCGCTGCGGGCGGTGAACACCCGCTGCCAGATGTCCTGGCCGATCAGAATGCCGAAGAAGTAGATCAGGAAGAACACCAGAATGGTGTCCAGCCCGATCGACGACAGCTGGTAGTAACCGGCGGGCAGCAGGCTGGTGAACGCCTCCCAGCCGCCGGCCTTGACGATGCTCATCGGCATCAGCACCAGCATCATGCCGACGGTCATGATGATGAACTGAATGATGTCGGTCAGCGTCAGCGACCACATGCCCCCCAGCGTTGAATACAGCACCACCAGTCCGCCGCCAAGCAGGATAGACGCGCTGAACGACAGGCCGAACATCACCTGCATCACGCTGCCGATGGCGATGATCGAGGTCACCGCCACCATCAGGTCATACGCCAGCATGATCGCGCCGCTGGTGACCCGCGCGGCCGGGTGATAACGCCGCGACAGCACCTGGCTGACGGTATACAGCTTCAGTTTGAGCAGCGGCTTGGCCAGCGCCAGGCTCAACACCACGATGCCCAGCCCGAGCGCGCCGCACAGCCAGACACCGGAGATGCCGTAGGTGTAGCCGAGCTTGACGCTGCCGATGGTCGACGCGCCGCCGAGCACCACCGCCGACAGCGTGCCCAGATACAGCCCCGGCCCCAGGTTGCGCCCGGCCACCAGATACGCCTCTTTGGAATTGGCGCGGTGAATGCCCATCCATCCCACCGCGCCTATCACCAGAAAGTAAATCACCACAACCAGCAGATCGAGATTCATGGGTACCTCCACTCCGTTGTTATTGTTATCAGGGGGCCCGACGCAACCGCTCCGCCGGTAGGGTCAGTACGCCGGCCTCAGCGGGCCGGCAGCACGCACAACATTTCAAACAGCAGGTTGGCGGCCAGCAGCGCCGTGTTACCGGAGCGATCGTAAGGCGGCGACACTTCCACCACATCGCCGCCCACCAGGTTCAGCCCGCGGCAACCGCGCACGATCTCCAGCCCCTGCCAAACCGACAGCCCGCCGACCTCCGGCGTGCCGGTGCCCGGCGCGAAGGCCGGATCCAACCCGTCAATATCGAAGCTGAGGTAAACCGGCGCATCGCCTATCTGTTCGCGGATCTCCGCCATCAGCGGCGTCAGCGACCGATGCCAGCAGGCTTCGGCCGGCACCACGCGGAAGCCTTGGCGCCGTGACCAATCGAAGTCATCCGCCGCATAGCCGCTACCGCGCAGGCCAATCTGCACCACCTTTTCGGGCGCCAGCAGCCCCTCCTCAAACGCGCGGCGGAAGGTGGTGCCGTGCGCCAGCTGTTCGCCGAACATCTCCTCATTGGTATCGGAATGCGCATCGACGTGGATCAGCCCGACCGGGCCATGTCGGCGGGCGACGGCGCGCAGCACCGGCAGCGTCAGGGTGTGGTCGCCGCCGAGCGTCAACGGCATGCAGCCGTGTGCCAGGATCTCGTGATAAGCCGCCTCGATGCGCTGCACGCTGTCCGCCAGGCTGTAAGGGTTGATGGCGACATCCCCCAGATCGGCCACCTGCAGCCGTTCGAACGGGGCGGAACCGGTGCCCATGTTGTAGGGACGGATCATCACCGATTCCTGGCGGATCTGGCGCGGGCCATAGCGGGTGCCACTGCGGTTGGAGGTGCCGATATCCAGCGGAATGCCGACAAAGGCGGCGTCCAGACCGTGCGCCTGTTCGGCGGCGGGCAGGCGCATCATGGTGGGAATACCGGCAAAGCGCGGCATGTCGTTACCGCTTTGGGGTTGGTTCAGCATGGCGTATCCTTGTCTTGATCTGCGATGAATTGAAACATTTGAGCAACATTCGCAGACTACCCCGTTGGCCGCCTCGGCTACCATTCCCGCTTTTGCATGTAAACATCGGAAAACGCGATGCAACTAACCTATTGAAGTATTGATTTTTATTTCAAATTCATGCCATAAGGAAGACCATATCTTCAGCGCCGCACCTATATCTTCGATGTTAAAAATGGGTTAACCGGCCGACGTTCTGCGGAGGGACGATGCTCACCAACCTAAGCGATATCGATCTGAAACTGCTGCGGGTGTTCGTCGCGGTGGCGGAAGCCCAGGGCGTCAGCGCCGCACAGGAAGCGCTGTTGATGAACCAATCGACCATCAGCACCCACCTGGCCTCGCTGGAAACCCGGCTGGGTTTTCGCCTGTGTCAACGCGGCCGCTCCGGCTTCCGGCTGACGCCCAAGGGCGAACGCATGCTGATCGCCTGCCGCTCGCTGTTCAACGCCGCCCGCGACTTCACCCGGGTCAGCCAGTCGCTGAACGGCCTGCTGACCGGCGATCTGCAGATCGGTCTGGTGGATAATCTGGTTTCGCTGCCGGGCAATCCGTTCAGTCAGGCCATCCAACACTTCCAACGCCGACATCAGGACGTGCAATTGCAGTGCCGCATCTGTTCGCCGAACGAGATTGAACAAGGGTTGCTGCACCGGCAGCTCGATCTGGGCATCGGCTACTTCGGCCAGCAGCTGGAGGCGTTGCGTTATCAGCCGTGGCTGGAGGAGACGCAGGCGATCTACTGCAGTAGGGATCACCCGCTGTTCGCGGTAGAAGAACCGGGGCGCGAGCAGATTGAAAACGCGCGCTGGGTCAAGCGCGGCTACCTGCTGGCACAGCAGCTGTGCCCGATCGCGCCGCCGCATCTGGCCGCGGTGGCCCACCATATGGAAAGCGTCGCCCATCTGGTGCTGAGCGGCACCTGTCTCGGCTATTTGCCCACCCACTACGCGGCGCGTTGGGTGGAACATGGGCTGCTTCGGCAGTTGGGCGGTACGGCGCTCTCATACCGCGCCACGCTCAGCCTGGTCAGCCGCCCCGTCCAGCCCGACGAGGCGCTGAACGCGCTGCTGGAGGATTTGGCGCGCGCCGCACGCCCATCACCTCATCGCTGAGAGGCCAGCGCCCGATTCATGGCAAACAGCGTGCCGGTTAAAGACAGGACGAGTAATCCGATGATGGCCCAGGCGAAAGAGGGCGCCCCGCCCTTGTCGAGCAACATGCCGCCGACCGCGCCACCGGCTGCCACGGCGGTATTCCAGCCCGTCGTATACATGGACTGCGCCACGTCGGCCGCGCGACCGGAAAGGCGTGACAATGCCGTCTGCGTGAGGGTGGCGAAACCGCCGAAAGCCAAGCCCCAACAAGCCACGGAGAGATAGACCATCGGGATCATCCGTCCCCCACTCCCCAGCAGCACGGCAGCGAGAGCAAAGATGACGATACTCATCACCGTAAGAGATTGGACTCGCCGATCGACCAGCATCCCGGCGACGCCCAATCCGGCAATCGCGCCCAGCCCGAAGATAAACAGAACGATATCAACCCGCTCGGACAACCCCGACGGCTTGAGAAAAGGCTCCAGGTAGATATACAGAATGTTATGGGCAACGACAAAGGTGAACACCACGAACAGCACGGCGCGGATCCCCCGTTGCAAGAATACGCCGCTCAGAGACGGCCGATGCGCCTTAGCCTGGCCGGGGAAATCCGGCACGATGGCGATGATCCACACCACGAGCACCAGCGCCATCAACGTCATCAGACCAAAGGCGCCCTGCCAGCCGATGGCTCGGCCAAGCAACGTGCCGAGCGGTACGCCAAGCACCAACGCCAAAGTGGCGCCGGCGCCGGAGATCGCAATAGCGCGGCCGCCAAGGTGGGCCGGTGACATGCGCACCGCATAACCGGCCAGCAAGGACCAAACGATGCCGCCGAAAACGCCGGCGAAGAAACGCGTCGCCAATGAGACGTGATAATCGTTCGACAGCGCCGTGACGAGGTTAACGATGGCAAAACCGCCGATCGCACTCAAGAGCAAGGGGCGGCGCCGCATGCCCTGCGTCAATGCGGTGAGCGGAATAGCGGCGACCAACGCGCCCACTGCATAGGCGGTGATGAACTGCCCCGCCAGGCTTTCAGATACGTTCAAATCGCCCGCGATCGAAGACAGCACGCCCGCCGGCATGATCTCGGTCAGCAGCGTGATGAAAGCGGCCATTGCCAACGCCAGCAGGCCGCCCAGCGGCAACCGATCGATGCCCTCGGCAGGCGCAGATATCGTCGTTTGATTCATTAATCACTCCCCATTCAAAGATGTTTCCGCCCATCGCGGATGACGTTTGCATCATGCTGCCCACTCGCTGATAAAAGAAAAACAGGCTAAAGTGAACAACACTCATGACATAAAGTTCATCAATAGAATGGAAGCCTATGGAAAGTCTGGGTTCTCTCGACGTTTTCGTGCGGGTCAGTGAAAGCCGCAGTTTCACGGCGGCCGGGCAACAGCTGGGGATCTCCGCCTCGGCGGTCAGCAAGACCATCGCCCGGCTGGAGGAACGGCTCAGCGTGCGCCTGTTTCACCGTTCTACCCGCACGGTCAACCTGACACCGGAAGGGGCCTTGTTTCTGGAAAGGTGCCGACGCATTTTGAGTGAGGTGAAAGAGGCGGAAGCCGAACTGTTGCAAACGCGGGGAACACCTCAGGGCAAGCTGCGCATCAGTCTCCCGTCGCTGGGCACGCTTTTCATGCCAAAACTGGGGGACTTCAAGCGCCGCTATCCTGAGATCGAGCTGGATATTGATTATTCGGATCGGCTGGTTGACGTGATTGAGGAAGGTTTCGATGCCGTTATCCGCAGCGGAACCCCGAGCGATTCACGGCTGGTTGCCCGCCGGCTGGGTACCTGCCGCAAGGTTTTCGTTGGCGCACCGGGTTATTTCAGCAAAGTGGGTATGCCGCGCAAGCCCGAGGATCTGACAAGCCATGCCCGTTTGCATTATCGCTTTCCCAGCACCGGCAAACTGGATGTCTGGCCGCTGGGAGACAAGACGGAGATGATCCCCGAACGGCCGGCCAGCATGGTGACAAATACCCTCGATCCGCAGGTATGCTTCGCCGAACAAGGGCTGGGCATCGCTTATTTGCCGGAGATCGCCGTGCGCAGACAGCTGGAACAGGGCAGCCTGGTGACGGTTTTAGATGACTACGACCGCGAGAACATGGTTTTTCATGTCCTCTGGCCGTCGGGCCGCCACCTGTCAGTCAAAATCAGGCTGTTCGTCGACTTTGTGACGAGCCACCTTTTCCCGCTTTAAACAACGTATGCCGCCTTAACTGACCGGCATACGCGCCGGATCGGGATACTGGTACTCAAAACCCAGCTCGTTGCAGATGCGGTTGCCGTCCACCAGCCGCTCATCCTGATCCGCTTCGTCGGCGAACTGCGGCGGCGCCAGGTGCAGCTGTTCGGCCAGCGCAGGATAAAATTCGCGTTTGGCCGGATGATGCGGCGCGCACAGGTTGTACACGTGACCGCCCCTCGGCAGCTTCAGCAGCAGTTGGATGGCGGCGATGACGTCGTCCTGGTGCACCAGATTCACCCCCTGCGACCCGCCCTTCACGTCGAGTTTGCCCGCCAGGAAGCGGCCGGGGTGACGATCGGCGCCCACCAGCCCCGCCAGCCGCAGAATGTCCACCGAGGTGTTCGGCAATTCATGCAGCCAGCGCTCCAGCTCGGCCAACACCCGGCCCGACGGCGAGACCGGCCGCAGCGGCGATTCTTCGCGCAGCGTGCCGGCGGTTTCGCCGTACACCGAGGTGGAACTGGTAAAGATCACCCGCGGCACGCCAAAGGCCATCGCGCTGTCCACCAGCATGCGCACCGCATTGAAATAGTTCTCGCTGCCTTCGACGGTACGGCGAGCGGGCAGCGTCACCACCAGCGCATCCACACGCAGCAGCGATTCCAGATCGTCCGGATCGCACACCAGCTCCGGCGTCAGCTCCAGTTGATAGCATTCAATGCCGCTCATGCGCGCGGCCTCGACGCCGTCCGGCGTGGTTTTGCTGCCGACCACATCATACCCGCGGCCCATCAGCGATAACGCCAACGGCATGCCCAGCCAACCTAAACCAATAATGGCTACCTTTTTCATCCTCTTCCTCTCCTGAAGATCGCAGCGCCCTGCCCCTAAGGCTACGCCACTGTACACGGCGATACAATCTGCCCGGCTTAAGGTTAGGTAAAGCCGTGTGTGGCTAATAACTCAACCTGTTTCAATAAATTAAATTTATGACGTTAAAAAAGGGTTGCACGGTGGACAGCGGATAGTTTAGCTTAATTGGCATACGGTTTTTACCGGCTTTTGATTAGAGAAAAACACCATGACACGCGTTCAGTTCAACCACCATCATCACCATCACCCTGACTAGTCTTTCAGGCGATGTGTGCTGGAAGACGGTTTGTTAATCTTCCAGTGGCGCGCAGAACGCAAGAGAGAGCCCTCGGAAGATTTCTTCCGAGGGTTTTTTTTTGGCTCCGGACAGACAGAAAAGAAAGTTTTTTACAATAAATTCATAAAATTACAGATTAAACAGAGGTTACCATGCTGGACAAGACACGTTTACGGATCGCAATGCAGAAGTCGGGCCGCCTGAGCGATGAATCCCAGGAACTGCTGGCACGCTGCGGCATCAAGATCAACCTGCAGCAGCAGCGTCTGATCGCCTTCGCCGAAAACATGCCGATCGATATCCTGCGCGTGCGCGACGACGACATCCCGGGCCTGGTGATGGACGGCGTGGTCGATCTCGGCATCATCGGCGAGAACGTGCTGGAAGAAGAGCTGCTCAGCCGCCGCGCCCAGGGTGAAGACCCGCGTTACTTCACCCTGCGCCGCCTCGATTTCGGCGGCTGCCGCCTGTCGCTGGCCACCCCACTCGACGCCGAATACGCCGGCCCGCAAAGCCTGCAGGACGCCCGCATCGCCACCTCTTATCCGCACCTGCTGAAGCAATACCTCGACAAACAAGGCGTGCGCTTCAAATCTTGCCTGCTGAACGGCTCGGTGGAAGTGGCGCCGCGCGCCGGCCTGGCCGACGCCATCTGCGATCTGGTCTCTACCGGCGCCACGCTGGAGGCCAACGGCCTGCGCGAAGTGGAGGTGATCTACCGCTCCAAAGCTTGCTTGATCCAGCGCGACGGCGAAATGCCTGAAGCCAAACAGCAGCTGATTGACCGCCTGATGACCCGCATTCAGGGCGTGATCCAGGCGCGCGAATCCAAATACATCATGCTGCACGCGCCGAGCGAGAAGCTGGACGAGATCGTCGCGCTGCTGCCGGGCGCCGAACGCCCGACCATTCTGCCGCTGGCCGGCGCGCAGAATCGCGTGGCGATGCACATGGTCAGCAGCGAAACCCTGTTCTGGGAAACCATGGAAAAACTCAAAGCGCTCGGCGCCAGCTCGATTCTGGTGCTGCCGATTGAAAAGATGATGGAGTAACGCCATGTCGACCTTCAACACGCCGATCGATTGGGCAACGTGCAGCGCCGAACGCCAGGCCGAGCTGCTGATGCGCCCGGCAATCGCCGCCTCCGACAGCATCACCCGCACGGTGAGTGAGATCCTCGACAACGTGAAGGCCAATGGCGATCGGGCGCTGCGCGACTACAGCGCCCGTTTCGACAAGGCGGAAGTCTCGGCGCTGCGTGTCAGCGCCGAGCAGATCGCCGCCGCCGCCGCGCGGTTGGGTGATGACATCAAACAGGCGATGGCGGTGGCCGTCGCCAACGTGGAAACCTTCCACAACGCGCAGCGACTGCCGCCGGTGGACGTCGAAACGCAACCGGGCGTGCGCTGCCAACAGGTGACCCGCCCAATCGACTCGGTGGGCCTGTATATTCCCGGCGGATCGGCGCCGCTGTTCTCTACCGTGCTGATGCTGGCGACGCCGGCGCGCATCGCCGGTTGCCGCCGGGTGGTGCTGTGCTCGCCGCCGCCGATCGCCGATGAGATCCTGTATGCGGCGCAGCTGTGCGGCGTGCAGGAAGTGTTTCAGGTTGGGGGCGCGCAGGCGATCGCCGCCCTGGCGTTCGGCACCGAAAGCGTGCCGCGCGTGGCGAAGATCTTCGGGCCGGGCAACGCCTTCGTGACCGAAGCCAAGCGGCAGGTCAGCCAGCGCCTCGACGGCGCGGCCATCGACATGCCGGCCGGCCCTTCGGAAGTGCTGGTGATCGCCGACGCCGGCGCCACCCCGGCGTTCGTCGCTTCCGATCTGCTGTCGCAGGCCGAACACGGCCCGGATTCGCAGGTGATCCTGCTGACGCCGGACGCGGCGATGGCGCAGGCGGTGGCCGAAGCGGTGGAAAGCCAGCTGGCCGAGCTGCCGCGCGCCGACACCGCACGCCAGGCGCTGGCGAGCAGCCGCCTGATCGTAGCGCGCGATCTGACTGAGTGCGTGGCGATCAGCAACCGCTACGGCCCGGAGCACCTGATTATTCAGACCCGTAATGCGCGCGAACTGGTGGACAGCATCACCAGCGCCGGTTCGGTGTTCCTCGGCGACTGGTCGCCGGAGTCCGCCGGCGATTACGCCTCCGGCACCAACCACGTGCTGCCGACCTACGGCTACACCGCCACCTGCTCCAGCCTCGGGCTGGCCGATTTTCAAAAACGCATGACGGTGCAGGAGCTGACGCCGCAGGGCTTCAGCAACCTGGCCGCCACCATCGAGACGCTGGCTGCCGCCGAGCAGCTGATCGCCCACAAGAACGCCGTGACCCTGCGCGTCGCCGCCCTGAAGGAGCAAGCATGAGCATCGAAAAACTGGCGCGCGCCAACGTTCGCGAGCTGACCCCTTATCAATCGGCGCGCCGCCTCGGCGGTAAGGGCGACGTGTGGCTGAACGCCAACGAATACCCGATCGCACCGGAATTCCAGCTGACCGCGCAAACCTTCAACCGCTATCCGGAGTGCCAGCCGGCGCAGGTGATCGAACGCTACGCCGCCTATGCCGGGGTCAAGAAAGAGCAGGTGCTGGTCAGCCGCGGCGCCGATGAAGGCATCGAGCTGCTGATCCGCGCCTTCTGCGAGCCGGGCAAAGACGCCATTCTGTTCTGCCCGCCGACCTACGGCATGTACGCCGTCAGCGCCGAAACCTTCGGCGTGGAGCGCCGCACCGTGGCCGCCAAAGAAGACTGGCAGCTGGATCTGCCGGCCATCGCAGACAGCATGGACAACGTGAAGCTGATCTACGTCTGCAGCCCGAACAACCCAACCGGCAACCTGATCGACCCTGACTCTCTGCGCAGCCTGCTAGAGCTAGCCAAGGGCAAGGCGATCGTCGCGGTGGACGAAGCCTATATCGAGTTTTGCCCGCAGGCCACGGTGGCCGGCTGGCTGAGCGACTATCCGCACCTGGCTATCCTGCGCACGCTGTCGAAGGCCTTTGCGCTGGCCGGCCTGCGCTGCGGCTTTACGCTCGCCAATGAAGATCTGATTGCCCTGCTGCTGAAGGTGATCGCGCCTTACCCGCTTTCGACGCCGGTGGCGGATATCGCCGCGCAGGCGCTGAGCGAAGAAGGTATCCGCACCATGCGCCAGCGCGTCACCGATATCGCCGCCACCCGCAGCTGGCTGCAGCAACAGCTGGAGAAATGCGCCTGCGTCGAGCAGGTTTTCGCCAGCGACAGCAATTACCTGCTGGCCCGCTTCACCGCCGCAAGTAATGTGTTTAAAAGCTTGTGGGATCAGGGCATTATCTTACGAGACCAAAACAAACAGCCCGGGTTGTCCGGCTGCCTGCGCATCACCATAGGCACCCGCGACGAATGTCAACGCGTGGTGGACGCCTTGTCCGCACTACCCGGCGCCAACCCGACTCGCCAGGAGCCAATGTGAGCCAAAAAATCCTCTTTATCGATCGTGACGGCACGCTGATCGCCGAGCCACCGGAAGATTTCCAGGTTGACCGCCTGGACAAGCTGGCGCTCGAGCCAGACGTGATCCCTTCCCTGCTGGCGCTGCAACAGGCGGGGTATCAGCTGGTGATGATCACCAATCAGGATGGGCTCGGCACCGCCAGTTTCCCTCAGGAAACCTTCGATCCGCCGCACAACCTGATGATGCAGATCCTCAGCTCGCAGGGCATTCAGTTCGCCGATGTGCTGATCTGCCCGCACCTGCCGGCGGACAACTGCGACTGCCGCAAGCCGAAAACCGCGCTGGTGAAGGGCTACCTGGAACCCGGCGTGCTCGATACCGCGCACAGCTACGTGATCGGCGATCGGCCGACCGATGTGCAGTTGGCGGAAAATATGGGCATCCAGGGGCTGCGTTACCAGCGCGGCGTGCTAGGCTGGAAAGAGATCGTGCGCCAGCTGACTCTGCGTGACCGTCACGCGCGGGTTAACCGCGTGACCAAAGAGACGCAGATCGATGTCAACGTCTGGCTGGATCGCGAAGGCGGCAGCAAAATCAAAACCGGCGTCGGCTTCTTCGACCACATGCTGGATCAGATCGCCACCCACGGCGGCTTCTGCATGGAGATCGACGTCAAAGGCGACCTGTATATCGACGATCACCACACCGTAGAGGACACCGGCCTGGCGCTGGGTGAAGCGTTGAACAAGGCACTGGGCGACAAGCGCGGCATTGCCCGCTTCGGCTTCGTGCTGCCGATGGACGAGTGTCTGGCGCGCTGCGCGCTGGATATCTCCGGCCGCCCGCACCTGGAGTACAAGGCCGAGTTCAACTATCAGCGCGTCGGCGATCTCAGCACTGAAATGGTCGAGCACTTCTTCCGCTCGCTCTCCTACACCATGGGCTGCACGCTGCACCTGAAGACCAAAGGCAAAAACGACCACCACCGGGTCGAAAGCCTGTTCAAAGTGTTTGGCCGCACGCTGCGCCAGGCGATCCGCGTCGAAGGCAATACCCTGCCGAGCTCGAAAGGAGTGCTGTGATGAACGTGGTGATTTTGGATACCGGCTGCGCCAACCTGGCCTCCGTCACCTACGCGGTGCGGCGCCTGGGTTACCAGCCGGCGGTGAGCCGCGATCCGGAGATCGTGCTACGCGCCGACAAGCTGTTCCTGCCGGGCGTCGGCACCGCACAGGCGGCGATGGATCAACTGCGCGAACGCGATCTGATCGAACTGATCAAAGCCTGCTCTCAACCGGTGCTGGGCATCTGTCTCGGCATGCAGCTGTTGGCGGCCAGCAGCGAAGAGAACGGCGGCGTGACGACGCTCGGCCTCATCGATACGCCAGTAAAGCAGATGACCGACTTCGGCCTGCCACTGCCGCACATGGGTTGGAACCAGGTGTCCGCGCAAGCGGGCCACCATCTGTTCCGCGGCATCGATGACGGCGCCTACTTCTATTTCGTACACAGCTATGCGATGCCGATATGCCCCAGCACCATCGCCCAGGCGAACTACGGCGAGCCCTTCACCGCCGCCGTGCAAAAAGACAACTTCTTCGGCGTGCAGTTTCATCCAGAACGATCTGGAGCGGCCGGCGCGCAACTGTTGAAAAACTTTCTGGAGATGTAGGCAGCATGATTATTCCGGCTTTGGATTTGATCGACGGCAACGTGGTGCGCTTGCATCAGGGCGATTACGGCCAGCAGCGCGACTACGGCAACGATCCGCTGCTGCGTCTGCAGGACTATCAACAACAGGGCGCGCAGGTACTGCACCTGGTCGATTTGACCGGCGCCAAGGATCCGGCCGCACGCCAGATCCCGCTGCTGCGCAAGCTGTTGGCGGGGGTTAACGTGCCGGTGCAGGTCGGCGGCGGCATCCGTAACGAGCAAGACGTCAGCGCCCTGCTGGAGGCCGGCGCCACACGCGTGGTGATCGGCTCTACCGCGGTGAAACAACCGCAGTTGGTGCAGAGCTGGTTCGAGCGCTACGGCGCCGACGCGCTGGTGCTGGCGCTGGACGTGCGTATCGACCCGCAGGGCGTGAAACGCGTGGCCATCAGCGGCTGGCAGGAAGATTCCGACGCCACGCTGGAACAGGTGGTGGAGCAGTTCCTGCCCTACGGGCTCAAGCACGTGCTGTGCACCGATATTTCGCGCGACGGTACGCTGGCCGGTTCCAACGTGGCGCTGTATCAGGCGATCAGCCGCCGCTATCCGCAGGTGGCCTTCCAGGCCTCGGGCGGCATCGGCAATCTGGACGACATCGCCCAGTTGCGCGGCAGCGGCGTTGCCGGCGTGATCGTAGGGCGCGCCCTGCTGGAAGGTAAATTTAGCGTTGAGGAGGCGATCGCATGCTGGCAAAACGGATAATCCCGTGCCTGGATGTTAAAGACGGGCAAGTGGTAAAAGGCGTGCAGTTCCGCAACCACGAAATCATCGGCGACATCGTGCCGCTGGCGCAGCGCTATGCGCAAGAAGGTGCGGACGAGCTGGTGTTTTACGATATCACCGCCTCGAGCGACGGCCGGGTAGTGGACAAAAGCTGGGTATCGCGCGTGGCGGAGGTGATTGATATTCCGTTCTGCGTCGCCGGCGGCATTAAAAGCGCCGAGGACGCCAGCCAGATCCTGTCTTTCGGCGCCGACAAGATTTCGATCAACTCACCGGCGTTGGCCGATCCTGAGCTGATTAGCCGCCTGGCGGAACGCTTCGGCGTGCAGTGCATCGTGGTAGGCATCGACACCTGGTTCGACAGTGAAACCGGCAAGTATCACGTCAACCAATATACCGGCGATGAGAGCCGCACCCGCATCACCCAGTGGGAAACCCTCGACTGGGTACAGGAAGTGCAGCGCCGCGGCGCCGGTGAGATCGTGCTGAACATGATGAACCAGGACGGCGTGCGCAACGGTTACGATCTGCAGCAGCTGCGCCGGGTGCGCGAGGCCTGCAAGGTGCCGCTGATCGCCTCCGGCGGCGCGGGCACCATGGAGCACTTCCTGGAAGCGTTCCGCGATGCGGACGTCGACGGCGCGCTGGCGGCATCGGTGTTCCACAAACAAATCATCAATATCGGCGAACTGAAAAGGTTCCTGGTCGAACAAGGCGTGGAGATTCGCGTGTGCTGACAGAACAACAGAGAAACCAGCTGGACTGGGAAAAAACCGACGGCCTGATGCCGGCCATCGTGCAGCACGCCGTATCCGGCGAAGTGCTGATGCTGGGTTACATGACGCCGGAAGCGCTGGCGACCACCGAGCAGAGCGGTAACGTCACCTTCTTCTCACGCACCAAGCAACGCCTGTGGACCAAAGGCGAAAGTTCCGGCCACTTCCTCAAGGTGGTCAGCATCACGCCGGACTGCGATAACGACACGCTGCTGGTATTGGCCAACCCGATCGGCCCGACCTGCCACCTCGGCAACAGCAGCTGCTTCCACCCGGCCGCCAGCGACTGGACGTTCCTCTATCAGCTGGAGCAGCTGTTGGCGGAGCGCAAGCACGCCAGCCCGGACAGCTCGTACACCGCCAGCCTGTACGCCAGCGGCACCAAGCGCATCGCACAGAAGGTCGGGGAAGAAGGTGTGGAAACCGCGCTGGCCGCCACGGTCAACGATCGCGAAGAGCTGACCAACGAAGCCTCGGACCTGATCTATCACCTGCTGGTGCTGCTGCAGGACCAGGATCTGGATCTGAGCGCGGTGATCGGCCGGCTGCGCGAAAGGCATCAGAAAAAAGCGTGACGTTAAATCACGCGCAATAAAAAGCCGCCGGGCGTTAACCTCGGCGGCTTTTTTTATCGTTCAACGAGCGGGCTTATTCCATCCATTCGGTATGGAACACGCCTTCCTTGTCGATACGTTTGTAGGTGTGCGCACCGAAGTAGTCGCGCTGCGCCTGGATCAGGTTCGCCGGCAGTACCGCAGAACGGTAGCTGTCGTAGTAGGCGATCGCGGCGGAGAAGGTTGGCGTAGGGATACCGTTCTGCACGGCGTAAGCCACCACGTCACGCAGCGCCTGCTGGTACTCGTCAGCGATTTGCTTGAAGTATGGCGCCAGCAGCAGGTTGGCGATATCGGCATCCGCCGCGTAAGCGTCGGTGATCTTCTGCAGGAACTGGGCGCGGATGATGCAGCCGGCGCGGAAGATCTTGGCGATTTCGCCGTAGTGCAGATCCCAGTTATTTTCTTTAGAAGCGGCTTTCAGCTGTGAGAAGCCCTGTGCGTAGGACACGATCTTACCCAGATACAGCGCGCGACGCACTTTCTCGATGAATTCGGCTTTGTCGCCGCTGAACGGCGCCACTTTCGGGCCAGTCAGCACTTTAGACGCGGCAACGCGCTGGTCCTTCAGCGAGGACAGGTAGCGTGCGAACACCGACTCGGTGATCAGCGACAGCGGTTCGCCCAGATCCAGCGAGCTCTGGCTGGTCCACTTGCCGGTGCCTTTGTTGGCGGCTTCGTCCAGGATCACATCGACCAGGTATTTACCCTCTTCGTCTTTCTTGGTGAAGATGTCTTTGGTGATGTCGATCAGGTAGCTGTTCAGTTCGCCCTTGTTCCATTCGGCGAAGGTTTCGGCCAGCTGCTCGTTGCTCAGGTTCAGCGCCTGCTTCAGCAGGGAATAGGCTTCGGCAATCAGCTGCATGTCGCCGTATTCGATGCCGTTGTGCACCATCTTCACATAGTGGCCGGCACCGTCAGCGCCGATATAAGTCACGCAAGGCTCGCCTTCCGCGACCGCAGCGATTTTCTCCAGGATCGGTGCCACCAGCTCGTAAGCTTCTTTCTGGCCGCCAGGCATGATGGAAGGCCCTTTCAGCGCGCCCTCTTCACCGCCGGAAACGCCGGTGCCGATGAAATTAAAGCCCTGGTCGGACAGTTCGCGGTTACGACGGATGGTGTCCTGATAGTAGGTGTTGCCGCCATCGATCAGGATATCGCCCTTGTCCAGGTGCGGAGTCAACGAGGCAATGGTTTTATCCGTCGCTTCGCCCGCTTTCACCATCAGCAGGATGCGGCGCGGTTTTTCCAGCGATTCGACAAACTCTTCTACGGTGTAATACGGCGCCAGATTCTTGCCCGGGTTCTCAGCGATCACTTCGTCAGTTTTGTCGCCAGAACGGTTGAAAATGGAAACGGTGTAACCACGGCTCTCGATGTTCAGCGCGAGGTTGCGGCCCATTACCGCCATGCCGACAACGCCGATTTGTTGCTTGGACATTTAGGAACTCCTGTCTGAGGATGACCCTGCCGGCAACGTCGGCCAGCAGGTTTTGTGATGTGGCACACATGTTAACTCAGGATTGAGCCGCGTGGGTAGTGATTGGTGCGATAGGTCACATGATGTCGCAATATATTCATATCCTCCCCACAAAAAACCACGGCACCCTAAGGTGCCGTGGTCTGCGGTTCAGTCAATCAGTACGAAACGAGGGGCTTGAGTCACCGCACCTGGGCCGCCTTGAACGCGTCTACTTTTTCCTTCAATAAACGCTCACTTTCACTGATCATATCCAGATATTGAGTATTTACGAACCCCCACAACGTGGAGGTTTGATCCTCAGCATGCCCAACCTGGAAAGGTAGAGTGGTCACCACAACCAGATTTGGCACTGACTCCAAATAGCGATCTATGGTATTGGTTTGAGCATCAACGTTACGTTCATCCCAGTGGCTAACTGCCTCTATCCCACGACGTGAGTAAATATTCATCACCGTGCTTGTCATGCGATTGATATAAATATACTCAATGCCATCGACCTCCTCGACAGCCAGAATCTCCGTATCTTCATTCAAATGCGCAATAATGCCCGAGAAAATGTGCCAATCCCAATTGCTGCGTTCCAGATAAGCAACAATCTTCTCAAGTTTAATGTCAAAGTCGTCAGGGAATAACGCATCGTCCTCGCAGATCATAGCCATTTCGGTATTACGATCGGCAAGCACGGACAGCATGTATTTATAACTCATGCCACATCCGATCCAGCCAATACGGTGTCTAACCCCCTCAATGACCTTGAAACCATGGGTAGGCTTACTGAGGAAATCTTGCTTCCGTACCGGTGTTTCCGTCAGTGAGAGGCAGAGTTTTGGAATATCCGCCTCTATCGCAGGGATAAAATCAACGCCATTTTTATAAGTTTCGAAATCAATCAAATCATTCGCCAAAAGATAGCGTTTGAAATAGCCTTCAAAGTTGTTGTCGCTATGAGTAAACAACGCAATATTTTTCTTACGGCTAGCATGATAATCTTGGTCGTTCAAGAGACGATCAATTTTTTTCGCCATTGCGTCAATATCGCCAATAGGAGCAAAATCAATAACATCAATGAGAGACGTATGCTCCGCGATATCCACACTTTCTTCACTAACAATTGGCGTTCCCAACGATAGCACTTCGTAAATACGTGTGGTCTCAAGCAACGCATTCTCATAGTAATGCAGGTTAATAACCAGTTTGGCATTTTTCACCAGCCGGGTCAGCTCATCGCCGAATACACCAGAGGCAATATGAATATTAAAACGTTGTCCCAATTGTTCAAGATAATGACGACGGCGCTCACAATTCGTATCACCATAGAAGAGAACGTCAATTTGCTCCTCATTACCGTTCAACTTATGACCTTTCTGGGTCAATTTTGAGCTGTAGTCTGCAAAAGAAGCAATTGGGAGGTAGAACAATTTTTGATAAGGGATACCATGTTCTAATAAGTAATTAATGTTAGTCAGGGAATAGTCAAATATAGCCATTGCACGTTCGAGAATCGCAAAATACTCTGGCGTAAACCAACGTGGGTTAATAGATTGTTCCATTTGGAACGCAACAAAGTTTTGCGGCAGCTCAGCAAAAATTTGAGGGCAAATAACAATATGCAGTTGCCCACTGTCCGCCGGCGCTGAGTATGCTTCAATTATGGTAACGCCGCGCCCCACCTCTACAAGCGTTTTCTCAAGCAAATGGGCCACAAACAGTGTATGCCTAGTAGTGAGAATAACAATATGGTCGGTATCTATATTAACTAGCGGCATCGGCGTATTAGCGGTATTTTTCGCCACACGTAGAAGACTGCTACGCAACTCACCGAAACGGCCGGTTAGCAATAGTTTGCCTGCCACTTTAGTTTTGCGAAGCAAAGCCTTATAAGGATGCGGACTTGCACGAAACGCTTGCCAACTTTTCCCAACCAAAGAGGTCGATTTTGTCCCTTTACGCTGTCGCATGTAGTGTCTGGATATATCCCTGATTACCCCAAACTCACCGCGAATGGCCCGACCAAGCATACGAACAGGTACCGTTAGTCGCCACGACAGACTTTTTCGCATATTGTTCATGTCGGACTGACTTTCACTAAGTTGTTGACTCAGTGTTTCAACCTTTAATTTAAGAGGTTCGTCTTCAACATAATTATTATTTAAAAGAAGAACTTCTTTTTGCGCATTCTCCAACAATTGCTGAGTAACCAGCTGTTGCTCTCGCTGTTGTATAAGCGTTTCCTGAAGCAACAGCAATTGCTCTTGCATAGAAGAAATCATTGCCTGCTTTTCTTCGTTATCGATCATCAGATGATGCTCAGCAACACGAATTTTTTGTTGCATATCATCCTGCTTTTCATTTTCTTGCTTAACCTGTTTTGATAGCAACTCACCCAGAGTCAACCCCTGCATTTTTAAAAATCCTTCCTTCTCAGTAGAATAATATTCAATATGGCGACTGACTATCGCCTGTTCACTTGGCCGAGATAAACGGAATCGCAGATAATCAATATCGAAAATCAATTCGAATGGAACTAAGTATGAAAATAGATAAAATGCCAAACGATTAGTTCTTTCTTGTTCATCGTCTGCCAAGGTTATATATTTATATGAACTGTCACCAACGACTGTCGTTGGTATACCAGCGAAAATTCCTTCTAATCCCACACTAGAATTAATCGTTAAAATCTCTCGACAACGCTGGACGAAAGACAAACTGGTCGGTGAACTGTCGATCTCATACTCACCCTCCTTGAGCTGGAACTGACTACCAGGATGAGTGCGAATTAATAATTTTTTCTCTGGAAAACGTGTACGCGCATAGGAAAGCAACGTCAGATTAGTGAATTCTTCACCATAAGCAACGAGATTTGAATCGTCTTCAACCTGTAATGCGATCCCCAGATCGGCATCACACTGCTGCTCATGAGTATTTGGCACACGCAGGAAGTAACGATGCAACTCCTCTATGGAAAGATCGACCTGGCACTGTTCCTGAACCGCCAAATAGCGCTTCTCTGCCTCTGTGTGACCGTTAACACCTGAGAAATCCAAATACCCTGTACTATAATAAGAGGGCATTCTCAACGGCCCTACTTCAAAGTGCATGACAGGAATAGATAAAGACTCGGCAACGGCCTCCAGAGAAGGGCAATTGCAAATTGACAATATCCCCTCTATTTTTCCAGACTCATAGCCTTGGAGATGGTTTAGCAGCTCAGCTTCCAGCTCGGGGATTCGCTGGGTCAGCATTTTCTTGAACGCCAACATCGGATTGTAGTTTGAAGAGTCTAATAAACTCTCAAATACACTCTCTCTCAAATGGTAATAATCATGACTGGCCAATAGCTCATCAGACGGAATGCTGTAACCCAAATTATTCATTGTAGGTACATCAAATTCCCAACGTTCTGACTTGCGCCACTCTTCCGGAGACAACAAGTAATCATTACCGGCGATAAAAAGTGAACGCTGCTGCAATGAGTTAAGCAGGCGATAAAATATCCATAAATAGGGAGCTTTCACTCCCCTAAACGGATATGGCGGTAAGAATACAGCAATCATTGCTCTAATTACTCCTCGCTTAAAACACTGATAGGGGCATAAACAACCCCCCCGAGTTCACGAGAGGACCAAAACTTCAATCTCATCATTGGTCTGCGTTGATCCAACTCTTCTCGCTCGCCGCCTTGCAGCGATGCCAAGCCGCAATGAACCAGGTAATCTCCTGAGTTAATTGGCAATTTAACCTTATAAATCACATGCTGCTCACCAGCCTTGAGGATTAAAGGTTTGCCGGCTCCAATGTTGCTGTCCCCCCAAATATCTCCCCCCTGCGCTTTAGAGATGGAGATTCCCAAGGCAACATCTCGAATCTCTTCTGAAGCAAGGATAGTAAAATCCAAGGTCAGTTCATCACCAGAACGCACCAAAGGCTTATCGGAGAGTGAAGTGCCATCCGATTTTATCACTTCGAGATTTTGAATAATCGCTCGAGCACTGCCAAAGCGCTTTTCTCCCACTTCGGTATTCAACTGCCCCTGTTGCAAACCCTGCAAGTCAGATTGATTCATCACAACAGACGAGGAGATCTTGCCCGTATTCTCTCGTTTCACTGCTTGCGACAACAGCATTCCTTTCTCATAAGCCAGAACAGCAGCCAGTACGTCATAGGTGTCGCCCACTAACTCCCCATTGTTCATAACCAAACAACGGTCAGCGTATTCCAGAATACTACCGGTAGAGTGGGTCACCATGATAATAGTGACCCCCTTAGCACGAAGAGCCTCCATGCGTTTATAGCATTTATATTGAAAACCGATATCGCCTACGGCTAACGCCTCGTCCACGATAAGGATTTCAGGTTCGACACAGGCTTGGACAGCAAAAGCCAGACGAATATACATCCCGCTTGAGTATGTTTTAACGGGTTGATCGATAAACTCGCCAATATCTGCGAAGTCAGTAATCTCCTGAAAACGCTCATCGATCTGTTCACGGGAAAAACCTAGAACAGAGCCATTAAGATAGACATTATCACGCCCCGTGAACTCAGGATTGAACCCTGCGCCTAACTCAAGTAGGGCCGCAATACGGCCATTGACTTGTATTTCTCCCTGAGTTGGAGTCAGCGTACCGCATATCATCTGTAATAACGTTGACTTACCTGCACCATTTCGTCCGATAATACCTACGGTCTCACCTTTCTTAATAGAGAATGAGACATCGCGAAGTGCCCAAAACTCGCGGAAATAGCGGCGAGACTCACGTCGTACTACACGTTGTAACCTCGGAGCAAAAAACTGTTTTAAACGATCTCGTGGACGATCATAAATTTGATAACATTTGCTCAATGCAGTCACTTGGATCGCGATTTCATTAGAGGACATCAGCAAACCCCTTTCTGGTTTTCTGGAAGAATACAAAACCGAACCATGCAACTAATGATGCCGCCAGGGTGTAAACAGCTAAACCTTGCCATTCAGGCAAACGCCCCCAAATTAAGACATTCCGTGATTGCTCAATAATAAATGTTAGGGGATTAAGCATTATCCAAATGCGATATTTTTCCGGTAACGACGTGATAGGGAAAAATACTGGTGACAAAAACATCATAACCGTTGTGATAATGACAGTCGTCTGACCAACATCGCGTATAAAAACACCCAGGGATGCCAATATCCATGCCAATCCAAGGCAAAAAACGACCAGCGGCAAGAAAACTAACGGTATAAAAACGACGGTCCAGTGCAGAAAACCGTTGAATAAAAAGAATGCACATAGCAGTACAACCAAGCTGATCAGGGTATGGAACAACGCAGCGCATAACCCAATCACTGGCAACGTTTCCAAAGGGAAAACCACTTTCTTCACATAGTTGGTATTCCCTAGGATAATTTGCGGTGCCCGATTAACCACCTCGGCAAAAAAACCATGCACAATCATGCCAACAAAGAGGATTACAGCAAACTGCGTACGGCTTTCATCGCCACCGACGGACCAACGTGCTTTAAAAACAACCGAAAAAACAAATGTATAGACCGTCAACATAAACAAAGGATTGAGGAACGACCATGCCAGTCCCATAGTGGAACCCTTGTATCGCCCAACAACCTCACGTTTTGTCATTTGCAAGATCAGCGATTTGAACCCCCAAATGTTACGGATCAGAGCTAGGGGTGACAGAGGTTGCGATTTATGAGGATTACTCATTACCCCACCCCGCTGCCATACCAACATTTTGCGCTTCGAAATTGCATCCAGTCATAACAAACATAATCAATACCTTAGATGTAATTGAACTCATAAAACATAGACATCATCTTCAATCATGTTACCGCTTGATTTCAGGAGAAGTCATGGGAATAGTCTTCAAACAGGTAGTATTCACCTTGGATCTCTGTGGATCGTGCCACCATCCCCATTTATTGAAATATAAGACAACTGATTTCATGTGATAAATGAATAAATTAAGGTTTTTATAAGAACCTTTACCAAAAACATGGATGATAGTAGCACCAGGGAAGTAGACAATATCGCTCATTGACAAAGCCCGGCGGCACAAATCCACATCTTCTAAATACATAAAATACCGTTCATCAAATCCTCCCAAGTTCGCTAACAACGTGGATTCAACCAGCATAAAACAACCAGAAACTGAAGGAACTGCGAAGGATTTAGTGTAATCAGCACGCTGGATTTCATAAGTGGCATCCAGCTTAGCTCCCCATTTAGGGAAAAAGCGCCGAAGAAACAAATTGGCAGGTGTAGGCAGTAAGCGGCAACTGTATTGGAATCGCCCATCGCTATATTGAATGCGAGGAGAAACAAAGCGGTGTTTTTGGTTCCGCGCAAAATTGTAGAGACTCTCGAGCGCCCCCGAGGTAAAACTGATATCTGGGTTACAAATCAAAAAATATTCACATTCATTCAGATAACGCTTCATTGCCAGATTATGGCCGTAGCCAAAACCGTTATTGGCTTCCGCACAAATATAACTAATGCGATGATTATCTAGTTTTGCAGCCCATTCAGAACCACCGTTATCAACCAAAACTATTTTTTGAACACATTTTTCGCTAAGCAAAGAAAGTAACGTGTCTTCTAGTTGGGCATAGCTATGGTTATACAATACGATTGAAGCAACAATTTGGTATTGTTTTTGTTTTGAAAACATGCCGTATGAAGTTCCTAACCAATAATCATTTAAAAACAATCAGTTACAAGAGTGTGATGGCTGATGTATTATCACTCGTCTATTGGAACGCAAACCGTCACCAATAAACAAAAACATCAAAGGGGATAAAATTATCCCCTTTTATTCCATGCAAACCAAGATCCACCTACTGCAACAGTTTGCGAATCACAGCATGTAACTGCTGGCGCCAAGCGCTAGGTTTAAGATTCAACGCGCAGATCTTATCAGTGTTAAGAACAGAGTATACAGGCCGGGACGCAGGTGTAGGATACTCTTGCGTAGTAATCGGATTCACGATGACCTGATGTGGGTATAGCCCACTTTCAGTAGCCTGTTGGAAAATTATCTGCGCAAACTCATACCAAGAAACCATTGAATCACCACAAAAGTGATAGACACCGTATTCACCTGGTTCTTGCAGCATGGAGATTATGGCATCAGCGATATCACCGGCATAAGTCGGGCAGCCTTGCTGATCGCTTACCACGCCAAGTTCACCCCTTTGTGACCCGACGCGCAACATCGTTTTAACAAAATTATTGCCGTACTCGCTAAACACCCAAGCCGTTCTTATTACAATAGTTTTTGGATTAGCCTTCAGCGCAGCAATCTCACCTTCAAGCTTGGTTTTACCATAAATGTTTTGTGGCGAGCAGGGAGCATCTTCGCAGTAGGGTTCTTCCGAACGGCCATCAAAAACATAGTCGGTTGATACGTGTACAAAAGGAATATTTCGTGCAGCAGCAGCTGCTGCCAGGTAGCCAGGCCCGTAGGTATTGATTGCTTTAGCTACATCTGGTTCAGATTCAGCCTTATCAACAGCAGTATAAGCGGCGGCGTTTACGATAACATCGGGCTCAAATTCCGTCACCGCTTGCTCAATCGCATCAGAATCACAGATGTCAAGTTGCTTGCTGTCCAGTGCTAGCAGGCTCCAATCGGTAGGAAACCTATCGCTGAAACAGCGTCCCAGTTGCCCCATAGAACCTGTCAAAAGTACACGCATTAAAAAAGCTCTCTAAGTAATTTACCTTGTAGATCCTTTGGCGATAGCAATGGCTGATCGACTGGCCAATCAATGCCAATTTCAGGATCATTCCAAAGCAAGCATGCTTCGCTAGCAGGATCATAGTACTCTGTGCACTTGTATTCGAAATCAGCAATGTCTGAAATCACTAAGAAACCATGTGCGAGACCTGGCGGAACCCAAAGTTGGTGGTGGTTATCTTCCGACAAGTGAACACCAACCCATTTTTTGTACGTCGGCGAATCGACCCTGATATCCACTACAACATCATAGACCTCCCCACGTACAACTCGGACTAGCTTGCCTTGGGGTTTGATTCGCTGGAAATGCAAACCACGCAATACTCCTTTAGAAGAACGCGAATGGTTGTCCTGAACAAAATCCACATCAATATCTAACATTTCTTGATAGCGGTTTTTTTGAAACGTTTCGACGAAAAAACCACGATGATCACCGAACACTTTCGGCTCAATCAACTTCACACCTGCGACTGGTGTCTCAATCACTTTCATTAGGTAACCTGCTAACTAATACGCTCACCTCAGAGGCCCAAAGGATGGCCGCCTGAACATGCATCCCCAGCAGTCTATCACTACCCACTCGCCCAGTTTTCGAACAGAAACTAAACGAGAATAAATTTTGGATAGCTCAATGAACGCACCGTAGACGAAGGTATCGGAGATTAGCACAATTAATCAAAATATCCGACACTCATCCACAAAAAATAGTCAAAAATTATGTGGCTCATTGAAGGATGAATCATGATATATCATTGTTATTAAATATATTTTAATTGCAACCAACATAGAAATGGTCAATCGAGCCCTCGTTGGTTACAATTAATTTACATTATGCCATATTTTGTCATTAACGAACTTCGCTATCAACCGGGACGATAACCCCGAGGATTGTTCTTCTGCCAATTCCACGCATCACGCATCATGGCATCCAAATCACGGGTAGCCTTCCATCCCAATTCTTTGAACGCCAATTCTGGAGCGGACCAGCATTCTGCAATGTCGCCCTCTCGACGTGGTACAATTTGGTAAGCTACATTGCGACCTGAAGCCTTTTCAAAAGCATGGAGCATCTCCAACACAGAATACCCTACCCCAGTCCCCAGATTATAGACCGTAAAACCTTGGTGTTCATCGATGTGTTCAATCGCCTTGAGATGACCTTCAGCCAAATCCATGACATGAATGTAATCTCTGACACCCGTGCCATCCTGTGTCGGATAGTCGTCACCAAAAATTGACAGTTTCTCCAGTTTTCCGATTGCCACCTGAGCAATATAAGGCATCAGATTGTTAGGAATACCATTTGGATCTTCACCGATCATGCCAGATTCGTGCGCACCGACCGGGTTGAAGTAACGTAAGGCGGTAATGGAGAATTGCGGTTCTGCTTTAGCGAAATCTTGCAGAATTTGTTCTACCATCAACTTCGACGTGCCGTAAGGATTCGTCGTACCACCAACGCGTGACGTCTCAGTCAAAGGAACTTGCTCTGGAGTACCGTACACCGTGGCAGAAGAACTGAAGATAAACTTATGCACACCCGCACGACGCATTTCCTCCAACAATACCAACGTGCCAGTGACATTGTTCTGATAATACTCTAGCGGCTTGCGCGTCGACTCTCCGACAGCCTTTAGCCCAGCAAAATGGATCACGGCCGAAATGGCGTGAGCCTCGAAGATACGGTGCAGACACTCAGCATCCAAGATATCGCCTTGGTAGAATTGAGCACTTCTGCCCGCGAGTTTCTCAACGCGACGCAGAGACTCATCGGAAGAGTTCGATAAATTATCTAACACTACGACATCTTCGCCATGTTCCAACAAAGCCAGAACAGTGTGAGAACCGATATAACCGGCCCCACCGGTGACTAAAACCGCCATAAAAACTCCTTACTCGCGCCCCTGGCGCTCAAGATGAACTGTCTTCTTTAAGCAATCAATTGATTTTAAACGAAGCTTGGACTCACGCACGCCTTTTCGATCATAATTGACCATCCATATGTCCCCAGAGTTCCCTTGGTACACTCGTTTTTGGCCAGCAAGTAAACAATCGGCCTGCCAGGAGGCTTTGACCTGGCTCCCTACAAAGAGGCTAAAATATTTAGCCGCGTTCTTGGTTATATCAAGAGAAAACCTCACTGCCTTTCTGAAGCATCCCAAGTGTGTGTGAGACAGAACATGGGGAGTTTAAGCCTTACAAAAAAAAAGAGCTGTTCAAGACAGCTCTACAGTGTGTTCCTTACGCGTCGCACTCAGTTTGACAACAGCGCCAAAATCTCGTCGGTTTTCTCTTGCATCAGCGCAACATCGGCACGAGATTCGACGTTAAGACGCACAACCGGTTCCGTATTGGAGGAACGCAGATTGAAACGCCAGCCTGCGAACGCCATGCTGATGCCATCGGTGTAGTCCACCTCATCGGCATGCGGTAAATAGTGTTGTTTAACGCTTTCGATTGACACGACAGGCTGAGCCAGCTTGATATTGATCTCACCGGAAGACGGGTAGGCGGCAATGCGATCCTGTACCAGTTGCCCCAGAGTTTGTCCCTTCACACTGACCAGCTCAGCGACCAGCAGCCATGGGATCATGCCACTGTCACAATAAGCAAAATCACGGAAATAGTGGTGAGCACTCATCTCGCCGCCATAAATGGCGTCTTCCGCACGCATGCGTTCTTTAATGAAAGCATGACCGGTTTTCGACATCACGGGTACGCCCCCGGCACCGGTGACCACATCGACGGTGTTCCAACTCAGGCGTGGATCGTGGATTATCTTCGCGCCCGGCTGTTTCTGCAAGAAGGCCTCCGCCAGCAAGCCGACGATATAATAGCCCTCAATGAAATCGCCTTTTTCATCGAACAGGAAGCAGCGATCAAAATCGCCGTCGAACGCAATGCCCATATCAGCGCCATGCTCTCGCACCGCATCGGCGGTATCCGCACGACACTCAGGCAGCAGTGGATTTGGAATGCCGTTGGGGAAAGAGCCGTCCGGCTGGTGATGCACCTTGATAAACTCCAGCGGCACACCCCGCGCCTTCAGTTGCGCTTCAATAGCATCGATCACATGCCCCGCAGCACCGTTGCCCGAGTTGATCACTAGCTTCAACGGTTTGAAATTTTTCACGTCTACATAGGACAGAATGTGTTCTACATAAGCCCCTAATACGTCCTGGCGTACGTAGCTGCCGCGCGTTGCTGTCGCTGCTAGCGCCTGAAACTGGTTTTTCTCCGCCAGCTCTTGGATCGCCCGTAACCCGGTATCGCCGCTAATCGGGCGAGAGCCCTCACGCACTAACTTCATGCCGTTGTAATCAATAGGGTTATGGCTGGCGGTGACTTCTACGCCACCATCAGTTTTTAAATAGGTTGTGGCGAAATAGATTTCTTCGGTACCGGTTAAACCGATGTCTATCACATCAGTACCCGCATCCTGTAAACCCTTCGCCAGCGCCAACTTCAGGCTTTCACTGGTTAACCGCACATCGCTGCCCAACACGATATTTTTGGGCTTTAAAAACTCGCCATAGGCGCGTCCAATACGATACGCGATGTCCTCATTCAGCTCTTCGCCCAGCTTTCCCCGAATGTCATAAGCTTTAAAACACGTCAATTTTTGCATTACCAAACCCTATTAAACTCTGCCATAGCGATCTTGCAAACGCTCAATATCATCTTCTTCCAGATAGTGCCCCGACCTGACCTCGATCATTTCCAAATCGATTTTTCCCGGGTTTTCTAGCGTATGGACACTGCCCGCAGGAATGAAGGTAGACTGATTTTCCGACAAGAAGAACTCTTGGTCATCAACGTTAACTCTTGCTGTCCCACTCACGACGACCCAATGTTCAGCACGGTGGAGATGGCGTTGTACTGACAAGCCTTCACCTGGCCGGACAATGATTCTCTTCACCTGGAAGTGCGTGCCGCTGTCGATGTCGCAAATCTTGCCCCAGGGACGATATGCGGTGGAATGCTGGCGAAAATGATGAAGATTGCGCTTTTTAAGCTCATCAACCACTTTCTTCACATCCTGCACTTTGTCCTTGTGAGCGATCAGCAAGGCATCATTGGTGTTGACCACGATCAGGTTTTCCAACCCAATGGTCGCCACCAACGCGGATTCAGAGGAAATGTAGTTGTCATTGGAATCGATCGAGATAATGTCGCCCACATTGACATTGCCCAAATGATCTTTCTTAGAAACGTCCCACAGCGAGGACCAAGAACCAACGTCACTCCAGCCAGCATCAATGGGAATCACTACAGCATCACGCGTTTTTTCCATCACCGCATAGTCGATGGAGTCGCTCGGACAGTGTTTGAAGATCGCTTGTTCAACCCGAATAAAGTTCATGTCGCGTTGGCTTTTAACCACAGACTGCTGGGTTGTGTTAAAGATGTCTGGGCTAAACTGCTGCAACTCTTGCAAAAACTTGGCGGTTTTGAACATGAACATACCGCTGTTCCAGCTATATTCACCGCTGGCGAGGTATTCTATCGCTTTCTCCAAACGTGGTTTTTCCACGAATGAATCAACCTTAAAGCAATCATGAGACAAGTGACTGCCGCGTTTGATGTAACCGTACCCGGTTTCCGGATGCTCCGGAATAATGCCAAACGTGACCAGCTGGTTGTTGACCGCAAAAGAGATTGCCGTCTGAATCGCCGCGTGGAAATTATCTACTTTCGTGATCAGATGGTCTGCAGCCAGCACCAAGAGCATGCTGTCTTCGTCTTCTTCCGCTGCAAGATGAGCGGCTAACGCCACTGCCGGCGCGGTATTGCGCCCTACGGGCTCTAAAATAATGTTGGTCGCTAATTGCCCAATTCCGCGCAATTGCTCGGCAACCAAAAAACGGTGTTCCTCGTTGCAGATGACCAGAGGAGCAGCAACTTCGATACCGGTCAGACCCGACAAACGCTGTAACGTTTGTTGCAGCAGGCTCACCCCGCTGTCATCAATAGATAAAAACTGTTTAGGAAACGATTCTCGCGACATCGGCCACAGACGACTCCCAGTACCGCCGGCCATAACCACAGGAATTAGTTTGGACATTATCTACCCTTTACTCAGCCATCGTTCTTACAAGGACGACGCCGCACGTCAGCAGCATCATTCTAAAATTCGTTCGATCATTAACCAATAGTTACACTTTGCGAAAAGCATGTATCCCTCTAACCTACCGTTCCTTAACAGAAAATTATGTATAGAAATAAACCAGGCAAGTATAAATACAGAAGGAACCACCAGCCGATAACATAACGTATTAACGCAAAAAAGAGCAGCATCGTGCTGCTCTTTCAGATTAATGCTCATAGTGAATATATTGCTAACGACTGCGGGCAAAATACTGCGCTACCCGCATAACATCTTTTTCGTCCAACGTCCCGGAGTCGCTCAGCAAGGTAATCCAGGACTTGATGTAGGCGTACTTGGCGGAGGCCAGATCGCGCTGAGCGCTATAGAGCTGCTGTTCGGCGTTGAGCACGTCAACGTTGACACGTTGCCCGGCCAGCACGCTTTGCCGGGTCGCCGTCACCTGTGTGGTGGCAGACTGTACCGCCAGCTCATAGGCCGCCACCTTGGCGCGGCTGCTGATGCACAGATTGTACTGCTTGCGCAGATCGTTGAGCGTGGTGCCCGTCTGCGCATCCATTTCATACATCGCCTGGCCATAGCGCGCCGCCGCCTGCCGGGTCGACGCCGAAACGCCGCCGCCGGAATAAATAGGCATACTGACCTGCACGCCGATACTGTCGGTGCGGTATTTCTGGTTAACCGTGTTATCGCTGCTGGAATCGTTTTCCGAATGCGAAGCATACAGCTGAACCTGCGGCATAAAGCCCGCCCGATTCCTTTCGACGTCATACTTAGCGGCATCCACGCCATGACGCGAGGCGGCTAGCACCGGGTTGTTCTCCAGCGCGATCTTTTGCCACTCTTCAAATTTGGACGGGATCAGCGGCGCCACCTTAAACTTGCCCGGCCGCAAAACCTGCAATTCATCCAGTTGGTTCAGCGGTATGCCGATAATCACTTCCAATTCGCGCTGCGCGGCGTCCAGCGCATCGCGCGCTTCGATTACCTGCGCTTCGGCCAGGCTGTAGCGCGCCTGGGTTTCTGATACGTCGGTAATGGTGCCTTCACCGGCGCTCATCAGGCGATCGTTCAAGGTCAACTGTTCCTTGTAAGCCGCCTTTTGCGCTTCGGCCAACGCGATTTGATCCTTGGAATAGGCCACTTCGACATAGGCGTTAATCACCCTAACCGCAAGATCCAGCAACTTACTGCGATAGCGCTCGTCCGACATCATCGTCTGCGCTACGCCGGCTTTGTAACGCGCGTACGCTTCATAATCGAACAGCGGCTGTGTCAGCGTGATCGAACTGGAATAACTACGATATTGTTGCCGCCGGGTGACCTCCGAAACATTGCCGAAAAAGTCGCTCTGCGGGTATTTTTGCGTCTGCCAGTTACGCGGCGAATTCTGATAGTTCAACGACACTTTCGGCAGCAGCCCCGCCCTGCCGATGTTTTCGTTCTCATCTCCCGCTTCTTTCTCTTTTATAGCCGCCCGGAAGGTCGGGTCCTTTTCTAATGCCAGCGAATATGCGTCTAAAATCCCTATCGAATAAACCGGCGCAGATATCGCAAACAAAAGGGTGCCGATAACCAGACCGGCAGCCTGTCGTTTTGATTGAATCAAAATTATTCCTCGGTTAATGAAGTATGAGCGCGATCCAAAATAGGTTTAAACAGATAACTCAGCAGTGAGCGCGACCCCGTTTTCACGAACACCTCTACCGGCATCCCCGGCTTGATGTCCTCGCCACTGAGCATCTTCATGCCCTCCGGTGAGACCGTAACCTGCATCTGGTAGTAAGGCTCACCGTTGGCTTTGTCGACCAGACGGTCGGCGGAAACCAACGTGACCGTTCCCGGAATTTTCGGGGTTTTGTTTTGGTTGAAGGCGGTAAACATCAGATCCACCGGCAACCCGTTGTACACCTTATCGATCAGGTCGACTTTCAGGCGAGAATCCACCACCAGCGTCGCCTGGCTGGGTACAACGTCCATCAGGTGGTCACCCGCTCCCACGACGCCCCCCTGAGTGAAGATATTCAATCCGACCACGGTGCCGTCCACCGGTGAGGTGATGGCGGTGTTGCCCAGATCGAAATCGGCCATTTGCAGCTTATTGCGAAACTCACTGGCGTCCATTTGGGTTTGTGCCAGTTGCGTTCTGACCTCGCGTTGATAGTCGGCGAAACGTTGATCGATACGCTGCTGAGATTCTTGCAGCTGCTTTTGCAATTGGCCAATCCGCCCGACAGTCTCATCGATGCTGCTATTCACTTCGGCGAATTGACGCTGAACTTCCAGATAGCGATTGCGTGGCAGGTAGCCGTCCGCAGCCAGTTGCTTCATGCTGTTCATCTGTTCACGCAGGCTGGAAAGTTGGATCTGCTTGTTGACGCGTGAATCCTGCAGGCCTTTCAATTGGAAACGAATCCCGTCCATCGACTGCTTATAACCGTCAATTTCACTTTGCAGCCCCTGGCGGCGGGAAGCGAACAGCTGCGTTTGCAACGCGATAATTTCAGCCACACGCGGCTGATCCTTGATCTGGGTAAAAATGGGAGAAAAAGTGACGCTACTCAGACCATCGCGTTCGGCGAGTAAACGCCCTTCGGTGGCCAGCGTGGTGTAGTACTGGTCGCGCAGGGAATCGACCTGCGCCTGTGCCTGCACCTGGCTCAACTGCACCAGGACTTCACCGGCTTTCACCTTGTCGCCCTCTTTCACCGCGATATTTTTGATGATGCCGCTGGCCGGTGCCTGCACCGTTTTGCGGTTGCCGGAAACGGTTACCGATCCCGGTGATGCCACCCCTTTATCCAGGGGCGCAAACGCTGCCCAAGCCAAAAATCCGAACAGACCAATTCCCACGACCAGCCAGCCCATCCGGGTAAACCGCCGTTCATCCTGTGGGATCTCTTCAATATACGAGTCTTGCGGCTCGCCAATGTGCGTCGACATACCAACTCCTTTAAACTGCGGACGGCAATAAAGCCATCAGGCAATTCACGGCTTAATTAATTTGCGTTTTTGGGATATTGCCTTCATCTGGCTCAGAATTTACCGCCCTCACCGCTTGCTGAGGCTGTTGCGTCTGCGCTTTTTGCGCATTGGCTAACGCCTGAAGCACTTGTTGAGTCGGGCCGAACGCGTTGACGTTGCCATTCACCAAGAGCAACAGCTTGCTGGTCATCGACAGCAAATTGGTGCGATGGGTAATCAGAACCACCGTTTTATTACGTTGCTTGAGGAACATAATGGCCTGGTTCAACGCTTTCTCGCCCGCATCATCCAGATTGGAGTTAGGCTCATCCAAAACCACCAGCGAAGGGTCGCCGTACAGTGCGCGCGCCAGGCCGATACGCTGTTTCTGCCCACCGGACAGCCCAGCGCCACCGTTGCCGAGCACCGAATCGTAGCCGTTCGGGAAACGAAGGATCAGTTCGTGCACACCGGCCAACTTAGCGGCTTCAATGACCTTCTCTGAGTCGATCTCGTTAAAGCGAGCGATATTCTCGGCGATAGTCCCGGCAAACAGCTCAATGTCCTGCGGCAGATAGCCGATATACGGCCCCAACTCATCCTTGTTCCACTGATAGATGTCAGCATTATCCAACCGAACAATCCCTTCACTGACCGGCCAAATGCCGACCAGCAAACGAGCCAGCGTCGATTTCCCCGACGCGCTCGGGCCAATGATCCCCAGCACGTCACCAGGCTGAATGGCAAAACTCACGTTATGCAATACCGCATCGCCTTTGGATCCCGGCGGCGTGGCGGTGACGCCTTCTACGGCAAGCACCCCTTCCGGACGCGGCAAGGACATACCGGTACCACGTTGCGGGTGCGTTTCCAGCAGCTTGACCAACCGGCCATAAGAAAGCTTCGCCGCGCTGTAGCTCTTCCAGACGTTAATAACCTGCTCAATCGGCGCCAGCGTTCGCCCCATCAGAATGGAGCCGGCAATCATCATACCGGGCGTGATGTGCCCATCGATAGCCAGCCACCCCCCCAGCCCCAACACCAGTGATTGCAGCGACATGCGCACAAACTTGGTGATCGACGTGACCCGCGATGCGCGTTCGCTGGCGATGCGTTGGCTGTTCAAGAATCGCTGGTGCAGACCGAACCACCGGCGTTTCAGGTTAGGCAACATCCCTAAAGCCTCGATCACTTCGGCATTTCGCAGATTGGTGCTGGCCAACGTACCGGACATAATCGACAGCTTGCTGGCTTCCGCCAGCGGCTTTTTCGACACCATTTCGTTGATCACCGCCAATGCGATCAACAACAGTGCACCGACCAGGGCGAACAGCCCCAACCAAGGGTTAAAGAGGAATATCACCAACAGATAGATCGGAAACCACGGTGCATCAAAGAAGGCGAACAGCGCGCTGCCGGTGAGGAATTGGCGCAGATTGGTCAAGTCGCTCAGCATCTGGCCGGCGTCAGAAGAACCGTTTTTCAGATTCGCCTCGTAGGCCGCAGTGTAGACTCGCGTGTTGAGACGCATATCCAGCTGACTGCCGATACGGATCACCACCATGCTGCGCACGTATTCCAACAGCGACATCATGCCGAACATGCCCAGCATGATCAGCGTCAGCATCAACAGCGTGATTTCATTACGCGAAGGAAGCACCCGGTCGTAAACCTGGAGCATATAGATAGAAGGAACTAGCATTAATAAATTAATAAATGCGGTAAATATGCCAACGGTCCAAAAAACCTTACTGCGAGTCCGTATAACATCCGCAATTTCATTGCGCGGTATAAATTGATTCACTTTCTGCCCTTACATCATGTGCACTGTCAGTCAAAATCCGCATTGGACTCTTATAAGGAAAATCCTAAAAAGGGAAAAATAAAATAAATCCTAAAGAACCCCCACCCCAGACATGCTCGAGACTGCAGATACTTTTTCTAACTATAGGTAGAGAAAGCGGATATCAGCAAGGCCGTAAGCAAAAAAAATCGCCTCACGAACTACAGAAAAAAACAAATGAAAACAGTGAGGTAAATAGTAGACAGGGCAACGCGAGTTTAGTACGAAAGGGAATAAATTAGAGATAATGACGTAGTTCACAATTTTCAAAGAATACGGGGTGTTTACACACCCCGTATTATTGATTGACTAACAGTTTCAATGGGCATTATAACCCACTGGAATTCATCCTTACGCGTAGTGCAGAGTATCCACCAATTGCTGGTGGTTTTGCCCTGTCAGGTATACCACGGTATCGTTGAGGTCCAGCGTGTGGTTATCGTTGTTGTCGATAATTACATACGAGCTTGCAGTGTTGCCGCCACCGCTGAATACAACGGATGCCACACCCACTTTCGCCGTCAGCGAGTTGCTGCTATCCAGACCCAAGATACCACCCAACAGGCCGATAACGCCGTTGGTCAAACCGCCCACCAGTGTCCCCAACAACGCATCCAACGTGTCGGCAGAGCGCGTACCGTAGTTCGCTACCGCAGTGCCGCTGGCGTCATCGGAAATAGTCAGGCCGCCATGGTTCACGTCGACAATCGAGTCCTTGAGGCTATTAAAGTCCTTGATAGTCACACCCGCCTGCGTGTTACTCGCCTTGATGTCATAGGTGTTGGCACCTGCGCCACCGGTCAGCGTGGTGTTGCCAATCACGCCCAGGGTATCGGCAGCACTGGAGCCTTCTACGGTCATCTGGTAACCGTTCAGGCCCAACGCCGTCAACACCGGCGCCAACAGGTTGGTGGTAATGACGCTCAGCGGCAGAATGTTCAGCAATTGAACGATGATACCGTCACCGGTACCGCCATGGCTGGAGTCGAGATTCAGACCCCCGGTGTTGGTGGACGCATTGATATCACGCACGTTGCTGAAACCGCTGCCCAACGTCAGATCCAGCGCGTGATCACCGGTCACGTTGATGGTCTGAACCTGCGCATTGGTGCCGGCCAGTGACAGAATGTTGTCAAAGCTGCCGGTACCGCCTGAGGCCACGTTCACCGTGGTCAGAGCGGTGCCCAACAAGGCGCTGCTGCTGCTGTTAAGGGTAATGGCGCCGGCATTCACATTGGAAGAACTCACCGCATCAAAGTTGATATTGAAATGATCGGTGGCGTTCTGCACGAAGGTGAAGTTCAGCGTACTGGCGGAAGTCGCGTCCCCTTTCACTTCCAACTGCGCGGCGTTGCCGCCGGCGGCGTTGATGACGTTGACGTTAGCCAGACCGGAGATCACAAAACCTTGTGAGCCCAGGTTGGTGGCCGCCGCGTTCTGCGTAACCGTGCCGCCCGTGGTGCCTTCCACCGTAGATGTGCCGTTGGTCAGGCCAAAGTCAAAGGTGTGGGTCGGCGTTGTGACGCTGGTGGTGGTCGGTGAACCGATTAGCGGAGTCGTAATCAGCGTACCGACGGACTTGCCGATATAGCCGGTCAGGTCAATTTTCTCAAAGTTCGAGAAGTTGTTGGCGTTGCTGGTCACGGTACTGGTGCGAACGCCCAGGGCGTTTTGGTTGGTTACTACAGTTTTGGTGATGAAGTTGGCGGAGATGGAGTCCGTACCCGCACCACCATCAGCCTTAACCGTGTTCGCGACAGTGTTCGCCCCACCGGAAACCCCGTTGCCCACCCAGTGCAGGCTGTCGTTGCCGGCGCCGAGGTTGAACTGTGCGGTACCGGTCGCGATGTTGGCCGTCGATGTGACAACTACGTCATCCGCACCCGAACTGGCGTTCAGGATGACGTTGCCGTTATTCACGGTGATATCTACACCTGGATTAACACCATTGTCAGACAAGTTGACCGTTGCTGCGCTGGTGCCGTTGATGGTCAGATTCGCCAGATGGTCGGCGAACTTCAGGTTCACGATGCTAGCGGCATTGGCGTTCAGTTGAACATTCGTCAGTACCGCTGTTTCGGCGTTGCTGATTTGATGCGATGTGCCGGTGTTGACGGTGCCGGTTGCGTTACCGCCGGCGGCTGTTGCCGTCAGAGACGCAGCGGTTTTGTACAGTAGGCTGGTACCGATGTCGTATTCAAAGCCATGCTGCTGGGTTACAGTCGTGGCGTCAGTGGCCGTTGAGTTGCGGAGGTCGTTTATGATGGCTTGGGTGATAACCGATTTGTCACTTCCTAAACCACTATAGAGAGCCAATTGTGCTGTGGTAGCGGCAACACCATGTACCAATGTATAGACATGCTGAATAAAAGCATCGCCTGTCAGCTGGGCACCTTTCTGCTGAAACTCACTTGAACTCAACAATTTAGCCGTCAGAGTTGTAGACGTCAGGCTTCCTGAGGAAAGAATTTTGCCCCAGGTATCCAAGGCCTGTGCATCGATTCCACGTCCTGGAACACCTAAATAAACCGCGGCGACCTGCTCTTGAATATTCAATGCAGGCAATTGCCCTGGAGTATAAACGCTAGTAATGGCGTTGAAATGAGCCTGTGCCGTAGCATCTGAAGGCGCAACACTGCCACGAAGTGCTTCGATAATATCTACAACAACACTGCCACGCGTTGCGCCACCGTCAAGTAATGCCAAATAGCTTGACGATTCAGCAGCAGTAGGAGCTCGCTCAAAACCGTACTGGAAAATGCGAGCAACAAAATCTGCATTGCTAAGCGAAGTGAGATAAACACGATCATTAACAAATGTTTGCGCCACCTTATCCAAGGTAGTCACCCCACCGTTCAATGCCCCCCCCCAATAGTTCAAACCAGAGGTGGAAAGCCCAGCGCCAAGTACATGATAAATAGCGGCAACATCAGAAGCCCCTGTACCAGCAGAAGCGGGTACTGATGATGGGAAAAGTGCCGATTTTATTTTTCCATCGAAAAAGCTCTGCTGTGACAGTGTGGCACTGTCGTTTCCAGCGTAATTGGATAGGTCATTGATTATACTTTGAACAATAACACCAACACTGTTTCCTGTAGCCAACAAGGCGTTGACAACCTCAGTGGAAGGCGCAACTCCATGAACATTAGTATAAATAGTTTGAATAACTTCAGCAGGCGTTTTTGCTCCGAAACGGGCAACACCATCAGCAGATGCTATCAACCCATTGATAAATTGCAGATCGGTTTTATTTCCCAACTGGAGTTGCTGCGCAAAATAGTCAATAGTAGATGTGGATGCACTCTTACCTAAAACAGCATAGTAGATTGATGCCGATTCGTATTGTGACACTAGAGAAGCCATAACATCCCCCTTGGATGCATGATTTTACAATCAAAATATTACGACACTGACCAACGGAAGATGTCAGTACAAGTAGTAATAAAGAATAAAAAAACTCTACTGCACCTAAAGAAAAGAAAAGGAATTGATATTTGTCAAGGCAACCGTGTCAAATCAGACGGTAGGACGAGGCATCAAGCAGAAAAGTAAACACCGAAATAATTTCAAATGAAATTTAATTTTTATCACAAAAAAACAGCAAGATAATCTATAAAAATAAAATTATTCCTATATACGTATAACGCAATATCAAGCAATATAGGATAAGTGGCTGATAAGTTTGGGAAAGCCATTCGCATTAATATTCTAAGCATTCATCTTTTACCAACATAAGAATCTGCAATTATTAGCAAAAAGGGGATAATATGAACCATAGACAGTTACTTCGCAGCCTAGCGAAAAAAGCGATGATAACAGCGTTCGGTTTACTCTGCGGGACAAGTACCCATGCTTTTGAAGTGGGTATCAACATGCACGTACGACACTACCCCAACACGGGTGATTACTATCTTAACCTGGCAAAAGAGTATGGCTTCACATCAATAAGAGAGGATTATCCTTGGGCGCAGGTAGAAGGACCTCAAGGGAAATACTCTCTCATCGGGAACTTAGGAAAAGTCGACGCAGTATTTGCGCAAAGTGAAAAAAATTTCGGGTTAAGTTCCATGTTGGTTTTAGCCTATACAAATCCACTTTATGACAAAGGAGGATACCCTCAAAGTGAAGCAGCAATAGATGCTTTCGCCAATTACGCATATTGGACAGCTAAAAGATTCAAGGGAAAAGTAAAATACTATGAAATATGGAATGAGTGGTTAGTTGGGACAGGAGTCAGAGGAGCAAAAAATCCGCCATCTGAAACTGTTTTCTTTGAGCTCGTTAAGAAAACTGCTCTGGCAATAAAAAAAGCGGATCCTGATGCTATCGTGATGACGGGTTCGTTAAACCCATTGAAAGAAAAAGATAATGCCTGGTTGGATAAATTGCTGGATATGGACTTAATGCATTATGTAGATGCTATTTCAGTCCATCCGTATTCTTATCGCAATCCAGATAATGAGATGAGAAAACCTGAAGGTAATTTGGCGGGGATAGATATTTTTGAAGATAAATTAAGAAAAAAAACTGGACGCACAATCCCTATCTATATTACAGAAATGGGGTTCCCAACACATATTGGTGACGGTGGAATATCAGGCAACCTAGCTGCTCAAAATGTCATTAAATACACATTATTAGCCAAGTCACGAGATTACATTAAAGGGATATGGTGGTATGACTTGATTGACGATGGGGCAAATGATAGAAACCGCGAGCATAGATTTGGATTCATTTCACAGAATTTATCCCCTAAACCAGCCGCAACTTATCTTAAAAAGATATCCAATTATGTCGAAAAATTTCAGGTCGTGCATTACAAACAATCAATCAAAGGGGAAAATAGCATACAGCTAAGTAACGGAGAAGAAAAAGCCGTCATCACATGGGATAATAAGCCCGAAGAAAAAGAAACCAACCTTATTAACAGAATAGCAGGCCTTGCAAAAGACAAAAAAACTTCAGACGTAACACCGTTATTGATCGAAGATAAAAAAAATAACACCATAATCGAGGAAAAAAATGGAACTCCAACTCTCAGGATATCTAATTAAAAGTGATGACTTAAGTTGAGGACATGCACTGGCATGAAAAGCCTTTATATTACAGCCCCCAAAGGGGGCCTTAAAATTGGTTCAACGGAACTTAGCATGAACCAATAGAAAACGGCAGTCAGAATGTTAAGGTTTTTATTCTCCAAAACACACCCTAACCCTTCAAAACTGCCGCCACTATGAATGCTAACCTTTGCCTCCTGTTTTGGAGTTCCTTGTCGTTAATTCATTCTCACATCCTTCTGCCAACACCTTGCTTGTTCTGTAAGTATCCCGATAAAACGAACCATTCATTTTTAGAAATATTCCAACATAGTGATTATCTCCCCTGAGAAGATCACCATGTGCAAAGCCCGATTTACCGAATGCCAGATCATTACCGTTTTTAAGTCTGTCGAAGCAGGACGTACCGCCAACGATGTATGCCGCGAAGCGGGAATGTCTGAAGCAAAGTATGGCGGGATGGAAGCTTCTACTATCAAAAAATGAAGGATCTTGAGGACGAAAACCGGCGACTCAAACAGATGTTTTCCGATCTCAGTCTTGAATGTCGGGCCCCGAAAGACATTTTCGAAAAAATCTTTAAACCAGTGATGAAGCGGGTGCCCGTCAATTATCTAGCGGCACAATTTGCCATGAGCATCCGCCAGGCATTCGGGACATTATCCCTGAGCAGGACGCTGTATTTTTATCAACCCGATACCGGGCGTGATGAACCGAGATCCTCACGTTGACTGTACTGGCAGAACGTCATCCGCGATGCGGTTTTAAGAAGTTGTTACTGTTGCTGTGCAGACAGGACAGCAGCTGGAGCCATAAACGTGTTCACCGAATTTACTGCCTGCAGAAACTGAGTTTTCGTCGCAGGGGGAAACTTCCGCCGGTACGTAACCCGACACCACTGGCAACGCCAGAAGCGTCTAACCAAAGCTGGTCGTTGATTGTATACATGATGTGTTGGTCTGTGGCTGGACTTTTCGGACCTTTAATATGGTGGATAATTTTAATCGTGAAGCGATGGCGATAGAAATCAACCTGAATATCCCGGCTCAGCGTGTCGTCCGGGTACTGGA
This sequence comes from Serratia sp. 201, assembly GCF_037027545.1. Taxonomy (NCBI): domain Bacteria; kingdom Pseudomonadati; phylum Pseudomonadota; class Gammaproteobacteria; order Enterobacterales; family Yersiniaceae; genus Serratia; species Serratia sp. 201. The sequence goes on along the minus strand of NZ_JAXCHC010000001.1, from coordinate 817,422 downwards.
GCGGGGCGTGGCAAACCGCGGCTACCCGCTTAAAATACAGATGGGTAACGAACCAGAACTGGTCTCACTAGCGCTGTCACAGCAGGCCGGATAATATGGAGGAATTCTGGAGATTATTAAACCATGTAAACCGACGCAGAATGCCTTCATCGAACCGTTCACCCAAACGTACCAGTCAGAAATACTTGATTTCAATTTGTTGAACGAGGCACGGAAATCACAGAGCGCAGGCTGACGAAATACAACAGCGAACGGCCTCATGAATCCCTGATAACCTGACGCCGGAAGAGTGTTGGCAGATGGCTGAAAATTCGGAAATCTCAAAAAGCGCGTGGAACTAAACCGGATGTGCTTACAGAATCACCTACTTCATTTAGCCTTGTGTCACAAAGCCATCTTTTTGACAGATGGCCTGATTAATACAGCTGGAATATCTACTACTTAAAAATCAATAAGCACCATCTCTCTTTAAAACAACCGAGATAGTTTTAAAGAGAATAACAATATCATTCCAAAGGGCCCAGTTCTTAACATACCAAGCATCAAAATAAACCCGTGTATCGTAATCAATATCGTTACGCCCACTTACTTGCCATAACCCAGTCATTCCAGGCTTAGCCATATAATAATAGTCCACATCCCCAGCATAGCGCGCTAGCTCATCTTCAATGATCGGACGAGGTCCGACTAAGCTCATTTCCCCAATAAAAACATTCCACAATTGAGGCAATTCATCCAAGCTAGTTTTCCTGATAAAAGCACCAATTTTGGTAATGCGAGGATCATTTTTTAACTTAAAGTCACGTTCCCATTCAGCTCTAGCATCAACATCACTATTGAGAAGCTCATCAAGAACCTCTTTAGAGTTAGTTACCATTGAACGGAATTTAAGACATTTGAATTTTTTCCCGTTATGCCCCACTCTTTCATGCCCATAAATAGGTTTGCCTCCATCTCGTGAAACCATATAAGCGAGAAAAGCAAGAACCGGAGAAAGAATGATCATAATTGCAAGCGAACCAAATATGTCAAATATTCTTTTAGTCAATCTAGATGTTCTCTTCGCTAGGTTATTGCTAACCCTCAATATCATCACTTCATGGCTAAAGATAAATGACATATCGGTTCCATAAAGAGGAACTCCACGTAATGTAGGAATAACAGACACCGAACGACAATTATGTTTTGCCAAATTTTTTAACCAACGATCCCGCAATGCATGCTGCTCAAACTCTAACGCTACAATGAACTGAGTATTTTGAACATCAACAACAGTCCAGAGTTTATCTTCAGAATTAATTACAGGGACACCAAAATAATTATCTTTGCAAGGCTCGTCGATACATACAAATGCAGAGACATCAAATCCAAGAATAACCTCACTCTGCAAAGCAGCATAGGCTTCAAAGGCATTTTTCTTAGAACCGATAATAATCGTTTGTTTTTTCCAGTAGCCAAATTTGTCTAATAGTCTTTTTGTCAAGAATCGACCAAGAGGAACCATACAGATGATCAATACCCACGATAAAAACCACACAGAACGAGAAAAATTCCATTTAGAAAAGGCTACAAACGCTAAATCTAATACAGCAAAAATCAATAGCGTCCGTATAATTTCCTTAAGTTCAAACCAAAATGGTTTTCTATAGGTATAATGCCTCAAACGCACCCAAAACCAAGCCACGCAAACCAACGAAATAATAACCTGAGCTAATATTCGTGTTGAAAGTTGCCCCTCAAGAATAAACTTACCCGCTCCACCAAAATAACCATCAAGGATAATATAAGTAAGATAAAAAGCGAAGTTAAAGAAAAAAAGATCGGAAAGTGCAAGTGAAACCTTTGCTACACCGCCACTGCGGTATGTATGTTTCATTTCCATAAGGTTACCATAAGAAAATAATTAAAAAACATCCATCTTAGATAATGGAGACACATGGAATACGTCAAGAAATAGATGACAATTACTAAAAGAATAGGATAGGGCTAGGCTTCTAGGTATTATTTCAATACATGCTTATAAACACTCATAGTTTGCTCGACCATTTTATCAACTTTAAAGTTTTCGAGAAAAATAGATTTAGCTTGTTTCCCCATAATAGCCCATTCCTCTTTTGTCTTGCTAACTACAATAGAAGATAACTTTTCATGATGAGCTAGGTCAAATAGCTCACCATTAACTCCCGGGAAAATCATTTCAGGAAAAGAAGTACAATTACTTGAAATAACAGGTGTCCCATAGCTCATTGCTTCCAATGGAACCATCGCAAAACCTTCCCAGCGGCTTGGAATAATTAAAACATCGGCGTACGCAAAATAAGGGGATATTTCATCTGAGGATAACCAACCAGTATAAGTTGTCTGTGGCAATTCGGTATATAAATTGTCACCATGTACAGCCCCACCAATAATAGTCAAATGATAAGGTTTAGAATCTAGATTACTCATCATTTTGATAAGGATATCAAATCCTTTCTGATAATCTAAGCGACCAACAAATAGTAAATTAATAACCCCTGATATTTGATATGGATTCTTAAGAGAATCCATTGAGGCTGGAGCAGGAACCCCATTGTAAACAACATGCAGCTTTTCCTCCTTCAATCCATTTGCTATAGCCGCATTTTTTTCATAGACGCTAACACAAATCACAGCATCAGTAATCGGTAATAGAACTCGTTCAATCGTTCTATAAAATAATTTCTTTAGGTGGCTACCTTCCATTAAGAAAGAAAAGGCGTGCGGGCAATAAATTACTCTTGGTCTATATATAGGATACATTACTATTAAAACTAATCGCCCTAAAACCCCAGCAAAAGTACTATGAAGGTGAACAATATCAGGTTTGGTTTGGCGAATATTTTTGACAAAGTGACTAATAAAAGAGACAAAAGACCTGAGATTACGCCCTGTTCTTTCAAAAGTTAATACAGCACTGGCCGGCAGATGTTTGATTTCATCTTTCTGATTTTCTGGAACCAAACAATAAACTTCACTTACTTTGGGGTTGATAACGTGATCTGATGCAATCAATCGCATAACAGTAGCCACACCACCTTTGATTGTTTCAGCCGCATGAAAGATCTTCATATTTACTCTCTCGCTGAATTTATGCTATTAATTATATCACATACGCTTTGAGCGGATTTTTTCCAAGAATATTTTTTTACGTTATCAAATCCGGAACTTATTAGCTTAGATCTCGTTTCTTCGTCGGATATCACTTTTGCCATTGCATCAGCCATTTCATTTATATTATATGGATCAAAATAAATTACACTTTCATTTAATACTTCTGGCATAGAAGCCTTGTTTGATGAGATAACGGGGCATCCACAAGCTTGAGCTTCCAAGGGAGGGATGCCAAACCCTTCATAGAAAGAAGGAAAAACAAAAGCAATTGCATTTTGATAGAGTGAGATTAACTTTTCATCCTCTATTCTCCCAAGAAAAATAACATCATCATTTACTAGATTTTTAGAGAAATCTTGAGAGGAAAAACTAGCAGAAGATTTACCAATCACCTTCAACTTTACATTCCCACCATGCTGCCGCTTGACCAAAGAGAAAGATTCCAACATACCATGAAAGTTTTTATGGTAGTTAGGAGATGACACCGCCAATATATATTTATCTTTGTCATTCTCTTCTAGCATCCCAGGTGAAAACTCTTGCCCTACGGCGTTATAAACTATATATACGTTCTCTTTAACATAAGAGAAATAATCAAGAATCTCAGACTTCGAGAAATTACTAACAGTAATAAGAGCTTTACTATTTCTTAGCATCAAAGGCACTAGCACCGAATATAAAGCTCTAAACTTTAGAGAAAAGCTTTTTTTATACCTTTTATAGGTCACATCATGATGTGTTACAATCTGATTATTGTAGAAGGCAGGGGCAGTACTGCATAGATTAAGAAGCAGAGGAGAGCCTAGAGATTTCAAATAGCGTGGCAACTCTATTTGTTCCCAGTAATGTCCACTTTTTTTCCCGATGAATCTCACATTAAAACTGGCGGGCAATGTAGCTCTTTTTATATCCCTAGGTGCCAAGAGAACAATATCACTCCGCAGCTCAACCAACTCCATGCAAATTTGTTCGGCAAACCGTTGCACTCCCGTCACATCTTGAGTAAGGAACCTTGCATTAATATAAATCATAACATCTCTCATTATATTACAATCATTATTTATAACTATAAATGGAAATATCTTCCCGAGTACACCCTTTCTTTTTAAGAACAAAAGGAATGGCCACAAAAACAACTAAAAACATATTATTAGGGAAATTACCCAATCCCAGATTGTAGAATAACTCAATGGCTAGAGTGAAAAAAATCAAATGTCTTGCACCAAAAATGTCACAATCTTTTATGGAAAATAATTTGAATTGTATATATATAAGAATAAATAAATAAGTCAAAAAACCTACATAGCCATAATTACTAACCAAATAAATATAGGCACTATCTGTTGGGATTGCATTAATCCCGTATTGAGATTTATCCAACCCAAATGTTCCATTAATACCAAGCCCTGCGCCAAAAAGAATTTTCTCCAATGAATCTAAAGATGCAATTATTTTATGATGTTCCAGAACACGCAAGTAGATAGAATTATATGCCGCAGTTTGATTATAAACACGAACACTATCATAAACTGCATAATTATGAGTGGAATATACGAATAATAAAACTAAAACGCTTCCAATTATGAATATAGCCACTTTGGAAATTGAGGGAAGAAATCCTTCGAAGAACTTAACAAAGAAATAAACCATTAGACCAATAACAGCAGTCTTATAAGTTGTGCAAAAAATCGCCACGAAAAATAAAAGGAAAAAACCAACTCTAAGTAGTCTGCTCTTTAAAAAATGTCTGCATTCAACGGATAAAATTAGACAAAAAAGCATTAACACACCCGACATGGTAAATGACAACTGTAACCCAATTGCTCGAATATTACCCTCCGTCGAGTTGAGGCGGACACCAGCATCACTTCCCCACTGGCCAGCATCTAAACCTAAGAGGCCCATAAATGAATCCGGGAATAACTGTTGAAGAATAACAGCAATTGCATTTAAAGCCCCCAAAAAGAGTGTCATCCTAACGAATTTCACACTAAAACTAAGTAGTTCTTCTTTGCTCATTTTAGCGAAGATCAGCAGAACTGTAACAATGAATATCAAAGGAACAATATCAAACTTTAGTTGATAGAATATTATAAAAGTATGGCTGGACACAATATCCAACATTGAATATATGGAAAATACCCCTATCATCATTAACAGCACGACGGGGATAACTATCTTACTGCTAACTTTTCCCTTAGAAAAACAAAGAGCAACAATAAAAAGTAAAACAATAAATGCTTCCTTCCAAACTTTAAGCACAGGGAAATCTAGCATTGCAGAAACAACACCGATAACGCCTGAAAAAAAGCACAGAGCCAAAAAAAGGAGAAGGAGTATAATTGGAATACGTTTCAATCCGAATAATTTCATTGTGAATACCATAAATAAAGTTTGTCTTATCTAAATTTTATTGTTTATCACTTCTTCTTTTTTCATGATTCTTTTGCCCGCAGATATTGATTTTACTTCAATAATCTTATAAGTAAAATGTGAAACAGTAATAACAATGGCGATTATTATCATAACTATGAAGTTGTTGTAAAACCATGATCCAAAATCCATGTAACGTAACGTACTTTCAGACTTAGTGAATACGGAGTAAGTAAAACGCAAACCAAAAATTTTTTCGCATGCCATGGCCAAACTAATTGAAATGAAGATAACCGCAGCGTGAGTCATGTAAACTGAGAATGAAATCTTACCTAAATACTCAAAAATAGATTTCCGTAAAATAAATGACCCCCATCCCATCTCGAATGAAAATACATAAATAGTGAGGAAAAATGAAAAGCTCGTGATTATACTTTTATAACCATACTGCTGTGTGACTGAGTAATAGCATAGAAGTAACGTAGCAACTTCCATCAAAGTAAATAATAATTTATTGCATTCCTTCGGTTTATAGACCTCATAAATAAAATAAGTAACCGAACCACCAAAAAAACAAGCGATTCCATAGAGAGCCTCACTTTTTATAGAAGGAAATACAGGTAAAGCTAATCCATAGAAAGCAAAGAATGAAATGGCGAAGAACGCAGAGGTCAGTACATTTTTTCTCTTATACAATAAAAATAGAACAACTGCAAAAACCGCATAGAGATAATATTCAACACTAATGCTCCAAGACGGATAATTAAATGATAGTATTTCTTTAGAAGGTAACCATGCCTGCAATAAAAATAAATTAGGTATAATTTGATCTGGTGCATTAACACCGCTGAATGCGGGTTTATTAAAGGCAATACCGTTGGATTGTGCTACATATTTTGCGCATTCAAGTATAATAAAGACAAGCAACATCATCAAATGGAGAGGGAAAATGCGAAACGTGCGATTAATAGCAAAAGCGCGCAAGTTAGAAAAATGAAACTCAGTTTTACTATACGCATGGGTCAGCACGAAACCACTTAAGACGAAGAAAAACTCAACCATATAGGTTGCATTTCTGAACAGCGGCCACTCAGTTATGCTTCCGGTAATATTGAAATGATGAAGAACAACACATAGTGCACATATGCCCCGGAAACTATCGAGAACAGTAAATCGTTTCATTTTTTACCTTGAGAGAAACTAGAGTAAATCCTACGAACCATATTATAAATTAAACTACGACTTCATTCATTTTAAAAGAATAATTTAGTTTACAGTATAGATTCGTATTTTATTAAAATATCATCGATAACAGATTTATCAAAAGAAACATTATCTATCGATAGAGCCTTGCTTAGTGCACACTCCATTTCTGTATTTATATCGCAAATAACTCCATTGCCTTCATTTATAATTTCATTTATTCCACCGGGATATGCATTTGCCAACACTGGTGTCCCACAAGCAATCGCTTCGATCACAACGTTAGGATAACCTTCCCAGCGAGAGCTAGACACAAAAATATCCGCAGCTCTTAACAGCGCATATGGATTTTCCGTTGACTCTATAAAAGTCACGCTATCTTCCAATCCTAAATTTGTATGAAGCTTTTTCAACATTGCATCATCCTCTCCTTCACCGACGATCGTTAAATGGTAAACACCTTTCTCCAACCGACTGAAAGCGTTAAGTAATTGGTCATAGCCTTTCTGATACGTTAACCGGCCAATCGTCAACAGATTGACCCGCTCCTTTGGTAACTCATAGTCGCTTGCTTTTAAACTTAGTGTCTTTATACGTTTATAATCCAAGGGGTTATTTATCTTAACAAGTTTACTTTTTGGTATATCCATTTTTTCAACGAGATCATTAACCATGTCATCACTTTGGGCTACGATCACGTCATAATTTTTATAGCAGGTTTTGTATAACAGTTTTGCAATGAAATTCTTTTCAAAAAAGCTTGGCAAGTTAGATTCCCGAGCTATCTTTCTAATTCCACGTCCAAAATATGAAAGAAAAGGTGACAAGGTTGCGTTTGAAGTTCCTGAGCTAATAAAAACTGAATCTATATCATGTTTCTTACATGTTTTTCTAATACCAAATAAAATTTTTGGAAGTGCGTACCTTGCTCTTCCTGTTACATTAATATATTCAACAACAACATCTTTTTCCAACTCTTTAACCAAAACATTTTTTTTGCTATCATTCTTATACAGAAGAAGATAAGGCTTAAACCTTCCTCTATCAATATTGTTTAAGAGAGTATAAATAACTCTATCCGCACCAGATAACCCAAGTATCGGCATTATAAAAAGAATTTTTTTCACTGTACCCTCTTTCAATTTAAAGGACCGTCATAACCAAATATCACCGCAAGCAGTTTGTCCCATTTTTGCTGCTGAAGTAGCTTTACTTCCGAAGCATTCTTATCTCCTGAAACCGCAAGATGTCTATATAGCTCTTTATTATAATAGATCTGTGATATTCTATTCTCTATTTCATCAATATTTGTGGGATTAAAATAAAGCACACTATCTTTACAGACTTCAGGAATACTGGAAACAGCAGACGCTATAACAGGGGTTCCGTATTGCATTGCTTGTAGTGGCGGGTATCCATATCCTTCATTTAAGCTAGGATAGATAAATGCATAAGCATTTTTATAAAACCAGTCCAATGACTCTGAATCAACATAGTCTATAAAAACAAATTTATCTTTGTTTTGTATATCACTATGAGGCTTATTTTTACCAAGAACAAACGTCACAATCTCGCAGTTTTTATTTTTTGTATAGAAATGGTCCAGAGCCTTAATCGCACGATAGTTATTTTTCATCCACCGATTGGCACTGACTAAAAGAAAATAACTTCCGCCAAAGGAAGTTAGATGCGTATATCTATCTCCCAGAAGTGGTTGCCCTTTACCAAACGGGCATGGAGCCGGGGACACATAGATATCGTCGCCTTTCAGGTAGGGATAAAAGCACAACATCGAATGTTTACTGTGCTCCGAAACAGTAATTACTTTTATTCTCGACTTGCTCAATAATCGTTCAAATCTATTATAGTAAAATTTCCATTCTCTCTCTCTATATAATACGCGTTTCACTGCGAGTTTTACCTTGGAGATAATACCGTCACGATAATGCCATTGAACAGGATCATAACCGCACTCAATCTCTCGTAGTCCATGTACGGTCATGATAAAATCTAATTTATCGGTTTTTATCTCGTGCAAATGATAAGGCAAAGCAGAATAAAATTTAGCGAAGCGATTTGAATTAATGAGATCGACTAACTCACGATCTCCTGAGACGCCTATTATTTCGATACCATGCTCAAAACATGTTTTTTTGATTGCCTCATCTAGCTCTCTTTTTTTATCAAATACGCAAGTGAAACTTTTGTAACCTCGCTCGATACTAGAAAAAAAAACTTGTTTAGCATATTCAGAACCGCCATGGAATCTCGATTCCGGAGAGGATTGAGTTGCAGTCAAATCAAATAAAAGCAAAATATACTCCTTAGCCTAACTTTTTGATAATCGCTGAAAAAATAGTTTTCAATTCGCGATTTATATCCAAAGCATCCCTCCCACCATATTCCTCCATGAAGTATTCGATTTTTTTTGAGATAAGCCATGGCTCTAGTTCATTACCTTGAATCTTGCCTAGTATAAGTGAATGCATACGCCCAGAGTAAATTTTTTCCGAAGCACTGAGATATTGAATATACGTATTCAACTCCGGAACGCTCTCGAATAACTCTACGTCCGCAGTTGGGTTTTTACTTTTAATTTTATGATAAATCATACTATTCAATGCCGCATCCTCGACTGTTGTCGAAATAAATAGTATTTTGTTTTTCTTCAATCTTATCTCTTCTTCAACAATATTTGTCCAATCACTTACATATTCCTCTTGACTTTTATATGACGCCCACTCTAATTCCTTGGCATTTTTCAAATAAACATAGTATGCTGTAGCGCCAATTATTGTGATAGTTTTATCAAGGGTTTTATTCTTTCCATATAATGCAAATGCTAAGTCTGGAATGTATTTTGCTGGGTAATTAAAAAACTCATCCAACTTCTCTATAGAGCGTCTCTCTCTGACATAAACACCTTCTGAATTGTTAAAGGCATATTTGAACAACAGTCTATCTAGCAAGTTGAATTTCTCCGCACACCCGACACCAAGAATTATGTATGGCTTATTCTTAACCTTGGCATGACGGGCCCATAAAAACATGGCGATAGGGAAGGTTCCCCCACTCTGAATGAGCTGGCCGCCACCAATCATCAATAAAGAAAAATCATTTTTTATAGCATCCTTGATGCGTGAATTATTCTCAAGATACCAACGAAAATATTTCAGAAATCGAATTCTGTTGATGATTAGATTCTTCAACTTTCGTAAGAAAACTTTAGGAGTTATTTTTTCATTCTTATTTACTGGAACAACATTTTTTTTATCCGCATCAAAACCATGGCTTAACGGAGTATAGCCATTCTCACGGGCTAACTCTCTAATACCTTCATTAATCGCATGATCGCCAATATTATCTGAACAGATTTCATTTACTATAAGTACAGTTTTCATTATTCTCCCTTCAATATAACTACTTTTATGGCTTTCAACTATGCTTTCTTTTTATTTTAGAAAGAATAATTTTATTAATTTCTTCACAGGAGCTAATCCTCAGCGACATGCTTGCCAAATAGTAGACCAACGCACCTATAATAATTTTAGTGAGTATTTCGTAAATCCCATTATCAATTTTAATAAACCATAACACCACTGACATAATCAGCGTTGCCAAAATCATAGGCAACATACTTTTTATTTGCTGCAATGCACCATGCCCATACCACTTCCCAGGATAATATGAGTTGATAAAGAAACAAATCAGCGAAACAAAAAAATTCCCAATCACAACCGCTGTAAGACCATAGGGTGCTGTAAGTAACAAAGCTCCTATAGTTATAGGCAATTTACTCAAATCAACTTTTAAATAGGTATCAGAACGACCGACAGCATTAATTAAGCTGCAATTAAGTGCACTTAGAGGAATAATCATTCGAGACAGACAAATCCACTGAATAACAACAACGGCTGGTAGCCATTTGTCAGTAAGGAAGTAGTGAACAAAAGGTTCTGCCAAGAATGTAAAGCCAACCATTGCAGGCATTACTATGAAAGCTGTCATATCTAGACTTTTCTTATATATCCGAATAAGTCTCTCCCTATCGTCTTGCGTTGCTGACATGATAGGAAATAGCACGCCCTGTAAGATATTAAATAAATTCACCGAAATCAAATCTGGGATATTTCGCCCTTGAGTATAATAACCTACTTCCTTACTTGAAAAGAAACGTCCGATTAATATTGAATAACAATTATCGACAATTGTACGAACAAAACTTGCAAACAATAATTTCGAACCAAACCCAAAAAGTTGCTTTAAAGAATCAAATGAAAAAACAAAATTCGGGCGCCATTTTAGAAAGATAGCCAGAAGAATAGTTACACAGATTGAGTTTATTATAGTCTGGTAAACAAGAGCCATAGCACCATATTCGTGATATGCCAAATACAGTGCAATTGTCCCGCTAATGACTACAGATAAAAAGTTAACCTTGGCTCTTAGTTTAAAGTTTAGCTCAATCGATAGTTTAGTCGTTTGCACTAAACATAGGGATTTGATAATAATACTAATGCCAAGCACTCGAACAATATGTGTAATCGCAGGTGAATTATAAAATTCGGCAACAAACGGTGCTATAAAATAAATACCACCATAAAGAATAATACTTATAAGCAAGTTGAAGTAAAATACCGTCGAATAATCTACTTGAGTTCTATCTTTTTTTTGAATTAGCGCCTGAGTGAAACCACTATTAATAATAATATCCGATAATACTATAAAAATCGCAACCATCCCTATCAGTCCAAAGTCTGATGGAGAAATAATTCTCGCCAGAACAATACTGATACCGAATTGCACTCCTTGCACAAGAAACCTTTCAACTATGCTCCATATCATCCCTGATACAGCTCTATCTCTTAATGATGAATGTGTCATTATATAGACTTTATTGGTAGCAAAAAAACTAGAGCTGCCAGGTGTCCCCAGCAGCTCCAATATTAGTGTTTCACGCTACAGTTTTTTATCATTAATGTAGCTATACTGATAATAACCATAGCCGCCATAGTAATTACTAGCGCGTTTCTCAACAGCATTAAGGATTACGCCCTTGATATTGATCCCATTTTGCTCAAATCGACGAATACTGAAGTCAACTTCCTTGACAGTATTAATGCCGAAACGTGCAACCATCAATGACGTTCCGACCAGCCGGCCGATTATTGATGCATCCGTTACTGCCAGAACTGGAGGTGTATCAATCAAGACCAAGTCGTATTTTTCACCTGCTACGCGCAGTAAATCGGCAAAGCGTGAGTGCATCAGAAGTTCGGATGGATTTGGCGGTATCTGACCCCGCGGAATAAAATCCATGCCCGTAATCTTCGTAGTCTGGACAGCTTTTTCGAACCCAATTTTCCCAGATAATAAATCTGATAAACCGTTTTTCCAGTCCCCACCGACCAAAGCATGTGAGTAACCTTTGCGCATGTCGGCATCGATTACCAATACTCTTTGGCCCGTTTGAGCAATAACAGCCGCGAGATTAATACTGACAAACGTTTTACCGATGTTCGGACTAGCACCAGAAATCATAAGCACATTATTATTTGCTTCCATCATTGCGAAATGCAAACTAGTACGAAGACTGCGGATTGCTTCAATGGCAAGATCAGCCGGATTACCTACAGCAAGTAAAGAAGTTGAATCAGTAGAAGAAACCTTCCTGCCACGGCGATTCGCCATTTCGATATCTTTCTTTTGCTGCCATTCAGATAAAGGAATGCTTGCATAAACATTTATTCCTTGTTCTTCCAAGGCTTCAGGATTGTCAATCCCCTTATGCAACATCGTTTTCAACAACACGAAACCGACAGAGATCAAACCACCTAAGAAGATAGCTAACAGTACAATTAGTGTTTTTCTCGGCTGAACAGGATTAATCTGGGTCAACGCAGGATCAATGATCCTTACATTGCCAACGGTACTCGCCTTAGTTACGCTAAGCTCCTGTTCTTTGTTCAGTAATTGCATAAAAATTTCTTGTTCAACTTGAACATCACGTGTCAGGCGTAAAATTTCTTGTTGCGTTTTAGGCATTGTCGCAATGCGTTTATTTAGCTTGTTTCTCTCTTCTTCTAATGTTTGCCTCTTCTCAAGTAATGCTTTATAAGCAGGGTGCTGTTTGGTATATAGCTTAGATATTTCTGCTTCTTTAAACGTTGATTCATTCAATTGAGTTTCAACAGACACAATAGAATCAAGTACAGCTTTAGTCTCAAGAGAAAGATCTACCGAGTCATTTTTCTGACGATATTTGTTCAACAAATCTTCGGATGAGTCAAGCTTAGCGCGCACATCAGGGATTTGCTCTTTAAGAAAACTTAAACTTTTACCTGCTTCTTCAGATTTTCGCTCAACATTTTGTAGTAAATAATTTTTAGTGATACTATCTAAAACTTCTCGAATACGCCATTTGTTCTCCCCAGTTAAACTGAGTGCCAAAACCCCTGTATCTTTCCCTTTATCTTCGACGGTGAGATTTTTTATCAAGTCATTGATAACATTTAATTTCAATCGTTTAGTGACTTGGAAGGTTGTCCCGTCTTCCGCTTTTATATCGGAAACCAAGATCTTAATACCATCAGAGGAAGATAGGATCCCAACCTTACCTTTAGTAATTTCCTTTCCGTCAAAACTCAAAGAATATTGATTGCTACCTAGTGCCTTAAGTTCCATTGGTTTCTCAGCCATGAACTCTGGCACACTTAGACGACCAATTAATAGCTCGCTTGGTTCTTTATTTATTAATCTTTCCCATCCTCTGCCAAATATAGGGAAATAATCCTGATTTACCGCTATATCAAGATTAAGATCATCAACCGTTTTACCTAGAACCATTCGTGAGGAAATAAGTTCAATTTCTGTAGCTGAAGCAGGTTGCCCTGACGGCAGCATTTGAGAGAAATCACTTAAAATTGAATTGCCGGCATTCTGCTCAACTTGCACCATTGCATCAGCTTGATATATTGGCGTAGAAAAAATCGAGTAAATGATCCCAATCACGGCAAAAAGTGTGATCACACCAGTGATAAGCCACCGGTGATCAAGTAACACGCCTAAAAGGCGGCTTAAATCAATTTCATCGTGCTCGTTGGCCTTAGATAAGCCTGCTCTAGTATTATCAGTCATTGTAATCTCTGGTTAACGATTTAATGCCTGCGCCCATTTCTGAGCCGCCTCATCAATGAGGCCATAGACAAATTCAAATGCTTCGTAACTCTTACGATACGGATCAGGAATTTCTTTTTGACCCAACCAGTGTCCTAATAGCATCGTTTTTCCACGTACCTCGGGCACCAATTGACAAACCGCATCTATATGACCTTTTTCCATCACTAAGATAAGCGAGTACTCGCGACACATTTCTTTAGTCAATTGCCGTGCAACATGCCCCTCTAAATCTAAATGGTTTTTTTTAGCAACGGCACATGCAGTGCTATCAGCAGCATGTCCCACAAGTGCAGATATTCCCGCCGAAGCTATTTTCTTGCCCGGTAAGCGCTGAATAAGTATTCTCTCCGCTGTCGGAGAGCGGCATATGTTACCCACACAAACAACCAGAATTGAATCAAACATAGCACTCTCTATGGCCAGTTACGTATACGCAGCGAACCTTCGGTTAGATCGTTGAAGCTTGCGATCGTCGGCGCAAGTTGTGAAATCAAACGATTCCAGCGTGCGACAGGTGCAGCGGTAACATACACAATATCATATGGCTGTAATTTAAACTCGGCCCCCATCACAAGTGCTGTTGCATCGGCCATGTTCAGTTGATAAACATTCGCAAGTTTGTTGCCCTGCGAGCCATGCAACGGCCTAATGACGAAAACGCCTGTAGCATCGGCTGTGCTTTGAGTCAAACCTTGTGCATTGCCTAACGCTTCTGTCAACGTCATACCGCTACGATCCATTTTTAATGTAGCAGGCGCTTTTACTTCCCCCATCACAAAGACTTTCAATTCATCATTGCGTGGAATATAGAGGATATCGCCAGGGTAGAGTAGACGATTTTGCGTCAAGTCACCGTTTTGCATCAATTTCTGCAACGAAATTAGCTGCTCTTTACCGTTATGAGTGAGTACGATATTGCGCCAGTCAGCCTGCTCAGTTAACCCTCCAGCCGCGTTGATCGCATCCATAACAGTCAGCGGAACGTTAGTAATCGCTTGCTGTCCCGATTTGGCTACCTCGCCGGTTACATATGCCTTTTGCGAGCGGAAAGCTGCGATACTGACATCTACTTGAGGACTTTCAATGTATTGCGCCAAACGATTGGAAATCTGATCACGGATCTGGGTTACTGTTTTACCAACTACATTTACCTTACCGATGTAGGGATAAAAAATGCTCCCATCAGAGTGCACCCAGTTCCCCGTATCACTTGCACTACGATACTGGCCGGCCGGAGTAGTTAATTCAGGGTGATCCCATACAGTAACGTTTAGTACATCACCCACACCAATCCGATATTCGTAAGTACGCAACATCCCGTCCAATTGACTGTTAGGTTGCGCGACTATTTTCTCTGGTCGTAGTGAATCCAACAACTTTGGAGTCATAGGATAGACATTAACCAATTTATCGATATCGTAATCTGCATCATCTTGTTTTACAACATCTTTACCGCTAGTTGATAGATGAGTTCCCGGAAACACGGTACATCCGCTGATTACGCTGATTGATATCAACAGCGATATCATTTTCAATTGTCGTTTTGCCATCAAATTATCATCACTTTCGAAGTAAATGTAGCTACAGAGCTACTATGCCAAGCAACAGTGGCTGCATATCTTTAACCTTGCCAAAATACGTCGGTATACTGCATTCCTACCACATAACGGTAAGGTACCTGTTGCTATGCTTATATCGTTTACATGCCATTGACTCTTGCATAGATATTATAATGAGACAAAGCAGTTGCTCTGTGTCCCATACCTCGCAGGCAGAATGAAAAGTCATGAGTAAACCACCTCACGTTCTAATGCTGCACAAGATCTACCAGTCAAAAAATGGGCTTACACGCATCGTAGGTAGAATAACTTGTTATCGCATGTATAGTAATCTAAAAACGGGAATAACGATATTACCCAAGATTCAACAGGTACCACTTAGGCAGCTATCAGCGGTATACATACACGATAAGATTTTTAAAGAGTCAATTGTTCAGCCCATTCCCGGAAAGCTTTGCCTTGGGTCGGATGACGCAACCCATAAGTGACAAAAGCGCGAAGGTAATCCATTTTTTCACCGCAGTTGAACGACTCCCCCACCAGTTCTGTCGCCTCTACCGGTTTGCGTTTCAACAATTCTGCAATCGCATCGGTCAGTTGAATACGTCCCCAGGCTCCCGGTTCCGTGGTTTCCAGCAACGGCCAAATATCGCCGGACAAGACATAGCGCCCTACAGCAGAATAGTTGGATTCCAACTTGGTTTCCGGCGCCGGTTTTTCAACAATCGATGTGATACGAGCACTTGCGCCTGGTTTCAGGTTGCTGGCCTCACACTCAACCACGGAATAATCATGCAGTACGTGTTCGTCTGCCTTTTGCACCAAAACCTGACTCAATCCAGTCTGCTCAAAGCGCGCAATCATGTGCGGCAGATTGTCTGTCTTCAAATCCGCTTTCGCGTCATCCAGTAAGATGTCCGGCAACAGAACAACAAACGGCGAATCACCGACCAACGGTTTAGCGCAGAGAACGGCATGTCCCAGTCCTTTTGGTTGCCCCTGGCGAATGTGCATCAGCGTCACGCCTTTTGGCGTTATCGACTGCACTTCATCCAACAGCTGCCGCTTCACACGGGCCTCCAGCATCGCCTCCAGCTCGAATGAGGTATCGAAATGGTTTTCGATGGCATTCTTGGAAGAATGCGTCACCAGGATGATCTCTTTGATCCCTGCCGCGACGCATTCGTTGACAATGTATTGAATCAACGGTTTATCAACGATTGGCAACATCTCTTTCGGAATCGCTTTGGTCGCCGGCAGCATGCGCATGCCCAATCCGGCAACGGGAATAACCGCTTTCAACTTCGTCATGGTAAACCTCATTCATTCTCGTGTTCGCTCTCAGCCGCGGTGGCGACAACCTGTTACTTTCCCAACGTCTGCTTCAACCAGTGGCTGAAATTCTCACCTTCCGAACCGTGACGCAGACCATATTGCACAAACGCCTTCATATAACCAAGCTTGTCACCGCAATCATGGGATTTACCGCTCATATGGAACGCTTCCACCGTTTGCTCTTTCATCAACATCGCGATCGCGTCGGTCAGTTGAATCTCGTCGCCTGCGCCAGGAGCGGTCTTTTCAAGCAGCGGCCAAATTTCTGCTGAAAGTACATACCGGCCGACAACCGCTAAATTGGAAGGTGCATCCTCACGGGCCGGCTTCTCAACCACCGCCGTCATCGGTGCGCTTTCTCCAGCAGCTATCGTCGCGCCTGCGCAATCTACCACACCATATTTGGACACATCTTGTTCCGGCACCGGTTCAACCATGATTTGGCTATAACCCGTATCATCAAAACGTTGAATCATTTTAGCCAGATTTTCTTTACGCAAATCCGCCGTAGAATCATCCAATAAAACATCGGGTAACAGCACAACGAAAGGAGAATCACCCACCATTGGTTTGGCGCAAAGCACCGCATGCCCCAACCCTTTCGCCTGTCCCTGACGCACCTGCATCACGGTAACATCCGGCGGACAAATACTTTGCACTTCACTCAGGAGCTGACGCTTTACGCGCGCTTCGAGCATGGCCTCCAGCTCAAAAGAAGTGTCAAAATGGTTTTCAATCGCGTTTTTCGATGAATGCGTGACCAATACGATATCTTTAATCCCCGCCGCGACGCATTCAGCAACAATGTACTGGATTAAGGGCTTATCGACCACGGGCAACATTTCTTTAGGAATAGCCTTGGTCGCTGGCAACATACGGGTTCCCAAGCCCGCAACGGGGATCACTGCCTTAAGTCTTGTTTGCATTTTCATTCCAATTCATCGTAGCGCTGCACTCACCTGTGCAGCGTGAACAAGGGGATTCAATCAGGCACGCTACCGCCCTTGGCTTGCAGCTACCAAAGTACTGTATTGACGCATCCAACCACGTCATTGTATGAGCCAGTAATTTTTATGCAAAACGGCACTCATTCTTCGTTTGAACTGTCATGCTGTTCACAAAAAAATAAAAAAATCGGTGCCTTTATAACCAAACGATGCTAGTTACTGCCGTTATATGACTAAGATTCTTATACTAATGCCTAAGTGATACAAGCCTTAGATCCCCCCAGTCAGCCGTTTTCAGAATAAGACTACTCATGCCACATACCGATAAGAATCATAGTTGAAGAAAATTGTTTTAATATTTTGATTTAAATATATTTAATAAGACGTTTCTTTTCTGAGCGCATGGCATCCCGGCAGATATTTGCTCCCTCGGCCCTTGATTCCTTGGGCCACTCGGTGCCGATCGATGTTTACGGTAATACGCCTGTGCTGATCCACGTCCTCCCGATTAAAGTTGAATTTTGCCGCCTCAGCGCCCATCATTCCCGTGCGGCATAAGCCGTAGAACTTACAGGTGAAATTGGGCGTATGGAATGGATCGCTGATCCAACAATTTGGGCCGGCCTGGCCACTTTGGTCGTGCTGGAAATCGTGCTGGGTATAGACAACCTTGTCTTCATCGCCATTCTGGCGGACAAACTACCGAAACAACAACGAGATAAGGCCCGTGTCGTCGGTCTGTTGCTGGCGCTGGTCATGCGTCTGGCTCTGCTCGCCTCCATCTCGTGGCTGGCGACGCTGACCAAACCGATGTTCATCGTCGCGGAGCACCCCTTCAGCGGCCGCGATCTGATCATGCTGGTCGGCGGGATATTCCTGCTGTTCAAAGCCACCATGGAGCTCAATGAGCGGCTGGAAGGCAAGGATGAAGAGCAGCATGGCGCGCGCAAAGGCGCACGTTTCTGGCCGGTCGTGGCGCAGATCGTGGTGCTGGACGCCGTCTTCTCGCTCGACTCGGTGATCACCGCGGTCGGCATGGTCGATCATCTGGCGGTGATGATGATCGCGGTCTGCATCGCCATCGGCCTGATGCTGCTGGCCAGCAAGCCGTTGACGCGCTTCGTCAACGCTCACCCGACTATCGTTATCCTGTGCCTGAGCTTCCTGCTGATGATTGGCTTTAGCCTGGTGGCGGAGGGCTTCGGCTATCATATTCCGAAAGGCTACCTCTACGCAGCGATCGGCTTCTCGGTAATGATCGAGGCGCTGAACCAGCTGGCGCAGTTCAACCGCCGTCGCTTCCTGTCAAAGGTGCGGCCACTGCGCGAACGCACCGCCGAGGCGGTGTTGCGTATGCTGAGCGGCAAACATGAAGAAGCAGAGGTCGACAGCCACTCCGCGAACCTGCTGGCCGATAGCGACAGCGAAAGCGGCGAGATCTTCAATCAGCAGGAACGGCGCATGATCGAACGCGTACTCGGCATGGCGCAGCGCACGGTCAGCAGCATCATGACCTCGCGTCACGACGTCGAATACCTTGAGCTAAACGATCCGCAGGAGAAACTGACGCAGTTGCTGGAGCGTAATCAGCACACGCGCATCGTGGTGGTGGAAAGCAGCGCCAGCGACGAACCGCTGGGCGTTATCCATACTATCGACGTCCTCAAACAGCAGTTGGCGCAGGCGCCGCTGGATCTGCGCGCGCTGATACGCCAACCGCTGATCTTCCCGGAACAGCTCACGCTGTTAAGCGCCCTGGAGCAGTTCCGCCAGGCGCAGACGCACTTTGCCTTTGTGGTCGACGAGTTCGGCTCCGTCGAAGGTATCGTCACCCTGACGGACGTGATGGAAACCATCGCCGGCAATCTGCCGGAGGCTGGCGAAGAGGTGGACGCACGCCATGACATTCAGCAAAACGAAGACGGTAGCTGGATTGCCAACGGCTATATGCCGCTGGAAGATCTGGTGCTGTACCTGCCGATGCCGCTGGAAGAAAAGCGCGAATACCACACGCTGGCGGGGCTGCTGATGGAGCACAGCCAGCGTGTGCCGCAAGAAGGCGAGCAAATCAAGATCGGTGACTATCTGTTCGAACCGCTGGAGGTCAACAGCCACCGCATCCTGAAAGTGAAGATCACCCCGCCTCCCCCACCGGAGGACTACGAGGTTTAGCATTGAGGCCGGGTATCGCCCGGCCTTTCTTTTACTGGGGAACCAACAGCTCGGTCGCCACGATCACGACTACCAACCCGACAATCACCGGCACCGACGTGCGTTTCACCACGTCGAACGGCGAGATTTTCGCCATACCGGAAACCGCCACCACCACGCCGGAGACCGGTGACAGCGTGCGGCCGAGGTTAGACGCCTGCAGCATCGGGATCACCAGATAGGCCGGATTCACGCCCATCTGCGCCGCCAGTTTCGGGATCAGTTCGACAAACGCATAGAACGGCGCATTGCCGGAACCGGTGGTCATGGCCGCCAGCATGGTGATCACCACCAGCACCAACATCATGATCAAACCGCCGGTGCCGAACGACTGCGCCAGCCCGATCAATCCGCTGATAAAGCCGACGGTGCTCAACCCCTGCGCGAACACACCCGCGGCCACCAGCAACATCACCACGCTGGCGAAAGCGTCCGCCATGCCGCGATAGGCCACTTCCAGGCCGCTGAACACCTGTTTGGCGCTGAAGCTGCGCACAAACTCGATCACGGCTGCCAACAGTATGCACCCGACCAGTACGGTAATGATGTGCAGCTCCGGCCCCCATTTTCCGTCGAAAATCAGCACGCCGAGGATCGGCGTAAACGGCAAAATCGCATAAAACCCCGGCGCGTGGGTGTTGATTTCGCTGACGTCCATGATGTGATGCTGTTCATTGTTCTTTTTGTCGAGATAGCGCTGCCAGAAAAAGTGCGCCACGGCCATGCAGACGATGGCGGCAATCGAGATCGGCAGCGTGGTTTTGAACGCGAAGTCCACCAGCGGCATCTCCGCCGCCTTGGCCGCCAACACCACGTCGCCGGAGGTCGGCGCCAGAATAATCGCCGCCGGCGAAGCGCAAATGGCTGCCGCCGCACCACGGCTGATGCCAACGTTCACCATCAACGGGAACAGCGTCGCCATCAGCAATACGCCGAGGCCGGTGGCGGAAGAGACCGCCAATGACATCAGGCAAGCGACAAAATAGGCCGCCACCATCAGCAGATAAGGCGAGTTGATCATCTGCAAAGGGCGCGAGGCCAGCTTGACCACCACGTCGTTAGCGCCGATATGCGTCATGTACGCGGCAAAGCCGCACAGCATCATGATCATCATGCCGAGATCGCCGCCGCGGCTCATCAGCAAGATCTTGACGTACTCGATCATGTCGGTCGCGCGCCAGCCGGTAGACGCCGCGCCGGATGGCAACAGCGTTTTCCCCATCAGGGCGCTAATACCGAGCAGCAGTAACCCGCCCACCATCAAAACGCCGGTGGCGGAATACCCTTTGATGATGTAACGGCCCACGCCCGCCGCTACTACGGCGCCAATAAGAAGCTCTATCATGTTTCCTCAACTCGTCATGTTTTCGCGCTCAGGCGCATAGCCTTAGCAGAACAGGCTCTTACTCTGCACAAACTGCGCGCGAGTCTTCATGACCTTCATCAAGGTAACGGAGAGAAATTATCGTGGGAAACATCGATATTGACGCGGGCCCCAATGCGGCCCGCGTCAGGAGGAATTACAGCTTGTCGAGCAACTTCTTCAGATCCTGGCCTTCGCGCGAATCCTTGTTCTTTTCAGCCCACTTGTTCAACGCATCCTTGGCCCGATCCTGCAGCGTTTTTCGCAGCACTTGATCGACTTGCAGTTGATAATTCAGCTGTTGCCAAGGCCCGTAAACCCGCAGCGGAATCGGCGTTTTTTGCAGTTGTTCGATCAGCTCGCCGCGCCCTTGCCATCCGCCGGTGACGCGCACGTTAAGCGCCATATCGCACTGCTTGCCCGGCATATCGATGCTGCCGGCGCCGGTCAGCGCCAGCAAAGGAGAATCCGCCGTCAGACCGCTGAGCTTGACCGTGCCTTGATTCAGGCTGGCCTGCGCAGAGACGCTTTTGACCTCGGTATAGCGCTGATAGCTGTCTTGCCCGCGCACGCTGTTATCGTTGCGCGCCACCGCCTGTTGGATCAGTTGCTGAATGTTCAGGCCGTGCAACTGCGCATCCTGCATCGCCAGCTGCGCCGTACCGCGCCAGCGGTGCTCAAATGACTGTGAAGAAAGACGATCGCCGGTCAGATCCCCTTTCATGCTGAATTTGCCGGTCAGCATCTGCGGCATGTCGAAGGCTTTGAGCACCGTGCCGAGTTCAACCTGGTTCAACGTCGGCTGCACGCTGATCACCGGTTTATTACCGCGCGCGTCCAGCGAGCCCGGCAAGGAGAAATCACCGCCGGCCAATTGCCCGACAAGTTTATGCAGCGTCAGTAGGCCGCGTTGATTATCCGCCGCGACGGCTAACTGGGTAACGTTCATACCGCGGTAGGTCAACTGCGCCGCCTGCAGATTCAACTGTGCATTGAAATTGCGCAGCGCTTCCAGGTTCTGCTGCCGATCGTCAACCTGGCTGGCGATCACCGGCGCGGCGGTCACGGCGGACTGCTCGGCGGTATTAGTGCTGGATTGCCAACCGGAAAGCGCGTCGAGATCGAGATTAGCCGAATTCAGATTCACCACATAGCCAGGCACCGTCCCGAGGCTGGCGCTGATATCGCCGGCCAATTGGCTGTTATTGGCACTGACGTTCAGTTGGCTGATGGCAATCTGCGCTGGCGTCTGCTGATAGACCACCTGTGCATTGCCCTCTCCCTGAATACCGCCATTAAGAATATCCGCGCCCACCAGTTGGTAATTGAACTGAGTCACTTTGGCGCCGATCTGGCGTGGGAACTGCTGTAGATCGACATCGGCCGCCATGCTGAAGGTCAGGTCACGCTGATCGCGGTTAACCCGACTGGAAAGTTCCAGCTGCGCCTGCCGTTTCTCCGTTTGTTGCAGAGTGAGATTGATATCCCGGACATTGATTTGCTCGTTGTCGGCGCGCTGCCAAACCAGCAGGCTGTCCACGACCCGTAGGTTGTCGATATCGAACTTCCAGGCCGCGTCTGCCGCGTCAGTACCGCTACCGGCGGGTGCGATCGGGGCGTCCACCTGAGAGTGCTCTTCACTGTCGGGCGTGAGGCGAATGACGGCATTTTTCAGCATCACCTGTTTAACAAACAGCTGATGCGACAATAGAGGCAATAGTTTGACATCGAGGCGCATGTTTTCCGCGCTCACTACCGGCGCCTTGGCACCCGGCGCGGTCAGCGTCATGCGCCCGGCCAGAATGCTGAGCTGTGGCCAGATATGCCAACGTAGGTCGCCTTCGAGCGTCAGTTGGTAGCCGCTCTTCTGTTCGACCTTTTTGACCATGTAACCGCGAAAATCATTCGGATTGACCAGCAGTACCAGCGCGGACATCCCCGCCACCACGACCACCAATAAAATCGCCAATGTCGTCAGTAATCTTCTCATGCCACCCTCTTGTCAGCGCCACACCGACGGTGCATCCCGCGCCGTTAGTCCTTGTCGATTCGACTGGCTACTGCGCCCTGCTGATCGCGATATTTTGCGTCCTGCCGGCTGTTATAAGGCCGGGCCGCCGGGCCGGACAACGGCTCAAAGCTCAAGGCGCCAATCAGCATCCCCGGCCGCAGCGCCAGCGGCAGCTTGCCGGAGTTGTAAAACTCCAGCACGATGCGCCCATGCCAGCCCGGATCGATACGGTGCGCAGTGACGTGTACCATCAGCCCCAGGCGCGCCAGAGAAGAACGGCCGTCGAGCCACCCCACGAGATCGTCCGGCAACGTCACGGATTCGAACGTCACCGCCAGGGCCAGCTCGCCGGGATGAAGGAAGAACGCTTCGCCTTCCGGCAGGACAATCTCGTCGCTCATCACGCGATCCAACGCGGCGCTGACTTCGTCTTTCGGTCCGCTAAGATCGATAAAAGGCGCGGTATGGCCACTGAACACGCGGAACTGATTGCCCAAGCGGACATCTACTGTGGCCCCGTTGATGCGTTCGAGCGGCGGGCGCGGGGAAATCACCAGTTTCTCGCTATCCAGCCAGGCTTCTATATCGCGGTCACACAGTCTCATGTCTCTCTTCTCCATCAAAACGCATAACTAAACAAAAATTGCCACACAACGGGCGAAAGGTCTACGCCGGGGTGCAAATAGTTGGCCGCCGGCCGGAAATGCACATTTCCGGCCATTAAGGGGCATTATTCAAAGAATTGGCTGATTTTGGCTTTCAGAATATCGATCGCGATGCGGTTTTTGCCACCGCGCGGGACGATGATATCGGCGTATTGTTTGGAAGGTTCGATAAATTGCAGGAACATCGGGCGCACGGTCTTCTGGTATTGCGCCATCACCGAATCCATCGAGCGGCCGCGCTCGTTGACGTCGCGCTTCATGCGGCGCATCAGGCAGATATCCAATGGCGTGTCGACAAAGATCGAGAAGTTCATTTCCTGGCGCAGGCGGATATCCGTCAGCAGCAAGATCCCTTCCAGAATAATGACTTTTTTAGGTTCCAGGTGGACAGTTTCTTTCTTGCGCGTGTGTTCGGTGTAGCTGTACAGCGGCAGCTCGATCGCCTTACCGGCCTTCAGCATCTGCAGATGCTGGAACAGCAGGTTGTGATCCATGGCGCTCGGGTGGTCGTAGTTGGTTTTGACCCGTTCTTCCATGGTCAGGTGAGTCTGGTCTTTATAGTAACTGTCTTCTGGAATAACGCCGATGTGCTCATCGCCGACCTGCTCGCGGAGTTCGCGGTACAACGTGCTGGCGATAAGGCTTTTTCCGGAGGCAGATGCGCCAGCTATACCAATAATGACGCACTGATGCGGATTGTCAGTCATAAAATTAAAGACCTGATTTCATAGTGTGAAGGGGGGAACTAAAACGCGACAATTATAGGGAGTCGCCGGGGTTTGCGCCACTGTATATTGCGCAACGGCGGGCGAATTCGGGCTGTCACGCCACGGGCAAGCGGCATTTTAAGAATCTCACGCCTAGGGCAACGCGCCGTAACGGGTTACACTCCACGGCGCTGACTTTTGCTCCCCATCCCCTTTCATCGGAGATTGATGTGCTGGATTGGTATTTTCTGACTTTTTTCGGCGACAGCATGCTGCTGCTGCCCTGCGCGCTGATTCTGTTTTTGTTGCTGATCGCGTCTCCCGCCACTCGCGCGGCAGGCTGGCAATGGGCGCTGATCTTCGGTTTCACCGGCGGGCTGGTCTGCCTGTCCAAACTGGCCTTTATGGGCTGGGGCATTGGTAGCGCAAGTTATGACTTCACCGGATTCAGCGGCCATTCAGCCCTCGCGGCAAGCATCTGGCCGCCATTGCTTTGGACGTTGACCGGTCGCTTTTCCCACCCCATACGTAGCATCGCTTTACTGACCGGGTGGATATTACCTTTCGCCATCGGCGTTTCGCGGCTGGAAATTCGCGTGCACTCGGTATCTGAGGTGATCAGCGGGCTGATTTTAGGCTACCTGGCCAGCGCACTGTTCCTGTGGTTGCAGCGGAGCAAAACGCGCCCGCATCTCTCTTGGCCGCACTTCGCCATCGCGCTGGCCTTGCCATTGGCGCTGATGGGACAGCGGCAGCCGGCTCCCACCCAGGGATTGCTGGAGCATATCGCCAAAACGCTGGCACAGATCGAACGTCCTTATACCCGGGCAGATTTGCACAACCCTGCCCGCATCCTATAAAAAAACCCGGCGTTTAAGCCGGGTTCTTGCATTGCGATAGGCTGATTACAGCGCGCGGAACGCAATCTCTGTCGGGATCGCCTCGCCCTGCCAATACATCTGCGCAGCCACACGGCCGGCCAATTGACGATACATGTCGGCGAATTCGCTGTCCGGTCGGCTGATCACCGTCGGCGTACCGCGATCCAGATCTTCACGCAGCGAAATATGCAACGGCATCTGCCCCAGCAGACGACTGTTGTATTTCTGCACCAGCTTCTCGGCGCCACCGGTGCCGAAAATCGGCTCATGGTGACCGCAGTTGCTGCAGATATGCACGCTCATGTTCTCCACGATGCCCAGCACCGGCACATGCACTTTCTCGAACATCACGATGCCCTTGGCGGCATCCAGCAAAGCGATATCCTGCGGGGTGGTAACCACCAGTGCGCCGGTCACCGGAATGTTCTGCGACAGCGTCAGCTGAATGTCGCCGGTACCCGGCGGCATGTCCAGCACCAGATAATCCAGATCCGGCCACAGCGTATCCTGCAACAGCTGCATCAGCGCCTTACTGGCCATCGGTCCGCGCCACACCATAGCATTGTCGTCGGTCACCAGATAGCCGATAGAGTTGGTCGCCAGGCCGTGCGCCATGATTGGTGCCATATGTTGACCGTCCGGCGAAGTCGGCCGCTCGTGTTCGGTGCCCAGCATATTGGGGATCGACGGGCCGTATATGTCGGCGTCCAGAATGCCGACCTTGGCCCCTTCGGCGACCAGCGCCAGCGCCAGGTTGACGGCGGTGGTGGATTTCCCCACCCCGCCTTTACCGGAGCTGACGGCGATGATATTGCGCACGCCTTTGATACCGGCCTGGCCGTTGGCACGCTTCAGCGTCGTGATATCGTGTTTAAGCTTCCAATCGATGGCGCTGGCGCCGGTCACGCGCAGCAGCTCGGGGCCAACGCTTGCCTGCAGCGCTTCAAAGCCGCTCAGCCAGGCAAACGGCATCGTCAGTTCGATATGCAGCACATCGTCCAGCAACGCGCAGTGATGGATAGCCTTCAATGCGGTCAGGTTGTTTTTCAACGTCGGGTGTTCAAAGGCGGCCAGTACACCGGTCACCAGGGCGCGCAGAACTTCGGGGTTGGTCTGCTCAGGGGATTTTGCGTTCATCCCGGCTCCTTGATTTTGAATGGGTAGCTTCCGGCTAAGCATATCAGAACTGCCCGGCGGCTGGCGCGTATAACCTGCAAGAAACCGCCCTAGCAGCGAAGGGCGCGATCGGTTAACATCGAAGGCCCTTTTATTCATTACAGAAAGCAAGTTCTCACTATGGCTCAAGTCGCGAAAAAATTATTGGTGACGTGCGCGCTACCGTACGCAAATGGTTCCATCCATCTCGGCCACATGCTCGAGCACATCCAGGCGGATATCTGGGTGCGTTACCAACGAATGCGCGGCCACGAAGTGCATTTCATTTGCGCGGACGACGCGCACGGCACGCCGATCATGCTGAAAGCGCAGCAGCTGGGCGTAAAACCGGAAGAAATGATCGCGGAGATGAGCCAGGAGCACCAACAGGATTTCGCCGGCTTTGGCATCAGCTATGACAACTATCACTCGACCCATAGCGATGAAAACCGTGAGCTGTCCACCCTGATTTACAGCCGCCTGAAAGAAAACGGTTTTATCAAGAACCGCACCATTTCTCAGCTGTACGATCCGGAGAAAGGTATGTTCCTGCCGGACCGTTTCGTGAAGGGCACCTGCCCGAAATGCAAATCGCCGGACCAATACGGCGACAACTGCGAAGTGTGTGGCGCCACCTACAGCCCGACGGAACTGATCGATCCGAAGTCCGTGGTTTCCGGCGCGACGCCGGTAATGCGCGACTCCGAGCACTTCTTCTTCGATCTGCCGGCCTTCAGCGAAATGCTGCAGGCGTGGACGCGCTCCGGCGCGCTGCAAGAGCAAGTGGCGAACAAGATGCAGGAGTGGTTCGAATCCGGCCTGCAGCAGTGGGACATCTCCCGCGATGCGCCTTACTTCGGCTTCGAAATCCCGGATGCGCCGGGCAAATACTTCTACGTCTGGCTGGACGCACCGATCGGCTACATGGGTTCCTTCAAGAACCTGTGCGACAAACGCGGCGATCTGGACTTCGACGAGTTCTGGCGCAAAGACGCCACCACCGAGCTCTATCACTTCATCGGCAAGGACATCGTCTACTTCCACAGCCTGTTCTGGCCGGCGATGCTGGAAGGCAGCAACTTCCGCAAACCGACCAACCTGTTCGTGCACGGTTACGTGACGGTGAACGGCGCCAAGATGTCCAAGTCGCGCGGCACCTTCATCAAGGCCGGCACCTACCTGCAACACCTCGACGCCGACTGCCTGCGCTATTACTACGCCGCCAAGCTCTCTTCACGCATTGATGACATCGATCTCAATCTGGAAGACTTCGTGCAGCGCGTGAACGCCGACATTGTCAACAAGGTGGTGAACCTCGCTTCGCGCAACGCCGGCTTTATCAACAAGCGCTTCGGCGGCAAGCTGGCCGACAGCCTGGCCGATCCGGCGCTGTACCAGACCTTCGTCGACGCGGCGCAGAGCATCGCCGAAGCTTATGCCAGCCGCGAGTTCAGCCGCGCGATCCGCGAAATCATGGCGCTGGCCGATCTGGCCAACCGTTACGTGGATGAGCAGGCACCTTGGGTGGTGGCGAAGGAAGAAGGCCGCGACGCCGATCTGCAGGCCATCTGCTCGATGGGCATCAACCTGTTCCGCGTGCTGATGACTTACCTGAAGCCGGTACTGCCTTCACTGACCGAACGCGCCGAAGCGTTCCTCAACGCCGAGCTGAGCTGGGACGCAATCCCGCAACCGCTGCTGGGCCACCAGGTGAACGCATTCAAAGCGCTGTTCAACCGTATCGATCTGGATAAGGTCAGCGAGATGGTCAACGCCTCGAAGGAAGACATGGCCGCCGCCAAACCGGTGACCGGTCCATTGGCCGATGATCCTATTCAGGAAACCATCACCTTCGACGACTTCGCCAAGGTAGACATGCGCATCGCTCTGATCAAGAGCGCCGACTTTGTCGAAGGCTCCGACAAGCTGCTGAAACTACAGCTGGATCTGGGCGGCGAACTGCGCCAGATCTTCTCCGGCATTCGCTCCGCTTACCCGGATCCGAAAGCGCTGGAAGGCCGTCTGACCATCATGGTCGCCAACCTGGCGCCGCGCAAAATGCGTTTCGGCGTTTCGGAAGGCATGGTGATGGCGGCGGGCCCTGGCGGGAAAGAGATCTTCCTGCTGAGCCCGGACAGCGGCGCGCAGCCTGGTATGCAGGTCAAATAACCGCACCGGTGCGTAACATCGAGGGTCGAGCTTGCTCGGCCCTTTTTTATATGTCTCAAACCCGACGTTATAAGCAGTAAGAAAAAGTCATAACTGCTCTGATTCCCTCACCTGCCGCATCTCGCTATGATGCTCCGCAACAACAAATAGACGTCCAGACAGAAAGACTGCTATAACAGACCTTCACCGGGATCGTTTCCCTGCTTTTTGGAGCCTATAATAATGAAAAACGTCAAGACTTCGCTGCTCGCCCTCAGCCTGCTGGCTGCCCTGCCGCTGCAGGCAGCGGAAAACGCCGCCGTGCCAGCTGCCATCGCTCAGCATCAGGGGCCGGTGCGCATCGCGGTGATCCGCAACCTCGGTTCCGACGACAACACCACGCAATTTTTGGCGGGTGCCATCCAGGAAGGACGCAAGCTGGGCTTCAAGGTGGACACCTTCCTCAGCAACGGCGACGACGCGCGCTTCCAGGACTTCGTCAACCAGGCTATCAGCCAGAAATATGACGGCATCATTCTCTCACAGGGGCGAGCCCCCTATTCCACCGAGCTGGTCAAACGCATCGCGGCGGCCGGCATCGCCGTCGCGGCGTTCGATACCGACGTCAGTGGCAGCGTTCCCGGCGTCACCGTCTCGCAGCAGGACGACGCTTCGCTGGCCAACGCCTCCTTCGGCCAGTTAGTGAAGGATTTCAACGGCCAGGCCAACATCATCAAACTCTGGGTAGCCGGCTTCCCACCGATGGAACGCCGCCAGGCCGCCTATCAGCAGCTGCTGAAACAGCATCCGGGCATTCACGAGCTGGAATCGATTGGCGCGGTTTCATCCGACGTGCAGGGCGATACCGCCAACAAGGTGGGCGCGGTGCTGGCGAAATACCCGAAAGGCAAGATCGACGCCATCTGGGGCACCTGGGACGCCTTCACTCAGGGCGCTTACAAAGCGTTGAAAGAGAACGGCCGCACCGAGATCAAGCTGTACAGCATCGATATCTCCAACCAGGACTTGCAGCTGATGCGCGAAGCCGGCAGCCCGTGGCAGGTCAGCGTGGCGGTGGATCCGAAGCTTATCGGCGCAGTCAACGTGCGCCTGGTGGCCAACAAGATCGCCGGGGAAAGCACGCCGGACAGCTATCAGTTCAAAGCGACGGTCATTCCGCAGGCGCTGCTGCTGGCGCAGCCGGGGCCGGTCAACGTCGCCGGGCTGGCGAAGATCATCCCCGGCTGGGGCAGCAGCAGCGACTTCGTGCAACCGTGGTTCGCCACGCTGCAGGCCGAACACGGTAAATAATGCTGTTTTTGACGAGGCTGCCGACGCAGCCTCTGTTTTTAAACTAATTTTCGGCTTCCCCCTTCCGTCCTCGCCAAAATACGCTATGTTATCTGCATCGCCCAATAACTGTATGCATAAACAGGCTTCGAATGAAGGGATTCCCCTCGCTGATTAACATGCTGCTGGCCAGTTCGCTGGTGTTGACCATCGGCCGCGGCGTGACGCTGCCGTTCATTACCATCTACCTCACCGAGCATTTCCATCTGCTGCCGAAGAGCGTGGGCGTGATCCTGGGCGTCAGCCTGACCCTCGGCATCCTTGCCAGCCTGTACGGCGGCTATCTAGTGGACAAATTCAGCAAGAACCGCCTGATCCTGCTGTCGATTGTATTGTTTGCGCTGAGCTTCTTCGCCATTCCCTGGATCCCGCGCCCCGGCGGCGTGATCGTGGTGCTGGCCATCTTGCATACCTGTTATTCGGTGCTGAGCATCACCATTAAGGCCTGCTTCGCCGACGGGTTGCCGGTTGAGCAGCGCATCAAGGCTTTTTCAATCAACTACACGCTGGTCAACGTCGGCTGGGCGATCGGTTCTGCGCTCGGCGTTCTGGTGGCCGGGCTTAGCCCGCTGCTGCCGTTTTACCTGTCGGGCGGGTTGGCGCTGGCGACGGTGGCTGCGCTAAGCCTGCGCTTGCGCGGTCGGCAACAGCGCGCAACGCCAGCCGCCGCACCGGCCGCGCTCCCCAACTTCCGCCAGACGCTGACAATCCTGCGGAGCGATCGGCGGCTTATCTACTTCACCCTCGGCAGCACCCTGGGCGCCGTGGTGTTCGGTCAGTTCACCGGCTATCTGTCGCAGTATCTGATCACCGTCTCCAGCGCCGAGTTCGCCTACAAAATCATCGGGCTGGTGATGATCGTCAACGCCAGCATCGTTATCGCCCTGCAATACCTGCTCAGCCGCGGTATGCGCCAGGAAAACATGCTGCGCTGGCTGGTGCTGGGCACGCTGTTTTTCATCGTCGGGCTGCTCGGTTTCATGGCGGCCGGCCAGGCGGTCTGGCTGTGGCTGGCGGCGATGGCGGTGTTTACCCTCGGCGAAATCATCGTGATCCCGGTGGAATACATGTTCATCGACTTTATCGCGCCCCCGCACCTGAAAGGCAGCTACTATGGAGTACAGAATCTCAGCGCGCTGGGCGGCGCCATCAACCCGGTACTGTGCGGGGTGCTGCTCAGCTATGCCGCGCCGCCGCTGATGTTCGTGATGCTGATCGGCGCCGCGCTGCTCAGCCTGCTGTTTTTCTTCCTCGGCCACCGGCTGGCAGAACACGCGGCGGCAGCGGCCGAAGACACGCGCTGAACCCGCGCGTGGTAGCCATTGCAGGCTGTCAACCCGCCGATCGGGTATGGCACCCATAGCGATAATTCATGGTGCGATCTGTGGCATGGCTCACAGTTTAATTGTATGATGAATGCAGCAATTAAACGGGGAAAGACAATGGCCAACGTGCTCACACTGTGCTGGAAATACCTGAGAGCCCTGCTCCTCATCTACCTGTGTCTGTTCGTCGGCAATGCAGTGGCGGCGCTGCTGCCGTTCGCCATTCCCGGCAGCATTCTCGGCATGCTGTTGCTGTTCGCCCTGCTCTCGACCCAGATTATGCCGGCCAAATGGGTTAAACCCGGCTGCCATTTGCTGATCCGCTATATGGTGCTGCTGTTCGTGCCTATCGGCGTCGGGGTGATGAAATACTATGACCAGATCGTCGCGCATCTAGGCCCGCTGGTCATCTCTTGCCTCATCAGCACGCTGATGGTGCTGGTGGTGGTCGGCTATACCTCACACTATTTTCACCGCGAGCGCCGCATCGCCGGTAAGCCCGACGACACGGAGGGCAACCCATGATCCATGAAATCTGGTGGTCGCTGCCGCTGACGCTGGCGGTCTATTTCGCCGCGCGCTGGCTGGCGCGCAAGCTGAACATGCCGCTGCTCAATCCGCTGCTGGTTTCCATGGCGGTGATCATCCCGCTGCTGCTGCTCACCGGCATCCCCTATGAGCGCTACTTTCAGGGCAGCAAAATCCTCAACGATCTGCTGCAGCCGGCGGTTGTCGCACTGGCCTTCCCGCTGTATGAACAGCTGCACCAGATCCGCGCGCGCTGGAAGTCGATTATCGCGGTGTGCTTCATCGGCAGCCTGACCGCCATGATCAGCGGCGGCGCCATCGCCCTGTGGCTGGGCGCCACGCCGGAAATCGCCGCCTCTATCCTGCCGAAATCGGTCACTACGCCAATCGCCATGGCCGTCGCGGACTCGCTCGGCGGTATTCCGGCGATCAGCGCAGTCTGCGTCATTTTCGTCGGTATCCTCGGCGCCGTGTTCGGCCATACGCTGTTCAACCTGTTGAAAATCACCACCCACTCTGCGCGCGGCCTGGCGATGGGCACCGCATCCCACGCGCTGGGCACCGCACGCTGCGCGGAGATGGACTACCAGGAAGGCGCATTCGGCTCGCTGGCGCTGGTGATCTGCGGCATCATCACCTCACTGCTGGCGCCGTTCCTGTTCCCGGTGCTGCTGCATCTGTTCGGCTGAATACGACGAAACTTGCGATACATCTCGCATTTATTTATTTCATTGCATTAATTTCACCAATTAAGAGACATTAATCACACTTTAATGTCTCTGGCCTGCCTAGAATGTTACCCCGTTAACTCGTAGAGAGACCTTCTATGCATCCGCGTTTTCACACCGCTTTCAGCGCACTGCCCGCGACACTGCAATCCGCCCTGCGGCCCTATCTGGACGCGCCTGACTTTCCGGCGATGTTCACGGCCGAGCAAGCGGCGGCGATCCGCACAGGTTGCGGGCTGGACGATGATGCGCTGGCATTCGCGCTGCTGCCGCTGGCGGCGGCCTGCTCGTTAACCCCGATATCGCATTTCCACGTCGGCGCCATCGCGCGCGGGCAAAGTGGCAACCTCTATTTCGGCGCCAATATGGAATTCAGCGGCGCACCGCTGCAGCAAACCGTGCATGCGGAACAGTGCGCGGTTACCCATGCCTGGCTGCGCGGTGAATCGGCGCTGGCCTCGGTCACCGTCAATTACACGCCGTGCGGTCATTGCCGCCAGTTTATGAATGAGCTGAACAGCGGCGGCGAACTGCAGATCCGTCTGCCGGGCCGCGCGCCGGCTACGCTGGCGGACTATCTGCCGGACGCCTTCGGCCCGAAAGATCTGGATATCGCTTCGCTGCTGATGGACAAGGTCGATCACGGTCACCAGCTGGCGCTGGACGACGCACTGACACAGGCGGCACTGGCGGCGGCCAATCAGAGTCACGCACCGTACAGCAACGCCCACAGCGGCGTGGCGCTGGAAACGACAGACGGCATTATCTATGCCGGCCGTTATGCGGAAAACGCCGCCTTCAACCCAAGTCTGCCGCCGCTGCAGGCCGCGCTGATCCTGCTGAACCTCTCCGGCGGCGATTGCCTGAACATTCGCCGCGCCGTACTGGTCGAGCCGCAGGAGGCGATCCTCAGCCAGTGGGACGCCACCCGCGCCACTCTGGCTGCGCTGGGCTGCCAGAACGTCAGCCGCGCCACTTTCTAAGCGCACCGCGGCGGGGCCATCCGGTTCCGCCGTTAACAGCCCCGCCCGCCAAATACAATGCCCCGACGCCGCAAGAAACACTTTCTTTAGTTAAAAAATCATTTGATTGTCGATAATTACGCCAACCTGGTTCATCATCTGGCAACAAATGCTGTACATCTTCTCTTTATCTCTTAGGATCGTCGGCAATAAAGTTATCTGATACGTGAAGAGTAAAACTGATGGAACTAGAATACGAAAGCAAACGCCCGCTCTATATCCCTTACGCCGGCCCGATTCTGCTGGAATTTCCGCTGCTGAACAAAGGCAGCGCTTTCACCGAGGAAGAACGTAGCCACTTCAACCTGCACGGCCTGCTGCCGGAGGCGGTGGAAACCATCGAAGAACAGGTGGAACGCGCCTACCGTCAGTATCAGGATTTCAAGAACGATAACGACAAGCACATCTACCTGCGCAACATCCAGGACACCAACGAAACCCTGTTCTACCGCCTGCTGGACTCGCACCTGAGCGAGATGATGCCGATCATTTACACCCCGACCGTCGGCGAGGCCTGCGAACACTTCTCCGATATCTATCGCCGCGCGCGCGGGCTGTTCATCTCCTACCCGAACCGCGATCGCATCGATGACATGCTGCAAAACGCCACCAAGCAGAACGTCAAGGTGATCGTGGTCACCGACGGCGAGCGTATCCTCGGCCTGGGCGACCAGGGCATCGGCGGCATGGGCATTCCCATCGGCAAGCTGTCGCTGTACACCGCCTGCGGCGGCATCAGCCCGGCCTATACCCTGCCGGTGGTGCTGGACGTCGGCACCAACAACCCGCAGCGCCTCAACGATCCGCTGTACATGGGCTGGCGCCATCCGCGCATCTCCGGCGAGGAGTACCACGCCTTCGTCGAAGAGTTTATTCAGGCGGTCAAACGCCGCTGGCCGAACGTGCTGCTGCAGTTCGAAGACTTCGCACAGAACAACGCCACCCCGTTGTTGAACCGCTATCGCGACGAGATCTGCTGCTTCAACGATGACATTCAGGGCACTGCCGCGGTGACCCTCGGCAGCCTGATCGCCGCCAGCCGCGCCGCCGGCAGCCAGCTGCGCGATCAGACCGTCACCTTCCTCGGTGCCGGTTCCGCCGGCTGTGGCATCGCCGAGCAGATCATCGCGCAGATGAAGTCCGAAGGGTTGAGCGAAGACGAAGCGCGCGCCCGCGTATTCATGGTCGACCGCTTCGGCCTGCTGACCGACAAACTGCCGAACCTGCTCGATTTCCAGAGCAAGCTGGTACAGAAGAGCGACAACCTGACCGGTTGGGAAACCGCCAGCGACGCCATCTCGCTGCTGGACGTGGTGCGCAACGCCAAGCCGACCATTCTGATCGGCGTTTCCGGCCAGCCGGGGCTGTTTACCGAAGAGCTGATCCGCGAAATGCACAAACACTGCGAACGCCCTATCGTGATGCCGCTGTCCAACCCGACCTCGCGCGTGGAAGCCCGCCCAGAAGACATCATCAACTGGACCGACGGCGCCGCCCTGGTCGCGACCGGCAGCCCGTTCGCACCGGTGAGCTATAAAGAGCAGCTGTACCCGATCGCCCAGTGCAATAACTCCTACATCTTCCCGGGGATTGGCCTCGGCGTGCTGGCCTCCGGCGCCACCCGCGTCACCGACGCTATGCTGATGGCCGCCAGCCGCGCGCTGGCGGACTGTTCGCCGCTGGCCACCGACGGCCACGGCGCACTGCTGCCGAATATCGACGATATTCAGGGCGTGTCGAAGTGCATCGCCATGGAAGTGGGTAAAGCGGCGCAGCTGCAGGGTGTGGCGATCGTTACCTCCGAAGACGCGCTGTCGAAAGCCATCGAGCACAACTTCTGGCGGCCGCAGTACCGCAGCTACAAGCGCACTTCGTTCTGATTGACGCGCTGAAATGACCCAGCCCGGCTCCGCCGGGCTTTTTTGTGCGGCAAAACCGCCGAAAAATGCGGCGTTGCGCGTGCTTCAGGCGGTTCGCGTCTTGCGTCGATCGGTCAGGTAAAGTAGCCTTGATCCATCTTTTTCAGCCCGGCGCGCGTAAGGCAACAACATGTGGAAACGCCTGATCATCAGCCTGTTCATCATCATTGCGGTGTTGATGGGTTCGGCTATTGCGCTCGATCGCTGGATCAGCTGGAAAACCGCGCCTTACGTCTACGACGAACTGCAGGAGCTACCGCACCGCCAGGTTGGCGTGGTGCTCGGCACGGCCAAGTATTACCGCACTGGGGTGATCAACCAGTACTACCGTTACCGCATTCAAGGGGCGATCAACGCCTATAACAGCGGCAAGGTGAAATACCTGCTGCTGAGCGGCGACAATGCCCAGCAAAGCTACAACGAACCAATGACCATGCGTCGCGATCTGATCGCCGCCGGCGTGGCGCCGAGCGATATCGTGCTGGACTACGCCGGCTTCCGCACTCTAGACTCCATCGTGCGCACCCGCAAAGTGTTCGACACCAACGATTTCATCATCATCACCCAGCGCTTCCACTGCGAGCGCGCGCTGTTCATCGCCTTGCACATGGGCATTCAGGCGCAGTGCTACGCGGTGCCGTCGCCGAAGGACATGATGACGGTGCGCGCCCGCGAGATCTTCGCTCGCCTGGGCGCGCTGACCGATCTGTACATCCTCAAGCGCGAGCCGCGCTTCCTCGGCCCGCTGATCCCGATCTCCGCCATGCACACCGTGCCGGAAGACGCCCAGGGTTATCCCGCCGTGTCACCGGAACAGTTGGTGGAACTGGAGCACAAGCTGAAAGAAGAGAAGCAAAAAGCCAAACAGCCTTAATCATCCGGCAGAGGGTTTTACACGCGTCCCCAGCAATACGCTAAAAGGGCGTATTATCCGAGAAATACGCAGTGTTAACGAATACCGGATGATTTGCGTAAAGCACTCTCTACGTACGTTGACAGCTTATTGCGACATAGAAAGCGGCGATGCCCTTCTGCCGCCGCCGAATGAACTATTCAAACGATCCAGTTCAATGAAAAGGACCATCAGATCATTGCTGTCCAGTCCAATCAGGGCGAGTTCCTGTACCAGTGATTGCAAGAGCAATTGTTTGCGGGCATCAGGGGAACCAGAGGAAAGCATGGCTTCAATCAACACGAAGTTAGCGCTGCGGGGGGATTCCAGATCGGGATAAGTGGGGTCCACATATAAATCGTCTTCCCCAAGACGGATAAAGCGCTGGAATTGATCGTTCGCAGGATAGCCGGTTTTTACTACCGCCGCGTGAATAGCTGATGAAATTCTTTTCTTATCAAGCGTATTACGACTTTTCAGCGTAATGGTAAATACAGGCATAGTTTGCTCTCTGAGAACGGTAGATAAAAGCAGTTTACTGGCTTCATGTCATGTGGGTAGCCCGAAAACTGTGTCACGCTGTAACCAACCCAACCTCAAGATCGGGCAATTCCCTTACCCGAAACAACCCAGCCAGCCATTGCCAAATAATGCCTTACTGTTTTGCTGCGCCCTGCCTCCTAGAATGCAACAAGGCCGGCAATAGGCCGGCCTTGTTGTCTGTGCTGCGGTAGCTCTACTTCTTCTTGGCGTATTTCAACGAGTCCAACGCCACGGCGAAGATGATGATGCTGCCCTTGATGATGTACTGCCAGTACGGGTTGATGCCGATATAGGTCAGGCCGTAGTTGATGACGGTAAAGATGATCACCCCGGTCACCACGCCCCACACCGTACCCACCCCGCCGGCAAACGAGACGCCCCCCACCACGCAGGCGGCGATGGCGTCCAGCTCATACATAAAGCCGAGGTTATTGGTGGCGCTGCCGATGCGCCCCGCTTCCAGCAAGCCGCCGAAGGCGTAGAACACGCCGGACAGCGCATAGATCATGATCAGGTTCAACGGCACGTTGACGCCGGACACCTTAGCCGCTTCCGGGTTGCCGCCGATGGCGAAGATGTTCTTGCCGAAGCGGGTCTTGGTCCACAGGATCCAGACGAATATGATGGCGATCAGCGCGTAAAAAGTAATGTACGACAGCTTAAAGTCGCCGAAGCGCAAGAAGCCCTGGGCAAAGGTGGAAAACTTCGGATCGAAACCCGCGACCGGCGACGCGCCGACCGAATCGTAATACAGCGAGTTGATGCCGTAGACGATGATCATGGTGCCCAAGGTGGTGATGAACGGCGTCACGTTGAGATAGGCGATAATCAGGCCGTTAACCAGGCCGATCACCGCGCCGACCGCACACACCAGCAAGATGACCAGGGGAATCGACCAGGTTTCCATGTGCGGGAATACCTTGTTGACGTTATCCATCGACTGCAGCAGCGTGGCCGCCACCACCGCCGCCAGCCCCACCTGCCGCCCGGCGGACAGGTCGGTGCCCTGAGTCACGATCAATCCCGCTACGCCCAGCGCGATGATGATGCGCACCGAAGACTGCGTCAGGATGTTGCTCAGGTTCATCAGGCTAAGGAAGGTAGGATCCTGAATGATGATGATGGCCAACAGCACCAGCAACACCACGTAAATGCCGCCTTCCTTGAAATAGGTAAATAAGGTTTTTTTATTTAGCGCGTTCATAATTCCGATCCTTAAAGGTGCAGGGAGGCGAGACGTAAGATTTCATTTTGCGAGGTCTGTTTGGTGTTAACGATGCCCGCAACCTGACCATTGCTCATCACCAAAATACGGTCGGTGATCCCCAAAAGCTCCGGCATTTCGGACGAGACGATAATGATCCCCTTGCCCTTCTTCGCCAGTTCGGTCATCAGCTGATAAATCTCGAACTTGGCGCCCACGTCGATGCCGCGCGTCGGTTCATCCAGCATCAGGATCTCCGGCTGCGTCAGCAGCCAGCGGCCGATGATCACCTTCTGCTGGTTGCCGCCGGACAGCGAGCCGATATGGGTGTGATGCCCCGGCGTTTTCACCCGCATGGCGTCGATCACCCACTGGGTGTCGCTCTTCATCCGCGCGTTATCCAGCAGGCCGAGCTTGTTTTTATAATTGCGGATATTGGAGATCAACGAGTTGAAACCCACATCGAGGTAAGCGTAAATCCCGGTGGATCGGCGCTCTTCGGTCACCAACGCAAACCCGTGGTTGATCGCTTCGTTGGCACTGTGGTTGTCGATCGCCTTGCCGTGCAGCTTGATAGTGCCCGCCACCTTTTCACGAATGCCGAACAGCGTCTCGACGATGTCGGTGCGCTTGGCGCCCACCAGCCCGGCGATGCCGAGGATCTCGCCCTGGTGCAGATCGAAGGAAACATCGCGGATCGAAGGCTGGCGCAGCGATGTCAGGTTCTTCACCTCAAGGATCACCTCACCCGGCGTGTTCTGCCTGTCCGGGAAGCGCTGGCTCAGCGAGCGGCCGACCATCATGGCGATGATCTTGTCCATATCCAGCCCTTCCAGCGGCTGGGTGGCGATCCACTGGCCGTCGCGCAGCACCGTTATCTCGTCGCACAGCTGGAAGATCTCTTCCATCTTGTGCGAGATATAGACGATGCCGCAGCCGCGTTCTTTCAGCTTGCGGATGATGGTGAACAGATGATTGACCTCTTTCTCCGTCAGCGAAGAGGTCGGTTCATCCATGATGACGATCTTGGCGTCGTAGGAAAACGCCTTGGCGATCTCGATCATCTGCATCTGCGACACCGACAGGTTGCCCACCTTTTCGCGCGGGTTGATGTCGATATCCAGCTCGTCAAAGATCGCCTGGGTGTCTTTGAACATCTTGTCCTGATCGACGAACAGGCCTTTGGTCGGATAGCGCCCCAGCCACATGTTGTCCATCACGGTGCGTTGCAGCACCAGGTTCAGCTCCTGATGCACCATCGAAACGCCGTGTTCCAACGCTTCCTTCGAGCTCTTGAAATCGATTTCCCTGCCCTGAAACACAATGCTGCCGCTGTCTTTTTTATAAATGCCGAACAGGCATTTCAGCAACGTCGATTTCCCCGCCCCGTTCTCCCCCATCAGGGCGTGAATCGAGTGCGGACGGACGCGTAAATTGACATTGTCCAAAGCTTTGACGCCGGGAAATGACTTACAGATATCCGTCATTTCCAGCAAAAATTCGCGTGAGCTATCGGCCATAAATACACCTGGCTTAACGATCTTGCAGTCGTAAACATCCCCGCCGGCGGTATCCCTGGTGTTGGCGCCGCAGGCGGGGTCTTAGCGGGATCTCAATTCTTATTTAACGAACTGAGACAGGTTGTCTTTATCTACGCCGACGTAAGGGATACGCACGACTTTATTTTCGACTTTATATTGGGTGCCTTCGGTGGCCGGTTTGCCTGCCGCCAGGTTTTTCGCGAGCTCGAAGGTGGCTTTCGCCTGGTTGTCGGCGTCGTTCAGCACCGTGCCCGCCATCGCGCCGGATTTCACCAGCGCCAGCGCTTCAGGCAGCGCATCGACGCCGAACACCGGGATACTGGTCTTGTTGTGCGCTTTCAGCGCTTCCACCGCGCCCATCGCCATGGCGTCGTTGTTGGCGATCACCACTTCAATCTTGTTGGCATTCGGGCCGGAGAGCCAGGCGTCCATCTTGTCTTTCGCCTGCGCGGTATCCCACATCGCGGTATCCATCTGCAGCTGCTGGGTCTTGATGCCTTTTTCGTTCAGCGTCTTCACCACGTAGGTAGTGCGCGCTTCGGCATCCGGGTGGCCCGGTTCACCCTTCAGCAGCACGAACTGGATCTGGCCGTCTTTGTTCAGATCCCAGGCCGGGTTGGCTTGCCAGTGTTTGGCGATCAGCTCGCCCTGGATCACGCCGGACTCTTTGGAGTCGGTGCCGACGTAATATGCCTTGTCATAGCTGTCCAACGCCTTGCGGGAAGGTTCTTTGTTGTAGAACACCACCGGGATATCGTTTGCGCGCGCCTTATCGATAACCACCGGTGCCGCGGCCGGGTCGACCAGGTTGATCGCCAGCGCTTTCACGCCCTTGGCCAGCAGCACGTCGATCTGATCGTTCTGTTTGGACTGGTCGTTCTGCGAGTCATTCATCAGCAGAGTGACGTCCGGCGAAGCCTTGGCATCTTTCTCGATCGCCTTGCGCACCACCGACATGAAGTTGTCGTCGTATTTGTAAATCGTGACGCCAATACGGGTATCAGCATGGGCTGCGGCGCCAAACATCATGGCTGCGGCCATGGCGGCCAGGGTGAAAACCTTCTTATTCATTGTCAGTCTCCGGTTCTGTGTAGGGTATTACTCGTCTTTGAGCCAATGGTCACCGGCAGTGCGCACACCCCAGGCCAGGCGATTTCCACTCAACACCTGTCGTCCGTGGATCTTGTTATTTCCGAGAAATGCTGTGTCAGCGCGAGATAAAGGTTGCAGCGGCAAGGGCCTTTGCGCCGGAAAACGCCTAGAGCATAGACGGCGTGATGTTAATATTCTGTGAATTTTCTCACAGATTGAAAACGGTTACACAGGATTAAATCGTCAGAGAGTGACCGTCGCCTCACTTTGCCAGGGGGCGACAGAATGGCGCCGCACCAGCGTCGGCATGAACAGATGAGCGGCCTGCGGCTCCGCCAGGCCTGCTGCGCCCTGCAATGCTAGCTCGGTGGCCAGCGTGACCATCGAAACGATCGGGTAACGCACCGTGGTGAGTTTGGGGCTGGTGTAACGCGCGATGGGAATGTCGTCGAAGCCGATCAGCGAGAAATGCTGCGGTACCGTGATACCGTTTTCTTTCAGCACCGCCATGGCGCCGGCGGCCATGGCGTCGTTGTAAGCGAACACCGCGCTCAACTGTAGATTACGCCCCAGCAGTTCCACCATCGCCGCCTCGCCGCCCTGCAGATCCGGCGAACCGTACGCGCGCCAGTTGTCCGGCGTGGCCAGCCCGGCGGCGGCCATCGCCTGCGCATAGCCCCGCTGGCGCAGCGGCCCGTCTTCTATCGGGTGATTGGAGCCCAGGTAGCCGATGCGCCGATGGCCCTGCGACAGCAAAAGACGCATTGCCATTTCCGCGCCGCAGACGTTATCCAGCCCGACGCAGCGTGGCTCATAGCCGGGGATAATCCGATTGATCAGCACCATGCCCGGCACCTGCTCCAGAAAGCCGATCAGCTCGGCGTCGCTCAGGGCTTTGGCGTGAACAATCAGGGCATTACAGCGCTGACGGATCAGCACTTCGATCGCATGGCGCTCTTTGTCCGCCTGATGATAGCTGTTGCCGATCAGCAGGTATTTGTGGTGTTTCTGCGCCACCGTGTCAACCGCTTTCACCAGCGCGCCGAAGAACGGATCGGAGACGTCCATCACCACCACGCCCAGGGTATCGCTGCTTTGGGTCGCCAGCGCCTGCGCATTGGCGTTGGGGCGATAGCCCAGATCCGCCACCGCCTGCAGCACCTGCTCGCGCGTCTCCTTGCTGGTCAGCGCGCTGTGGTTCAACACGCGGGAGACGGTCGCCACGGAGACCCCGGCGCGTTTCGCCACGTCGCGAATGGTGATCGGATGAACTGGAAGCATGCGGGATCCTGAAATCGGGGTAGTGGCCGGTGGCGCTATCCTACCCCGATTGGCCCGCTGCTCGCGTGAATTACGTCACAGGAAAGAAAACGTTTACATACATTTTTTTAACCTGCCGATGGGCACTCACTTCAGCGTTTTGGGCTCCGCTTCGCCGGCGGCCAGCTGCGTCAGCTTGCGCCACAGCCACTCCATCGGCCCTTGCTCGAAGTAACGCAGCCACAGTACGGAAAACGCCAGGTTGGCCAGCCAGACCAGCGGCACGAACGCCAACAGCTGCAGCCGCTCGAACTGCTCATAGAGACCGAAGCGATAAAACAACGTGGTACAGATCAGCGTTTGCAGCAGGTAGTTGCTCAGCGCCATGCGCCCCACCTGGCTCAGCCAGTGGGCGATGCGCAGGCGCGACAGTGCGGGCCAGAAACCGTAACACAGCGCCAGATAGCCCATCGCCTGCAGCGGGGCGCCCAGCTCACGCGGCACCTGCAGCAGGAAACCGCTCCAGCGATAGTCCCACTGCACCTGCCATTGCAGCGCCACCGCCGGCAGTTGGATCAGCACCGAAAGCGGCAGCAGCCACGCCGCCTGCCTCAGGTAATAGCCGGATGAGTAGCTGCCGCGCAGCCAGCCGCTGCGCATCAGCCCGGCGCCGAACAGCATCAGCCCCGCCAGCTCCCAGCCATACTGCGCGCCGATGGCCAGCAGGCTGGACGAGAGCAGATCGGCGCGGCTGCGCCAGGCTTCGAAACCGCCCTGCAGCTTCCAGAACTTCTCGTACTGCAACTCCGCCACGCCCGGCTGCCAGAAGCTGCCCGGTTCACCGTGCGAGATAAAACCGAGCAGCAGCAGCACCGCCACGCCGATCAGGTAGAGCACCACGCCGGTTTTCAGCAGTTGGAAAGTTTCTTTGGCCTCGCGGATCATGCGCCAGCACACCAGGCCGATCAGCCCGTAGGCCAGCAGAATATCGCCGTCCCACAGGAAGATGGCGTGCGCGAGGCCGAACAGCACCAACCACGACAGCCGCGCGCGGATCCAGCTTTTGCCGCGCCGCAGCAGCATTTGCAACCCGGCGCCGAACAACAGCGCGAACATCGCCAGGAACTTGGCCTGGGCGAAGAGATCCAGCAGCGCCCAGGTCCAGGCATCGCGCGACGACGGCATCCCCAAATAGGCCGGGTTGAGATAGGCGGCCTTCGGCAAGCCGAAGGCGCTGATGTTCAGCAATAAGATGCCGAGGATGGCGATGCCGCGCACGCAGTCCAGCGTAGCGATGCGCGGCAGAGGATGACTGTTCATTTTGTCTTCCGCTCATGAAAAAGGCGCCCGCAGGCGCCTGTTATGCTATTGCGAGTCGCCCCGCAACGCCATCACCCCTGGTGATGACGCACCGCGCGCAGGAACTCCTGGCGGGTATTCTGGCTGGACTTGAACAGCCCCCCCAACGAGGTGGTGGTGGTGGCGCTGGTCGCGTCGCGAATGCCGCGCGCCTTGACACAATAATGGACCGCGTCGATCGATACCGCCACGTTATTGGTACCGAGCAGGGTCTGCAGCGCGACCAGGATCTGCTGGGTCAGGCGCTCTTGCACCTGCGGACGCTGGGAGAAGAACTGCACGATGCGGTTGATCTTCGACAGACCGATCACCGAGTCTTTCGGGATATAGGCCACGGTAGCCTTGCCGTCGATGGTGACGAAGTGGTGCTCGCAGGTGCTGGTCAGCGTGATATCGCGCACCGTCACCATCTCATCCACTTTCATCTTGTTCTCGATGACGGTGATTTTCGGGAAGTTGGCGTAGTCCAGCCCGGAGAAGATCTCGTCGACATACATTTTGGCGATGCGATGCGGCGTTTCCGCCAGGCTGTCGTCAGACAGATCGAGATTCAGCAGCTGCATGATTTCAGTCATGTGCTCTTTGATGCGACGCTTGCGCGTTTCGCGATCCAGCACTTCCCCGCGCAGCGGTGTCTCCAGACCACGCTCTTCCAGTGCCGCATGCACCAGCGCGGCTTCTTTACTTAATGATGTCATGTATTTGTTCTCCTGCGGACGGAACCCGCCAGCGGCCTGGTAGGGCGTGCGGCCGGCGAATTGCTTGCTCTCGTGACGGCAGAGTTTTCGTGATGGATAACGTGAACCCGGTCAAGATTTTGCCCCACTGTAGATGAGAGCGCGGCGATTATCCAGTGATTGTGCTTCATCCGCAGGTGAAATATTCGCATTTAGCACAATCAGGCCGGCTGCGGGATCCCGCTTTTTTTGTATGGATTTTA
Organism: Serratia sp. 201; assembly: GCF_037027545.1. Taxonomy (NCBI): domain Bacteria; kingdom Pseudomonadati; phylum Pseudomonadota; class Gammaproteobacteria; order Enterobacterales; family Yersiniaceae; genus Serratia; species Serratia sp. 201. Next base: position 772,850 of record NZ_JAXCHC010000001.1, on the reverse strand, counting down.
ATCAGCGCATCGCCGTTTTTTGCGCCAATCGCCGCGCCGGGGTATTCACTACCAGCGCACCGGCCACCAACAGCGCCGCCACCGCCACGTACAGCGCCGGCTCCAGCCGATGAGTCATGGCGGTCGACAGCGCCGACAGCATCGGCCCGACCAGTTGGCCGATCGCATAACCGGTGGTCAGCAATCCAGCCATGTAGCGCGCATGGCGCGGCGCCAGTTCACGGCCGTGCTGAAGGGCGAGCTGCACCACGCAGAGGAAGCCGCCGCCGGTCAGCACCGCCCCGAGCGCCAGGCCGGCCACGCCCGGCACCGCTTCGGCGCTCAGCACACCCAACGCCTGTATCCACAGCGTGATCGCCAACCGGGTCTGGGTAGTTAGCCGATGGCGGGTCAGAATGCCGATGACAATCCCCAGCACCGCCGCACCGCCGAACACCGTCCAGACAAACTGCGCGAACAGGCTGGCGGGAAAGCGCGCCGCCGCCATCTGCGACAAAAAGGTCGCCGGCAGGATGTAGCCGAAGCCGGCCAGGCTATAGCTCCACACCAGGCGTTTGAGCGCCGGCGTCAGCAGCAGCGGCTCCGGGGCCACGTCCGGGCGATGCAGCTCGCCGCTGCGCGGCAGAAAGGCGCTAATCCCCCCGACCAGCACCAGCGCCAGCCCGCCATACACCAGCCAGGCCTGCGCCGCCGTCAGCCCCAGCGCGTTGATGCCCACCGCCAGCATGCCGCTAAGGAAGATGCCGGCGCCCGGCCCGGCGAATACCGCCGCGCTCAGCGCCGGCCGGCCGTAGTGCGCCAACCGCTCGTTGGTCCAGGCCGCCACCAGCACCATCGCCCAGCCGCTGGCCCAGCCGATGACGAAGCGCAGCGCGCCGTGCGTCCATGCATCCTGCGCCAGCGCCGACAGCAGCGTCAGCGCCATCGCGCCCCATACGCCCAGCCACAGGCGCCGCTCGACGTGGCGCGTGGCGCGCATCGCGTCGTAGGCGCCGCACAGGTAGCCCAAATAGTTGATCGCCGCCACCAGCCCGGCGCCGGTGAGGCTGAACTGATGTTCCGCGATCATCAGCGGCACCTGCGGGGTGAAAGCGAAGCGGCCAATGCCCATTGCGACGATCAGCGCGGCAAAACCGCTCAAGGCAATACGTAAAGCCATACCGGTATCCAAAAGGTTAAAAGAAAGTTGCCAGTATCATGCCGCAGTATTAAACTCACAAAAACTGAATAATACTAATCAAGTTCATCACGAAACGAGAATGTTATGGATCTGACCCAGCTTCGCATGTTCTGCTGCGTAGCGGAAACCGGCTCGGTCGCCCGCGCCGCCGAGCAGCTGCACCGCGTGCCGTCGAACCTGACCACCCGGCTGCGCCAGCTTGAGCAGGAGCTGGGCGCCGATCTGTTTATCCGCGAAAAACAGCGCCTGCGCCTGTCGCCGATGGGCCATAACTTTCTGTGCTACGCCAACCGCATCCTGGCGCTCAGCGACGAGGCGATGAGCATCACCCACGCCGGCGAACCGGCGGGCAACTTCGCCCTCGGCTCGATGGAGAGCACCGCCGCCACCCGCCTGCCCTCGCTGCTGGCGGCTTACCACCAGCGTTTCTCGCAGGTTTCGCTGTCGCTGACCACCGGCACCTCCGGCGAAATCGCCGATCGGGTGCGCGCCGGCACGCTGGCGGCGGCGCTGGTCGACGGCCCAGTGCCCTATGACGAGCTGAACGGCTGCATCGCCTATCCTGAACATATGGTAGTGATCTCCTGTCTCGATCACGCGCCGATCCACAGCGCCAAAGACGTCAACGGCGAAACGCTGTTCGCCTTTCGCGCCAGCTGCTCCTACCGCCTGCGGCTGGAGGCCTGGTTCAAGCGCGAAGGCGCGCGGCCGGGGCAGATCATGGAGATCCAGTCCTATCACGCCATGCTGGCCTGCGTCGCCAGCGGCGCCGGGCTGGCGATGATCCCGCATTCGGTGCTCAGCCTGCTGCCGGGCCATGAGCGGGTCCGGGTTCACACTCTGCCGCCGGACGTGGCCGACACCGCCACCTGGCTGCTGTGGCGCCGCGACGCGTTCGGGCCGAACGTGCGCGCGTTGAAAGAATTGATTATTGAACAGACGGAGACCGCCGCTGTTGATGAAAGCACCCCCAACGATTTATCAGACGTTGTCGATATCGCCTGATTTAAAAAGAAAACCACTGAGGAGACTATGATGGAGATGATCAAAACCCGCGCCGCCGTTGCCTGGGGCCCGAACCAGCCGCTGAAGATCGAAGAAGTCGAGCTGATGCCACCGCAAAAAGGCGAAGTACTGGTGCGGATCGTCGCCACCGGCGTTTGTCACACCGACGCCTACACCCTGTCCGGCAAAGATCCGGAAGGCGTGTTCCCGGCAATCCTCGGCCACGAGGGCGGCGGCGTGGTGGAAGCGGTCGGTGAAGGCGTCACCAGCGTGGCGGTCGGCGATCACGTGATCCCGCTCTACACCCCGGAGTGCGGCGAGTGCAAATTCTGTAAATCCGGCAAGACCAACCTGTGCCAGGCGATCCGCGCCACCCAGGGTAAAGGCCTGATGCCGGACGGCACCACCCGCTTCTTCAAGGACGGCAAGCCGATCTTCCACTACATGGGCACTTCCACCTTCTCCGAATACACCGTGGTGCCGGAGATTTCACTGGCGAAAATCAACAAGGAAGCGCCGCTGGAAGAAGTGTGCCTGCTGGGCTGTGGCGTCACCACCGGCATGGGTGCGGTGATGAACACCGCCAAAGTGCAGCCGGGCGACACCGTGGCGATCTTCGGCCTGGGCGGCATCGGCCTGTCGGCGATCATCGGCGCGCAGATGGCCGGCGCGGGCCGCATCATCGGCATCGACATCAACACCAGCAAGTTCGATCTGGCGCGCAAGCTGGGCGCTACCGATCTGATCAACCCGAAAGACTATGACAAACCGATTCAGGACGTGATCGTCGAGCTGACCGACGGCGGCGTCGACTTCTCCTTCGAGTGCATCGGCAACGTCAACGTGATGCGTTCCGCGTTGGAGTGCTGCCACAAGGGCTGGGGTGAATCGGTGATCATCGGCGTCGCGGGCGCCGGCGAAGAAATCTCGACCCGGCCGTTCCAGCTGGTCACCGGCCGCGTCTGGCGCGGCTCGGCATTCGGCGGCGTCAAGGGCCGTTCGCAGCTGCCGGGCATCGTCGAGCGCTATCTGGACGGCGAATTCGCGCTGAACGACTTTATCACCCACACCATGGGGCTGGAGCAGATCAACGAAGCGTTCGATTTGATGCACGAAGGCAAATCGATCCGTTCCGTCATCCACTTCGACAAATAAGCCAGGAGGCAGAGATGACGCTGTCATTGGAACTTCTCGAAGAGCACCGCATGTTCGGCGGCTGGCAACAGCGTTATCGCCACGCGGCGCAGAGCCTGAATTGCAACATGACATTCAGCATCTACCTGCCGCCGCCGCGCGATGACAACCCGCCGCCGGTGCTGTACTGGCTCTCGGGGCTGACCTGCAACGACGAGAACTTCACGTTGAAAGCCGGCGCGCAGCGCATCGCCGCCGAGCTGGGCCTGGTGCTGGTGATGCCGGATACCAGCCCGCGCGGTGACGAGGTGCCGAACGACGAAGGTTACGATCTGGGCCAGGGCGCCGGGTTCTACCTGAACGCCACCCAGGCGCCGTGGGATCGCCACTTCCGCATGTACGACTACATCAGCGCCGAACTGCCGGCGCTGATCGAACAGCACTTCAGCGTCAGCGATCGTCAGTCGATCTTCGGCCACTCGATGGGCGGCCACGGCGCGCTGATGATGGCATTTCGCAATCCGCAGCGCTTCCGCTCGGTATCGGCGTTCGCGCCGATCGTCAACCCGTGCCAGGTGCCGTGGGGTCGCAAGGCGTTCACCGCCTATCTGGGCAGCGACGAGAGCCAGTGGCTGCAGTACGACAGCTGCCATCTGCTGGCCAGCGGCGCGGAAAAAATGCCGGTCCTGATCGACCAGGGCGATGACGACCAGTTCCTGGCCGATCAGCTGCAGCCGGCGCGGCTGGCCGAGCTGGCGCGCCAGCGCGACTGGCCGCTGACGCTGCGCATTCAGCCGGGGTACGATCACAGCTACTTCACCATCGCCACCTTCGTGGAAGATCACCTGCGCTTCCACGCCGAGCACCTGTTCCGCTAATAAAAAAATCCGGGCGGTTATTAACCCGTCCGGATTTATTCAAAAGCCATCAATCAGAAAATCGATAGCGGCTTTAATTTGATTCCTGTGCTCATTGACATTACCAACGGCCTTCCCAATCTGCGAAATACGTACGGCAGCCATCTCATGCGTCATAACAAGAAACTTTTCGCCGTTGACCTCAATCTCCGGGCATAAACGTGCAGAAATTTTAACCCTGACGTTATCCAAAGCATAAAGGGGGATCATTAACCGGGTCGAGAGGACATCAATAAGATCGCTTTGAACGTCCAGTAAGTAGGGATAGGCTGATGCCGGATACGTATTGTCATATACGGTAAATTGCATATTTAAAATGTCCGATATTCATCAGACAACAAACCATTTTCTTCAGTGATACGATTAAGTTCTTCTAACGCCGCGCGATTTTGCTCGCGCCACTGTTGAATCTCAATATCCCTGACGCGGACGCTCAATGCGTCCGTCAATACGGATGACACATTGACGCCCAGGGATTTTGCGCGCTGGAAAAGATCGCGATCGATGGTTACGTTGACTGTCTTTTTCGTCACATTGCTATTTGCCATATCCATACCTCATCCCTGTAATATACACGGGTCAAATTTTCATCAATTATACTCGTAAAACAGGGGTATGCCAATTCAGCGATGCCCTCACCCCTTCAATTTGGGATCGAGTGCGTCGCGCAATCCGTCGCCCAACAGGTTGAACGCCAGCACGGTGATGAATATCGCCAGGCTGGGGAAGATCGCCACGTGCGGCGCGATCACCATATCGGCGCGCGCTTCGTTGAGCATCGCCCCCCACTCCGGCGTCGGCGGCTGGGCGCCCAGGCCCAAAAACGACAGGCTGGCGGCGGTGATGATCGAGGTGCCGATGCGCAGGGTGAAATAGACCACGATCGAAGACAGGGTGCCTGGCAGGATGTGCCGCAGGATGATGGTCCAGTCCGAGGCGCCGATGCTGCGCGCCGACTCGATATAGGTCAGGTGCTTCAGCACCAGCGTATTGCCGCGCACCAGGCGGGCGAAGGCCGGAATGCTAAAGATCGCCACCGCGACGATCACGTTGGCCATGCCGCTGCCCATGATCGCCACCACGCCGATCGCCAGCAAAATGCCGGGAAACGCGAACAGCACGTCGCAGACGCGCATGGTGAGGCGATCCCACCAGCCTTCATAGTAACCGGCCAGCAGCCCCAGCAGGGTGCCGATCGCCCCGCCCGCCAGCACCGAGAACACCCCGGCCGCCAGCGAAATGCGCGCGCCCATCAGGATGCGGCTGAAAATATCGCGTCCGAGGGAATCCACCCCCAGCCAGTGCATCAGCGAAGGCCCTTCGTTCAGCCGGTCGTAATCGAAATAGTTTTCCGCATCGAACGGCGCCAGATAAGGCGCCAGCAGCGCCGCCGCAATCAGCAGCAGCACCAACAGGCCGGCGACCAGCGCCGCCCGCTGGCGGCGAAAACGCCGCCAAAACTCGCCCCACGGCGTGCGTACCGCGTTGGGGTCGATAAGCGGCATCGCCTTCAGTGCGGCGTTGCGCCGCCAATGCTTAATCATGCCGCCTCCTCATTGGTAACGAATCGCCGGGTTGATCGCCGCGTACAACATATCCACCAGCAGGTTGATCAGGATGAACTCCAGCGAGAACAGCAGCACCTCGGCCTGGATCACCGGGTAATCGCGCATCTCCACCGAGTCCACCAGCAAGCGCCCCAGCCCCGGCCAGTTGAACACCTTCTCCACCACGATCGAACCGCCGAGCAGGAAGCCGAACTGCAGCCCCATCATGGTCACTACCGGGATCATCGCGTTGCGCAGGCCGTGCTTCATCACCACCACGCTTTCCCGAACGCCCTTGGCGCGCGCGGTGCGCATGTAGTCCTCCTGCAACACCTCGACGAACGAAGCGCGGGTAAAACGCGCCATCACCGCCGCCACCGCCGCCCCCAAGGTGATAGAAGGCAGAATGTAGTGCCGCCAGCTGTCGGCGCCCACCGTCGGCAGCCACCCCAGCTCGACCGAGAACACCTGCATCAGCAGCATGCCGAGCGCAAAGGCCGGGAACGAGATCCCCGATACCGCCAGCGTCATGCCGAGACGATCCGGCCAACGGTTACGCCACACCGCCGACACCACGCCGATCGCCAGGCCGAACGCTACCGCCCACAGCATGCTGGCGACGGTCAGCCAGAAGGTCGGCATAAAGCGCGAGGCGATCTCTTCGCTCACCGGGCGCTTGGACACCATCGAGATGCCGAAGTCGCCCCGCAGCGCGTTGACGAAAAAGTGCGCGAACTGCTGCGGCAGCGGCTTATCCAACCCCAGATCCTTGCGCACCAGCTGCACCACCGCCTCGTCGGCCTCCGGCCCCGCCGCCAGCCGCGCCGGATCGCCCGGCAGCAGGTGGACGAACAGGAACACCAGCACCGCCACGATCAGCAGCGTCGGGATCAGGCCCAGCAGTCGTTTCAGAAAATAATTGAGCATCTCATTCCTTCCCCCACCTGCCGCCGTCTGGCCGCAGGCGGGGATGGGCGCCTTATTTCAGATCGGCGTTATCAAAGTTGAACGAGGTATCCGGCATCACGTAGAAGCCGCTCAGCTGTTTGCTGTTGGCCGACAACAGACGTTCGGTCGCCAGGAAGATCCAGGGCGCGTCGGCCCAGATGCGATCCTGTGCGTCCTGATACAGTTTCTGCTTCTCGGCGCGATCGGTGGTCGCCAGCGCGTCGGTCAGATCCTTGTCCACCTGCGGGTTGCTGTAGAACGCGGTGTTGAACTGCTTCGGTGGCGCCGCCTGGGTGGAGAACAGCGGCGACAGCGCCCAGTCCGCTTCCCCGGTCGAGGCCGACCAGCCGGTGTAGAACAGCCGCACGCCGGTGTCTTTCACCCCGACGCTCTCCACCTGCGCCGCGCGCTGCCCGGCATCCATCGCCGTCACCGTCACTTTCACCCCCACCTGCGCCAGCTGCTGTTGGGTGAACTGCAGCACTTTCTGCGCGGTGCTGTGGTTGTGGGACGACCACAGCGTGGTGGTGAAGCCGTTCGGGTAGCCGGCCTCTTTCAACAGCTCGCGCGCCTTGGCCGGATCGTACGGCCACGGCTTGTAACGGGCGGCGAAATCGATGGCCGGCGGCACCGGCCCTTCCGCCGGCACCGCATAACCGGCGAACGCCACCTTGATCAGCGCGTCCTTGTTAATCGCGTAGTTGAGCGCCTGGCGCACCTTCGGGTTGTCGAACGGCTTTTGAGTGACGTTCATGCTGATGTAACGCTGCAGGATCGACGGCGCAGCCACCACGTCCAGCTTGGCGTTGCCCTCCAGCACCTTGGCCTGCTCGTAAGGGATCGGGAAGGCGAAGGTCGCCTCGCCGGTCTGCAGCATCGCCGCGCGGGTGTTGTTATCCACCACCGGGCGCCAGGTGATGCTGTCGAGCTTCGGCAGCCCCGGCTGCCAGTAGCCGTCGAACTTCTTCACCTTGACGAAATCGGTCTGGTTCCAGGTCACGAACTGATACGGCCCGGTGCCGACCGGGTGGAAACCGATCTCTTTGCCGTATTGCTTCAGCGCCGCCGGGGAGATGATCGCCGCCGCCGGGTGCGCCAGATTGTTGACGAACGCCGAGAACGGCGCCTTCAGCACGATCTTCACCGTATTGGCGTCCACCGCCTCGGTTTTGTCGATCATCTTGAACAGGTTGTAGCGCTTGAGGTGGCTGTCCGGGTTACTGGCGCGATCGAGGTTGGCCTTCACCGCCTCGGCGTTGAACGCGGTGCCGTCGTGGAATTTAATGCCCTGACGCAGTTTGACGGTATAGGTCAGGCCGTCTTTGCTGACCTCATAGCTGTCCGCCAGCACGTTCACCAGCTTCATGTCCTTGTCGAAGCCGAACAACCCCTGATAGAAAGACTTGGCCACCGCCTGCGACAGCGTGTCGTTGGCGTCGTAAGGATCAAGAGTGGTGAAATTGGACGCCACGGCAATCACCGCGTCCTTCGCCGCCCAAACCGGGCCGGTTCCCGCCGCCAGCAGTATGGCGGCCAACAGCGCATTGCGTTTGAATGTGTGCTTCATGTCGCTTGTCTCTCCTGAGGTCTTTAAAAAGCACCGGCGATCGGGTGGCGGGCGACAAAGTGCCCGGCGCCAACCTGCACCAGCGGTGCGGTAACGGGTTCATCGCCCAGTGCGCGCACTGGGCTAGGGATCTCATCGGCCGGCAGCGGCTGCCGTTTGTGGGCATGAGCGGGATCGGCTACCGGCACTGCCGCCATCAACTTGCGGGTATAGGGGTGCTGCGGATTGTCGAATACCGCCTGCCGCGGGCCGATCTCGACAATTTGCCCGAGGTACATCACCGCCACCCGGTGGCTGATACGCTCCACCACCGCCATGTCGTGTGAAATGAACAGAAAAGCGATGCCGAACTCACGCTGCAGATCGAGCAGCAGATTGACGATCTGCGCCTGAATCGACACGTCCAGCGCCGAGACCGCTTCATCGGCGATCACCACTTTCGGGTTCAGCGCCAGCGCGCGCGCGATGCAGATGCGTTGGCGCTGGCCGCCGGAAAATTCGTGCGGATAGCGGCGCGCATGCTCCGGCTGCAGACCGACGCGTTCCAGCAGCCAGGCCACCCGCCGTTCCGCCTCACGGCCGCGCATCACGTTGTGCACCAACAGCGGCTCCATGATGGAGAAACCGACCGTCAGGCGCGGATCGAGCGAGGCGTAAGGATCTTGAAAGATGAACTGAATATCGCGCCGCAGGTGCTGCAGCGCCGGCCCCTTCAATTGGTCTATCCGCCGCCCGGCGAAGGTGATGGTGCCGCTCTGGCTGTCCACCAGCTTCAGCAAAGCGCGCCCGGTGGTGGACTTGCCGCAGCCGGACTCGCCCACCAGCCCCAGCGTCTCGCCAGGGTAAAGATCGAAACTGACGTTTTCTACCGCGTGCACCCGGCGAGTGACCCGATTGAACAACCCGCTGCGCAGATCAAAACGCGTGACCAGATGCTCCACCCGCAGGATCGGCGCAGCGTCTGGCGGCACGGTATCCTGCGGCGCCGTATCCCCCTCGCCATCCGCCAGCGGAAACTTCGCCGGCAGCGGCCGATCGGCCATCTCCCCCAGCTTCGGCACCGCCGCCAGCAGCGCCCGGGTATAGGCCTGTTGCGGCGCGGCGAATAATTCACGCACCCGATTCTGTTCCACCTGCTCGCCGCGGCGCATCACCAGCACCCGGTCGGCTATCTCTGCCACCACGCCCATGTCGTGAGTGATGAAGATCACCCCCATCTGCATCTCCTGTTGCAGCACGCGGATCAGCTGCAGGATCTGCGCCTGAATGGTGACGTCGAGGGCGGTAGTGGGTTCATCGGCAATCAGCAACGCCGGCTTGCAAGAGAGCGCCATAGCGATCATCACCCGCTGGCGCATGCCGCCGGAAAGCTGATGCGGGTAGCGCCCCAGCACCTCTTTGGCCTCCGGAATGCGCACCAGATCGAGCATGCGCAGCGCCTCCTGACGCGCGCTGCGGTGGTCCATGCCCTGATGCAGGCGCAGCGATTCGGCGATCTGCTCGCCGACCGGAAATACCGGGTTGAGCGAGGTCATCGGCTCCTGGAAGATCATCGCCATGTCGGCGCCGCGCACCGTGCGCAGCGTGCTCTGCGAGGCATGCGCCAGATCGAGCAACGCGCCGTCGCGCCGGCGCAGCGTCATGGCGCCGCTGACGATGCGCCCACCGCCCTGCTCCACCAGACGCATTAGCCCCAGCGAAGTGACCGATTTACCAGAGCCGGACTCGCCGACGATCGCCAGCGTCTCGCCGCGATCGAGATCGAACGACAGGTTGCGCACCGCTTCCACGGCGCCGTCCACTTGAGGAAAACTGATGCTCAGATCGCGCACCGTCAGCACCCGCTGCGGCGGCAATGACAATTCGTCGCCGGCGGGCCGGAATGAAACGTCGGTCATACACCCTCCCGGTGAACGCTTAGCGATAAATCCCGACGGACGGCGCATCGCCGACATAACCAAAACCGCGATACATCCCCTCGCAGTTAAACGGCAGCGCGATATTGCCGTGGCGATCGACGGCGATCATGCCGCCGCTGCCGCCCAGTGCAGGCAGTTTCTCCATCACCACCCGATCGCTGGCCGCCTGCAGACTGAGGCCGCCGTATTCGATCAGGGCGGAGACGTCATAGGCCGCCACGCCGCGCATGAAAATCTCGCCGGTGCCGGTGCTGGAGACCGCCACGGTGGCGTTGTTGGCATAGCAACCGGCGCCGATAATCGGCGTGTCGCCCACTCGCCCTGCCTGCTTGTTGGTCATGCCTCCGGTGGAGGTGGCGGCGGCAAGGTTGCCCAGCGCATCCAGCGCCACCGCGCCGACGGTGCCGAATTTGCGATCGGGATCGAGCGGATCGCCGGCCCGTGCCGCGCCGTCGTGATCGAGCAATACCCGGCCCTGCTCCGCCTGGGCGCGGTGCAGCTGATCAAAGCGTTCTTGGGTAAAGAAGAAGTCGGGAGTAACCATTTCCAGTCCGTGGGCGGCGGCAAACTTCTCGGCGCCTTCGGCGGCAAACAGCACGTGTTCGCTGTTTTCCAGCACCGCGCGCGCCGCCAGCACCGGGTTGCGGATATGGCTGACGCCGGCGACAGCGCCGGCGTCGCAGGTGCGGCCGTCCATCACGCAGGCGTCCAGCTCGTGGGTGCCCTGATGGGTAAACACCGAGCCTTTGCCGGCGTTGAACAGCGGGCACTCCTCCAGCAGCCGCACCGCTTCGGTCACCGCGTCCAGCGCGCTGCCGCCCTGTGCCAATACCGCCTGCCCGGCGGCCACGATCTCGGACAGCGCCTGGATATACTGCCGTTCTTTTTCCGCACTCAGCGCCGCCCGGGTAATTGCGCCCGCGCCGCCATGAATGGCAATCACTGGTTTGCTCATTTGCCTGACACCCTGTGTTAATCCCGCCGTTGCACAGCGAATAAGCTGAGCGCGGTATCATTATTATTCAGTCTTTTCGACTCTATTTAGTCCTACAGTGGAAGTACAGCATAACGTCCACGTCCCGCTTTTAGCGTAGTCCGCTTAGACCGTTTCGCACCTTGAAATATCTTATTGGAATAAAAACAGCAGGTTATAAAAAGCAGTAAGCCGCTGATAGTATGACTGGGATTATTGGTAATTTCGCGAGAGGAAATAGCGGTAGAGCGTAATGAAATAAACGTTCGCGCTGAGTCACGCTTATTGCGGCGCCCGGCCTGCTGTTTTTACCCGGCCGGGCGCAGATAATCCAACGATTAAAAACCCGAGCCGGGCTGCCGTAAAAAGGCCTCTTCTTCCGGGGTGCTGGTGCGCCCCAATATCGCATTGCGATGCGGGTAGCGGCCGAAACGATCGATGATCGCCTTATGCCGCAGCTCGAACTCCAACTGGTCACCGTTATTGAGCTCGGTATACAGCACCAGCGCCTGTTGGTGGATCAGTGGCGATTCCGAATGCATGAACGGCAGATAGAGAAAACCTCGCTGCTCGCGGCTCAGCCGTTCGCACTCGCCGCTGCGGATCGCCTCTTGCGCCAGGACCAGTGCCATGCCATCGCAGGCGAACGACTGCGGCGTGCCGCGGAACAGGTTGCGGCTGAACTGATCGAGCACGATCACCTCCGCCAGACGCCCCTCGATAGTGTCGCGCCAGTGCGCCAGCTCCCCCGCCGCCGCCGCCCGCCAGATTTCGCCAAAACGGCTGTGCAGCAGACGATCGAAATCGTCGTCCTTTTTAAACCACATCACCGGTTCGATCTCGTCGAACCAGAACTCGATAACCTGTTTATGCATCATGATTCTCCTCTGTTTTACCCAGTTTATACCCGTTCGCGCTTCCGGCGCAGTGCGAAAGATGGCGGGCATAACCCGTTCTCCCCCCCGGCGTTCTCTGCCATAATACCCGCACTTTGTCGCTATCAATGCGCACCCTGATTACGGAGTTCCCCTTATGGATCATTGCCATACTTCCGATCTCATCTCCCTGGAGCAAGCGCTGGAAAAAATGCTCGGGCAGATCGCCCCGCTGCAGCAGACCGAATCCGTCGCCCTGACCGCCGCCGCCGGCCGCATCACCGCCGCGCCGGTGGTCTCGCCGCTCGACGTGCCGCCGTTCGCCAACTCGGCGATGGACGGCTATGCGGTGCGCCTCGCCGATCTGGCGGCCAATGCGCCGCTGCCGGTCGCCGGGAAAGCCTTCGCCGGCGCGCCGTTCGACGGCCAATGGCCGGCCAACAGCTGCGTGCGCATCATGACCGGCGCGCCGATCCCGGCCGGGGCGGACGCGGTGATCATGCAGGAGCAGGCAGAAGTGAGCGAGCAGGGCGTGCGTTTTACCGCCCCGGTTGAAGCCGGCCAGAATATCCGTCTGGCGGGTGAAGACATTCGCCAAGGCGCCAGCGTGTTGCCGGCCGGCGTGAAGCTGGGCGCCGCGCAGCTGCCGCTGCTGGCCTCGCTCGGGGTCGCCGAAGTGCAGGTAATGCGTAAGCTGAAGGTGGCGGTGTTCTCCACCGGCGACGAGCTGCAGCCGGTCGGCCAGCCGCTGCAGGCGGGCCAAATCTATGATACCAACCGCTTCGCGGTGCGCCTGATGCTGGAGCAGATGGGCTGCGAAGTGCTCGATCTCGGCATTATCCGCGACGATCGCGATGCGCTGCGCGACGCCTTCACACAGGCGGACAGCCAGGCCGACGTAGTGATCAGCAGCGGCGGCGTCTCGGTCGGCGAGGCCGACTACACCAAACAGATGCTCGACGAACTGGGCCAGGTCAGCTTCTGGAAGCTGGCGATCAAACCCGGCAAACCGTTCGCCTTCGGCAAACTGGGCCACGCCTGGTTCTGCGGCCTGCCGGGCAACCCGGTTTCCGCCGCCCTGACCTTCTACCAACTGGTGCAACCGCTGCTGGCGAAGCTGGCCGGTCACAGTGACTGGCGCCTGCCGCCGCGCCTGCGCGCACGGGCGCTAACCCCGCTGAAGAAATCGCCGGGCCGCCTCGATTTCCAGCGCGGGGTGTTCAGCAGCAACGCCGCGGGCGAACTGGAGGTCAGCACCACCGGCCACCAGGGCTCGCACGTCTTCAGCTCCTACAGCCAGGGCAACTGTTTCATCGTGCTGGAGCGCGAACGCGGTTCGGTGGCGGTAGGCGAAACGGTGGAGATCGAGCCGTTCAACGCCCTGCTGAGGAGCTGAACATGCTGCCGGAATTGACCGACGCCGAAGCGCTGCGCTACAACCGCCAGATCGTGCTGCGCGGCTTTGACTTCGACGGCCAGGAGAAGCTGAAGGCCGCCCGCGTGCTGATCGCCGGGCTGGGCGGGCTGGGCTGCGCCGCCGCGCCATATCTGGCGGCGGCCGGCGTCGGCCATCTGGTGCTGGTGGATTTCGACACCGTCTCGCTCTCCAACCTGCAGCGCCAGATCCTGCACCGCGACGATCGCATCGGCCAGAGCAAAGTCGCCTCCGCCAGGCAGGAACTGAGCGCCATCAATCCGCATATTCGCATCGACGCCATCGACGGCCGTCTGGAAGATGACGCGATCGCGGCAGAGATCGCCGCCTGCGATCTGGTGCTCGACTGCACCGACAACGTGGCGGCGCGCGACGCCCTGAATCGCCTGTGCCACGCACAGCGCAAGCCGCTGGTTTCCGGCGCGGCGATCCGTATGGAAGGCCAGCTCAGCGTATTCACCTATCAGCCGGGCGAGCCCTGCTACCGCTGCCTGAGCCGGCTGTTCGGCGACAGCGCCCTCACCTGCGTCGAAGCAGGCGTGATGGCGCCGCTGGTCGGCACCATCGGCACCCTGCAGGCGATGGAAGCCATCAAGCTGCTGGCCGACTATGGTCAGCCGCTGCGCGGCAAGCTGTTGATGTTCGATGCGATGAGCATGCAGTTCCGCGAGGTGAAGCTGCCGAAGGATCCGCACTGCGAGGTGTGCGGCGGGGAATGACGGATAAAAAAAGGGCGGGATAATTCCCGCCCTGATGCGTTACCGCGAGGGTTACACGATGCCCTGGCTGCGCAGATAGTCTTCGTAGTTGCCGGTAAAGTCGATCACCTTGTTCGGGGTGATTTCCAGAATCCGGGTCGCCAGCGAGCTGACGAACTCACGGTCGTGGGAGACGAAGATCAGCGTGCCTTCGTACATCTCCAGCGCCATGTTCAGCGATTCGATGGATTCCATATCCAGGTGGTTGGTCGGTTCGTCCATCACCAGAATATTCGGGCGCTGCATCATCAGCTTGCCGAACAGCATGCGGCCCTTCTCACCACCGGATAGCACCTTCACGCGCTTCTTGATGTCGTCCTGGCTGAACAGCAAACGGCCCAGCACACTGCGCACCGCCTGCTCGTCGTCTTTTTCCTGCTTCCACTGGCTCATCCAGTCGAACACGGTCAGGGTGTCGTCGAACTCGTATTCGTGATCCTGCGCGTAATAACCGATACGGGCATTTTCCGACCACTTCACGGTGCCGCTGTCCGGCTGCGCGTCGCCCACCAGCGTTTTCAGCAGGGTGGTTTTACCGATGCCGTTGGCACCCAGCACCGCGACCTTCTCGCCCACTTCCACCATCAGGTTCAGCTTGTTGAACAGCGGGCCTTCGTCGAAGCCCTTGGTGAGCGCTTCCACTTCCAATGCGTTACGGAACAGCTTTTTGTCCTGCTCGAAACGGATGAACGGGTTCTGGCGGCTGGAGGCTTTCACCTCTTCCAGCTGGATCTTGTCGATCTGGCGGGCGCGCGACGTGGCCTGCTTGGATTTGGAGGCGTTGGCGCTAAAGCGGCTGACGAACGATTGCAGCTCGCTGATCTGCGCTTTCTTCTTAGCGTTGTCCGCCATCAAACGCTCACGCGCCTGGGTGGCGGCGGTCATGTATTCGTCGTAGTTGCCCGGGTAGACGCGCAGCTCGCCGTAGTCCAGATCCGCCATGTGGGTGCAGACCATGTTCAGGAAGTGACGGTCGTGCGAGATGATGATCATGGTGCTGTTGCGTTCGTTCAGCACCTGCTCCAGCCAACGAATGGTGTCGATGTCCAGGTTGTTGGTCGGTTCGTCGAGCAGCAGGATTTCCGGATCGGAGAACAGCGCCTGCGCCAGCAACACACGCAGCTTGAAGCCCGGCGCGATTTCGCTCATCGGGCCATAGTGCTGTTCCACCGGAATGCCCACGCCAAGCAGCAGTTCGCCGGCACGCGCTTCGGCGGTATAACCGTCCATTTCGCCGTAGGCCACTTCCAGGTCGGCTACTTTATAGCCGTCTTCTTCGCTCATCTCCGCCAATGCGTAGATGCGGTCGCGCTCTTCCTTCACCGCCCACAGTTCGGTGTGACCCATGATCACGGTGTCCAGCACGCTGTACTGCTCGAAGGCGAACTGATCCTGACGCAGTTTACCCAGGCGCTCGTTCGGATCGAGGAACACGTTGCCGCCGCTCGGCACCAGATCGCCGCCGAGGATTTTCATAAAGGTGGACTTGCCGCAGCCGTTGGCGCCGATCAGGCCGTAACGGTTGCCGCCGCCGAATTTAACAGAGATGTTTTCAAACAACGGCTTACTGCCGAACTGCATGGTGATGTTGTTAGTGCTTAACACAGCGCTCGCTCTTTATACATAGGGAATGTGATTTGGCGCGCATTATGCCACAACGGGGTGCAGAGATCGCGGGAAGTTTCGGTGACATTTTGAGCGTCAGGCTGGTGCCGTTTGCCGGTGGGCATTGGCTTGCGTACAAAAAGTCTGCTAGATTCGGCGGTTCATATTGAAAAGGATTTCTATGAAAAGCGTAAAGCAGATAGCCAACGACATGGCGGATGCCGTAAACATTGACAGCAATTTAGTGCGCGGGTTTGCACAAGGTTTTATCAGCGTACCGGTCGATTTCTACTACCTGGGCTACGACTATATTGATACTGAAAACAGATGGCTAAACTCGCAAGATAAAGAGCGATTTATCAGACTCATCAAGTCAGGCCTGGCCAATAAAGCGAGCATCGAGAAAGTGGCTCATATCTTCATCGAAAACTTCGCCAGTAAGGTCAAGTTTGAAGATGTTAAGGACATGACCATAAGAAAATCAGGCAAACTCATCGGCAAATTCGCCTTTAATCAGTTAGCCACCGCAAACATGGGATATATATTCTCTAAACAAATCATCCCACGGCTTGTCTCGGGTGTTGCCGTTGGCTCAATTCTCACCGCTGGAGCAAGCATATCGCGCTCTGTCTATACATCACGCGACTTGAGGGCAAGAAACTCACGGATGTAAGATCAACTCAGACGCCTGGGAAACCTCGATCTGCTGTACTTTCTGTTAGAAAACAAAGTCCGACCATTCGAGGATGCCGTCTCGGTTTGGGAAAGAGATCGAAAGAAATTAAGCCAAATTTGTCAGTACTTTTTTGCAAAGGTTAACGTATGAAGAACTTTATGCTGGCGGCTTTATCCAGAATTATTCAGGGCATTGGGTGCGGCGTTGTGGCCCTCTCGCTGTTAGCCATTGCCTGGTTCATGTTTTATTCCGACGACAGTTTGAAGTATCTGTGGGTTGCGATATCAATAGCGGGAGTTTTCTTAGGGTATGTCATTTTCAGGTTTGCGGTTAAAAAAATACACGACGGAAGCCCTGATTAAATAACATTGTGTTCAATTGAGCAGCAGATCACTCAGTCCAAAGAAACTCGCGTCAATTATTACATAGTTTGTCCTAATACCGACGCTCAGCGCAGCTGCTTCTCCAGCCACGCGCGCATATCCGCCACCACCCGCGTCATTTCACTCTCGCCATTTTCGCGCCGCATCACATGGTCTAAAGCCGGATAATTCAGGTAAGTGATATTCGTTTTGCCGTCGGCCCGCAGCTCGGCGATCATTTTCCCGACCGCTCCCGGCGAAACGGCGCGATCCTGGTCACCCTGCACGATCAGCACCGGCGTCTTGATGCTGCGCAGGGTGGCAAGCTGATCGATGTTCAGCATGCCACCAGGCATAGCCATGATCGCTGGCGTTCAGGGGGAACGGCGGCGCCGTCAGCACCTGCTGTAAAAATGCGTTCAGCCCGGCTTTCTCTTCTTTTGGCGCGTCGGCCACGCTGTGGCGCACATCGTCAATAAACCAGCGTCCGCCGCCGCTGAACGCCAGGGTGGCGTCAACCAGGCCCGAGGAGGCCGTCACCAGATTGGCGATCACCGCCCCTTCGCTGCCCCCCAGCACCGCGACCTTTTGATAGCCGTTGCGCGCACTCACCGCCTGCAGCACCTGGGTGACATCGCTCACCCGCCGCTGCGGCGTATCATGCTGCACGAAAGCGTCCGGGCAATCCTGCCGCGGCACCTCTTCGCGGTACGGCAAGGTGTCGTCGATGCCGTATTTCTCCACCGTCAGCAGGTCTGCGGCGGGTAACACCTGCCGCATCGGCGTGACCAGGCGGATATGCCGCACGCTGTTGCAATCCGAACCTTGCAGGATCACCAACAGCGCCGCCGACGATTGCCCGGGCACCGCAGCGTCCAGATAGTAATGAATACTCGAACCATCCTCCCGCGGCAGCGTCAGCGCTGCAGATTGCGCCATCGCCAGCCCGCTCCACAGCGCCAATACGCTCAGCATGCCTGTCGCCACTCTCATCACTTGCTCCTCTTCCCTGTTGCGTTCGGTTAATTCGTCTTTTCTGGTCTACGCTTCATGCCAATCACGTTTCTGACAGGGAAGCCTTACCGTGCCACACCTCTATAACACCGCACTGCTGATCGGCGCCGCGCTGAGCACCATCGCCGCCCTGCTGCATATTTGGGTGATCGCCGCCGGGCCGCGCGGCTATCGGCTGTGCGGCGCCGGCGATCGCTTCATTAAGGCGGCGGAAGCGGGTAAAAAGTTCCCGGCCGTCGTCACCGCCGGTATCGCGCTGGTTCTGTTTATTTGGGCGCTGTACGCGCTGTCCGGCGCGGGCCTGATCGCGCCGCTGCCGCTGCTGCGGCCCGCGCTGTTTATCATCACCTTTATCTACCTGCTGCGCGGCGTCGCCGGCCCTTTCGCCCTGCGTGATACTGGCCGCAGCCAGCGTTTTATCGTCGTCAGCTCGCTGATTTGCCTCGGCTTCGGGCTGGTGCATCTGCTGGGGATGACGCAGCGCTGGAGTGCGTTGGCGTAACGCCCTGTTGCTGCAAAACGGCGATAAACGCCTGCGCGGCGGCGCTGCGGTAAGCGCCTTTGCGCTGCAGCCATACCGCCTGTCGCACCGGCATGGCGTTGGCCAACGCCACTTTTTTCAACTGCCGGTTCTCGCGCGCAATGGCGGCTGGCAGCAGCGTGGCAAGCTGCCCGCGCCGCACGATCTCGACGATGGCGCCCAGCGCATTGGCCTCCACCGCCACCTGCGGCCGAAATCCCAACTGTGTGCAGTAGCGATCGATAAACTGCCGCGTGGCGAAGTCGCCACTCAGCAAAGCCAGCGGCAGATGTTGCCACTCCGCCAGCCTCAGCGGACGGCGATGCGCCGCCAGGGGATGATCGGCGCCGACCATCAGCTCCAGCGTCTCGCTGAACAACGGCGTGGCTTCTACCTCCGCCGACTGCGCCATCTCGAAGGCGATCCCCAGGTCCAGCCGATCCTGCGCCAGCAGCGCCTCGATCCGCTCTTGCGCCATCTCCTCAATGCTCAGGGTAATCCCCGGGTAGCGGCGGTAGAACGCATCGATCGTCGGCCCCACCAGATAGGCGGTGAAGGTTGGCGTCATCGCCAGCCGCAAATGGCCGCGCGCCAGCGTCGCCACGTCATGGATCGCCCGCGCGCCGGCGTCCAAATCCTGCAGCGCCAGCCGCGCATAGCGCATCCACGCCTCACCGGCGTCGGTCAGGCGCACGGCTCTGCCACTGCGATCGAACAACGGCGCTCCCAGTGCGTCTTCCAACTGCTTGATCTGCTGGGACAACGTCGGTTGCGAGACGTGCAACGCTTCGGCGGCGCGGGTGAAGTTGCCCTGTTCGGCAACGGCCAGAAAATAACGGATGTGTCGCAGCAGCATAGCGCCCCAGCTATTAGTAAAACCTATAGCCAGCATTATAAATGGGTCTTAGACCCTATAGCCAGAAGCGTTCATCATGCCGCCATCGCATAACGACACCCAATGGAGAAACGGATGAAAGAGGTGATTGAAGGCTTCCTGAAGTTCCAGCGCGAAGCCTTTGTTGAACGCACGGCGCTGTTTCAGCAGTTGGCGACCCGCCAAAACCCGCGCACCCTGTTTATCTCATGTTCCGACAGCCGCCTGGTGCCGGAGCTGGTCACCCAGCGCGAGCCGGGCGATCTGTTCGTGATCCGCAACGCCGGTAACATCGTGCCTTCTTTTGGCCCCGAACCCGGCGGGGTGACCGCCTCGGTCGAGTACGCCGTCGCTGCGCTGGACGTAGAAGACATCGTGATCTGCGGCCATTCCGACTGCGGCGCGATGACCGCCATCGCCACCTGCCAGTGTCTGGATCACCTGCCGACGGTCGCCGGCTGGCTGCGTTACGCCGATTCCGCCAAGGCGGTCAACCAGGCTTATCCGCACGCCTCCGACGCAGCCCGGGTCGCATCGATGGTGCGCGAAAACGTCATCGCCCAGCTCAACAACATCAAAACGCACCCTTCCGTCGCCCTGGCGCTGGATCAGGGCCGCCTGGCGCTGCACGGCTGGGTCTATGACATCGCCAGCGGCGCTATCGAGGCGCTGGACGGCGAAACCCGCCGCTTCGTGCCGCTCGCCACCCATCCCGAGGTGACCGCCACCCCGGCGATCGCCCGTTTTTAAGCCCACAAAAGGAGTCAACATGACACACTCTCTGCACAACACCGCCCCGCGCGAAGCGCTCACCGACAACATCATGGCCGCCAAGATCCGCCATAATCTGACGTTCGAAGCGCTGGCCGAGGGCACCGGTCTCAGCCTGGCGTTTGTCACCGCCGCCCTGCTGGGGCAGCATGCGCTGCCGGAACCGGCGGCGCGCACGGTAGCGGCCAAGCTGGGGCTGGACGAAGAAGCGGTGCTGCTGCTGCAAACCATCCCGCTGCGCGGCAGCATTCCCGGCGGCGTGCCAACCGATCCGACCATTTATCGCTTCTATGAAATGCTGCAGGTTTACGGTTCCACGCTGAAAGCGCTGGTGCACGAGCAGTTTGGCGACGGCATCATCAGCGCCATCAACTTCAAGCTGGATATCAAGAAGGTCGCCGATCCGGACGGCGGCGAACGCGCGGTGATCACCCTGGACGGCAAATACCTGCCAACCAAGCCTTTCTAATTGGCCTTTCGCCGGCGGCCCGCGCTGCCGGCAAATTGACAGCCAACCGGCCATTGGCTACATTAACTGCGCTTAAACGCCGCCCTGGCGTTTTTCACTGCCCGAGGCCTGTATGTTGGAGATTGTAACCACCCGATAGTCGCTTCCTTGCCGTATGGCGAGGGACTCTGACGTATCCGACGCGCGTTTGCGCGGGGATGCGCGTATCTGGGGTTATTACAGGATCTCCCAACATGAACATTTCCAAAGCGGAACAACGCGTGCTGCACGTGTTGGCCAAAGGCGGCTATATCGCCTTCACCCGCAACGACGCCGGTCGCGTCACCCACGTCGAATGCTACACCCGCGAAGGGCTCGGCCTGGCCGACTGCTCGCTGGCCGTCTTCACCAAGCTCAAAACCAAACGCCTGATCCTCTCTCGCCAGGGGCGCCCTT
The DNA here is from genome assembly GCF_037027545.1 of Serratia sp. 201. Lineage (NCBI taxonomy): Bacteria > Pseudomonadati > Pseudomonadota > Gammaproteobacteria > Enterobacterales > Yersiniaceae > Serratia > Serratia sp. 201. The sequence continues at coordinate 751,866 of NZ_JAXCHC010000001.1, read as the reverse complement.
ATCGCGTCACCTTTGCCGGGCTCAAGGCCGTGCGGGCGCAGCTGGATAACCGTTAATCATCGATGCCGGCCGGGCAGGCAGCCCGGTTGGCACAGCCTTATTTAATCAGGATACAACCATGAACATCACGTTACGCCACGAAACGCCGGCCGACGTCGGCGCCATCACCACCCTGACCGCCGCCGCGTTCCTGCATGCCGAACACAGCAGCCACACCGAGCAGTTTATCGTCAGCGCGCTGCGCGCGGCAGGCGCTCTCACCCTGTCGCTGGTCGCCGAGCACAATGGCACACCGATCGGGCACGCGTCCGTCTCGCCGATCGTGCTCAGCAACGGCGCCGCCGGGTGGTACGGGCTGGCGCCGGTGTCGGTGCTGCCGGCCTATCAGAGCCAGGGGATCGGTAGCCGGCTGATCCGCCGGCTGCTGGCCGAGCTGCAGGAACGCGGCGCCGCAGGCTGCGTAGTGCTGGGCGATCCGAACTATTACGGCCGTTTCGGCTTCCAGGCGCAGTGCGCGCTGGCCCTGCCGGGCGTGCCGCAAGACTACTTCCGCGCCATCGCCTTCCAGGGCGCGCTGCCGTGCGCGGAGGTCACCTTCCACAACGCGTTTAACGCCGAAGCCTAACCCTGTTGCCGGCGCCGTCATGGCGCCGGTTTTCAGTCCCGTTCGCCATAACGCAAGACGGTCATCCCTTCCTCTTCCGCCGGGGGAACAAAGTACTGCGCCAGGCGCTCAAACTCCGCTTCGCTCAGGGCAAACGGGTGCTCGCCGCGCGCATTTCTCAGCGTTATCCGGCTCAGGCACTGCGCATGGCTGACATCGAGAAAGTGCAGGCAGTGTGCGACGCCGGCCTCCTCCGCCAAGGCTTTGGCCCAGCGCCGCCTGTCCGGCGTATTCATCGGAAAATCGAGCGCCACGGACCAACCGCCGCGCAGCAGCTGAACGAGGTGCCCGCCCAGCGCCCGCCGCAACCGGTCGGAACAGCGCGCGTAGTCTTGCAGACTGGCCATCTCCTGTTCATACAGCGTCGCCAGCCACGCATCTTCGCTCAGCAACAGCGTTTGCGGTTGCTGCGCCAAACTCTGCGCCAGCGTCGATTTGCCTGCGCCGGCCTTGCCGCACATCAGGTGTAAAACTGCAGGGTAGGTTTGCATGACGTTCTCCGGTCGTTGCCGGAAGGGGATAAAAAAACCCGCCTGCCGGCGGGTTTTTATTGGCGACACACGCGCTATCCCACCCTCTGGAGAAGGGTGATAATAATTTGCGCGAATGGGCGGTAGGATTTTTTCATAGCTAATGAATATGACAACCGTGCACCGTTGTCAATTCGCCGTCATCAATCCCTGTTCTCGCACAAACTCGGTGAATAAACTCACTTTCTGCTGCACATGCCGGCGCGTCGGGTAAACCGCGAAGACCTGATGCACGTCGGCAATCTGTTCAGGGAACAGCTGCACCAGTCTGCCGGCAGCAATCTCGGGATCCGCCACAAACGACGGCAGCGAACCGATGCCCAGTCCCGCCACCAGCATATCCCGCAGCATCAGGCTGTTGTTGGCGATCAGCCGGGGAGTGAACGTCACGCTCAGGCTCTCCTCGCCGGCGGTGAACTGCCACTGCCCCGGTTTTTCCGCCAGGGAATAGGCCAGACAGCTGTGCCGCGGCAATTCATTGGGCGTTTGCGGCACGCCGTGCTGCGCCAAATAGCCGGGCGCGGCGCAAATTCGCTGGTGCACGTCACCCAGCGCCCGGGCGCTGAGGGAAGAATCCGGCAGTCGGCGGCGAATGCGCAAGGAAATATCGAAACCGGCCGCCACCACGTCCAATACCCTGTCGTCCAGCGTCAGTTCCACCTGCAGCTGCGGATAACGTTGCATAAACGGCGGCAGCAGCGGCGACAGCACCGTCAGGCCGAACGAGAGCGGCGCATTGACCCGCAGCGTGCCGGAGACCTGCTGCGCGCTGGCGGCAACCGTCTGCTCCAGCGCGTCGAACTCGCCAAGCAACCGGCAGGCTTCCTGGTAATAGAGCTGCCCGGCTTCGGTCAGGCTCATGCTGCGGGTGGTGCGCACCAGCAACAGCGTCCCCAACCGACTTTCCAACTGCTTAATCTGCTTGCTCAATGCCGCCGGCGTGATCGCCAGATCCTCCGCCGCCTTATAGAAACTGTTGCGCTCAACCACGCGGCGAAAGGCGCGCATCGTCAGTAGCACGTCCATATTACGTCCTTCAGGTTAATTATTAATTCAATAAACCATAGATTATTAACCAAATAAATATCAGTAGACTTCATTCAACCGCTTCCCTGAGTGGGACGTGAATTTAATCTACTGATAATCATGGAGTTAATAATGAAAAAGACCCTAATCGCCCTGATGCTCGGCCTGAGCGCCGCCACCGCCCCCGTCGCCGCGCTGGCGCAATCCCCCGCCGCCGATAGCCGCCAGGCGGGTTATGTGCAACCGCTGACCGCCGACAACAGCCTGTTGCTGCTGGTCGATCTGCAGGACATGTTCGGCATGACCATTTCCTCTATCGATCAAACCAACCTGGTGAATAACGCCGCCGGCATCGCCAAGGCCGCCAAGGTGTTCAACGTGCCGACCATTCTGGCCTCGGCCAACGCCAAAAGCTTCGCCGGGCCAGTATTCCAGCAGGTGACGCAGGCACGCCCGGATCTGCAGGTGTACGATCGCACCGCCATCAACGTCTGGCAGGATCGGCGCGTGGTGGATCTGATCAAACAATCCGGCCGCAAGAAAATCATCATCGGCGGGCTGTGGACCGCCAGCTGCGTGATGCTGCCGGCGCTGTCCGCTCTGGGCGAGGGGTATGAGGTCTACATATTGTCGGACGTCACCGGCGACATTACGCCAGATAGTCAAAACAACGCCATGCAGCGCCTGGTACAAGCAGGCGCCACCCCTATCAACTGGGTGGCGTTGATGCTGGAATGGCAGCAGGACTGGAGCCGCAAGGCCACGGCGGGGGGCGTATTGCAGATCGCCCGCGACCACGGCGCCGCCTGGGGAATGGGCGCCCGCTACGCCGGGGCGATGAAGGTGGGCAGCGAAGCGAAATAAACGGGTGAAAGCCCGCCGTCAGCGGGCTTTTTTCAGGTGCGGTGATAGCAACGGCTATCCTGCGGCGCCTGGTCGCGTCTCTCCAGCCCGTAATCCCGCACCACCTCCGCCACCCGCAGCCGGTACTGCGCCAGCACCTCGCCACGGCCGCGCGCCTGTGCCGCGCGATGCTGCTCGAGATTGCGCCACTGCTGCACCGCCGCCTCGTCGCGCCAGAAGGAGAGCGACAGCAGGCGCGCAGGATCGGCCAGGCTTTGAAAGCGCTCGATGGAAATGAATCCGTCGATCTGCGCCAGCAGCGGCTTCAGCTCCGCCGCCAGCGCCAGATAGGTATCGCGCTGCCCATCAGCGGCCTGCAGTTCAAAAATCACGGCGATCATTATCGTCTCCTCTCACGGTAAAATTCCGGTACGCGCGCATGGTAAGAATGGCGCCACCGCACCGATTCCAACGCCCGCTCATCAATATCCAGCAAACGCAGACGCACTGCACCAGAGTGCGATAACCACAGGTTAGCGATGGACGCGCAGTCATACTTCGTCTAACCTCGAAGTATGCATAACATCGACATTGAAGATCGTTTAGCGGCGCTGAGCGCCGCCATCGCCGACCGCACCCGGGCGCGCATGCTGTGCCTGTTGATGGACGGGCGCGCCTACACCGCCACCGAGCTCAGCGCGGCGGTCGAGGTTGCCCCGTCCACCGCCAGCGCGCATCTGGCGAAACTGCTGGAGCAGCGGCTGATCGCCTGCGTCAAACAGGGGCGCTACCGCTATTTCCGGCTGGCCGGGCAACCGGTGGCCGCAGCGCTGGAAGGCCTGATGGCGCTGGCGGGCGTACCGCGCCCGTCGGTGAAAAGCAGCACGCCCACCACGCTGCAATATGCTCGCACCTGCTACGACCATATGGCGGGCGAGGTAGCGGTGAAGCTGCACGATCGGCTGCATGCGCTGAACTGGCTGGCCGGTGAAGAAGACTACCGATTAAGCGACGCCGGTCAGGCCGCGCTGACGCGGCTGGGCGTCGATTGCTCTCCCGCGCCCACTCGCCGCCGCTTCGCCTGCGGCTGTCTGGACTGGAGCGAGCGCCGATCTCACCTCGGCGGCGCGCTGGGCGCCGCGCTGTTGGCCGCCTTTATCCAACGCGGCTGGATCCTTCGCCGGCTCGACAGCCGCGAGCTGCAGCTGACCCCCGCCGGTAAAAAAGCGCTGGCCGCACATTTTGACCTCACGGTGTAACCCGGCGACAGGGTAGTTTTACTGCAATACTCTAGGGGTACGCTTAAGCGACCCCGCCAACCCGAGGAGTTTCCATGCTCGATTCCACCCAATTCCCGATCGTCAAACGCTGGCCGGCTCAGCATCCGGAATGGCTGCAGCTCTACTCTCTGCCGACGCCGAACGGCGTCAAAGTCTCCATCATGCTGGAAGAGATCGGCCTGCCTTATGAAGCGCACCTAATCGACATCGGCAACAACGAAACCTGGACGCCGGAATTCCTGGCGCTGAATCCGAACGGCAAGATCCCGGCGATCATCGATCCCGACGGCCCCGGCGGCCGGCCGCTGCCGCTGTTCGAATCCGGTGCCATTCTGCTCTACCTGGCAGAAAAGAGCGGCCGCTTCCTGCCGCAGGATCCAGCCCAGCGTTATGAAACCATTCAGTGGGTGTTCTTCCAGATGGCCGCCGTCGGCCCGATGTTCGGCCAGCTCGGTTTCTTCCATAAATTCGCCGGGCGCGAATATGAAGACAAGCGGCCGCTGGAGCGTTACAAAAACGAATCGAAACGCCTGCTTGGTGTGTTGGAAACGCGCCTGGAGGGCCGTGACTGGATCATGGGCGCAGACTACACCATCGCCGATATCTCGCTGCTGGGCTGGGTGCGCAACCTGATCGGCTTCTATGAGGCCCGCGACCTGGTGGAGTTCGACAGCTTCCCGCGCGTCGCGCAGTGGCTGGAGCGCGGTTTAGCGCGGCCGGCGGTGCAGCGTGGGCTCGCTATCCCGGCGCGCGCGGCCTGATCGTCACACGGGATGGCCATCGGACCGTCCCGTCTTTCATTGTCATAAAATTGTCATCCCTCTGCTCTACTCTCCTTTCGTAACAATTTGATGTTATTTACATTGTTGTATTACGACAAGGAGCTTACCCATGCAACCTGCTGTATCCCTGATCGCCGGCGCCGTGCTGTCCGCCCTGCTCTGTTCCTCCGCCATCGCGGCGGAAACCTCGGCCAATGCCGATGGCCTGACCGAGCGCGCCGCGCGCGGCACCCTCACCGAGCCGGGCGGCGCCCGTCGCCTGGCCGGCGATCAGACCGCCGCGCTGAAGGCGTCGCTGTCGGACAAAACGGTGAAAAACGTGATCCTGCTGATCGGCGACGGCATGGGGGATTCCGAGATCACCGCCGCGCGCAACTACGCTGAAGGCGCAGGCGGTTACTTCAAGGGCATCGACGCCCTGCCGCTGACCGGGCAATACACCCACTACTCGCTGGACAAGAAAACCCACAAACCGGATTACGTGACCGACTCCGCCGCCTCGGCCACCGCCTGGGCCACCGGGGTGAAAACCTATAACGGCGCGCTCGGCGTAGACGTGAACGGCAAAGACCAACCAACGCTGCTGGAGATAGCCAAGGCGGCCGGCAAGGCCACCGGCAACGTCTCCACCGCCGAACTGCAAGACGCCACGCCGGCGGCGCTGGTGTCGCACGTCACCTCGCGCAAATGCTACGGCCCGGAGGAAACCAGCGAAAAATGTGCCGCTAACGCGCTGGAAAACGGCGGCCGCGGCTCGATCACCGAGCAACTGCTGAAAACCCGCGCCGACGTCACGCTCGGCGGTGGCGCGAAGTCTTTCAACCAACTGGCGAAAAGCGGCGAATGGCAAGGAAAATCGCTGAAGGACCAGGCGGCGGCGCAGGGTTATCAGTGGGTGAGCAACGCAGATGAACTGCAGGCCGTTACCCTGGCCAATCAGCAAAAACCGCTGCTGGGCCTGTTTGCCGACGGCAACATGCCGGTGCGCTGGCTGGGGCCGAAAGCCAGCTACCACGGCAACCTCGATAAACCGGCAGTAACCTGTGAAAACAACCCGGCGCGCACCGCAGCCACGCCAACGCTGGCGGCGATGACCGACAAAGCGATCGCGCTGCTGAAAGACAACCCGAATGGCTTCTTCCTGCAGGTAGAGGGGGCGTCGATCGATAAGCAGGATCACGCCGCCAACCCGTGTGGGCAGATTGGCGAAACCGTCGATCTGGACGAAGCGGTGCAAAAAGCGCTGGCCTTCGCCCGCGCCGACGGCAACACGCTGGTGATCGTCACCGCCGACCACGCGCACTCCAGCCAGATCGTCGCCGCCAACGCCAAAGCGCCGGGCCTGACCCAGATACTGACCACCAAAGACGGCGCACCGATGACCCTCAGCTACGGCAACTCGGAAGAAGAGTCGCAGGGGCATACCGGCACTCAGTTGCGCGTCGCGGCCTACGGCCCGCACGCCGCCAACGTGGTGGGATTGACCGATCAGACCGATCTGTTCTTCACCATGCGCGATGCGATGGGCATCAAGTAACCGCCAGCTGAACGATGGCCGCTCGCAACGGCGGCCATTTATGATTGGTTACCGATAGGTATTTGCAATTTAACCGCAATTATTGTGTGATAACGAAATAACGTTTAATTGCGTGACAATTAACCCCTTAAAATAACGCGGTTATACAGCCTTTCTTCCCTCTCTGTTTATTCCTGCGACAGCAACCGCCCTATTTTTGCTTATATTCATTTTTTTTAGTTACAAAAGTAGTTTTTAACATTCTCGCAAACAATAATACCCCGCCAGTAACGTGAACCGATCAATTTGCATCCGGACGGCCTGCAATAGTTCACTTTTCGTTAAATACCCTATTAACAAAAAGGCATTATCGCTGCCTATCGGCTCACGCCGGGCGGTCGGCTTCATTATTTTCCAGGGTAACTCCCGCTAAATTCTTTCACCTGCAATGAGTAGAATTTACACACAAGAGATTTAATTCAATGAGAAAATTACTCGTCCTGATTTTCAGTCTCAGCCTGTTTAGCGTTACGCAGCAGGCGGCGGCTGAAGAGAAGAATAAAACCGTCGACGTGGTGTTGATCGGCGGCGGCATCATGAGCGCCACTTTGGGTACCTATCTGCATGAGCTGGAGCCGACCTGGACCATCGACATGTACGAGCGCATGAACGGCGTGGCGGAAGAGAGCTCCAACGGCTGGAACAACGCCGGTACCGGCCACTCCGCCTTTAGCGAAATGAACTACACGCCGGAAAAAGCCGATGGCACCATCGACATCAGCAAGGCGGTGAAGGTCAACGAGTCTTTCGAAATCTCTCGCCAATTCTGGTCTTATCAGGTGAAAAACGCTGTCCTGAAAGATCCGAAATCCTTCATTAACAGCGTGCCGCACATGAGCTTCGTGTGGGGTGACGACAACGTCAACTTCCTGCGTAAACGCTACGCGGCGCTGCAGCACAGCACCCTGTTCCGCGGCATGGAATATTCCGAAGACCCTGCGCAAATCAAGCAGTGGGCGCCGCTGGTGATGAACGGCCGCGATCCGGCGCAGAAAATCGCCGCGACCCGCATGCCGCTGGGTACCGACGTCAACTTCGGCGTGATCACCCACCAGTTGGTTGACGCGCTGAGCGCCAGCGACAAGTTCAAGCTGAACCTGAGCCACGAAGTGCGCGACATTAAGCGCAACGCCGACCAAACCTGGAGCGTGACCGTTGCCGATCTGAACCGCGACGGTAAAGAAACCACCGTTAACGCCAAGTTCGTGTTCATCGGCGCAGGCGGCGCGTCCCTGACCCTGCTGCAGAAATCCGGCATCCCAGAAGCCGACGGCTACGGCGGCTTCCCGGTCGGCGGCCAGTTCCTGGTCACTACCAACCCGGAGATCGCCAACCAGCACCTGGCCAAAGTGTATGGCCTGGCCAGCGTAGGTTCGCCGCCGATGTCCGTGCCGCACCTGGATACCCGCATGCTGGACGGCAAGCGCGTGCTGCTGTTCGGGCCGTTCGCCACCTTCTCCAGCAAGTTCCTGAAGAACGGTTCGCTGTTCGATCTGATGCACTCGCTGAGCACCTCGAACCTGATGCCGATGACCCACGTCGGTCTGGATAACTTCGATCTGGTGAAATACCTGGTCGGCCAGCTGATGATGAACGACGACGATCGCTTCGCCGCGTTGAAAGAGTACTTCCCGGACGCCAAGCAGGCAGACTGGAAGCTGTGGACCGCAGGCCAGCGCGTACAGATCATCAAGAAAGACGCGGATAAAGGCGGCGTGCTGCAGTTCGGCACCGAAGTCGTCAGCTCTGAAGACGGCAGCATCGCCGCTCTGCTGGGTGCTTCGCCGGGCGCTTCTACCGCTGCGCCGATCATGCTGCATCTGATGGAAACCGTGTTCAAAGACAAAGTGGCGACGCCGGAATGGCAGAGCAAGCTGAAAGAGATCATTCCGTCTTACGGCCACAAGCTGAACGGCGATATCGAGATGACCAACAAGATCCGCGGTTACACCAGCAGCGTGCTGGGTCTGAACTACATTGAAGTGAAACCGGAAACTAACTGATTTTCCATCGCTTCCTACTGATAAGGCCGCTTTATGCGGCCTTTCTTTTATCCCCCTGCCGTTCAAAGAGCATTTTTGGCCACCTTTTTACCCCCGGTTTACCCTTGCGTAACGGCGCACTCACGCCTATTATCAAAGTATATTCTTGGATAATTAAGCTAAGTCACTGTGACCTGAATGTCGTTTTTGCGGGAGAACTAAAACCATGGATCGCGTCAATATCATTCACGATTTACTAGACTGGATTGAAACTCATCTGGACCAACCGCTGCTGCTGGATAACGTCGCCGCCAAGTCGGGCTACTCCAAATGGCACCTGCAGCGCATGTTCCGCAGCACCACCGGCCACGCGCTCGGCAGCTATATCCGCGAGCGGCGCCTGTCGCAGGCGGCGCAGGCGCTGCGCTCCACCCCGCGTCCGATCCTGGATATCGCCCTGCAATACCATTTCGATTCTCAGCCTTCGTTCTCACGCGCCTTCAAGAAACAGTTCGGTAAAACCCCGGCGGTGTATCGCCGTACCACCCGCTGGGATGTTGCGGAGTGGCCGGCACAGCCGATAGAGGCGCAGGCTGAATCGCACCATGATGCCCCCACGCTGCCACGCTGGTACGCCGGCAAACCGCCGGAAGGCGTTTGCACCAGCTGGATGGGGCTGCGTTAATCGATAACGCAAAAAAGCCAATGGATAAAACCCATTGGCTTTTTCGTCGGAACGCGACTTAGTTGTACTCGATGGTAAAGGTGGCGGTCGACTTGATATTGCCGCCTTTAATCGTCGAACCGGTGCGATAGTAGCGTGCCTTCAGCGGCAGCGTTAAGGTATTGGCCTGGTTGGGAATGGTACGTCCGGCATTGACCGCATCGCCATTTTTGATCGGCTGGGTCGTATTGCCGGTCAACAGCTGGACGGCAACACCGGATGCTGTGTTGGCGCCAGGCTCGGATTTGATCACCCCAGGTGCATTGGAAGCATCCTGCGTATAGTCAAAACGCACATTGACGATCCCTTGTCCCGCACTGCCTGGCAACAGATCCTCACCAACGCCGCCAACGCAATTGATATTGATATCAAATGCTTTTTCACCCTGCGTTGAACCTACGCCGCCAAACGAGGCTGCAGTGACAGTATCCAGATTAACCACCTTGTTCTTGGAACCGCTGTCCACGTTGCAAGTCGACGTCACGATCGTCAGGCTGTTGGCATCGACGATCGATTCCAGCATCGGCAATCCCTGACCGGAACCATCCATATAGTAAGTCGTGTACTTGCCTGGGACCAGTTGGCCGGTGCCGGTTTGCGCGGCGGTTTTCACAATGTCGATCTTAAAGTAACCGCCATTCAGGTTGACGGTTGTATTACCCCGTAATGCCAACGTGTGGGGATAATAAGTACTTATTGTCCCCGCTTCACGGTATAAACGAATCCCGATACCTGGAATATTGGTGCTCCATACATTGCTGAAGCTCGTCCGGCTGCCCTGGAGGATCTGCCCAATCGCGCTACCGCCGTTATAACAACGACCATAACCGGAGACCGGGTTAATCGCGAACTGACCGGTGACCAAGGTGTCTCCAACCTGGCTGCTTGGCGTAACCAGCACGCGCCCAAGCTTCATGTTGATCACCTGCGCCTTGTAACCATTATTAACGTAACAGGCGGCGTAAGCGCTCTGGCCGCCCGCCATCAGCAGTCCGAGCAGCATCAGGCATTTCGCTGGCGCTTTATTCAGCGGTGGAACACGCGTAAACTTTATCATTTGCAACTCGCTTCAATAATTTCGTAGTCAGGATTATTGCTTTGCGCCTTGGCGCTATAGCTGACAGAGCACTGCTGCGTTGGCTGTGTGCCCCACTTAATCTGCAACAAACCTTTCTTAGCTTCGGTACGCAAGTAGATGCGACTGCCCTGCCCAACAATGCCGACCACCTGATTACGGGTATCCAGCACTTCAGCGCCAAACGGCAGCGCGTTGCCATCAGGGCCGAGCGCATGAATGATCAATGCCTGGCCTTTCGTTGTTTTGAATTCCAACCGGGCAACCGCGCCGGCATATGGCGCAACCTGTTGGCTGCTGCTTTCCAATTCAACATCGCGTGACATGCCGCTCGGATCGAGCGTTACGCTCGTCATGCGATATGGTGCAACATAAGGAACCACAGCATAACCGTTGTCATCGATACGAACGCCTGGCGAGTTGGTCACAATCGCGCCAGCGGCGTCTGGCGCTTCCACCAGCACCATGGTCTGTCCGCGTTGCGGTGTCAGCGTGACGCCGCCGCTATGGGCAACCACGCTGCCCGATGCACCGATCGACGACTGACGGTAATCTTTACCATAGCTGTAGGACCCGTTCATCGTGGCGAAACGGCTACGGTATTCACCGCTCACGCTGCTGTTGGTGCCGCCTGAACGATCGTTGGCTAACGTAGCGCTATAGCTGATGTTGTTGTCTTCGCCGGTTGAACCATTCATGCCCACACGGCTGCTGTCGTAACCGTTGTCGGTGTAGCCCAGTGAACTGTTCAGGCTCAGGGTTTGCGAACCGACGCTGAATGGAATCGACAGTGTCAGGTAATAACGAGTCTCATCTCGGTTATACATATCCGAGGTGCGCATGGCGGAAAGGCCATAGGTCACACGACCATAATAGTTGTTATAGCCCACCTGGTACTGCTTGGTGCTCCCGCCACGGTTCCAGTAGTCGCGTACCGAACCGGTGATGTACAAGGAACCGTAATTGTCGCCCAGCCCTTGGTTCAGCGTCAGCTGGTATTCGCTACGCTGGCGGTTAACCGCATCTGCGCTTAAACCCTTGCGCTCATTGTCACGGGAGTAGACGGCATCCTGCAAAGAGAGGTAGCCGGAAGTCGAATAGCGATAAGCAGCGATCGTGAAGTTGGTGTTGGTTTCGGTCATCAACTTGCTATAGCTGAGCTTATAGCTCTGGCCTGATTGGTCGCCCTGCTTCAAGCGGGTATTGGACTGCGTGACGTCCAGCGCAAATGCGCCAACCGGTGTCGCGACCGCGCTGCCCACCAGCACTGCACCATAGCCATCGCTGACGATCCCGCCTGTGTATCCCGTAAGAATGTTGGTAAAACCGCGCTGATAAGTCGCCTGGAACATGTCGGGTTCCTTGCTTAAATTATCATCGCGTACTCGACCCGCAGTGATGGCATAACGCTGAATACCTGGACGAAGCATCTGCGCTACCGAAGCATAGGGAACGCTGAACTGGCGTTTGCTGCCGTCGGCCTCGTTAATGGTGACATTCAGATCGCCGCCGTAACCCGTAGGGTAGAGATCGTTGATGATGAACTCGCCCGGAGCGACGGTAGTTTGGTAGATCAGCTGGTTATTCTGACGTACTTCCACCAGGGCGTTGCTTTGCGCGACCCCACGCACAACCGGCGCATACCCGTTCAATGAATCAGGCAGCATGCGATCGTCCGTGGCGATCTGCACGCCGCGAAAACCGATGGAGTTGAAGAAATCACCGCTGGTGTAACTGTCGCCCAACGTCAGCATGCCGCGGATAGACGGCATTGCCCGCTGCGCGTAAGTCGCGGTGTTTTGCCAATGGGTGCTGTCGTTAGAACGCCAGTTCACGTTGGAATCGTGACGCAGCTGCCAACCCGCCACGTTTAACCCGGCATTCAACGTTAAATATGCATTAGTTGAATCGGAGTTGCTGCCGTTGGCAGAGCTGTGGGTATTGAACGCATTGAAATTATACGACAGGCTGCCGGCGGTAATACCGCGATCCCAGAAGCGCGGATCGACATAACCGCGAGCGCTGCGGCGCAGCGCCGCCTGAGGGATGCTGATATCCATGCGCAGCGTACTGGTGTCCAAGCGGTAATAGGCTTCCGGTACCCATTGAGTCAGCGTTTTGCACGTCTCGGTATTAACGGCAGGATCCCCGCTCATTGTGGCGGTATCCACACCGAACTCATCCAACGACAGTAAGCTAAAACAGGTATCGGCGCTGTTTTTCCCCGGCACGTTTTTAAAGTCGATACTTTTTTTGCCTTTCCACTCGCCGTTCACATACACGTCGAGCGAATATTTTCCCGCCAAGATCGGGTTACCATCACGGAAGCGTGAAAGATCCACGCCCTGCGCTTCCCCAATCAGGAAGCTGCTGTTAAAAGTCGCTTCAACCGGTGCTGCCGGCTTTTTGCTATCGGCAACCCCCTCCGCCCAAGACGTCGCAGGGGCCGCCAGACAGAGCGCGCTACCGGTTAACAGCAGAATCGATTTATAATTGGACAGCGCCATTTTAACAGCTGCAGAGATAGGTAACTCTTTCATATAAAGCATTCCTTTACCAAATTAAGCTCGCCCTCTGAAATAAATTGCTCTGGGCCTGAGGCTCTGTTCCAAGAGTTACTTTTGCTTATTCTTAGTACGGGACACGCGTCCGCCAAAATCATTAATAGTGGTGTAGGCAATGTCAGCAATGCGCGCGCTGTCGCCGGAGAACGACAATGTCTTTTCCTGTCCGGGTGCCAGCATGTCGCCGTGCGGGGCCAACGGCACACGTTTTTGGTTCACGACAGCATTAATCTCGGTAAATGACACATAGTACGGCGTTGGGTTTTTCACGCTGACGCCCCCAGCGCTGAAGCTCCACTGCAGTTTTTCCGGCGCATCATTCGCTTCTCCCGCCAGACCGGTCGGCCGATACAGCAGTTTTACGCGGGTACGGAATGCCACCTGTAAAAAGTTTTCAGGTGCGCCATTGTTTGCCCCGGTTGGTGCTGGCGGGATCTCCAGTACGTTCAACCAAAACAAGGATTCTTTGTCTTGCGGCAAACTCGCCGTGGTCAATGAAACGCGCAGCGCTTGGCCGGTAGCCGGTTCAACACGGCTGATTGGCGGTGAAACGATAAATGGCGCTTTGCTGTTTTCTGGTGTGGTTTTTGCGTCGCCTTCATCAATCCAAGACTGAATAAGTGCCGGTGAAGCACCATTATTTGATAATTGGACGGTAACTTCCCGTTGCTTTCCCGGATAAATAATACGAGTACCGTTAATAATGACACTGGAAAAAACGCTGCTACTGAAAAGCATGGCGCTCAGCAATATGCTGTATTTTTTAAATGAGTTCTTCATTATCTTATCGCTACGGTAAGGGAAAACGGTGGGGGCATAACTCCCCCACCCGAATAAGAATATTACTTAAAGAAATATTACTTACTGGTAAATGATGGTGTACTGAACGCTAGAAGTCACATCACCAGCGCCGGCAGCGTTGGTAGCGTAATATTCAGCGTAGTAGTTCAGGTCAGCAGAGTCGCCTTCGTTAGCAACGGTAACCCACTGGGAGTTATTCTGCGCACCATTAGCACCAGCAGCCAGGATAGGCAGGAATTGGTTGTTGCTGCCCAGAAGCTGGATCTGCACGTTAGTTGCAGCATCAGTCTGCGCCTGGTTGTTCAGACGGCCAGTATTGAAATCAACAGTAGCGCCCGGTTCGAAATAAGTAGCTACCTGGCCTTTAGAGCATTTGGTCAGGTTGATCGCGAACGGAGTACGGCCAGCAGTTGCGCTCTGAGTTGCCAGAGTAGAAGCAGAAACAGTTGGCAGAGTTACGGTGAAATCTTTACCGCCTGGGGTGCTGATAGTACAAGTTTGGTCAGTCACTTTACCGTTGAAAGTAATAGTCCCGTCAGCAGCTTGAGCAGAGAAAGAAGAAATAGCAGCAGTGCTTACAGCCAATGCCAATACAGCAGACAGTTTAGAGATTTTCATATTTAGACTCTCGATGAATTAATACGCTTATAAAGTACATTCAGCGATGCTACTCCTTGTCAGGAATGAAGCCCGATGAATCCATTGCCGGACGAAATATAGACTAAGCATATTCTTAATGTTAAATCGTTTAAAACATTCATAAGGCCCCTCTTGATAGGAATAAACTATCGGAGGATACCTATCGATCGATGTTGACGATTCATATGAATAGGAATAATCTGTGTTTGGGAAAGCTTCAGAGTTCAAGATTTTGCATTAAGGCCTGAAAATCAGAATATTATCCCAAATATTTACATTTAGTAACATATTGCGACGTTTGGAATTTGGCACGAATTACGCGTTCAATGGTCTGTCGACACGCTTCGGCCATCCTGACGTTTTAAATAAGAAATTTACCAATAAACTTGGAGTAACTTTCTTTTTAAGCATTTAAAATCAACAAGTTAAATATCAATCCAAGGATTGGGAAATGAGCGGTTCTTTCAGAGAGAAAAATAACGGCATTAATTATGTTTTTCAGCCAATGTTCGCGAAATCGGGACAATTGCTGGCCGTTGAATGTCTGTCTCGCTTTACGTTTAATAGCGAATACGCCCATTTTTCTCCTGAACAGTTCTTTCGTCACGCCGACAGCGCCACCCGGATTGAGATTTTGATGGATCAGATCAATCTGATCGATAAATACAAACACTGGTTTCATGAAAACCAAGTGATAGCCACTTTGAATGTTGACGATTATTCCCTGCAATCGCTGGCGAATACTCACTTTGCCGAAAGAATTAATGCCCTGCGCTGTATTCATTTTGAGATCAGCGAGAATTCAACCCGGCTGGTGAAAGATCGCGTGCACGGCGATCCGTCATTGAATAGTTATTCATTTTGGCTCGATGATTTTGGTTCTGGCTATGCGGGTTTTTCCGCGTTGTACAACAGCCAGTTCCGCTTCGTTAAGCTCGACCGTTTTCTGCTTTGGGACTTCATGAAAAAGTCCGGCGGCGAGGGCTTGATGCGCGCGTTACTGCGCTTTTTTTACCTTAATCATTACAAGGTAATTATCGAAGGAGTTGAAACTCCCGAACACAAGAAATGGCTGGATGAAATGCCATATTACGCACTGCAGGGAAAGCTGTGGAAGGAATCCAGCATCAAGGATTTGAACTCGCTTCTTACAGCTGAATACTTTTAACTCGGTATTGGTGTTTGCCCTATGTCTAAAAACAACGTTCTTGTGATTAGTGAGTGTAAGTACAGCTATGTTGGCCTGTCGGTGCTGCTAAAGAAACACTACGGCGCGTACGATATCCGCCTGTTTTCCGATTTCATGCACGGCGGCGCCAAAGCAGAGAAGATCACCAAGCACGATATTGCGCTGATTTTCACCTCGCAAAACCTGGAACAGAGCGTCAACGTGATCGAAAGCCTGGTGTCCCTGCATCAGCAGTACAACAGCAAGACGCGCCTGCTGGTGTTTTATGACGACGAGCGGGTAGTGAAACTGTTGTCGATCCTGGGGATTTCCGTCGAGTTGGTCTCCACCCGCATTCCGCTTTATTCGCTGCAGGAAAAAATCCAGCGGCTGCTGGAAAGCAAGGAACCGGGCGGTATCCGGGTGCAGAAAACCCGCGAGCTCAGTCCGGCGGAAAGCGACGTGATCTTCAACCTGCTGCGTGGCGACAGCCTGCTGCACATTGCGGAAAAGCGCGGCACGCACCCGAAAACCATCTTCTCGCAGAAATACAGCGCGATGAAAAAACTGCGGCTGCGCAGCATGAGCACCATCTTCGTCGCCGGCAAATAAATACCCAGGCTTGTTGCGCGGTTCGCCGCGCGGCAACCCGCCCCCCTTCCGCCACGTTAAATTAATGTAACAACTGGCGACAAAGCAGCAACAGACACACAACATCCCCTCCTGTTGGTTACGATTTGCACACGGATTATCCGTGAGTCATGTCGTGTGGATTAAAATAAACATCAGGAGATGTTATGAAGTCGTCCTTATTCAGCCGCTATACCTGCTTTGTGCTGAGCATCTTGCTCACCCTGGTTTTCTTGATCATGATGCACAATCATCCGTGGTTCTGGCTGACGGCCCTGGCCTGCGGTTGCCTGATGGTGCTGGGTATCTACGATCTCACGCAGCAACGCCACGCCATTTGCCGCAACTACCCGATCATCGGTCGCTTGCGCTTCTTCTTCGAGTTCATCCGCCCGGAACTGCGCCAGTATTTCCTCGAGCAGGACAATGAAGAGATCCCGTTTTCGCGCACCCAGCGCACGCTGGTGTATCGCCGAGCGAAAAACGAGATGGGCGACAAGCCGTTCGGCACCCTGCTGGATGTGTACCAAACCGGCTATGAGTGCATCGGCCATTCCATGCGGCCGGTGGAAGCCGCCGATCCGACCAGTTTTCGCGTCACCATCGGCGGCGCCGACTGCCGCCAGCCCTACTCCGCGTCAATCTTCAACATTTCGGCGATGAGCTTCGGCGCGCTCTCCGCCAACGCCATCCGCGCGCTCAACCTCGGCGCGGCCAAAGGCAACTTCTACCACGACACCGGCGAGGGCAGCATCAGCCGCTATCACCGCGAAAACAACGGCGATTTGGTGTGGGAGCTGGGCAGCGGCTATTTCGGCTGCCGCACCGCCGACGGCCATTTCGATCCGCGCCGCTTTGCCGAACAGGCGCAAAGCCCGCAGGTGAAAATGATTGAAATCAAGCTCAGCCAGGGCGCTAAACCCGGCCACGGCGGCATTCTGCCGGCGAAGAAGGTGGATGCGGAAATCGCCGCCACCCGCGGCGTGCCGGAAGGCGTCGATTGCATCTCGCCGGCTTCGCACAGCGCCTTCACCACCCCGCTGGAAATGATGCAGTTCATCCAACAGCTGCGCGAGCTGTCAGGCGGCAAACCGGTCGGTTTCAAGCTGTGCATCGGCCACCCGTGGGAGTTCGTCGCCATCGTCAAGGCGATGCTGCACACCCGCATTCTGCCGGACTTCATCGTGGTGGACGGCAAGGAAGGCGGCACCGGCGCCGCCCCGCTCGAACTCTCCAACTATATGGGTATGCCGCTGCGCGAAGGGCTGCTGTTCGTGCATAACACGCTGGTGGGCTGCGGCCTGCGCGACCAAATCAAGATTGGCGCCAGCGGCAAGATCATCAGCGCCTTTGACATCGCCAGCGTACTGGTGCTCGGCGCCGACTGGGTGAACTCGGCGCGCGGCTTCATGTTCGCCGTCGGCTGCATCCAGTCGCAAAGCTGCCACACCAACCACTGCCCGACCGGCGTCGCGACGCAAGATCCGCTGCGTCAGAAGGCGTTGGTGGTGCCGAACAAGGCGGAGCGCGTCTATCACTTCCATCAAAATACGGTGAAAGCGCTGGCGGACATGCTGGCGGCGGCCGGCGTCAGCCGCCCGGAGCAGCTGACCTCGCACCATATGCTGCGCCGCATCACGCCGACCGAGATCAAGGTATACGCCGATATCTATTACTACCTGGAGCCGGGCGCGCTGCTGCAGCCGGAGATCAAAAGCGAGTTCTACGCCCGCATGTGGCGCATGGCGACGCCCAACAGTTTCGATCAGGCAATCTCGCTGCCGGCGGCATGATGGGATAAGGAATAAAAAGAGAGTTGCCCCCTCGCCTTGGGGAAGAGCATATGGAGAGGGGTTGCTTGCTACGGCGGCCCTCCCCCTCAACGGCGAGAGGGCGTGTCGGTTACTGCTTGCGCACCGGCGCATCGCCGGCGACGTAGTAGTCGGCGGTGCTACGCGGCAGCGGCGCACGCTGTCGAATGCGGTCGGCGATCTTTTCGGCGATCATGATGGTGGTGGCGTTCAGGTTGCCGGTGATGATCAGCGGCATAATCGACGCATCCACCACCCGCAATCCTTCCATGCCGTGCACCCGGCCCTGGCCGTCGACCACCGCCATCTCATCCTCGCCCATCTTGCACGAGCAGGACGGGTGGAAGGCGGTTTCGGCGTGCTCGCGCACAAAGGCGTCCAGCTGTTCGTCGGTCTGCACGTCCGGCCCTGGGCTTATCTCGCGGCCACGGTATTCGTCCAGGGCCGGCTGCGCCATGATTTCGCGCGTGATGCGGATAGCGTCGCGGAACTCCTGCCAATCCTGTTCAGTCGCCATGTAGTTGAACAGAATGCTCGGGTGCTGACGCGGATCTTTCGATTTCACCTGCACCCGGCCGCGGCTCGGCGAACGCATCGAGCCGACGTGCGCCTGGAAGCCGTGCTCTTTCACCGCGTTGCTGCCGTTATAGTTAATCGCCACCGGCAGGAAGTGATACTGAATGTTCGGCCAGGCGAACTCTGCGCGGCTGCGGATGAAGCCGCCGGCCTCGAACTGGTTGCTGGCGCCGACGCCGGTGCCGTTGAACAGCCACTCCGCACCGATCTTCGGCTGGTTAAACCATTGCAGCGCCGGGTACAGCGACACCGGTTTCTTGCAGGCGTATTGCAGGTACATCTCCAGGTGGTCCTGCAGGTTTTCTCCGACGCCCGGCAGATCGTGCACCACGTTGATGTCCAGGCTTTTCAGCAGCGCCGCCGGGCCGACGCCCGAACGCTGCAGAATTTGCGGCGAGGCGATGGCGCCGGCGCACAGCAGCACTTCGCGGCGCGCTTTGGCATAGGTCAGTTGATTGCTGTCGCCCTGCAGATAGTTGACACCCACTGCGCGCTTGCCGTCGAACACGATATGGTCGGTCAGCGCATGGGTGACGATTTTCAGGTTCGGCCGCGAACGCGCCTGATCCAGATAACCGCGGGCGGTGCTAGCGCGGCGCCCTTTCGGGGTCACGGTGCGATCCATCGGGCCGAAGCCTTCCTGCTGGTAACCGTTCAGATCGTCGGTGCGCGGATAGCCCGCCTGCACGCCGGCTTCCACCATGGCGTGGAACAGTTCGTTGTTACCGGCCTTCGGCGTGGTGACGCTCACCGGGCCATCGCCGCCGTGGTAATCGTTCGGGCCGATATCGCGCGTTTCCGCCTTGCGGAAATACGGCAGGCAGTCCAGATAGGTCCAGTCTTCCAGACCCGGCGCCTTGGCCCAGTTGTCGAAATCCATCGCGTTGCCGCGAATATAACACATGCCGTTGATCAGGGACGAACCGCCCAGCCCTTTGCCGCGGCCGCATTCCATCCGGCGGTTGTTCATGTGCGGCTCAGGATCGGTTTCATACGCCCAGTTATAGCGGCGGCCCTGCAGCGGAAACGCCAGCGCGGCCGGCATCTGAGTACGGAAATCCATCCGGTAATCCGGGCCGCCGGCTTCCAGCAGCAGCACGCTGACGTCGGCGTCCTCGGTCAATCGGGTGGCTAACACGTTGCCGGCGGAACCGGCACCGATAATGATGTAGTCAAATTCCATTCATTATCTCCTTACTTTATAGGCCTGCACGATGCGAAAACGCGAAGCGCTGATCCGAAGCAGGCGGTGTATTTGGCTCTCGAGGAGTGTCGGCCGCAGCCAACGCGGCTGCGGCTCGAAAGGCGACGGGAAGATCAGAATACCGAGGCGTATTCGCCCAGCTCGACCTGCACCGATTTGATCTGGGTGTAGTGCTCCAGCGTGGTCAGGCCGTTTTCGCGGCCGACGCCGGACTGCTTATAGCCGCCGACCGGCATTTCCGCCGCCGACTCGCCCCAGGTGTTGATCCAGCAAATGCCGGCTTCCAACTGATGAATCACGCGGTGTGCGCGGGCCAGATCGTGGGTCACCACGCCCGCGGCCAGGCCGAAGGTGGTGTCGTTGGCGCGGCGCACCACTTCCTCTTCGCTCTGGTAGCTGAGAATGCTCATCACCGGCCCGAAGATCTCCTCACGCACGATTTCCATGTCGTCGCGGCAGTCGCTGAATACCGTCGGCGCCACATAAGCGCCCTTGCCGAATTCGCCATGGGTGACGCGTTCGCCGCCGCACAGCAGGCGCGCGCCGCTGTTCTTACCGCTTTCGATAAAGCGCAGCACCGACTCCATGTGCGCGAAGCTGACCAGCGGCCCGAAGTTGGTCTGCGGATCGGTCGGATCGCCGAGGCGAATGCGCTTCACGCGTTCGAGGATCTTCGCCTCAAACTGCGCCTGCAGCGCCGCCGGCACAAAGACGCGGGTGCCGTTAGTGCACACCTGGCCGGAGCTGTAGAAGTTGGCCATCATGGCGATATCGGCGGCGCGATCCAGATCGGCGTCGTCGAAGATAATCAGCGGCGACTTGCCGCCCAGCTCCATGGTGACTTCCTTCAGCGTCGAACCCGACGCGTTGGCCATCACCTTCTTGCCGGTTTTCACCCCGCCGGTGAAAGAGACTTTGGCGATGCCCGGATGGTCGGTCAGGTACTGCCCCACCTCCGCACCGCTGCCGGTCACCACGTTGAATACGCCGTCCGGCAGGCCGGCTTCGGTGTAGATTTCCGCCAGCTTCAACGCCGTCAACGACGTAACTTCACTCGGCTTGAAGATCATCGCGTTGCCCGCCGCCAGCGCCGGCGCGGACTTCCACAGCGCGATTTGAATCGGGTAGTTCCAGGCGCCGATGCCGGCCACCACGCCCAGCGGTTCGCGGCGGGTGTAAACGAACGAAGTGTCGCGCAGCGGGATCTGTTCGCCTTCAATGGCCGGGATCAGGCCGGCATAATACTCCAGCACATCGGCGCCGGTGACGATGTCCACCGCGGTGGTTTCCGACATCGCTTTACCGGTATCCAGCGTTTCCAGCGCCGCCAGCTCATCGTTGCGCTCGCGCAGAATATCCACCGCGCGACGCAGGATGCGCGAACGCGCCATCGCCGTCATCGCCGCCCACACTTTCTGCCCGCTGGCCGCGCTGGCCACCGCACGATCGACGTCTTCAGCGCCGGCGGACTGGACTTCAGCCAGAACTTCGCCGTTCGCCGGGTTAATGGCGTTGAAGGTTTTTCCAGCGGTGCTGTCTACATAGGCGCCATGAATATAGAGCTTCTGCAAGCCAAAACGGGACATAGGATCTCCTTGAGTTAGCCTCCGGGCGGCGTCTGCCCCCGGAGTTGGAACGTGATGTATTCGGTCGTGAGCGTCAACGCCTGCGACTGATTGAACGCCGAGCCGCGCAGCGCGCTGCGCAGCCACAGCCCATCGATCAGCGCCGCCAGCCCCTTGGCCGCCAACCGCGCCTGCGGCTGCGGCATAACGCGGCGAAACTCGGCGCACAGGTTGGAATAAAGCCGGCGGCCGTTCACCTGTTGCAGCCGGTTGAGCTGCGGCTGGTGCAGGCTGCTGGCCCAAAAGGCCAGCCAGGTCTTCATCGCCGCGCTGTTGATCTGGCTGTCGTCGAAGTTGCCGGCGACGATCGCCTGCAGCCGCGCCGCCGGGCTGTTATCGGTCAGCGCCTGCAACCGCAGCTTCACCGCCTCGCCCAGATGGCTGATCAGATAGCGCATCGTGGCTTCCAGCAGGCCGTTCTTGTCCTTGAAATAATGGCTGATGATGCCGTTGGAAACGCCGGCCCGCCGCGCGATCTGCGCGATGGTGGCGTCATGCATTCCCACTTCGTTTACCGCGGCGAGCGTGGCATCAATCAACTGCTGCCTTCTGATTGGCTGCATTCCTACCTTTGGCATATTTCGACTCTCACAAAACCGACTTCGGCCTTATCTCAGCGGGCAAATTTCACTGCCGTTTCGCCCGTGATTCAGGTCATCATGAGGACTATTAAACTTTTTTTTGATTGAACGTTCAATAAAAATTGCATATATTTTATTGCCGCCTGGTTAAAAATTTGTACTATCTGGTTGTGGAACTGGCTGATTTTTGTGAGGTAATTAACGAATCTGACCAAAATCAGTGGCTGTAAGCGGTTCCCGCCACGAAGCGCTCCGGTGCTTCAGCAACAGGCGAAAGCGGCGTTTTTCAGGCCATTCCCATGGGGATGGTCGCCGCCTTCATTCGCCCGTTTTCCGGCGGCGCCAACGCGCCCCGAAATGCGGAGCGGCACGATTTTACTCAGTTCAGAGGATGACGATGACAACACGCGAAACCTCCTCCAAACCGCAGCAGGACCGCCTCAACCCTGTGGTTTTCTTCACCTCGGCGGGGCTGATCCTGGCCTTCTCGCTGATGACCATCTTTTTTACCGACTTCTCCGGGCAGTGGATCACCCGCACGCTGAATTGGGTGTCGACCACCTTCGGTTGGTACTACCTGCTGGCGGCGACGCTGTACATCGTGTTCGTGGTGTTTATCGCCGCTTCGCGCTTCGGTTCGATCAAACTCGGGCCGGAACAGTCCAAGCCGGAGTTCAGCCTGATGAGCTGGGCGGCAATGCTGTTCGCCGCCGGCATCGGCATCGACCTGATGTTCTTCTCAGTCGCCGAGCCGGTGACCCAGTACATGATGCCGCCGGAAGGCGACGCGCAAACGCTGGAGGCCGCACGCCAGGCGATGGTCTGGACGCTGTTCCACTACGGCCTGACAGGCTGGTCGATGTATGCGCTGATGGGCATCGCCCTCGGCTACTTCAGCTATCGCTACAATCTGCCGCTGACCATCCGATCGGCGCTGTACCCGATCTTCGGTAAACGCATCAACGGCCCGATCGGCCACAGCGTGGACATCGCCGCGGTGCTCGGCACCATCTTCGGCATCGCCACCACGCTGGGCATTGGCGTGGTGCAGCTCAACTACGGCCTCAAGGTGCTGTTCGAGATCCCGGAAAACCTGACGGTGCAGGGCTCGCTGATCCTGCTGTCGGTGATCATGGCCACCATCTCGGTCACCTCGGGCGTCAACAAGGGCATCCGCATCCTGTCCGAGCTGAACGTGCTGCTGGCGCTTGGCCTGATCTTGTTCGTGCTGTTCTTTGGCGACACCGAGTTCCTGCTCAACGCGCTGGTGCTCAACGTCGGCGATTACGTCAACCGTTTTATGGGCATGACGCTCAACAGCTTCGCCTTCGATCGGCCGGTGGAGTGGATGAACAACTGGACGCTGTTCTTCTGGGCCTGGTGGGTGGCGTGGTCGCCGTTCGTCGGCCTGTTCCTGGCGCGCATCTCGCGCGGGCGCACCATTCGCCAGTTCGTGGTCGGCACGCTGATCATTCCGTTCGTGTTCACCCTGCTGTGGCTGTCTATCTTCGGCAACAGCGCGCTGTACCAGATCATCCACGGCAACGCCGAGTTTGCTCAGGAAGTGATGCAGTTCCCGGAGCGCGGCTTCTACAGCCTGCTGGCGCAATACCCCGGCTTCACCTTCAGCGCCTCGGTGGCCACCATCACCGGCCTGCTGTTCTACGTCACCTCGGCGGACTCTGGCTCGCTGGTGCTGGGTAACTTCACCTCGCGCCTGGCCGATATCAATAATGATGCACCGAACTGGCTGCGGATTTTCTGGTCGGTGGCCATCGGCCTGCTGACCATCGGCATGCTGATGACCGACGGCGTACCGGCGCTGCAGAAAACCACGGTGATCATGGGCCTGCCGTTCAGCTTCGTGATCTTCTTCGTGATGGCCGGGCTGTATAAATCGCTGCGGGTGGAAGACTACCGCAAGGCCAGCGCGCTCAGCACCCTGGCGCCGGTGCCGGTCTCCAGCCACGATGTGCTCAATTGGAAACAGCGTCTGTCGCGGGTGATGAACTACCCGGGCACGCAGTACACGCAGAAAATGCTGGATAAGGTCTGCCGCCCGGCGATGCAGGACGTGGCGCGCGAGCTGGAGTTGCGCGGCGCGAAAGTGGAGTTCAGCGAAGTGCCGCCGACCGAAGACGAGCGCCTGAACCACCTGGAACTGCTGGTGCACCTGGGCGAGGAACAGAACTTCATCTATCAGATCTGGCCGATGCGCTACTCGGTGCCGGGCTTCACCTACCGCGCCCGCTCCGGTAAATCGCACTACTACCGGCTGGAAACCTTCCTGATGGAAGGCACACAGGGCAACGACCTGATGGACTACAGCAAGGAACAGGTGATTGGCGATATCCTCGACCAGTACGAGAAGCACCTGAACTTCCTGCACATTCATCGCGAAGCGCCGGGGGGCACCCTGACCTTCCCGGATATGTGATGGCCGAGAAATAACCACAGGGCGTAGCCAGGCTACGCCCTTTTTTATGCCTGCTCGGCCGGTAAATCGGCCTTCAGCAGCACCAGGGAACCGGCCAGCAACACCAGATCCTTAATTAAAAAACTGGTGGCCCCGGCCATGGCGGGAAAACCGCCGGCGGAGGGCTCCCAGGCACCCGGCGTGGAAAAGATCAGCGTCAGCGTGGTCAGGTAGGTCACCGTCGATCCGATCGCCCCCAGCAAACCCAGCCGCCGCGACCAGAACCCCGCCAGCAACAGTAAACCGAAGCTCCATTCGGCGACGCCCAATGCATAACTGGCGCCGCGAATGCCGAACGCCTGATGCATCCAGCTCAGCAGCGGGCTGTTACCGATCAGAGGCACTAACCCCTGCGCTTCGTAATCAAACCATTTGGCGTAGCCGAAGGCGGCGAAGATCACCACCAACGCCGCACGCATAAAGATAACGTCCCCGTTCGAGCGCCGAAAGCGCCGCAGCCATGTCGCCAGCATCATCCTCTCTCCTTATGTTGCCCGCGGCCGCCGCGGTTTGCCGCTTGCGACCGCGGGGTGCGGCGGCTTACTGCCCCATCGCGTCCTTTTTCATCTCGTCTTTCTTCATGCCATCTTTGGCCATACCGTCTTTCGCCATGCCATCCTTTTTCATGGCGTCTTTCCCCATCTTGTCTTTCTTCATGCACGCCTTGCCCATGCACTCTTTCTTCATCCCATCTTTCGCCATGCCGTCGTGCGACATCTGGCTCATGCCGTCCTTTTTCATCGCGTCTTTGCTCATGCCGTCCGCGGCGTTGGCGCCGGCCACACCCAGCATCAGCGCGCTACACATCATGATTGCGAATAACTTTTTCATGGTATTTCCTTCCGTCATGTCAAAGGCACCGGAGTGCCGGAGAATGGCCGGCGGCCGCCTCAGCTGCCGCCAAACCAGTTGTAACCCTGATCTTCCCAGTAACCGCCCGGGAAGTGGTTGGTGACCTCGATCACCTGAATGTGCTTCGGATTCTTGTAGCCCAGCTTGGTCGGCATGCGCAGCTTCATCGGATAGCCGTACTTGCGCGGCAAGATCTGGCCGTCGTAGGTCAGCGCGATAATCGTCTGCGGATGCAGCGCGGTGGCCATGTCGATGCTGGTGTAGTAGTCATCGGCGCATTTGAAGCTGACGTAGCGGGCGCTCAGATCCGCGCCGATCGCCTTGAGAAAGGTGGCGAACGGCACACCGCCCCACTTGCCGATGGCGCTCCAACCCTCAACGCAAATATGGCGCGTCACCTGGCTGACCTGCGCCATCCGATGCAGCTGCGGCAGGCTCCAGGCGCGCTTGTCCTGCACCAACCCCGCCACTTCCAGCCGATAGTCGTCGCCGTTGATGTCCGGCGCGTCCTCCTCGGCGTAAAAGGCGTTGAACGGGAACGGCCGGGTGATCATCGATTCCGGGTAGACCGGCGCCAGGCGATCGCCGTTGAACAGCCAGCCCTGCACCCGATCATTGAGGCGCGACATGCGGCTTAGCGCCTGCTCGACGTTGGCGTTGTCGCTGAGATCGCAGCCGGTGAGCATGGCGATGCCGCCCAGCGTCAGGCCATTGCGCAAAAAGCGGCGGCGCGAAGGCGCGCTCAACAGCCGCTGCGCTTCTTTGACGATCGCCTGCCCTTCGCCGATCGTCATGATCTGTTTATCCTTTTTCATCGTGAACTCCTTAACGCCCGCGCAGCATGGCCAGCAGCGTCCGCGGCACCAGCGCCACCATCACCAGATGGATCGCGACGAAGACCACCAGCGCAGACATGGCGAAAAAGTGGATATAGCGCGCCGCCTCATAGCCGCCGAGCAGCGTGCGCAGCAGCGGAAACTGCACCGATTTCCACAGCACCAGCCCGGACAGCGCGCTCAGCACGCCGAGGATCATCACCGACAGATAGGCCACGCGCTGCACCATGTTGTAGTGGCGCAGGTCGGCGTGCTGCAGCCTGCCGCGCAGCGCCGCGCCGACATCGGCGAGAAACTGCTTCGGGCTGAGCGGCCAATATTTGCGTTTGAAGCGCCCGCTGGTGAGGTTCAGCAGCAGGTAGCACAGCCCGTTGATGCCAAACAGCCACATGCCGGCAAAGTGCCACTGCAGCGCGCCGCCCAACCAGCCCCCGAGCGTCAGCTCGTTGAAAAAGCTGAAGTTGAACAGCGGCGAAGCGTTGTAGATGCGCCAGCCGCTGGTCACCATGATCAGCATCGCCAGCGCATTCAGCCAATGCGTCAACCGCAGCCACAGCGGGTGTACGGTCTGTCGTTGTTCCGGAGTGAGGGTGAGGCTCATAACGATTCCTGCCAGCTAACGATGCGATGAGCCGAGTATTCCCCGGATTTGTTCCCCAAGACCTCACGCAAAGTTAAATAAAATGTGATAACTCCACCGGTGGGGGTTGTGTAGACTTCAGAGAGGATCGGGCAATCAGCGGTAATGAGAATGGAAAAGCCAAAACGAATTTTGATCGTCGAGGACGACGGCGACATCGCCGAGCTGCTGCAGCTGCATCTGCGTGACGAGGGTTACGCCATCAGCCACGCCGCCGACGGCAACCGGGGCATGGCGATGCTGGAACAGGGCGGCTGGGATGCCCTCATCCTCGATCTGATGCTGCCGGGCGTGGACGGATTGGAGATTTGCCGCCGGGCGCGCACCATGACGCGCTACACACCGATCATCATCACCAGCGCGCGCTCCAGCGAGGTGCACCGCGTGTTGGGGCTGGAGCTGGGCGCCGATGACTATCTGGCCAAACCCTTCTCCATGCTGGAGCTGGTGGCACGAGTCAAGGCGCTGTTTCGCCGCCAGGAGGCCATGAGCCGTAACCTGCGCATGGACGCCGGCGTGCTCAGCTTCAACGATCTGACCATCGACCCCATCGCCCGCGAGGTGCACCTGCACCAACAACCGGTCGAGCTGACGCCGCGCGAATTCGACCTGCTGTATTTTTTCGCCCGCCATCCGGGCCAGGTGTTCTCGCGCCTCAGCCTGTTGAATCAGGTTTGGGGCTATCAGCACGAAGGGTATGAGCACACCGTCAACACCCATATCAACCGGCTGCGCATCAAGATCGAGCGCAACCCGGCAGAACCCGAGCGCATCCTCACGGTGTGGGGCATGGGCTATAAATTCGCGGCCACGCCGCATGAGTGAGCCATGAAAAACCTGACGTTAGCGCAACGCCTCACGCTGATCTTCACGCTGCTGATCGTCATCGGCTGCGCCTTTTCCGGCTGGATGCAGGTACGCAGCAGCACCCAGTACAGCCAGGCGGTGATCCAGCGCCTGTCCGGCAACCTGGCGCAGCATATCGCCGACAGCAATCCGCTGCTGGGGGTGAACGGGCCGGATCCGCAGGCGGTGCATACCCTGTTCGACCAGCTGATGGCGGTGAACCCCAGCGTGGAGGTTTACCTGCTCGACAAACAGGGCGCGATTATCGGCAATGCCGCGCCGGCCGGGCATCTGAAGCGGCAGCGGGTCGCGCTGGCGCCGCTGCAGGCGCTGCTCGATGGCGCGCAGATGCCGGTGTATGGCGACGATCCGCGCAGCGCGGACGGGCGCAAGGTGTTCAGCGTCGCGCCGCTGAAGGTCGACGGCCGGGTCGAAGGCTATCTGTACGTGGTCCTGCTCGGCGAAGAGTACACGGCGCTGGCCAGCAACGCCCAGTTCAACTCGGCGGTCAGGATGGCGCTGTGGACTTCTGGGTTGATGGTGCTGTTCAGCCTGCTGGCCGGCGGTTTCGCGTTTTATTGGGTAACGCGCCCGATCCGTCGCCTGACCCGGCAGGTCAGCGCGCTGGACAGCGGCGGCATCGAAGCGGTGCAGGCCTACGCGGCGCTGCCGGCGGTACGGGCCGGGCGCGACGAAGTCAGCCAGCTGCAACAGGCCTTCCACCGCATGGCGCAGCGCCTGGCCGAACAGTGGCAAACGCTGGCGCAGCAGGATCGGCTGCGGCGTGAATTCATCGCCAACGTCTCGCACGATCTGCGCACCCCGCTCACTTCGCTGCACGGCTATCTGGAGACGCTGTCGGTTAAGGCCGCCACCCTGAGCGAAGCCGATCGGCGGCGCTATCTGGAGATCGCGCTGGCGCAAAGCCGCAAGGTGGGCAAGCTGGCGCAGGAGCTGTTCGAGCTGGCTCGATTAGAGTATGGCGTGGTGAAGCCGCAGAAAGAGCCCTTCTCCCTCAGCGAGCTGTTGCAGGACGTGTTCCAGAAGTTCGAGCTGGCGGCAGAGGCGCGCAACCAGCGGCTGCACGCCGACATCGCTCCCGGCATTCCGCCGGTGTTCGCCGATCTCAGCATGATTGAGCGGGTGCTGACCAACCTGTTGGACAACGCCATTCGCCATACGCCGCCCGGCGGCGACATCGGCGTGCGGCTGTGGCGGCAGGACGATCGGGTCATGGTCCAGGTCAGCGACAGCGGCCCCGGCATTCCGCAGACGCTGCGCGCCGATCTGTTCGTGCGCCCGTCTGTCCTGAGCGGCGCCCGGCGCCCTTCCGGCGGACTGGGGTTGATGATCGTGCGGCGTATTCTGCAGCTGCACGACAGCGATATTCAGCTGAT
Organism: Serratia sp. 201; assembly: GCF_037027545.1. Lineage (NCBI taxonomy): Bacteria > Pseudomonadati > Pseudomonadota > Gammaproteobacteria > Enterobacterales > Yersiniaceae > Serratia > Serratia sp. 201. Next base: position 722,738 of record NZ_JAXCHC010000001.1, on the reverse strand, counting down.
CGAACAAGCGCAAAGCGGCGCCTGCTTCCGCTTCGCCATTCCGCCGCGTTAACACGACACAACGGTTATTGTGCGATCGGGAACCGCAGGCTGAAGAGGATGTTGGCGACAGGCGCGCGCCCGATACATTCGGCGCGCACCTCACCGCCGTGCAGCGTCATGATGGCGCGCACGATAGACAGCCCCAGCCCACTGGCATGATTGCCGGCGCTGCGTGCGGGATCGGCGCGATAGAAACGATCGAACAATTTTTCCAACTGTGCCGGCGCGATCGGCTGCCCCTGATTGATGACCTGCACCCACCAGGCATCGGCGCGCCGTTCAGCCCGCAGGACGATCAGGCTGTTTTCGTCGGCATAACGTACCGCGTTGGCCACCAGGTTGCTCAGCGCCCGCTGGAACAACATCGCGTCCGCCTCCAGCGCGCCTTCCCCTTCGCAGCTCAACGCAATGCCGCGCTCTTCCGCCAGCCCTTCGAAGTAATCCGCCACCCGCCGCAGCTCGGTCGCCACCTCCAGGCGGCTGTAGTTCAGCGCAGACTGCGCTTCGCCGGCGCGCGCCAGAAACAGGATATTTTCCACCATGCGGGAAATGCGCTCCAGCTCATCCATATTGTTCGACAGCAGGGTTTCGTACTCCTCCACGCTGCGGGGCTGGTAAAGCGCCACCTGGCACTGGCCCATCAACGCCCCTACCGGCGTGCGGATCTCATGGGCCAGATCGGCGGAAAATTGCGTCAGCCGCTGATAGCCTTCATTCAACCGATCGAGCATCGCATTGAACGAACGGGTCAGCTGCTGCAACTCCTTCGGCGCCCCCTGCTCGCTGAGGCGTGTCGACAGCGTATTGGGCGCAATCTGCGACGCCTGCGCCGCCATGCGCCATAACGGCTTCAATCCCCGCCGCATGACCCCATAGCCCAGCAGCGCAATCAGCAGGAAAGCCACCGCGACCGCCGCGACGATGCGCCACAGGTAACGCGCCAGCATCTTCTGCTCGTTGGCCATCACATGCGCGGCGGAGATCTGCAACAGGCTGCCGTCTTCCAGACGCACCATCGCCGAAGCAGCGCGCAGCGGCACCCCCTGCGCCGTTTCTCCGCCGCGTATGGCGGCCAACGTCTGCGACTGGCCGGCCGGCGTCGGCGCGATCGGCGGCAAAATCACCCCGGCGGGGTTCACGTTGATGAGCGGTTTTTGCCCCGGGATTTGGAAAATCAGCACGTCCTGTTCATTGCCCAGCATGTTTTCAAACAGGCCGTTATTGGCGGTCAGGCGCGCCAAAGGAAAGCGCTGCCCCAGTAAATGGCGGAAATACTCTACGCGCCCGGTCACCTGCAGATCGCTGCGCAGCGTCATTTCCTGGCGCATGGCGCTAAACAGATACCCGCCTGTCCCGCTCACCGCCAACGCGGCCACCAGCGCGAACAGCGTAGCGGTGCGCAGCGTCAGCGACACCGGCCGACGTGACGTGCGCCCGCTCACGAGCGTGGCTCGCAGACATAGCCGATGCCGCGCACGCTGTGGATCAGCTTGACGTCGAACGGCCGGTCGATTTTGGCGCGCAGGCGTTTGATCGCCACGTCAACCACATTGGTGTCGCTGTCAAAATTCATGTCCCACACCTGAGAGGCGATCTGCGTACGCGACAGCACTTCGCCCTCGCGCCGCACCAGCAGGTGCAGCAGCATGAATTCCTTGTTGGTCAACGGGATCACCTGATCCTGGCGCACCGCCCGGCGGCGCAGCACGTCCAGCTGCAGATCGGCGATAGCGTAATGATCGGCTTCGCGCGCCGGCCCGCGGCGCAGCAAGGTGCGTAAACGCAGCACCAGCTCGGTAAAGGAAAACGGCTTGATAAGATAGTCGTCCGCGCCCAGCTCCAGGCCGTGGATGCGATCCTGCACGCCATCACGGGCGGTGAGAAACAGGATCGGCACGTCGCTTTTCTTGCGCAATACCTCGATGATCTGCCAACCATCCAGCCCCGGCAGCATCACATCGAGCACGATCGCATCGTAGTCCTGCTCCAACGCGCGAAACAGCCCGTCGGTGCCGGTGCGCGCCAAATCGACGCCGTAGCCCGCTTCCCCCAGCCCTTTCTTCAGGTAATCCCCTGTGCCGATATCGTCTTCAACTACCAGTATTCGCATGCTCACCACCTCGTTACGTCTGCAAAAATACTAGCAGCTTCGGCGGACAAACTTGATGACATTAATGTCATCAAACGGCCATGGCGCTGACCCAGTAGGTCAACCATGCTTAACCGGCAAACTCATTTCAGGAGAACGTTATGATTACCCGTCATCGTATAGCCGGTTTACTGTTGTCCACGTTACTGCTTTCCAGCGGATTGGCCGCCGCCGCCCAACCGCCGGGCAAGGTGATTGCGCCGCTGCGCGGCACCATCACGCAGGTTGCCGACGGCAATCTGCAGCTGACCGACCGCAAGGGCGAGACACTCAGCGTCAAGCTGAACGATCAGACCAAAGTGCTCAGCGTTTCCAAAGCCACGCTGGACGATATCAAACCGGACAGCTTTATCGGCACCGCCGCCGTGCCGCAGCCGGACGGCACGCTCAAAGCGCTGGAAGTGCACGTGTTCGCCGCCAGCCTGCGCGGCACCGGCGAAGGGCACTCGGCCTGGGAATCCGCCGACGGCAAAGTGGACACCATGACCAACGGCACCGTCGGTAAACTGGTGAAATCCAACGGCCGCACCCTGACCGTCACCTACGGCAACCAGCAGAAAACCGTCGTCGTGCCGGAAGACGTGCCGATCGTGACGCTGGATCCGGGCGATCTGAGCCTGCTGAAACCGGGCGTGCACATCGTGCTGTTCTCCGCCGCCGACGATAAGGGCGAACGCATCGCCACCCGCATTTCCGCCGGCAAAGACGGCACTGTGCCGCCGATGTAACCGGAGGAAAGCCATGAAGACCAACGCGTCGCCGCCGGTGCATCGCTGGCCGGTTCGAATCACTCATTGGATCAACCTGTTCGCCATGGTGTGCATGTTCATGAGCGGTTGGGAAATCTACAACGCCTCGCCGCTGTTCGATTTCCGCTTTCCGCCGCAGATGACGCTGGGCGGTTGGCTGGGCGGCGCGATTGGTTGGCATTTGGCGGTGATGTGGCTATTGGCGCTCAACGCCGTCTGCTATCTGTTGTGGAGCCTGTTCAGCGGTCATTTTCGCCGCGATCTGTTGCCGCTTCGCCTCGGCGCGCTGCGGCAGGATATCTGGCTGGCGTTGACGCTGCGCCTGCGCCACCGGCATGGCCGCTATAACGCCATTCAGAAACTGATGTACCTCGGCGTACTGGCGCTGGGGCTATTACTGGTGCTGTCCGGCCTGGCGATTTGGAAGCCGGTTCAGCTGCAGGGATTGGTCGCCCTGTTTGGCGGCTTCGATTTCGCGCGCTACGTGCATTTCTTCGCCATGGCCGGCATTGGCCTGTTTGTGGCGATCCACGTCTTTATGGTGGCTGTCGTGCCCAAAACCCTGTGGGCGATGATAACGGGTGGCAAACATGAATGAGAAAAAACCGCGGGCAACCGCGCCAAAACTGGAACCGGACCAAAAAAAGCAGCTGGTCAATCTGCAGCGCCGCCTGATGTTGCGCTCCGGGCTGACACTGGGCGGCATCGCCATGCTCACCGGTTGCAACCTGCAAGACGGCGATCGGGTGGATAAGGTGCTGTGGGCCATGTCACGCTGGAACGACCGGGTGCAGGCCTGGCTGTTCAGCGGCCAGCGGCTGGCGCAAACTTACCGGCCGGACCAGATCACCCACCCTTTCCCCTTCAACGCGTTTTACCCGGAATACAACGTCCCCGAGATCGATCTCGCCGGCTACCGGCTTGAGGTCGCGGGGAAGGTGGAGAAAAAAGCCCCCTGGACGCTGGAACAGCTGCAGCGGCTGCCGCAGCAAAGCCAGATCACGCGTCTGATCTGCATTGAGGGCTGGAGCGCCATTGGTCAATGGGGAGGCGTGCCGCTGCGCACCTTTCTGCAGCACGTCGGCGCGGATCTGAATGCCGGTTACGTCGGCTTCAAATGCGCCGATCGTTACTACGCCAGCCTCGACATGGCCACCGCGCTGCACCCGCAGACCATCTTGGCGCTGGATTTCGGCGGCAAGGCGCTGCCGGCTGACTATGGCTACCCGTTGCGGCTGCGCGTGCCGACCAAACTGGGGTTCAAAAACGCCAAACATATCGCCGCGATCTTCGTCAGCGACGTCAATCCAGGCGGGTATTGGGAAGATCAGGGCTACAACTGGTTCAGCGGCATTTAGTTTTGCGCGGCGCTGCGCACAACTTTCATCGGCGGCTGGAGGATCGTCTCCGCCGCGGTTAATAATCTGTTCGTCACAAAGGGGATAACTATAGGAAAAATAATAGTAAAAAGGATTTTATCATGGATATTGATGTGAGGGAGATCAATGCGCGACCTGTCACGGAGGATTGGTTTTCAGCGTACCGCTCAGGCCAGCGCTAGCCAGAATTTACGACTCGCTCTTGAAAAAACACGCGCATCGCGTACATTATTTGTACAACCAAGCGCTTATTGAGGACGGATTATATGTCATCGAAATCCCGCCTGTTAACGGCAGAATCCCACCCAATCCCTATGAGCATGAAGGAACGGCACCAAAAAGAGATGCAAGCCTTCCACGAAGAATGGGCTGAACAAAGGCGCCGCGAATGGCGTGAACGCGGCGGCGTTGAAGCCAGTGAACCGCCCGCACGTAGCATCGATACCGAACTTTCATCCTGATTCCGGTTCGTCCTTATTCTTCTTCTCCCGCCGTCAGCAATGCAATCCCCGCTTGCTCAATGGCCTCCCGCGCGGCGGCGGGCAACCCCTCGTCGGTAATGACAGCGTCAAAGGCAGCAATCGGCAGCGCCAGGTAGGTCGCGACCTTGCCGTATTTGGACGTATCGCTGAGCAGAATGCGGCGGCGGCTGGCCTCGACGATGGCCTTCTTCACCATCACCTTGTCTTCGTTCGGCGTCGACAGGCCGCGCATGCTCCACGAAGAGGCGGAGATAAACGCCAGATCGATAAACAGACCGCGCAGCGCCTGCGCCGCCGCTTCGCCAACGCAGGAACGGTTTTCCCGGCACACGGTGCCGCCGGTGTGGATGATTCGGCACTGGCTATGCTCTATCAGGAACCCGGCGATGACAAAGTCGTTGGTCACCACCGTCAAATCTTCACGTTCACCGATCTGTTTCGCCAGCGCCAGCGTGGTGGTACCAGCATCCAGATAAATACAGCTGTTGGCGGGAATTTGCCGCGCCGCCAGCCGGCCAATGGCGATTTTCTGCCGGCTGAACATCCCTTCTTTGGCCTGGTGCGAAGGTTCGCTTGCCACCCGCTCAGGCGCCTGCACGCCGCCCGAGACCGACTGCACCGCGCCCTGTTCCTCCAGCTTTTGCAAATCGCGGCGGATCGTCATGTGCGACACCCCCAGCCGTTCGGTCAGCTCGGCAATGCTGACGACGCCGCGTTCGGATACCAGCGCAAGAATTTGTTGATGGCGTTCTACAGGTATCACGGTTCCCTCTCGTTGCTGCGGTGATAATAATTGTGATTTTACGTCAATTTTCGTTCGCCGATAGCCCTAATTTTTCGCGGCGTGACGGCGAGCGCAGTTAGGTCAGGTAAACATAATCTTATTTAAAAACATAATAGTAATGTTGATACGGACCAGAAATCACCCGAAAAATTCGTTTCACACATTGTTAATTATTGTGATATCGATCGCGGATAAACGGCCACTAAGCGCTTACATTTAACACAACAAAACAAATTATCACTAAAATTAACAGGAGTGCAGTATGACACACCCAGGGAATTATGCCGTTTGCGTCATCGGGCTGGGGGCGATGGGCATGGGCGCGGCGCGCTCGTGCCTCCGCGCCGGATTGACCACCTACGGGGCGGACCTGAATCCGCAGGCACTGGCGGCGCTGCAACAGGCCGGCGCTAAGCAAACGTCCTCCAGCGCGTGCGACTTCGCCGCCGAGTTGGACGCCGTGCTGCTGCTGGTGGTGAACGCCGCCCAGGTGAAGCAGATCCTGTTCGGCGAACAAGGCCTGGCGCCAAAGCTCAAGCCGGGCACCGCGGTGATGGTCTGTTCGACCATTTCCGCCGATGACGCCAAACAGATCGAGCAACGGCTGCTGGACTACGGGCTGCCGATGCTGGATGCGCCGGTTTCCGGCGGAGCGGCCAAGGCAGAGGAAGGCCAGATGACGGTGATGGCCGCCGGCGCAGACGCCACCTTCGAGCGCCTGCAACCCGTGCTGGACGCCATCGCCGGCAAGGTTTACCGCATCGGCGAAACGATCGGCCTTGGCGCGACGGTAAAAATCATCCACCAGCTGTTGGCTGGCGTACACATCGCCGCCGGCGCGGAAGCCATGGCGCTGGCCGCCCGCGCCGGCATCCCGCTGGACGTGATGTACGACGTGGTCACCCACGCCGCCGGCAACTCCTGGATGTTCGAAAATCGCATGCGCCACGTGGTCGACGGCGACTATACGCCCAAATCGGCGGTGGATATCTTCGTCAAGGATCTGGGGCTGGTGGCGGATACCGCCAAGGCGCTGCATTTCCCGCTGCCGCTGGCCTCCACCGCCTTCACCATGTTTACCGCCGCCAGCAACGCCGGCTACGGTAAAGAAGACGACAGTGCGGTAATCAAAATCTTTGCCGGCATTGATTTGCCGCAAAAAAAGGAGGCGCTCTGATGCTGCTTGGCGTAATCGCGGATGACTTTACCGGCGCGACCGACATCGCCAGTTTTCTGGTGCAAAATGGCCTGCCGACGGTGCAGCTGAATGGCGTGCCGCAAGACGAAACGCAAATAAACGCACAGGCGGCGGTCATTAGCCTGAAATCGCGTTCCTGCCCGGCAGAGCAGGCGGTCGAACAGTCGTTGCAGGCGCTGGCCTGGCTGCAAGAACAGGGCTGCCGTCACTTCTACTTCAAGTACTGCTCCACCTTCGACAGCACCGCACAGGGCAATATCGGCCCGGTGACCGATGCTCTGCTCGCCGCGCTGGGAGAAAATTTCACGGTTGTCTCACCGGCGTTGCCGGTAAACGGCCGCACGGTCTATCAGGGCCACCTGTTTGTCGGGGAACAGCTGTTGTCTGAATCCGGCATGCGTCATCACCCGGTCACACCAATGACCGACAGCAACCTGCTTCGCCTGATGGAATCCCAGGCCACCGGACGCTGTGGGTTGGTGACGGCGGCAGAAATGGATCGCGGCGCCGAGGCGGTCAGCGAGAAGCTGCAGCAATTGGCGCAGGACGGCGTGCGCTACGCAGTGCTGGATACGCTCAACGAACGGCATCTGCTCACCCAGGGTGAAGCGTTGAAAACGATGAAGCTGGTGACCGGCGGTTCGGGCCTGGCGATCGGCCTGGCGCGTCAATGGGCGCAGAATGGCGAACGTTCGGCAGAGGCGGCCGGTGCGCCGCAGGGGGAAAAAGCGGCGGTGCTGTCGGGCTCGTGTTCTGTGATGACCAACCGGCAGGTGGCGCACTACCGTGAACGCGCGGCGGCGCAGGCCATCGATATCGGCCGCTGTCTCGATCCGCAGGCGCGAGCGGCCTACGCCGCCGAGTTGGCGCATTGGGCGCAGCGCCATGCCGGGGAAGCGCTTGCCCCGCTGATCTACGCCACTGCATCGCCGGAGTCGCTGCAGCAAACGCAACAACGGCATGGCGCCGCCGCCAGCGAAGCGGTAGAAGCCTTGTTCGCCGAACTGGTGATGCAACTGCATCAGTTGGGGTTCAACCGCTTTATCGTCGCCGGCGGCGAAACCTCCGGCGTGGTCACGCAGGCGCTGGGCATTCGCGGCTTCCATATCGGCCCCAGCATTTCCCCCGGCGTTCCCTGGGTGCGCGCCAGCGATCGGGCCATTTCCCTGGCGTTGAAATCAGGCAATTTTGGCGATGAAGCCTTCTTCTCACGCGCGCAAACGGAGTTTTCAGTATGAGCATGACCACCGAACAGCAGGCGCGTGAAGAGATGGTGCGCCTGGGCGCCTCGTTTTTCCAACGCGGCTACGCCACCGGCTCTGCCGGCAACCTCTCACTGTTGCTGCCGGACGGCGCGCTGCTGGCGACGCCGACCGGCTCCTGTCTCGGCGAGTTGCAGGCCGACCGCCTGTCTAAAGTGAGCCTGAACGGCGACTGGCTCTCCGGCGACAAACCGTCGAAAGAGATCAGCTTTCATCGGGCGCTCTATCTGAACAACCCGGAATGCAAAGCGGTCGTGCACTTGCATTGCACCTACCTCACGGCGCTCTCTTGCCTGCAGGGGCTGGACGCCGACAACGCCATCAAACCGTTCACCCCCTATGTGGTGATGCGCGTCGGCAAGGTGCCGGTGGTGCCTTACTACCGGCCCGGCGACGAAAGGCTGGCACAGGATCTGGCCCGCCTGGCGCCGACCCACCGTGCCTTTTTGCTGGCCAACCACGGGCCGGTGGTGACCGGTAAAGACCTGCGAGCGGCGGCGGACAATGCCGAAGAGATGGAAGATGCGGCGCGACTGATCTTCACCCTCGGCGATCGTCCGATCCGCTATTTGACCGATGATGAAATTGCCGAATTACGGAGCTGAACCATGCCTAAATTTGCCGCCAATTTGTCGATGATGTTTACTGAGGTGCCATTCCTCGATCGCTTCGCCGCCGCTGCCGCACAGGGCTTCAACGCGGTGGAATTCCTGTTCCCTTACGAGCATCCCGCGGAGCTGTTGGCCGAGAAGCTGCGCGAACACGGCCTGCAACAAGTGCTGTTCAACACCGCGCCCGGTGATGCCGCCACCGGTGAGTGGGGGCTGGCGGCGCTGCCGGGCCGCGAGCGGGATGCGCGCGCCGATATCGATCGCGCGCTGGCCTACGCCATCGCCCTTTCCTGCCCCTGCGTGCACCTGATGGCCGGCGTAGTGCCCGCGGGCGCTGATCGACAGCGTTATCTCGACACCTTTATCGCCAATGCGCGCTATGCCGCCGACGCCTTCGCCCCGCACGGCGTCAAGGTGCTGATCGAAGCGCTCAGCCCGCCGGTCAAGCCCGACTACCTGTTCGCCAGTCAACATCAGGCGGCGGAAGCGGTGGCGGCGATCGAAAGACCGAACGTGTTCATTCAGTTCGACTTTTTCCACGCGCAGTTGGTGGACGGCAATATCAGCGGGCTGCTGGAGACGCTGGCCGGGCGCTACGCGCATATCCAGATAGCCTCGGTGCCGGATCGCCATGAGCCTGACGAGGGCGAACTGAATTACCCGTGGCTGTTCGACAAGCTGGATGCGCTCGGCTATCAGGGCTGGATCGGTTGCGAATACCGCCCGCGCGGCGACACCGCCGCCGGGCTCGGCTGGCTGAAGCCTTACCGCTAAAGCCGCACGCCGACACCAGGAAATCGATTTTATAACAATGAAACGCACCCGTATCGCCTCGCGGCGATCGCGGTGCCAACGCTTACCCAACGAAAGGCTTTTTCATGTCTACCTCTCTGCTGTTGCTGATTGCCGTACTCGGCGTGGTGCTGCTGTTATTGATGGTGATTAAGGCGAAGGTGCAGCCCTTTGTCGCGCTGTTGGTGGTCAGTCTGCTGGTGGCGTTGGCCAGCGGCATTCCGACCGGTGAAGTGATGAAAGTAATGACCGCCGGGATGGGCGGCGTGCTCGGCTCGGTGACCATCATCATCGGTCTGGGGGCGATGCTCGGGCGCATGATCGAACACTCAGGCGGCGCCGAGTCGCTGGCGCAGCACTTCAGCCAGGGGCTGGGGCCGAAACATACCGTCGCCGCGCTGACCCTCGCTGCATTTATCCTCGGCATTCCGGTGTTCTTCGACGTCGGCTTTATCATTCTGGCGCCGATTATTTACGGCTTCGCCAAGGTCGCCAAAGTGTCACCGCTGAAGTTCGGCCTGCCGATGGCCGGCGTGATGTTGACGGTACACGTCGCGCTACCGCCACACCCCGGCCCGGTCGCCGCCGCCGGCTTGCTCAACGCCGACATCGGTTGGCTGACCATCATCGGCCTCGCGATCTGTATCCCGGTCGGCGTGATCGGCTATTTCGCCGCCAACTACCTCAACCGCAAAACCTATCCATTATCGATAGAGGTGCTGGAACAGCTGCAGCTGGCGGCGCCGGAGCCGCGTCCGGAAGGGCAAGCGCCCCTCAGCGATCGCATCAACCCGCCTGGCGCCGGCCTGGTGGCGGCGCTGATCGTCATCCCGATCGCCATCATCATGCTCGGCACCGTCTCCGCCACGCTGTTGCCGGCTGGTTCGGCGCTGCGCGATGCGCTGTCTCTGCTGGGCTCGCCGGCGGTGGCGCTGATGATAGCCCTGCTGCTGGCCTTCTATTTCCTGGCGCTGCGCCGCGGCTGGAGCCTGCAACACGCCAGCGACGTGATGGGCGCCGCGCTGCCGACCGCCGCGGTGGTGATCCTGGTGACTGGCGCGGGCGGCGTGTTCGGCAAGGTGCTGGTGGAATCCGGCGTCGGCAAGGCGCTGGCCGAAGTACTGACGGCCATCGGCCTGCCGCTGGTACCCGCCGCCTTTATCATTTCGCTGGCGCTGCGCGCTTCACAGGGTTCCGCCACCGTGGCGATCCTGACCACCGGTGGCCTGTTGTCGGAAGCGGTCAGCGGGCTGAATCAGCTGCAGCTGGTGCTGGTGACGTTGGCGACCTGTTTTGGCGGGTTGGGGCTTTCCCACGTCAACGACTCCGGTTTTTGGATCGTCACGCGCTATTTGGGGCTGTCGGTGGCCGATGGCCTGAAGACCTGGACGGTGCTGACCACCCTGCTCGGTCTGAGCGGCTTTCTGTTCACCTGGCTATTGTGGCTGGCGGTGTGATTTCTCTGGCATACTGAACGCCGTTGTTTTTCATCGCCTTTCACCCTGTGCAGGAGCAGCAACATGACCGTAATCAACACCGCGCCAACGCTTGTCACCGAACGCCTGCGGCTGGACGCACACACGCTGGACGACTTCGACTCGCTGGCCGCTCTGTGGGCCGATCCGCTGGTGGTACGCTATATCGGCGGCACCCCGCGCGACCGAGAAGACTCCTGGGGGCGCCTGATGCGCTACGTCGGCCACTGGGCGCTGTTGGGGTACGGGTATTGGGCGGTGCGTGACAAACAGAGCGGCGAGTATCTCGGCAGCATCGGCTTCTCCGACTTCCTGCGCGACATCACCCCAGCGCTCGATGCGCCGGAGATGGGCTGGACGCTGGTGAGTTCGGCGCACGGCAAAGGCTATGCCACCGAGGCGCTGCGGGCGGCGCTGGCCTGGGGGAAAACGCACCTGCCGGGGGAAAAAACCGTCTGCATCATCTCGCCTGAAAACCAGGCTTCGCTGGCGTTGGCGAAAAAGGTCGGCTTCAGCGAAAGCCACCGCAGCGAGTATCACCAGAGCCCGATCGTGGTGATGCATTGCCCGCTTTGAATGCCTAAGCGCGTTGCACCGCCAACGCCGTCTGAATGAAGTTGTCCCGCAGCGCGTCGGTGCGCTGCGGATCCCAGGCGATACCGACCTGCCACTCCGTCTCCTCGCCGCTCAGCGGTAAAATGTCGATGCCGGCCGGCGCGATATGCGTGATGCTGTGCGGCAGCAGCGCGACACCGACGCCGGCGGCGACCAGCGCCAACAACGTTTGGATATCACCGGCCTGCTGCACCACGTTCGGCGTCAACCGGTGAGCGGCGATAAACCGCAGCGACTGATCGCTCAGCCCGCGCCCACGTTTCGGCGTCAACTGCAACAGCGGCAGCTGATTGAAACGCGCCATCAGGTCGTCGGCACGTAGCGCCAGCGCACCCGGCGCAGCCAGCACCAACCGATCGCTCAACAACGCGACGCCGCACAGCGGCGTATTGACCGGCAAGCGCACGAACCCCGCCTGCAACTCTCCCTGCAGCAACAGCTGATACTGGCGTTCGGACGGCAAGTCTTCCAGGCCGATCGCTACCTCGGGGAACCGTTGGCGAAAGGCGGCCACCAGCTGCGGTGCCAGATGAAAACTGGAAAGGCCAAATCCCAGCGACAGCCGCCCCGCTTCTCCGAGCGCCACCCGCCGAGCGCGCTGCTGAAACTGCTGGTACTGCGCCACCAGCACCTGCGCCTCCGGGTAGAGCCGCTGCCCGCCGGCGGTGAGCACCGCCCCCTGTCGGCCACGCTCGAACAATCGAACGCCGAGCTGGGTTTCCAGCGCCTGAATTTGCTTGCTCAGCGCCGGTTGGCTGATGCATAGCCGGCTCGCCGCCTGACGATAGTTGCCCTGTTCGGCCAGCGCCACCAGGGCGCGCAGTTGTTTTATATCCATTCCATTAAGTTATCGAATAGGGAATTTAATTGATTATACAGTAATCAATTCGCCTGCTGTAATCAACGCAGACCCTAACCGGAGAGACACCATGACCATCTCATTACGCGCCGCCACGGTGCAATTCCAGCATCGCGCCAACGATAAAAATTACAACCTGTCGACCATGGAGCGCTTTATCGCTCAGGCGGCCGAGCAGCAGGTACAGCTGCTGGCCTTCCCGGAAATGTGCGTCACCGGCTATTGGCACGTGCGCCATCTGTCCGACGCCGAAGTGCGGGCGCTGGCGGAGCCGATCGTGAGCAGCCCTTCGCTGGCGCGCATTCGCCCGCTGGCTGAGCGTTACAACATGGCGATTGGCGTCGGGCTGATCGAGCTGGGCGATGATGGCCGGTGTTACAACGCCTATGCCGTTTGTCTGCCGGACGGCGAACTGCATGTGCACCGCAAACTGCACGCCTTCGAGCACCCGGCTATCGCCAGCGGCGACCGCTATACGGTGTTCGATACCCCCTGGGGCGTACGCGTGGGCGTATTGATCTGCTGGGACAACAATCTGGTGGAGAATGTGCGCGCAACGGCGCTGCTGGGCGCGGACGTGCTGATGGCCCCGCACCAGACCGGCGGCACCCATTCGCGCAGCCCGCACGGCATGAAGCCAATCCCGCAGGCGCTGTGGCAGCGGCGGGTGGAAGATCCGCAGGCGATAGAAGCCGCCTTTCGCGGCGAACACGGCCGCGGCTGGCTAATGCGCTGGCTGCCGTCGCGCGCTCACGACAACGGGCTGTTCTTGCTGTTCAGCAACGGCGTGGGCCGAGATGACGATGAAATACGCACCGGCAACGCGATGATCCTCGATCCTTACGGCCGCATCGTAGCGGAGACCTGGGCGGCGGAAGACCGGCTGGTCAGCGCCGATCTCGATCTGACGCTGATCCCGCTCAGCACCGGCCGCCGCTGGATTTACGGACGCCGCCCCGAGCTGTACGGGTTGTTGACCGAACCGCAAGGCTATGAACGCGATGCCCGCAGCGCGCGCTTTTCGACACAGCCGACGGGGCGCGGCAGCCGATAACAGATAAAAAAAATCCGCCCGGAGGCGGATTTTTTATCGGTGCGACAAAAGCTGCCGCAGGTTCATGCCCTCAGGCACGAACACACTTAGAAGCGGTAGCCTACGCCAACGTTCCAGGTGCCAACGTCAACGCTACGAATGCGGTTCTGCTCGTAACCGACATCCAGGGCAACGTTCTCGATTGGGTTGAACTGCAGACCGGCACCGTAGGTGAAGCCGTAGTCAGCGGTATCGTGACGAGAAGTACCGTTCTGAGCGTTGGTAGTGAATTTACCGTAACCCAGGCCAACCAGACCGTAGATGCTCGCCCAGTCATTGATGCGGTATGCTGGACCGGCAGAGATAGAGTTGTACTGAGCTTTGTTGTAGAAACCGTCCTGAGAACCGTCCTTTTCCAGGTGGGTAAAGGAACCGATTACGCCCAGTGGGTTGTTGTCGAACTCGTAACGGTATTTCAGGTTGAAACCGTCGGCTTTGTTAGCAACGCCTTGGAAATCACCCTGCGCATAGCCAGCGGATACGGTGCTCTGACCAGCGAATGCGGTACCTGCGCTAACTGCTAATACGCAAGCTGCTACTGCGGAAAGACATGCAATTTTTTTCATAACCACCTCAAACGCGTTTTATTATTAAGTACATCCATTTGTTCATGCTTTGAAAATATAACAAAAATTAGCGTGAAACTCTGCCTTGAAATGAGTGTCTAATGCTTTATATCGTGTAACAGAAGATTTCAAGAACAGTGTATCTGCTTCTTTTCGCTCTATTTTCGGCCATATTCTACGGCTTTCTGTGACAAAAATCACCAATTTAATATCCAGATAATTCTTAAGAAAAAGCGCACTTTTTGACCAAATTCACCTTATCTCATCCGAGGATCGGCGGATTTCACCGCGATACGCGCTTTTCTCAGACAGATTTTCGCCATTTCATTTACACTGCTCGCATCCCCGTTTCGACCGTTTTCTCAAGGCTGAGGAACGGCGCAAAAAAGGCCCGTTAAGGATGTCGTTATCTACTTCCGGCAGAGCGCCCTCCGCGCTGCTGCCTATCTGTCTGTTAATCATCGCCATGGTGTCTATCCAGAGCGGTGCCTCGTTGGCCAAAAGCCTGTTCCCGATCGTGGGTGCGGAAGGCATTACGACGCTGCGTCTTTTCATCGGCACCCTGATTCTGTTCATTATCTTCCGCCCATGGCGTATGCGCATCGCCGCCGGCAGCCGCTTGCCGCTGCTGATTTACGGCCTGTCGCTCGGCGCGATGAACTACCTGTTCTACCTGTCGCTGCGCACCGTGCCGCTCGGCATCGCCGTGGCGCTGGAGTTTACCGGCCCGCTGGCGGTGGCCATGTTCTCCTCGCGGCGGCCGATTGACTTCCTCTGGGTGGCATTGGCGATCGCCGGGCTATGGTTCCTGCTGCCGCTCGGCCACGGCGTGGGCGGGATCGATCCTTTCGGTGCCGCCTGCGCGCTCGGCGCCGGCGCCTGCTGGGCGGTCTATATCATCTTCGGCCAGAAGGCCGGCGGCGATCACGGCCCCGGCACGGTAGCGCTCGGCTCGCTGATCGCCGCGTTGGTGTTCTGCCCGATCGGCGCCTGGCAAACCGGCAGCGTGCTGTTCAACGTTGAGATTCTGCCGATAGCCCTGGCGGTAGCCATCCTCTCCACCGCGCTGCCTTATTCGCTGGAGATCATCGCGCTGCCCAAAATTCCGGCGCGCACCTTCGGCACCTTGATGAGCCTGGAACCGGCGATGGCGGCGTTATCCGGCATGCTGTTCCTCGGCGAACACCTGAGCGGCGTGCAATGGCTGGCGCTGGCGGCGATCATCGCCGCCTCCATGGGCTCCGCCCTCACCATTCGCCCCAAACCTCGCCTCGAAAGCCTTTCCTGATCGCCCGACCCGCCTGCAGACCGCAACGTCGGAATGCAGGCGGGTTAACTGTTTTCCTCGTGACAAGTCGGCATACTTCCCCTTAGCCTGTATCGCAGGCTCTTTGGACTTTCGCTCACATGGAGAATAACAGTGATTCACAACAGCCTGTTCAACCCACGCTTCGGCCGCGGACTCGCGCCGGCGCTGGTTTCAACCCTGACCGAGTTGCGCCGATGCGACCTGCCCGAACTGGCGCTGGGGCATCACCCGATAGACGGCGACAACATCTTTATGGACGTGATGACGCTGACCACCGCGCCGGCGGCGGAAAAGCGCGCCGAAATGCATCAGGAATACATCGCGCTGCATCTGCTGATCAGCGGTGAAGAGCGAATCGAATACGGCCTGGCGGGCAACGGGCATCGTGAACACCCCCACGCGGAAAATAGCGATCTGCTGCTGCTGGACATCAAACGCCACCCGCAAACGCTGCACATGACGCACGGTATGTTCGCGATCTTTTTCCAGATGGAACCGCACAAGACCGGCTGCCTGTGGCAGCGCCCGCAGCACATCAAGAAAGCGGTGGTGAGGATCCATCACCGCCTACTGCTGTGACCCTGCGGCAGCGCCCGTAGAAAATCGGCGGCCTGGCGGGGAGAGCGCAAGCGCTTGAAATGGCGCCCTACATCGGTACGGGCCATCTCCGCCAGGTATTTTCGCCGGTTCTTCGAGTAAGTGCGGATCGTCCAGAGCACGATCGACTCACGGCTGAAGAAAGAACGGCGGAAACTTTCACGATTGCCGGTGCCCGGCCACAGCTCACGTTTGCTGGCCGCGCGTCGGCACGCCCGGCGCACGGCCTGCCACAGCGTGCGGCAGAAGCCGTAGTCCAACCACAGGATATAATCGACTTCGCGCCACTTAATCGGTTGCGTGCGGCTGTAGTTGCCGTCCAGCACCCAGCCTCCTCCCGCTTCGGCCAGCGTCTGCTCTAACCGCGCCAGGAACGCGTCATCGGGCGTACCCTGCCACTCGGGCCGCCAATACAGGCTGTCCATCTCGATATAGGGAACGTCAAGCCGTTCCGCCAATTGACGCGCCAGGGTGCTTTTACCGCTGCCGCTGGTGCCGACGACGTTAATTTTCATCACTCGCCAATAAAAACTGGGATAATTCCCTTACTTTAACCGCATCAATTACGGCTATCAATCTGAATAGGCTTACAATTAACAGCACGATAACAATATGGATATTTAGTCGAATCAGCCTATCCGCAGAAAATAAGATAACAGGGATAAATCGTCACTAACCAAAACAATAACAAAAAAATAAAAATAGCAATTAAATTCATTGCATTACATAGAAACACAAACCAAATTAAAATATTGACATTAGACCAAGCCTATTTGTGCAATAGCCATTTTCGTACGGCAAAAATAAATACCCCTGCTATAATTGATCCCGTAACGAAATAGGACAACGACTAATCAAGAGGATATCTGATATGAGTACCGCTAAACTGGTGAAAACGAAATCTTCTGATCTGCTGTATACCCGTAACGATCTGGACGAAAAAGTCAAACTGGCCGCCATCAAGGCGCTGAACCATCAGGTCGTGCAATTTATCGATCTTTCGTTGATCACCAAACAGGCGCACTGGAACATGCGCGGTGCGAACTTCATCGCGGTTCATGAAATGCTGGACGGCTTCCGTACCGCCATCATCGAGCATCAGGACACCTTCGCCGAGCGCGTAGTGCAACTGGGCGGCGTGGCGCTGGGCACCGTACAGGTCGTTAACGATCAGACGCCGCTGAAAAGCTATCCGACCAATATCCACAGCGTGCAAGAACACCTGAAAGCGCTGGCCGATCGCTACGGCGCGGTGGCGAATGACATCCGTAAGGCCATTACCGAAGTGGAAGATGAAGACACCGCCGACATGTTCACCGCCGCATCGCGCGATCTGGACAAGTTCCTGTGGTTCATCGAATCCAATATCGAATAACGCCGCAACGCGTTGCAGACCGCCCGTCGTGCCGGGCAGAACAGGCTGGGCTTCGCCCGGCCTGTTTTCTTTTGCGCGGTCGTTGAATTGTGCAAAAAACGGCCCATATTAAACGGTAGGGTTCCCTTGTTAGGAGGTGATGATGGCCAGCGGCTGGGCGGCAGACGGCGCCGTACAAGATCAGATTGACTCCACCGTCGACGATGCGGTGCAGCGTGCGCGTGATGCGCTCGGGCATGGCGAGAGCGAACGCTATTGCCAGGAATGCGGAGAACCGATCCCGGAAGCGCGCCGCAAGGCGTTAACAGGCGTGCGTTTTTGTCTCGCCTGCCAGGCAGAACAAGACAAAAAACACGCGGCCAATAGCCTGTACAACCGGCGCGGCAGCAAAGACAGCCAGTTGCGTTAGCATTATCTGCTCCCCTTTTTCTCCTCTCGCGGCCCCCGCTTGCACCGTCGGTGCATCATGAAAGTTAGAGTTAGTTATCAATATTGAAGCAAAAACGTTAAAGAACGGTTGTTTCACAGCCAAAATTTGGTTAATGATAGCCCCGTGCACCAAGATAATTCTTACGCACCATTTCGGTGACTCATTGTGGTGCACAACCATAACAATTCGCCTTTTCGGCACAACATCACGAAGTAACTATTTGTTTTTATAGTAGTTGAAAACATGGCACGATTTTTTCATGGCACCAACTGCAATATAAAAAATGGGTAATCCGCAACCTGTACAGGAATTCCTCTCATGAAGTCGATTTTTAAAGTCTCCCTGGCCGCACTCTCTCTGGCCTTTGCCGTAAGTTCCCACGCAGCAGACAAACTGGTGGTTGCCACCGACACCGCTTTCGTTCCTTTTGAGTTCAAACAAGGCGACAAATACGTCGGCTTCGACATCGATCTGTGGGCGGCTGTCGCCAAAGAGCTGAAGCTGGACTACACCCTGAAACCGATGGACTTCGGCGGCATCATTCCGGCGCTGCAGACCAAAAACGTCGATCTGGCGCTGGCCGGCATCACCATCACCGATGAGCGCAAGAAAGCTATCGACTTCTCCGACGGCTACTACAAGAGCGGCCTGCTGGTGATGGTCAATGCCGACAACAACAGCGTGAAAAGCATCGACGATCTAAATGGTAAAGTGGTGGCGGTGAAGAGCGGCACCGGTTCGGTGGATTACGCCAAGCAGCACATCAAAACCAAGGATCTGCGTCAGTTCCCTAACATCGACAACGCCTACATGGAGCTGGGCACCAAGCGCGCCGATGCGGTGCTGCACGACACGCCAAACATCCTATACTTCATCAAGACGGCCGGCGCCGGCAAGTTCAAAACCGTCGGCGATTCGCTGGAAGCGCAGCAGTATGGCATCGCCTTCCCTAAAGGCAGCGACGAGCTGCGCGAGAAGGTGAACGGCGCGCTGAAAACCCTGCGCGAGAACGGCACCTATAACGAAATCTACAAGAAGTGGTTCGGTACCGAACCTAAGTAAGCTGTGAATTTGGCAAGCTATTAACTTAAGCACAGGGGGTCGCTTAACCCCCTGCGCTTCGTTGTATCTGATACCCACGTTTGGGATCACCGGGAGAAATATCATGCAGTTCGACTGGAGCGCCATCTGGCCCGCCATTCCTATCTTGTTAGAGGGCGCCAAAATGACCCTGTGGATTTCGGTCCTCGGTCTGATTGGCGGCCTGATCATCGGCCTCGTCGCCGGCTTTGCCCGCACCTACGGCGGATGGATCGCCAACCACATCGCGTTGGTGTTTATCGAAGTGATCCGCGGCACGCCGATCGTGGTACAGGTGATGTTCATCTACTTCGCCCTGCCGATGGCGTTCACCGATTTGCGCATCGATCCGTTCACCGCGGCGGTGGTGACCATCATGATCAACTCCGGCGCCTACATCGCGGAAATCACCCGCGGCGCGGTGCTGTCGATTCATAACGGTTTCCGCGAAGCCGGCCTGGCGCTCGGCCTGTCGCGCCGCGAAACCATCCGCTACGTCATTATGCCGCTGGCGCTGCGTCGCATGCTGCCGCCGCTGGGCAACCAGTGGATCATCAGCATCAAAGACACCTCGCTGTTCATCGTGATCGGCGTGGCGGAGCTGACCCGTCAGGGTCAGGAAATTATTGCCGGTAACTTCCGCGCGCTGGAAATCTGGAGCGCCGTGGCGGTTATCTACCTGATTATTACCCTGGTGCTGAGCTTCGTGCTGCGTCGTCTGGAAAGAAGGATGAAAATCCTGTGATTGAATTTAAAAACGTCTCCAAGCATTTTGGCCAAACCCAGGTGCTGCACAACATCGATTTGAAGATCGACAAAGGCGAAGTGGTGGTGATCATCGGGCCATCCGGCTCTGGCAAATCCACCCTGCTGCGCTGCATCAACAAGCTGGAAGAGGTGACCAGCGGCGATCTGATCGTCGATGGCCTAAAAGCCAACGATCCGAAAGTGGACGATCGGTTGATCCGCCAGGAAGCCGGCATGGTATTCCAGCAGTTCTACCTATTCCCGCACCTGACGGCGCTGGAAAACGTCGCCTTTGGCCCGATCCGCGTGCGCGGCGCGAAGAAGTCCGATGCGGAAAAGCTGGCGCGCGAGCTGCTGGCTAAGGTCGGTTTGGCGGAGCGCGCCCACCACTACCCGTCCGAACTGTCGGGCGGCCAGCAGCAGCGCGTGGCCATTGCGCGCGCGCTGGCGGTGAAGCCGAAAATGATGCTGTTCGACGAGCCGACCTCTGCGCTCGATCCGGAGCTGCGCCACGAAGTGCTGAAGGTGATGCAGGATCTGGCCGAGGAAGGCATGACGATGGTCATCGTCACCCACGAAGTCGGCTTTGCCGAAAAAGTGGCGTCGCGCCTGATCTTTATCGATAAGGGCCGGATTGCCGAAGACGGCAACCCGCACGACCTGATCAACCATCCGCCAAGCCCGCGTCTGCAGGAGTTCCTGCAGCACGTTTCCTGATCCTGGCGGTTTAACGGCGGGCGCGCCACGCGCCCGCCGCTTTCATTCCGCACGCGTTCCCACGCCCCATCGCGTTTCCTTTCCTACTATATTCATTGTTTTCATCGTATTGCTCTGACATCCGCCGATCACAGAACGCCAAAGAGAGGAACAATGCCGCCAAACGCATACTCCCGACGAGGTTCTCATCTGCGAGAACACCTGCTTTTCCTGCTGCTGTTGCTGACCCTGAGCGTCTTCGCACCACCGGCGCTGGCGCAAAACGCGCCGCCTGCGCCCGCCGACAAGAGCGAGCAGCAGAAGGCCGCCTACGCCGCGCTGGCCGATCTGCTGCAAGACGACAAAGCGCGCGCGGAACTCATCAATCACCTGAAACAGACCGCCGGCGACGCCCCCGCCGCAGCGCCGGCAACGTCGGAGGAATCGACGCCAGCCACGCTGAGCGACAGCCTGAACTCGCTGGCGCAGGAAGGCATCGGCACCTTTAACCAGAAGCTCGGCGCGCTGCAAAAGCTGATCGACTCCGGCCCGAAGCGCGTTTTCAATCCCGCCGGCTTTTTCCGCGCGCTGGGCTACTTTCTGCTGACAGTGGCGGTCACCTTTGCGCTGTTCCACCTGATCCGGCGGTTGATCGCGCCGCTGTACAAACGCATGGGCAGTTGGGGGCACAATGCGCGGCTGCAGCGCGGCCCGTGGTATAAGCGCCCCGCCGCCATTCTCGGCGCTTTCGCCGTCGATCTGCTGGTGCTGCTGCTGGCGCTGGCGGCGGGCAATCTGTTCGCCCGCCACGTCCACGCCGACAGCGCCACCATTCTGCGGCTGCAGACCCTGTTTCTCAGCGCC
Organism: Serratia sp. 201; assembly: GCF_037027545.1. Taxonomy (NCBI): domain Bacteria; kingdom Pseudomonadati; phylum Pseudomonadota; class Gammaproteobacteria; order Enterobacterales; family Yersiniaceae; genus Serratia; species Serratia sp. 201. Next base: position 701,584 of record NZ_JAXCHC010000001.1, on the reverse strand, counting down.
TTCGCGGTGATTGAATTTTTCAAGGCGGTGCTGCGGCTGATTTTCGCCCCTAACTTCGACTACCTGCGTCCCTTCCCCTTCAGCGACCGGAGCGCACGCTACTGGAACACGCGCCTCGCCTGGCTCAGCGGCCTGATCGGCTATGGCCTGATGGTGGTGGTGCCGGTGGTGGCGGTACAAATAAGCTACCCGGCCGCCGCCGCCGTCAACCTGGTGGTGATGCTGGCGCTGACGCTGTACGCCATTTGGCTGATCCTGCACAACCGCAAACCGATACAGCAACAGATCAACCTGCTGGCCGAACGGTCGATGGCGTTTTTCAGCGTGATCCTGCGCGGCCTGGGGCATATCTGGCACCTGCTGGCGATCGCCTATTTTCTGGTGTTGTTCGTGCTGTCCCAGTTCGACATCGGCAACAGCCTACGCTTTATGATGAGCGCCACGGTGAAAAGCCTGCTGGTGGTCGGCGTCGGCGCCCTGCTGTCCGGCATGCTGACCCGCTGGATTTTCCGCCGCATTTCGCTGCCGACCGACGTCAATCTGCGCTATCCGATGCTCGAGCGGCGCATCAACTCCTACATCCCCAACGGGTTGAAGATACTGCGGGTGATGGTGGTGCTGGCGGTGACGCTGTTTCTGCTCGACGCCTGGCACCTGATCAACCTGTACCAGTGGGCGGGCAGCGAAAATGGCCAGCGGACGCTCGGCGGGCTGGTGCATATCCTGCTGATCCTGCTGATCGCCGTCTTCAGTTGGACGCTGATGGCCAGCATCATCGAACACCGCCTGGCGCTGGAACTGAGCAACGGCGTGCGGCCGAGCGCGCGTGAACGCACGTTGCTGACGCTGTTTCGCAACGTGCTGGCTATCGTTATCAGCACCATCACCGTGATGATCGTACTGTCGCAGGTCGGGCTGAACATCGCGCCGCTGCTGGCGGGCGCCGGCGCGCTGGGGCTGGCCATCAGCTTCGGTGCCCAGACGCTGGTGAAAGACGTGATCACCGGCGTGTTCATCCAGTTTGAAAACGGCATGAACACCGGCGAATATGTCACCGTCAGCGGCATCACCGGCACCGTGGAGCGCATGACCATCCGCTCGATCGGCCTGCGCGACGACTACGGCGTCTATCACATCGTGCCGTACTCTTCGATCACCACGCTGGCCAACTATGCGCGTGAGTTCGGGGTGTATCGCGCCAACTACACCGTCAGCCGCGACGAGGACATCGATCGGGTCAATGAGGTGCTCCATCAGGCCATCGAGGCGCTGAAGCAGGATGAACAGGTGAAGCATTTCCTGATTGGCGAGCCGGTCTTCAACGGCGTGGTGGCGCTGGGCGATCGCTCGTTCACCACCCGCGTGACGGTGCGCACGCAGGCGCTGAAACAGTGGGTGGTGCAATACGCCCTCGACCGGCTGGTGAAAATCCATTTCGATCGGGCCGGTATCGGCATGCCGCAACAGGCTATGCAGATCTCCCGCGCGCCGCAGCCGCACGAAGAACAGGCGCCGCCCGCGGCGATCTGAGGTTAGCGCCCGCGCCCGCAGGGCTGAGCGGCCAGGAAGGCCGCCACGTCCTGTCGGTAGGCATCGTATTGCACCGAGCGCGGCGCAAACAGGCCCACCACGTTGATCAGCCACGGATGGCGCGCGAACAGCGGTTTGATCATCACGTGGTCGGCTTCGTCGATGCGCGTCACCGTCAACAGCGAGGCCGGGACCGTTTGCCGATAAACGCGCTCGGTTTCGTCCGCGTCCACGTTGACGTCACGCCCGCCCAGTATCAGGTGTACCGGCGTGTTGAAATTTCGTAATCCCGCCGTCGCATCGCTGGCCATGTTGGCGCGAATAAAGCGCCAGCGGTCGGCGCTCAATGCGGCGGTGGCGCCATACTCACGGCGGTACTGCGCGTAGCCGTCCGGTTGTTCGAGCAGCGTTTGAATGTGGCGCCAGTGCGCCTCGCGCGCGGCGATCGACGCTTCATTGTCCCCTGCCGCCACCATCGCTGCCCGGGTGTTATAACGCCCTTGCCGCAGCCAGTTGATCGCCGGCGCCAACGCCAGCGTGAAGGCGATGTCGGGGCGCAAACGCGCCACCTCCGGCATCACCCACCCCGCCTGGCTGGTGCCCCAGAGCCCCACGCAGCGCGCATCGAAGCGCCCGTCCCGCCGGGCCCAGTCGATGATATCGGCGGTTTCCCGTGCGCGATCCGCCATGGTCTGATGCAGCCAGTTGCCGCCGGAGCCGCCAACGCCCGGCTTATCGAAGGATAAAACCGCATAGCCCTGCTGCGCCATCGCCTCCCAAATGCCGTAATAGCCTTCGTCGCGGCTGGCGTTAGCCGGCCCATCGCCGTGCACGAACACCACGATACCGGGCTTGATCGGCGCATGCTGCGGCAACACCAGCGTGCCGGTCAACCGGTTGCCGCCGGCGGTCACCACGACCGGTTCGGTGACAAAGCGAAAGTCGTTGACGTAAATCACCCAGCCAAACGCCGCCAAAACCAGCGCCACGAGGCACAGCCCTATTTTGCGCACGTCGCCTCCCCGTTGCGTTTCTCCATCAATATCCAATCGGCCTGGCCGAACAGTAAGCCCAGCGAGGCGTAATGCTCTTCGCGCCGCACCTGAAAGCCGCAGCGCCGGTACAGACGCTGCGCATCCACGTTGCGCCGGCTGACGTGCAGGCTCAGACGCCGGCCTGTGCCTTGTTCGGCGGCGTAGTCGTTCATCCACTGCAGCAGCCGCCTGCCCACCCCTTTACCGCGCTGGTTCTCGGCCACCGCCAGGTAAGAGAGATACAGCTCACCGGCCGCCGGAGTGTGCTGCAGCACCGCAATTTGCAGATACATGCGCCAAACGTTCAGCCAGCCATAGCGGCGGCACAGCCGCCAAATCGGCAAGGTGCGCGGACGCAGCCCGACGTTGTTCTCGCCAGCGGCCGCATTGAGCGCAAAGGCCGCCACCACCTGTTCATCTTGCTTCACCACGAAGCTGCGCTCCCGGCTGCCGCTTTGCTGCCAACTCCACAGCCGATAGAACAGACGCCACTGAAGGCGGGCGCTGAGACGGCGCGCGCGCTGAAACTTGTCGCTGAACGCGGCGTAGATCAGCGCCGCCGTTTGCAGGCGATCAGCGTCGCGATAAGGATCAATATGCAACATATCAACCTCGTCTAGGGTTGGCGGTAGAGCAGCTGCTCCAACAGCCGCACCGGCGCGGTCTCCTCCGGCGCAGGCGACGCAAAGATCGCCTGCCGCCAGGCCTGGCTTTCGATCACGTCCAGCACCAGCTGCGCGAGCGGTAACGGCGCTATCGCCGCCGCGATCTCACCGGTTTGCTGAGCCTCGGCGATCGTCGTCGCCAGCGCCTCAATCAGTTGCCGCTGGTTGGCGCTGAACGGCTCGGCCAACGCCGGGTTGCGTGCCACCTCCGCCACGATCTCCGCCGACAGTTGCACATTGGCCGGCTCGGCGACAAAGGCGTGATAGGCGGTGAAAAAGGCCGACAGCGCCTGTTTCGGCCGCGTTCTGTCGGCCCGCAATCCGGCGGCGAACTCGGCGAATATGCCGTTTTCCAGCAGCGCAATTTCGCCGATCAACGCCTCCTTGCCGGAAAAATGGTTATAGAGGTTGCCGACGCTGACGCCCGCTGCCTGCGCGATATCTCGCATGCTGGTCTGGTGAAATCCCTTATGGGTAAAGCTGTGCAGCGCGGCCTCGACAATCTTTTCTCGATTTCCCATCGTCAGTTCCCGAAACGGTGAAGGGGCGCCTGGCGCCACAAATTGACATCAACAAATGAACGAACGTTCGTTCATTTTCAAGTCTAGCATAGACCGATAAAATTGAACCGCAGCTCAACGGCGCAGGAATCGGTAGGAAGAGGCAAACGCCGCCCCGCTTTTAGGGGCGGCGCCCGGCACACTCAGTGCAGCGCGTCGCCCTGCTTCACTGACGTAAATGCTTGCATCAGCTTCACGACGTCGTGCATGCCGATGTTGACCTGGTTGATCACTTCTCCGGCGTCATGGGTCAATGCCACGCCGCCGCCAGCCTGTTCCACACAGGTCGCCATGCCGGCGATCGCCGCCGCTACGCCCTGCTGGATAGACTTGGTCATGCGTTCGATCTCGGTCGCCGCCTTGCGCGACTGCTCCGCCAGCGTGCGCACTTCGTTGGCCACCACGGCAAAACCGCGCCCGTGCTCACCGGCGTGGGCGGCTTCGATGGAGGCGTTAATCGCCAGCAGGTTGGTTTGGGAGGCGATTTTACGAATGGCTTCGACGATGGTGCCGATCTGCTGAGAGCACTTACCGAGCTCGGTGACCACGTCCGACGTTTCGCGCGCCGCCGCTTCGACCTGCTGCATGCCCTTCACCGCCTGCTGTACGATGACCGCACCCTGCGCCGCCTGCCGATCGGTGTCAAGCGACAGATGATGCGCGTTACGCACCATCTCTTCTTCGTGCTGCTGCTGTTGCATCAGCCGGGTGATGTCCTGGGCAATCTTCACCACTTTCACCACCTGGCCGTCGTTGTCGAGGATCGGGTTATAGCTGGCCTCCAGCCATACCCGTTCACCGCGCCGGTTGACGCGCTCAAAACGCCCGGTGATGAACTCGCCGCGCGCCAGGCGCTGCCAATGCCGCCGATAATCGTCGGAAGCGGCGAACTCCGGCGGGCACAGCACCGCATGCGACTGCCCACACGCCTCTTCCAGCCGATAGCCCATTAGCGCCAACATATTGTCGTTGGCGCTGACAATGGTGCCCTGCGGCGTGAAAGAAATCATCGCCATCGAGCGATTCAACGCCGCCAGCAGGCTGCGGTGTTCCTGCGCCTGCGTCACTCGCTCGGTCACTTCGCTGGCGATCTTGACGATTTCCACCACCTTACCCTGTTTATTCAGCACCGGCGCATAGGTGCCCTGCAGCCACACCGCCTCGCCGTTTTTCGCGATGCGCTTTATGGTGTCCGTGATGGGTTGGCCTTTATTCAGCGTCTCCCAATGTTTGCGATATAACGGGCTGGCGACATAGTTCGGATCGCAGAAAATACGGTGATGCTGACCTATCACGTCATCGCGTTGAAATCCCAGCGTGCTGAGGAAAAGATCGTTGGCGCGCAAGACCGTGCCGTCGAGCGAAAATACGATCATCGGAACGGCGTGTTCTATCGCGCTCAGCTCGGCGCCTTTGTGGGTAGTTAACTGACTGAATCGTAACAGCATAAGGTGTAGTCCTTGTGGCAGATGATGGCGCTTTTCTTATTTTTCCTGGCCACATGCCGCGCCCACACGCAGACGTGCCATCGCGGAAGGAACGGGCAGCGCCGCTCCTTCTGGTTATTGCTCTTAACCGGATTAAATTTATTTATTCAGTAAAGTAATTATTCGAATTTAAATAAACCAACAACCTAAGATTTTTATTATGAAAACTGTATTGAGAATAACGTAAGTGATGAAAATTGAAAGGTAAAATGCGGATTTTTGTCGGCGCCGGCAGGATAACCGGCGCCGGGAAGATTAACGCCAGCGTTCGGCTGCCCAGGCGGCCTGTTGCTCGGCGTCGTGGAAGGTCCAGGCGACGAAGCGGCTGATCTTCTGCCCTTGCGCCATCTCGATGGTGCGCACCTCGGCCGCGCCCGCCACCTTCAGCGCATGATAAATGGCCGGCAGCGTGGTGTTTTTCGAGATGAGCGAAGTGAACCACAGGCAGTTGTTGGCCTTGCTGACGCTCTCTTCCACCATCTTGCGCACAAAGGCTTCTTCGCCGCCTTCGCACCACAGCTCGTTGTTCTTGCCGCCGAAGTTTTGCACCGGCTTGTCGGCCACTTCCCCTTTGCCCAATTTATGCAGCTTGCGGCGGGTGCTGGCGCGCGCTTCCTGCTCGGACGCGTGGAACGGCGGGTTGCACAGGGTGGCGTCGAATTTCTCGGCCGCGCCGATGATGCCGCTAAAAATCAGCTCAGGCTGTTTTTGCAGCCGCAGACGCACGCTATTGCGCAGTGTCGGGTTCATCTCGACGATCATCTTGGCCGCGTTGAGCGACACCGGATCGATTTCAGACCCGGTGAAACGCCAGCCGTATTCGCGCAGGCCGACGATCGGGTAGATGCAGTTGGCGCCGACGCCGACGTCGAGGATCGCCACGCCTTTGCCGCGCGGGATCTCGCCGCCGTTGCTGGTCGCCAGCAGATCCGCCAGGTGGTGCAGATAGTCGGCGCGGCCGGGGATCGGCGGGCACAGGTAATCAGCCGGAATATCCCAGTGTTCGATGCCGTAAAAGTGTTGCAGCAACGCACGGTTGAGCATTTTCACCGCCGCCGGATCGGCGAAATCCACCGAGACATCGCCCCAGGCGTTCGGTTTTACGAACGGCGCCAGCGCCGGGCAGCTGGCGATCAGCGCCGGGAAGTCGTAGCGCGAACGATGACGGTTGCGCGGATGCAGGCCGCTTTTCTGCTGCGGGAAGGTTTTCTTTTTTTCCACCGTGACGGGCTCTCTTGAAGGGATTTCCGGCGCGTAAGATAACACATCCGGCCCGCAATGGCGCAGCGGCGGGAAACCCGGCACAATGAAAGCTTCATCGATTGCCACAGGGGCCCCCATGAGCCGTGAATCTCGTTACTATTATGAACCCGCCGCCGGCCACGGCCTGCCGCACGATCCGCTGAACGCCATCGTCGGCCCGCGCCCCATCGGCTGGATCTCTTCCCGCAGCGCCGCTGGCTTGCGTAATCTGGCGCCCTACAGCTTTTTCAACTGCTTCAACTACCGCCCACCGATCATCGGTTTCGCCAGCACCGGCTGGAAAGACAGCGTGGCGAATATCGTAGAAACCGGCGAGTTCGTTTGGAACCTGGCGACGCGCCCGTTGGCGGAAGCGATGAACAACAGTTCCATCACCCTGCCGCGCGGTGAGGACGAATTCGCCTTCGCCGGCGTCACGCCGCTGCCCGGGCGCCGGGTCAAAGCCGAGCGCGTGGCCGAAAGCCCGGTGAACTTCGAATGCCGGCTGACCCAATGCATCCAACTGCAAACCGCCGCCGGGGAACAGGTGGAGACCTGGCTGGTGTTGGGCGAGGTGGTGGCGGTGCATCTCGATCCGGCGCTGCTGGATGAACACGGCGTCTACCAGACCGCCGCCGCCGAACCTATCCTGCGCGCCGGCGGCCCGACCGCCTACTACGGCATTTCCGAACAGCACCGTTTCGATCTGACGCGCCCGTCACGCTGATCGTTTCCCCCGTTTATGCAGAAGATAAACGGGGGAATTAATAATCAAAAAATCTGAATAAAACTATCAACACTCTCCGATTTCATCCCGCCTGTCACTGCGCAATAATCTGCCCATCGAAAGGCAAACCCTTTCTCCCTAATTCACTTTGACAGGAATGACGAACATGAAAACCATCAAAACTTTTGCTGCTGCTATTGCTCTGGCCACCGTTTCTTTCACCACTTTTGCCGCTGAACACGTCAGCGCCCAGGATGCCGCCCAATTCGAAAAAGCCGGCGTGATCGTCGCCAGCGGCGCAACCGACCTGAGCAGCCTGACCTCTCAGCTGGCCGCCAAAGCCGATGCCGTAGGCGCCAAGGCTTTCACCATCACCTCTACCAGCGGCAATAACCTGATGCACGCCACCGCGGTTATCTACAAATAATCGCCGCCCCAGACGTCCAAAAGCCCGCCGGATATCATCCCGGCGGGCTTTTTTTATGTTCGCGTACGTCAGCGCTGAATGGGTACGACAGCAATTTTCCTATCGTCCGCTTTGTCAGCAACCCACGCGTCAACGACCCGGAAAATACCGTCGCCAACAGGCAGAAACCCTTTATTTAATGGGGTTTGCAGGCAGTTAAGCACACATTTTTTTACCACCCCATTGCTGGACTAACGGGAGAGGATGATTATCATGTTACGCAGACTACAGATGCAGAGAGCGTTGTATGCAACATATCATTGAAGGTTTCCTCAGTTTCCAGAAAGAGATTTTCCCGCAGCGTAAGGAACTCTTTCGCAGCCTGGCCTCCAGCCAAAATCCTAAAGCGCTTTTCATCTCCTGTTCTGACAGCCGTCTGGTGCCCGAGCTGGTGACGCAGCAAGAACCTGGGCAGCTTTTCGTTATCCGTAACGCCGGTAACATCGTCCCTTCCTTTGGCCCGGAGCCGGGTGGGGTTTCTGCGACTATCGAATACGCGGTGGTGGCGCTGGGCGTGACTGATATCGTGATTTGTGGCCACTCGAACTGTGGCGCCATGAAGGCTATCGCATCCTGTCAGTGCCTCGATCCCATGCCTGCCGTTGCCCACTGGCTGCACTACGCGGATGCGGCCAAAGCGGTGGTCGAGAAGAAAACCTGGGATAGCGAAACAGACAAAGTGAACGCTATGGTGGAAGAAAACGTCATAGCCCAGCTAAATAATATCAAAACCCACCCTTCTGTGGCGGTGGGTCTGCGCAACAGTGGGCTGCGCCTACACGGCTGGGTATACGACATCGAAAGCGGCGAAATTCGCACGCTGGATAGAAACACCAAGAGCTTCGTGTCTCTGGCCGATAATCCCGACGTCTATTTCGAATAAAATAACGCCCGGTTTTTATCATTAAATAAAATCCACGCCGCGGCGTGGATTTTATTGTCAGCCTTAAGGCAAGCGCGCCTCTATCGCCGCAGCGAAGTCGCGGCACATCCGCTCGTCACCCTCGGCGTTGTCCGCCAATACCGTCTCGCCATCCACCACCCGGATGTGCGCCTGCAAATCGAAATCTGCCGGCGGCTGCGGGCGCTTGGCCGCGGCGGCCATCGTCTGCTGCGCCTCATGCCACGCCTGTGCCACCGTCTGGTTGCAGGCCTGCGCCAGATAGTCAGGATTAAACCCTTCGCCGGTCAGGCTGCGCAGCGTGTCGTCATGGCTGACGCTGTTGCCCGGCAACCAGTAGTGTTGCGCCAGATCCGGGCCAATGGCCGGGTTGTCCGTCAGGTAACCGTCGCGCTGCAGGAAGAAGTGACGGGTTTGCTCTACCGCCATCATCGCCAGCAGATAGCCCTGGTAGGAACAGGCGGATTCTAGCGACAGCAGGTGCGGGATCGCCAACGTCGGACGCGGGCTGCCGCTGATGCCGAGGATCTTTTGCTCGACCTCGCGCGCCAGCGCGGTAATGGCTTCCGGCGTGCGCTGCTCGTCATCCCACTGGTACAGCGCCCACTCGAAGTACGGCACCAGCAGGATGTGGCGTTCGTTGAACGCACGCATCGGCTGGCGCGCCGCGATGCCGGCCTCGATCAGCGCATCAGGCACCGCTTCGCCGGCGGCGTTTTTCGCATAGCGTTTCAGCCAGTCGGCGTCGTCCAGCAGGCTGTCGCAGAACATCGACTGGGTTTCGGCATAGGCCATCGAGGTCGGTGGGAACTCCTGCGAGAAGCACGGCGCATTCTGGCGAATGTTGGCGAAGTGCGCCGCGTGGCCGCCCTCGTGGAAGAGGGTGTTGAGCCCGTAAGCGCCGCTGCCCACCTGCCCCGGCTGCGCCAGGCTGGTGAAGTTGATGCGCGCCGGCACCCATTCCCCCTGGCGCACAAACGGCGGCACCGGGCCGTGCATAAAGCCGTTCTCATACTTGCCTTTGCGCACCAGCAGATCGAGGTTCATCTCGGCGCCGCCAAAGCCGATGTGCAGGCGTTTGAAGCTGTCGACCCAGCGTTCCAGCGAACGAGAAAACGGGAAGTAAGGATCCAGTTGACGGGTGACGTCGCCGGCGCTGGCGAAGCGTACGTTCCACGGCTCCAGCGCCTGGCCGCCCTTGTCGGCCGCCAGCTGTTGCAGGCTGCGCGCGTTGGCCTCGCGGGTTTCCCGCTCGAAACGATCCAGAATGGCGAACAGCTGCTCCGGCGTCATGCGCTCGGTTTTGTTCACCTTGTAGTCGAAATAGTTGCGATAGCCCATCTGGCGCGCAAAGCGGTTGCGCAGGCCGATCAGCTCCGGCAGGCCGTTATGCAGCAGCCATTGCTCCAGGTCGCGCAGCGCCTGCTGCGAACTGCGGCGGTAGTCTTCGTTCGGGTTGGTCGCCTGGTTGGTCAGCAGCTCGCCGAGCGAGGCCGCCACCCGCTGGCCGTCGGCGTTCAGATGTGTGACCTGATAGCCCTTGCGGCGCGAGTAGAGATCGGACTCGGCGTGAATGATCTGATCCAACAACGCCTGCGCCTGCGGATCTTCAATGGCGTTACAGTCGAAGAAACGCAGCCAGCCTTGCAGGCCGTGGATCAGCGCATCGCGCTGCGCCTCCTGCGGCAGCGTTTCCAATCCGGCCAGCAGATTGCGGATCTCGGCCAGCCGGCGCGGTTCGGCGATAAAGCGCTTATAGGCGCTTTCCGCGGCGGAAAAGCGCGCCGACACGCCTTCATCGCCGGTGCCCATGTAGTTTTGCCAGAACAGTTCTTCTTTGGCGCGGTGAACGTCGAGGTAATCCTGGTTCAATTGATTGAAGTAATCGAGAGCCTGTTGCATAACCGTCCTTCTCAGCCGATGAGGAAATATCCCAGTATAGTCGCGCTTAGGCCTGACGCAGGCGCTGCAGCCCCTGCTCGAGCGTCTCGCTCTCGCCGGCGGCCACCAGGCAACAGGCGACCTGCCGCTGGATGGCCTGCGGGATCGCCACCTCGCCCGCCAGGCAGCGCTCGGTCCAGCGTGCGGTGGTTTCCGCGTCTTTCGCCGCCGGCAATGCCGGCGTTTCATCCTGCAAGGTGCGCTCCAGCAATACGTGCTGTTCGCCGCCGACGATGTGGTGAATTTGCGGGCAGCGCAGCGGGTTGGCGTAGGCTTCACCTTCGGTGCCGTGCATCAGCAGCCCGCGGGCGCCGATTTGGCGGAAAAACGATGCCACCCGGCCAACATACTCCGGGTGAGAGACGCTGGCGAGGCGCAGCGCATCCTGTTCGCCGAACGGCGTCGCCAGCTTGGCCAGCGTATGGGCGCTGTTGCGCACCCCCATGCGCCAACGCAATCCGAGCTGCCGCGCCAACGGCGCCGACAACGTGGAAACCGGCATGAATACCGCCTCGCCGTTATCGAGACGCCGCTGGGCGTGAGCAGCCTGTTCCGACCACGGCAGCCCCAGAGCGCGGAAAATCTCGGCGCTGGTCACGCGGGTGCTGTCGTCCAGCACGCCGTGCACCACCACCGGCAGGCCCACTTTCGCCAGCAGCAGCGCCAGCAGCGGCGTCAGGTTGGCCTGCTTGCGCGCGCCGTTGTAGCTCGGCAGCACCACCGGCAATGGCCGCCCCTGCGGCGCCTGCAGCGGCAACACCTGCTGCTGCATCGCCTGATAGAAGCCCAGCATCTCCTCTTCGGCTTCGCCCTTGATGCGCAGTGCGATCAGAATGCCGCCCAGCTCCAGCTCGGGGACCTCCCCGGCCAGCATCGCCTGATACAGCTCAAAGGCGGTCTGCCGGTCCAGGTCGCGCGCATGATTTTTGCCGCGGCCTATTTCTTTGATAATTTTGGTGTAATCCATCCGAAGGTTCCCTCAGCTCACTCTTCGGTTAGCATACCCTATCCGCGCCGCCGCTCAACCTCCGCCGCCAGTCGCCGCTGCGCGTCATCGCCCTCGCGCAGCCCGGCGATCACCCCGCCGGCATCGTCGGCGCTGCGGTTCTGGCTCATTTTCCATTTGCCTTCGCGCCGGGTAACGGCGATCTCGATACCGACGATGCCTTTAAGCTGTGCGGCGATATAGTTGGCCGGCGCGTCGTCGAGCCGCCAGGGCGCCGGGCGGCGCCCTTCCTGTTGTGCCGTCAGGTCGATCAGCTGGCGGCGCAGCCAGGCCGGATCGTCCGTCACCGTCGGCACGCCATACAGCTGCACCATGCTGTAGTTCCAGGTCGGCACCACTTTGCCGGTCTGGCACTTGCTCGGGTACCAGCCGGGCGACACATAGCCCTCCACGCCCTGAAAAATCACCAGGCATTCCGCCGCGTGCTGCAGCCGTCGCCAGTGAGCGTTGGCGCGCGACAGGTGCGCCCGCAGCCGGATCTGCCCCTGTTCGACATCGGCCAGAAACGGCAGCGGATCGGCCGTTAATCCCTGCTCGCCGTGGCTGACCAATAGCCCCAACGGGTGGGCGCGCACCAGCGCCAGTTGGGCATCCAGATTGTCTTCGCGAAATGTGGCGGGTTGAAACATCAGTGTGGCTCCTTATCGCTCTCTCATGATGACAACAGTAAAGCACCCGCCGGCGGCCTACTTAAGATCCGCTTTCTGAGTATTTCGAGTGATCCGGTTTAACAACAGCAGGGCGATGCCCATCGCCAACAGATTAAATACCATGGCGCCGGCAAAGGCCTGGGCATAGCGCTCCGCTGCGCCGCCGCTCGCCAACAGCGGTACAAAAGCGACGCCGCTGACCACGATGCCCAGCGCGCCCCCCACCTGCTGCACGGTGGCAACCAGACCCGCCGCCATGCCCGCCTGCCGCTCCGGCGCCAAACCCAGCACCAGATTCAGCAGCGGCGTCATGCTCAGCGCCTGACCGAATCCCAGCACCACTAACCCCGGCAGCAGCCGCAGAGGGTGCGCCAGCGCCTCACCCCACAGCGCCTGCGCCATCAATAGCGCCAACCCGGCGGCGTAAATCGCCACGCCCACGCTCAGTACGCCATTGCCCCAACGCAGCGCCAGCCGGGGCGCCAGCATCGACGCCAGCATAAAGGCCGCGCTGGCCGGGGCGAACAGGCTGCCCGCCTGAAAAGGCGTCAGCCCCGCCCCCGCCTGCAGCAGCAGTGCGAAACACAAGAAAAACGAGGAGGCGGTGGCATAAATCGCCAGCACCACCGCCATGCCCGGCGCGAAGCCCGCCTGACGGAACAGCGCCGGATCGAGCACCGCATCATCACCGCGCTGCGCCAGACGGCGCTCCCAACGCAGAAAGCCCCACAGCGTCAGCATCGCTAACGCCAACATCGGCGCTATCCACCACGGCCAGCCGCGCGCCGGCCCCTCCAGCAACGGCAGCAACAACAGCGACAGGCCGGTCGCCGCCAGCCACAGGCCAACGCCGTCCAGCCGCTGCGCCTGCGCCACGCGCGATTCGGGAATGCGCCGCGCCGCCCACAGCGCCAGTGCGCCGATCGGCAAATTGATCAAAAAGATCATGCGCCAGCCGCTGCCGAACAGGTTAGCCTCGATGATAAATCCGCCGAGGATCTGGCCGAAGATCGCCGCCAATCCCAGCGTCATGCCCAGCCAAGCGAAGGCGCGTCGCCGCTGTTGCGGCGCGTACAGCACCCGCATCAAGGCGTAAATTTGCGGGAACAACAGCGCCGCCGTCGCCCCCTGCAGAATACGCGCGGCGATCAGCAGGCCGAGCGATCCCGCCAGCCCGCACAGCAGGGAGCTCAACGTGAATCCCAGCATGCCGAGGCTGAACAAGCGCCGACGCCCGAAGCGATCGCCCAGACGCCCACCGGCGATCAACAGCACCCCAAACGCCAGCTCGTAACCGGCGACGATCAAACCGACCCCGGCGAAATCGGCGGCGAACTGCCGCTGGATCACCGGCGCCGCCACGTTGACCACGAACAGATCGAACACCGTGACGAACCCGCCTAACAGCAGCACCGGCAGGCCGGGCAGCCCTCGCCGCTCACCAGATAATGAATGTTCCATACCACCTCCAGAGATTATGATGGCCGCAGTATGGAACAAGGTTTAAACTGTTACTATATAGCCATTTATACTATTACTGACAGCAACAGGACGGCCGACATGCCCCCACGCACCCTCGAACGCACCCGCCACGAACTGGGGGATTTTCTGCGGCAAAAACGAGAACAACTGTCGCCAGAGGCGGTCGGCTTGCCGAGCGGCAGCCGCCGCCGCACGCCGGGATTGCGGCGCGAGGAGGTGGCGGCGCTGGCCGGCGTCGGCCTCACCTGGTACACCTGGCTGGAGCAAGGCAGGGAAATCAATGCGTCGGTGACGTTTTTGGAAAATCTGGCGCGGGTGCTGCAGCTCGACGCCGCCGGCCGCTACCACCTGTTCTTGTTGGCGCATCAGCGCCCGCCGGTGCCGGTTGGGCATCAGTGGTGCCAGGTTTCGCCGTTGGTGCGGCGCCTGCTGGACGATTTGACGCTGCGGCCGGCCTACGTCATGAACCTGAGTTGGGACATCATCGCCTGGAATCCGGCGGCGCAGCGGCTGTTCGCCATCGGCGATCGCCCGGCGCAAGAACGCAACATGTTGTGGATGCTGTTTGCCGATCCGCAGCTCAATGCGCGCCTGCTGGAGTGGCGGGCGCAGGCGCCGCAAATCCTGGCCAGCTTCCGCCGCGACTACGCCCGTGCGCCGGAGGATGAGGTGATGCGCCAACGGGTACAGGCGCTGGAGCAGGTATCGCCGCAATTCCGCCAGCTCTGGCGGCAGCATGACATTCACGGACGTTGCCAGGGGCGGCGCAGCTTCATCGTCCCGGCAATCGGCCCGGTCACCTTTGACCACGCCTCTTTCATCGTCGACGAAGAGAACCACCTGCGGTTGGTGATGTACAGCGCGCTGCAGGACGAACCGGCCAGCGCGGCGTTTGAAGCGCTGCTGCGCGAGGGTTAGCGGCGGCTGTCGAAAATGAGTTTGCAGGCCAGCCCGGCGAATACGCCGCTCAGCAGGTAGTTCGGCCAGCGGGCGCTGAAGCGGCGGCCGGCGAAGCGGCTTTTCATGCCGCTGACCGCCAGGATCACCCCGCCGTTAATCAGCAACCCCACCAGATTCAGCACCGTCGCCAGCGCCAGCATCTGTACCACCACCGAGCCGGCACGCGGATCGATAAACTGCGGGAACAGCGCCAGCACGAACAGCGCCATTTTCGGGTTGAGGATGTTGGTGAACAGTCCCTGCCGGAAAATTCGCGCCGTCGGCACGGCCTGCAACCCGGCAGAAGCCTGCAGACTGCTGCCGGATCGCAGCGTTTTCCACGCCAGGTAGAGCAGATAGGCGGCGCCCAACATTCTCACCGCGTCGTAAGCCAGCGGCACCGCGACGAACAGTTGCGACAACCCCAGCGCCGCCGCCAGCGCGTGGCAGTATGTGCCGAGCTGAATGCCCGCCAGCGAAGCGAAACCGGCGCGCCGCCCCTGGCTGACGCTGCGCGAAGCGATCAGCAGCATATCCGGGCCGGGGGTCAGCGCCAGCGCCACACAGGCACCGGAAAACAACAACAACGTTGCGGCATCAATCATGAATCACCTGATAAGAAGACGGACGGGGATGGAGCGTCCATCATAGCGACGCCGACGTGGCTTGTCAGCGCCGCTCACCTCAGATCACCCACAAATCGAGATACTCGTTGACCGGCATCTGCGCCAGCCGCTGGCGGTCCAGCGACACCTCGAGAATGCGCTGCTGCTGCAGGGCTGGGAACTGGCGCGCCAGGTTGATTTTGAACTTCTCGATCAGCAGCGGGATGCCCTCTTCGCGCCGCCGCGCATGGCCGATAGGATACTCCACCGCCACCTCATCCAGACGGCTGCCGTCGGCGAACTCCACCGTCAGCGCATTGGCGATCGAGCGCTTTTCCGGATCGTGATAATCGCGCGTGAAAGCGGGATCTTCATGGCAGTGGATCTTGCTACGCAATGCGTCGATACGCGGATCTTCGGCCACCCGGTCTTCGTAATCCGCCGCCGTCAGCCGGCCGAACAGCAACGGGATCGCCACCATATACTGAATGCAGTGATCGCGATCCGCCGGGTTATCCAGCGGCCCCTGCTTGTCGATAATGCGCAGGCAAGCCTCGTGGGTGCGGATGCTCACCCTGGCGATGTCGGCGGCGGTTTTGCCGGCGGCCTGCATCTGGCGGTGCAGCGTCATGGCCGCCTCCACGGCGGTCTGGGCATGGAACTCCGCCGGGAACGAAATTTTAAACAGCACGTTCTCCATCACATACGCGCCGTACGGCCGCTGGAAGCGGAAAGGTTTGCCGTTAAACGAGACGTCGTAGAATCCCCAGGTCGGTGCCGTCAGCGCCGAGGGGTAGCCCATTTCGCCGGTGGCGGCCATCAGCGCCAACCGCACCGCGCGGGCGGTCGCATCCCCCGCTGCCCAGGATTTGCGGGTGCCGGCGTTCGGCGCGTGGCGATAGGTACGCAGCGACTGCCCGTCCACCCACGCCAGCGACACCGCGTTCAGGATCGCCTCGCGGCTCAGGCCGAGCAACTGCGCCACCACCGCGGTGGACGCCACCTTCACCAGCAGCACGTGATCCAACCCTACCCGGTTGAAGGCGTTTTCCAGCGCCAGGCAGCCCTGGATCTCATGCGCCTTGATCATGGCGATCAGCACCTGCCGCATGGTCAGCGGCGCTTTGCCCGCCGCCACCGCCTGGCGAGAGAGCCAATCGGCCACCGCCAGGATCCCGCCCAGGTTATCCGACGGGTGGCCCCACTCCGCCGCCAGCCAGGTGTCGTTGAAGTCGAGCCAGCGGATCATGGCGCCGATATTGAACGCCGCCTGCACCGGATCCAGCTGGAAACGGGTGCCGGGCACCCGGCTGCCGTTCAGCACCTCGGCGCCCGGCACCACCGGCCCCATCAGTTTCTTGCAGGCCGGGTAGCTCAGCGCCTCCAGCCCGCAGCCGAGGGTGTCGAGCAGGCAATAGTGAGCGGTGCGGTACGCCGCCGGGCTATCGACGGCCTCTTTCATCACATAATCGACGATATCGACCATTTCGCGATCGAACGGCGGACGGCGGGTATTGGCAGACTCAAGCATCATGATTTCCAAAGGCTCCAGAGTGAAAACGACACGATAACGACCGGCGCTCAGCGCTGATCCAGCGGTACGAACGCCCGCGCTTCCGGCCCGGTATAGTTGGCGGACGGGCGAATGATTTTGTTGTCCTGCCGTTGCTCGATGATGTGCGCCGACCAGCCGCTGACGCGCGCCATGACAAACAGAGGCGTGAACATTTCAGTGGGCACCCCCAGCTGGTGGTAAGACACCGCCGAGAACCAGTCGAGGTTGGGGAACATCTTTTTGGTGTCACGCATCACGCTTTCCAGCCGATCGGCGATGTCATACAGCTTCATCGCGCCCGCTTCCTGCGACAGGCGCAGCGCGATCTCTTTGATCACCTGATGGCGCGGATCGGAGACGGTGTACACCGGGTGCCCAAAGCCAATCACCACCTCTTTGTTGTCGATGCGGCGGCGAATGTCGGCTTCCGCTTCGTCCGGCGTTTCATAGCGTTGCTGGATCTCCAGCGACACCTCGTTGG
Source organism: Serratia sp. 201 (assembly GCF_037027545.1). Lineage (NCBI taxonomy): Bacteria > Pseudomonadati > Pseudomonadota > Gammaproteobacteria > Enterobacterales > Yersiniaceae > Serratia > Serratia sp. 201. Next base: position 684,313 of record NZ_JAXCHC010000001.1, on the reverse strand, counting down.
CGCCGCCGTGCTTCGGCCCGCGCAGCGCGCCAATGGCGCCGACGATCGCCGAATAGACGTCGGATCCGGTGCCGGCGATCACCCGGCCGGCGAAGGTCGAGGCGTTGAACTCATGCTCGGCGTACAGGATCAATGACGCGTGCATCGCCTGCTCCCAGCTGGCAGAAGGCGCCTCGCCGTGCAGCAGGTGCAGAAAGTGGCCGCCGATGGAATCGTCGTCGGTCTCCGGCTGAATGCGCTCGCCGTTGTGGCTGTAGTGATACCAGTAGAGCAGCATCGATCCCAACGACGCCAGCAGCCGATCGGCAATGTCGCGCGCGCCGGCCGCGCCGTGCTGCTCTTTTTCCGGCAGCGTGCAGCCAAGGGCCGAAACGCCGGTGCGCATCACGTCCATCGGATGCGAAGCCGCCGGCAGCGCCTCCAGCACCGTGCGCACGCTGGCGGGCAGGCCGCGCAGCGCTTTGAGACGGTGTTTATAGGCCTGCAGCTCGTCGCGGTTGGGCAACTTGCCGTGGATCAGCAGATGGGCGACCTCTTCAAACTCGCAGTGGCGCGCGAGATCGAGGATATCGTAACCGCGGTAGTGCAGATCGTTGCCGCTGCGCCCTACGGAACACAGCGCGGTATTTCCGGCGGGCACGCCGGATAACGCCACGGATTTTTTCGGCTTAACGCCAGTCGGGCTTTGCGGGGGGATCGCTTGGCTCATACTGTCCTCATTTGGCTTCTGCGTGAATGGCGCTTATTCGTCGCGCTGGCGAGCGAACAAAGCGTCGAGTTTCTCTTCGAACAAATAGTAGTTGATGCTTTCGTACAGCTCGTTGCGGGTCTGCATGGTGTCGATGACGCTTTTCTGCGTGCCCTCCTCGCGCAGGGCGCGGTACACCCGCTCCGCCGCCCGGTTCATCGCCCGAAAGGCCGACAGCGGATACAGCGCCATATCCACCCGAGCGCTGCGCAGCTCGTCGGTGGTGAACAGCGGCGTCGCGCCGAATTCGGTGATGTTGGCGAGGATCGGCACCTGCGTCGCTTCGGCGAAACGGCGGTACATGCCCAGTTCGGTGATCGCTTCCGGGAACAGCATGTCGGCCCCGGCCGCCACGTAAGCCTGAGCGCGCTCGATGGCCGCTTCCAGCCCCTCCACCGCCAGCGCGTCGGTGCGCGCCATGATCACGAAGTCCGGATCGCTGCGCGCATCTACCGCCGCCTTGATGCGATCCACCATCTCTTCGGTGGAGACGATGGCCTTATTGGGCCGATGGCCGCAGCGCTTGGCGCCGACCTGATCTTCGATATGCAGCGCCGCCGCCCCGGCCTTGCTCACCGAGCGCACCGTGCGGGCGACATTGAACGCCGAAGCGCCGAAACCGCTGTCGACATCCACCAGCAGCGGCAGCGGGCAGACGTCGGTGATGCGGCGAATATCGGTCAACACATCGTCCAGCGTCGAAATGCCCAGGTCCGGCAATCCCAGCGAACCGGCCGCCACACCGCCGCCGGAAAGATAGATGGCCTGGAATCCGGCCCGCTGAGCCAGCAAGGCATGGTTGGCGTTGATCGCGCCGGCGATTTGCAGGGGTTTTTCTTTACTCAGGGCCTGACGAAAGGCGAGCCCGGGTGAGCGCAGCGTCATGACGTTTTCTCCGATTAGCCAGATGAAACAGACAGAGCAAGGAGCGGGCCAGGTTTCACTTCGGTGAGGGGAAAAATTAAAAACGATAAAAATAAGTGAGTTACAACATATTCAGCGCCATTGGCCTGGCAAAGGGATAAAAAACGTTTCAGTTAACGTTTCAATCGTTGTTTCACACAGTAAATTTGAAACATAACTGAAACCGGGCTACACCTAATGCAGCCACTTCCATTCGGTAACCCACCATGAGCGATCACATCACGACATCCCGCGCGCCGGACAAACCGGTGATCTGGACCGTCTCCATCACCCGCCTGTTCGATCTGTTCCGGGACATCAGCCTCGAGTTCGACCATCTGGCGACCATCACCCCGATCCGTCTCGGCTTCGAGGAGGCGGTGCAGCACATCCGCGCACGCCTGGCGACCGAACCGTGCGACGCCATCATCGCCGCCGGCTCCAACGGCGCCTACCTGAAAAGTCGCCTGTCGGTGCCGGTCATCCTGGTCAAGCCCGGCGGCTTCGACCTGCTGCAGGCGCTGAGCAAGGCGCGCAGAACCGCCGATCGGATCGGCGTCATCACCTATAAAACGCCTTTGCCCGCACTGATGGAGTTCCAGCAAACCTTCGATCTGCCGCTGGAACAGCGCAGTTACGTCACCGAAGAGGACGCCCGCGGCCAGATCGCCGAGCTGAAAGCCGCCGGTATTCAGGCGGTGGTCGGCGCCGGCCTCATCAGCGATCTGGCGGAAGAGGCCGGGCTCACCGCCATTTTTCTCTATTCCGCCGCCACCCTGCGCGCCGCCTTCAGCGATGCGCTGGACGTAACGCGCCTGATGCTGAGCGGCGGCAAACGCGGCGGCGATTACGCCGCACGCGATACCCTGCAGCCACGCTATGGGCTGGGCGATTTGCAGGGCGACTCCCCGCAGATGGAGCAGACCCGGCGCACCATCATGCTGTACGCCCGCTCGCCGGCGGCGGTATTAATTGAAGGAGAAACCGGCACTGGCAAAGAGCTGGCGGCGCAGGCAATCCACCGCGAATACTTTTCCCGGCGCGGCGCACCGTCCAGGGGGGCGACGCCGCCGTTCGTCGCCATCAACTGCGGCGCCATCGCCGAATCGCTGCTGGAGGCGGAACTGTTCGGCTATGAGGAAGGCGCCTTCACCGGATCACGGCGCGGCGGCCGACGCGGGCTGCTGGAAACCGCCAACGGCGGCACTCTGTTTCTGGATGAGATCGGCGAAATGCCGCTGCACCTGCAAACGCGACTGCTGCGCGCGCTGGAAGAGAAAACTATCACCCGGGTGGGCGGGCAACAGCCGGTAACGGTCGACTTTCGCGTCATCAGCGCCACCCACACCCGCCTGGAGCAGGCGATTCAACGGGGCGGTTTTCGCGCCGATCTGTTTTATCGCCTGAGCGCCCTGCGGCTGCAGCTGCCGCCATTGCGGGCGCGCGGCGACGATATTGCGATGCTGGCGGAACACTTTCTGAAACAGTCGCTGGCGGCGCTCGATGTGCCGCTGACGGAGCCGCTGCGCACCGCCCTGGCCGGCTGTTACGCCGCGCTAAGCCATTACGCCTGGCCCGGCAACCTGCGCGAACTGCGCAACATGATGGAACGGGTAGCGCTGATGCTGAGCACCGGCGCAGCGCCGAGCGGTGAAACGCTGCAGTGGCTGTTGCCGGAGCTGGCGGCGGTCACGCCGCCCGAGACGCAGGCGGCGCCCATCTCCGCCCACGAAGCCCTGGCGCGGTGCGGGGGCGACCACGCCGCCGCCGCCCGGTTGCTCGGGATCAGCCGCACCACCATATGGCGCCGGCTGAAAAAACCGAACTGAGCATCAGCCGGCGCGCCGGCCGTCCGAGGCCGGCAGCAGTCGCGCTCGCCGATCGCCCAGCAGGTTCATGCCCGCCGCCGCCAGCAGGATGATCGCCGCGCCCAGCAGCTGCCACGCCGACAGGCGGTGGCCAAACGCCAGGCGATCCACCAACATGGCGGCGATCGGGTAGATAAACGACAGCGAGCCGATCAGGTTGGTGGGCAGCTTCTGCAGCGCACCGTACATCAACACGTACATCAGGCCGGTGTGCAGCACGCCGAGCGTCGCCAGCATCCCCCACTGCCCAACGCTAGCCGAAACATGGAAATCCACCAGCGGCAACAGCATCACCGCCCCTACCGTCACCTGGATCAGCGCAATGAGATGCGGCGGCGTGCCCTTCAGCCGCTTGGCCGCCAGCGCCATCAGGGCGTAGAAAAACGCCGCGCCGAGCGCCAGCGCGATGCCCGCCAGATAATGGCTCTGCTCCCCCGCCTGCCGCGGCTGCGCCAGCACCACCAGCATCATGCCGCCGAACGCCAGCCCCAGCCACAGCAGCTTGCGGGCGGTCAGCCGTTCCCCCAAAAACAGCGCCCCCAGCCCTACCAGCATAAACGGCTGGGTGTTATACACCGCGGTGGCGATGGAAATAGAGGCATAGGAATAGGCGGCAAACAGCAGCAGCCAGTTGATCACCAGCGCGACGCCGCCGGCGATCGCCAGCAGCAGCGTGGCGCGCGTCAGCGCATCGCGTCGCAGCTGCCCCAGTACGCCGCACACCGCCAGCAGCACCAGCGCGCCTACCGCGCAGCGCCAAAACACCACGTTGATAACCGGCTGGCCGGACATCAACACAAACCAGCCGATAGAGCCGGAAATCAACATCGCCGCCGCCATCTCCAGCGATCCGCGTTTTATCTCTGCATTCATTCTGCATTCCTCGAAGCTTGCCCAGAGACATAGCTTGCGGCTTCGCGGGGCGGCTTTCCATAGCATAAAAAAGGCAGATATGCTTAACTGCCTTTTTATCGCAGCTATAATAAAGAAAATACCTAACGGAGGCGTTATGGATGATATCGATCGCCAAATCCTGACCATTCTGGCGGAAGATGCGCGTGCATCGTTGAAGACGCTGAGCGCGCAGGTGGGGCTGTCGTCGCCGAGCACGTCGGAAAGACTGCGGCGGCTGGAGGAAAGCGGCGTGATCCAGGGTTATACCCTGAACGTCAATCTGCAGGCGGTAGGCTATGCCTTCGAGTCGCTGGTGCGCATCAAGCCGCTGCCGGGCATGCTGAAGAAGGTCGAGCAGCTGATTCAGGCGATCCCGGAAGTGGTCGAATGCGATAAGGTGACCGGCGAAGACTGCTTTATCGTGCGGCTGGTGGCGCACTCGATGGAACAGCTCGACCATACCCTCGATCGGCTGGCCGAGCATGCGCAGAGCAACACCTCGATCGTGAAAACCACGCCGGTCAAGCGCCGCCTGCCGCCGCTGCTCTGATCAACGCCGCCGTTTGCGGGCGAACGGGTTGCCGCGCTTCTTCTCTTTTTTGGCCGCGTCGGCGGCGGATTTCAGCGCCGCCAGATGCGCCTTGTCGGCCTCCGGCACCGCGCGCTGCTCAATCGGGAACACCGGCAGCGACGCCAACAGCCGCGAACCGTAGTTTTTGGTCAACAGCCGGCGATCGTAGATCACGATCTCGCCGTAGCATTGGTTACTGCGGATCAGTCGGCCGACCTGCTGGATCAGGTTGAACGAGGCGCTCGGCAGGCTCTGCACTTCGAACGGATAGCGCTTCAGTGATTTCAGCCACTCGCCTTCGGTGATGATCACCGGGCTGTCGATCGGCGGGAACGCGATTTTGTGAATATGCACCTGGGTCAGCAGTTCGCCTTTCAGATCCAGCCCTTCGGCGAACGATTGCAGCCCCACCAGCACGCTGGCGACGCCCTTCTCCACCCGCTTGCGGTGCTCTTCCACCAGCCGGTAGCGCGGCTGGTCGCCCTGCACCAGCAGCATCAGCCGCAGATCGGTCACGTAGCTGAGGAAAGTCTGCATCGCCCGGTGGCTGCTGAACAGGATCAGCATGCCTTTGTGCTTGCCGCTCGCCTGCTCGGCGCGGAAAAACCGCGCCATCTCCTCGAGGTGCTCCGCCTCGTTGGCGAGCGCCGGTTCATAGCGCATCTGCGGAATGACAATTTTGCCCTGTTCGACGTGATTGAACGGCGAAGAGAGCGTTTCGAAGCGATCGCCGGCCTTCTCGCTCAGCCCGCTCATCTCCTGCAAACGCGCGAAGCTGTTCAGTGAACGCAGCGTGGCCGAGGTGACCACCACGTGCGGCACCTTGCGCCACAGCAGCTTCTCCAGCTGGTCGCTGACGCGGATGCCGACGCAGTGCAAATACAGATGGGTAACGTTATCGCGCAGCTCGCGCGTGACCCATTTGGAGATCGGCGCGTTGGACGACTTGTCGAGCGCCGCCAGCCGCCACAGCTTGCTCATCGCCTCCAGATAGCCCAGCGTGCGGCTCATCTGAATGATCGCGCGATGCAGACGCACGATGTCGTGCTTGCCGGTCTGCTCGGTAAGATCGTTAAGCACGAACTCCGCCAGCCCGCGTAATGCATCGGTCAGTTTAAACAGCCGTGCGCAGCTCTCCACCATCTCCGCGGGCAGCTCGCCCATTTCAAAACGGTGCTCGGCCGCCACGCTATCGCCGGGCAGGTAGGCGCTGACCTGATGCTCGAAGATCTGCACCAGCTCGCGCAGCTCCTCGCAATGGTTTTTCAGCCGTTCGCTGTTGGCCAGCCCCGGCGGATTCTTCGGCCGGTACTGCGTCATGCACTGCTCGACCTGGCGCACGATCATGTCCAACTGCAGGTTGGTCGACAGCGCGGTGATTTCCCCGTCGATCTCCAGCGCGTCGCGCGCCACCTCAGGCAAATGATGGCCTTCGTCCAGCACCAGCAGCAATTCTTTCGGGTTCGGCAGCACCGATTCCGTCTCCAGCGCCGCCATCACCAGCGCGTGGTTGGCCACCACCACGTCGGCGCTCTCGATCTCTTTGCGGGCAATATAGAACGGGCATTCGCGAATGTAGTGGCAGTTGCGCCCCAGGCAGTTGGCCTTGTCGGTGCTCAGCTTGGCCCACAGCGGATCGTCGATGCTCTGCTGATAGTGATCGCGCAGCCCGTCCCACTCGAAGCGAGCCAACGCCTTGGTCAGTTTCTGGCACAGCGCCTGCTCTTCGCCGCTGGACGGCGCCAGTTCGTCGTCGAGGAACAGCGTCAGATCGCCCTGTTGACTGACGTCGGTGCTCATCGCCGCCAGGTTACGCGGGCAGACGTAACGCCCGCGGCCAAAGGCACCGGTAAATTTCAGATCGGGGATAATCTTCTTCAGCAGCGGCAAATCTTTGCTGTAGATCTGGTCCTGTAGCGCCACGTTGGCGGTGCTCACCACCAGCGGCTTGCTCTCCGCCCGCCCGACGGCGATGCCCGGGATCAGATAAGACAGCGTTTTACCGACGCCGGTCGGCGCCTCGATCGCCAGATGGCGCGGGTAGTCACCGGCCAACGTCTTCGCCACCTCGGCGATCATCTGACGCTGGGGCGCGCGGGAAATGAAATCCGGTATTTGCTGCTGCAGGGCTTTGTACCACTGGCCAATCTGATCTTTAACTGCGGAGGAGAGCGCCATTCAACTCTTATCTAAACGAAATGATGGCGCTATTGTCCCACAGACCGCCGGCGACGTCAGCCCGAGTTACGCCTGCGGCTCGATCATCGAGACGCGACCACCGCCGAACGACCACTCGTCCAACTGGGTGGTGGCGATCACCACCATCACATCCTCGGGGTTCAGCCGCAGCTTTTCCATCAGCAACGCCGCCAGCCGTCGGTAGAAACGCCGCTTGGTGTCGCTGTCGCGCGGCCGCCCGGCGGTGATGTAAAACAGCACGAAATCCGCGCTGCGCGGCCCGCCGAGATAGTCGCGATCGTAGATAAGCTCACCGGGGCGGTATTGATCGATCACCTGAAATTTGTCCGTCGGCGGCACCTCGAACGCCTCTACCAGCGCCTGATGCAGGCTGTCGGACAAGGTTTGCAGGTAGTCAGCGGATTTGCCCTGATGCAGGGCGATGCGGCTAAACGGCATGGGGCGCCTCCGGTTCCAGCTCGCGCAGGCGCGCCACGGCCGATGCCGCTGCAGGCCAGCCGGCGTAGAACGCCAGATGGGTGATGAGCTCGGCCAGTTGCTGACGCGCCACGCCGTTGCGCTGCGCCAGCTGCAGGTGAAACGGCAGCTGTTCCACGCGGTTGAGCGCCACCAGCGCGGCGACGGTGATCAGGCTGCGCTCGCGCGGGCTCAGCTCTGGCCGCTGCCAGACATCGTCAAACAATATGTTGTCGCTGAGCTGCGCCAGCTTGGGGGCAATATCGCCGAACGCCTGTTGCCCGGCCTGGGATTCTGATGGCATCACACTCTCCTGTCAGTTGCGGATAGCCTTACGCTACCCGCCGCCGCAGCGAGTGAAAATCGGGATTTTCGGCAGTCTCGATTCAGAAAAACGGGAGGGTTCCCCGCCGGGCAGCGGGGAGGTTTCACGATTCCAGTGGGGCAACGCCGTCGAAATGGGCGCTCAGCAGCGCATTCAGCTCCGGCCGCTGCTCCACCCGTTCGGCGATGGCGTACAGCCGCGGGCAGTGCTGCCGGAACCATGCGCGGCCCGGCCGCCAGTTGCACATCACCGCCACGTACAGATCCAACGCGCTGAAGCTCTTGCCGAGAAACCACGGGCCCGCTGCGCCGGCGGCGGCGTTCAGCTGCTGCAATAAACGCTCGCGATAATCCATCACCGCATTTTTCAGCTGCTCCGCCCCCGCCGCCTGCGGCTGCCAGCGCTGCGGATGGTCGGCATAGGTGAAGGTGGGGTAAATCTCCGCGTTAATGAACAGCAGCCAGCGCAGAAAACGCGGCAACAGCGGCGAGCCGCCGGGCGGCGCCAGTTCAGCATGCGGTGCGCGATCGTGCAGCAGCAGGATAATCGCCGCGCTCTCCGTCATCACTTCGTCATTGGGCAACACCAAGGTAGGCACCTGGCCCAGCGGGTTTAGCGCCAGCAGGCGATCGCGCTCCGGGCCGTCCTGCGTGTAGTCCACCTCCTCATAGCCCCAGGGGAACGCGGTCAACGCCAACGCGGCGGCCACGATCGTCGAACCGCAACCCTGCGTGCCGAACAAAGTATAAGTATCGTGCATGATTCCTCCCGCAGCGGAACAAGGTATCGATAACTGTAGACCAGCCGCCGACCGTCGGCTGAAGAAAAAATTCACCCTTTGCGCGACTTTTTTAATCGTTCGACATGAAAATGAATTTTTTGTCATAAATGGATCACATTACTACGGTAAAAATTCTCCGCCGCCAACAATCAGGCGGCACAGTGAAACAGCAATGCAACTGATGATAAGCGTCTTTCAATCGAATAAAGCAGGGTAACCCATGAAACGTAATCTTCTGGCCGTTATTATTCCGGCACTTTTACTTGCGCAAGCGGCACAGGCAGCAGAAATCTACAATAAAGACGGCAACAAGCTCGATTTTTACGGCCGTGTAAAAGCCCTGCATTATTTCTCCGATGATGCCGGCAACGACGGTGATAAAACTTACGTCCGCATCGGCTTTAAAGGCGCGACTCAGATTAACGATATGCTGACCGGCTACGGCCAGTGGGAATATCAGATCGCCGCCAACCATACTGAATCCGACGGCACTAAAGACACCAAAACGCGTCTGGGCTTCGCCGGTCTGAAATATAAGGATCTCGGCTCCTTTGACTACGGCCGCAACTACGGCATCATTTACGACGTCGGCGCCTGGACGGATATGATCCCTGAATTCGGCGACGATGCTTATATCAAGACCGACAACTTCATGAACGGCCGCACCAACGGCGTCGCCACCTACCGTAATAACAACTTCTTCGGTCTGGTTGACGGCCTGAAATTTGCCGTGCAGTACCAGGGCAAGAACGAAAACGACGGCCGCTCCGCCAGCAAGGCGAACGGCGACGGTTGGGGCCTCTCCTCCAGCTACGAAATCATCGACGGTCTGAGCGTGGGTGCCGCCTATGCCTCTTCCAACCGCACCGCCACGCAAAAAGCGGGCACCTTCGGTAAAGGCGACAAGGCCGATATCTGGGCCGGTGGTCTGAAATACGACAACAACAACGTCTACCTGGCCGCGACTTATTCGCAGAGCCGCAATATTGCGCCTATTTCCGGCACCGCCACCATCAATAACAATTCGACTTCCGTTAGCGGCTTCGCCAATAAAGCGGAAGGGATTGAATTGGTCGCGCAATATCAGTTCGACTTCGGTCTGCGCCCATCGCTGGGTTACGTTCAGCAGAAAGGCAAAGATATTGAAGGCATCGGCGATGTCGATCTGGTGAAATATTTCGACGTGGCGGCGACCTATTACTTCAACAAAAACATGTCCACTTATGTCGAATATAAAATCAACCAGCTCGATGACGACAACAAGCTGGGCCTGAAAAACGACGACGTCGTTGTTCTCGCCCTGACCTACCAGTTCTGATGTGATGAATGAATAACCACCACTGCAAACTTTAGCGTCACTTGATACCCAGAGTTTTATTTCGCCGGGCGGCTGCGTCCGGCTTTTTTGTTTTTATTTTCCCCGCCAACGAATCCCCCCGCTTGCCTTGCAAAACAAACGGGTCTACATGTATAGCTTTCCCCCGAGCGGAATCAGCCATGCACAACGACGGACGCTTCGACTTCCACAACGCCGTGCGCTACAGCAGCGACGAGCTGGCCAATATCCTCACCCACTGTTTTGAAAACTACATTGTACGCTTCGTGCTCGACGGGCCGGCCTTCGCCGCCCGCTTCGGCGCCGAAGACCTCAGCCTGAACGACAGCTTGATCGTCACCCATCGCCAGGAACCGGTGGCGGTGGCGCTGATCGCCCGTCGCGGCCGACACAGCCGGGTCGCGGCCTTTTCCATACGCCCCGAGATGCGCGGTCAGGGGCTGGGTAAGGCGCTGATGCAGCGGGTGGTGGCGGATGCCCGTCAGCGCGGCGACCATCGGCTGTCGCTGGAAGTGATCGAAGGCAACGAAGCCGCGCTGGCGCTGTACCATCGCGCCGGGCTGCGCATCGTGCGCACCCTGACCGGCCACCAGGCGCCGGCGGAAGTGCCGCCAGGCACGGCGGTGCTGCAGGCGGTCGATACGTTGACCGTCAGCCATTGCCTGACGGCGGAAGGCGCCACCGACCTGCCCTGGCTGATTGCCCCCGAATCGCTGTTCAAGCTGCCGGGCACACCGCGAGCCTATACGCTCAATCGTCAGGCCTACGCCGTGGTGATGCCCGGCGCCGAGCACTGCTGGCTGCGCCTGATCTACGTGCCCCCGCAGCACCGCGGTCAGGGGCATGCCCGCGCCTTGCTGGCCGCCCTGCAAGCGCAGTTCGCCCCTTTGCCGCTGACCGCCAACGTCTTTGTGCCCGAGGTGGCCGCCCCCTTCTTTACGCATCTTGGCTGGCGTCAGGAGCCCCTGCGCCAGTTCGAGATGGATATGCTGCTGGACAGCCCACAAGACTAAAACCGAGAGAGAGAACGATGGCAGGAAAACAGGCAAGGAAACTCACCCTTGGCGCGGCAGTTGGCGTCGCGCTGCTGACGCTGGCCGGTTGCGCGCAGCCGCCGCATACCGACGCTCAGGCCCAGCAGCGGCTGGCGGATCAGTCGGTGCTGGCGGTGAACTGGTTCCAACAGTCCGGTGAATACCAGGCGCTGGCGCATCAGGCGTTCAACAGCGCGCAGCGCGCCTTCGATCAGGCCAAGGCCGCACCGGGCCGCAAAAAGGCGGTGGTGGTCGATCTGGATGAAACCCTGCTGGACAACAGCGCCTACTCCGGCTGGCAGGCGCAGCAGGGCCAGCCGTACGACGGCGCCACCTGGGCCCAGTGGACGCAGGCCGAACAGGCCGGCGCGGTGCCGGGTGCCGTGTCGTTCGCCCGCTACGTTAACGCTCATCAGGGAACAATGTTCTACGTCTCGAACCGCAAGCAGAGCGAATACGCTGCCACGGTGGCCAACATGCAGAAACTCGGCTTCACCGGCATGTCGGAAAAGACCGTCTTGCTCAGTACCGACACTTCCAATAAGCAGGCGCGCTTCTACGCCATCAAACAAGCCGGCTATGACATCGTGGTGTACGCGGGCGACAACCTGAACGACTTCGGCGCCGCGACTTACCACCAGGATAATGCGCAGCGCCGGGCGTTCGTCAGCGAGAACCAGAACAAGTTCGGCACCGAATTCATCGTGCTGCCCAACCCGCTGTACGGCGATTGGGAAAGCGGCCTGGCCCGCGACTACAACAAGCTGACGCCACAGCAGAAGCTGCAGGTGCGCCAACAGGCGATCAAAGCCTGGCGCGGGCGCTAAGCCTCACAGCAGTTTGTACATATAGCAGGTGGCCTCCAACGCCCCGCCATCGCTGGCGCGGGCGTATTGCGGGATATCGCCCGCCGCCTCGAACCCCAATTGACGGTACAATCCCTGCGCCGCGCTGCCGCTCAGGGTGTCCAGCACCAACAGGCTGCGCCGATGACGCGCCGCCAGCGCCTGCACTTCCTGCATCAACAGCCGGGCGATGCCCTGCCGCCGCGCCTGCGGATGCACCATCAGCTTGACCACTTCCGCCCGGTGACGGCCGTTGTCCGGCATCGCCAACAGCAGCTGCACGGTGCCGACCGGCCGACCGTTCTCGAGCGCCACCAGCATCGCACGCTCTCCCCGCACCAGGGCCGGCAGCAGCCCCAGCCAAAACGCCTGCGCCTGTTCCAACGTAAAGGGCATGACAAAACCGATGCTGGCGCCGTGCGCCACGCTGGCGTGCAGCATCTCGGCCAACTCGGCCATGGCACTTTGCGCCGCATCGGCGTCCCACTGTTGCAATTCAATCATGGCTATGGCCTGCAGATAACGAGCGTGTAATGGGCCGGCTCATCGCCGGGGACATGGAAACGGGAGGCGCCGAACAGGCGGTAGCGCAGGCAGTCGCCGGGCGACAGCCGGAAAACGCGCCCTTCCAGGGTCAATTCCAGCTGCCCGGACAACAGCCAGAGGTGATGCTCCAGCGCTGGAATCGACGGCAGGTCGTAATCGATCTGCGCGCCGGCATCCAGCCGGGCTTCGATAAACTCGGCCTTATACAATGCGCCGGGCGGGGAAACGGAGCGACGGTGAAAACCACTGGCCCGATCGACCCACACCGGCTGTTGCGGCGGCCGCAGCAGCTCCGGCGGTTCGTCTTCGATTTCGCTCAACAGGCGCGACATGGTTAACCCGTAGGCGGCGCACAGCCGGTTCAGCAACGATGCCGTCGGGCTGGTCTCGGCGCGCTCCACCCGCGAGAGCGTCGCCCGGCTAAGGCCGGTGCGCTGCGCCAACTCCTCCAGCGACCACGCCCGCTGCTGGCGCAAATCCGCCAGCCGCTGCGCCAACCTCAGGTCGGCCATCTCCAAACCGTTATCCATCGTTCATACTCCGCTTAAAAATCCCATATAAGAGAAATAATCTCAAATTAGAGATATGGCAAGCGAATTTTAAAAAATGCCGCGCAGCGCGATGAAAATCAGCATGCTCAGCAACACCACCGCCAGCATATTGCGTAGAAAGAACGCCAGTATCACCGCTAACACCGCCCCCCACAGGTAAGGGTTATCCGGCGCGGCACGCAGCTGGTCGCCGCTGAAGGCGACAATCGGCCCGCAGATCGCCGTCAGCACCGCCGGCACGGAAAAGCTCAGCAGGGTTTTAACGCGCGGCGACAGACGCAGCGGCAACCCGGGCGCCAGAAAACAGTAGCGGTTGAAAAACACCACCAGCCCCATCAAAACGATCGTCAGCCAGATCATCGGCGCCCCCCGCTGCACAGCAGCCCGACCAGCATCGCCGCCACGGTGGCGATCACCAATGCGCCCGGCGTCTGGAAATGGTGCAACACGATGGAAAGCAGCAGCGCGGTCAGCACGCAGGCCAACACCGGCAGGCTGCGCACCAGCGGCACCACGATGGCGATAAAGGTGGCGGCGATGGAGAAATCCAACCCGTAACCGTCCAGATCGCCGGCGCTGCCGGCGGCCACGATGCCAAGCAGCGTGGAGAGAAACCAGCACAGGTAAAAGGTCAGCCCGGCGCCCAGCGCATACCAGCGGTTGAAACGCGCCGGCGTCTGTTCGCCGGTCAGCGCGAACAGTTCATCGGTGAGCAAGAATCCCAGCGCCAGCCGCCAGCGCAACGGCAGCGGCGCGATACGCTCCCGCAGCCGCAGCGCGTAAAGAAAATGCTGGGCGGTGACGAAAAAGGTCGACAGCAGGATCGCCAGCAGCCCGGCGCTGCCCTTGATCATGCCCATCGCCACCAGCTGCGACGCTCCGGCGAACACGATGGCCGACATGCCCAGCCCTGCGCCGGCGTCAGGCCGCTTTGCAGGGCCATCGAGCCCGCCAGTACTCCCCACGGCACCACCGCCAGGCACAGCGGCAAGATAGCCACCCCGCCCTGCAGCGCGGGGCGCAGGCGGGCGGAGGGCGGCGTGATGAGGGGGATTGAATCAGTCATGGGCTTCTCCTTGAGTTGAAGAAGCCAGCTTACGGCGCAGGCGTACACGGGTATTGCACCCGATTGCCCGGCTATTTCAGCGATTTGACGTAGTCGCCCGGCGTGACGCCCATCGACTTGCGAAAATGGCGGTGGAAATGGCTTTGATCGTGAAAGCCGCAGCTCAACGCACTGTCCAGCACGCTGTTGCCGGCCTTCAGCATGCCGCGCGCCTTGCGCAGCCGCGCCTGAATTTGATAGGCGTGCGGCGGCAGGCCGGTGGCCTGCTGAAACTGCCGCAGCAGGTAATAAGGACTGAGCGCCACGCGCTCCGCCAGCTCCAGCAGCGAAATGTCCGCCTCGGGGAAATCGTCGAGAAAGGCTTTCACCCGCGCCACTTGGCTTTGCGCCCGGCTCTGCGGCGCAGGATCGATACGGCTTTTGCCGTGCCGCAGCATCAGCCAGGTCAGCGCCGAGAACACCATGGTCTCCTTCATCAGCCGGTTCTCATCGCTGCGCAGCAGGCTGAACGCCATGCGCAACTGGCCAGCCAGGCCGACGTCGTGCACCACCGGGTTGGGAAAATAAGGCGTCGCGCCGGCGCCGGTTTTCAGATCGCGCGATAAAAAGGCCAGTAGCTCCGGCGCCGGGTACATCGCCTGATACGACCAGCCCTCTTCGGTGGCGGAACTGCCAGTATGAATATCGTCGGCGTTGACCAGAATGATGCTGCCCAGCGGCGCCACGTGTTCGCCGCCGGTGCGGTAGAAGCGCTGGGCGCCATCGTCGATGACGCCCACGCAGAAGCCTTCATGGCTGTGGCGCGAGAAGGTTTGGCGGCGGTAGGTGGCCTGCAGCACTTCCAGCCCGCCAAGATCGTCGACGTGCATAAAATGAGCCTGCTCCCGGGATGCTTTGCGCGCTATGCCTTCCGCCTTCATCTTGCCTACCTCCGCTGAATGAGAGGCATTCTAGCACTCGCGCGAGGGCGGGTTTTGTACAAAATTGCCCGTCTCGGCCCCCGGCGGCGCGATCGCTGCGCAGCGCCAGGCGCTGAATACCGCCAGCAGCGGCGCCAGCGCGAACGCCAGGAACAGCCAACGCGCCGCCGATGCCGCGCCCGTCGCGCCACCCGGATCGTTCAGCCCCGCCAGGTTGGCGATCATCCCGGCCAGCGCCGCACCGAATGCGGTGGCGAACAGCTGCACCGTGGTAATTGAAGCGCCGGCGATATCTTTGTCCGCTTCAGGTGCCACCTGCAAAATGCGCGTCAGCAGGTGCGGCCAACCGAAGCCGATGCCGAATCCCACCAGCAACAGCGCAATGACGATCGGCGCCAACGCCTGCCAGTGGCCGCCGGACGGCATCGGCATCAGGATCGCCAGCGCCAGCAAGCCCACCAGCACGAACAGCGGCCCGCTGACGATCGCCCGGCGAATGCCCGCTCCGCGCCAGCCGGAGCTGAGGATCTCGGACAACGTCCAACCGGCGGCCATAGCGGCGGCGATATAGCCGGAGATCAGCGGCGACTGGCCGTGCAGCAGCTGCAGGAAATAAGGCACGAAGATTTCGCTGGTCATGCCGATCACCAGCAACGCGGTCGTGATGTACAATGCCGCCAGCGATGAGCCGCGCCGCAGTGCGCCGTGCGGCAACAGGCGGGCGCGCGAGTGCGCTTCGCGCTTCAGCAACCAGGCCATCAGCACCAGCGAGAGCGCGATGCCCGCCAGGTTGATCCAGGCACTGTGCGCCAGGCTGCCGGCGGACACCACCAGCACCGCCACGGTCAGCAACAGCAGCTGTGCGGTCGGCAACGGTGCGGCCGCCTGCTGCGCTTTGCCCTTGGGCAGGATCAGGAAGGTAAACGCGGCGTACAGCGCCATGATCGGCAGCAGAATGCCGAAGGCCCAGCGCCAGGCGTTCAGTTCGGCGAAAATACCGCCTACCGCCGGCCCCACCAGGGTGGCGATGCCCCACATCGCCGAGATGAGCGCCATGGCGCGCGGCCACAGCCGCTGCTCGAATACCAGATTGATCATCGCGTAGGAGAGCGCAAAGATCAGCCCGCCACCAAAGCCCTGCACCGTGCGGCCGATCAGCATCACCGGCATGCTCGGCGCCAGCGCGCACAGCGCCGCCCCGGCGATGAAGAACAGCGAAGCCACCAGATAGGCGCTGCGCGCACCGTAGCCGCTGAGCAAGCGGGCCGACAGCGCGGAGCCGAGGATAGACGCCACCACGAACAGCGTGGTGTTCCAGGCATAGAGATCCAGCCCGCCGATATCCTGCACCACCGAGGGCAAGATGGTGGTGGCGACCAGAATATTGATGGCATGCAGCGCCACGCCGAGCGAGAGCGCGATCGCACTGGCCGCATTTTTGCCAGAGAAAAGGTCGCTCCAGCGGCTATCGTCATGGGTTATCACGGTTGTCGTCCTGTTTTCAGAGGAATGGCATTGAGTTGATCATAAGATTGCGTTAAATTTAACAAGAGTTATCTTGGAATAAGTTAGGGCGAGGCGGAGAAATATGTCAAGAATAAACTTGGAAAATAGCGGAAAGACCGCACAATCGGTCAGTGACCGCTTGCTGACGCTATTGAAAACCCGCGGCCCGCAGCAAGCTTCTGACGCAGGAAAGGTGCTCGGCACCACCGGTGAGGCGGCCCGCCAGCAGTTCGTCAAGCTGGCGAAAGAGGGGCTGGTCGAAGCGGTGGCGGAAACGCGCGGCGTAGGCCGCCCAGTACAGCTGTGGCATTTGACCTCGGCCGGCAATGCGCGCTTTCCCGATACCCATGCGGACCTGACGGTTCAGCTGCTGCGCACCGTGCGCGACAAGCTGGGCGAACAGGCGCTCGACGTGCTGATCGAAACCCGCGAGCAGGAAAACCGCATCAACTACAAGCAGGCGATGATTGGCGCCGCCGATCTGCAGGAGCGCGTGGCACGCCTGACCGAGATCCGCTGTCGCGAAGGGTATATGGCCGAATGGCGCCAGGAGGAGGACGGTGCCTATCTGCTGGTGGAAAACCACTGCCCGATCTGCGCCGCTGCCACCGTCTGCCAGGGCTTCTGCCGGGCGGAGCTGAGTATCTTCACCGAAGTGCTGCAGGCGCAGGTGGAGCGCGCCGAACACATTCTGGCCGGCTCGCGCCGCTGCGCCTACCGGATTTCGCTCCTGTAACACCGGTTTTTGCCCACGTTTTCAACCGGTACAGATTATTCTGCTTGTGCACCCCACACCTTCCCTTCTAAGGTTGAATTAACGAACATTCAGGCAAACAGCGGGCCTCGCGCCCGCTTGGCAAATCCGTCGGCGCTAAGCGCGCAGCGGCAGAGTAACCCCACGGGAGTTGAACGATGAAGAAGCCGCATGCCGGATTCTGGCTGGCGACGCTGGGACTGGGCGTTTGCTGGCTGCTGGCGCTGCTGACTCGCGATCGGCTCAACGGCCTACTGCTGGCCGGCGCGGCGCTGGCGCTGATCTTTACCCCTGCCACCCGCCGTAAGGGCGCGGCTCTGGCTGCCCTGGGCGGTATCGGCATGGATGGGCTATGGAGCTACAGCGGCGTGCTGCACTACAGCGGGCAACACGGCCTGCCGCTCTGGACCCTCGCGCTGTGGATCGGCTTCGGCTGCTGGTGGTATTGGCTGCTGGACGTGGTCAGAGCGGCGCCCTGGCCGCTGGCGGTGCTGGGCGCCGCCGTCGGTCCCTTCGCCTACGCCGTCTCCTGGAAGCTGGGCGTGTTACTGCCCGGCGTGCCGCCGGAGTTCATGCTGCTGTTGCTGGCCGTCGGCTGGTCGATTTACCTGCCGGCCGTCAGTTGGCTGCAGTGGAAGCGGCGGAACAGCTGAACGGCTTGCGGCAGTCGGGAAAAATAATGCCGAAAGCCATTGCTTATCGGTTGCCCAATCGGGTTTACTGAGCGTTCTAATAATAATCATCCCTGCAAAAACACATCCCTATGCTTAGCCAACAAAGCCGTAGCGTCCTGCCGTTGATCGGGGCGTTGTTCACGTTATATATCGTTTGGGGTTCCACCTATTTCGTCATTCGCCTCGGCGTCGCGCAGTGGCCGCCGCTGATGATGGCCGGGATTCGCTTTCTGATTGCCGGCATCGTGCTGTTCAGTTTCCTGGCCTGGCGCGGCCACGCGCTGCCGACGCCGAAGCAGTGGCTGGCCGCCGGCGCCATTGGCATTCTGTTGCTGGCGGTAGGCAACGGCCTGGTGACGGTGGCGGAACACCAACATGTGCCGTCCGGCATCGCCGCGGTGATGGTGGCGACGGTGCCGCTGTTCACCCTCTGCTTCAGCCTGCTGTGGGGCATGCGCAACACCAAACTGGAATGGGCCGGTATTGCGCTCGGGTTAGTGGGCATCGTGCTGCTCAACACCGGCAACAACCTGGTGGGCAACCCGACCGGCGCGCTGTTGATCTTGCTGGCGTCGGCCAGTTGGGCCTTTGGCTCGGTATTGGGATCGCGCATCTCGCTGCCGGCCGGGCCGATGGCCGGCGCGGCGGAGATGCTGGTCGCCGGCGTGGTGTTATTGGTCGCCAGCCGGCTGAGCGGCGAGCACCTGGCTCAGATGCCGAGCACCGGCGGCTTTCTGGCGCTCGGGTACTTGATTGTCTTCGGCTCGATGCTGGCGATCAGCGCCTATATGTTCTTGTTGAAGAATGTGCGCCCGGCGGTCGCCACCAGCTACGCCTACGTCAACCCGGTGGTGGCGGTGCTGCTCGGCATCGGTTTCGCCGGTGAATCGCTGGCGCCGCGCGAGTGGCTGGCGCTGGTGATCATCGTGGCGGCGGTGGTGCTGGTGACGCTGGGAAAATACCTGTTCGCCCGCCCGGCCAACGTACAGGCCATCGACTGCGAACGGCGGTGATCACAAAGGGCGGTCTGCGGGCCGCCGTTAAAAACGATTCTTGTTTCACCCGGCGAAGGGGCTATAATTCCCGCTGTTCCAAGCAACCTGCGAAATTATTCCTATGCTGAAAAAAGCGTTCCTCATCGTCATCGCCCTGTGCGCCTTCGGTTCTCTGGGCGGCGTATTCCTCGCCGGGCTGAACATCTACACCCGTTCCACCACCCCGCATGAAGAAAGCGCGCCTGCCGGGGATACCGCCGCCACGCCGGCGCAAACCGAAACCCTTCAGGCCAAGTGATCGTCCATCCAACGCTGACAGCGCTGCTGTAAAAAGCGCTGCAGCTGCCTGACGCGTTCCGACACCTGCGAGCGATGCGGGCAGACCAGATTGATCGGCACCGCGTCGCTGCGCCATTCCGGTAACAGCTGCACCAGCCGCCCGGCGCGAATGTCGGCCACCACGTCGATCGCCGACTTGCGCACCACGCCGTGTCCGGCCAGCGCCCAGCGCCGCGCCACTTCGCCGTCATCGGTAAAATAGCTGCCGTTCAGCGGTACTTCGATCAGTTCCTCACCGCGCCATAGCCGCCATTCCACCTGCCGTTTGCCGCTGGGCTGATACACCAGAATGCTGTGCCGGGCCAGATCGGCTGGCGTTTGCGGCGCGCCATGCCGCCGCAGGTAATCCGGGCTGGCGCAGATCAGCCGCCGGTGCTGCGGCAAAATGGGCAGCGCCACCAGCGAAGAGTCGGCCAACGGCCCGAAACGGAGCGCCACGTCCACCGGTTCGCGAAACAGATCGGCCTGCCGATCGTTGATCAGGAGCTGCAGCTGAATATGCGGGTGCTGCAGGCGGAACTCATCCAGCCAGCAGAGCAGCAAATTGCGGCCAAAATCCGACGGCGCGGAAATCTGCAGTACCCCGGACAGCCCCTGATGCTTCTCGCGGATCGCCTGCTCTCCTTCGGCCAACGCGCCCAGCGCCAGGCGCGCGCTGTCGAGATAGCGGGCGCCCTCCTCCGTCAACCTCAGGCTGCGGGTGGAACGCACCAGCAGCCGCGCGCCCAGCTGCTGCTCCAGCCTTTTCACCGCGATGCTGGCCGCCGCCGGCGTCATGTCCAGCGAGCGCGCCGCGGCGGAAAAACTGCCGCCGTCCACCGTGCGGACAAACACCTCGAGATCGACAAATGAGGTCATGTATTTCCCCTCTTTTTAGCCCAATCAATTATTAATATTAATTTACAAGTGTTTGCTATTAGGCGGGCTTTTTTCCTCATTTTCAATCAGGAAAGATAGATCCCGTTGAAACTTACCTAAAAAGAGGCCTTAACATGACGATTCCCGACTCCCCCCTGAAACGACAAAAGCTGGTCATCCTGGGCGGCACCAGCGGCATTGGCGCCGCGGTGGCCTACGCGGCGGCGGTGCGCGGCGCTGAAGTGGTGCTGGCTTCACGTCGCCTTCCCCACGCCGGGGAGAAAAACGACGCGCTGCATCTGATGCAGGCCGATCTGACCGATGAAGCATCACTACATGCGCTGTTTGCCGCCGTCGGCGCTTTCGATCATTTGGTGATCACCGCCGGGCCGTTGGTGGACGCGAAGCCGCTGGCGGAGACTGCCTTTGAGCAGGCGCAGGCCGACTTCAACGTCAAATTCTGGGGCAGTTTGCGCGCGGTGCAGGCGGCGCTGCCGACGCTGGCGCCGCAGGGCTCCATCACCCTGACCTCCGGCCAACTGTCGCGTAAATACCTTGGCGGTCAGTTGATCAAAACCGGCATCAACGCCGCGCTGGAAGCGGTCGGCAAACAGTTGGCGAAGGAGCTGGCGCCGCGGCGGGTGAACGTGGTCAGCCCCGGCATCACCGCCACCGAAGCCTACGACGGCATGAGCGCCGCGCAGCGTCAGGCGCTGTTCGAGCGCGTAAGCGGCAGCCTGCCGGTCGGCCGGATCGGCCAGGCGGCCGACGTCGCGGCGGGTTACCTGCTGGCGATGGAGAACGGTTTCGTCACCGGCAGCGTGATCGACATCGACGGCGGCGGCCTGCTGTAACGGCGGCTAGAGCGCCGTCACGCCCTGTGCGGCGGCCTGCTGCTCCAGCACGGTGATAATCTGGTAGGCCGAGCGCGGCACCAGGCTGAAATCGCCGATCAGCAGGCGGTCGCTGACCGCCTCATCCAGCATCGCTCGGGCGCCGGCGCGCAGGATGTCCACCTGTTCCGGCGGCGTGCCGGCTGCGGTGATCAGCGGCAAACCGGGCACCGCCGCCGTGCGGCCGATGATTTTCAGTCCCTCCAGCGCCTGTGGCTGCGCGCGGCGCAGCAGTTCCATGCTGATGGAATCGATGGCGGCGATATCCGCCTGCCCGCTGCGGATCAGCTTCAGCGACTGATAATGCGCGCCGGAGGCGATAGCCGCACCGAAGAATTTCCCGTCCTGCGCCAGCGGCGCGATCAGCGCGCGCAGGCCGTTGTAGCCGGACTGGGAATCGGTGCTGTTATACGCCGCCGTTCGGCCGCGAAAATCCGCCAGCCGCTCGCCGGGATCGTCCGCGCGCACCACCAGCCAGCTGCGGTAATTCGGCCCGTCGCACCCTTCCACCCGGTAGTGGTAGGTGCCGATTAGCTGCACCTGCGGCAAGGTGCTGACCAACGGATAACCGCAGGTTTGGCTGAGCAGCAGATCCTCGCGCCGCCAGTGTTGCGCCAGATCGTCCGGCCAGCTAAGCCGTTCCGGCGCCGCCGGCAACCCCAGCCGCAGCAGCTTGCCGCGCAAGACCTGCCAGAAGGATTCGGCCTGCTCCCGGCCAACGCCGTACATCGGTAGAGACACCTGCATCATTTCCCCCTTACCCCGCCGGAGTGGTCGCCAGCGTCTGCTGGCGCCAGGCGGTGAGATAACGCACCCAACGTTCGAACAGCATATCGGTGATAATAGCCAACAACGCCACGACCGCCGCGCCCTGGATCACATAGGCGGTGTTAAACCCGCTCAGGCCGATGATGATCGGCGAACCGAGCGTTTTGGTACCGACGGTGGAAGCGATGGCCGCCGTGCCGATGTTAATGATCACCGACGTGCGGATCCCGGCGACAATCACCGGCGCCGCCAGCGGCAGTTCAACCCGCCACAGAATTTGCCAGGCGCTCATCCCCACGCCGCGGGCGATCTCGCGCGTGGCGGGCGGTACCGATTCGATGCCCGCCAGCGTGCCCTGCAGGATCGGCAGCAGGCCGTACAGCACCAACGCAATGATCGCCGGCTGCTCGCTGAAGCCCATCACCGGCACCGCTACCGCCAGCACCGCCACCGGCGGGAAGGTCTGCCCCACCGCCACTACCGTTTCCACCAGCGAACGAAACTCCCGGCCGCTGCGTCGGGTCACAGCGACGCCCGCCGCCACGCCGATTACCACCGCGATCAGGCTGGAGATCGCCACCAGCGACAGGTGCGCCCCCACCAGCGCGATAAAGCTGTCCTGCTGATAAATGGGCCGCTCCAAATCAGGGAACCAGGCGGCGAACAGGCCGCGCAGATGATCCATGCCGAACACCAGCGCCAACAGCAGCGCCAACGTCCAGGGCAGCGGATCGCGCAGCAGGCGCCCGATGCGCCCGCTCATGACAGCGCCTGCCCGGCGATCAGATCGTGGAAGTGCAGAACCCCCAACGCTTCGCCCCGTTCATCCACCACCGGCAGGCAGTCGCTGCCGCGCGCCACGAACACCGACAGCGCCTCGCGCAGGCTCATGGCGGCGGCGATCGGCTCGCCCCCAGCGACGCCGGGCCGCACCCGCTCCGCCACCGTACCCAGCGACAGCAGCTTGATGCCGCGATCGCTGCGCCCGAAGAAATCGCGCACGAAGTCGTTGGCCGGGGCGGTCAACAGCGCCAGCGGCGTGCCCTGTTGCACCACGCGCCCCTGATCGAGCAGCACCAGGCGATCCGCCAGGCCCAGCGCCTCGTCGATATCGTGCGTCACCAGCACGATGGTGCGGCCCGAGAGCTGATGAATGCGGGCGATCTCCGCCTGCAGCGCCGCGCGGGTGACCGGATCCAACGCGCCGAACGGTTCGTCCATCAGCAACACCTCGGGATCGGCGGCCAGCGCACGCGCCACCCCCACCCGCTGCTGTTGCCCGCCGGAAAGCTGGTGCGGGTAGCGACGGCGAAACAGATCCGGTTCCAGGTGCAGCAGCTCCAGCAACTCGGTAACCCGATCGCGGATGCGCGCGCGCGGCCATTTCAGCAGCTGCGGCACGGTGGCGATGTTCTCCTCCACCGTCCAATGTGGAAACAGGCCGATCGATTGGATCGCATAGCCCATGCGCCGCCGCAGATCCTGCGGTTTAAACGACTGGATCTCTTCGCCGGCAAAGAGGATCTTGCCCCGATCGTGTTCGATCAGGCGATTGATCATTTTTAACGTCGTGGACTTGCCAGAACCCGAGGTGCCGATCAACACGGTGAATTCGCCCTCGGCGATGTGCAGCGTGAGATCGTCGACCGCCGGCTTGCCCTGAAAAATTTTGCTGACTTGCTCAAAGTGAATCATCGGCGCGATACGTCCAGGATTGAAACCCAAAATTTAAACAGCGAATCGACGATGACCGCCATCATGACCACCGGGATCACCCCCAGCAGAACCAGATCCAGCGCGCTGCTGAGCAGCCCCTGGAACACGATGGCGCCAAAACCGCCGGCGCCGATCAACGCCGCCACCACCGCCATGCCGACGGTTTGCACCGCCAGGATGCGCACGCCGGTCAGGAACAGCGGCAACGCCAACGGCAGCTGCACGCGCAGGAAGATCTGTCCGCGCGTCAGCCCCATGCCGGTGGCGGATTCGATCACCCCGGCCGGCACGCTTTGCAGCCCCGCCACTACGCTGCGCACCAGTGGCAACAGCGCGTACAGCACCAGCGCCACAATCGCCGGCGCCATGCCGATGCCGCTGACGCCGTGCTCCGCCAGCCAGGGCACCGCCGTCGCCAGCCCCGCCAGCGGCGCGATCAGCAGGCCGAACAGCGCGATGGAAGGCACGGTCTGGATAATGTTCAGCGCGGAGAAAATCGGCCGCTGCCAACGCTCGGAGCGAAAACACAGCACCCCGAGCGGCACGCCGATCGCCAGCGCCGGGGCCATCGTCGCCAGCAGAATGGTCAGGTGCTGCAACAGCGCGGCGTCAAACACCTCCTGACGATTGTGGTACTCCTTCAGCAGCGACAGCTGATCGAGCTGATGCCCGAACAGCAGCAGCGCCGGCGGCACCAGCACCAGCGCGTTGCCCAGCATGCGCCACAGGTGCGACGCGGTGAGGCGCGCCATGGCGTCGGCAGCGATCAGCAGGCTCAGCGCCATCGTCAGCCAGCAGCCGCTGCCCCAAGAGGTGCGCGCCAGGCGCGACCCCTCCTGCGCCAGACGCCCGGCGGCCTGCCCACTGATCCAGAACGCCAGCGTCAACACCCCGCAGGCGGCCAGCGCCGCCAGCAGCGCCCGCCCCCGCGTCGGCGGCAACAGGCTGAGGCTCGCCAATGCCGCCAGCGGCAACAGCAGCCACAGCGCCGGGCCGTGCAGCAGGGAGAACAAGGAGAGACTTTTGCCCGACAACAGGCGATTGGGGGCATAACTGAGGAACGGCAGGCCGAATGCGGCCAGCAGCAACAGCATGAACAGCGTCAACAAGACGCGATGTTTTACGGCGATAGTCAAAGAAACGCTCCGGCTCCCTCGGTTAACCCCCTCTCCCGACGGCAGAGGGGGCACCTCGGCATTATCCCTTAACAAACCCTTTCTCTTTCAGATAAGCGGCCGCCACCTGTTTGGCGTCCTGGCCTTCCACGGCGATCTGGGCGTTGAGTTTTTGCAGCGTCGGCCCGTCCAGCGAGGCGAACACCGGCTTCAGCAGCTCAGGCAGATTGGCGTGCGCTTTCAGCGCCGCTTCGCGCACGATCGGCGCCGGCGCGTAGATCGGCTGTACGCCTTTCGGGTCCGCCAAGGTCTGCAACCCCAGCGCCGCTACCGGGCCATCGGTGCCGTAGGCCATCGCCGCGTTGACGCCGGAGGTCTGCTCCGCCGCCGCCTTGATGGTCACCGCCGTATCACCGCCGGCCAGGGACAGCAGCTGATCCTGATTCAGTTTGAAACCGTAGGCACTCTGGAACGCCGGCAGCGCATCCGGCCGTTCGATAAATTCCGCCGAGGCCGCCAGCTTGAACTTGCCGCCACCGTTGATCCACTTGCCGAGATCCGACAGCGTTTTCAGATGATTGGCCTCCGCCACGTCCTGGCGAATAGCGATGGTCCAGGTGTTGTTGGCCGGCGCCGCGTCCAGCCAGACGATTTTGTTTTTGTCGTAGTCGAGCTGTTTCACTTTCTCGAAGCCGGCCTGGGCGTTCTTCCACGCCGGATCTTTCTCATCGGAGAAGAAAAACGCGCCGTTGCCGGTGTACTCCGGGTAGATGTCGATCTCACCGGAGGTGATGGCGCCGCGCAGCACCTTGGTGGTGCCGAGCTGCAGCTTGTTGGTGGTCTTGATGCCGTTGGCTTCCAGCACCTGCACGATGATGTTGCCGAGCAGCGAACCTTCGGTATCGATCTTGGAGCCGACGCGCACCGAGTCGGCCGCCTGCGCCAGGCCGCCGGTGGCCAGCAGAGCCAGCGCGACGGCAAAGGAACGTCCGCGTGATAAGGTGATTGCCATACTTTTCCTCTGGTTATACGTTTTCCGGCTCATGGGCCAGTTAGGTTGGAAAATCCTGAGAAACGCGCTTCCAGCGCGCAATAAATTTTTCCGTCGGCAGGGCATCGCCTTCCCCCTGCGGTTCATCGGCGTGCAACGGATGCACGCCAACGTCGATCGGCGTCAGGGCGTAATCGCGCAGCCACTCGCCGTAGCCTTGCGTGACAAATCCCTGACTGCGCCGCTGATACGCCTCGCGCTCCGCCAGATAGACGTCGCGTAAACCATACCAGGGCAGGCCGGGCAGATCGTGATGCACTAAATGGTAGTTCAAATTGAGAAACAACAGCCGCCACGGCCAGCCCGCCTCATTAATAATAGAACGTGCCTGCGGTGCGTCCACGGCGCGATGCTCAAAAAACGATCTCACCTTGGTCAGCGCCAACGCCGGATAGCTGATGGCCAACAGGTAAAACGCCGTGCCGATCCCCTGCATCTGCAACCAGTGCAGCAGTACCACCAACAGCGACAGGTGCGCTAACCACCTCGCCCAGGCGCGCCACTTCCCTCCGGCGAGCGCTTTCACCGCCCCGGCCAGGGTCGCGGCAATATCCAGCGCCGGGCCGAGGAGCACCCGGCCGATCAGCGTATTGCGCACCGCGGCCAGCAGCGGCAACAGGCGGGGATAACGCCGCCACTGCGCGGCGCTGAAGTAGTAGCTTTCGGGATCTTCGTGCGGATCGGTCAGGTGGTCGTTGCGGTGGTGGCGCAGATGCGAATCGCGATACAGCCCATAGGGATACCACACCGCCAGCGGCAACAGGCCGAACAGCTGATTGACGCGCGGCCAGCGCGTCGGGTGGCCGTGGATCAGCTCGTGTTGCAACGACAGGTACCAGGTGGTCAGGAGGATCAGCAGCGGTGCGCCAAGCCACGGGCCCAGCGCCTGCCAAGAATACGCCACGCCGAACCAGCCGCCGTACACCGCCGCCATGATCCCCCAAGTGGGCAGCTCCAGCCGCCAATGCCGGCGCCGATAAAGCTGCCTGATTCGTTCGCGCTGTTCGGGGTGCAAATAGTGGGCGTGGGACATGCTGCGGCTCGCGGTAAGAGATTTTCTCTCAGTATCCGTTAGCCGTTGCGGCGTTCAAAATAACGAAAATGGCAAAGCTAAGTGAAAATTCAGCGGGTTGCGTACGCGGCATGCGGCTCACACGCCACCGGGAAATTCACCGAGTTGGCGATAAAGCACAGGTGATGCGCCTTCTCATGCAGCTGTTGCGCCAGCTGCAGATCGTCGCCGTCGCGCACCGTGACCTGCGGCCGCAGCGTCACCGAGGTGAAAAAGCCGCCGCGCGCGGCGTCTTCGCGCATCACGCCCACGGCATCGTCCTGATAGGCCAGCACCGAAATCCCCGAGGTGGCGCACAGATGCAGGTACCATAATTTGTGGCAAGCGCTGAGCGATGCTACCAGCAAATCCTCCGGATTCCAGCGCGTCGCGTCACCGCGGAAGGCCGGATCGGCTGAGCCGGCGATATCTGCCTTGCCCACGGCGCCGATCAGGTGATCGCGTCCATAAGCGCGATAATCTTCCGTGCCTGCGCCCAGATTCCCCTGCCAGGTCACCGAGACCTGATAATGATGCTCGCCTTTCATGTCTTTTGCTCCCGTTGGCCGGCCAATGAAAAATTGTCTGGGTGCATGCCCGGAGAACACTATTGGCGGAAAAGCGTGAATACGCAAACGGCGAAACGACAAAAAACGGGCCGCGCAGGCGGCCCGTCGGTCACATCCCTTCAGGGAACGAAATCGAGCACCACGGCGTTGAACAACGCGTATTCAGTGGCGCTGGCCATCGGCGGAAACTGCGCGTGCTGCACCGCCGCGCTGGCCGCCGCACACAGGGGCGCATCGCCCCTCACGATCTTGCTGCTCACCAGCTTGCCGTCCGGGCGCAGCCGTATGCTGATGGTGCAGCGTTGGCCGCGCGCGTGTTCCGGCAAACGCAGCTCGCGGCTCACCGCGTTATGCACCCGCACCGGATAGCTGAGCGGCATCGCAGTCTGCGCCTCGGCCTGCGGCCCCGGCAACGGGGTGCCGGCCTGATGGCCGGCCCCCGCGCCGCAGCCGCTCAACAACAACAGCGCCAACAGGCCTAGTGTCTTTTTCATTCCCGATGTCCTTATTGGGGATTAATCTTTATCGAGCGCCCTTACTGCGCCGCTGGGTAAGCCTCACCGTCATCCGCGTAACGCTGCAGGCGCTCGCGCCACCACTTGGCCGCCAGGCCGCTGGCGCTTTCACGCCAGCCGAAATAGGCAGCGTCGCTGCAGCGCTCAGATTCAACGCGTTTCGCTACCAGTTCGCCGCTGTTCAGGTAAGGTTCCGCCAGAGAACGCGGCAGATAGCCACAGCCCAGCCCGGCCAACTGCGCCTGCAGTTTGGCGTCAAAGCCGAAGACCGTCAGCGTATCCTGTTCTTCCAGCAGGTTCAGGCTCTGCGGCGCGTTGACGCGCGAGGTATCGCGCACCACCACCGCCCGGTGCTGACGGATCTCATCCTTCGGCAACGGTTCCGGCAGCGCCGCCAGCGGATGCTGCGGCGCGACGGCGAACACGTAATCCAGCTGCCCCAGGCGGCTGAACGCATAGCCCACCCGCGACGGCGGCTCGCAAATGGCGCCGATGATAATGTCGGCGCAGCCGTAAACCAGCGACTCCCAGGAACCGGCCAGCACCTCGTGGCTGAAGCGCAGCCGGGTATGGTGATGCTGCCGATAGAACTCGTCGATCAGCGGCAACAGGCGGGCAAACGGGAAGGAGGCGTCGATCCCGAGCGTGATCTCGCTTTCCCAGCCGTTCTCCACGTAGCGCGCCTGCTGTTCCAGATCCTGCGCCGCGCGCAGCAGCACCCGCCCTTTTTCCAGCATCAGCTTGCCGGTATCGGTGAACTTCGCCCGATGGCCGGAGCGGTCCAGCAGGGTGATGTCGAGATCGTTCTCGAGCTTTTGCACCATATAGCTCAGTGCCGAAGGGGTTTTAAACAGTGCAGCGGCCGCGGCGGCGAAAGATCCGTGCCGGTCCAGCGCGTCCAAAATCAGCAGCGCTTCCAGGTTTAATCTCATGCTTTCTCCCGTGTATAAAAAAACTCAACAAGTCGGCAAAAATTCTGCGGTATCTTTGAAATCGCCCTCTGCCTACCATGGGTTTTATCGGCGTTACACTCATCAGATGTTCAACCGAAATATCACTGGGAAGGTAAATTATGTCCAAGTTTCAACTGCTTGATAAAGACAATTCCGCACTGATTTTTATCGATCATCAACCACAAATGGCCTTCGGCGTGGCTAATATTGATCGTCAGCAACTGAAAAACAACGTTGTTGGTTTGGCGAAGGCAGGCAAGATTTTCAACGTCCCCACCCTTTTCACCTCGGTCGAAACCGAAAGCTTCAGCGGCTATATCTGGCCGGAACTGCTGGCGGTACACCCTGAAATCACCCCGATTGAACGTACCTCGATGAACTCCTGGGAAGACGCGGCCTTCGTCAAAGCCGTGGAAGCCACTGGCCGCAAAAAGCTGGTGATCTCCGCGCTGTGGACCGAAGTCTGCCTGACCTTCCCAGCGCTGATGGCGCTGGAAGCCGGCTATGAAGTGTACGTGGTGACCGACACCTCCGGCGGCACCTCCGTCGATGCGCACGAACGCTCGATCGATCGCATGGTGCAAGCCGGCGCCGTACCGGTGACCTGGCAACAGGTGCTGCTGGAGTACCAACGCGACTGGGCACGCAAAGACACCTACGACGCGGTGATGGCGCTGGTGCGCGAACACAGCGGCGCGTACGGCATGGGCGTCGACTACGCTTACACCATGGTGCACCACGCACCGGCCCGCACGGTGAAATAATTCCCCTTGCCCCGGCCCCGTGCCGGGGTATTTTCAGGAGTCGGTTTTATGGCCCATCCGCAGCATGTCACGCTGGTGATCACCCACCGTTTGGCGCCGGGGAACGAGCAGGCCTATGAGGCCTGGCTGAACCGCATCATGCCGGACGCCGCGGGCTTCACCGGCCATCTGGGCGTCAACGTCATCCGCCCATCCGACAGCGAACAGGCCTATACGGTGCTGGTCCGCTTCGACAATGTCGACAATCTCTACCGCTGGCTCAACTCGCCGCTGCGCAAGCAATACATCGAAGAAGTCACTCCGTTGTTGCTGGAGAACGACCATATCGAGATCCGCCCCGGCGCGGAGTTCTGGTTTACCCCACCCAACCCCAACGTGCGCCAGCCGCCCCAGTGGAAGCAGTTCATCATCACCCTGCTGGTGATCTTCCCTTCCACCAATCTGGTGCCCTGGTTTTGGGGGCTGGCGCTGCCGCAGCTGGACGGCACGCTGCTCGGCCATTTTCTCAATGACGCCACCGTGGTCGCCCTGGTGGTGTACCTGTGGATGCCCATCGTGACTCGCGTTTTTCATCAATGGCTGACCCGCCGCTAGGCGGTTCGCCGGGAGAATGTTATGAACCACCACGCTTCATTGATCATCACCAACGGCAAGTTTCACACCGTCGATCGCCAAAATCCTACCGCACAGGCGGTCGCCATCCGCGACGGCAAGTTTCTGGCGGTCGGCAGCGAAGGCGAAGTCATGCAGCACGCCGGGCCGGAAACCCAGGTGATCGATCTGCACGGCCACACCGCCATTCCGGGCCTGAACGACTCGCACCTGCACCTGATCCGCGGCGGCCTGAACTACAACCTGGAGCTGCGCTGGGAAGGCGTGCCTTCGCTGGCCGACGCGCTGCGCATGTTGAAAGAGCAGGCGCTGCGCACGCCGAGCCCGCAATGGGTGCGGGTGGTCGGCGGCTGGACCGAATTCCAGTTTGCCGAACGCCGCATGCCGACACTGGACGAAATCAACCAGGCGGCGCCGGACACGCCGGTATTTATTCTGCATCTCTACGATCGCGCGCTGCTCAACCGCGCGGCGCTGAAGGTAGTCGGCTACACCAAAGACACGCCGAACCCGCCGGGCGGCGAGATCCAGCGCGACGCCAACGGCAACCCGACCGGCATGCTGATCGCCAAACCCAACGCCATGATCCTGTACGCCACGCTGGCGAAAGGGCCGAAGCTGCCGCTGGAGCAGCAGGTCAACTCCACCCGCCAGTTTATGCGTGAGCTGAACCGCCTCGGTCTCACCAGCGCCATCGACGCCGGCGGCGGCTTCCAGAACTACCCGGAGGATTATCAGGTGATCGCCGAGCTGCACGAGAAAAAGCAGCTGACCATCCGCATCGCCTATAACCTGTTCACCCAGCGGCCGAAGCAGGAGCTGGAAGACTTCGAGCTGTGGACCGACATGCTCAAGCCGGGCCAGGGCACCGATTTCTATCGCCACAACGGCGCCGGCGAGATGCTGGTGTTTTCCGCCGCCGACTTCGAAGACTTCCTGCAGCCGCGCCCGGATCTGCCGCCGGGCACCGAGGACGAGCTGGAGCGGGTGGTGCGCCATTTGGTCGAGCACCGCTGGCCGTTCCGCCTGCACGCCACCTATGACGAGTCCATCAGCCGCATGCTGGACGTGTTCGAGAAGGTGAACCGCGACATTCCGTTCAACGGGCTGCACTGGCTATTCGACCACGCCGAAACCATTACCGAACGCAATATCGAACGGGTCAAGGCGCTGGGCGGCGGCATTGCGGTGCAGCATCGCATGGCGTTCCAGGGCGAATATTTCGCCGATCGCTACGGCATCGAAGCCACCAAACATACGCCGCCGGTAGCGAAAATGCTGGCGGCTGAGCTGCCGGTCGGGCTGGGCACCGACGCCACCCGCGTCGCCAGCTACAACCCGTGGACGGCGCTGTACTGGCTGGTCTCCGGCCGCACCGTCGGCGGCATGGCGATGTACGACGACAGCGCCCGTCTGGATCGCGAAACAGCGCTGATGCTGTGGACGCAAGGGAGCGCCTGGTTCTCCACCGAACAGGGCAAGAAAGGCCAGATCAAGGTCGGTCAGTTGGCGGATATGGCGGTGCTGTCGCAGGACTATTTCAGCGTGCCGGAAGAGCAGATCAAAGGCATCGAGTCGGTGATGACGGTGGTGGATGGCAAAGTGGTCTACGCCGCTGGCAGCTTCTCGCCGCTGGCGCCACCGCCGCTGCCGGTGCTGCCGGAGTGGTCACCGGTCACCCAAGTGCCGGGCCATTACCGCTCCGCGCCGCCGTCGGCGGCAGCTCGCGTCGGGGTCGTGAGCCAGGCGCACCAATGCTGCGGCCCGTGCGGCGTACACGCGCATCAGCATGACATTGCGCGCCGCTCCAGCATCCCGGTGTCGGACGAGAATGCCTTCTGGGGCGCGTTCGGCTGTTCGTGCTTCTCGTTCTAAGTTGCCAGCCCAGCAACTTATTACGTAACTAGCTTAATAAGATACTAAGTTAGTAAAGTAGCAAATTAATGGCGCTGTCCGCGGAGAGCGCCATTTTATTGTCAATCGCGGTTGATCTCCAGCCAGCGCCGCTGCTCGGCGGAGGCGGCTATCGCATCCAGCACGCAAGACACCTTCCAGCCTTCTTCAAAGTCCGGCCACATGCGATCGCCCGCGGCGATGCCGTTGACCAGATCGCGGATCTCCACCGTCTTCTGATCGTTAAAACCAATGCCGTGCCCGGCGCTGATGCAAAACGCCGCATAGTCCGGGTGCTTCGGCCCCACCAGCAGCGTCTTGAACCCCTGCCGCTCCACCGGTTCATCGTGCCGATACAGCTTCAGCTCCGCCATCCGTTCCTGGGTATAGCTCAGCGTGCCTTTAGTGCCGGTGACCACATAGGTCAGCCCCATCTTGCGCCCGCAGGCGATGCGCGACGTTTCGATCGTGCCCATCGCCCCGCCGGCGAAACGCAGCAGTGCACTGGCCTGATCTTCGTTTTCCACCGGCAGCAGGCGCGCCGCGTCTTTCGGGTCCGGGCGCTGCTTGATCACGGTCTGCATATCGCCAGAGACCGCCACGATATCGCCCACCAGGTAGTGCGCCATGTTGACGATGTGCGCCGCCAGATCCCCCAACGCGCCCAGCCCGGCGCTGGCGCGGCGGCAGTGCCAGTCGATCGGCGTGCGCGGGTCGGCCAGATAATCCTCATTGTGGGTGCCGTAAAAATGCACCACCTCGCCGATTTCGCCGTTGGCGATGATCTCGCGCGCCAGCTGGCTGGTCGGGTTCTTCATGTAGTTGAAACCCACCAGCGTTTTCACCCCCTTGGCGCGGGCGGCCTGCACCATCTCCGCCGCGTCGGCGGCGTCCAGCGCCAGCGGTTTTTCCGAATACACGTGCTTGCCGTGGTGGATCGCCGCCAGCGCCATCTCTTTGTGTAAGAAGTTGGGGGCGCAGATATCCACCACGTCGATCGCCGGATCGGCCACCAGCTGCCGCCAGTCGCCGGTCGAACGCGCAAAGCCGAATTCGGCCGCGCGCTGCGCCGCCAGCTCGGGCGTCACCTCCGCCAGCATCTCCAGCACCAGATCCCCTTTAAGGGGAAAGACCGTGGGGGCCTGCGCATAAGCGATAGCGTGACAACGCCCGATATAGCCGGTGCCGATTAACCCAACGCGTACCTGTTTCATCATTTTCTCCCGTGACCGAAATTCTGTGTAGAACCAGGCGCGGCTCAATGAAACGCGCCGATTGATAACGGGTTTATATGGAATATAAATTTCAATAACAAGCACGCGGGAAAATAAAGTTCATATTCGTGATGCCGTTCATGAAACGTTGACGGGATGATGCAATGAGGAAAGCCCGGACGCGGCTGGTCGTATCCGGACGGGATAAAATGAACCATTTATTTCATATTACGGTAAACCGTTGGCACCGTGTTGCACGTAGCCAGGGCGTTGCAGCAGGCGCTGCTGATAGGCCGCCAGCGCCGCATAATTCGGCCGCTCGAACGGCGTCATCAGCCAGCGGTTCAGCGACAGCCCCAGCACCACGTCCGCCAGCGTGAAGGTGGCGCCGGCGGCATAAGGGCCGTGCTGCGCCAAATGCGCATCCAGCAAGCCCATCAGCCGATTCCACTCGCGTTCGGCGGCGGCCAGGCTGGCGGCATCCTGATAATCCGCATGCCCGCGCACGCGCGACATGAACACATAGCGCCAGGCGCCGTTCAGATCGGTGGCCTGCCAGTCCATCCACATCTCCACCGCCGCGCGCGCGCCGGGTTCCTGCGGCAGCAGATCGCGGCGCCCTTCCCGCCCCACCAGATAGCGGCAAATGGTGTTCGACTCCCACAGCACCCGCTCGCCGTCAATCAGCACCGGCACCAGGCCGTTGGGATTCAGCGCCAGAAACGCCGGCTCCTGCGTGGAGCGAAAGCCGCTGCCCCAGTCTTCCCGTTCCAGCGTCAGCCCCAGCTCCTGACAGGTCCATAACACTTTGCGCACGTTGATTGATGAAGCCTTGCCCAAGACTCTCAGCATCGGTTTTCCTCTTATCTATTCTTTCCAGAAAGGTTTACATCCTTCACGCAGCGCTTCTGCACGCGACAAACCAATATCGATCAGCCGCGCATCGTCCAGCAATAATAATTCTTTTCGCGTCCTGTAGCGTTGCAGATACAGACGCCAGCGTGACCCACCGAATGAGCGCCGCCGCGGCGCGCCAGTAAACAGAGCCATCTTGTTATTCTCCCTGATGTTTTCGCGTTGCAGTCATCATGCTCGCCGAGAGAAAAACAATACAGATTCACGCTGGCGCTATTTTTTTCATACAGCTGCACCAAAAAACCCACTGAATGGTTTACTTTGAAAGCATCTGTACCGGTTTTTTAATTCTTACCGCCGATGAGAGGCCTCTGTATGACACGCTACGCCACGCTGGCCGCCATTCTCAGCCAACGCATTCAGCAAGGGTTGTATCCGGCCGGCCATCGCCTGCCTTCGGTGCGCGCATTGAGCCAGGAGCACGGCGTCAGCATCAGCACGGTGCAGCAAGCCTACCGGCTGCTCGAGGAACAGCGCCTGGTGGAAGCGCGGCCGAAGTCGGGCTACTTCGTGCATACGCGGCGCGCGCAGGCCGAGCTGCCCGCTATGACGGCGCCGGTGCAGCGGCCGGTGGACATTTCGCAATGGGAGCAGGTGCTGGAGCTGGTGCGCAACCGGCCGCGCGAAGGCCTGATCCAACTGGGGCGCGGCATGCCGGACGTCGCCGAGCCGACGATGAAACCGCTGATTGTCGCCCTGCGCAACGCCGCCCGCCACGGCGACCTGCGCAGCCTTTATTACGACAGCATTCAGGGCGTGACCGCGCTGCGTGAACAGGTCGCTCGTCTGCTGCTGGATTCCGGCTGCCATATCGGTGCCGATCAGTTGCTGATCACCACCGGTTGCCAGGAAGCGATCTCCGCCGGGCTGCGCGCCGTTTGCCAACCCGGCGACATCGTGGCGGTCGATTCCCCCTGCTTCCACGGCACCATGCAAACGCTGAAGGGATTGGGCATCAAAGCGCTGGAAATCCCCACCGATCCGCTCACCGGCGTCAGCCTGGCCGCGCTGGAGATGGCCCTTGAACAGTGGCCGATCAAGGCCATTCTGCTGACGCCCAACTGCAACAACCCGCTGGGCTACATCATGCCCGACGCCCATAAACAGCGGCTGCTGACGCTGGCGCAACGCCACGATGCGGCGATCATCGAGGATGACGTTTACGGCGACATCGCCTATCACTACCCGCGGCCGCGCACCATCAAGTCGTTCGACGACGACGGCCGCGTGCTGCTGTGTAGCTCGTTTTCCAAAACGCTGGCGCCGGGGCTGCGCGTGGGCTGGATCGCGCCCGGCCGCTATCTGGAGCGGGTGCTACACATGAAGTTCATCGGCTCCGGCGCCACCGCCACCCAGCCGCAGCTGGCGATCGCCGAATTTATCCGCAGCGGGCACTATCTGCAGCACCTGCGGCGCATGCGCGCCCGCTACCAGCAGAACCGCGATCGCATGACCGATCTGATCCTGAAACACTTCCCGGTCGGCACCCGCGTCAGCCGGCCGCGCGGCGGTTTTATGCTGTGGATCGAATTGGACGAGGCGTTCGATACCCTGCGGCTAAACCGCCATCTCGAGCAGCAAGGCGTACAAATCGCCGTCGGCAGCATTTTTTCCGCCGCCGGCAAGTACCGCAACTGTCTGCGCATCAACTATGCGCCGACGCTGACGACGGAGATCGAACAGGCGGTACAACGGGTCGGCGCCACCATCCAGGCGCTGATGCCAACCGACAGTTTGGCGCAATCGGATTAAATCTTGACGCGATCGGATTATCGGCGCACGGACAGGCTGTTTTAGAGTAATGCCTTCTCTTACCACTGGCAGGCAACAACCATGAGCAGCGATCAAATTCCGGTTTCCAACGCGTTGGCGGTGCGCCTCGCGGCGCAAGGCGTCGATCTCGAACGGGTCGGTCAGTTAGCCGGCTTGCCCGCCGGGCTGCTCAGCGAGCGGCGCGTAAAAGTGCGGTTGACCACCCACCAGTTCTTCGCCGTCTGGCGCGCCCTCGCCCAACTGAGCGACGATCCCGCCTTTGGTCTGCGGCTGGGCGGCGACGTCGCGCCGGAGCATTACGATATCGCGTCAGTCGCCGCACTGCACTCCGCCACGATGGGCGAGGCCCTGCGTAAAGTCGCGCGCTACAAACGGTTGGTGTGCCCGGAAGAACTGATGCTGGAGGAAGATGGCGACAGCGTTCGGCTGCATACGCGTTGGACGATGATCGAGGACCATACGCCGGAATTGCTGATAGACACCATGTTCGCCTCTATCACCACCCTGTGCCGCCGTGGCACCGGTTTACCGCTGCAGCCCAAGGCGCTTGAGGTGACCCGCCGTCGCGATCCCCACTCACCGCTGCTGCGCCACTTCGGCTGCCCGGTGCGATTCGACGCGCCGCTGGACGTGTTGGTATTTGACCGTGCGCTGATGCAGCAGCCGCTCATCACCCACGACCAGGACATGCTGGCGCTGCTGCTGCCGGAGCTGGAGGCCGAGTTGGCCGAAGCGCGCGCCGAGCAAGACTTGCCCACACAGGTGATGACGATCCTCGGCCGCAGCATGCGCGGCCAGCGCCCCAGCGTCAACAGCGTGGCCGCGGAGCTCTATCTCAGCCCGCGCACGCTGCAGCGCCGTCTGCAACGGCACGGCTACAGCTACCAGCAGCTGCTGGACAAAACTCGCCATCGTACCGCCTGCCGCTTGTTGGCGGATACCGATCTCGAGCCGGGCGAAATCGCCTTTGTGCTGGGATTCGAAGAGCTGAACTCGTTCAGCCGCGCCTTTATTCAGTGGGAAGCGCTGACGCCCAGCCGCTGGCGCACTCAGCGTGCAGCCGACCATCGGGAGGACAGAGCATGAAAGTGATTATCTTCGGCGCCAGCGGCATGGTGGGCCAGGGCGCGCTGCGAGAATGCCTGCGCGATCCGCGGGTCAGCAAAGTGCTCAGCATCGGCCGGCGCCCGTTGGCGCAGAGCCACGCCAAACTGCGCCAGCTCTCCCTGCCCGACCTGCGTGACCTGTCGGCGCTGGAGCCGCAGCTCGCCGGCTACGACGCCTGTTTCTTCTGTCTGGGGATTTCGTCCGCCGGCCTGAGCGAAGCCGAGTATCGCTCGGTAACTTACGACCTGACGCTGGCCGCGGCTCGCCCGTTGGCGACGCTGAACCCGACGATGGTCTTCATCTACGTTTCCGGCGTCGGCACCGACAGCAGCGAACGCGGCCGCAGCATGTGGGCCAGGGTCAAGGGCGCCACCGAAAACGCACTGCTGGCGCTGCCGTTCCACGCGGTGATGTTCCGCCCCGGTGCCATTGTGCCGCTGCACGGCATTCGCTCCAAAGTCCGTACATACGATCTGATTTATCGGCTGTTCAAACCGCTGTGGCTCGGCGCATTGCGGCTGTTTCCCTCGCAGGTGAGCAGCACCGAACGAATCGGGCTGGCGATGCTGGCGGTGGCGCGCCGGGAAACCGCCTTGCGCATCCTGGAGCCGCCGCAGATCAATCAACTGGCGACGCGCTGAAATACCGTCATCCACCGCGCCGCCGCCAATACGCCGCCACCCGGCGGCGCAGATGCTCGATGCCCTGCGGATGCTCAATAAACTGCGCCACCGGCATCATCCGCCAGCGCTGGCCTTCGTCGCCAAAGCGAATGGCGGCGATCTGCGCCGGGGCGATCTCGCCGGCCATAAACCAGGTCGGCGGGGAGCCGGGCAGAACGCCATCGTAGCGCCGCCGCCAGACAACCTGACATTCCGCGATCGTCACGCCGAACTCTTCCTGCGTTTCCCGCTGCACGCACTGCAGCGGCGTTTCGCCGTTTTCCCGCCCGCCGCCAGGCAGATCCCATTGACCGGGCCATGGAATGCCCGGCTTGTCGTCCCGTTGGTAAACCAGCAAGCGATCGTCGCACAGCAGCGCGATCTTGGCCCCGCCAAACGCCTCGTCCGTCATGATTTCTCCGCTCCCGGCCCATCGCCTTTGACCGAACATCATACTTCATCCCCGCGCGGCCTGGTGTATAGTGAAAATCCGTTTTCACAACAGGCGAACAATAACGATGAACTCTCCGTTTCTGGTGACTCCCCAATGGCTTGCGCAACATATCAACGATGAAAATCTGGTGGTGATCGACGTTCGGATGTCGCCGGTGGGGCTAACGCCGAAAAAGGACATGCTTGCCGAGTTCGAACGCGGCCATATCCCCGGCGCGGTCTATTTTGATATCGACGACGTGGCGGACAAAAACACCGCGCTGCCGCACATGCTGCCGACGGCGGCGGAGTTTGGCGCGGCGGTGGGCAAACTGGGCATCAGCGAGCGCGATACCCTGGTGATTTACGACGAGGGCAACCAGTTCTCCGCACCGCGCGGCTGGTGGACCTTCCGCAATTTCGGCGCTCAGCATGTTTACGTACTGGACGAAGGGCTGAACGGCTGGACCGCGCAAGGCAAAGCGCTGGCAACCGGCCCGGCGCAGCCTGAACCGCAGACGTTCAACGCCCGGTTCAACGCCGACGCGGTGGTGGATATGCGGCAAGTGGAACAGGCGCTAGGCACGCCGGTGCAAATTCTCGACGCGCGCGCCGCGCCGCGTTTCCATGCCGAAGCGCCGGAGCCGCGTCCCGGCCTGCACCGCGGCCACATTCCGGGCAGCATCAACATTCCGTACGGCGAGCTGCTGGAGAACGGCCGTTTCAAATCGCTGGAGGCACTGCGCCAAACCTTCAGCGACAAGGGGGTGGACATCAACGGCCCGATCATCACCAGCTGCGGCTCCGGCGTGACGGCGGCGGTGCTGGCGTTTGGCTTGTTGTCGCTCGGCGCGCCGCAGGTCAAGCTGTATGACGGTGCCTGGAGCGAATGGGGCCAGCTGAGCGGCAAGCAGCCAATCGCCCAAGATTAGGTTTCGATCCGCTCGACCACGATCTGCGCCAGCCGCTGCACGGCGGCCGAAGGCTGATCCTCGGCGCGGTGCAGCACCACGCCGAGTTGGCCAAGAGCGGGCAGCAGATCGGGGGCCAGCGGTGACAGGCCGGGCGGTAAGCCCGCCGCCGTGCGCACCGTGACGCCCAACCCGGCGCTCACCGCCGCCCAAACGCCATTCAGGCTGCGGCTGGTAAAGGCGATGCGCCAGGGAATACCGGCGCGATCCAGCGCCTGCGTCGCCGCGCTGCGCATCAGACAGGGCGCGTCGAACATCACCAACGGCAAGGGCTCATCCCCTTCTCGCCACGGCGCCAGCGCGAAGCCGGGCGAGGCGATCCAGTGCAGCTGCCGCTGCCCCAGCGCCTGATGAAACGGCGTGCTCAAACCGCCATCCCACGCCAGCGACAGATCCAGCTGGCCTTTCAGCACCCAGTCGATCAGCTCGGCATTGCGGGCGATGCGCGCCTCGATGCGCACCTTCGGATTGGCGCGCGCGAAGCTGCCCAACACCTGCGGCAGAAACGTCTCGCCGAAATCCTCCTGCAACCCCAGCCGCACCGTGCCCTGCAGATCCAACCCGCGCACCGCGGCGGCGGCTTCGTCATTGAGCTCCAGCAGACGGCGCGCGTAGCCGAGCAGGGTTTCCCCCGCCTCGGTCATCACCATGCCGCGCCCAGCCTTGCGCAGGATCGGCGCGCCGACCTGCTGTTCCAGCTTTTTCAGGTGGGCGCTGACCGCCGACGTCGAACGCCCCAGCCGTTCAGCCGCCTTGGCGAAGCTGCCCAGCTCGACGCCGGTGACGAAGCTGCGCAAATCCTCGAGATCGAACGTTATTCGCCCCATGCTGACCGTCCTGATTTTTTGAACCATCAATCAAAATAATACCGATTTTACTGATAAAGATGGCGTGTCACGCTCTCCGGGTCAATGTCTTTCCGGAGAATCCTTATGCTCGCGATGCAATACCGTTTCACCCTGCCCGCCGATTACGCCCCTCTGTCCGCCCCCTTTGACCACACTGCGCCGCGGGTTGACAGTCAAACTTGATATTGATAATCATTATCAACATTAAACATTCACTTGCGGCTCGCGGGATGCGGGCCGCTCTCCGGGGTCAACCGCCATGTCGTCATCACCGATCACACCTTACGCCACCACCTGCTGCATCGTGGGGGGCGGCCCCGCCGGGCTGATGCTCGGCTATCTGCTGGCGCGGGCGGGGATCGACGTGACGGTGCTGGAGAAGCACGCCGACTTCCTGCGCGATTTTCGCGGTGACACCATTCACCCATCGACGCTGGAAGTCATGCACCAACTGGGCCTGCTCGACGAACTGCTGACGCTGCCGCACCAGCGTGCGGAGTCTCTGCACGCCGAAGTCGCCGGGCGCGACATCAAGCTGGCGGATTTCACCCGCCTGCCGACGCGCTGCAAATTTATCGCCTTTATGCCGCAGTGGGAGTTCCTCAACTTTTTGGCCCAGCAGGCCGCCGCCTTCCCCAACTTCAGGCTGCTGACCTCAACGCAGGTTCACCAGCTGCTGTACGACCGCGGCCATGTGTGCGGCGTGCTGGCCGACACGCCGGAAGGCCCGATCCGCGTGCGCAGCCAGTTGGTGATCGGCACCGACGGCCGCAACTCGGTGGTGCGCGAACAGGCGGCGCTCAGCAGCCGATCCTTCGGCGCGCCGCGCGACGTAGTGTGGATGAAGCTCAGCAAGCAGCCGGGCGATCCGGCCTGGTCGATGGGCCACACCGGGCCGAAACAG
The DNA here is from genome assembly GCF_037027545.1 of Serratia sp. 201. Classification (NCBI taxonomy): domain Bacteria; kingdom Pseudomonadati; phylum Pseudomonadota; class Gammaproteobacteria; order Enterobacterales; family Yersiniaceae; genus Serratia; species Serratia sp. 201. The sequence continues at coordinate 643,418 of NZ_JAXCHC010000001.1, read as the reverse complement.
AACTTCATCATGATCGATCGCGGCGACTACTGGCAGTGCGGTTATTCGATCGACAAAGGCAGCTTCGATGCGATCCGCCACAGCGGGCTGGAGAAATTTTTACTGCACCTCGCCGAGGTGGCGCCATTCCAGGACGATCGCCTGCAGGAGATCGTCGAGTGGGATCAGGTCAAACTGCTGAGCATTCGCATCGATCGTCTGGATCGCTGGGCCAAACCGGGGGTGCTGTGCATCGGCGACGCCGCGCACGCCATGTCGCCGATCGGCGGTGTGGGCGTCAACCTGGCGATTCAGGACGCGGTGGCCGCCGCCAACGCCCTGATCCCGCCGCTGCGCCAGCATCGGCTGCAGCTGAAGCATCTGCTGAGCGTGCAGCGCCGGCGCGAATTCCCCACTCGCGCCATCCAGTTTTTGCAGATCAAAATGAGCCAGCGCAAGCCGGGCGAACGCCGCGCGGCGGGCGGCTCGCGCTTGATCGCCCGCGTCGGCAACAGCCGCTGGCTGCCGCGCCTGTTCGGCCGCATCATCGGCCTGGGTTTTCGCCGTGAAACACCGCGGCATCTGTCCAATGAAACCTGCCCGCCGGAATAGCATTGGTGATTTTTTCATCGCGCCGTATAATGGTTAAATCGAACGATTTAATTAACTGGAGCGATTAAATGTACGCACTCACCGCGAACGAGGCCAAAACCCAATTCGGCGATTTGCTGCTCAAGGCGCAGCGTGAACCGGTGCAAATCAATCGCAACGGCAAACCGGTCGCCGTCGTCATGTCTGTAGAAGATTACCAGGCGCTGGAAGATCTCAAATTAAGCGCACTGCAGCAAAAAATCGCGCAGGCTACCGCCGAGGAAGACGCCGGTAAAGCGGTAGACGGCGATGCCTTCTTCAACCGTCTGCTCACCGATGAAACAGACTGAGATGCCCGCGTTTCGCCTCACCCCGCAGGCCCAACAAGATCTGCTGGCTATTCGTCATTTCACCATCGAGCACGGGGGCCAAGCGCAATCTCGCCGCTATCTTGAGCAGTTGAGAGAGGTCATGCATCATTTGGCAGATATGCCGGAAGCGGGTAAAGCTCACTTCCACGATCTGGGCGAAGAGATACGCAGTTTTCCTTACGCCAGCCATAGGATCTACTACCGCAACCGCCCTGCCGGCATCACCGTTCTCGCCATTCTGCATCAGGCGATGGTGCCTCACCGGCATCTGGAACAACGGCTGTAATTTTTCTTACTCAAAGGGGCACTGATGTTCACCGTTCGTCAGGCATTGCTGGAAGATTTAACGCAAGTGCGCGATATCGGCATCCGCACCTACCGCGCCCACTTCGGTGAGCTGTGGCACTACCCGCACGAGCTGGAGGCCTTTTTGGCCGAGGATTTTTCCGTCTCCGCGCTGGAACAGACGCTGCGCGATCCCGACGTGTGCTGGCTGTTGGCCTATGAGAATGACGCCCTCGTCGGCTATGCGCGGCTCAACGTCGACAGCCTGCTGGCGCCAACGCAAACCCGTGGCGCAGAGCTGCAGAAAATCTATTTCCTGCCGGGCCATGCCGGCAATGGCTATGGCCAGCGCCTGTTCGAACAGGTGCAACAGCGGGCCATCGAGCGCCGGCAAAAGACGCTGTGGCTGGAGGTGCTGCAACGCAACACCGGCGCCCAACGCTTTTATCAGCGCCAGGGATTGAGCATTTGTGGCGAGACCTGCTACACCAGCGCCCAGGGCTCGATAGGCATCTGGTATATGAGCAAGGCGCTGTAACCGCGCCCCGCTCCGCCGTCGTTAGCGCGGCTCCCGCTGCAGCATCAGGAACAGCAAGGCAAACGCATTGGGCGCCAGGTAGATCAGCGCCCCCAGCTGCACCGCCAGCGGATCCTTCTTGGCCTGCCAGGCCATAAACCAGTCGCCGGCGACCACCATAAAACCGACGCCCCACACCGCAATTGCGCAAAGCGCCCCCAGCATCGCCCAGGCTTTGCCCTTGGCGAAGGCGGCGTAAGGGCCTTTCAATCGCCCGATCATCAGCACCACGCCCGCGGCCGCGAATAGGCCGGCCAGCGTTTCCAGCGTGGTGATGACCGCCAACCCCAACATGCAGGCCCAGTCGGCGCGGATCGCGCGCCACATCAGCCCCGGCGTTTGATAAGTATCCTGCATGGCAAGCAGCGGCCCCACCGCATTGCGCGCGGTGCCGGCGAAATCCGCCGTATTGTTCAACAGGCTGAACAGCCCCCACAGAGCCGGAAACAGAGACAGGACGATGCAACCGAGGCGTGACACAGTGATTTCGTTCATGGTTATCCTTAATGAATAAACGGGTGGCTCCCGTCCTCATGACGGGACCGCTATTGAGATCCTGATAGTTTGACGTGCACAATGTAAGAACTAATCTTACAATGACGCAGCATAGCCGAAAGTGAGGAGGAACAATGGGCAGAACACTAACGGTAGATCTGGGTGACGAACTGCGTAGCTTCGTCGAAGACCTGGTGGCCAGCGGCGATTACCGAACGCCCAGCGAAGTCATCCGCGAATCCGTGCGCACTTTGCGCGAACGTACCGCCGCCTCAAAACTGGAAGAGCTTAGGCGCTTGATCGCCGAAGGAGAGAACAGCGGCGAAGCCGTCGAATGGGATCGTGATGTGTTCATGGAAAGAATACGGAGCAAAGCAAAAGGATGCGCAGGAGAGTAACCGTTCGTCCAAAAGCGTTGGACGATATGGAAGAGATCTATTTTTACGGGTTGGCGCACTTTGGCTTGCAGGTGGCCGAAGATTATCTGCGCCGCCTGCATCAGGCTTTCGATAACCTTAGCCACCACCAACTCGGCAGAAACATCGATGCAATCGGCCCCGGCCTATGGGTATTGCCCGTCGCCAACCACCTGATTTATTTTCGACAGCACAGGCGGGAGGTGAATATCATCAGAGTGCTGCATCATTCCCGCGATCCGCTCAGCCAATCCTTTTTCAGCTGACCCAACGTTAAATCGCCACCAGCGCGCGGACGCCGTCCTGTTCCATAGCGCTGCCGGCGCCGCGCTGCACGATGCTGCCGCGCGACATCACCAGATAGCTATCCGCCAGGTCAGCGGCGAAGTCATAGAACTGCTCCACCAGCAGGATCGCCATATCGCCCCGCGCCGCCAGCTGTTTGATCACCGCGCCGATCTCCTTGATCACCGAAGGTTGGATCCCTTCCGTCGGTTCGTCGAGGATCAACAGCTGCGGCCGGCAGGCCAGCGCCCGGCCAATCGCCAGCTGCTGTTGCTGCCCGCCGGAGAGATCGCCGCCGCGCCGCTCCTTCATCTGCCGCAGCACCGGAAACAGTTCATAGATCGGATCCGGCACCGCGCGCGCGTCAGCGCCGGAAAAACGCGCCAGCCCCATCAGCAGATTTTCCTCCACCGTCAGGCGCGGGAAAATCTCCCGCCCCTGCGGCACATAGGCGATGCCCGCCTGCACCCGCTGATGCGGCTTTTTACCGGTGATGGTTTCGCCCCGCCAACGGACGCTGCCGCTGCGCGCCGGGATCAGCCCCATCAGGCATTTCAGCAGCGTGGTCTTGCCCACGCCATTGCGCCCCAGCAGGCAGGTCACCTCGCCGATACGCGCCTCGAACGACAGGCCGCGCAGAATGTGGCTGCCGCCGTAATACTGATTCAATTCCTCTACCTGCAGCATGATTACGCCTCCTCAGCGCCCCAGATATACCTCAATCACCCGTTCATCGGCCTGCACCTGCGCCAGCGATCCTTCCGCCAGCACCTGCCCCTGATGCAGCACCGTCACGCGATCGGCAATGGTTTCCACAAACCCCATGTCGTGCTCCACCACCATCAGCGAATGCTTGCCCGCCAGCTCGCGGAACAGTTCGGCGGTGTAGTCGGTTTCGGCGTCGGTCATGCCGGCCGCCGGCTCGTCGAGCAGCAGCAGGTGCGGCTCCTGCACCAGCAGCATGCCGATCTCGAGAAACTGTTTCTGCCCGTGGGACAGCAGCCCGGCGGGCCGGTGGCGCTCATGCCCCAGCCGCAGGGTCTTCAGCATCTCGTCGATGCGGTCGCGCTGCTCGCTGCTTAGGCGGGCGCGCAGGCAGGCCCACACCGACTTACGGGTTTTCTGGGCGATCTCCAGATTTTCGAACACCGTCAGCGCCTCGAACACCGTCGGTTTTTGAAACTTGCGGCCGATGCCGGCGTGGGCGATCTGCATCGGCGCCAGCCGGGTCAGATCGACGGTCTGATCGTAAAACACCCTGCCGCTGTCCGGCCGGGTTTTGCCGGTGATCACATCCATCAGCGTGGTCTTGCCGGCGCCGTTGGGGCCGATCACGCAGCGCAGTTCGCCGACGCCAATGCGCAGCGACAGATCGGTCAGCGCGCGAAAACCGTCGAAGCTGACGTTGACGTTGTCGAGCTGCAGCACCGGATCGGTTTGCTGCCGGTATTTGTCCGCCGGCAGCGGATGGGTAAACAGTTCGTCGGTCACTTGCATCGCCTTCATGAGCTTTTCCTCCGCCGCAGCAGGCCAATCACTCCTTTCGGGAGAAACAGCGTGACGACGATAAACATCAGGCCGAGGAAAAACTGCCAGTATTCAGGAATGGCCATGGTGAACCAGCTCTTGGCGCCGTTGACGATGCCGGCGCCGAGCAGCGGCCCCACCAGCGTCCCGCGCCCGCCGAGGGCGACCCAAATGGCGGCCTCGATCGAGTTGGTCGGCGACATTTCGCCGGGGTTGATGATGCCGACCTGCGGCACATAGAGCGCGCCGGCCAGCCCGCACAGCACCGCCGACAGCGTCCAGACGAACAGCTTGAAGCCCTTCGGATCGTAGCCGCAGAAGGTCAGGCGGTTTTCCGCATCGCGCACCGCGGTCAGCACCCGGCCGAACTTGCTGCGCGCCAGCGCAAAGCCGATGGCCAGGCTGGCGGCCAGCAGCAGCACCGTCGCCAGGAACAGCGCCACCCGCGTGCCGGCGGCGGTGATGGGAAAGCCGAGCAGCGTGGTGAAACCGGTAAAGCCGTTATTGCCGCCGAAGCCGGTCTCGTTGCGAAAGAACAGCAGCATGCCGGCATAGGTCAGCGCCTGGGTCATGATCGAGAAATACACCCCTTTGATTTTCGAGCGAAAGGCGAAGTAGCCGAACAGGAAGGCCAGCAGGCCCGGCACCAGAACGATCAGGCACAGCGCCCAGGCAAAATGCTGGGTGCCGCTCCAGAACCACGGCAGCTCGTTCCAGGAGAGGAACGCCATAAACGCCGGCAGCCCGTCGCCCGCCGCCTGCCGCATCAGGTACATGCCCATGGCGTAGCCGCCGAGCGCGAAGAACAGCCCGTGGCCGAGCGACAGCAGCCCGGCATAGCCCCACACCAGATCGAGCGCCACCGCCACCACCGCGTAGCACAGGATCTTGCCCGCCAGCGTCAGGGTATAGGTGGACACCGCCAGCGGATGATCCGCCGGCAACAACGTCATGAACGGCATGACCAGCAGCGCCAGCAACGCCAGCCCGCCAATGCTCAACGCCAGCCGGGGCGCTTTCTGCACGCCGGTTACGGTCAATGGTTGGCTCATCAGTCAATCACCCTGCCCTTAAGGGCGAACAGCCCCTGCGGACGCTTTTGAATAAACAGAACGATCAGCACCAGGATCAGGATCTTGCCCAACACGGCGCCGATCTGCGGCTCGAGGATCTTGTTGACGATGCCGAGGCCGAAGGCCGCCGCCACCGTCCCCGCCAGCTGGCCGACGCCGCCGAGCACCACCACCAGGAACGAGTCGATAATGTAACCTTGCCCCAGCTCCGGCCCGACGTTGCCCAACTGCGACAGCGCCACCCCGCCAAGCCCGGCGATGCCGGATCCCAACCCGAAGGCCAGCATGTCCACCCGCCCGGTGGGCACGCCGCAGCAGGCCGCCATCGCGCGGTTTTGCGTCACCGCGCGCACGTTCATGCCGAGCCGAGTCTTGTTCAGCAGCAGCCAGGTCAACGCCAGCACCAGCAGCACGAACGCGATCACCGCGATGCGGTTCCACGGCAACACCAGGTTCGGCAACAGCTGCACGCCGCCCGACAGCCACGCCGGGTTGGCAACCTCGACGTTCTGCGCGCCGAACAGCACCCGCACCAGCTGGATCAGCACCAGGCTGATGCCCCAGGTGGCCAGCAGGGTTTCCAGCGGCCGGCCGTACAGGTGGCGGATCACCGTGCGCTCCAGCAGCATGCCGATCCCGGCGGTGATGGCGAACGCCACCGGCAGCGCCGCCAGCGGATAGAGCGCCAGCCACTGCGGCGCAAACTGCTGAAACAGCCCCTGAACCAGATAGGCGGAATAGGCACCGAGCATCAGCATTTCGCCGTGCGCCATATTGATGACGCCGAGCAGGCCGTAGGTGATCGCCAGGCCGAGCGCTGCCAACAGCAGGATCGAGCCGAGCGACAGGCCGCTGAACGCCTGGCCGAGCAGATCGCCGATCATCAGGCGGTGCTGCACGCGCTGCAGGCTGCGCTGCGCCTCGGCGCGCACCGCGGCGTCCGGCTCATTGGCCGCGTCGGTCAAGGCCTGCAGCCGCGCGCGGGTTTCCGGCTCGCCCGACTCCCCCAGCAGCCGCACCGCATTGAAGCGCACCTGCGGGCTGGCGTCGGCCAATTGCAGGTTCGCCAGCGCAATGCTCAGCGCGTCGCGTACCTGCGGGTCTTTCTCCTGCGCCAGCCGCCGGGTCAACAGCGGCAGCTGATCGCCCTGCGCCTCGCGCTGCAGCGCGGTCGCCGCCTGCAGCCGCACCGCCGCGTCCGCGCTGACCAGTCGCTGCGCCGACAACGCATTGGCAATCAGAATACGCAGCCGGTTGTTCAGCCACACCTTCTTCGGCTCGCCAACCGGGGCCGCCTCACCTTCAAGCGGCAGATAGCGGTCGCCCTGGCGGATAAAGGCGCGTTTCGCCCCGTCGATCGCCACGGTTTCCTGCTGCAGCCCCTGCAGCAACGGCAGGCGAGCGGCGTCCGGCTCGGCCGCCCACGCCTGCAGCAGTTTGGCCTGCTGCGCGCGAGTGGCCGCCGCGAACTCATCGGCCGGCCCGGCCTGCGCCAGCAGGGGCCAGGCGCACAGCAGCCACAGCCCGGCGCGCAGAGAGGATAAAAACGGAGATTGCATCAGCTGCCTCTTCTGTTGGGCCGGCGCGCGTCGAGCCGCGCCGGCGCTGAGTGACGTTACTTGCCGCCTTTCACCGGGTAATCCGGTTTTTTGTCGTTGCCGGCGATATACGGACTCCACGGCTGCGCGCGCACCGGCGCTTCGGTCTGCCACACCACGTTGAACTGCCCGTTGCCCTCGATTTCGCCGATCATCACCGGTTTGTGCAGGTGGTGATTGGTCTTGTCCATGGTCAGCGTGAAGCCCGACGGCGCGGCGAAGGTTTGCCCGGCCATCGCCGCGCGCACCTTATCGACGTCGGTGGTGCCGGCCTTTTCCACCGCCTGCGCCCACATGTGGAGGCCGACGTAGGTGGCTTCCATCGGGTCGTTGGTGACCGCAGTGGCGTAATTCGGCAGATTGTGCGCCTTGGCGTAGGCTTTCCACTGGCTGACAAACTGTTTGTTGGTCGGGTTATCCAGCGATTCGAAGTAGTTCCAGGCCGCCAGGTTGCCCACCAGCGGTTTGGTGTCGATGCCGCGCAGCTCTTCCTCGCCGACCGAGAAGGCGATAACCGGCACGTCGGTGGCCTTGACGCCCTGGTTGGCGAGTTCTTTGTAGAACGGCACGTTGGAATCGCCGTTGATGGTGGAGATCACCGCGGTGTTGCCGCCGGCGGCGAACTTCTTGATGTTGGCGACGATGGTCTGGTAATCGCTGTAGCCGAACGGCGTATAGACCTCTTCGATATCCTTGTCCTGCACGCCTTTACTGTGCAGGAAGGCACGCAGGATCTTGTTGGTGGTGCGCGGATAGACGTAATCGGTGCCCAACAGGAAGAAGCGCTTGGCGCCGCCGCCGTCCTCGCTCAGCAGGTATTCCACTGCCGGGATCGCCTGCTGGTTCGGCGCCGCGCCGGTGTAGAACACGTTCGGCGACATCTCTTCGCCTTCGTATTGCACCGGATAGAACAGCAGCCCGTTCAGCTCCTCAAACACCGGCAGCACCGACTTGCGCGACACCGAAGTCCAGCAGCCGAACACCGCCGCCACCTTGTCCTGGCTCAGCAGCTGGCGCGCCTTTTCGGCGAACAGCGGCCAGTTGGAGGCCGGATCCACCACCACCGGCTCCAGCTTTTTGCCGAGCACCCCACCTTTGGCGTTGATCTCGTCGATGGTCATCAGCGCCACATCCTTGAGCGGCGTCTCGGAAATCGCCATGGTGCCAGAGAGCGAACTCAGAATACCGACCTTGATGGTGTCGGCGGCCTGCGCGCTCCAGGCCAGGCCCAGGCCGACAGCGGCGGCGGACAGCGCAAAAGCTTTGATAAAACGACGACGTTGCATAGTTCAAACTCCTGATGTGTGTGAAATCAAAATCGTTACGCCGAGCGCGCGGGCGGCTGAGCCCGCGCCTGGTGCAACATGTGCAGCGTTATTTTTCGCACTTCTGCCTTGCTGACGGCGATGTGCTCGCCGAGCAGCGTTTGCGCCTCCTCGCTTTGCCGCTGCAGGATCGCCTGCAAAATGGCGGCGTGCTCGCGGTAGGTGGCGTCCACCCGCGCCTGCTGGGTGAAATCCAGCCGGCGAATGATGCGGATCTTTTCGGTCAGCTCGCGGTGGATGCGCGCCATTTCGCCGTTGCCCGCCGCGGCCACCAACGCCTGATGAAACTGCTCATCGTGCTGCGACACCGCCTTGCCGTCCGCCAGGCGCGGCGCTTCGGTCCAAAAACGGCTCAGTGCCGCCAGCGCGTCCGGCGTTTCCCCGGCCGGGCGTTCGCATAGCCGTTTCACCGCCTCTTGCTCCAGCACGATGCGCAGGTCGTACAGCTCTTCGAAGTAGGCGAAGTCGAACGGCCGCACCTGCCAGCCGCTGCGAAACAGCACCTCGACATAGCCTTCGCGTTCCAGCCGAAACAGCGCCTGACGCACCGGCGTGCGGCTGGCCGCCATGCGCTGCGCCACGTCGCTTTCGCTGAAGCGATCGCCCGGCAGCAGGCGAAACTCGAAGATGTCGGCCTTGAGCTGCAGATAAATGCGCTCCGCCAGCCCCTCCGGGCGCGCCTTGTGCTCTCCGTTGGTGATTTGCATCATCGCTCCTCCGTTCAGACCGCCTTTTCCAGCCACAGCAGGGCGTCGCCCGGCCCGACCGGCCGCCCCTGCCGGCAGCTGATGCGTTTAACGATCCCGGCGCGCGGTGCGGTGACCGCCAGCTCCATTTTCATCGCCTCGACCACGATCAGCGGCTGCCCGGCCGCCACCGCCTGCCCCGGTTCCACCAGGATCTTCCACACGCTGCCGTTCAGATCGGCGCTGACCAGATCGCCGTCGATGGCGTCTTCTTCCTCCGGCGGCAACAGCTGCGCCTCGGCCTCGTCGTCATCGCTGCGCCAGCGCGCCACTTCGGCGCTGAACGCCTGCTGCTGGCGATGCTGGAAGTCGGCGATCGCCCCGGCGTTGTCGGCCAGGAAACGGGTGTAGGCGGCGAAGTCAAACTCGCTCTCTTCGATGCGCACCTGCATGCGCCCTTCACGGAACGCTTCGCGCTGCTCGTCCAGTTCTTGCTCGCTGACCGGGTAGAAGCGCACCTGATCGAAGAAGCGCAGCAGCCAGGGCTCACCGGCGGTGAACTGCGGGTTTTTGAGGAATTTGTTCCAGATCGGCAGCGTGCGCCCCACCAGCTGGTAACCGCCCGGCGAGTCCATGCCGTAGATGCACATGTACATGCCGCCGATGCCGACCGTCCCTTCGGCGGTGTGGGTGCGCGCCGGGTTATATTTGGAGCTCAGTAGGCGATGGCGCGGATCGAGCGGCACCGCGCAGGGCGCGCCGAGGTAGACGTCGCCCAGCCCGAGGATCAGGTAGCTGGCGTCGAACAGAATGTCGCGCACCTGCTCGCGTCGGCTCAGGCCATTGATGCGCTGAATGAAATCGACGTTGTTCGGCAGCCAGGGCGCCGAGGCGCGCACCGTCTGTTGATAGCGATCCACCGCCCCCAGCGTGGCCGAATCTTCGAACGCCATCGGCAGCCACACGGTGCGCGTCGGCACCTTCAGGCGGCTGACGTCCCCTAGCGCCCGTTCACGCGCCAGCAGGCGCTGCAGCAAGTCGGCCTGGCTAATCTGCCGGCTGTCGTAGCGGATCTGCAGTGAACGCACGCCCGGCGCCAGCTCCGCCACGCCCGGTATCACCTCCTCCCGCAGCGACTGCATCAGCAGATGAATGCGCAGCCGCAGCGCCAGATCGAGCACGTTGTCGCCGTACTCCATCAGGATGTAGCCGTCCCCCGCCTGGCGATACGCCACCGCCGGGCGCCCTTCCGCCGCCGGCAGCGCCGCCAGCACCGCGGCGGAAACGGTCTCCGCCGGGGCCAGATCCGGCGGCGGCAGGGTGATGGCCTTCACCGCCGCCAGCGCTTCGATGCTGCCGAGCTGCGCCTGCTCCAGCGACTGCGCCTGCCGGAAGCCGATCGGATGGAAACGGATGCGGTCGCCCGGCTTCACCTGCCCCACTTTCCACAGCTCGGCCTTGGCGATGGTCACCGGGCAGACGAAGCCGCCAAGGCTGGGCCCGTCGCGGGTTAGGATCACCGGGAAGTCGCCGGTGAAGTTGATGGCGCCGATGGCGTACTCGCAATCGTGCACGTTGGAAGGATGCAAACCGGCCTCGCCGCCGTCCTCCCGCGCCCACTCGGGCTTTGGCCCCGACAGGCGCACCCCGAGGCGGTTGGAGTTGTAATGCACCTGCCAGTCGGTGGCGAAAAAGGCCTCTATCGATTCAGCGGTGAAAAAGTCCGGCGCGCCGTGCGGCCCGTACAGCACGCCGATGTGCCACTGGTCGCCGTAGTGCGGGATCAGGCTGTCGTCCATCGCCTGCGGCGCGGCGATCGGCGCCGGCGTAGTGCTGGCCGCCAGCGCCGGTTGGGCGATCGCCAGCATGTCCGCCACGCGCAAGGTGCGCCCGGCGTGGCCGCCGAACTGGCCCAGCGCGAAGGTGGAGCGGCTGCCGAGATACACCGGCACGTCAAAGCCGTTGCGTACCGCCAGATAGGTGCGGCAGCCTTGCGTAGCACGCCCCAGCGTCAATACCTGCCCGGCCCGCACCGCGATCGGCCGCCAGTAGGCGACCGCCTCGCCATCCAGATCGGCCGGGCAGCTCGCGCCCGTCAGCGCGAGGGTGGCGTCGCAGTGAAAGCGCAGCGTCGGCCCCTGCAGGGTAAACTCCAACCCGGCGGCCGCCGGGTGGTTGCCGACGATGCGGTTGGCCAGCCGAAACGCGAAGTCGTCCATCGGGCCGGACGGCGGCACGCCGATGTCCCAATAGCCGAGGCGGCCGGGATAATCCTGCACGCTGCTGTAGGTACCGGGTTGCAGCACTTCGAGGCAGTGCGGCTGGAAACGCACATCGTCCAGCAGGCGCGTCCAGACGTCGCCGCGCTGAAATTGCGGCGTGGCGATCACCTGCCGCAGATAGTCGAGGTTGGTGGCGATGCCGTGCAAACGGGTCGCCGCCAACGCCACGCGCAATTTTTCCAGCGCCTGCGCCCGATCGGCGCCGTGCACGATCAGCTTGGCGATCATCGGGTCGTAAAACGCCGACACTTCGCTGCCGGTCGCCACCCAACCGTCGAGGCGCACGTCGTCAGGGAAATGCACCTCGGTCAGCACGCCGGGGCTAGGCTGGAAGTTTTTCAGCGGATCTTCGGCGTAGAGGCGCACTTCGATCGCCGCGCCCTGCGGCGCGCGCTGCAACGCCGCCCAATCCAGCGCGTCGCCCGCCGCCACCTGCAGCATGCATGCGATCAGATCCAGGCCGGTGACCATTTCGGTGACCGGGTGCTCGACCTGTAAGCGGGTGTTCACTTCCAGGAAATAAAACTCGTCGCGCGCGGCGTCATAGATAAACTCTACGGTGCCGGCGCTGCGGTAATTCACCGACTCGCCCAGCGCCACCGCCGCCCGGTGCAGCGCCTGGCGAGTCGCCGCCGGCAGGTGCGGCGCCGGCGTTTCCTCCACCACCTTTTGGTTGCGCCGCTGCAGCGAACAGTCGCGCTCGCCGAGCGCCGCCACCCGCCCCTGGCCATCGCCGAAAATCTGCACCTCGACGTGGCGCGCCCGATCGACAAAGCGTTCGATAAAGGCGCCGGCGTCGCGGAAGAACTGCTCTCCCAGCCGTTTGACGCTGTCGTACGCGTCGCGCAGCGCCGCCTCGTCGTCACAGCGCGTCAGGCCGATGCCGCCGCCGCCGGCGGTGCTTTTCAGCATCACCGGGTAGCCGATGCGCGCGGCGGCCGAGACCGCCTGCTCAACGCTCTCCAGCAAGCCGGTGCCCGGCGTCATCGGCACCCCGGCCAACGCCGCCAGCTCGCGCGCCCGGTGCTTGAGGCCGAACTCGCGGATCTGCGCCGCCGTCGGGCCGATAAAGGCGATGCCCGCCGCTTCGCAGGCATCGGCAAACTCGGCGCTCTCGGACAAAAAGCCGTAGCCGGGGTAGATCGCCTGCGCGCCGGTGGCCGCTGCCGCCGCGAGGATCTTGTCGATGCGCAGGTAGCTGTCGGCGGCCTTGTCGCCGCCAAGCGCCACCGCCCTGTCGGCCTCGGCGACGTGCGGCGCATTGCGGTCGGCGTCGGAATAGACCGCCACGCTGGTTACGCCCAGGCGTTTCAGGGTGCGAATGGCGCGGCAGGCGATTTCGCCGCGGTTAGCGATCAGTACGGTAGTAAACATGTTCATGCCCCCTTAACGCTGGCGAGATAGTCGCGCCAGCCGCCAAACTCAGTGATATCCGTCGCGTCTTCCAGCGCCCAGGCTTCGCAGATAAACCCCTTCACCCGCCGGCCGTCCGCCAGCAGCAGCGTGCCGATGCCCAATGGCGCCGGGATTTCCGCCACAAACTCGCCGAAACGGGCCAGCGGGATGTCCCACAGCTCAACGCGGATCGCCGCCCCCTGCGCCGCGCGCGCCAGCCCCGGCTTCGGCGGTTCGGTATCGGCCAGTGCGTAGAGGCGGTAACAGGGGGCGGTGACGGTTTGCTCCACCCGCACCGCGTCGCGCTCCGTCAGCTGGACGTTGAGCGGCATACCGCTGAGGTGAGCGCCCACTACCGCCAGACGCACGTGTCCCGAAGACGGCGCCGGCGCGGGCTGCGGCGGCAATGCCCGGCCGATAGCGCCGAGCGGCAAGGCGCTTTGCCGTTGCCAGCGCAGGCCAAACGCCGCCAGCGCCCGGTCATGCCAGGCGGGCGCAATCAGGGTGATGCCCGCCGGCAGACCGTCTTCGCGCAGCGGCCCCGGCAGCGCCAGCGCGCTCAAATCGGCCAGGTTGGTGAAATTGGTGTAAGTGCCGAATTGCGAATTGAACAGCACCGGCTCCTGCGCCATCTCCGCCAGGGTGCGGATAGTGGGCGCGGTCGGCACCACCAGCGCGTCGAACGGCGCCAGCCGCTGGGCGATTTGCCGCGCCAGCTCGGCGCGCAGGTATTCCGCCTTGTAGGCGTCGCAGGCGCTGTAGCCGAGGCCGTTGCCGACGATGCCGCGCACCACCGGATCGATGGCCTGCGGGCTCGCTTCCAGCACCTGCTCAATGGCTACCGTGCGCTCCGCCACCCAGGGGCCGTAATACAGCTGTTCCGCCAGAGTGCGAAACGGCGCGAAATCGAGGGGTTCCAGCGTCGCGCCGCCCGCCTGCAGCTGCGCCAGCGCACGGTGAAACGCCCGCTCGGCCTGAACGTCGCCGAAAAACTCCAACTGGGCGGGAACGGCGAAACGCGGTGCGGCGGGGATATCCGCCGGCGCGGTATGCGGATCGGCACGGGAATACGGGTCTGCCGCGTCAAAGCCGCTCGCCAACTCCGTCACCTGCGCGGTGTCGGCCACGGTCAGCGCGAAGACCGACACCGTATCGTTCAACCGGCAGGCCGGCACCACGCCGCGGTTGGACAACCGCCCCTTGGTCGGCTTCAGCCCGACGATGTTGTTGAACCCGGCGGGCACGCGCCCCGAACCGGCGGTGTCGGTGCCGAGCGCGAACGGCACCAGGCCGCGTGCCACCACCGAGGCGGAGCCGGAGCTGGAACCGCCGCTGACGTAGCGGCTGTCGAAGCTGTTGACCACCGCGCCATACGGTGAGCGAGTGCCTACCAACCCGGTAGCGAACTGGTCGAGGTTGGTTTTACCGAGGGCGATCGCCCCGGCGGCGCGCAGGCGGGCGACCACGGTGGCGTCCGCCGCGGCCTGATAGGTGAACGCCGGGCAGGCGGCGCTGGTCGGCCAGCCGCCGACGTCGATATTGTCTTTGATGGCGAAGGGCACGCCGAACAGCGGCAGGCGGGTGAGATCGCCGGCGACTGCTTCCAGCCTTTGCGCCAGCTGTTGATACTGCTGCTCGCGCTGCGCCGGCGTGGCGAGATACAGCCAGGCGTTATCGTCTGGGCTCAGCCCGGCGACCAACGTTTCGATCGTCGCACTGACGCAGGCAAGGCGCTCGCCCGCCGGGCGGGTTTGGTAATGGTGTTGCCATTCACTGAGGGTAAAACCGCACGCTACAACAGATTCGCTCATCGGCTGAATTCCATCTGGTACACAAGATGGGATTCAACAGAGCAACCGGCGTGCCAATTTTTAATCTCATGATTTCAATGAATTATAATTAAAACTTATGACGGCGGCGGCAAACGGGCTGCACCAGCGGCGCGCAGCGGGAGAACAAAAAGAGTGCAATGGCGGGATGACGCAGAGGAAAAACCGGGGCGACGACACTCGCCGCCCCGCAGGCCGATGGGGATAGGTCAACCGCCAGCCGCAAGCTCAGTACCTACCATGTGGTGAGCGCTACCCTTCTCCAGGTATTGGCCGCCGTGCAAATATAAAAGAACGTGGAGTCTGCCGACCATTGGCCTATTTTACCGGGCGCAACGGCCGAAGCGGGGACAGCAACTCTGACACCTACAGGATCTCCGTTCACGTTCGCTGAATCATAAATATTCAACACTTTTATGTGGCCGGAGGAGAATTGGTTATTCGGCCCACCAATAGGATAAGCGCCGTTACCGGCCGGATAGATGCCATTATCCGCAACCGTTAACTGCTTGGTGTACAACCCGCTCCATTTAAATGAGGGTTGTCCTAAGGCGGTCGCGATATCCTTCTGCGGCGAAAAATCCGCCGGGGAGATGGATACGCCGCTGCTGGTCGTATTGTTATTAGCGCCAAGCGTAAACTTAGGTGAAAAACTAATTAAAGAAGCCCCGTCCTGAGCCAACCTGACGCCCGGTTCAAACCCCTGAAGGTTATTGCCTGGAGAAATGCCGCCAAAGTAATGGTAGCTGGTACTCCCTCCTTTGGCGGCATAGAACAGGTTATCGGAGCCGTCCTTGATACCATGGAAAATGGCCGGATAAGCGCCATGGCTGGCCCTGTCCGCCAAGGACCACGGAAGTTGCCTAGGAGCCATATCGGCGATTGCCGCGTTGGCGAATCTTGTCGTATTGCTCAGCATGTTATCAAACACAAATGCCGCCGCGATGCCGTTTACCGGTTCTGCAGCCACATTGTAAGTGGTATTACCTACGTTATAGAAACCGCCCCGACATTCAAAGGTGCTTCCATCACTCTGAAGAATGGTTTCACCTTCGCAAGTAAACTGCCCCAGGATGTTATCGGTGTTGGTTCGGGTGAGTTTGATCGCCGTAGCGCCGACGCCGCCGAACAGGTGGATATAGCAGAAACCGTTGTACCACGTTACGCTGTTGGCGTTTCCTCTCAACTCCAGCCCCACGCCGGCATCCGTATTTGTGCCACCATCGCCCGGATTGCCGGAGACCTTGATCTGACATTGAATTTCATGGAACCCCACGCCGTGGAAGGAGCTATCCCCGCCATTGCTTTCCATCAAGATGTTCGACAAGCCACGGTGGAACCGGCAAGAGTGAAAACTGACGAACTCGGTAAACGCACCGGCATAGCCGTTCAACAGATGTAAGTTCACAAAAAACTTCATAATCAGCAATCTTTCATGCCGCATGAAACAGGAACCATTGATCCGATAGCCGGTGCCCGTATATAACGCGCCCTTGGCCGGCGTAATCGTCACATCGCTGATATATCTGTTGGTATGGATCCCGGAACCGCCTTTCGACTCAAAACACGCATGATCATTAGACGTCGGCTTAAAGAAGAATTTCGTACTAATCCAATTTTCACCCTCTATCGCAATGCCTTTATCTCCGGTGTAGTTTTCTCCCCCTAAATTTAAGGTATCTGTAATGTAATAGTTGCCGGCAGGAACATAGAGCTTCTTGCAGCCTTGGCTAATCGCATAAGCGATAGCCTGTTTAAACGCCTGCGTATCATCCGTACCAACGCCAGCTGTATCATTCCAATCGCCCTTCGCGCCGAACATCTGAGGGGTAATGTGGGGCACGCCTTCATTCGGGAAGGAATACTGAATGAGTTGATTGCCCGTTACCCCTACAAGCGTAGAGATAATCGGTTTAAAAGCGCAATCCCAGACGTTCTTGCCAATGAGAGTCGTTTCGTCAAATGCCCCGCCTAACTCCAGCGCCCGAGCGGGAGAAGCAAGTTTAATCACATTTCCTTCAATAATGGCGTTTTTCCCATTCAAGAAACGGATATAACCAAACCCAGAGTCCGTGACCCGATTGCCGGAAAACACCGTACGGTCGCCGTACAGCTTGATCCATACCTGGCTGCTGGTCCATCCGGAGTTGGTTATCTTGTTGCCGGTCATCACGCAGCTATTGGTGAACAGGGCAACCTTGCAATTATTGATAATATTGCCTGAGAGGGTCGCCTCCGTTGCGGCAATGCCATTGAAGGCCGAGGAATTGGAGGTGCCGCAGAAATTTAAAAAATTATCTGCGATAACGGACTCAGCGACAGAAATATCGTTATTGCCGTGATAGTCGATGCCATTCTCAACGGTATCTTCAACGTGATTCCCGATAATTCGTGAATTATTCGTAGGGATTTTGGTGGGGTTATTCACTAAGGAATAGTCGATCTGAATGCCGAACCTTTCGATCGTTTTGATGTAGTTATTAGAGATATTAATGTCACTGATTCCACCCAGCGAGATGCCATAGCTGGTATTAACAATATGGTTATTGGCAACGGTCAGGTTAGTGAATGAATGAGGCGTGCCGGTCACTTCATTATTCAATGTCACCCCGCCCCCTCTTTGCGTATGCCCGGCCCCAGCGGGTTTAGCGGGTTTATGTCCATCATGAATATGATTGTTCACAATCAAGATGTCATAAGCATCTCGGTTCACGCCCGTTTTCAGCAAGATCCCGTCACCCTGGTGATTCGTCAGTTCGTTATTCTGGATTGTAATATGGCGTCCGCCACGAACGGCGATAGGTTCTTCACCCAGATCTTTAAGTAAATTGTTCTCAAGGGTAACTGACGTACAGTCAGAAAGGCCCAAAGCATCGGTATGCATGCTGATGGCGCAATTTCTCACGGTGAAGTGTTCACAACGGGTGAAAGCCATGCCGGTACACGCGCGAGTGGCATACCACCAAATAGGATCTGCATCTTTCTGAGTCACCTTTCTCGTGATCCTCAGATCTTCCACGATGAAATTCGACTGTTCCACGGTATTAAAAATATTGATTTGAGGCGTATCGTCATCCAGGTGAATTTCACCACCGCCATAAATATGGCAGTTGCTAGGGATCTGCAGAGGCTGCCAAGCCGAACCCAACGTCAACCGATAGACATTCGCCATTCTGACCTGGCGTTTTTTCATCGAGCTAGCGGCGTCAATCGCCACTTTAGCGAACATGGCGCTGACGGCATCTCTATCGTCAGCCAGGCCATCGCCTACGGCGCCGAACTGTTCAGGGGTATATTCAGCGAATTCGCCGCCATCATTGACCTGAGCGGCGGCATTTTTTGTGTTGAACTGTGGATCTTCTTTTGACATTTGAGCCATTGAATTACTCCTCTGGATTTTACGTTTCAATCGACATTGAACGAACCCTAGAAAAGTAACCGGACGGGCGGCACGCCCTCCATCGATGACGGGTGGCTGAGGGCCAGTACAACAACGGCGAGCGGGAGAGCGGCAATAAAAAAGCGCAACCTTGCGATTGCGCCTGATGTTCGGTGAACGCTGCGCGTTACTCGCCGCGAACGCGCTGCGCCAGCCCTTTGAGGAAGTAGCGCAGCATCTGATCGCCGCACGGGCGGTAGTTCTTGGTGCCCTCTTTGCGGAACAGCGCACTCAGCTCCGGCTTGGAGATGCGGAAGTCCACCGCTGTGAAGATCTGGTGCATGTCGGTGTCTTTCAGCTCGAACGCCACGCGCAGCTTTTTCAGCACCAGGTTATTGGTGATCGGCAGTTCAACCGCCGGCGCCGGGAACTTGTCGTCCTTGCCGCGCTTGAAGAACACCAGGCCGTTGAGGAAGTGCGCCATCACTTCGTCAGGGCACTTCTCGTAGCCCGGCTCGCCTTCTTTGATCACGTAAGCGTCCATCGCCGACACCGCCACCTCGAAATCGTCCAGTTTGATAATCTCGACCATTTTGGCGTTGTTAATGCTCAGCATATAGCGCACGCTGCGCAGCACGTCGTTGTTCATCATGGGATTGCATTGCCTTTACTTGTCTAACGGGGACGTGCGCATTGTAAAAAAATGCCCCATACCCAAAATAATTGGAGTTGCATCGCGGCGGCAAATTTGTAAGCCCCCCGGAGCATAGTTAACTATGTGACCGGGGCGCGCAAATGCAGCCAACAAAGAGGCAGCTCCAAGTATGACGGGTATGGCCGCACACCTTGAATGTGCGGCAGTATAGGGATCGGCAAGGGGTTTCTCAATCGATTTGGCTTTTTTGCTGATACAGCGGGATGTCTTCACCGATGATGTACTTGTTGCGCAGCATCGACGAGACCTTGTCCATGATCATCACCACCACCACCAGGATCAGGGTGATGAACATCACCACGTCCCAGTTCCACAGCCGCATATTCTCCGCATACACCAGGCCGATGCCGCCGGCGCCGACGAAGCCCAGCACCGCCGCTGAGCGGGTGTTGGACTCGATCTGGTACAGGCTGAGCGCCAGGAAGGTGGGGAACGACTGGGTGAAGATGCCGTAGCGGTGCTTCTGCAACCCGTTGGCGCCCACCGCCGTCAGGCCGCGGCTGGGGGACTTGTCCACCGCCTCATGGCCTTCGGCGTACAGTTTGCCCAGCAGCCCGACGTCCTGCATCACGATAGCCAACACCCCGGCCAGCGGCCCCATGCCGACGGCGCGCACGAAGATCAGCCCCCAGATCGCCATGTCGATGCCGCGCAGCACGTCCAGCAAGCGGCGCACCAGCACGGAGATCGGCCGCAGCAGCGGCGTCGACATCACGTTGCGCGCGGCGAAGAACGACAGCGGCAGCGCGATCAGCGACGCGGTGATGGTGCCGGCGAACACAATGGCGATGGTGATGCCGATCTGCTGGAAGTAGTACATGAACGGCCAATTGGCGAAGTCGTGCCAGACGAACATGCGCAGGAAATAACGCCCCAGCTGCTGGCAGCCGTTGATAAACTGCGGCCAGCTAATGCCGAAGACCAGGAAGAAGAACACATAGTACAGCACGATCGCCAGCGCGATCAGGCCGACGGTGCGCAGGTAGCGCCCCTGCTGCGCGAAGATCGCCGGATGCTGCTGTTTCAACTGGCGCAGCGTTTCCGCCGATGCCGGAGTGCCCGCTATCATTTTGCCCCCTCCACCACACGCTTGCGCAGCTCGCCCGACACGTAGTCGAGCACGGAAACCACCACGATGATCAGCAGCAGCGTCATGCTGACCTGATCGTAACGGTCGAGTTTAATGTTGGTCATCAGCTCCTGGCCGATGCCGCCCGCGCCCACCAGCCCCAAAATGGTCGACTGACGAAAGTTGATCTCCAGCCGCATGAAGCTGTAGGAGAGAAACACCGGCTTCACCTGCGGCCACAGGCCAAAGCGCATGCGCTGCAGCGGCGTGGCGCCGCAGGCCGCCAGCCCGCGCACCGGCTTGTTGGAGGCGGTTTCGATCGATTCGTAGAACAGCTTGGTCAGGCTGCCGATGGTGTGCAGCGCCAGCGCCAGGAAGCCGGGAATGGCGCCGATGCCGAACGCCATCACGAACATCACCGCCCACGCCAGCTCCGGCATGGTGCGCAAGAACGCCACCAGCGTGCGAATTGCCAGCCGCACCGAGCCCGGGGTATAGGTATTGCCGGCCGCCAGAAACGCCAGCACGGTCGCCACCAGCACCGAAAAAATGGTCGCCGCCAGCGCCAGCTGCAGGGTCTCCCAGATCAGCGGCAGCTGGATGTTCAGGCGGTAACCCCAATAGGCCAGCGAACCTTCGGTGCGCCCATCGGCGAACAGCAGGTGCCAGTGCAGCGTCGGCACGGTTTCGGCCAGGTAGTCGAAGAAGTGCGGAATAGACACCCAGACGGTGTGCAGGTTGAACTCGGCGAGGTTGCCGGCGCCCAGGTACAACACCACCAGCCCGAGCGACCACAGCAGCGCTTCGCGTTTTTGCTTGCTGCGGATCCGTTGGTAATAGTGTGCGAAATCGGTATTCAAAGCAGGTCTTCCATCTTGATGGAACAAGGGGTTCAGCACGCTGAACCCCTTCATTCGGACGGCCGAGGCAGCCGGGAATTAACGGTCGCCTTTGGTCAGCTCGCGCTTCATATCGATGATGGTCTGGTATTCCGCCAGGGTGGTGTCGCCGATGTGCTGTTTGCCGCCCATCGCTTTGATAAAGCACTGGTGATCGTCTTTATCCAGCTTCTTGATGGCGGTGACCACTTTGGCTTTGAAGTCGGCCGGCAGCGAGTTGCTCACCAGGATCGGGCCGTTCGGGATCAGCGGCGACTGCCAGATGATGCGGATCTGTTTCATCAGGTCCGGGTGATCCATGCGGATCATGCGGGTGAACGCGCCGCTGGTGTAGCCGGTGTTGTAGTCGCCGATCATCGACGCCCAGGTCACCGCGCCTTCGAACTGGCCGTTCAGCACGCCAAGGATATCCTGCTCGTGGCCGCCGGAGAAGGTGACGCTGGAGAAGGTGTTGTTGTATTTGTTGTCGACCGTGCCGCCGAACAGCTTTTTAAACGCCTGATTCGGGATCAGGAAGCCGGAGGTGGAATCCGGATCGGCGAAGCCGATGGCCTTGCCCTTCAGATCTTCCAGTTTCTGGTACGGGCTGCCGGCCTTCACCACCACCACCGAGTGGTAGCCGCGCGACTGGTCGACGTCGTCGACCGCGATGCCGACGATGTCCACCGCTTTCGGATCCTTGATGTAGACCGAAGCGAACGACGACGGCGACATGCTCAGCACCAGGTCAATCTTGCCGCCCAGCAGGCCCTGGATCACACCGGAATAGTCGGACGAGTTGCGCAGCTTGGTATCGACATTCAGTTCCTTGTCCAGGAACTGCTTCACGCACTGGTTATCGCCGATCTGCTGGGTGGCGTTCTGGCCACCGAGAATGCCCAGGTTCAGCTCTTTCGGCGCATCCGCTGCGGCAGCATTAAATACCATCATCGCGCCGGCCATCAGGGTGGTCAGACTCAATACTTTTTTCATTAGGTGTGCCTTGTGTGTAAAGGGTAAAGGTCAAAAGTGCTTCAATGGATCTGATTGGCTTCTTCGCCATACAGCTGGTGCAGGATCCGTTCGTTCAGTTGCGAAGGATGCCCGTCAAACACGATCTTCCCGTGGGCGATGCCGATCACCCGCGAGCAATACTCTTTCACCAGTTCGACCGAGTGCAGGTTCACCATCACCGCGATGCCGTCTTCGCTGATTTTCTGCAGCGCATCCATGATGCGGCGGGTATTTTTCGGATCGAGCGACGCGACCGGCTCATCGGCCAGCAGGATTTGCGGGTTTTGCATCAGCGCGCGGCAGATGGCGACGCGCTGCATCTGGCCGCCGGAGAGGTGCTCGGCGCGCTGCAGCGCGTGCGGCAGCATGTTAAGCCACTGCAACAGCTCGATGGCGCGAGCGCGGTCGGCGTCATCGAACAGTTTGAAGAAGGATTTCAGGGTGGAGGTGTGGCTCAGGCGCCCCAGCAGCACGTTGGTCATCACGTCCAGCCGCGGCACCAGGCAGAAGTCCTGGAAGATCATGCCGCAGCGCGCGCGCCATTGGCGCATCTGGCGGCCGGCAAGCTGGGCGATATCCTGCGCCACGCCATCGTCTTCGAAGTGCAGCATCTCGCCGCAGCTGGAAGGAATGGTGCCGTTGAGGGTATGCAGCAGCGTGGACTTGCCTGCGCCGGAGCGGCCGATCACCGCCACGAACTCGCCGGCGTGCAGATCGAAATTGATGTCATCCAGCACGCGCTGCTGCGCTTTATAGGCCTTGCCGAGTCCCTTTACCGATAATACTTTGCGAGATGCGGCGGCGTGCTGCCCTGGAAAGTCGTGCTGTGCCAATTTTAACAGTGCCTGAGCCATATGATTTCTCTGGTTTCAGTGGCTAATCATTATGGGCACCTATTAACGGATAAGTTTATGACAGTGGGATGATCGTTTTATGGCCGGGGCGTGACGCGTGCCGCCCCGGCGTGCGCATCATTCCAGGCTAAAGAAGTCCAGCCCCAGCGCCATCTTGACCTGCTGCAGCGTCTGCTGGCTGACCTGATGCGCGCGGCGGGTGCCGTGCTGCAGGATACGCGTTAGCTCGCCTTTATCGGCAATGAATTCGGCGCGGCGGGTGCGGATCGGCTCGAGCAGGCTCTGCAGGCAATCCTCCAGCAGCCGTTTGATTTTCACGTCCCCCAACCCGCCGCGCCGATAGTGCGCCTTCAGCTCCGCCACCAGTGCGGCGTCTTCGCAGAAGGCGTCCAGATAGGTGAACACCATGTTGCCCTCCACCCGGCCGGGATCGCTGACGTTGAGATGGCCAGGATCGGTGAACATGCTCATCACCGCCTTGTGAACCTCGTCGGCGCCGGCGCCAAGCGGGATGGCGTTGCCGCGCGATTTCGACATCTTGCCCTGCCCGTCCAGCCCCGGCAGACGCCCGACGTTGCTCAACAGCGGCTGACACTCCGTTAATATCGGTTGGCCAACGATGTGGTTGAAGCGCCGCACGATCTCGTTGGTTTGCTCCAGCATCGGCAGCTGATCCTCGCCGACCGGCACGTGGGTGGCGCCGAAGGCGGTGATGTCCGCCGCCTGGCTGACCGGATAGATCAGAAAACCGGCCGGCAGGCTGCGGGCGAAATCCTTCTCGGCGATTTCGTTTTTCACCGTCGGGTTGCGTTCCAGCCGCGCCACGCTGACCAGATTGAGGTAGTACATCGTCAGCTCGGCCAACGCCGGCAGCGCCGACTGCAGGCAGATCGTGGTCTTGTGCGGATCGATGCCGACCGCCAGATAGTCGGCCACGACGTTGAGCACGTTGGCGCTGATTTTTTGCGGGTTGTTGCCGTTGTCGGTCAGGCCCTGCAGATCCGCCACCATCACCGTTTGGTTATGCTGGTGCTGCAGTTCGACGCGTTGGCGCAGCGAGCCGACAAAGTGACCTAAATGCAGTGGGCCGGTAGCGCGATCGCCGGTAAGAATGGTGTAGCTCATGACAGTGCTCCTGAAGGTCTGTAGACCGCCGGATCAACGCCACAAAAGATAATGCCGCCAAACCGGCGGCATTAAAAAGAGATGTGAATACTCGTGCCGCCTCAGAAGAGGCGCCACCATGACTGATTGTGGGTGGAGTGCATCGATATATTCATGCCATCAAGGTATACCCGCAGCGACAATGCGTCAATAGCCCGCCGCCGGCGCGTAAGAAGGCGTTACACTCCGGCATTTGCGTTCCTGGCCCGGCGCGCTAGGGTAAAACCTTCAACCTGAAAAAGGAGCGCATGATGAAGATCGGATTTGCCGGACTGGGTGGGATGGGCAGCGCCATGGCAACTAACCTGGTGCAGGCGGGCTTCGCGTTGACGGTATGGAACCGCTCGCCGCAGGCGGCGCAGCCGCTGGTAAACGCCGGCGCGCGGCAGGCCGAACGGCCAGAACAGTTGGCCGATGCCGACGTGCTGATCACCATGCTGGCCGACGATGCCGCCACGCAACAGGTGGTGGTGGACAGCGGATTGCTGCAGCGGATGAAACCGGGCGCGCTGCATATCAATATGGCGACCATCTCGGTCGAGCTCGCCAAACGCCTGACGACGCTGCATGCGGAACACGGCATCGGCTATCTCGCCGCACCGGTGCTGGGGCGGATCGACGTGGCCGCCGCCGGCAAGCTGAATATTCTGGCAGCCGGCGATAGCGAACGGCTGAAGCAAGCGCAGCCGCTGTTCGATGCCCTCGGCCAGAAAACCTGGCACTTCGGCGCCGACCCGGCGCAGGCCAACGTGGTCAAAATCGCCACCAACTTTACGCTGGCCAGCGCCATTGAAGCGATGGCGGAAGGCAGCGCGCTGGTGCGCAACTACGGCGTTTCCGGCGCCGACTACCTGCAGATGCTGAGCAGCACCGTCTTCGCCGCCCCGGCTTACCAGGGCTATGGTGCGCTGATCGCCGCCGAGAAGTATTCACCCGCCGGATTCCGGCTGGCGCTGGGGCTGAAGGACGTCGGGCTGGCGCTGGCCGCCGGCGCCGACAGCCATACGCCGATGCCGTTCGCCGGAGTGCTGAAGGACAACTTCCTCGACGCGATGGCGCAAGGGGATGCGGATCTGGACTGGGCCGCGCTGGCCAAGGTGGCGGCGCGGCGGGCGGGCCTGAAATAACGAACGGGGGCGCTGGCCCCCGTTTTCCGTTATCAGAACACGATGTCCGCTGCGGGCACGGCGCGGATCGGCACGCCGAAGCTGTCGATATTCGACAGCGTCTCGTTATGGTGGGTACGGATCAGCAGGCCGTCGGCATAGGATTTGTCGTGGCAGGTGTGGGCATCCGCCGCCAGCGTCACCGGATAGCCGTGCGCCGCGGCGCTGCGCACCGTGGTATCGATGCAAAACGGCGTGGAGTAACCGCAAACCACCAACTGCGATACGCCGTTGGCGATCAGCAACGCGCCAAGCGAAGTGCGCAGGAACGAGTCCGGCGTGGTTTTATCCACCCGATGGTCGCCCGGCGCCACCTTCAGCGCCGCGAGCACTTGCCAGGCGGCGCTGCCGTGCGGCAGCTCGTCGTCCGGCGTATGGTGCTGAATGACGACAACCGGCACGCCCGCCCGGCGGGCGCGCTCGCTCAGCTGATTAATGCGCGTAACGGTGCCCGTGGCATCCGCCGGCGGCGGCGTAAACAATCCTTCCTGCACATCGATAATCAACAACGCGGTGGTCATGGCGGCTCCCGAAGATTAAGCCGCGTCAGCACACCGGCTGGCGCGGGCGGAAAATATGATCGACGCCCTGCTCACGCAACCGGTTCACCAGATCGTGCCCGCCGTTCGGCGTGGCGTGCGCCAGCTGGCGCTCGGCGGTAAACACCGGGCTGGCCCAAAACAGGTTCACCGGGTCGCCGTACTGCTGCGGCAGAGTCAGGTGCGCGTGATGCGGGTAGAAGGACGACGATAAAATATAGCCCTCGTAGCCCAGCGGCGCCACGTCCGACTCCAGCGTATGCCCTTCGCCGATCCAGGTCAGCCGCGCCCAAGGCGCGTGCGCGAAACCGGCCAGCGCGCTGGCCATCTGCACCGCGTTGTCTTCGGTCATGTATTGGCTGTCGATGGCGATCGCCATCTCCATGCGGCGATAGCGCGAAGCCTCGTCGTTGAACAGAATCTCCACCCACGGCATCGGCCGAATGCTGACGCCCATGGTGAGGAAGTAATAGATGCCGTCGCGCTCATGCTGGGTGATGGCCATCGGCGGCCACTTGCCCTGATCGATGGCGTAGTATTTTACCGACGGGCCGAAATGCGGCTCATAGCGCGCCTGAAAATCGCGCTGCATCTTCGGCCACGGGTTGCCCTCTTCACGCTGCCAGCTGCGCCAAAACTGGCGGGTGCTTTCCGCCTGCGCATATTGCGTGTTGGTCGAGGCCGAGCCGAGCGGATAGGCCAACGGGCTCTCCTTGATGCAGCTGGCCGAATAGCACACCGAATGGTCGATATACAGGCTCCAGCCGGGGATCACCGCCAGCAACTGGCCGTAATACCACAGGGCCGCGCCGTCGTCGCTTTCGCTCCATACCACCATCAGCCCTTCCGGGTTCAGCGGCGCTTCCCCTTCCAGGTTGCGGCAAAATTCCGCCGCCAGCATCGGCGGCTGCCCCTGCTCGAGCGCGGCGCGGTCTTCCTGCAGCGGCGCGGCGGCCAGGTTGCGCAGCCAGCAGGCGCGCACCTGATAGCGATCGCTGTAGGCTTCGGCGGGATAGATGTAAAAATAGGCTGCCCGGTGATCTTGCTGAACCACCGCGACCAGCGTCTGGTTCTCATTGCTGACTTCAGCAAGTACGTATGACTCGTTCATATCACCTCAATAGGGTCAGGGCGCGGCAGAATCGGCTGCGCGCAAAAAATGGAATGTGGCTTTGCCCCCAAGTGTAAAACGCATTACTGGCCGGATCACCCGTAAAAGTCTCAAAAGCGGCCGTAAACGAAGATAAACAAAGACTAATTATAGCGGCTGTGGCTCATGACGGCCGAGTAATGCGCCTCACCGCGCGCTGATAGGAACCGTTGCGCATCGACGCGCCCAGCACTTTGCCGAGGCCTGCGGCCCCCGTTCGCACCAGCCGCCGCCGCAGTGCGCCCGGATGAAAGCCGAACTGCCGCTGCGCCCAATCGGGCAACAGATCGATGCCTGCCTGCATCACCACCCCGCCGAGCGGGCGCGCCAATGCGCTCGGCGCCGGCGCTTTCAGCAGAATGCGCGCCACCTCTTGCGTGCGTTCATCGCAGACCAGCTGCGGCCGCATCGCCTGCAGGTACTCTTCGACCTCCGCGCAGGACTGAGGAATGGCGGTCGCCCCCAGCGCGGCGGCCACGCGCGCCGCTTCGCGGTAGTATTGATCCTGCAAATCGCGGGAAAGATGCGGGTTACGGTAGCGCAGGTGGCTGGCCAGAAAACGGCTGCTCTCCGCCACGTGCACCCAGGTGAGCAGCGCCGGATCGCTGGCGGCATAAGGCGTGCCGTCGCTGCCGACGCCGGTCACCCGCAGATGGATGGCTTTGACTTTGGCGATCAGCCGCTCCGCCTCGGCGGTCGGGCCGAAGGTGGTGAGCGACACGAACTGGCTGGTGCGGCGCAGGCGGCCAATCATATCGTCGCGGAAGTTGGAGTGATCCCATACGCCGGCCAGCGCCAACGGGTGCAGCATTTGCAACAGCAAGGCGCTGACGCCGCCGCACAGCATCGGGGTGAAATCGCGGTGTACCTGCCAGATGACCGACTGCGGGCCGAACAGCCCCGGATCGCCGGGCGGATTCTCAAAATCGACGCCGCCGAGCGCCAACCCGGTCAGGCTGAGCACCTGTTTTTCTATCGCTGCGCGTACCGCTTCCATCCTGCCGCCCTCTTGCTCATTCAGCGGCCAGTGTATCACGCGGCGAGCGCCTCATTGCGCCCTGCGGCGGTTGAAAGCATTAACTTACTGAATTACAGTTGTTATACCGCTTGCAACCAGGCGGGCCTATTCGATCCACTGCAGAGGCGCTTTGCAGGGCGTTAACCCACGTTAATTCGGCACTAACCCCACAAAACCTCTATCTAGTTTCTTTTCCTTCAACTTAGATAGCAGAGAGTTCGATGATTACCATCAGAGCACGCGCGGCGGAAGACAACGCGCAATTGGCAGATATCTGGCTGCGTTCGGTGCGCGCCACTCACCACTTTTTAACCGAAGACAACATCGCACAGCTGTTCCCGCTGGTGCTGAACGACTACCTGCCGGCGGTCAACGTTTGGGTGGCCGAAGAGCGGCCGGGGCATCCCTGCGGCTTTATCGGTCTGAACGGCAACAAGGTGGAGATGCTGTTTATCGACGCCGATCAGCGCGGCAAAGGGGTGGGCAAAGCGCTGCTGACCCACGCGGAAACGCTGCACGATGAGCTGCAGCTGGACGTGAACGAGCAAAATCCGCAGGCCAGCGGCTTCTACCGCCACTACGGTTTTGTCATCACCGGCCGCTCGCCGCTCGACGGCCAGGGCAACCCGTTCCCGCTGCTGCACATGAAGCTGGAAAAACGCTAGCCCTCCACCGGCCGCCCAGCGGCCGGTTTTCTCCCCCCATGGCGCCCGCCGTTTAATATATCAAATCAGAATAAGTAATAGATTTTACATTCTTCCTGTCACTATCAACCCTCGGTAGGATTGCCCGGTATTCACCCGCAACAGAGGTTCCGTCCGCCACTTCCCGCCGGGTCGTGCCCCGCCGAAAAGCCGAACGATCCCTGTCCGGCGCAACGCGCTCCGGACGGAATGCTGTGATGTATCGATAAGGATCCGCTTCGTTATGATCGTTCTTTCGAACGTTTGCAAAACTTTTGACAGCGCACAGGGCCGCGTCGTGGCGGTAGACGACGTCAGTCTGGCGGTGGACGCCGGGCAAATTTACGGCATCATCGGCTACAGCGGCGCGGGCAAAAGCACGCTGATCCGCCTGCTCAACGGCCTGGAAACGCCCACCAGCGGCCGCATTGACGTGGGCGGTTTCGATATTGCCCGCGCCAAAGGGAGCCATCTGCGCCAGGCACGCCTGAAAATCAGCATGGTGTTCCAGCACTTCAACCTGCTGTGGTCGCGCACCGTCAGCCAGAATATCGCTTTTTCCATGCAGATCGCCGGCGTGCCCAAGGCGCAGATTGCGCCGCGCGTGGCGGAACTGATCGCGCTGGTCGGCCTGCAGGGGCGCGAAAACGCCTATCCGTCGCAGCTCAGCGGCGGCCAGAAACAGCGCGTCGGCATCGCCCGCGCGCTGGCCAATAACCCGAGCGTGCTGCTGTGCGACGAGGCCACCTCGGCGCTCGATCCGCAAACCACCGACGCCATTCTCGACCTGCTGCTGGACATCAATCGCCAGCTGAAATTGACCATCGTGCTGATCACCCACGAGATGCACGTGGTGCGCAAAATCTGCCACCGCGTGGCGGTAATGGAAAACGGCCGCATCGTCGAAGAAGGCCCGGTGCTTGACGTGTTCACCCGGCCACAACAGCCGATCACCCGGCAATTCGTCAAACAGGTGTCGCAGTATGCGGACACGGAAGAGAGCTTCAATCCGCTGCTCACCGCTCATCTGCCGGGGGCGATTTTCAAGCTGACCTTCGTGGGCGTGCAAACCCATCAGGCGGTGATCTCCGAAGTGATCCGGCGCTACGCCCTGACCGTCAACATTCTGCACGGCAAGATCAGCCACACCCTCAACGGTTCGTTCGGCGAACTGTACATTCACGCCGAAGGCAACGAACAACAAGTCGCCGACATGCTCAGCCTGCTGCACGAAAGAGATATCGCCGTCGAGGTTATCCAACATGATTGAATCCCTGTTCCCCCACCTGCGCCTGGACCAACTGTGGGACGCCACCTGGGAAACGCTGTACATGACCGGCATCGCCGGTTTGGCCACGCTGGTGCTGGGCATCGTGCTCGGCGTGCTGCTGTTTTTAACCTCGAAGGGCCAGTTGCTGCAGAACCGGGCGGTCTACTCGCTGATCTCCGTACTGGTCAACGTCTTCCGCTCCATTCCGTTCATCATTCTGATCGTACTGCTGATCCCGTTCACCAAGTCGCTGATCGGCACCATTCTCGGTGCGGACGCCGCCCTACCGGCGCTGATCGTCGGCGCCGCGCCGTTCTACGCCCGGCTGGTGGAGATCGCGCTGCGCGAGGTCGACAAAGGGGTAATCGAAGCGGCGCGCTCGATGGGCGCCAAAAACCGCACCCTGATTTTCCGCGTATTGCTGCCGGAGAGCTCGCCGGCGCTGGTTTCCGGCATCACCGTCACCCTGATCGCACTGGTGAGCTACACCGCGATGGCCGGGGTGATCGGCGCCGGTGGCCTGGGCAACCTGGCCTATCTGGAAGGCTTCCAACGCAACCACAGTGACGTGACGCTGGTGGCGACGCTGACGATCCTGCTGATCGTTTTCGTCATTCAGTTCATTGGCGACACCCTGACAAGAACGCTCGATAAACGTTAATTAACCAAGGAAAACGATGATGAAAAAGCACCTACTGATGTTGGCTTTCGCCTCTGTCGCCACCCTCGCCTCTTACGGCGCCGCCGCGGCGACCAAGCTGGTGGTCGGCGCCTCCAACGTGCCGCACGCCGAGATCCTCGAACAGGCCAAACCGATACTGGCGAAGGAAGGCATCGATCTGCAGATCAAGCGCTTCCAGGATTACATTCTGCCGAACACCGCCTTGGCCAGCCACGACATCGACGCCAACTACTTCCAGCACGTGCCTTACCTGAACTCGGTGCTGAAAGACCACGCCGACGACAAGAGCTACGACTTCGTCAGCGCCGGCGCGATCCATATTGAGCCTATCGGCATCTACTCGAAGAAGTACAAGAGCCTGAAAGATCTGCCGGAAAACGGCAAAATCATCATGCGCGACGCGGTGGCGGAAGAAGGCCGCATCCTGTCAATTTTTGAGCAGCAAGGCGTGATCAAGCTGAAGCCAGGGGTGAGCAAGGTGGACGCGCGCATCACCGACGTGGTGGAAAACCCGAAACACCTGAAGTTCCAGGCGAACGTTGAAGGCGCGCTGCTGCCGCAGATGTACAACAACAACGAAGGTGACGCGGTGGTGATCAACGCCAACTACGCCATCGACGCCGGGCTGAATCCGACCAAGGATCCGATCGCGGTCGAAAGCGGCGAAAACAACCCGTACGCCAACATCATCACCGTGCACAAAGCCGACGTGAACAAGCCGGAGATCGTGGCGCTGGTGAAAGTGCTGCACTCCAAGCCGATTCAGGACTTTATCCGCGAGAAGTACCAGGGCGCGGTGATCCCGGTCAATCAGTAGTAGGTTATACGGCCCGGTGAAAACCGGGCCTGTTTCTACACCTTATTGCCAATCTGGCTGAGCCGCGGCCACACCAGCATCAGCGCCTCCAGCAACCGCAACAGCTCGCTCCGGCTTGCCCCTTCTCGCGCCTGCACCGACATGCCTTCAATGGTGCAAATGACGTATTTCGCCAGCAGCGCGGTATCGGTTTTCGCCAACAATTCGCCCTGCTGCACCTTGCGATCGAAGCAGACTTTCAGCGCCGCTTCCTGGGCATGATGTTTTTTGCGCAGCATCTGGGCGACGTCGTCGGAAGCAGACGACAGTGCCGCGGAGGCGCACACCATAAAACAGCCTGACGGCGTATCGGGGTCGGTAAACACTTCGACGGAAGAGCGCACGTAGGCCTCGACGATCTCGGCCACCGGCACATCCTGTTCCAACAGCTGGTTGGTGCAGGTGGTGTATTTTTGCAGATAGCGTTCCACCGCCGCGCGGAACATCCCCTCTTTGTTGCCGAATTCCGCATACAGCGTCGGCGCCTTGGCGCCGGTCACTTCCACCAGATCGGCCAGCGAGGTGGCTTCATAACCGTGCCGCCAGAACAGATCGAGCGCGCTTTCCAGCGCCCGGTCGCGATCAAATTGTTTTGGTCTGCCACGGCTTTTCTTGCCGCAGACCGCTTCATTGATGCTCATCGTTCCTCTCCTATCCCGCTCCACGGCAGGCTTAGCACAAATAACTTAACGATCATTATAAAAAAATATTGCGCGTTCGTCGAGAACCGATTAGCATTTAGTTATCGATCGTTAAGATAATTTAACGAAGCAGATTAAAACCCTCTATTGACCGTTATCAGAAAGGAATTAACATCATGAAAAATTTAAAATTAACCTTAGCAGCTCTCACTCTGGCCAGCGTTTCCTTCGGCAGCTTCGCCGCCGATTTAGTCCAGAACCAACCGGCAGATCAACAGAAAGTGGGCGTCATCACCGTCAGCGGCGCATCCGATCTGACCTCGCTGGAAAGCAGCCTGGCCGCTAAAGCCGATCAGGCAGGCGCAAAATCCTTCCGCATCATCGGCGCCGGCGGTAACAACCAGCTGCATGGTACTGCAGAAATCTATCAATAACAAAGCATTAATCCTGTGGACTGCATACCCTTATTGCTCACAGCGCCAGGGCGTAAAAAAATTAATTAACGAGCATTAAAAAAACACTTGCAATCCGTCAAACCGGCATCTAACATTAAATTATCGATCGTTAATCAATTTAACGACCTTACAAAACAAACATCGTAAAGAACAAAGATAGGAAATAAGACCATGAAAAACCTGAAAATGACCATCGCAGCCATCGCACTGGCTTCCGTCTCCTTCGGCAGCTTCGCCGCCGATCTGGTTAACGCACAACCCGCCGACCTGCAAAAAGCCGGCGTCGTCACCGTCAGCGGTGCGTCCGACCTGAGCAGCCTGGAAAACAAACTGGCGGCCAAAGCCGACGCGGCGGGCGCCAAATCCTTCCAGATCATCGCCACCACCGGTGACAACAAACTGCACGGCACCGCGATCATCTACAATTAATGGCCAGATAGGCAATCGTGCAAAAGGGCGGCTCAGGCCGCCTTTTGTTTGTTTTGACGCCAACATTCTGTTGTAAGCTGTAGCGACCTTTTCTTGCTGAGCCGAGCAACGCCATGACTCCCCTGCTGTTTCACAAATATCACGGCCTGGGCAACGACTACCTGGTCTGCCACCGTTCGGTCGCCGATCGTCTGAGCCAGGAACAGATCCGCCTGTTGTGCCACCCGCATTACGGCATTGGTTCCGACGGCCTGCTGATCGACAGCGGTGACGCCGTCAATCCCACCCTGCGCATCATCAACCCGGACGGCTCCGAAGCGGAGAAAAGCGGCAACGGCCTGCGTATCTACGCGCGCTATCTGTTTGACAGCGAGCGTGTAGGGCATCAGCCGTTTCTGGTGCACACCGCCGGCGGCGACGTGCGTTGCCAGGTGGCGCAAGACGCGCATCAGATAACCGTGGAGATGGGGCGCGCCAATTTCAGCCCGGCGGCGCTGCCGGCCTTGATCGATCTGCCGGAGGCGCTGAACTATCCGCTGCCCCTGAGGGAGGAGACGTTGAGCGTTTCGCTGGTGTCGATGGGCAACCCGCACTGCGTGGTGCCGGTGGAAAAACTGGATCTGGCGCAGGTGCATCGGCTCGGACCGCTGATTGAACGCCATCCGCTGTTCCCGAAACGCACCAATGTACAACTGGTGGAAGTGGCCGATCGCCAGACGCTGCGCATCGGCATCTGGGAGCGCGGCGCCGGCTTTACCCTCGCCTCCGGCAGCAGCAGCTGCGCCGCCGCCAGCGTGATGCGCAAGTTGGGACGAGTCGGCGATCGGGTTAGCGTGCGGATGCCGGGCGGCGAACTGCAGATCGCCTTCAGCGGCGATTTTCAGGTCAGCATGCGCGGGCCGGTGCATAAAATCGCCACCCTGACGCTGGACGAAGATTGTTTTGCCGGCGGTCCGGGGCTGTTTACGGGATCCACCCCAGCAGCCTGAACCACAGATAGTCCAACGGCACCAGCAGCGCAAAGCTGAGCGCGGCCAACAGCAGACACAGCTTTAGCCCTTCACGCGCCGGCACTTTGCCCATCCCCATCGCCACCACGATCGGCGAGGCCTGATACGGCAACAGCGGCGTGGCGTAACCGATCACCTGGGTCATCAGCACCGTCAGCAGCGGCAGGCCGCTGCCTGCGGACAGCGCCTGCGCCAGCGGAGTAAACAGCGCCGGCACGCCGTTGGCGGTCACCACGAAATTCAACAGCGCGGTGATCCCCACCAGCGAACCGAATGCGGTAAACGGCTTGCCGTGCAGATCCGGCATCATCGCCAGCAGCGCACCGCCCAACCGATCGCCGAGACCCGAGTGGCTGACCAACGCGGTCAGCCCCAGGATCCCCGCCACGTAAATACAGGTGCGCACGTTAACGCCGGCGGCGAACTGTTCGCCGTTGAGAAAACCGAGGCGCGGCAGCAGGCAGACGCAGGCCGCCGCCAACCCGATCCAGGCGGGGGCGATGCCGTGCCAGCTGTCGGTCATCCACAGCAGCACCGTAATGCCCAACAGCGCGATCAGTCGCCACTCGGCGGCACTGAGCGGCGTTTGCCCCGCCTCGGCCGTCACTGGCTGCGGCCGGGCACGGAACAGGCCGCAGATGCACAGCGTCAGCAGCGCGCCTTTGGCCACCCCGAGCACCGGGGCATGCAACAGCAGATAAGAGAGATAAGCGAAGTGGCTGCCGTAGGCGCTTTCCGCCGCACCGCTCATCACCAGGTTGGGCACGTTGGCCGGCAAAATGCTGGCGGAGAGCTGGAAGGTGCCGAACCCCACCGCCAGCGCCAAACCGATGCGGCCGCGCGAGCCTTCCGCCAGGCCGGCGCGCTCGGCCAACGCCATGACGATCGGCATCAGCAGCGTAATCCGCCCCATGTTCGAGGGCATGACAAACGCCAACGCGTAGCTTATTGCCACCACGCCGCCCACCAGGCGCGGCCAGGAACCGGCCAGATGCGGCAAGAGCCGGTTGGCCAGACGATCCGCCAAGCCGGTGCTGCGGATGGCGCTGCCCAACACGAAACCGCTGAGCACCAGCCAGAATGCGGAGGACGCGAAACCGGAAAAGGTCACCGCGGCGGGCGCCAGCTGCAATACCATCACCGCCGCAAAGAACAGCAGCGCGACCAAATACTCCGGCAAGCGGGCGCTGGCCCATAGCGCGATGACCACCAGCGTGACCAGCGCGGACAGCGCCATCGGATCCCCCAACATAGTTTCCTCCCTGATAAAACGTTGTGATTGTTATCAAACGGTTAACAGGGTGACACAAGGCGCAGGCGTTAACCTTGAAACCGCTCACATATCGTCGTTCTGCAGATTTTTCAGCATGCACACATTGCAGCCGTGGTGGCCGGTATTGCCGCGCCGTTCCGTCAACAGCGTGAAACCCAGCGCGTAATACAGCCCAATCGCCTCTTTCAACTGTTCGGTGGTTTCCAGATAGCAATAGCGATACCCTGCCGCCCGCGCCGCCTTCATCGCCTGCACCACCATATAGCGCGCCATGCCCAGCCCGCGCGCGCCGGGCTTGAAAAATAGCTTCTGCAGCTCGCAATAGCCGGGCTCTTCGCCCGCCAGCGGCGCCATGCCGACGCCCCCCACCACCTGCCCGTCCCGCTCCAGCACCCAGTAGCGGCCGCCGTTGTCGCGATACAGGCCGGTCAGCCGATCGAGATCCGGATCGTGCAGGCTGACCCCTTCCATGTTGTCCATGCCGTACTCGCGAAACACATCGCGAATGATCGCCGCCATCGCCGCATCGTCGCGCACGGCGATCGGCCGCACCCGCAGATTGGCGTCGCGCTGTTTGCGCGCGCTACGCAGCGCCGCAGTCATCTTTTTCATCGCCGCAGTGGTGCTCGCCAGCTCATCGTCGTCCAACTGCGCCAGCGCCGCCTGCATAAAGCCGTCGGCGTCGCTCTCGATGCCGGCCAGCGCCTTGCCGCCCTGTTTACTCAGCCGATGCAGGTTGTGCCGCTTGTCATCCGGATGATCCACCGTTTCTATCACGCCGGCGGCGACCAGGCTGCGCAGCGCCCGGCTGGCGCTGGCCTTGTCGATGCAAAGTCGGGCCGCCAGCTCGGTGACGCCCAGCGGCTGCTCGCTGACTTCGATCATCAGATGGATCTGCAGCGGCGAAAAGCGCGAGCCGTTGCTCTGCTTGTTCAACATGCCGAATTCTCTGACCAAACTGCGCGCCAATGCTCTGAAATCCCTGATGTTCACGGCGTTATGCTCCCCTGTACTTCCACCTTCACGCTGCGTTGGATGGATTATTGGTTGATAGTGTTACCTAATTTAGAACATAACGATAACGCATAAACAATTGCGAATGAATAACCAACGGGGCATCTGAATATGTCAAAACATTTCATTAACCAGAATTTAAAACCATTTAATTGATTATTTTAAAAACTTAAATACAAATTAATATTTAAAATTAAAATAAAAAACCAATAAAAATGAGAGTAAAAACATCAAAATTTGACATAACAAAAAACAAAGCAAATATCTATTTGAAAAATAGTTAATAAAAACTAAAACGTGAAAACTTGATAGCAGCAACTTAATCGCTATCCCGTCAATATCGGTTACATATTTACGCCTGCCTTCGCGCGCCTCCCTACGCCATTGTCCCTTTTGCCAAAAGTAGCCCATGCTTTAACTGCTCCTTTCCTTCTGGCTAACCGGGACGCTGGCTCATGACGAAAAAAACCACCCTGCTGCAATTCTTCCACTGGTACTACCCCGACGGCGGCAAACTGTGGCAGGAGGCCGCCGAGCGCGCTCCGCACCTTGCCGAACTGGGCATCACCGATCTGTGGCTGCCCCCCGCCTGCAAGGGCGCTTCCGGCGGCTACTCCGTCGGCTACGACACCTACGATCTGTTCGATCTGGGCGAATTTGACCAGAAAGGCAGCGTGGCCACCAAATACGGCGACAAGGCGGCGCTGGAACATGCCGCCACTACGCTGCGCGAACACGGCGTGGGGGTGATCTACGACGTGGTGTTCAACCACAAGCTCGGCGCGGACGAAAAAGAACGGGTACACGTGTTCAAGGTGGACGCCAACAACCGCAACGACATCGACGACCAGGGCTTCGACGCGCTGGCTTACACCCGCTTCACCTTTCCCGGCCGCCAAGGCGTGCATTCCGAGTTTATCTGGGATTACAAATGCTTCAGCGGCGTCGATTACGTTGAGCAGCCGGATGACAAAGGGGTGTTTAAAATCGCCAACGACTACGGCGACGACGGCTGGAACGATCAGGTCGACGACGAGAAAGGCAACTATGACTATCTGATGGGCGCCGACGTGGAGTTCCGCAATACCGCCGTGACGGAGGAGCTCAAATACTGGGCGCGCTGGCTGCTGGACACGCTGCCGTGCGACGGCTTCCGCCTCGACGCCGCCAAACACATCCCCGCCTGGTTTTTCAAAGAGTGGGCGGATCACGTGCGCGACAGCGCGCAGCGCGATCTGTTTATCGTTGCCGAATACTGGTCGCACGACCTCGGCGCGCTGCAACAATACATCGAGTTGGTGGACGGCAAGGTGATGCTGTTCGACGTGGCGCTGCACCTGAAGTTTCATCAGGCGTCAAAACAGGGCGACGGCTTCGACATGGCGCAGATCTTCACCGATACCCTGACCGCCGCCGATCCGGCCCACGCGGTGACGCTGGTCGCCAACCACGATACCCAGCCGCTGCAATCGCTGGAAGCGCCGGTGGAACCCTGGTTCAAACCGCTGGCCTACGCGCTGATCCTGCTGCGCGAACAGGGCGTGCCCTGCGTGTTTTACCCCGACCTGTATGGCGCCAGCTACCGCGACAAGGGGCGCGACGGCGGCGAGTACCAGATTGACATGCCGGCGATCCCGGAGCTGGAGAAGCTGATCGCCGCCCGCCAGCGTTTCGCCAACGGCCCGCAAACCGACTACTTCGATGACAGCCACTGCGTGGCCTTCAGCCGCGCCGGCACCGCCGAGGCCCCCGGCTGCATGGTGGTGCTGACCAACGGCGGCGAGAGCGGCAAGACCGTCGCACTGGGCGCCGATTTGGCGCACACCGCCTGGCGCGATTTCCTCGGCAACCGTCAGGAGGAAATCACCACCGACGACCAGGGCAGCGCCCATTTCCCGGTCAACGCCGGCAGCGTCAGCGTCTGGGTGCCGGCCGCCAGCCTGTGAGTACCCGCCGCCGCGCAATGATGACGCGGCGGCAAAACTAATGTTTGCCTTTCGGGTCTAACTTACGCTATCAACTGCGCAAGCCATTCACACCGGAGCCTAAATAGGGTACAAGGCTGCATGAAAATTCCAAAACGACTCCAGCCGCTGGTAGATGACGGGTTAATCGACGACGTCATCCGCCGGTTGAAAAGCGGCAAAGAAGCCGACGTGTTTATCGTGCGCTGCGGCGATGAGATCCGCTGCGCCAAAGTGTACAAAGAGGCCGAGAAGCGCAACTTCAAGCAGGCCGTTCACTATCAGGAAGGGCGCAAGGTGCGCAATAGCCGCGACGCGCGCGCCATGAGCAAAGGCTCCAAATTCGGCCGCCAGCAGCAGGAAGAAGCCTGGCAAAACACCGAAGTGGACGCGCTGTATCTGCTGGCCAAGGCCGGGGTGCGGGTGCCGCAGCCGGATATCTGCCTGGACGGCGTGCTGCTGATGGAGCTAATTACCGACGAAGAAGGTCTGGTGGCGCCGCGCCTGAGCGATGTCATCCTGACGCCGGAACAGGCGCGGGCCGATCACGCCCTGATGATGAACTACGCGGTGCGCATGCTGTGCGCCGGGCTGGTGCACGGCGATCTGTCGGAATTCAATGTGCTGATGGATAAAGACGGGCCGGTGATCATCGATCTGCCGCAGGTGGTGGACGCCGCCGCCAACAACCACGCCAAAAGCATGTTCGAGCGCGATATCAACAATTTGGCGGAATATTATGGCCAATTCGCGCCGGAACTGCGCGACAGCCAATACGCCAAAGAGATTTGGGCGCTGTATCAGGAAGGCAATCTGACGCCGGACAGCGCCCTCAGCGGCCGGTTCAGCGAAATCCAGAAGCGCGCCGATGTCGGCTCGGTGCTGGAAGAGATCCAGGCCGCCAGCGAGGAACACCAGCGCCGCATCATGGCGCGCAACGCGGAAGAGTAACGCGCCGCGCTATTCGACGCGAAACACGTCCGGCCGCTGCGGCGTCGCGGCCTCGTGATAAATATCCCCCAGATAGCCGGCGATCTCCTCTTCGTGCAGATCCGCCGGCAGCACGATATCGTGGCTGGGGGCATACTTGCGCTCCGGCAGCGTCACGCGGAACAGCCGCCACTCATCCCCGATGCGCTTCACGCCCAGCAGACGGCCGAACACGTTAAAAATCATCATCCGCCATTCCCCCTCTCGTCGCTTTCAGGCTATAACACTGTGATGCCACCGCAGTGAAAAGGAAAGCGTATGAGTGAAAAAACGCCGCAGTTCTGGCGCGATCCGCAGTTGCCGTTCGTCGAAGCCCGCGCCATCGCGGATGGCCGCCAGGCGTGTTACAGCCTGCACAGCCACGAATTCTTTTCCATCGGTGCCATCACCGGCGGCGTCAGCACCTATGTCAACGGCGAGCGGCGCATGCAGGTTAGCGCCGGCGATCTGGTTGTCATCAACCCGCAGCAGGCGCACGCCTGTAATCCGATCGCCGACCGCTGTTGGTCATACATCATGTTCTATCTCGATCTCGCCTGGATCGGCGCGCTGCAGCAGGAGCTGCTCGGGGGCGAAGGCGAGCGTTTTGTTCCCTTCAGCCAGCCGCACAGCCGCGATCCGGCGCTGTTCCACGGCCTGAATCGGCTTTATGCGCTGCTGACGGATCCGCTGTGCAGCGCGCTGGAAAAACAGATCGCCATGGTGGAGTATTTCAGCGCCCTGCAGCTCGGGCTGGGCAGCGGCCGCCAGCCGGAGACACCGCCGCATGCCCGGCTGGAAGCGGCGGCGGCGTTTATCGACGCGCACTGCACCCGGCCGCTGACGCTGGACGATATTTGCCGCGCCGCCGCGCTCTCGCCCTCTTACCTGATCCGCGCCTTCCGCCAGCGTTACGGCATGACGCCGCACGCCTATCTGGTCAACCGCCGCGTGCAGCACGGCCATCGGCTATTGAAAAGCGGCCTGCCGATCGCCGCGGCCGCCAGCGAAAGCGGCTTTGCCGATCAGGCGCACTTTCAGCGCACCTTCAAACAGCTGCTGGCCGCCACGCCCGGCCAGTATCAAAAACCCTCCGCCAACAGATAGCAGGCGCTGGCCGCCAGCAACGCCGCCATCACGCGGTTGAAACGCTGTACGTTGCGCGCCTGCCTGAGCAGGCCGCGCAGCATCGCACCGACATAGGCCCAGCAGGCCACTGAGGCATAGCAAATCACGAAGTAGAGCCCGGCGAATTGCCACAGCAGCCGGATGTCGCCGTCGCCGACAAAAGCGCCGAGGCTGGCCACCGACGCCAACCATGCCTTGGGATTCAGCCATTGCATCAGCGCGCCGTACCAACAGGAAGGCGCCTGCGCCGCGCCGTTGCCCAGCCTGCCGTCGTCAAACGCCAGCCGGTAGGCCATAAACAGCAGGAAGGCCACGCCGGCCCACTGAATCAAGCGGGTCAGCGCCGGCCACAGGATCAGCAGCTGGTGCATGCCCAATCCCAGCAGTAACAGCAACAGGGTAAACCCCAGCGTGGCGCCGAATACGTGACGCTGGGTCGCGCCAAAGCCGAATTGCGCCCCGGCGCTCAATGCGACGATGTTGACCGGGCCGGGGGTGATGGAGGCCGCCAGCGCGAACGCGGCCATGGAAAGGTAGATATTCATGATGGGCACCTGAGAAAATATTCACAGGTGCCAGAGTGCCGGGCCGCGCCGACAACGTATTGAACAGAATTGCCCTGTTCAATTTAGCGCACGGCGACGGCCCGGCGGCGCGGCAGCCCAAAGGTGTTGACCGCCATGCCGGCCAGCACCAGCAATGCGCCGCCGAACTGCGCCGGCGACAGCGCTTCGTCCAGCAGCAGCCAGGCGGCAAACAGCCCGACCAACGGTACCAGCAGCGTCAACGGCGCGACGCGCCAGGTTTCGTAGCGCCCCAGCAGGCTGCCCCACACAGAATAACCGAACAGCGTGGCGGCGAACGCCAGATAGGCAATCGCCAGCCAGGTGCCGACCTGCACATGGCTCAGGCTGGCGAGCACCACCTGCGGGCCGTCGAACAGCCAGCTGCAGACCAGGAACGGCACGACCGGGATCGGCGCGCTCCACACCACCAGCGACAAAATGTTGCGCTGCGGGAAACCGGCCAGGATCTTCTTGTTGGTCAGGTTGCCCAGCGCCCAGGAAAACGCCGCCGCCAGGGTCAGCAGCAGGCCCGCCAGGGGGACCGCGCCGCTGCCCGGCTTATGCAGGCTGGCCTGCGCCAGCACCAGCATGCCGCCGCTGGCGATAGCAATGCCGACGAAATGGTTGACGCGCAGCTTTTCGCCCATCAGCACGACACCCAACAGCAGGGTGAAAAACACCTGCGCCTGCAGCACCAGCGAGGCCAGCCCCGCCGGCATGCCCACCTTGATGGCGACGAACAAAAACGCGAACTGCGCGAAGCTCATGGTCATGCCGTACAGCAACAGCCATTTCCACGGGATCGTCGGGCGCGGAATAAAGAAGATCGCCGGCAACGCCACCAGCAAAAAGCGCATCCCAGCCAGCAGAAATGGGGGCATGCCCTGTAAACCGAACTTGATGACGACGAAATTCACACCCCAGATCACCACCACCAACAGCGCCAACAGCCGATCGCGCAATGTCATCCTCGCCCCGCTTATCCCATTGAAAATTCGCTTTACCTTGCAGATTACAACCAAACCGGGGACATGGACACCGGCAAACGCCGGCGCTTATTCCGGCATCAGGCCGATAAAGGTGGTTTTCTTGCGCGGGCCGGTCATCAGCGCTTCCAGCTTCTCCACGCACTGCAGGTAATGCGGGGTCTGCTTATGCGCCGCCACCGCCTGCTCGTCGCGATAGGCTTCGTAGATGTAAAACCGCGTCGGAATATGCTCATCCTGCAGCACGTCGAAGCGCAGGTTGCCCGGCTCTTCGATCGCCCCCAGATGATTGGCGCGGAAAACGTCGATAAATTCGTCGATTTTGTCCTGTTTAACGTTGATCTCTACCAATGTGACGTGCATGACAGCTCCTTGTTTGAACGGCGCGCCGTAGCATGGCGCTTTCCAACCATAGGTTCATTCCCGTCGATTGCCCTGCCGCAACGGCAATTTTGCCGCCTGGCTCACAAATCGCACCGGCGATGCCCACCCCACCCCCGGCGAGGGAAGACGGCGGCATCTATAGTTAACACTCCTCCCCCTGAGAGCATAGGCTATGGATAACTACTTGATGGCGCTGGATGCAGGAACAGGCAGCATTCGCGCCGTGATCTTCGATTTGGCGGGTAACCAGATCGCGCACGGCCAGGCGGAGTGGCAACACCTGGCGGTGCCGGGCGTACCCGGCTCAATGGAGTTTGACCTCAACCGCAACTGGCAGCTGGCCTGCCAGTGCATCCGCCAGGCAATGCAACGCGCTGGATTGAGCGCTCAGGCGATCCGCGCGGTGGCCTGCTGCTCGATGCGCGAAGGCATCGTTCTGTACGATCGCAACGGCGTGCCGATCTGGGCCTGTGCCAACGTCGATGCGCGCGCCAGCCATGAGGTCAGTGAACTGAAAGAGCTGCACAACCACGGCTTCGAACGCGAGGTGTATCAATACTCCGGCCAGACGCTGGCGCTGAGCGCCATGCCGCGCCTGCTATGGCTGGCGCACCACCGCCCGGACATCTATCGCCAGGCGGCGACGCTGACCATGATCAGCGACTGGCTGGCCAACATGCTGAGCGGCGAGCTGGCGGTCGATCCTTCCAACGCCGGCACCACCGGCATGCTGGATCTGAGCAGCCGTGACTGGCGGCCGGCGCTGCTCGATATGGCCGGGCTGCGCGCCGATATTCTGTCGCCGGTGAAAGAGACCGGCAGCGTGCTGGGGTGCGTCACCGAACAGGCGGCGCAGGAAAGCGGGCTGCTGCGCGGCACCCCGGTGGTGATGGGCGGCGGCGACGTGCAGCTCGGCAGCCTGGGGCTTGGCATCGTGCGCGCCGGGCAGACGGCGGTGCTCGGCGGCACCTTCTGGCAGCAAATCGTCAACCTGCCGGAGCCGGCCATCGATCCGGAGATGAACATCCGCATCAACCCTCACGTCATTCCCGGCATGGCGCAGGCAGAATCCATCAGCTTCTTTACCGGCCTGACCATGCGCTGGTTCCGCGACGCGTTCTGCGCCGAAGAGAAACTGCTGGCGGAGCGGCTGGGCGTCGATGCCTATAGCCTGCTGGAAGAGATGGCGGCCAGAGTGCCGCCGGG
Source organism: Serratia sp. 201 (assembly GCF_037027545.1). Taxonomy (NCBI): domain Bacteria; kingdom Pseudomonadati; phylum Pseudomonadota; class Gammaproteobacteria; order Enterobacterales; family Yersiniaceae; genus Serratia; species Serratia sp. 201. The sequence goes on along the minus strand of NZ_JAXCHC010000001.1, from coordinate 600,242 downwards.
CGCCTACGGCGTGATGCCCATCTTTTCCGACGCCATGCATTTCAAAACCTGGTATCACGCGGCGCCGTCGTTCATCAACATGTCTATCGATCCGGAGCGCTGCAACAAACAGACGCTGTTCCGCGCGCTGGAGGAAAATGCCGCCATCGTCTCCGCCTGCAATCTGGAGCAGATCGCCGCCTTCTCCGGCGTGCAGGCGCGCTCGCTGGTGTTCGCCGGCGGCGGTGCCAAGGGCAAACTGTGGAGTCAGATCCTCAGCGACGTCACCGGGCTGACGGTGCGGGTACCGGTGGTGAAAGAGGCCACCGCGCTGGGCTGCGCGATCGCCGCCGGCGTCGGCGCCGGGTTATACGAGTCGCTGGCCGAAACCGGCGAGCGATTGGTGCGCTGGGAGCGCGAGCATCAGCCGGACATGACCCACCACGCGCTGTATCAGGAACAGAAAGAAACCTGGCGGCGGGTCTACGCCGATCAGTTGACGCTGGTGGACAACGGCCTGACCACCTCGCTGTGGAAAGCGCCGGGGCTATAAGCGCCACGCGGCATTCGGTCATAACCTTATGCCGTTTTATTCCTTTCTCTTAGGCGCGGCGCGAGCCGCGTTTTCACTCGCCGCCGCGATTGTTTCCCTTCAGAAACAGTGTAACCACCGCAGATGGATTTATCTGCGCCTTCGGCCTGCCGTAGATTGTGACTTTGATCACGCCGCGCCCCGAGCGCGGCCTGCGCATTCACCTGAGACGAGCGGCATTATGCTGAATAATAAAGATAACTCTGCATCATCCCCGTGGCCGGCGATCTTTTCGCTGACGGTCGCCTGTTTTGTCATGGTCACCACCGAGTTCTTGCCGATCGGCCTGCTGACCAACATCGCCCCTTCACTTGGCGTCAGCACCGGCACCGCCGGGCTGATGGTCACCATGCCCGGCATCGTGGCGGCGGTGGCCGCTCCCGCATTGAGCCTGATTTCCGGCCGTCTGGATCGGCGTTTACTGATGCTGGGGCTGTCGCTGCTGCTGATGGTGTCCAACCTGGTGGCGGCGCTGGCCGTCAACTTCCCGATGATGCTGCTGGGCCGCGTGCTGCTGGGCATCTGCGTCGGCGGTTTCTGGTCGTTCGCCGCCAACTACGGCCGCCATCTGGTGCCGGAAGCCAGCCAGGGCCGCGCCACCGCGCTGATCCTCAGCGGCATCTCGGTCGGCGCGGTGTGCGGCGTGCCGGCCGGGGCGCTGATCGGCGATCTGTTCGGCTGGCGCGCCGCCTTCTTCGGCGGTGCGGCATTGGCGGTCGGCGTGCTGTTGGCGCAGCTGCGTTTGCTGACCTCGGTGCCGCCTTCCCGGCCGGTCACGCCGCGCGATCTGGTGCTGCCGCTGCGCCTGCCGATGGCGCGCATCGGCCTGATCGCCATCGTGCTGCTGTTCATCGGCCACTTCGCCGCCTACACCTACCTGCGGCCGCTGCTGCAACAGGTGTTCGTGCTCAGCCCGTCGGCGATCTCGCTGCAGCTGTTGGCCTATGGCGCCATCGGCCTGCTGGGCACTTTCCTCGGCGAGCGTCTGGGGGAATACAGCCTGCGCGCCACCTTTATTCTGATCGCCGCCATGCTGGCGGGCATTTTGATCGTTTCGCCGCTGCTCAGCGGCCTCGCCGGCGCCACGCTGATGGTGCTGGTGTGGGGGCTAGCCTTTGGCGCCGTCCCGGTGTGCGCCACCAACTGGATGTTCGCCGCCGTGCCGCAGGCGCCGGAAGCCGGCCAGGCGCTGTTGGTGTGCGTCATCCAGATCGCGCTGGCCTCCGGCGCACTGCTGGGCGGTGAAGTGGTGGACTGGCAGGGCGTCAGCAGCGCGATGCTGTTCGGCGGCGCGCTGATCCTCTCCGCCACGCTGGTGTTCGGCCTCAGCTTGCGCTCCGGCGCGATTGGCGCTAAACAGTGTTAATCATTATCTATCTGCAGAAACATGCCCCGGCCACCGCCGGGGCATGGTGTTGAGAACCTATGGACCATCATTTGCTCGCTATCCGGGTATTTAACCGCGTGGTGGAAACCGGCGGCTTTACCCGCGCCGCCGAGTCGCTGGGCATGCCGAAAGCGACGGTCACCAAGCTGATCCAGAATCTGGAGGATCACCTGCAGACCAAGCTGTTCCAGCGCACCACCCGCAGCGTGTCGGTCACCCGCGAAGGTGAATGCTATTACCAGAATACGGTGAAATGGCTGGCGGATTTGGAGCAGATGGAAGGCTGCCTGACCGAATCGCAAAGCTCTCCGCAGGGCGTGCTGCGTATCGACACCGGCGGTGGCACCGCACGTCGCTTACTGCTGCCGGCACTGCCCGACTTTCTGGCACGCTATCCGCAGATACAGATCGATCTGAGCGTCGGCGACCGCGTGATCGATCTGATCAGCGACAGCACCGACTGCGTGATCCGCAGCGGTCCGTTGGCCGACTCCAGCCTGATCGCCCGGCGCCTGTTCGATTTGGACTGGGTCAGCTGCGCCACCCCAGCCTACCTGGCGCTTCACGGTACGCCGCGCCACCCGTGCGATCTGGAACAGGGTTTTCCGATGGTGCACTATCGCCACCCGCTTAACGACCGCATCCACCCGCAGCGCTATGCCGAACACGGCAAAGAGATCGCCATTCAACAGCGCTCCCCGGTCAGCATCAATGAGGGCAACGCGCTGCTGGCGGCGAGCCTGGCCGGATTGGGCATCATCCAGATCTATCGGTTTATGGCGCAGCCGCACCTCGACAGCGGCGAGCTGGTCAGTCTGCTGCACGATTGGCAGCCGCCGCCGGAGCAAATGTACGTGGTCTACCCGTCCAATCGCCACCTCAGCGGCAAGCTGCGGGCGTTTATCGACTGGGCGGTGGAGACTTTTGACAACGGCAAGATGAGCCGCACGTTGTAGCCGCACGCAGTGTGGTATTATTTGCCACATAGCGATTCACGACGGACAACCACCATGGCCTATATCCCCAAAAACTATGCGAAGCTGGAAACCGGCTACCGCGAAAAAGCGCTGAAACTGTTCCCCTGGGTGTGCGGGCGCTGCTCACGCGAATTCGTCTATTCCAACCTGCGCGAACTGACGGTGCACCATATCGATCACGATCACAGCAACAACCCCGAAGACGGCAGCAACTGGGAAATGCTGTGCCTGTATTGTCACGACCACGAGCACTCGAAATACACCGAGGCCGATCAATACGGTTCAACGGTGGTGGCCGGTGAAGACGCTCAGAAAGATATCGGCGTCGCCACCCACAACCCGTTCGCCAACCTGAAGGCGATGATGAAGAAATAATGTCGGCAACAGCTTAATGGGTCACTAACTTATTAAGCTGTTAAATTAATAAAACCCACCTTCGCATCGCCACTTCCCAGAGAATTCCTACTTACCCACCCGGCCGATTCACCGCAAAATAAGCTGCGCAGTTAACAACATACTGGCTTGGCAAGCCGCCGCAGTTGGTGCATATTGTTCGCGAGTTGTTCTTGTTAACCTGTTTGATTATCAACCTAATAAGCATATTAACTTAATAAGTTATCAGCTTAATAACTTGAGAGATGGCAGCATGATTGTCCTGATTGGCTCGCAAAAAGGCGGCGTCGGCAAGTCGACGAAAGCGGTGAACATCGCCGGGTATCTGATTCTTAAGCAAGGCAAGACGGCGATCATCGTCGATGCCGACGACCAGAAGTCGATCATGACCTGGTACAACGACCGTCAGAACGTCGAGGGGCTGCCGCACATTCCGGTGGTGGCCGCGTCGGGTAAAATCAAGGAAACGCTGCTGGAGCTCGATCGCCATTACGACTACGTGATCGTCGACACCGCCGGCCGCGACAGCGCCGAACTGCGCTCCGGCCTGCTGGCCGCCGATCTGTTCCTCTCGCCGCTGCGCCCTTCGCAGATGGATCTCGACACCATTGGCTATCTGTCGGAGATGTTCTCCACCGCGCAGGAATACAACGAGAAGGTCAAAGGCTACATCGTATTGAACATGTGCCCGACCAATATCTTCATTAATGAAGCCAACGAAGCGGCGCAGGTGCTGAGCGAATACCCGGAGTTCACCCTGGTGAGCAACCGCCTGTGCGACCGCAAGATTTACCGTGACGCCTGGGGTGAAGCCATCACCGTGCACGAGGCGAACAACGAAAAGGCGCAGAGCGAAATTGAATGCCTGGTGAAAGAGGTGATCCTGTGAAAAAACGCACCCCCACCCACCGCATGTCGGAAGACGAATTCATCAACAGCGCCACCTCGCACACGCTGCCGGTCGCGGCGCCCGCGCCAGAAGCCAAACCGGCCGGCCGCAAGCGCACCTATAAGGCGATCTCCGTCAGCCTGACGGACAACCACATTGAGGCTATCGATGAAGTGATCGTGCAGGCGGCGCGCAACGGCATCGTGCGCATCACCCGTTCCGACATCATCAAACTGGCGATCGACGGATTGGCGGAGAAAAGCGAAGCGCAACTGCTGGCGCTGCTGAAAAAGCTCTGACCTCAGGACAACCGCCGGCTAGCCAAACCGGCGGCTGCCGTTACACCGACGAGAACTCGCGTGGGAACGGCATAGTACGATAGGTTTTACCGGTGGCCTTATGCAGCGCGCTGGCTATCGCCGGGGCGACCACCGCAGTCGATACTTCCCCGCATCCCTGCGGTGCACGCGCGCTATCGAGCACCACGACCTCCACCTTGGGCATTTCGGCGATCGCGAGCAGCGGATAGCGATCGAAATTCCCTTCCACCACGCCGCCCCGTTCAAAATGCAGCTCGCTGTGCAGACAGGTGGTCAGCGCAAAGCCGATGCCGCCCTCTACGTTGGCACGCACCAGGTTCGGGTTTATCACCTTGCCACAGTCAATCGCACATACCGCGCGCAGCACCCGTAGTCGCCCCCCCTGGATGGCGATTTCAACCACCAAACCGACGTAGGTGGTGAAAGCGTTATTGCGGCCGACCCAAATATTGCACGCCATACCGCGATAAACGCCCAGCGGCGGCTCATGCTGCCAACCGGCCGCCGCCGCGGTGGCGTCCAGGACGCGCAACGCTTCCGGGCTGTCTTGCAACAGATGCCGCCGATACGAATATTCGTCCCGGTTGGCCTTATGGCTGAGTTCGCTGATAAAGCTTTCCAAAAAGAACAGGCTGGCGACGCTGCCGACACCGCGCAGATAGCTCAGGGAGATCGGCTGTTCGACGATGCCGGCCTCCACCTTCAGGTGTGGGATGCGATACGGCGTGCTGTAAACGCACTCCACCATACTTTCATCCCATCCCCCGGCCTCGTTGACCGTTTCGCGCCGCATTTGCCAGAAGAGAGACTGCCCGGCATAGCGCGCCCACAGCGCCTGCGGGTAGCCGTTTTCATCCAACAGCGCCCGATAATGGCTGATGCAGGCCGGACGATAGTATTCATGCCGCATGTCGATCTCGCGCGGATAGATCACTTTGACCGGTTTCCCCACCGCCCGGGAGGCGGCGGTAGCATGCATCACGGCATCCGGCAGATATTTGCGCCCAAAGCTGCCCCCCAGATAGGTCGTATTCACCACCACATCCGTCGGCTTCAGCCCGAACATTTTCGCCAGAACGTTGCGTACCATGTCCTGGCCCTGGAAAGGGCCCCAGGTTTCGATACGGCCCTCGCCGTAATGGCTGGTGGCATTGCAAGGCTCCAGGGTGGCGTGCGCCACATAAGGTGCGCTGTAACGCGCCTCATGCAAGCGTGAACCTTGTTCAGCGCCACGAATCAACGCCGACGCCTCGCCGCGATCGACCGCCGGCACCAGCGTATCGCCATCCAACATCGCCAGATTCTCCGCCGCAATCGCGCTATCGGTCAGCGCTTTTCCTACGCCCGGCAGCCAGTCGACCTCCAGCAAATCCGCCGCCTTTTTGGCCTGCCAGTAGCTCGCCGCCACCACGATCACCGTATTGAGCGACATATCGTGATCCAATCCGACCATGTTGTTCATCGACCACTGCCGGGTCAGCACCAGATCCACCACGCCCGGCATGGCCCGAATCTGCCGTTCATTGCGCACGGCGACCAGCTTTCCGCTGAGATCGGGCACCATCCAGGGAACGCCGATCAGCATCTCCGGCAAGTCGATATCGATACCGTAAATCGCACTGCCGTCCACTTTCTCCGGCGTATCAACCCGCAACAGCGGCTTGCCAATGACACTCTCTCGCTCTTGCGCCTCACTCTTTAAACCAGGCTGCGGATCCAACGGCAGCTCGGCGGCATAGCGCACCAGATCGCCGTAGGCGACCTTGCGCTGTCCGCCTTTCTCAAGCACCCAGCCTTTCTCTGTGCGGCACTGCGCCGGTGAAAGCGCGAAATGTTTTGCGCCGGCCCGCAGAAAAAAATCTCTCGCCTGTGCGCCGGCCAGCCGGGCACGCTGATAAAATTTGGTCATGGAGGTTGAGGCGGCGACAAACTGTGCGAAAGCCTCGCCCCCGGCAACCTGACGGTAAGCGTCACGGCCGGTGACGAATTTCACCGTCACCTGCGCCCAATCGGCATCCATCTCCGCCGCCACCACTTCGGCCAGGCCGGTGTAAATCCCCTGCCCGACCTCACATTGCGACACGCCGATAACGATGCGCCCATCGCGATCGATCCAGATCCAATCGTTCAATTCATGCTGACCGTCCGGTGGCGCCACGTCCTGTGAAACCACGGCCGCCAGGCTGCGCGTCGATATCGGCAGCAGCATGGCGGCCACTGCCAACGCGCTGCCTTTTATCAAGGCTCTGCGGGTGATCGCCATACTCAAGATCCTCCCTTGTCCGCGGCGCGGTGCACCGCCGCACGGATCCGGTGGTAGGTGGCGCAGCGGCACAGATTGGTCAGGCCCGCATCTATCTGCCGATCGTCCGGCCTCGGGTGTTCCGCCAGCAGCGCGCTGACCGCCATGATCATGCCTGATTGGCAGTAGCCGCACTGCGGCACATCCTCCGCAATCCAGGCCTGCTGCACCGGATGACGGCGATCGAGGGACAGCCCTTCGATGGTGGTCACCTGCCGATCGCGCACCAATTGCAGCGGATAGCAACATGAACGCACTGCCTTACCGTCGACATGTACCGTACAGGCGCCACAGGCGCCAATACCGCAGCCGAACTTGGTGCCGGTTAACTTAAAATGTTCTCGGATCACCCACAGCAGCGGCGTATCCGGCTCGCCGTTAAATTCGACCGCCTGGCCGTTCAAATTGAACTTCATGCCATCCTCTCTTGGATCAATGCTTCACCCGACGTTTCACCCACGCCCCAATGACGATCAATACCAGCAATACGCCGCCCCAGAACACATAAGGCAATGACGTAATCAACAACGGTTTTTCACCGCCCGCCCGCTGCAGAGCCACTTGCTCCGGCGTTATCCTGACCGCCGGATTGCCGAATTGCTGCAATACGTAATTGCCCAACTCGGCCAGTTGCCGGTCATCCAGGCTATCGGCGAACCCCGGCATCCAGGTCTGCAGCGTCTCCCCCTGGCGCTGCACGCCATGCAGCATCACCATGATCAGGTTATTGGCCTGCTCGCTGCCTACGGTGGAGTTGTGCGTCAAAGAAGGGAAATGGCCGTCGTAAGCCCCCTCGCCGCCCAGGCGATGGCAGCTGGCGCAGGCAGCGGCATACAGCGCCTGCCCAGCAGGGTCGTCTTGGCCGCCTCCCTGATAGTGATAGGCCGCTTTCGTTCCTTGTACGGTGACGATCGGCGGCGTTTGTTTAAGCCAATCGGCAATAGCGCCGAGATCGTCGTCACTCAGGAAACGCAGGCTATGCTCCACCGCCTCCGCCATGCCGCCGGCCGCCTGGGCTTTGTCATTGCGCCCGGTACGCAGATACTGCACCAATTCTTCCCGGCTCCAGCCGCCGATGCCGCTCACGGGATCCGAGGTGATATTCGGCGCGATCCAACCGCCTGCCTCCCCGCCCGCCAGGTAGCGATCGTCGCGTTCAGCCATCATCCCATTACGTGGGCTGTGACACGCCGAGCAATGCCCCAACACATCCACCAGATAGCGACCACGCGCCTTCTTCTCGTCTGCATCGACGGGCGTTTTTTTCAGAAACAGCCAGTTCCAGCCGTGGATCGCATAACGCCAGGAAAAAGGGAACCTCAGTTGGGTCTCAGGCACCGCACGATCGACCGGTGCGACCCCGGCCATAAAATAGCGATACAACGCGTGCAGATCGTCATCGCTCAACCCCTGATAAGCGGTATAGGGCATGGCGGGATACAAGGGTTGACCGTCCCGCCGAATGCCCTGCGTTAAGGCGCGGCGAAACTCCGGTTCACTGTAGTCGCCAATGCCGGTTCCTTTGGCGGGCGTGATATTACTGGCGATGATGTCGCCCATCGGCGAAGCGATGGCATAACCGCCGACATAGGGGGCGTCCTGTTGGGCGCTGCCGCGGTGACAAGCCGCGCAATCTGCGGCGGTAGCCAGGTATTTTCCCCGTGCGATGACCTGTTGGTCATTCTGGCTGGCGAAGACCGAGCAGGAGAAGATCCCCAACGCGATAACGCACCGCTGTTGTGCTCTCCGCCAGCGGCCGTTCACGCTTCACCTTCCGGCTTCATCGCCCCCGCTCGCTCCTCCGCCAACAGCGCAAACTCGTCCGGCAACAGATTGTCCTGTTCGAGCATCGCTATCGCGTTATGTTTGATGCCAAACAATACGCGGTAAAAAGCCTCCAGATCGTCGGCCGAAATACCGCTAAGCAGCTTTTGCCGCGCCTGTTGGCTGGAATGATCCAACTGCGCCAGCATCTCCTGCCCGGCCTCGGTCATTCTCACGCCTTTGGCGCGCTTATCTTCGGACAGAGCATCGCGAGCGATAAGCCGATTTTTTTCCAGAAACAGCAGCGCGCGCGACATCGTCGAGACTTCGGCGTTCAAATGCTGCGAAACGTCTTTCAACGTGCAGCCCTCCCCCAAGTCGGCAATCGCACTCAGCGCCAGCCAATGCGGGCGCGTCAGATTGGTCATTTTCACCGACTGGTCCATCGCCGTGCGCCACAGGCGATTGGTCACATCCAGATGGATGCCCAGCGCAGCAGGGAGTTTACGTGGTTGTGGCATATCGGATTGCTCTCGATTATTTATTTGCTTGTGCAAACAAATAGTAGATCGAACATGAGAACAGGATCAAGCAGATGAGGGAAAATAAAGTAAAAACGAGTTAATACACTTGGTTAGTTCGTATCGCACGGCATACGCTCCCCCACGACGGGGAGCGATAAGAAAAATTCAGTTCCCCGCCACCTCGCACCGGTAGTCCTGAATTTCACCGGCCGAGCCCAGGTTGAGATCGGTCAACTTCAAACGGTTTGCCAACAGCAGCATCTCGCCCTGCGGGCTGACCGCCAGCGCCAGGCCGTAATTGCCTATGCTGTCGCCCTGCTCGACCACGTAGTTTTGCAACAAGCGGAAAGGATCTTCCTGGGTTAAATCGGTGCCCGCCAATTTTCTGGCCAGATAGTGATGGCCGACTAATTTCACCGCCAGCGGCCGCCACTGTTGATCTAATTGCTCCGCCTGTTCCCCCAGCGCGTTATAGACATCCTGGCGCAAGCAGGCAACGTGAATATGCAGCTGATTTTGAGAGCGGCCATATTTCGAATTGACCGCCAGAGAAACCCATGCGTCTTTTAACGGTTTACCCAGCTCGCCGGATATATGTTCCCTATTATTCCAGGCCTGGGAGAAATAAGGCGGCGTCCGATCCGCTTGCAATATCGGGCTCTCGATGCCGCTGACCTTTTCGGTCGGCATCACCAGATCGTGATAGGGGCCTTTGCTGTCCTTAAACAGCACATAATCCTCGGTTAAATCAACCTTTAAGCAGGGCGCCGGATCGTGGTTCTGCTGCTGATTGGGCACGCACTGTTGGCTGACGATTTGCCACAGCGCATTCGGATTGCCGCGCCCGAAGAACCACCACAGCACCGCCGCCAGCAGCAAAATGACAAGCAAAATAATTAATAGTCTGAAAAGTCTTTTCATCGCGACGCCCTGTTTATCTATTCCATACCGAAAGGAGCGCCAGCATAAACCAAGGCTCTGGCATCGACCAGAATATTATCCTTAATGTCACCTTTCATTGACGTCTTGTTAGCAATGGATAATTAAAAATAAGCCTCCACCTGAGTAATTTAAGGTAAATTAATACCGCAGGTTGAATATGAGTGTGATATAAGCAGCCGGGACTCTCTTTATATAAGGAACCGATAAGATGCCAACGATGGGCAAATCCCTCCATTACCTCGACGTAGGGTCGGGCTTTCCGTTGCTGCTGGGCCACAGCTATCTGTTCGATCTGAATATGTGGGCGCCGCAGTTTGAAGCGCTGGCTAAACGCTACCGCCTGATCGTGCCGGATCTCTGGGGCCACGGCGATTCACCGGCGCTGCCGCCCGGGCGAAACAGCCTGTCGGATATCGCCGCCGACCATTTGGCGCTGATGGATCGTTTGGATATCGAAGAGTTCGGCATCGTCGGCCTGTCCGTCGGCGGCATGTGGGGCGCCGAACTGGCGGCGCTGGCGCCGGAGCGGGTGAAAGTGCTGGCGCTGCTGGACAGCTACCTGGGCGACGAAACCCCAGAAGCGCGGCAGCGCTATATGGGCATGTTGGCCGCCGTGGAGCAGGCCGGCGCCATCACGTCGCCCCTGCTGGAACATGTCGCGTCGCTGTTTTATTCCGATGATGTCCCCGATGCCTTATTGCAATCGCTGTTGTGTCAGCTCCAGAGCCTGCCTGCCGATCGCCTGCGCGAGAGCATCGTACCGCTGGGCCGGATGATCTTTGGCCGCCCCGACAAGCTGGCGCTGCTGGAACACATCACCGCCGCCAGCATCGTCATTACCGGCGCACAGGATAAGCCGCGCCCACCGGCAGAGGGCCAGCGCATGGCGGATCTTCTCGGCTGCCAACATGTGCTGATCCCCAACGCCGGGCATATCAGTAACAAGGAAAACCCGGCGGCGGTCAACGAAACGCTGCTGGCATTTCTGGCTGAAAACACCACGCCGCTGTTCTGGTAAGATTCTCCGGGCCGCCAGGCCCGGCGAGTCATTCCGTACGCCGCATAAATCCGTGTCGGCTCAGTATGCCCTGCCCTTGTTCGCTCAAGATAAATGCGGCCAACCGCTGCGCACCGTCATCCAACAGGCATAAACCATAATCCGCCTCGATATCCAACGGTGGCGCCAGCGGCCGCACCGCCAACGCCGGGTAGGCCGCCAACGCCGGCGCATAGCTGGCGTAGCCGAGAAAAATATCTGCCTGCCCGCCGGCTATCAGATATTCCGCCGCCAGTCGGCCTGCCGGCACCGGGGCAGAATCTATCCCGCCGACTAACGGTAACGCCCGCCGGCGTAGCGCTTCCCCCTGCCCTGGCCAGTATTGCTCGCAGCGTTCAAAAAGCTGCAGCGCATAATCGCCGGAAGGATCCGCTCCCGGTGTCGAAGTGGCCAGCCGCCAGCGCGGATCGCACAATACCTCAGGAAGCGGACGCTCGGTTAATGCCGGCACGTTGCGAACCGTGGCGCATAGCCGATTGCGCGCAAAAACTTGCACCGCCCCCGCCATCCCGAGATCCGCCAACCTTTGCGGGTGCGCCACGTTGGCCGAGGCGAACAGCTGTGGCCGCTCGCCGTTCTCTATCCGTTGGCGCAACAACCCCGCCGGGCCGAATTCCGCCGAAACCTTTTGCCCGGTGTCGCGCTGAAATGCCGACAGCAGCGGCGTAAACGCCAGCCGCAGGCTGCCGGCGGCAAACAGCAGGATATCACTCATCATGTCGCTCCAATTGGCTGCGATACAGCGGCACCAGCGTCGCGTAGCGGCGGCCCGCCACCGTCAGCGGCACCCGTTCGATCGCTAGGCCGAACAAGGGTGACAGGGAATGTGCCGTTAACACCTCGCGGCAGGCACCGAGCTGGCTGCGCCCTTCCTTGCCCAGCAGCAAAGCCCGATCCGCCACCGCATGTGCATGGTTGGGCTGATGCGTGGAGAACACCACCGCCAACTGCTGTTCCCGCGCCAGGCGCGCCATCAGACTCAATACCCGATCCTGGTAGTGCAGATCCAGCGCCGAAGTCGGTTCATCCAGAATCAACACCTCGCAGCGCATCGCCAATGCGCGGGCGATCATCACCAACTGGCGTTGGCCGCCGGATAGGCTGCCAAACTCACGCTCTGCCAGGTGCTGTAAATCCAACGACTGCAACGCTTCTCTGGCCAGCCGATGATCCTTGGCTGACGGTGAACGGAACAGGCCAACATGGCGTGCTCGCCCCATCAACACGATATCCAGCACCCGATAGGCAAACGGCGGCGAAAAGTGCTGCGGGACAAAGCCTATCTCGCCGCGGCGCTCAATCTCGCCGGATTGCGGCGTCAGGCTGCCTAACAGCAGCTGCAGCAGCGTGCTTTTACCGCGCCCATTCGGGCCCAATACCGCCAGCACTTCACCGCGCCGCAGCTGAATATCCAGGTGTTGGAACAGCGGGGGCCCGCCAGGCCAGGCAAAACTCACGCCCTTGGCGGCCAATAACGTGTCAGTCATGCCAGCCTCTCACTTGCGCGCGGCGCAGCAGCAGTGCGAACAATGGCGCGCCAATCAGCGCAGTCAAAATGCCCAGCGGGATTTCGCTGCTGCTCAACGTGCGCGCCAAATCGTCGATCAACAGCATGTACAGGGCGCCCAGGCAAAGCGAAGCCGGCAACAGGCGCCGGTGATCCGGCCCCACCAGCCGTCTTGCGACGTGCGGGATCACCAAGCCGACCCACCCGATGCTGCCGCTGACCGCCACCTGAGCGGCCACGATGGCGGCACACAGCGTCAGTATCAGCCAGCGGGTACGCTCAACGTTGATGCCGAGCGCACCGGCATCTTCATCGCCTAACGACAGCAGATTGATGCGCCAGCGCAGCGCCAGCAGCAGACCGCCGGCCAACAGTAAAGGTAAAAACAGCATCAGCAGCTTTTGCCGATCGGCGGTGGCAAAGCTGCCGAGCAGCCAAAACACGATGCTCGGCAGCTTCTCTTCGGTATCCGCCAGATATTGCATCAGGCTAACGCAGGCGGAGAAAAAACCGCTGAGGATCACCCCCGCCAGTACCAACGAGAGAATATTGCGCCGTGCAATGGCGCTGGTGAGGGTGAAAATCAACAGCAGTGCCGCCATGCCGAAAACAAAAGCCGACAGCAGCAGCGCCGCCAACGGCAGGCTGAGCAGGATAGCCAGCGTACCGCCAAAGGCCGCGCCGGAAGACACGCCGATAATATGCGGATCGACCAGCGGATTGCGAAAGACGCCTTGCAAAGCCGCGCCACACAGGGCCAGCGCCGCGCCGGCGCCCATCGCCAACAGCACCCGCGGCAAGCGCACCCCCAGGATCACCTGGCGTTGGACAGCATCGATGCCGGCATAATGCTGCCCGGTGAATGGCTCCAGCAAAATCATCAGGCTGTGCGTAATCGGCACCTGAAAGCGGCCAACGCCGAGCGAAAACAGCGCGCAGCACAGCGTCAGCAGCGCCAACCAACCCAGCTTCATTGCCCGCTCTGGCAACAGGTGGCGCGGTAATAGCGTTGATAGTAAGTATCGACCCGCTGCTGCAGATGGATATCGGCAAAACGCTGCGGGTAAAGTTTTTTCGCCATCCACAACTCACCCAACGCCATCGCCTCCGGCATCGGATATCCCCAGGCCTTGGCGTACTCCGGCATCAGGTAGACCCGCTTATTCTTCACCGCGTCAATCGGCTGCCACTGCGGTGACGTCAGGATCTGTTTCACCACGTCCGGGTAGCGTTCTTGCACGAAAATCACCGCCGGATCCCACTTCAGGACATCCTCGATAGAGACCTGTTTAAACCCCTGGATCTCTTTCGCCGCCACGTTGAGCGCACCCGCGTGCCGCATCATCAACCCGGTATATTTGCCGGCACCGTAGGTGGTGAGATCGGGGTTGGCCATATACACCCGCACCCGCCGATCGTCCGGCAGCGTGCCCAGCCGTTCGGCGACCAGGGCACGCTGCTGAGTGACGTCCTTAATCAGCGCTTCGGCCTGAGGCTGACGCTCCATCACCTCGCCAATCAGCCGAATACCGTCCTGCAGCCCCAGCGTATAGGCCCGATCTTCATCGCTCAGTTGAGGGTTCATTTTGCCCGCCTGATCGGCCGCCTCGCGGCGCAGCGAGATAGCCACCACCGGAATGCCCACCCGTTCGATCTGTGCAATCATTTCCGGCGGCGCATAGTTGGCCACAAACACCACCTGTGGATGCAGGCCGAGCAGGCTTTCAATATTCACCGAAGTCAGATCGCCCGGCATCGGCAGGGTTGCCAGCGTCGGTGCCAGCCGCAGGTAGTTTGGCCCCAGCTGCTTTTTCCAACTGCTAAGCACGCCGACCACCTGCGGCATCGCATCAAGCTGCACCAATAGGTTCAGCGTCTGGTGTTGCAGCACCACGGCACGGGTAATGTGATCGGGCAGCGTGACCTGACGGTTGAGCTGATCGGTGACCTGGCGATCCGCCAGGGCGGCGGTAGAGAACAACGCGAGCGCCAGCATCAGGCGCGGGAGAAAGTTAAACATGGCAGTGACCGGTTGATTATCGTTATATATCTAATAATATAGCGATGAGCATGGCGAAACAATCAGCGAGATCAAACCCTATGCCATGTATGCAGGAAGAAAAACGAGGAGATAACGATGGGAAAGAAACGGATCCGCCGGAACGCCGGCAGATCCTGAGCACCAGAACGAGCGCGTGAAAAGCGCTTATTGGCCGATAGACGTCAGGCCCTGGCGGATCCCTTCGTCAGCCTGCTGGCACCACGCCTGCAGCCCCTGCGGTGCTTCCTTCTCCAACGCGACCACTTTGCCGTCGTCGTTCAGCACATTGCCTTCACGCCCCATCGCTTCACGCTTGTCGCCGTCGCGGGTATCAACGCCGCCCGGAATAGCCGCCACGTAGGCCACCATTTTCTTGGCATTGTCGATGCTCTCCGCTTTCAGGAAACCTTTATCGACGCAGTAGGACATCAGCCCGGCGGTATTACGCGTGATGTCATAGACGTTCTTCAACGCGGCAGGATCCATCCCTTCGGCATTGGCGGTGTTAAACAGGCCCAGAGTCGCGGCAATCATGCCGGTCAGAATGCTCTTTTTCATTGTTATCTCGTTTTAATAATGAAGTAGTTAATTTTTAATTATTCACAAAAAAATGTGAATACCGCTACGATATAACGGCGGCCTAGATTAACACAACACTAACGCGTTAATAACTGTGGTTAAGTTAGCGCCTAATAAAATAAAAACGCATGGTGGGGTTATTACTTCCTCCCGGCGTCAGTTTTTTACGTTCGACATTGACCGCGCTCAATTCAAATTTAAAATAGTCTCATCATGGAATTATTCGTAACGAAATCGTTGGCCCGCGGTCAATCACGTTCCGCACTTTGCCAACCCGCCCCGGCGTGGCATAGCCTGTTAAGACGCGCCATGCCATAGTGGAAGGGGATTCGCTTGAACCCTTCCGTCCGGCCGCCGCAATGCGACGATAAAACCCTTCTCGATATCACGATGAATTTATATCTTTATCCGGCGGTGCTTATTGCGTACCGCTTGGGCATCTTTGAGTTTATTGCTCAGCCCCCCGCAGCCTGGCCAATATATGCACTCAGGCCAATCTGGAAAGACGCCCAGCGGAAACGTTGGCCATGGCGCTATTGGCATTGAAATTGATCGCCAGAGACGGCGATACATTCTCTCTCTAGCCGGAAGCGGAAACCTTTTTGTTAAAAAACAACCCGCATTACTTCGGTTATTTTTGGGATTTGATGATTGAAAACAGCGAGATTTTCTCGCTGAAAAACCTGGAAAACGCCATCAGAAAAAATACCTCGCCGATCTACGACGAGCAGGAGCTGTTCGAAGCGCATACGCTCGACGCCGACAGAATGCGGCGTTTTACCCACGCCATACCCAGCCTGAGCGTGGGATCGGCCAGCGTTTGGCCGCGCTGCCCCCCCTCGCTCGGCGCTGGATATCGCCGACCAACTGCTCGACGTCGGCGTCGGGCCTGCTCAATTACTGCCGTCGCTCGGCTACTACAGCATCGTGACGGCGCAAAAAACCCAGGCTTAGCGGTTCACCGAACGCGCCATGCGGCTGTAGGTGTGGCGCACGCCGCGAATCGCCACGCTGTAGGCGAAGATGTTTTCCGGCAGCGCCAGCCCCAGATAGCCGGTATCGCCGATATGGTGCAGGTCCGCGCCGGCCATTTTGCTCATCAGCGCAATCTGCCGCACGGTCTGCACGTCGGCCCCCTCTTGCGAGGTGCCGATCGCCGTCATCGCCAGCGCTCCCTGCCGCTGGGCATAGGCGATCAGCGCCGCCACTTTTTCCTGCGACATGCCGGGAATGGTGCCCGGCGCCGGCAACAGCACGATGTCGGCACCGTTTTCCACAAACAGCGCGATGTCCTGCTCGCCGATCAGCTGGCTGCCGCTTTCGCGCACAATGCCGGCGCCGTGCATCTTGCCGGTCACCAGCACCATCTCGTCGCCCACTTCATCGCGAATCGCTTTCAGCGCGGCGGCGATCGCCTGATTGCTGACGCCGTTGTTCGGGTTGCCGGTCAGCACCAGCATGCGCGCGCCGAGCTGATACAGCTTGCGGGCATTCTCGGCGGTGGCGGCGCGGCCCGCCGTCATCTGCCAGAAGTCGTTATGTTCGGTGGCGAAAGCCGGATCGACGGCCTCCAGGTTCACCCCGATCACCCGCCCGGTCAGGCGCTGCAGCGTGCGCAGCGCCTCCTGCGGCGGCACGTCGGCGGGCAGGCCCGCGATATGCGGACGATCGACGTCGAACAGGTTCAACAGCAGCAGGTCGGCGCCCTGGCTGGCCGCCAGTTCGGCGTTGGTGACGTTATTGAGCAGCGGCTGAGTGACCGCGATGGTTTCGCTGACCAAGATGCGCCCTTCGCTGGCGCGGATGGCATAGAGCAGATCGGCTTTGCCGATATCGGCCAGATCGCTGGCGCTGCAGTCCAGATAGCGTTTCATGAGGCAAGCTCCGGTGACGTTAGCGGAAAGGGATGGATGCCCCCCCTCCCACCGCAGTGAAAGAGGGGGAAAAGGTTACTTCAGCGTAAAGCTTTGCGCCTGCACGTTGTCGGAATCCAGGCCGACGAACACGTTGAATTTGCCCGGCTCCGCCCCCCATTTCAGGCTGGCGTTGTAGAACTTCAGATCGTCTTCGCTAATCGGCAGCTCAATCTGCTGCGACTGACCGGCCTTCAGCGTCACTTTCTTGAAGTTGCGCAGCTCTTTCACCGGGCGGCTGACCGAGGCGGTCACGTCCTGCAGATACAGCTGCACCACCGTGGCGCCGTCGTACTTGCCGGTATTCTTCAGCGTGACGCTGGCGGTTAACTTGCCGTTGCGCGCCATCGTCGGGCTGGACAATTTCAGGTCCGACAGGCTGAAGGTGGTGTAGCTCAGGCCGTAGCCGAACGGATACAGCGGGCCGTTCGGCGAATCGAAGTAGCGCGAGGTGTACTTGCCCGGATTCTCCTTGCCGAACGGCCGGCCGGTGTTCAGGTGGTTGTAGTACATTGGGATCTGGCCGACCGAGCGCGGGAAGGTCATCGGCAGCTTGCCCGACGGGTTGTAATCGCCGAACAGCACGTCCGCCACTGCGTTGCCGCCCTCGGTGCCGCTGTACCAGGTTTCCAGCATCGCGTCCGCCTGCTCGCTCTCCCAGCTCAGCGCCAGCGGCCGGCCGTTCATCAGCACCAGCACCAGCGGCTTGCCGGTGGCTTTCAGCGCGGCAATCAGATCGCGCTGGCTCTGCGGGATCGTGATGTCGGCGCGGCTGGAGGCCTCGTGCGCCATACCCTGCGATTCCCCCACCACCGCCACCACCACGTCGGCCTTGTTCGCCGCCTGTACCGCTTCGTCGATCATTTGCTGCGGCGAACGGGTATCGAACGCCACCGCCGGCTCATACTCGTTCAAATAGTCGATGATGCCTTTATCCTGCGTGACGTTGGCGCCCTTGGCGTACAGAATGCGCGCCTTGTCGCCCACCGCCCGCTCCAACCCCTCACGCAGGGTGACCGACTGCTTGACCACCCCGGCGGCCGACCAACTGCCCATCACGTCACGCTGGCTGTCGGCCATCGGCCCGACCAGCGCGATGGTCGCCTGCTTGCTCAGCGGCAGCGTCTGCTTATCGTTCTTCAGCAGCACCATCGTCTTGCGCGCCACCACCCGCGCTTCGGCGCGGTGCAGGCGGCTTTCGGCGTTGGTGTCCTGCGGATCGGAACCCGCCGGGCCCAGATGCACGTAAGGATTGGTGAACAGCCCCATGTCGTATTTGGTGTTCAGCACGTCGCGGCAGGCGCGGTCGATATCGCTTTCAGACACCAGTCCGTCTTTCACCAAGCCCGGCAGGTATTTGTCGTAGAACTCGTCGCTCATGCTCATGTCGACGCCGGAGGTGATCGCCAGGCGTACCGCGTCGCGCGCGTCGGCGGCCACGCCGTGCTTAATCAGTTCCTTAATCGCGCCGTGGTCGCTGATGGTGATGCCTTTAAAGCCCCACTGCTCGCGCAGCAGATCTTTCAGCAGCCACGGGTTGGCGGTGGCCGGCACGCCGTTCACCGAGTTGAGCGACACCATCACCCCGCCGCTGCCGGCGTCCACCGCCGCTTTGTAAGGCGGCAGATAGTCCTGATGCATGCGCAGCGGGCTCATGTCGACGGTGTTGTAATCGCGGCCGCCTTCGACGGCGCCGTACAATGCAAAGTGCTTGACGCTGGCCATCACCGAACCGGGTTTGGCCGGATCGCCGTTCTGGAAACCGTCGACCATCACCTTGGCGATTTTCGAGACCAGCCAGGTGTCTTCGCCGAAGCCTTCGGAGACCCGGCCCCAGCGCGGATCGCGGGTGATATCGACCATCGGCGCGAAGGTCATGTTCAGGCCGTCGTCGCTGGCCTCTTGTGCCGCGACCCTGGCGCTGAGCGCGATGGCTTCCAGATCGAAGCTGGCCGCCAGCCCCAGGCTGATCGGGAACACGGTGCGCTGACCGTGCACCACGTCATAGGCGAAGAACAATGGGATTTTCAGGCGGCTGAGCTGCATCGCCTGATCTTGCATCACCCGGATATCCGGCCGGGTGACGGTATTGAAGATGGCGCCGATCTGCCCTTTGCGGATCCCCTCGCGGATCGCTTCTTTCGGGTTATCCGGCCCGACGCTGATCAGCCGCAGCTGGCCGATCTTCTCTTCCAGCGTCATCTGCTTCATCAAATTGGACACGAAGGCGTCGCGCTGCTGGGCGTGAATGCCCTGCGTTATCGGCGTTTCCTGCGCAAAAGCCGGACTGAGGGCCAGACCGGACAACATACTCACCACACAAAGCCATTTCATCTTGTTTTATCTCAGGCGTGTTTCCGCCGCTAAAGCCGCGGGGTTTAATCGGAGTGAAGAAACAGTTTGCCACACTCTGTTTCATCGCCAAGGGAATTCGCATCGCTAATGTTTACAAAGCATTACAGGTCATCGGCAGGTAATTCTGTAGCCGGGCGCGGCTGTCGGCGGCCTCCGCCGCCAGAAAATCGACCAGCGCGGTTAACGTCGGCGGCGCCACCGTGCGTTCAGGATAGACCAAATAATAGGCCGCGCCGCTGCTGACGCAGAGCGGGAACGGCGTCACGATACGCTGCGCCTGAATATCCTCCTCCAGCAGGCACAGATCGCCGATGGCGATGCCAAACCCCTGCAGCGCGGCGCTCATCGCCAGATCGAGGGTATCAAAATGCTGGGCCTTGCCGGACGGCAACGCATCGGCGCCCGCCGCCTTCAGCCAGCGCAGCCAGTCGCGCCGATCGCGCGTCGGGTGCAGCAGAGTTTTGTCCGTCAAGTCCATCAGCCGAGGCGTCGGCGGCAGAAATGTCGGCGTGCAGACCGGCGTGAGGATTTCATCGAACAGCAGGTGCGCGGTCAGCTTTTTACCCGGCGGCCGGCCGAATACCACCGCGGCGTCAAACTGCTCGGTACTGAAATCCAGGCCGTGCGACACCGAAGCGGTCAGCTCGATATGCATGTCCGGCCGTTCATTTTGCAGGCGAATAATGCGCGGCAGCACCCAACGCATGGCGCAGGTCGGGCATTTGATGCGCAGCGCCCCTGGCGGGGCGGCGGCCCGCGTCAGGGCTTCATCCAACTGCCCCAGCGCTTGCTGCACCGGCGCCAGCAGCTGCGCGCCCTGCGGCGTCAGCGCCAAACCGCGCGCCTGACGGCTGAACAGCGGATAGCCCAGACGCTGTTCCAGCCCGAGAATTTGCCGGCTGACCGCCCCCTGCGTCAGGTGCAGCTGCCGGGCGGCATGGGTAAAGTTGAGGCGTTGCGCCACCACCACAAAGGTTTTCAACACGTCGAGCGACGGCAGGGATATCGGCATAGCGTGCCTCGATTAGGTATGATCGTAGTGCATGGCAAGTATGACAAACTTTCCCTTGTCCGCCTACGCCGGCTGATGCTTAATCGCTCAACACTTCCCTGTTTGCCTGGAGCCCATCATGCAGAGCGCCTGCTCACCCCGCTCGAAGCTGCCGGACGTCGGCACCACCATCTTCACCGTCATTGGCCAACTCAGCGCCGAACATCAGGCCCTCAACCTGTCGCAGGGCGCGCCCAATTTCGCCGGAGACCCGCAGCTGATCGAGGCAACGGCACAAGCCATGCGCGCAGGTCATAACCAATACGCGCCGATGAGCGGCGTGGCGGCATTACGTGCTGCTCTGGCGGAAAAAGCTGAACGATTGTATGGCGCGCGCTATGACGCCGACGAAGAAATCACGGTGATCGCCAGCGCCAGCGAAGGGTTGTACTCGGCGATCAGCGCGCTGGTGCATCCCGGCGACGAGGTGATCTATTTCGAACCGGCGTTCGACAGCTATGCGCCGATCGTGCGCCTGCAGGGCGCCACGCCGGTGGCGATCAAACTGTCGCTGCAGGACTTTCGCGTCGACTGGGACGAAGTGGCCGCCGCCATCAACGGCAAAACGCGCATGATCATCGTCAACACGCCGCACAACCCGACCGGCGCCGTGTTCGACGCGCAGGATATCGACCGCCTGACCGCCCTGACCCGCGACACCGATATCGTGATCTTGTCCGACGAGGTCTACGAGCATGTGGTGTTCGACGGCGATATTCACCACAGCATGGCGCGCTATCCGCAGCTGGCCGAACGCAGCGTGATCGTGTCGTCGTTCGGCAAAACCTACCACGTCACCGGCTGGCGCGTTGGCTATTGCCTGGCGCCGGCGGCGTTGATGGGCGAGATCCGCAAGGTGCACCAGTTCATGGTGTTCTCCGCCGATACGCCGATGCAGCACGCCTTCGCCGCCGCGCTCGCCAATCCGCAGAGCTACCTGGGGCTGGCGGCGTTTTACCAACAAAAGCGCGATCTGCTGGCCAGCGCCCTGCAGGATTCGCGCTTTGAGCTGCTGCCCAGCCGCGGCAGCTTCTTCATGCTGGCCCGCTTTAGCGGCTTCAGCCACGAAAGCGACAATGATTTCGCCGTGCGCTTGATCCGCGAAGCGAAGGTGGCGACGATCCCGCTGTCGGCGTTCTACAGCGACGGCACCGATACCGGCCTTATTCGGCTGAGTTTTTCCAAAGATAACGAGACCCTGCTGGAAGGCGCGCGCCGCCTGAGCCAGGTGTAATTTTTTGTCCGACCATGGGAAAGGGGCACTGCCTATGAAAGCTTTGAAAACGCTGTTCGCCGCCGGATGCCTGCTGGCCGCCGGCTCTTCTCTGGCGGCGGAAAACAGCCTGCGTTTCGGCCTGGAAGCGCTGTATCCGCCGTTCGAATCCAAATCCGCCAGCGGCAAACTGGAAGGGTTCGACATCGAGCTGGGCGACGCGGTGTGCGCCGCCGCACAGTTGAAATGCAGCTGGGTGGAAACCTCGTTCGACAGCCTGATCCCGGCGCTGCAGGCGCGCAAGTTCGACGCCATCAACTCGGCGATGAACGTGACCGAACAACGGCGCCAGGCGATCGCCTTTACCGACGCCATCTATCAGGTGCCGAACCGCCTGATCGCCAAGGCCGACAGCGGCCTGCTGCCGGACGCCAAAGCGCTGGCGGGCAAACACGTGGGCGTGCTGCAAGGCTCGATTCAGGAGATTTACGCCAAAACCCATTGGGCGCCGGCGGGCGTGGACGTGGTGTCTTATCAGGATCAGAATCAGGTTTACCTTGACCTGGCGGCCGGTCGGCTCGACGCCACGCTGGTGATGGCACCGTCGGGGCAAAGCGGCTTCCTGTCGCAGCCGGACGGCAAGGGCTTCGCCTTCGTCGGCGAGGCGGTGCGCGACGACAAGATCCTCGGTGAAGGCATTGCCTTCGGCCTGCGTAAAGGGGATGAGGCGCTGAAGAAGAAACTGGATGCCGCCATCGCCAAAGTGAAACAGCAAGGCACAGTGGCGGCGCTGTCGAAGAAGTATTTCGGCGATATCGACGTGACGGTGAAGTGATGGACGGGGGCGGCACCGCCGCCCCCTGCCGCGTTTAGCGATCGAACACCGAACTGTTCAGCGCGCGATCCTGCTGGTGGCGCTCCAGCGCCAATTCGATCAGGCGCGTGATCAGCGCCTGGTAGCTGACGCCACTCGCGGCCCACAGCTTGGGATACATGCTGATGTTGGTGAAGCCCGGCAGCGTGTTGATCTCGTTGATTACCACCTGGTTATCCGGCGTCAGGAACACATCCACCCGCGCCAGCCCGAAGCACTCCAGCGCGCGGAACGCCTTCAGCGCCACCTCACGGATGTGGTCGCTCACTTCCGGTGCGATCGCCGCCGGCACCACCACCTGAGCACCCTGCTCATTGATGTATTTGGTGTCGTAGGAGTAGAAAGCGTCGCTCAGCACGATCTCGCCACACACGCTGGCCTGCGGATCGTCGTTCCCCAGCACCGCGCACTCGATCTCGCGGCCGACGATCGCCGACTCCACCAGCACTTTGTGATCGAAGCTGAAGGCCAGTGCCACCGCCGCGTCAAACTCGGCGCGGTTTTCCACCTTGCTGACCCCGACCGACGAGCCCTGGTTGGCCGGCTTGACGAACAGCGGCAGGCCGAGGCGCTCGCTCAGTTGCTCAAATGTGAACCCGGCGCGGTTGGCGCGGGTCAGGGTGACGAAAGGCGCCACCGCCAGCCCGGCGTCGCGCAGCAGGCGCTTGGTCACGTCTTTATCCATGCTGACCGCCGAGCCGAGCACGCCGGCGCCGACGAACGGCATATTGGCCATGCGCAGCAGCCCCTGCAGCGAGCCGTCTTCCCCCAGCGTGCCGTGTACGATCGGGAAAATGACGTCGAGCTGGCCCAGCGCACCGGCGCTGCCCGCTTCGATCAGCTGCTGTTTTTCCTGGCCCGGGATCAGCGCCACGTTCTTGTTCGAGCGGTTCAGCGCGATCAGCGCCGGGTTCTCGGCGTTGAGCAGGTAGTTGGAGGCGTCGTTGATGTGCCACTGCCCCTGTTTGTCGATCCCCAGCAGCGTGACGTCAAACTTCTCTTTGTCGATTGCATCCACAATGTTTTTGGCCGACTGCAGCGACACCTCATGCTCCGCCGATTTACCGCCAAAAATCACCCCAACACGTAGTTTAGTCACGCCTTAAATCCTTCTGAAAAAATCATGGCAAAAAAGTCGTTCATCACAATAAACGCATTGCCTGGCGGCGGCAATCGTTGTTGCCAGAATCTTCTTACGCCACGGAATGCCACATCGCGACCATCCTAAACGTATACACTTCATATATTGTTTACTTATGGAGACGCCGATGGGCATCGTAAAAATTTCGGACGCGCTGCATGACGATCTGCGCCTTGCCAGCCTGACCATGACGCGTTCGATCAACGCGCAGGCCGAGTACTGGATCAAGATTGGCATGCTGGCGGAGTTCCATCCGGAACTGACTTACCCGCAACTGGTAAAAAAAATGATGAAAGATAACGCGCTGACGCTGAAGGAGATTGTCGGGTGAAAGAGATTGTGATTAAAACGCCGGAAGAGATTGCCAAAATGCGCCATTCCGGCGCCCTGCTGGCCAAAGTGTTTGCTATGCTCGATGAGGTCATCGTCGAAGGCATCTCCACCATGGAGATCAACGACCGCGCCGAGGCGTTTATCGTCAAAGAACTGAAATCGCGCCCGGCCAGCAAGGGGCAGTATGATTTCCCCTATGTGCTCAACACCTCAATCGACGACGTGGTGTGCCACGGGGTGCCGTCGGCCAGCAAAATCCTGCGTTCCGGTATGATTGTCAACGTAGATATCACGCTGGAAAACGGCGGCTACATCGCCGACTCCAGCAAGATGTACTGCATCGGCCAGGTGACGCCGCTGGCCAAACGGCTGGTGAACAACGTCTATGAATCGATGTGGCAGGGCATTCGCGCGGTGAAACCGGGCGCCACCCTGGGTGATATCGGCCACGCCATCCAGCGGCATGCCGAGCAGGCCGGCTACAGCATCGTGCGGGAGTATTGCGGCCACGGCATCGGCCGCGACATGCACGAAGAGCCGGCGGTATTGCACTACGGTCAACCCGGCAGCGGTCTGGTGCTGCAAGAGGGCATGGTGTTCACCATCGAGCCGATGATCAACCAGGGCGACCGCCGCATCAAGCAGAAGAAGGACGGCTGGACCGTGGTGACGCGCGACAAAAAACTGTCGGCGCAGTGGGAACATACCGTGGCGGTCACCGCCGACGGCGTGGAGATTCTGACGCTGCGCGACGAAGAGCGCCGCGCCAGCTACGCCGAACGCTACTAAATACGCAAGCCATTAGCTTAACAAGCTGATAGCTTAATAAGTTATTCACTTGATAACCTCTTAGCTTATGTGCGGCACTCCGGCGCCGCGGTTAAAGCGACGGAGATGACAGGGAGACAGGCAGTATGCAGTCAGGCAATCAGACGTTTATCAATCAGCTCAAAGACATCGTCGGCGGCCCGCAACTGTTGACCGGCGATCGCAACACCGAGCGGTATCGCAAGGGGTTCCGCTCCGGCGAAGGCCAGGCGCTGGCGGTGGTGTTTCCCACTAGCCTGCTGCAGCTGTGGCGCATTTTGCAGGCCTGCGTGGCTGCCGACAAAATCGTCATTATGCAGGCCGCCAATACCGGCCTGACCGAAGGGTCAACCCCCAGCGGCAACGACTATGACCGCGACATCGTCATCGTCAGCACTCTGCGCCTCGATCATATTCAGGTGCTGGACAACGGCAAGCAGGTGGTCGGCTTCCCCGGCAGCACCCTGCACCACCTCGAGAAATTGCTCAAACCCTACGGCCGCGAACCGCATTCGGTGATCGGCTCCTCCTGCATCGGCGCCTCGGTGATCGGCGGCGTATGCAACAACTCCGGCGGCTCGCTGGTGAAACGCGGCCCGGCCTATACCGAAATGGCGCTGTACGCCCAGTTAGGGGAAGACGGCCAGCTGCGCCTGGTGAACCATCTGGGCATCCGGCTTGGCGACACGCCGGAAGAGATCCTCACCCGGTTAGAAAAAGGCGACTATCGCCCGACAGACGTCGAGTACGGCGAGTTGCGCGCCTCGGATAACGAATACGCCAGCCGGGTGCGCGACGTCGATGCCGACACCCCTTCCCGCTTCAACGCCGACAAACGCCGCCTGTACGAAGCTTCCGGCTGCGCCGGCAAGCTGGCGGTGTTCGCGGTGCGGCTCGACACCTTCGAGAAAGAAGGCAAAGAGCAGGTGTTCTATATCGGCACCAACCACACCGCGGTGCTGACCGAACTGCGCCGCCACATGCTGAGCAAATTCGAAAACCTGCCGGTGGCCGGTGAATACATGCACCGCGATATCTTCGACATCGCCGAGGTGTACGGCAAAGACACCTTCATGATGATCGACAAGCTCGGCACCGATCAGATGCCGCGCTTCTTCACCCTGAAAGGCCGCATGGATGCCAGCCTCAACAAGCTGCCGCTGCTGCCGCACAACCTGACCGATCGGCTGATGCAGGGCCTGAGCCATCTGGCACCGAGCCACCTGCCGAAGCGCATGAAGGAATACCGCGAACGTTTCGAACACCACCTGCTGCTGAAGATGGCCGGCCCCGGCGTAGACGAAGCACAGCGCTATCTGACCGACTATTTCGCCCAGGCCGAAGGCGCCTTCTTCGCCTGCACGCCTGACGAAGGCAAAAAGGCCTTCCTGCACCGCTTCGCCGCCGCCGGTGCCGCCGTACGCTACCACGCGGTGCACGCCGACAAGGTGGAGGATATTCTGGCGCTGGATATCGCCCTGCGCCGCAACGACACCGACTGGTTTGAAACGCTGCCGCCGGAAATCGACAGCCAACTGGTGCATAAGCTGTATTACGGCCACTTTATGTGCCACGTCTTCCATCAGGACTACGTGGTGAAAAAAGGCGTGGACAGCCATGCGCTGAAAGAAAAGATGCTCGAGATCCTCAACCGGCGCGGCGCCGAGTACCCGGCGGAGCATAACGTTGGCCACCTGTACCACGCCAAACCGGATCTGCAAACGTTCTACCGCACCGCCGATCCAACCAACAGCTTCAACCCCGGCATCGGCAAAACCAGCAAACGCAAAGGCTGGGCCGAAGACCCCCGCTAAACGCCGCACGATCGGCCCGCCGCCGCACCCGGCGCGGGCCCCCTCTGCCCTACCTGCCTCCTCGCGATCTTTCTGCACCTTTAAAGATGCATTTTTATTGCAACTTATAAAATTCCCGATTACCATTCACCCATCATCGCAAATGAGAATTAATTACAAAGCTGTCATGACGGATACATGACATCCGCCGTGGCATTCACCGCGAAGTTAATGAGAAGGAACCTACCATGAGTCAAACCCTCGATTCCGCCCAGCTGCTGGCCGCGCTCGATAAAGTGATGGTGATCTCCACCACCGATCTGCAGGGCACCATCACCTACGTCAACGATCTTTTTTGTCAGCTGACCGGCTTTTCCCGGGAAGAGCTGGTGGGCCAGCCCCACAGCATCGTGCGCCACCCTTCCGTGCCGAAAGCCGTTTACAAAGCGATGTGGGACACCATCAAGGCGGGCGGTATCTGGACCGGCATCATTCCGAACGTCGGCAAGGGCGGCGTGCTGTACGTGGTCGACACCACGGTGCAGCCGCTGTATGACGCCCAGGGCAATATCGAGGCCTATATCAGCATCCGCCGCGTGATCAACGATCTGATGACCGACTTCGAATCGGTGGAATTCGCCAAAGAACAGTTCGACAACCACTACGACAAGTAACCGCTATGGCCGACATCATCGAACGCATCCTGATTGGTTACGGTTCGGAGTCGGGCAACGCCCGGGCGCTGGCGATGCGCCTGGGCGAGCAAAGCAGCCTGCAACCCTACCGCCCCATGGTTAAAGAACTCAACGCCATCCAGCCCGCTGATGTGGGCGAGCGTGACATCCTGTTGATCGTCTCGAGCTCATTTGGCGACGGCGAACCGCCCGCCAACGCCGAGCGTTTTTCCGACGCGCTGGCGCAATGGCCGGATCCCCCCCGGTTGCGCTACGCCATCTTTGGTCTCGGCGACACCGCGTACCCGCATTTCTGCGGCTTCACGCAGGCGCTGGATGCGCGCCTGACGCAATACGGCGCCCGCGCCATCGTCAATCGCGTCGACGCCGACGTTAACTTCGAACCGTTCTTCACCACCTGGCTGACGACGCTGGGTAAGGTGCTGGCCGGCGATGCCCAGGCGGGTCGCGACTTGCATCTGCGCGTGACCGCCTACGGTGAAGACCATGCGTTCAGCGCCGCCCTCCTCGAACGACGGCCGCTCAGCGCTCGCACGCCGCAAGCCTGGCATCTGCGGCTGAATATCGCCGGAAGCGGCATCGTTTACCGGGCGGGAGATACCGTCTATCTGTTGCCGGAGAACGACGAAGGATTATTGTCCCGGCTGGCAGACTGGCTCGGCAGGCCGGAGGCCGTCGACGCGCTGCGGCGCCGGGAGCTGCGCCAGCTCAGCAAAACGACGCTGCGCGAGCTGGCGCAGTTGGCCGACAGCGAAGAGCTCAAAGGCCTGCTGAAGATCCGTCAGCGCAAAGCCCTGGAGAGTTATCTGTACGGCGCCGATCTGCTGGACGTGCTGCACGATTTTTGCCCGCCGCACGCGATCACGCTGGAGAACCTGTTGGCGCTGCTGCCCGTTTGCCTACCGCGCGCCTACTCCATCGCTTCGGCAACGCGGGAAGAGAGCCTCGATCTGTGCGTTCGCGACGTGCGTTATGAACGCGGCGACCGCACACGGCGCGGCACGGCAACCGGCTGGCTGCTCAAGCATCCCGGTCCTTTCCGCCTTTTCTGCCGCGCCAACCCCGGCTTTTACCTGCCGCGCGACACCGCCTTGCCGGTGCTGCTTATCGGTACCGGTACCGGCATCGCACCGTTGATTGGCTTACTGCGCGAAATGGCCGCCCAGGTCGAACGGCGTGAAACCGTCCTGATCTTCGGTGAGAAAAGGCGCGATGAAGACTTCCTGTATGGCGAGGAGTTGGTCACGCTGAACGCGACGGGCGTACTCACACGGCTCATCACGGCATTCTCGCGCGACGCCGCCGACAAGTATTACGTGCAACACGCCATCGACGATCGCGCCGATGTCGTCAGCGGCCTGCTGCAGCGGGGCGCGCATGTCTACCTGTGCGGCAATCGTCAGTATCTGGAACATGCCGTGGCGACGGCGCTGGAGCAAGCCTGCGGGGCGGAAAATCTGTGGCAGACGCTGATCGAGCAGCAGCGCCTGCACCTGGAACTCTATTGAGACAGGACGGCGTTCATCGTTCCGCGCGCAGCAGCAAGGAAACGATGAACGCGCCCCCCAGCCCCGCCGTAATGATGCCGATGGGCAGCTCCTGATGGGGGATCAGGCTGCGGCTGAGCATGTCGCCGCCGGTCAGCAGCATCGCCCCCAGCAGGCCGCACATCGGCACGGACAAGCGATGGCGCACGCCCACCAGGCGCCGGGCCAGATAAGGCACCATCAGCCCGACAAACCCAATCACGCCCGTCAACGAAACGAGAAACGCCGTGGACAGTGCGCAACACAGAAAGGTCTCGGTGCGCAGGCGCGCCACATTGACCCCCATCGAATGGGCGGTTTGCTCGCCCGCCAGCAGCGCATCCAGCGCCCGCCAACGCAGCGCCGTAAACCCGGCCAGCAGCACAAAACTCGCCAGCGGAATGAACAGATTATCCCAACGCGCCAACCCCAGCCCGCCCAGCGACCAGAACAGCACCGAACCGGCCGCCCGCTGATCGCCGGAAAACACCAGGTAGCTGGTGAGCGCGCTGAACAAAAACGAGACCGCCAGCCCGCAGACGATCAGCTGCTCGGCGCGCCTGACCCGGCTGACGCGAAACAGGATCATCACCGCCATCGCCGACAAAATACCGCCGGCGAAAGCGGACAGCGGCAACGTCAGCGCGCCCAGCGCATCGCCAAAGCGCGTGATGACCAGCACCGCGCCGGCGGAGGCGCCGGAGGAGAGCCCAAACAAAAAAGGATCGGCCAGCTCATTGCGGGTGGTGGTCTGCAGCAGCGCGCCGGTCATCGCCAGCCCGGCGCCGGTTAACGCCGCTAACAAGGCCCTGGGCACCCGCAGTTGCACGACGATGGTGTCCAGCATGCCGGAAAGCGGCGCCGAACCGAGCCCTAACGCCGCAAACGCCTGTCGCCATGACAACGCGACGCTGCCCAGCTGCAGGCTCCAGATCATTAGCCCGCACAACACTGACAGCGCCAGCGGTGCGAGCAGCATAAACCGCCGGGTCGGCGAATTCATTCAGCCTCCGGCGCGTACAGCGCCCGCGCCAGCTTTTCCACCGCGCCGATGTTGGCCGGCCCCGGCGTCAGCTCCGCATACTGCAGTTTCAGATAACGGTGGTGCCGTACGGCGGGGGTCAATTTCATCAACGGGTGAGACTCGAGGAAGCGCCGCAGCGTATCGGCGCCCGACCCGGTCTGGTAATCCAGCAGAATAATGACGTCGGGCTCGGCCGCCGCCACCGCTTCCCAGGACGCCGTCGTCCAGCTCGCCGGCAAATCGTCCATCACGTTGCGGCCGCCCGCCGCTTCGACGATCGCCGTCGGCATAGCGTATCTGCCGCTGGTGAAAGGCTTCTCCTCCCCCGAGTCATAGACGAACACTTTAAGCGGCGGCTGGCCCGCCGGCCTGGCGGGAAGCGCAGCCAACCGGCGCTGCCAGCCCGCAACCAGCGCGGTGGCCTCTTGCTGCTTGCCGAAAATCTTGCCGAGCTTCAGCTCATCGTCATACAGCAGGTTCATATCGGCCTTTTGCGGCCGCCCGCCGGCCTGTACGCAGCTCTCGCTCAGCACCAGCGTTTTGATGCCGAACGGGGCGAGCGTCTCCGGTGTGACGTCACCGCCGATCTTCATGCCGTAATTCCAGCCGGCGAAGAAGAAATCCGGCTGAACTGCCAGCAGCGTTTCCAGAGCAGGATATTTCGGCGCCAGTTCGGGAATGGCGCCCATCGCGGCCTTGAAGTCGGGCGTCAGTTTGTACCAGCCGGTGATGCCGGTCAGCCCGACAATGCGATCCTGCAAATGGAGCGCAAAGGCCATCTCGGCCATATTGATGTCGTTGATGACGGCGCGTTGCGGCGCCTGGTTGAAGGTGACCGGCGTACCGCAGCTTTCTACGGTGACGGGAAATTTTTCGGCCGCCGCCGCCCCGCCGGCCAGCAGCAGGAGCAGGGGGAATACGCGTGTGTTCATGTTTCTCTCTGGTTTATCAAGCGCAATGGGGAACGTCAAAAATACGCAGCGTTTTCCCGCTGACGGGGTGCGCCACCTTGAAACTGTTCATGCCGAACACCGGCAAAATCACCGGGGTCTGCAACACCGCCTCGGGCGTACCACAGGCTACCTGGCGGCTTTCGTTGAGCACCAGGATCCGATCGGCAAACGCCTCTGCCACGGGCAAATCGTGCAGCACTGCAATCACGGCAATGTCTTTATTTTTCACTAACGACAGCAGCGCCGAGCGCCCGGGCGGATCGAGGTGATTGGTCGGTTCATCCAGCAACAACAGATCGGGAGACTGCGCCAACGCCCGGGCCAGTGCAGCACGCTGACGCTGACCGCCCGAGAGCCGCCCCAACGGGCGGTGCCTGAGCGGCGCCAGCCCGGTTTCCCCGATGGCCTCGTCAACAATGCGCTTTCCCGTCGCAGAGCGTTCGCCATGCGGTAAACGGCCCAACGCCACGTAGTCCTCAACCGACAGCCGCAAATCCGGCAGATCGTTTTGTGCCAGAAAGGCGATGCTTCTGGCGCGTTCCGCCGCCGGCCACTCGGACAAGGCGCGCCCTCGCCAGTAAATGCCGCCGCTGTCCGGCCGCGTTTCGCCGATCAGGGCACGCAACAGGCTGGACTTGCCGCTGCCGTTAGGGCCGATCACCGCCAGCTTTTCACTGGAACGGAGCGCGAAATGGATGTTGTCGAGTATCAATGCCCCGCCGTGGCCGGTCAGGCTAACGCCATCAACGCGGAGGATGTCGTGAACTGAATTCATTATGCGTCAATTGTTATATTATAACATATCAATATTTTTACCACGATTCCGCGCCTTCTGCAAAAGCGAATCGCAACCTCTTTTGCCGCACGCGCTGCGTGAACTGAGGTAGGGAGCAAGCCGCGCCCCCCTGCTTCAACACTGCGCGGCAAAAGCAACATAGCATACCTTTTAATTAATGATAATGATTTACATTATCATTTAAATCATTGTGATTTCCGATTGCACGCCCCGCTGAACTTGGTTATGTTTGAAGCGATAAGTTTTATTCCCGGTTTGCAGGACCCCCTATGACTCCGTTGGCGCACAGCACAGATCCGACTCTTACGACCGCTCCGGCCGTCGTTTTGCTGTGTGCTTCCTCTGCCCCACCCGCCGTTTCCTCTGTCGTTTCAGCGGTTGCCGCTTACCCGCCACGCATTGTGGTTGTGCGCTAAGCCACACCGACTTTTACCTCCGGCTTATTGATCTGTTGCGTTCAGGCGTAGACCGCCGCGCGCGCCGGAGCCTGTAATTTTCACGACAGGTGAAATTGATATGCGATTACCTTCTCTCTGGGCCAATGCCGGCCTGGCTACGCTGTTCGTCCTGCTTTGGAGCAGCGGCGCGATCTTCTCCCGTTGGGGGTTGGAGCACGCCTCCGCCTTCGCTTTTCTGTTCTTCCGCTGCGCCATCGCGCTGGCGGTGCTGTTGGTCATCGGCCTGTGGCAGCGCCAGTGTCTCCCCGCCCCCGGCACCCGCTGGCGCGTCGTGCTGATCGGCGTGCTGATGATCGGCAGCTATCAAATCTGCTATCTGCTGGCGCTGGAACAAGGTATTACGCCCGGCGTGCTGGCGACGCTGCTCGGCGTACAGCCGATCCTCACCCAGTTCATCACCGAGCGGCGTTGCACCAGGCTGCGGGCACTCGGCCTGGCGCTGGCGATGGTCGGGCTGACGCTGGTGGTGTACCAAAGCCTGATGGTGGCCCACTTCTCGCTGAGCGGCATGCTGTTCGCCTTTATCGCGCTGGGCTGCATGACCGCCGGCACCCTGCTGCAAAAAGGCATGACGCAGCCGCCGCTGGCGGTCTTGCCGCTGCAGTATGCCGTCGGATTATTGATGTGTACGCTGGCACTGCCGTTTGAGCCGCTGCGGGTCGAATGGCGGCCGGCGTTCGTGCTGCCGCTGCTGTGGATGGCGGTGGTGATCTCGGTGCTGGCGACGTTCTTGCTGTATCGCCTTATCCAGCGCGGCAATCTGGTGCAGGTGACCAGCCTGTTCTACCTGATCCCGGCAGTGACCGCCCTGCTGGATTACCTGCTGCTCGGCCACGCGCTAGCCGCGCTGAGCCTGCTGGGCATGGCGGGCATCGTGCTCGGCGTGATGCTGGTTTTCCGCCGCGTATAAAGCAAAAGCCCCCGCGCCGTTCCACCGGCGCGGGGGCAACAACAGCCGTTAACTCAGAACAACCAGGAACCGTACCCCCACAGCAGCACCGTCACCCCAAGCAGCAGCTCGAGCAACAGAATGCCGATGGCGAAGGTCGAGCTGGAGAAGATGAACCCTTCCTTACTGTCGATATTCAGGAAGTGCGGGATCCCCAGATTCAGCAGATAGCCCGAATAGCACAGGCCGATAATGCCGACAAACAGACACAGCCAGACGACCGGATAGAGCGCCACTACCCCGCTGAGGAACATCGGGGTCGCCACATAGCCGGCGAACACCATGCAGCGGTGCAGGCTGGGGCGCGATTCATAACGCCGCGCCATCCAGTGAATGACTTTCCCCATGGCCGCTACGCCCGCCAGCATCAGCAGGTAAAACGCCACGGCGGTATAAAGCGCGGTAAACATGTCGAGCCTGATGGCATGTCCCTCGCCGGAGAGCCAGCCCAACTGGGTGGTGCCGATAAAGGCGCAGACCACCGGGATGGCTGCCAAGAGCAACACGTGATGGGTGTATAGGTGCGAGACGCTTTCATTCTCGCTTTTGATCTGTTCGAACTCGGCGCTGGGATGCGCCAGAAGTCCCCAAACATGACTGACCATGAGACACCTCCTATCTCGCCGTAGGCCGCGATCGGCGAACGAATTTCACACCTCCGACGGACTGCTACCCGTGCGAGGATTGCGGCCACGGGGCTCTCTCCCCTGTACTAATTATAGTCTTTCGGCGAAAAAACGTGCGGAAAGCGCAACGCCGCAGCGCTTTGTCTTATACTCCCACCATAAAAACCAGGCTGCGAGGAAGGTCATGTCATCCGTAATCACCACCCGTCAGGCGGGGATCGTCGACGTCGACGTCGGGCGCAACGTTACCGTTGTCGAGCCCTGCAATCTTTACGGCTGCCGGCTCGGCGACGATGTCTTCGTCGGCCCGTTCGTCGAGATCCAGCGCCACGTCAGCATCGGCGCGCGCAGTAAAATTCAGTCGCACAGCTTTATCTGCGAATACGTCACCCTCGGCGAAGCGTGCTTTGTCGGCCACGGCGTTACCTTCGCCAACGATCTGTTCCGGGAAGGCGCGCCCAACGCCGATCCGGCCAGTTGGGGGCGCACGCGCATCGGCGATCGGGTGTCCATCGGCTCCGGCGCCACGATCCTGGCGGTAGAGATCTGCAACGACGCGGTGATCGGCGCCGGGGCGGTGGTGACCCGCGATATCACCCGCAAGGGGATCTACGCCGGCAACCCGGCGCGTCTGCTGCGGGAGCTGCCGTAATGAACCCGGCCATCCGCATCGCGGCCATTGAGGCGTTGCCCGACGATTATCTGGCCCGCGGCGATTTCAGCTTCACCATCGCCTGTTACGCCCTGCCGCAGTTCGACAGCCCGGTGGACAGCTGGCCAACCCGCCCGGTGGCGCCATTTCGCAAACGGTATCCGCTGGCGCCGTTCGCCAACGAAGACAGCGTGACCTTCCTGGCGTATCGTCAGAACGACGCCGTTGGCCATATCACGCTGAGCAAAAACTGGAACGGTTACACCCTGATCGACGAGATCGCCGTCAGCGCTCATGCGCGCCGTCAGGGCATCGCCGGGGCACTGCTGGACTGCGCCAAACGGTGGGCGCGGCAGCAGGAAACCTCAGGTATGATGCTCGAAACGCAGAACAACAATCTGGCGGCCTGCCGCTGTTACCAGCATTACGGGTTTATCCTCGGCGGCATCGACCGTTTGCTGTACCGCGCCGAACCGGAGATCGCCGATCACGAAATCGCGCTGTTCTGGTATTTGCCGTTCAATAGCGAAATCGGTTACTGATTTATCGATTGCCATTGAGGTGATGTTTACTTTTTAACCCCTACCATCGGATGAGAACTGTTATCACTTACTCTGATAAGCCAGCGACACCCATGGAGGGCCGTATGAACAAGAACAAGGCTGTTTTACTGATGTTAGCTATCGCTATGAGCGGATGCGCCGAACGCTCCACCGCCGTCTCCCCCGCGACGCCGCCGACCGACGTCACCGTTTCGCCGCCGGGCGTGCAGCCGGAGATGGACGCCAGCACCCGCAGCAAGCTGCGTGAGATCCTCGCGCTGCGCGCCGGTTGGCCCGCCGCGCAGCCGCATGGTCGCACCGTCGATTTGATTTCGCGCGAGTTTCTCGGCACGCCGTATCTCGCCAACCGTCTGATCGGTTCGCAGAACACGCCCGAGCAGCTGGTGATCGACTTCCGCGGACTGGATTGCTTCACCTACATCGATTATGTGGAAGCGCTCAGCACCGCCCGCAGCGAAGCCGAGTTCGTTCAGCGCCTGGTAGACATTCGCTACGTCGACGGCAACATCGCCTTCCCGCAGCGCAAACACTTCTTCACCGACTGGGCGCAGCGGCCGAAAAAAGTGGTCGAAGACATCACCGCCCAGCTCAGCCCGCACGCCGTCAGCCTCGTGAAAAACCTCAATCAAAAGGCGGACGGCAGCAGCTACCTGCCCGGCTTGCCCAACGTGCAGCGCAGCGTCACCTACATTCCCAGCGACAACGTCGACGACAAGGTGCTGGCCCAGCTGCGCACCGGCGACTACATCGGTATTTACACCAACCTCGCCGGGCTGGACGTGACCCACACCGGCATCTTCGTGATGACCGACCATGGCCCGGTGCTGCGCAACGCCTCCTCGCGCAAGGCCAACATGCAGGTCGTCGACTCACCCTTTATGGATTACGTGATGGCTACGCCGGGCATCGTGGTGCTGCGTTCGCTCAGCCGATAATCACCGCCGCATAACGGCTATAAGCTATAGCCGTTTATGCTGAACGAGCGTTTGACTTCGCCGGCGGTTCAGGCTTAGCTGTAAGGACAAAAACCAACTGATTTTATTGTTTTTTTCAGGGAGACTTCGATGACCTTACGCTGGCGTATCACCCCTCTGGCGGCGGCCTTCGCCGCCGTATTGGCGCTTCAGGGCTGCGATCAAAAAACCGACCAAAACCATATCAAAGTCGGCGTCATCAACGGCGCGGAACAGGACGTGGCGGAAGTCGCCAGGCAGGTGGCGAAAGAGAAATACGGGCTGGACGTCGAGCTGGTCGGCTTCAGCGGTTCGCTGCTGCCGAACGACGCCACCGACAAAGGCGAACTGGACGCCAACGTGTTTCAGCACCGCCCGTTCCTCGAACAGCAAAACAAAGATCACGGCTATAAGCTGGTGGCGGTCGGCAATACCTTCGTGTTCCCGATGGCCGGCTACTCCAAAAAGATAAAATCGCTGAAAGAGCTGCCGGACGGCGCGGTGATCGCCATCCCGCTCGATCCGACCAACCTGGGGCGCGCCCTGCTGCTGCTGGAAAAAACCGGATTGATTACGCTGAAACAAGGTAAAGGGCTGCTGCCCACCGCCCTGGACATCAGCGCCAACCCGCATCATTACCAGATCATGGAGCTGGAAGGCGCGCAGTTGCCGCACGTGTTAGACGATCCGAAAGTCACCGTCGCCGTCATCAGCACCACCTACATCAACCAGACCGGCCTGTCGCCGACCAAAGACGGCATCTTCATCGAGGATAAGGACTCACCGTACACCAACATCATCGTCACCCGCGAAGACAACAAGGACGCGCCAAACGTACAGAACTTCATCAAGGCCTATGAGTCGGACGAAGTCGCCAAAGCCGCCGAGAAAATCTTCAACGGCGGCGCGGTGAAAGGCTGGTAAATTCAGCCACCATCAAGGCGGATTCTGCGCACGAATCCGCAATATTTCACTTTCATTCCCCGTTTCCTTACGCCACACCTTTCTCTAAAAGCAAAACGCCCGCATGCTCATTCCTCCATAACACGGATTGTTCACAACAAAGGAGTGTATCGATGCCGATCAAATTTGCCCCCAAGGTCGGGGAAATTCTCGAGTGCAACTATGGCAACTATCCCCTATCAGTCTGCCAACCGCATGAAGCCGGCTTTTATGATGGCCACATTCCACCAGAAATGGTGAAGAACCGTTTAGTTGTTGTGTTAAACGGCAAAATTAACGGCAACGCCTGCATTATCGTACCGCTGTCGACCACCAGAGATTCGAACAAGATCGAACTGGGATTGCACATCGAAATCACGCGTGAACTCATCGAAGATATGAGATTCCTTCATCCGCAAACGCGCTGGGCAAAGGGCGATCTGGTGCAGCAAGTCAGCCGCCAACGGCTGAACAGAGCCCGTAAAGAGAGAGGCTTTCTTACCCAGTGTCTGTCGCGCGAGCTTGTTGCTGACATACAACGCGCCGTCATTAAGTCGATCAATGCCAAAAATATGCTGTTCTGACCAGTACGCTGTTGTTGACAAAACAGACAAATCAGGTGAAATTGTCGCCGTAGCCGATAAAGGCCCTTATGCTATACCCTCCCTTTCAGGGACCTGCGAAGCCCAGCCATCCAGCTGGGCTTTTGCCTCTCTGGCGCCTACCGATTTCTTATCTTTCCGCTCTTGCCCCCTCAGCCTTTCTACCCTGACCGATGCGCGGCGAACGTTCCCATAGGGTTTTCTTATCTCACCATAAGAAAACCCAATTTATCCCGGCGGCGAGCGGCGCGCATAATGGCGTTTATCCGCTGATTTCCAAGGTAAACAGGCATTACCATGACGCTCTCCGCTCCCGTACTCAGCCTCCTCGATGCCACGCCGGACGATATGGCCGCCGTGCTGCAAATTTACACTCACCACGTGCTGTACGGTGCCGCCTCGTTTGAAGAACAGCCGCCGACCTTGGCGGAAATGCAGCTGCGGCTAGGCAAGGTGCGGGAAGCCGGGTTGCCCTGGCTGGTGGCGAAAAGCGAAGGCCGTGTTATGGGCTACTGCTATGCCACGCCATATCGCCCCCGGCCGGCCTATCGCTTTACCGTAGAAGACTCGGTGTATATCGCCGAAGGGCAACAGGGGAAAGGCGTCGGCAAGGCGCTGCTGAGCGCGCTGATCGCCCGCTGCGAGCAAGGCCCCTGGCGCCAGATGCTGGCGATCGTCGGTGATTCCGCCGCCAACCGCGGTTCGTTGGCGCTGCACCAGTCGCTCGGCTTTACCAGCGCCGGAACGTTAAAGGCCGTGGGGTTCAAACTGGGGGAATGGCGTGACACGCAGATTATGCAGCGCGCGCTGGGTGACGGCGACAATCGGCATCCTTGAATGCATGGCGACGCACGATAGGAAGTTAGCGTCTATAGTGAAGAGGGATTTCATTGAGTTAGCGCCAATCGCGCACGCCATCTAACCGGTAAGGGAGAAGTGAATGAAAATTATTCTGTGGATTGTCGCCATCATCTTCATCGTGGGTTTGTTGACGATTACCGGCGTTCTCAAACTGATCTTTTAATCCGTCTCATACGTCCCGCCCCTTCCGGGGCGAGACTTTTCATCATGCCTTGAAACGCGCGCGTACCGCGCCCAGCGCCGACACCACCGCCAGCACCACGCCGCCGGCCACCAGCCCGAACGCCACGTTCAGCAGTGCCGGAACCACACCCTGCAAAAGATGGCCAAACGTCGGCACCACGGTGGTGTACGAGGCCCAGTCTTCGAACAGGTGATGCACCGGCGGCAGGCCGTGGGTCAGGATGCCGCCGCCGACCATAAACATGGCAACAGTGCCGACGATCGACAGCGTTTTCATCAGATAAGGCGCGGCGCGCACGATGCCGCCGCCGAGGGAACGCGCCACTGCGCTGCGTTTGCGGCTCAGATACAGCCCCAGATCGTCCAGCCGAACGATGCCGGCGACGATGCCGTACACGCCGAGCGTCATCACAACGGCGATGCCGCACAAGACGATCACCTGCTGGCTAAAGGTGGCGCCGGCGACGGTGCCCAAGGTAATGGCGATAATCTCGGCGGACAGCACGAAGTCGGTGCGTATTGCCCCCTTCACCTTGCGCTTCTCATAAGCCGCGGCGTCCTCATTGACGCCGGGCCCGTCCGATTTTTCCTCCTGCGCCGCCTTGCCGTGGCTCAGGCTGTGAAACACCTTTTCGAACCCTTCGTAACACAGATAGGCGCCGCCCACCATCAGCAGCGGCGTAATCGCCCAGGGCGCGAAGGCGCTGATCAGCAGCGCCAGCGGCACCAGGATCGCCTTGTTGATCAGCGAGCCTTTGGCGACGCTCCACACCACCGGCAGCTCGCGGTCGGCTTTAACGCCGGTGACCTGCTGCGCGTTGAGCGCCAGATCGTCCCCCAGCACCCCGGCGGTTTTTTTCGCCGCCATCTTGCTCATTAACGAGACATCGTCCAGCAACGAGGCAATGTCGTCGATGAGGGTAAGTAAGCTACTTCCTGCCAAAATGATTCATCCTTTTCATATTCACGGGCCATTCTATGTTTAGCATAGCGGTAAAGCATCATGAAAGGATATGGGAGGATCTCGGAAAATGCCGGGCGGGCGATTGCCGCCCGGCGCCGACGTTAAAGCGCTACGCTGCCCAGGATGAAGGTGACGGTAATCACCGACAGCAGCGTCGTCCAGGTGATGATGGAGGCCATCGCTTCATGATCGCCCCCCATTTGCCGCGCCAGAATATAGGCGTTGCCGGCACAAGGCACGGCGGAGTAGAGAATGGCGATGCTGGCCGGCACGCCGGTGGCGCCGAAATAGTGCACCAGCGCAATGGTAATCAGCGGCATGGCCACCAGTTTCAGCACGGTCGCATAAGAGATGGAAACCAGCTTGCGAATATGCATGCTGACGATCAACCCTGCGCCGACCGACATCAGGCTCAGCGGCGTGGCGGCGTTGGAGAGATAAACGAACAGCTGTTTAAGCGCGCCAGTGATGTGCAGGTTGCACAGGTTCATCAGCACCCCGAACAACGCGCCGATGATCAGCGGGTTTTTCGTCAGCGCCAGCAGCGCGCCGCTCAGGCTTTTCTTGCTGCCGGTGCCGTAATGGTTCATCACCAACACGCTCATGATGTTGGTCAGAATGATCATATAGGCCACGAAGAAACCGGACAGCGCCACCCCCTCGCTGCCGAACAGCGATTGCGACAGCGCGATGAATACATAAGAGTTGTATCTGACTCCGCCCTGAAAAATAGAGGTAAACAGATCGGCCGACGTATTGAAAAACAGTTTGCCAACGAAAATAATCAACGCGATGGCCAGCGTGGAAACTATGGTCGCCACAACGGGATAAAAGCTGTCCGCGCCGCTAAAATCCGCCTCGCTGATATCCAATATCAACAGCGCCGGAAAAAACAGGTAATAAACGAATTTGTCTGAAAAGCCCCAAAATACGGCAACGTCTTTAACATAGAGCTTTGACAAATAGCCCAGCACGATTAACAAAAAAATCGGTAATATAGAAAGAAAAACGTTCAGCATGAATAATAACCTTAAATCGAGAAAATGCGCTCTTCAACCTGATTGAGGTTGCGGTGATTCCACAAGCTTGCCGAAATGAAGACGCGTTGTACCCAGCGCAACGGCGTATCTCTTTCATCGAAAGATGGCGTGAATTTATCGCGTGAATGCAGCGCAAAACGGTTATCGATATACACCAAATCGCCCGGGCAAATATCGATGCCGATGGCATTTTCTTTCACCAGCCCGTAGAAACGCTCCAGTGCGGCTTCCGCTCGCGGCGTGCTGGCGGCAATCATGCCGGGATAGAAAACGGCGCTCACATCCGGCAGAACATGGTTTTGCGAAATCAGCGGCACCAGCGCGGTTTCTTCGCGCCCGGCCTGCGTGGACTGGCGCCAACGGTATGGCAGCTTGATGCTGTACAGCGGGCTGGCCAGCGTTTCGACGTCCTCGCGGCTCAGTTGAGCGATAGCCAAACGCGAATCGGAGATACGCGTCATCGGGCTGTGCGGATCGCGGCGCACGCCGGCTAACAGCAACCCCATCGGCGAGACGTTGAACTGCTCCAGGTGTTTCAGGGCCGCATTTTCAATATGGAAATCCAATTCAACATCGAACCCCAGACCGGTATATTCTTTTTTGGCTTCGCGTTTGGGGATCAGATTATTAATCAGTTCTTTCCCTTCGAAATACATCGAATAGGGTTCACCAATTAGCGAAGAGATGCCGACCAACAGGTTTTCACTGATATTCCCTGATTTGGCCGAAGGCGTATATTGGTTCGGACAAGGGGAAAAGAACACTTCTTTATCCACCGGCACATTTTTTAAAATAAGATAAGGCCGTGGTTTGATTGACGCCTTTTGCTGGCCTAATGCGGCGCTTAATCTGTGGGGTAAGTGGGTGATCATGGCCGAACGTATGGCGTGAATATACGCATCACCGCCGGCGGGATCGTAAGCAATTTTATCTAATGCCGAAAATAACTCGTTTCTTTCCTGATCCGTCAATTGAAAGACGTTTTGGTAATCCATCCTGAGCATTCCTTGACAATAAGAATATCATTAGCAAGCCTAATGAAAGCGGCAGGATGTTAACATTATGCAATCAAATTCATAAAGATTTATTAACTAATTTCGTGATCTTAATCACCACTCCTCCGTCCAGTTAGCGGTGGAGAAGAAGTGATTAATAAACAAACAGCTACGCGCATACGTCTCAATCGGATGCGATAGCGAATACGCCCGAGAGATAGCGCAGGACATGACCGTGGGCCTCAAAAACGCACGATAAATGCGTACTGCCCTCAAGCAAGCCAAAGGCAACATGCGCACTGCCATGCTGTTCGACGAAACGCTGCAAGGATTGCGCGCTGAACAGCTCATCCTGCGCGGCCGCCAGCAGCAAAGTCGGTAATCGCAGCGCCGCCAGTTGCTTGGCCGGGGCGCGAGGCGTCAACGCGTTAGCCATATTGACGCTGTATTGACAGACAAAATCGGGGGCGGCGGCCAGCACGGCTGGGGGAAAATTCAGGCTGACCGCCCGAGATTGCCCGAACCATCGCCCACCGCTGAGCGCATTGGCCACAAAGGGCCATTGGCGCACCTGAGCAAAACGGGCCGCCGCCGTCAGATCGCGGGCTATGCCGGAAAATGGCCCCAGTTCGGGCGCCAGCATGATCAGGCTGTCCGCCTGCAGCTCGCAAGGATAACGGGTCAAGTAGTTGAGCAACATCCCGGCGCCGCTGGAATGGCCAAGCAGGTGCCTGCGCGCCAACGGAAAACGCAGGCGCATTTCCGCCAGGATGACATCGACATCGCGCCAAATACGCTCAGGCCGCTCAACCGTTCCCCGCTCTCCCGTGGAATCGCCATGTCCGCGAATATCGACCAGGCACACCGCGAGCGTTGGCTCGGCCGCCAACTGGCGCGCAAGGACGTCATACCCGGCGGCGCTGTTAACCCCGCCGCCGTGATAGACCAGGATCACGTCTTCACTCTCGGCAGTGTGCCGATACAGACGATAGCTCAACCCATCTATACGACCGGACGACATGCCCACATGCCCGCCCGGCCACTCACCGTAAGACTTCGCTTGCTCAACATAGCGGTCAAAATCAATCAAAGCGCACCTTTCCATGATGTTGTCGGTATTTCCCACGGCAGAATTCCTTACCTGTAACAACCCGAGTTTGAAATCCCGCCGATCTATTGCCTTGAGGGTAATGCTTTTCTGATTCAAGGTATGAACGATATCCTACAGATCCTTGATACTGCGAGCCAACCGATTGACACGAGTGACCATCAATGTGTCGCCTGGCTGCAGAAAATCCAGTAACAGTTACAATTCAGCCCGATCATCCCGGCTGCTGCCACTGGCTTTTTCTTTCTGCGCGAATGAAACCGTAAAACCAAGATGAGACAAAAACAGCCCAAATGAAACAGAAAAACAGTCTCACCAGACTGCGCGTTTTGGGTGCCCAAAAAAAGAAGCCCGGCGTTAAGCCGGGCTGAAAAAGTGAGAGGTTTTGGCGTTCAGGCTTTCCTGAAACCTGGCTTGCCGTTTTTGGCGCGCCATTCTTTTATTCTCTTAGCTATTGCTTCAGGGGTTGCTTCAGCATCCGATGGTGCGTAATAGATCAGATCCGTTCCTTCTGGATGCTCTGTAATCTTCTCGAAGTGTTCCAGAAGAATATCTAGACGATCATCAGTTTCAGCAACATTCTCTTTGAAGATTTCTTTCAATAATGAAATAAATTCAGCTTCGCTGTATTCAGTA
Source organism: Serratia sp. 201 (assembly GCF_037027545.1). Lineage (NCBI taxonomy): Bacteria > Pseudomonadati > Pseudomonadota > Gammaproteobacteria > Enterobacterales > Yersiniaceae > Serratia > Serratia sp. 201. Next base: position 556,983 of record NZ_JAXCHC010000001.1, on the reverse strand, counting down.
ATATCATTCTTAAGGTCCATCATTTACCTCCTTTATGAATATCAACATGCCGTTTCGGTGTCATAACTCGCAAATTGTCTATATTGTAAACATCACCACCTTTGGATATCTCATTTACATGATGAATTTCAAAAGAGGTTCGCTTACCGGCGGCATCCAATTTACGTGCTTTCGGTGCCTTACCTACAGCCATACGGCTACGATTAGGAACAATGAATTGCTTGCTTAATGCAGAATCTTTACTCACTTCCTGCCAGAATGCCTTTCGGAACGAATCAAAGTTCGCAAATTCACGACCACGCAATGTATCCGCAATCTGACGGGGGACTGGCGCGCCAAGTTCCTGCCCCGCTTTGTTCAACCAGCCCTCACCCACTTGCTCTCCCTTACCACTCACTTTACCCGGCATGTCACGCGGACTGCTCACCATGACATAAATTGCTTCTACACCCGTCCCGGTCGCGTCCGGCTGCCAGTAGATAAAATCCTGCAGTGGCATGTCGTCTGCCGGGAAAGTCGTCGTGACGATACTGTCGGCCTGCTTTATCTCCGTACCGGTATTCACCGGCGTTACCGGCGCTGCAGGCGCAGGATTGCCGGTATGCCACGGACCCGACGGGGCGGTGCCCGGGTTTATCAAAATGATTCGCCCCGGCGCACCGGCGACCGCCGGCAAGGTTATCCGGTCCAGGCCGGTTTTTTCATCGCGAACCGGCCGATACACCGGCACGGTAGCGGAGATACCGCCTGTTCCGGTTTTGACCAGTATTACCTCTTGCTGACGGCTATTCCCCCGGCGAATAAACCCGCGCACTGGCAAATCGACCGTGGTCATTTCCGGCTGGATCTGTGTTTTCCCTGCGGCAACCAGGCTGGCCGGAACGGTAAACATCTGTGTCAAATCACGGCCCAGCAATTTATCAATATCGCTCTGACTTTCACCGGCTTTCCCCGGCCAGAATCCGACAACGAAGGCGCCGACTGCCGGAGCTACCGCACTGAGCGTGGCAACCCGGGAAACTTCGACGGCGCCGCGCCACACGGCACTGGATACCCAGCCGGCCAGCTCACTGGCGGTGGTCATCACACTGTTGCCCCATGTCGATAATTGTACCATACCGCCCGCGCGGTTGAGCACCATGATCCCGGCCGTGGCCAACGCGGCATTGGCCGCTTTTATCATGTCGGGTGTATAGACCGGGGCGTCCAGTACGCCGGCTTTGGCGAACAATGCTTTCCGTGCTGCTTCAGCCTTGCGGGCTTCTTCAGCCTTACGGGCCTCTTCAACTTTGCGAGCTTCATCAGCGCGACGGGCTTCCTCAGCTTTGCGCGTTTCCTCAGCCTTACGAGCCTCATCAGCGTTGCGGACATCCTCTTCCTTCTCGCGCTGTTCACTTTCTAAATGTTCAATATTTTGTTTAGCTGCGTCAATTTCTAATTGTATTCTCTTCTCTTCTTCCAGTTTGTTACCCATCTCTTTTCTGGTCAATGATTGCTGTTCTCTAACCCAAGGTGTAGGTTTCTCTCTAGAGAAGAACCAGCTTTCATTATTCAGCTTTAAATATTCCTGATGTACTCTTTTTTTATTAGCTTCGTTTCGAAGAATGGTAAGACGTTCTTTGCTTACATTTAACTTACTAATAATTGCTTTTAGGTTTGCTTTCTCGAATTCACTAAGTTGACTGCTTTCAGCTTTCTTGCTTAATGCATCAATATCCTTTTGAATTTCTTTAATTTGGTTGTCAATTTCATTGACTTTATTAGCGTAAAACTGAATGGCTTTGTCCGAATCCTCACGATAACTCTCTTTCGCTTCATTGCTGAATGGCCTGATATCATCATCTTCAGGATCAAAAGCACTTATCGGTTTATTAATATCGGAAATTTTTTGATCCCAGATATGGGTAATACTACTTAATTCCTTCTGTCTATCAGGTAAATCCTCGCCAACCCATGCTTCTACAACCATATTGCTATCTGATAAGTCAAACCCTCTTTGCCACCCATGTCCATTCCAGTTGTATCCCATTGAAGTCATTACATCGCGTTCATACTGCGTTGTATCTTCATATCGTGTCATAATCCGATCCCTCTTCAAATAGAACGATGTAATCGACGCGCTGCCGAGCTGCGAATAACGCAGACATTACTGAACCGGGAAGCAGCTTCTGCATTTACACCGCCTTGACGTTTCCTTCCTTTACCATCACCGTAATTAAATCCATTCATCATTGAGTTCCTTTTCGTCATCGTATTGTAAGCGCGGTACTCGCCTGTAAAGGCGCTGAGAGGTATTCAGTGCAAACCACTGCAATATTGTTAATCAGGCGCGTTCAATGCCTTTTTCCAAGGCAGCCAGTCGTGTTTCAAAAGTTTCTCGTTCTGCTTCGCGCAGTGAGCGTTCTTCCTTAAGCGCTTCAACCAGCAACGCCACTACGCCATTGATATTGATGCTGCGGGCATCTTTCAGCACGCTGCCGTCATTAAGTTTCAGCTCGGTCTGGGTCACGGATTGGGGGAGAATTTCTTCCACTTCCTGTGCAATCACGCCCGCTTCCGGCACGCCCTGTTTGAGATAGGTGTAACCGCCGATATGGGTCAGCTTGTCTAGGGCGCCGTCAATCGTTGTGATATCGGTTTTCATGCGGACATCTGAGCTGCTGTTCCAGACGCCATTGGTGTAGGCATGGCCATCATTGCGGAATTCATACCAACCATCAGCGCCGCCATTGGCCACGTGCAACGCGAGCATGTGATGTTTGCCGATGCGCTCATAATGGTACAAATCGGCTGACAGGTCGCCAGCACCCTGTATATGCATCCCGTTGGTAATGCGGTCTGCATTATTGTTTACATTCTGGTTACCGGTCGCCCAAATCCATCCATTAACATTACGCTTAATCAGTTGTCCTACTGACAATTCGGCATTCGGCCTGACCTGGAGTTCGTTCCAGTTTCCCTGCCAGTCGCGGTAAGAGAGCAGGCCATAATCCTCTTTGCCGGCGACCACGCGCGACCCCATCAGCATGGCCGTAGTGACGTTACCGCTGGTGAAGTCGGTATGTACGGTAGCCGCATCATAGACCTGCCCATTAATAAGTGGGGCTGGACCGGTGGTCGCGGTGGAGATGCCGGCATTATGCGACACCATCGCTCCGCCGGAGATATCTACGCCGTTGCGCAACGCCGCCCGACCGGAAGCCAGATTGAACGAGAAGGGGCGCAACGTGTTCCACTGCCCGTCCTGCGCCTGCCCGGTTGGTGTAACCAGAGCATAAAAATCCTTGCCGTCGTTACGCAACATCACGCCGGTGTTGCCGTTGGCCAGTCGAAAGCCGTTGGCAGATTTTGAGACGATTTCACCGTCGCTGACGACCCGTTTGCGAAGGGTGGTGAGTGATTTAAGTTCGGTGATGTCGTCGTTGACGCCACTCTGTACCTGGGCATTTTTCTTTTGTTCAGCCATGATAATTCCTCAGTTTATTAATAAGTTTCTGCCATGGAAATGGCGCATGCTAACGCTTGACAGACAGTTAACGACGCCGTGAATTCAAGGCGAAGATGTCGACAAAAAACACAAAAACTGTATGTATGAACAGTAAATTAAGCGCATTAGAAATTGATATCAAATGATAATCACTATCATTTGATGTGTGGTGAATGATACAAGAAAGAAGAACTGATGACTTATGGAAAAACAATGTAATCTATTGATTTTAGTTGAATTTTTTAAAAAAAATCACTTAACGGCATTTACTGTTCCGATACTCCCTTAACCCCAACATTTGGCTGATGTTTAAAAGCGACAAAATTTTCGAGGTTTCAGGCGTAAAACCCCATCATCATGACCGAAGTATTAATTGAGTCGCATTCTTGTTCAGGAGAAAGGCAGCTTCTGCTGCGAACACAGAAGAAAGTTTGATTTGCAGTTATTGTGGGCGACGGCGGATAAATGCTGGCCATTGTCATGTAATGACAATGGCCAGCAGCATTTTTCATTTGCAACTAATGTGAGCCGAAAAAACGGTTAAATGCGAATCGGCGGGATTTCAAACGCGAGTCGTTACACTTGGTATCAGGGCAGATCGCCCGCCGGCACATTGAGCTGCCAGGAGAGCCCAAAGCGATCGTTGAGCCAGCCGAAGCGGGCGCTGAAGCCGTAGTCGTCGAGCGGCATCAGCACTTTGCCACCCTCCGCCAGGCGGTGGAAAGCCTGATCCAGCGCCTGTTCATTAGACAGGTTGATGAACAGCGACACCGCCGGGGTAAAGCTAAAGTCATGGCTGATCGGGCTGTCGATAAACACCAGGTTCTGCCGATCGAAATCGATGGCAGCATGCTTGATCAATCGCCGGCCGTCCGGCGTCGGGTCGTAATGCTGTACCTGCATGAGCCGAAAACGCTCGAACACCTGGCTGTAGAGATCGATCGCCCGCTGCGCCTCTCCCTGGAACATGACAAAGGTCGAAACCTGACTCATAACATCCCCTCCGGCAAACGTTGTGGTATTAATGGAGGATAGCGGATTACCGTTGAAGCGGCGGAAAGGAGCAACCATGAGCATCATTCATCGCCTGGCGCAGCCGGACGATCTCAACGGCCTGTTAGCCTTGTATCGCGAGCTGCGCCCGCAGGACGCGCCGCTGCGCACCGACGATGCGCGCCGCACCCTGCAACGTCTGCTGGACGATTCGGCGATCCGTCTGGTGGTGGCAGCGGACGAGGAACAACCGATCGCCACCTGCATGCTGGCGCTGATCCCGGGGCTGGCGCACCAGGCGCAGCCGTTCGGCGTCATCGAACACGTGGTGACGGCGGAGCCCTACCGCGGCCACGGCGTGGCGCTCGCCATGATCGAATACGCGCTGCAGCTGGCCTGGCGAAAAGGCTGTTACAAGGTGATGCTGTTGTCGGGGCAGCAACGCACCGGCGCGCACCAGCTCTACCTGAAAGCGGGCTTCGACGGCGATCGCGAGCGGGGATTTGTCATCAAACGGCCCGAGGGCCGATAGCGGCCCGCCGCAAACGGGCGGACCGCCAGGCGGGTCATTCGGTGGCGTTTTTCGCCAGGCTGGCGTCTTTTTGGCGACGATAGTCGCGGGCGGCGGCCGGGATCGGCGTCACCTTGCCGGTTTCGATCCAGCTGCGCAGCCGGTTGGCGTCGGCGAAGTGGGTATATTTGCCGAAGGCGTCCAGCACCACCAGCGACACCGAGCGGTTACCGATCATGGTGCGCATCGCCAGGCAGTGGCCCGCCTGGTTGGTGAAGCCGGTCTTGGTCAGCTGGATGTTCCATTTCGGGTTGTACACCAGGTGGTTGGTGTTGCGGAACGGCAGCGTGTAGTTCGGGTCTTTGAAGCTGGCCATGCGCTCGGTGGTGGTGCTGAGCTGGCCGATCAACGGGTATTGTTTGGTGGCGATCAGCAGCTTGGTCAGATCGCGCGCCGTCGACACGTTATGAATAGAGAGCCCGGTCGGTTCCACATAATGGGTATTGGTCATGCCGAGCGCCCTGGCCTTGGCGTTCATCGCTTTGATGAAGGCGTTGTAGCCCCCTGGATAGTGGTGCGCCAGGCTGGCGGCCGCGCGGTTTTCCGACGACATCAGCGCGAGCAGCAGCATGTCCTTGCGGCTGATTTCGCTGTTCAGCCGTACCCGCGAATACACCCCTTTCATCTCCGGCGTCTGGTGGATGTCCACTGACAGCATCTCGTCGAGCGGCAGGTGCGCGTCCAGCGTGACCATGGCGGTCATCAGCTTGGTGATCGAGGCGATCGGCACCACTTCATCCGGGTTGCGCGCGTACATCACCTTATGGGTTTGCATATCGACAACCATCGCGCTGCCGGAGGCCAGCTCCGGCTGGGTGGCGTGTACGGCGGCGGCGTTGTCGCTGGCCAGCGCGCGCGGCGCAAAGCCTGCGCCCGCCTGCAAAGCGAGCAGGGTCAGAACCAAAACACGTATTTTCACAGGCATTACTCTGAAATGGGGGCTTGAACTCAGCGAATTATATGTGAGGGTTCAGCGCTTGGCACTGGGATTGTATGGCGGATTTGTGACAAATTCTGTCGGCCGAAAAACGACGCAGCCCGCGGGCGCTCTGGGATGAACGCCCGCGTAGAAAAAGTTACAGCGCCGGCTGCCAGGCCGACTGAGGCAGCAGGTACAGCCCCGGCGTTTGCCGCGCCCCGGCGCCGACGATATGGCCGATGCCGGCCGCCATCACCGCCAGCGTCACGTCGAAGGCGTTGAGGCTGTCGCCATAGCCGGCGGTCAGGTTGAACATCGAGCCATTGGCCAGCAAATAGACCGTCTTTTCATTCAGTTGGTAAGCGTTCACATAAGGCATCGGCTCGTGGTGCGGCAAGCCCTTGAGGAAGCCGACGTCGATCTCTTCCGCCACGTGGCCGACGTTGAGGATAAACACGCCGTCCTGCGCCTGTTGCAGATGCTGCGCCGAGAGCACGTTTTTCGCGCCGGTCGCGGTGGCGATCACGTCCGCCTGCGCGATCGCGCTCGCCAGATCCACCACCTGCCAGCCGTCATAACGCGCCTGCAGCGCGCGCGCCGGATCGATTTCCGCCACCATCACCTGGCCGCCGTAGGCCCTGGCCGCCGCTGCCGTCCCCTGCCCGACCAGGCCGTAACCGATCACCAGCACGCGCTTCTCGTGCAGCGTCAAATGGGTGGTCTGGAAGAAGGTATGCCAGGCGGTCAGCCCAACCATATGCCGATTGTGCAGCCCTTCTTTCACCGGCAGATCGTCCCAGTTGAAGATCGGATAGCGCGGCGCCACGCCGTTCAACCGGCTGATGCCCGAGCCGGTGGCCTCCAGCCCGGCGACGATCTGCGGGCCACCCGGCGACTGGTGCAGACGGGTGGTCAGATCCGCCCCCATTTCGCACAGGTGGGTCGGCCGCCAGGCCAGCGCGCGGTCGAAAGATTCCGACCATTCGCCGGCGCTCATGTCACGCCAGGCATAGGCCTGCGCGCCCCGCCGTTCCAGCCAGGCCACCACATCGTCCTGCACCGTGGTGGGATTGCAGGTGGTCAGGAAGATCGCCGCGCCCTTGTCCAGCAGGCCGGCCACCAGCGGCGCCATTTTCAAATCCAGGTGCATGTTGCACGCCAGCCGCACCCCGTGCAGGTCCGGCAACGCCGCCATCGCAGCCCGGGTGCGCGGCATATGACGCGTCGCCCAGCTCAATTCGCTCTCGAAGTCCTGATACATCCGTTGCTCCTCTGATGTGCCCCGCCGCCAGGCGTGGCAAAAAATTATCCCGCGCGGCCGAGCCGGCGGATCGCCTGCGGCGACAGGCCAAAGACGCGGATAAACGCCCGTCTCATGCGTTCTGGATCGCTGAACCCCACCGAACGGGCGATCGCCTCCAGCGGCTCGGCGCTCTCTTCGACGCGTACCCTGGCCGCCTCTACCCGCAGCTGCTCGATCACCTTGGCCGGCGTCTGCCCGGTTTCGGCGCGGAACAGCCGGCCGAACTGACGCTCGCTCAGGCAGGCGGCGTCAGCCAGATCCGCTACCGACAGCGGCAGGTGCAAATGTTCGCGCGCGAACGACAGCGCTGCACGCATGCGATCCGACGACGGATTCAGCGCCAGCAGCAGCGAGTACTGCGACTGCCCGCCGGGGCGTCGGTGGTAGACCACCAGCTGCCGCGCCACGGCCGCCGCCAGGGTGGCGCCCAGATCGTCTTCGATCAGCGCCAACGCCAGATCGATGCCGGCACTGATGCCGGCCGAGGTCCAGATATCGCCATCGCGAATGAAAATGCGGTTGCTGTCGACACGGATACGCGGATAACTCTGCTGCAATCGCGCCGCGTGATACCAGTGGGTGGTGGCGCGCTTGCCGTCCAGCAAGCCGCAGGCCGCCAGAATAAACGCGCCGGTGCACACGCTGGCGATGCGGCGCGCACGCCGGCTGTGGGTTGTCAGGAACCCCGTCAGCGCCGGTGACTGCGCCGCCATCACGTTGCCGCTGCCGCCAGCCACCACCAGCGTATCGAAACGCTCGTCGCCGCATGGCTGCGTGGCGATCTCCACCCCGGCCGAGCTGGCGACCATGCCACCCTGCGGCGAAATCGCCACGCAGCGGTAGGCCGGCGGATCGGTAAACTGGTTGACATTATCGAACGCCGCCAGCGGGCCGGCAAAGTCCAGCAGGTTGAAACCGGGAAAGACCACAAAACCGATCGTGTTCATGATGGCGCTTTTTGAGGGTTATCTGTCATATCAGCCAAAAACAGGGCGGCTATTATGGCCCAGGTCCAACGATAAAAATGAGGCGAATGTCATGTCTGAACCACTCGTGATTGTATTTCCCATCTATCAAGGCGTCACCCAACTCGACTTCACCGGCCCGCTGCAGTTTCTGCGCCGCATGCCGGGCGCGGAAATCATCGTCGCTTCGGTAGACGGCGCGGATGTCGAATCGGAAGGCTTGCACTTCACTCAGCTGCGCCCGCTGCCGGAGATCGCGCGCTGCGACGTGCTGTGCGTGCCGGGCGGCAGCGGCTGCACCCAGGCATTACAGGATGAAGCATTCATGCGGCAAATCCGTCGGCTGGGCACCGATGCTCGCTACCTGACCTCGGTGTGTACCGGTTCACTGATCCTAGCCGCCGCCGGGCTATTGCTGGGTAAACGCGCCGCCTGCCACTGGTCTATGCGCGATAGCCTGAAGCTGTTCGGCGCCATACCCAGCGCTGCTCGCGTAGAACGCGACGGCAACGTAATCAGCGGCGGCGGCGTCACCGCCGGCATCGATTTCGCGCTGGCGCTGATCGCCGAACTGCACGGCGAAGACACCGCTCAGACGATCCAACTTTATCTGGAATACGCCCCGGCCCCGCCGTTCGAGGGCGGCACGCCGGAACTGGCCCCGCCGCACATTTACGCCAAGGTACAGGCACAAATGGCGGAAAGCCTGGCGCGGCGCAGAGCGTTGGTGGCCCAAATCGCCCAAGGCTAGCGATCGGGCGTATACTTGCCCTTATGCGTCAGCCACATAAGGAGTAAGGAATGACCGATTTGGCCCACTACATTACGGACTACGGTTACTGGGCGTTGTTTATCGGCTGCCTGGCGGAAGGGGAGACCATCACGCTGCTGGGCGGCATCGCCGCCCACGAAGGGCTGCTGCACTGGCCGTGGGTGATCGCGGTGGTGGCGCTGGGCGGCATGATGGGAGACCAGTTGCTGTACTTCGCCGGCCGCCGGTTTGAAGGCCGCGTCATCTCGCGGCTCAAGGGACAGGAAAAGCGCATCGCGCGCGCCAGAAGGCTGATCGCTCGCCACCCGATGCTGTTCGTTATCGGGGTGCGCTTTATGTACGGTTTCCGCATCATCGGCCCGGTGCTGATCGGCGCCAGCCGCCTGCCGCCGTCGCGCTTCGTACCGCTCAATATCCTCGGCGCTATTTTATGGGCGACGATCTTCGTCATGCTCGGTTATTTTGGTGGCCAGGCGATCGAACGCTTCGTTACCGGCTTCGACAAAAAACTCTCCGGCCTGCTGTTTGTCGCGCTGGCGATCGCCGCCATCCTGCTGGTGCGTTTCTGGTGGCGTAAACGCCACCCGGAGTAAGCAAACGCAGCGGGCGTCAGCTTTCCTGCGGCGCCGTGCGCATCAGCTCGACCAGCTCGCGCGCCGCCTTGTCCAACGGGCGGTTCTTCAGCCAGATCAAATGCATCGGCAAGCGCAGTTCGTTCTTGGTATTTTTGAATTTCAGCCGCACCAGCCGCCCCTGCGCCAGCAGCGGCTCGGCCAGCGACAGCGGGAAATTTCCCCACCCCAGCCCCGCCTCCACCATGTTCAGCGCCATCGGTAGGCTGTCGGTGCGCCAATACGCCTCCGCCACCTGCGGACGCAGATCGCCGATCGGCAGATCGCGGCTGGCCACCATGATCTGCCGCACGTTGACCAGATCTTCGAGAAACAGCTCACCCGCCGCGCCGTCCAGCGCCGGATGCTGCGGCGACAGCATCGCCACCAGCGATTCCGCGCCGACGAAGTGAAACTGTTCCGCGCTGTTGACGTTCAGCCCGCCGAACGCCAGACAAACGCCGATGCGCTCCTGATGCAGCATGTGCAGCACGTCGTCCTGCGGCGCGCTGAGCACTTCAATGTTCAGCAGCGGATAACGCTGCGACAGCGTTTTCACCGCCGCCAGCAGGCCGGCGCCGTTAATATCCGACGCCACGCCGATCGAAAGCCGGCTCTCCAGCCCCTGGGATAGCTCGATGGCGTGCACCTGCAGCTGCTTGAGCTGCCCGGCGATCAGGCGGGCGTGCGGCGCCAGGGCCAGCGCCAGCGCGGTCGGCGTCGGTTCGCGGTGAGAACGGTCGAACAAGGCGAAACCGAGCTCCGCCTCCATGTTGGCGATGCCCATGCTGACCGCAGACGGTACGCGCCGCAACGCGCGGGCGGCGGCGGAAAATGAGCCGCGGTCGAGCACCGCCAAAAACAGTTCGATGTTGTCGCTGGAAAAATTCATCGCTCAACCTGTCAGAAAAACTGACAGCTCCTGACTTTTTCTATCAATGTGATTGACGTTATCTTAGCCGCCGTCGCCACAGAGGCAACTAAAAACAGATCGGGAGAAAACGATGCAAGGCGTCAAACGCAAACTGGTGTATGTCACCGCTTATGAAATCATCGGCATGGCGATCTCGGCGCTGGGGCTGGCGCTGCTGTCGGGCCATGCGCCAAGCAGCACCGGGCCGCTGGCGGTGGTGATCACCACCATCGCGGTAAGCTGGAACTTTATTTACAACTATTTATTCGAGTGGTGGGAAAGCCGCCAGGTGTCGCGCACCCGCACGCTCAAACGCCGCATTTTGCACGCCGTCGGCTTTCAGCTGACGCTGGTGGTGTATCTGATCCCGCTGATCGCCTGGTGGATGGGCATCACGCTGTGGCAGGCGCTGCTGCTGGATATGGCGCTGATCGTCATCATTCCTTGCTACACCTTCCTGTTTAACTGGGCGTTCGACAAGCTGTTCGGCCTGCCGGCTTCGGCTCTGCCGGCCGGTGAATCCGCCTAAGCCTGCTCCTCGTCCGATTCGCCTGCGCACGCTCATTGCCGCGCAGGCGCCATCGCTTTATTTTCCGCCCGCCTTCCCCCCTCACGCAAAATAACCTCCAAATCCCTTTAATTTGCACGGTAATTATTATTCTGTGATTTCAATCACTTTTATCGTTCGATATTTCCGTGTTGATAATGAGACTCATCTTACTGAATAATATGCGTTTTTGTTTTCAGTTTAAAAAATACACACCATTGTTCACACTTTGTACGCAGGTTTTTTTGCCACATTTATCGGGAAACGGTAGCATGCCACGCCGTTATTTAATGGCGGCTGTATACACAATAAACAGCGGAATGATGCCACGACCTCATTCTCATTACGATTGTTAATGGCAATCGTTTGCTCTGCAGCTCAGAGCGGAGTTCATCATAGACAGGTAAACAGGACGGATAATGCACTCACAAAAAAAGTCGGCGGATGACAAACACGCCGCCAGAAGACGCTGGCTAGACTCTCATGAATCCGGTTATCACAAAAGCATGGGCAACCGGCAAATCCAAATGATCGCCATCGGTGGCTCCATCGGTACCGGCTTGTTCCTCGGTACCGGCGGCCGTCTCGAGTTGGCCGGGCCGGCGCTGGCGCTGGTCTACCTGGTGTGCGGGATTTTCTCTTTCTTCATCCTGCGCGCGCTGGGCGAACTGGTGCTGCATCGCCCTTCCAGCGGCAGCTTCGTTTCTTACGCCCGCGAGTTTCTCGGTGAGAAAGCCTCTTACGTCGCCGGCTGGATGTATTTCCTCAACTGGGCGATGACCGGCATCGTCGACATCACCGCGGTGGCGCTATATATGCACTACTGGGGCACCTTTGCCGACGTGCCGCAGTGGCTGTTTGCCCTCGGCGCGCTCGGCATCGTCGCCACCATGAACATGATCGGCGTGAAGTGGTTCGCCGAGATGGAGTTCTGGTTCGCGCTGATCAAGGTCGTCGCTATCGCGCTGTTCCTGATTGTCGGCGTCGTCTTCCTCGGCACCGGCACCCCGGTCGCCGGCCACACCACCGGCATGCACCTGATCACCGAAAACGGCGGCATGTTCCCGCACGGCCTGCTGCCGGCGCTGGTGCTGGTGCAAGGGGTGATCTTCGCCTTCGCCGGCATCGAGCTTATCGGCACCGCCGCCGGCGAGTGTAAAGATCCGGCTAAAATGATGCCCAAAGCGATCAACAGCGTGATCTGGCGTATCGGTCTGTTCTACGTCGGCTCCGTGGTGCTGCTGGTGCTGCTGCTGCCGTGGAACGCCTATCAGGCCGGCCAAAGCCCGTTCGTGACCTTCTTCAGCAAGCTGGGCGTGCCTTACATCGGCACCATCATGAACATCGTGGTGTTGACCGCCGCGCTGTCCAGCCTCAACTCCGGCCTCTATTCCACCGGCCGCATCCTACGTTCACTGGCGATGGGCGGCTCCGCGCCGAAGCTGATGGCTAAAATGAGCAGCCAGCAGGTGCCTTACGCCGGCATCCTGGTTACCTGCGGCATCTACGTGATCGGCGTGGTGCTCAACTACCTGGTGCCGTCGCGGGTTTTCGAGATCGTGCTAAACATCGCTTCGCTGGGCATCATCGCCTCCTGGGCGTTTATCATCGTTTGCCAGATGCGCCTGCGCAAAGCCGTGCGCGAAGGCCGTGCGCAGCCGGTATCGTTCAGAATGCCGGGCGCGCCGTTCACCTCCTGGCTGACGCTGGCGTTCCTGCTGGTCGTCGTGGTGATGATGGCGTTCGATTATCCGAACGGCACCTGGACCATCGCCACCATTCCGGTGCTGGCGGTGCTGCTGACGCTGGGCTGGTTCGGCCTGCGCAAGCGCGCGCAGGAAGTGAAGCGGGAGCAGCAGGCTCACGAAGAGCAGAACCCGCACTGAATCGACAAACCGCCCTCCGGGGCGGTTTTTTTATCCGCTATAACCGGCCGTAAAACGTCATTCTGGCGCTTTCCGACAGCATGACATCCGGCTGCGCATTGTAGGCCAGCACCACCAGCATGCGCGTGGTGTCGCCTTCGGTCGGCGTCACCCGGTGCATGGCGTTGCGCCCGCGAAACAGCACTAAATCCCCCTCCTCCATCGCCAGCTGTTTGACCGCCCGCTCACCGTCCAGCACCTGCGTGACCCCGGCATAGTTCATCTCGCCGCGGTCGGCGTCGCGCAGGTTCTCCACGTATTCGAAACGGCCGCCCCCCTGCGGTTTCTGGATCAGCAGCGTGATGGCGAATGAGGAGTTGTCAAAATGCCAGCCCAGTTCCTGACCGGTGTGGGCGTAATGCAGGTTGATCGACGACAGCCGATCGGCGTAGGGATACAGCTGCGCCTCATCCAACACCGCGCAGAGAAACTCGCGAAACGCCGGAGCATCGTACAGCGCACGCAGCGGCGACTGCGATGGGATATCCTCGTCGGTAATGCAGCCCTTGGATGACACCACCAGCCGGTTGCGCGCATGGTCGGCCGGCAGCGCGTCGTCCTGCGGCCGTAGATACACGTTGTGTTTGCTGCTGGCGTAAAACGCCGCGTGGTGCTGTTCGGCACCTTCCAGCCTTACCGTCGCCAGCGCGGCGGGGCGCAGAAATCCCGGCAGCACCAGCGCGCCGGCGCGCGCCAGCGTTTGCCTGCAACGGGCGCGGAATGCGGCGTCGTCGATGGGATGGGCGGACAGATCGATAATATCGGCAAGTTGCGGCATGACGTTCCCCTCGTGTGCGATAGCCGGATGCTTCTCACTGTAGCGAATGGCGCATTGCCGCCATAACAAAAATACGTTATGGATAAGCTAACGAATTCTTAGCGATAGTCCTGCCCATGCCGCCACCGTCCCGTGCTCGCCTGCCCAAGCTGAGCGCCATTCTGGCGTTCGAAACCGCCGCTCGCACCGGCAGCCTGGCCCGTGCGGCGGATGTGCTGGCGCTGACCGCCGCCGCCGTCAGCCAGCAAATCCGCCAGCTCGAACAGCATCTGGGCATCACGCTGTTCATTCGCGCCAAAAGCGGCGTCACGCTGACCGAACAGGGCGCGGACTACCTGGCCTACGTGCAGGAGGCGTTCGAAACGCTGCGCGTGGCGCAGCAGCACGTCGAACGCCAGCGCGGCAAACAGGCGCTGACGGTGTTCGCCCTGCCGGCGCTGGCGTCTAAATGGCTGAATCCGGCGCTGGGCGACTGGCTGGCGCAGTGCCCCGACGGCGATTTGCGGCTGCACGCCACCCATGCGGCGGTCGATTTCGCCCATTCGGCGGCGGATTTCGCCCTGTGCTTCGGCGCTCAGGATTACCCGCTGCTGGAAAAGGTGCAGCTGTTTCAGGATTGGGTGCAGCCGGTGTGCAGCCCGGCGCTGCGCGAGTGCGGCGACTGGACGCAGCTGCCGCTGATCCACGTCGACTGGGGCAAGGAGAGCCAGTTTTTGCCGGGCTGGCACGAGTGGTTCACCGCCGCCGATCGGCCGCCGCCGCCGCGGCGCGGGCTAACCTATAACCTGACCTCGCTGGCCATCGACGCCGCCGTGCAAGGGCGCGGGGTGCTGCTCGGCCAGCGGCGGCTGATCGCCCGTGAACTGGCGGAAGGCCAGCTGGTCACCCTGGCCGAACCGGCGCTGCGGCTCAGCAAACCCTACTACGTAGTTTACCCGCCGCGCACGCTGGAAAAACCCGGCGCAGCGGCGTTTCTCCGTTGGCTGCAGGCGCTGGCTCAGCGCGCGGTATAACCGCCGTCGATGCTGTAAAACGCGCCGGTGGTGAAACTGCTGTCGTCCGAAAGCAGAAAAGCCACCGTTTTCGCCACCTCTTCCCGCGTCGCCATCCTCCCCATCGGGTGCGAAGCGGCCATCTGCGCCCGCGCCGACGCTGGCAGTTTCCCCATCGCTGGCGTATCCACATAGCCCGGCCCGACGGCATTAACGCGCACGCCGCGCGTGGCGAATTCCAGCGCCGCCGAGCGTGTCAGGCCCAGCACGCCATGCTTGGCGGCGGTATAAGGTGCGATCCCGGCGATGCCCACCACGCCGTTGGCGGAAGAGAGGTTCACCACCGCCCCGCCGCCGCCGGCGACGATCGCCGGCAGGCCGTACTTCATGCCGAAAAACGTGCCGCTCAGGCAGGTGGCGATCACCTCGTGCCAATCTTCGACCGCGTACCGATCGATATCCACCTCGTGCGGGCCGGTGATCCCGGCGTTGTTGACCAGTAGATGCAGCGCGCCGCAGCGCCGCACGATCTCTTCAATACCCTGCCGCACCGACGGCGCATCGCGCACGTCCATCCGCAACGTCATCACCCGTCGGCCGTCGGGATCGAGCCGCGCGGCGGCGGCGGCGAGAGGCACTGCGTGGCGGCCGGTCATCACCACCGTGGCGCCGCGCCGAAACAGCTCGCCGGCGATCGCTTCGCCAATGCCGGTGGACGCGCCGGTCACCAGCGCCACCCGATGTTTGAAATCTTGCATAGCCGTTCTCCTGCAACGTTGAACTCAGGGGAACAGGCTAGCGCCGGCAAGTGACAGTTTGCGGCAGCAGCGACAACGCAGCACGTAATGCGCTCACAAACGCCGCAAAGCCCGCTATTTTATGCCTACTTTTTCTCATGCGAGACACCCTGTGGATACCCAACGCTACCTGCAGCATATCGGCTTTACCGGCGGCGCCCGCCCTGACCTCCCCACGTTGCAACAGCTGCACCATCGCCACATGCTGAGCGTCCCGTTCGAGAACCTGAGCATTATTTATCATCAGGGTATTCAGCTGACGCCGGAGGCGCTGTTCAGCAAGGTGGTCGAGCGTAACCGCGGCGGTTTCTGTTATGAGCTGAACACGCTGTTTGCCCTGCTGCTGCGGGAGATCGGTTTCAAGGTGAGCTTCATCTCCGGCGAGATCCGCGCGCGCGACGGCCATTTCGGCCCGCCCTACGACCATCTGGCGCTGCGGGTGGATCTGGCGGGCCAGGCCTGGCTAGTGGATGTCGGTTTCGGCGATTCCTTCCTGACGCCGCTCAAAATCGTCGCCGCCGAGCCGCAACCGCAGGCCAGCGGCACCTTCCACCTGGAGCAGGAAGGCGAGTATTACCTGCTGGAGCGCCGCAACGGCGACCAACGCTCGCATGCCAAAACCCTGTATCGCTTTACCGTTCAGCCGCGTGAATTGCCTGAGTTCGACGAGATGTGCCACTTCCACAGCACTTCGCCGCAGTCGCATTTCACCCAACGCCTGGTGTGCTCACGGCCGACGGAGCACGGCCGGGTGACCCTCAGCGACATGAAGCTGATCGTGACCGAAGATCACCAGCGCCACGAAACGACGCTGCATTCGGAAGAGGAACGCCGCGCCGCGCTGTGGCAGCATTTCGCCATCGATTTGGATCGTTGACGACGCCGGTGGCGCCCTTTTATTACGATTCTGTTACATCGATTGCATAACCGCGCTTGGCTGATTGCCAGCACCGCGGCGGCAGGCATCATAGGGTCATGATTCGGCAACAGAGTGCGAAAATGATCCGTGTGATACTGGTGGATGACCATGTGGTGGTGCGCTCCGGCTTTGCGCAATTGCTCAGCCTCGAGGACGATATCGACGTGGTGGGGCAATACAGCAGCGCGGCGGCGGCCTGGCCGGCATTGCTGCGCGACGACGTCAGCGTCGCGGTGATGGACATCGCCATGCCGGATGAAAACGGCCTGAGCCTGTTGAAACGCCTGCGGGCGCAGAAGCCGCAGTTCCGCGCAATCATCCTCAGCATCTATGACTCCCCCACCTTCGTGCAGAGCGCGCTGGACGCCGGCGCCAGCGGCTATCTGACCAAACGCTGCGGGCCGGAAGAACTGGTGCAGGCGGTGCGCTCCGTCGAGATGGGCGGCCATTACCTGTGCGCCGACGCGCTGCGGGCGCTGCGCGGCGGCGAGCAGCCGGCCACGGCGCTGGAAGTGCTGACCCCGCGCGAGCGTGAAATATTCGATCTGCTGGTCAGAGGTGACAGCGTAAAGGAGATCGCTTTCAAGCTCGATCTCAGCCATAAAACGGTACACGTACATCGCGCCAACGTCCTGGGCAAGCTGCAGTGCAACAGCACCATTGAGCTGGTGCATTTCGCCCTCGAACATCAGCTGCTGGCGGGGCATTGATGTCACTCCGCTCACGGCGCTGGGTTATCTCGCTGTTTATCCTGTTGGCCTGGGGCAGTGGCTGGCTGATGCTGTGGACGCTCGGCTTCTATCTGACCCACAACGGCAATCAGGCAGCGCTGTTTCTGTCTCACGGCGTCTATCTCGCGCTGCTGATCTTGCTGGCGCGCCGCTATTGGCCCGCTCTGATAATACCGCCGGTGCTGCTGCTGTTCTGGCTGCACGGCGAACGCCTGCTGAGCGGCTACGGCCTGCTGGCCGCGCCGTTCATCACCCTGCTCCCGGCCGCGCTCGCGCAGCGATTCTGGCGCCGTTTTCCGCTCTACTGGCAGCGGCTGACGCTGCTGCTGGCTACCGTGACCGCCGCCTCGCTGCTCAATACCGCCCTGCTGTCGCCTTTCGCGCACAGCCCGGCGATGTTGCTCGGCCTGGCGTCGTTTACCGGCGGCGTTTTGCTGACCCCGTTCGTCTACCTGATCTTTGAATTTCTGCGCCAACAGCACCGTTACCACCTGCTGGGGCTGGACACCACCAACCCGCCGCTGCGCGCGTCCTTAATCATCTGGTGCAGCCTGTTTTTCGTTATCGGCATCGGTACGCAGATGGTGCTGTCGCCGGAAATCGAGCGCCTGCTGCTGATCGTGGTGTTTTTGCCGAACGTGGTGATGGCGTGGAAGTTCGGTTGGCAGGGCGGCGTGTTGTCCGGCCTGCTCGGCAGCATGATGATCACCCTCGCCCGGCAGGTCGGCGTGGGGTTCGGCAATCTGGTCGAGCTGGAAATCTTTCTGGCGACGCAGGCGCTGCTCGGCATCGGCCTGGGCATCGCCATCAGCCGCCAGCAACACCTGGCGCAAAACCTGCACCATTATCGCCGACGCCTGGAAGAAGAGCTGGCGGCGCGGCGGGCGCTGACCGAAAAACTGATCCACACCGAAGAAGACACGCGAAAGAACCTGGCGCGCGAGCTGCACGATGAAATCGGCCAGAACATCACCGCGATTCAAATCCAGTCGCAGCTGGTCAAGCGGGCGCGCGATCCGGCGCAAACCCAGGCCGCCGCGAACCAGATAGCCGATCTCGCCCGGCGCATTCATCACTCCACGCGCCAGCTGCTGCGCCAGCTTCGCCCGCCCGCGCTGGACGAGCTGGCGTTCAAAGACGCGCTTCACCACCTGCTGAATGAATTCGCCTTTAGCGAACGGGGCATCCGTTGCCATTTCGACTACCGACTCATCGACACGCCCGCCGGCGAGACGGTGCGCTTCACCCTCTACCGGCTGCTGCAAGAGCTGCTCAACAACGTGTGCAAACACGCCGAAGCCAGCGAAGTCGCCATCGTCTTGTATCAACAGGGTGAGCTTTTGCACCTCGAGGTGCGGGATAACGGCATCGGCATCCGTGCGGACAAGGTGCCTGGCTTCGGCATTCAGGGGATGCGCGAACGGGTCAGCGCACTCGGCGGCGAACTGACGCTGGAAACGCAGCGCGGCACCCGGGTAATTGTTAACCTGCCCACAAATTTGCAACAAACCGCCGACTAACTAGGAAAAAGTCTTAGCCACTCCGGACTTTCTCTCATCCCCTTTCCCTTTCACCTTCTTATAGTCAGCACCAGGGAGGCGGCTATGCAAGCACGCTCGGCATCTGAAATCGATCATCGTTACCGCGCGCTGCGCCCGCGACTGCTGCTGTATATGGTCATCGGGTACGCCGCCTTTTACCTGACGCGCAAAAGCGTGAATTACGTGCTGCCGGCGCTGCAAACGGATTTGGGGCTGGATAAAGGGGACATTGGCCTGCTCGGCTCGCTGTTTTATCTGAGCTACGGCCTGTCGAAATTCGCCGCCGGGTTGTGGCACGACGACCATGGGCAGCGCGGGTTTATGGGGATCGGCCTGTTCGCCACCGGTTTGCTGAACGTGGCGTTCGCCTTCGGCGAATCGCTGACGCTGCTGCTGGCGGTCTGGGCGCTGAACGGCTTCTTTCAGGGCTGGGGCTGGCCGCCCTGCGCGCGGCTGCTGACCCACTGGTATTCGCGCAATGAGCGTGGCTTCTGGTGGGGCTGCTGGAATATGTCGATCAACCTCGGCGGCGCGATCGTGCCGTTGATCAGCGCCTTCGCCGCCCAGCGCTGGGGCTGGCAGGCGGCGATGTTGATCCCGGGGGCCGTCAGCATGGTGCTGGGCATCTGGCTCACGCGGCAGCTGACAGGCACGCCGCAGGAAGAAGGCCTGCCGTCGGTCGGCCAGTGGCGCCACGATCCGCTGGAGCTGCGCCAGGAACAGCAAAGCCCGCCGATGGGGCTGTGGCAGATGTTGCGCACCACGATGCTGAAGAACCCGATGATCTGGCTGCTCGGCGTCTCTTACGTGCTGGTCTACCTGATCCGCATCGCGTTGAACGACTGGGGCAACCTGTGGCTGACGGAAAGCCACGGCGTCAACCTGCTCAGCGCCAATGCGACGGTGATGCTGTTCGAGATAGGCGGCCTGCTCGGCGCGCTGTTCGCCGGCTGGGGCTCGGATGTGCTGTTCGGCGGGCAGCGCGCGCCGATGATTTTGCTGTTCACGCTCGGGCTGATGGTTTCCGTCGCCGCGCTGTGGCTGGCGCCGGTGCATCACTACGCGCTGCTGGCGGGCTGTTTTTTCGCGGTGGGCTTCTTTGTCTTCGGCCCACAGATGCTGATTGGCCTCGCCGCCGTGGAATGCGGGCACAAAGGCGCCGCGGGCTCCATCACCGGCTTTCTCGGCCTGTTCGCCTATCTGGGGGCGGCGCTGGCGGGCTGGCCGCTGTCGCGGGTTATCGAAGGCTATGGCTGGTCAGGCATGTTCAGTTTGCTGTCGATCGCCGCCGTTCTTATGGGTTTATTGCTGATGCCGCTGCTGATGGCGAGCGTTACCACCTCTACCGAGAGAAGGATAAAACAATGAAAAAAACGTGGGTCACTACCCTGATAGCATCCGGCATCGCGTTGGCCACGCTGAGCGGCGCCGCGCACGCCAAGGGCCGCCTGGTGGTTTACTGCAGCGCCACCAATGAAATGTGCGAAGCGGAAACCAAAGCCTTCGGCGAGAAATATGACGTGAAAACCGCGTTTATCCGCAACGGTTCCGGCAGCACGCTGGCAAAAGTGGACGCCGAGAAGAAGAACCCGCAGGCGGACGTCTGGTACGGCGGCACGCTCGATCCGCAATCCCAGGCCGGTGAAATGGGGCTGCTGCAACCGTACAAATCGCCCAACCTCGAACAAGTCATGACGCAATTCCGCGATCCAGCCAAGCTGAAAGGCAACTACTCCTCGGCGGTCTACGTCGGCATTCTCGGCTTTGGCGTCAATACCCAGCGCCTGAAAGAGAAAAACCTGCCGGTGCCCAAGTGCTGGAAAGACCTGACCAAACCGGAATACAAAGGCGAGATTCAAATCGCCGATCCGCAAAGTTCCGGCACCGCCTACACCGCGCTGGCGACCTTTGCCCAACTGTGGGGAGACGATCAGGCGTTCGATTACCTCAAGCAGCTGAACGCCAACGTTTCGCAGTACACCAAGTCCGGCATTGCCCCGGCGCGCAACGCCGCCCGCGGCGAAACGGCGATCGGCATCGGTTTCCTGCATGACTACTCGCTCGAAAAAGAACAGGGCGCGCCGCTTGAGCTGATCTCGCCGTGTGAAGGCACCGGCTACGAAATCGGCGGCGTCAGCATCCTCAAAGGCGCGCGCAACCTCGATAACGCCAAACTGTTCGTGGACTGGGTGCTGTCGAAAGAGGCGCAGGAGCTGGCGTGGAAGAAAGGCAAATCCTATCAGATCCTGACCAACACCACCGCCGATACCTCGCCGAACTCGCTGAAGCTCGACGATCTGAAACTGATCAACTACGACATGGACAAGTACGGCTCGACCGAGGTCCGCAAGGCGCTGATCAATAAATGGGTCAGCGAAGTCAAGATGGGTAAATAAACCCACATTCTGCGCCTGTTGCCGGGTAAGCTTCACGCCTTACCCGGCCTGAACATCCGGGAAACTTATGTCACATACACATGCACTCCATCTCGTGAAAAAACGAGATGCAATATTCCTTTGGGTTTTGCTTGGCTGGCTGGCGTTCGCCCTGCTGCCGAGCTGGAGCCTGGATTACGGCCTGCTGGAGTCCACCGGCGATGAAATCCTCGCGGCCTACGGCTGGTCACACCGCAATATCAGCTGGCTTTGGTGCCTGCTGCCGAGCCTGCTGCTGCTGCGTCCTTACGCTGCGGCGGGCCGTGAGCAGCGGCGCCGCCACGCGTTCGATGCCGGCTGGGCACTGCTGTGCATGGCCTTTATCGTCGTCAGCGCCACGGTGGCAGGACGCGGTTTAGGCTACGCCCCCCTGGTGCAATTGACCTCGCTGGGCGCCATCATGACGCTGGCGCTGACCCGCCTCGACTGGCTGGGCGGCGACCGTTTCGTTATCGGTGCGCTGGTCACCATCGTGGCGCTGATCGGCGTCTTCATCGTCTGGCCGAGCATCGCGATTTTCATTCCGATGTTCACCGACCAGACGGGGGCATTCGCGCCGCTGGCGTTTATGAACGTGCTGTCGCAGGCGCATATCGTTCAGGTGATCCTCAACTCCATCGCCCTGTCGATCGCGGTGGGCGCCGGCTGCACCTTCTTCGGCCTGGTGCTGGCGATTTACACCACCCGCATCGCCAAGCGCAGCGCCATTATCGGCCGCATCTTCTCCATCCTGCCCATCGTCACGCCGCCGTTCGTCGTCGGCCTGGGCGTCACGCTGATGATGGGGCGTTCCGGCTACGTCACCGAGTGGATGGTGGCCTGGTTCGGCCTGACCAACACCAACTGGCTGTACGGCTTTACCGGCATCTGGCTGGCGCAGGTGCTGGCATTCACGCCGATGGCGTTCATGATCCTCGACGGCGCGATCAAGACCATTCATCCTTCGCTGGAAGAGGCCTCTTACACCCTGCGCGCCAGCCGTTGGCAAACCTTTAACGGCGTGTTCGTGCCGCTGCTGAAACCGGCGCTGGCCAACGCGTTTCTGATCGTGGTGGTGCAATCGCTGGCCGACTTCAGCAACCCGCTGGTGCTCGGCGGCAACTTCGACGTGCTGGCGACGCAAATCTATTTCTACATCACCGGCTCGCAGCTCGACTATCAGGCCGCCAGCACCCTCGGCGCCTTCCTGCTGCTGTTCTCGCTGCTGGTGTTCTGCATCCAGTACCTGTGGATCGGCAAGCGTTCCTACGTCACCGTGTCCGGCAAATCCTACCGCGGCGACGTACAGCCGCTGCCGGTCACGCTGGTATGGGGCGTGATCGCGCTGCTGGCGGTGTGGGTAGCCTTTAACGCCCTGCTCTACGGCAGCATTTTCTACGGCAGCTTCACCGTCAACTGGGGGGTGGATTACACGCTGACGCTGGATAACTTCATCAAGCTGTTCGGCCAGGGCATGAGCGACGGCGCGTGGCCTTCGCTGCTCGACACGCTGCTGTACGCCGGGATCGCCGCGCCGATCACCGCCGCCTTCGGTCTGCTGATCGCCTGGATCGTGGTGCGCCAGCAGTTCAAGGGCAAAAAGACCATCGAGTTCACCACCATGCTGTGCTTTGCGGTGCCGGGCACCGTGGCGGGCGTCTCTTACATTCTCGCCTTTAACAGCGCGCCGGTGTACCTCACCGGGACGGCCGCCATCGTGATTATCTCGATGGTGATGCGCAACGTGCCGGTGGGCATTCGCGCCGGGATCGCCGGGCTGGGCCAGATAGACAAATCGCTGGACGAAGCCTCGCTCAGCCTGCGCGCCGGCTCGCTGCGCACCATCACGCACATCCTGCTGCCGCTGCTGCGCCCGGCGATCCTGTCGGCGCTGATCTACAGCTTCGTGCGCGCCATCACTACCGTCAGCGCCATCGTCTTCCTGGTCACCCCCGATACCCGCGTGGCCACCGCCTACATCCTCAACCGCGTGGAAGACGGCGAATACGGCGTAGCGATCGCCTACGGTTCAATTCTGATCGTGGTGATGCTGGCGATTATTTTCCTCTTTGACTGGCTGATCGGCGAGGCACGCATCTCCCGTTCAAAAGCCAAAAACCAGGCGTAATGGAGCCCATGATGAGCCAGAAAAATTTCGTTGAACTGCGTAACGTCTCCAAACGGTTCGGCAGCAACACGGTAATCGATAACATCACGCTCACCATCCCACGGGGGCAAATGGTGACGCTGCTCGGCCCTTCCGGCTGCGGCAAGACCACCATTTTGCGCCTGGTGGCCGGGCTGGAGAAACCGAGCGACGGGCAGATATTCATTGATGGTGAAGACGTTACCCATCGTTCCATCCAGCAGCGTGACATCTGCATGGTGTTTCAGTCTTATGCCCTGTTCCCGCATATGTCGCTGGGGGAGAACGTCGGCTATGGGCTGAAGATGCTCGGCATTCCGCGCGCCGAAGTGAAAGCGCGCGTGCAGGAAGCGCTGGCGATGGTGGATCTGGCGGGGTTCGACGATCGCTATGTCGATCAGATCTCCGGCGGTCAACAGCAGCGCGTGGCGCTGGCGCGCGCGCTGATCCTCAAGCCGAAAGTGCTGCTGTTCGACGAGCCGTTGAGCAATCTCGACGCCAACCTGCGCCGCAGCATGCGCGAAAAGATCCGCGAGCTGCAAAAGCAGTTTGATATCACTTCGCTGTACGTTACCCACGATCAGAGCGAGGCTTTCGCGGTCTCCGACACCGTGCTGGTGATGAACAAGGGCCATATCATGCAGATGGGCTCGCCGCAGGATCTCTATCGGCAGCCGGCGTCGCGCTTTATGGCGAGCTTTATGGGGGACGCTAACCTGTTCCCGGCCAACTTCAGCGCCGATCATGTCGATATCAGCGGCTATCGCCTGCCACGTCCTGCGCATTTTGCCGCCCAGGGCACCGGCACGGTGGGCGTGCGACCGGAGGCGATCACGTTGAGTGAGCATGGCGATGAAAGCCAGCGCTGCGTGATCCAACATGTCGCCTACATGGGGCCGCAGTATGAGGTGACGGTGGCATGGCACGGGCAGCAGATTTTGCTGCAGGTTAACGCCACCCGCCTGCAGCCGAACGTCGGCGAGCACTATTATCTGGAAATTCATCCCTACGGCATGTTTATGCTGGCGGACGCGGCATAATAAGCATCACTCTTAAGCGTTAGAATAACGGTCATTCCGTATGGAATGACCGAAAATAACTGCCAAAAAAAACCGTATTTATCTATTTTTACAATTCCACCCAAGTCCTTGTTCAGCCGAGAAATAAATACATCCGCATTCATTAAAAAATAACCAATAAGGCCACCGAGGGTGATATTTTTATTTGGATAGGGTAAGCTTAATCCCGCAGTCGAAATTATTTAACGGCCAACTCAAGGAGAAATTCATGAGCAACAATGCAAACGCACAGGCGCAGCTGGATAATTTACGCAACGTCGCTTCCCAGCTGAAGGAAATGCGCCACTATGCGCAGGCGAATACCGAGACGCTCTCCGCACACTGGCTGGCCTTCGATCAGGGGGAATGCAAAAATAAGGCGTTCGCCGAAGCCATTAACGACCTGTTGAATAAACAGGGCGCCTGCCTGGAAGGGCTGGAAAAAACCATTCAGGATATCGAGATAGAATTAAATCGTCTTGATAAAGCCGCCTGATAATACATATTTAAATAAACCCGCCGCGCGCGGGTTTATTTTTAGCTGCGGCAGATGACGCGCGCAATATCCCCTGACGTCGTCAGCGCGCGTATTTCGCTGAACAGTTCAGTTGCTTCATCATATTCTTTACGCAAATAGCCCAGCCACTGTTTGATGCGCGCCACGTGATACAGACCGGTGTCGCCCTGCTTTTCCAGATGGACGTATTTTTGCAGCAGCTCAACCACCTGCGGCCAGGGCATACGCGGTTCGTTATACTTCACCACCCGGCTCAGGTTCGGCACGTTGAGCGCGCCGCGCCCCAGCATGATGGCGTCGCAGCCGGTCGCCTGCAGGCAATCCTGCGCGCTCTGGTAATCCCAGATCTCGCCGTTGGCGACAACCGGGATGCTCAGCCGCTGACGGATCTCACCGATCGCCGCCCAGTTGATGCGATCCGCCTTGTAACCGTCCTCTTTGGTGCGGCCGTGCACCGTCAGTTCGCTGGCGCCCGCCTGCTGCACCGCATCGGCGATTTCAAAGCTGCGGCTGGAGGAATCCCAGCCCAGACGCACCTTCACCGTGACCGGCAGATGGGCCGGCACCGCCGCGCGCATCGCCTTGGCGCCCTGGTAGATCAATTCCGGATCTTTGAGCAGCGTCGCCCCGCCGCCGCTGCCGTTCACCAGCTTGGACGGGCAGCCGCAGTTGAGATCGACGCCGTAAGAGCCCAGCTCTACCGCACGCGCGGCGTTCTCCGCCAGCCACTGTGGGTACTGCCCCAGCAGCTGTACCCGCACCTGTGTGCCCGACGGCGTGCGGCTGGCGTGACGCAGCTCCGGGCACAGCCGGTAGAACGACTTGGCCGGCAGCAGCTGATCGACCACGCGCAAAAATTCGGTGATGCACAGATCGTAGTCGTTCACTTCGGTGAGCAACTCACGCACCAAAGAGTCGAGAACGCCCTCCATCGGAGCCAATAATACGCGCATGACCAATCCCAGCTAAAAAAAGACCCGCAATGATACGGGTGAATGCCCGCGCCAGACAAGCCTCTGCGGGCATTAAAAATGCCGTCAGCCTAGCCGGCGAATCGGTTGACCCGCGAGGAACGCCGCTATGTCCTCGACCGCCTCGGTGAAGTAGGCGCGATAGTTGTCGTCCGCCACGTAACCCACATGCGGCGTCGCCAGCACGTTGGGCAATTGACGGAATGCATCGTCGGCCGGCAGCGGTTCCGTCTCGAACACGTCCAGCCCGGCGCCGGCAATCTTCCGCTGTTGCAGCACGTCCACCAGCGCCACCCGATCGACGATCCCCGCGCGCGAGGTGTTGATCAGGTAAGCAGTGGGCTTCATCGCCATCAATTCGTCGCGCCCCACCAACCCGCGGCTGCGATCGCTCAGCACCAAGTGAATGGAGACAAAATCGCTCTGCTCAAACAGCGCCCGCTTGGACGGCGCCAGCAAAGCGCCCTCCTGCGCCGCCCGTTCCGCCGTCAGGTTCTGGCTCCAGGCCAGCACCCGCATGCCGAACGCCTGTGCCACCTTGGCCATTTGGCCGCCGATCTTGCCCAACCCCAGCAGCCCCAGCGTCTTGCCCTGCAGGGTGACGCCGAGATCCCGTTGCCACGGACCGTTGTTTTGCAGCCCGACGCTTTCCGGCACGATATGCTTCGCCAACCCGAGCAGCAGCGCCCAGGTCAGCTCCATCGGCGCCGCCGATCCGCTGCTGGTGCCGCATACCACCACGCCGCGCTCGGCGGCGGCGGCCAAATCGATAGAAGCGTTGCGCATGCCGGAGGTGATCAGCAGCTTCAGCTTCGGTAGCCGCGCCAGCAGCGAGGCAGTCATCGGCGTGCGTTCGCGCATGATGACCAGAATGTCGCACTCCTGCAGATGCACCGCCAGCTCCGTCTCATCGGTAAAGTGCGCGCTGATGGCGGACACCGCCACCCGATCGGCCAGCGCCGACCAGTCCGCCATCTTGAGCGCCACCTGCTGGTAATCATCGAGAATTGCGCACTTCAATTTCATCTCCGTCTCCTGGAATGTAGGGTTAGCCACCGTCCAGCCTAGTACGAAAATGCCGTTCCGCCAGGCAAAAAAAAAGCCGCCCGTATCGGCGGCTTACTCTTTGAGCAATCAGGCTTATTCGGCCGGCTTGCGACTACGTGGACGACGCGAGGCCGGCGCGCCGGAACGGCGTTGACCGTCCCCCTGCGGGCGAGCGTTACCGTTACCGTTGCCACGGTTTTCACGCTGGCCGCCGTTCGCGTTACCGCTGCGCTGACCGCCGCCGTTACCGGAACGCTGGCCACCGCCGTTGCCGCGCGGCGCGCCGCGTCCGCCGCCCTGGCGGCCGTTGATGATCGGCTCGGCCTTGATGGTCGGATCCGGCTCGTAGCCCGGCAGCGCAATGCGCGGAATTTCACGCTTCAGCAGACGCTCGATGTCGCGCAGCAGCTTGTGTTCATCCACGCACACCAGCGAGATAGCTTCACCGGTGCGTTCCGCGCGGCCGGTACGGCCGATACGGTGCACATAGTCTTCCGGCACGTTAGGCAGCTCATAGTTCACCACGTGCGGCAGCTGGTCGATATCCAGACCGCGCGCCGCGATATCGGTTGCCACCAGCACGCGGATGCGGCCATCTTTGAAATCGGCCAGCGCACGGGTACGGGCGCCCTGGCTCTTGTTGCCGTGGATCGCCGCAGCGGTGATGCCGTCTTTGTTCAGCTGTTCCGCCAGGTGGTTGGCGCCGTGCTTGGTGCGGGTAAAGACCAGCACCTGTTTCCAGTCGCCTTCGCCGATCATCTGCGACAGCAGTTCCCGCTTACGCTTCTTGTCGACGAAGTGCACGCTCTGCTCGATCTGCTCGGACGCGGTATTGCGGCGCGCCACTTCCACCGAGGCCGGGTTATGCAGCAGTTTGTTGGCCAGCGCCTTGATGTCGTCGGAGAAGGTTGCGGAGAACAGCAGGTTCTGGCGCTTGGCCGGCAGCTTGGCCAGCACGCGACGGATGTCGTGGATAAAGCCCATGTCCAGCATGCGGTCCGCTTCGTCCAGCACCAGAATTTCGATTTTGGACAGGTCAACCGCGTTCTGATGTTCCAGATCCAGCAGACGGCCCGGCGTCGCCACCAGGATATCGACGCCGCCGCGCAGCTTCATCATCTGCGGGTTGATGCTCACGCCGCCAAACACCACCAGCGAACGCAGGCGCAGGTGTTTGCTGTAGGCCTCGACGTTTTCGCCGATCTGCGCCGCCAGCTCACGGGTTGGCGTCAGGATCAGCGCGCGCACCGGGCGACGGCCTTTGACCGGATGGTCATGCTTGCTCAGCAGCTGCAACAGCGGCAGGGTAAAACCGGCGGTTTTACCGGTGCCGGTCTGAGCGCTGGCCATCAGGTCACGACCTTCCAGCACGACAGGGATAGCCTGACGCTGGATTGGCGTCGGTTCGCGATAGCCCTGTTCTTCAACAGCGCGCACAATTTCAGCACTTAAGCCGAGGGTTTCAAATGACATAAAGAGAAAAACTCCAGATCCCCCCTAACCTAACGGTGTTCGGTGCAGTTTCCTGGGAGGATGATCAGACGGGGCATTAAGCATGACCACGAGGGATTGGCACAAACTGCAGTGCACCAGGCGCCGATTGTAACAGAAGTCGCGCAATAAAAAGCACTTTTACGCACCTAGAGCACAATCTGCCGTAAATTCAGCATTGTCTGAAGCCGATCACATAACTCATTGTGGTTAGTGGTTGCGTTTTAGACAATCTGGCATAAAGTTAATCATATGATTGATTAACTTCGAGCGTGACCCATGTCAGCTTCCGTCCCTCATCAGGCCGCCGGCCGGGCGCGCGGCGAGCAAACGCGCCGGCAACTGCTCGCCGCGGCGACCGAACTGTTCGGTGAATATGGCCTGGAAGGCGCCACCACGCGCGACATCGCCCAGCGCGCCGGCCAGAATATCGCCGCCATCACCTACTACTTCAGCTCCAAAGAGGGGCTGTACCTGGCCGTGGCGCAGTCGCTCGCCGATTTCATTCAGCAGGCGTTCGCCCCGCTGGTCGCGGAAGTCGATCGCTTCCGGCAAGAACCAGCCGCACAACGGTCATCTGACGCGGCGCTGCGCTTGTTGCAACGTGGCCTGCTGGCCTTCAGCGAGCTGATGACCCAACCGCACACGCTGAACCTGAGCAAAATCATGTCGCGCGAACAGCTCGCCCCGACCGAGGCCTATCCGCTGATCCACAGCCAGGTGATCGCGCCGATGCACGAGCGGCTGTGCCGCCTGCTGTCGGCCGCCACCGGCATCGACGAACACGCCCCCCGCCTCGTATTGCATACCCATGCGCTGATCGGCGAGGTGCTGTCGTTCCGCGTGGCGCGCGAAACTATCCGCCGTCAGGCAGGTTGGCAAGACATTGGCGAGGGCGAAGCGGCGCAAATCGCGGCGGTACTGAGCGAACATATTGAGATTCTGGTTACTGGGCTGCGCCAACGTCATGGCGCGTAAATTCAGGCAGGGAGTGTTATGAACAAAAAACGCAGTGCCTTGATCGTGTTGTTAATTCTGCTGATCGCGGCCGTCGCATACGGGGTTTGGCATTACCAACAGCAGCAGGATCGGCCGCTGACGCTGTACGGCAACGTCGATATTCGCACGGTCAACCTCGGCTTTCGCGTCGACGGGCGCCTGGCGTCGCTGACGGTGGATGAAGGCGATACCGTTCAGCCGGGCCAGCTGCTTGGCAAGCTGGACGATGCCCCCTACCGCAACGCGCTGCAGCAGGCCGAAGCCAACGTCGGCAGCGCGCGCGCCAAACTGTCGCTGCTGCAGGCCGGCTACCGCAGCGAAGAGATAGCCCAGGTGCAGTCAGAAATGGCGCAGCGCCAGTCCGCCTTCACCTATGCCGACAGCTTCCTGAAACGCCAGCAGGGGCTGTGGGCGAAAAACGCCACCTCCGCCGACGCGCTGGAGGATGCGCGCACCGCCCGCAATCAGGCGCAGGCCAACCTGCAGGCGGCGAAGGACAAGCTGTCGCAATACCGCAGCGGCAACCGCCCGCAAGAGATTGAACAGGCCAAGGCCGACGTGGCGCAAAGCGAAGCGGCGCTGGCGCAGGCGCAGTTGAACCTGCAAGACGCCACGCTGATCTCCCCTTCCGCCGGCACGGTGCTGACCCGCGCGGTGGAGCCGGGCACCATGCTCGGCGCCGGCGGCACGGTGTTCACCCTGTCGCTGACCCGGCCGGTGTGGGTGCGCGCCTACGTCAACGAAACCAGCCTGAACCAAGCGGTGCCCGGCACCGAGCTGGAGATCTACACCGACGGTCGCCCCGGCAAGCCTTACC
Source organism: Serratia sp. 201 (assembly GCF_037027545.1). Taxonomy (NCBI): domain Bacteria; kingdom Pseudomonadati; phylum Pseudomonadota; class Gammaproteobacteria; order Enterobacterales; family Yersiniaceae; genus Serratia; species Serratia sp. 201. The sequence continues at coordinate 526,759 of NZ_JAXCHC010000001.1, read as the reverse complement.
ACGGCAAGATCGGTTTCGTCTCGCCGACCGCCGAATTCACGCCGAAAAGCGTTGAAACGCCGGACCTGCGCACCGATCTGGTATACCGCCTGCGGGTGATCGTCACCGACGCCGACGACGCGCTGCGCCAGGGCATGCCGGTCACCCTACGCTTCGCCAAACCCTGAGGCCGGCCATGGAACAGGCGCACACCATCGAGTTGGAAGGGCTGGAAAAGCGCTTCCCGTCGCTTGAGAAATCGGCGGTCGCCAGCCTGACCACCACCCTGCGCAGCGGCGCGGTCATCGGACTGGTCGGCCCGGACGGCGCCGGTAAAACTACCCTGCTGCGCATGCTGGCCGGGCTGCTGCGGCCCAGCAGCGGCAAGCTGCGGGTCGCCGGGCTGGATCCGATCGCCCAGGATCGTCAACTGCACGCGATCCTCGGCTATATGCCGCAGAAGTTCGGGCTGTATGAGGATCTGACGGTGATGGAGAACCTGACGCTGTACGCCGATCTGCGCGGCGTCACCGGCGATCTTCGCCGCCAGACCTTCGAACGGCTGCTGAAATTCACCGATCTGACCCGCTTCACCGAGCGCCTGGCGGGCAAGCTGTCCGGCGGCATGAAGCAGAAACTCGGCCTGGCCTGCACGCTGGTGGGCGAACCTCAGGTGCTGTTGCTGGATGAACCGGGCGTCGGCGTCGATCCGATCTCGCGCCGCGAGCTGTGGCGCATGGTGCACGAGCTGGCCAACGACGGCATGTTGATCTTGTGGAGCACCTCTTACCTCGATGAGGCCGAGCAGTGCCGCGAAGTGCTGCTGCTCAACGAGGGCGAGCTGCTGTTCAGCGGCGCGCCGCAGGCGCTGACCCGCCGTATGGCCGGGCGCACGGTGTTGATCGCCGCGCCCCCCGGCAGCCATCGATCGTTGCTGCAGCGGGCGATCTGCCTGCCGGCGGTCACCGACGGCGTGATCCAGGGCAAGTACCTGCGCCTGATCCTGAAAGAAGGCGAAGATCACCGGCAGCTACTGCAGGCGCTGGATCTGCCGGACGCCGAACTGAACGAAGCGGATCCGCGCTTCGAGGATGCGTTTATCGATCTGCTCGGCGGCGGCCCCAACCATCGCTCGGCGCTGGCGGAGATCATGCCGACCGTTGACGGAGAAAGTGGTGAAACGGTGATCGAAGCGGTGCAGTTGACCAAGAAATTCGGCGATTTCGCCGCCACCGATCACGTCGATTTTCAGGTGCGGCGCGGCGAAATTTTCGGCCTGCTCGGCCCGAACGGCGCCGGCAAGTCCACCACCTTCAAAATGATGTGCGGCCTGCTGGTGCCATCCGGCGGCAAGGCGCTGGTGTTGGGCATGGATCTGAAAACCAGTTCCGGCAAAGCGCGCCAACGCCTCGGTTACATGGCGCAAAAGTTCTCGCTGTACGGCAACCTGACGGTGGCGCAGAACCTGAAGTTCTTCTCCGGCGTCTACGGCCTGAGCGGCAAGGCGCAGCGCAAAAAAATCGACGAGATGTCCCACGCCTTCAACTTCGCGCCGATCCTCGATCAAACGCCGGACGCGCTGCCGCTCGGCTTCAAGCAGCGCCTGGCGCTGGCCTGCGCGCTGATGCACGAACCGGATATCCTGTTCCTCGACGAACCGACTTCCGGCGTCGATCCGCTGACGCGGCGCGAGTTCTGGCTGCACATCAACGGCATGGTCGACAAGGGTGTCACGGTGATGGTGACCACCCACTTTATGGACGAAGCGGAGTACTGCGACCGCATCGGCCTGGTCTATCGCGGCAAGATCATCGCCGCCGGCACGCCGGACGATCTCAAACAGCAGGTGGCGCGCGACGACAATCCCAACCCCTCGATGGAGCAGGCGTTTATCGAGCTGGTTCAGGGCTACGACGAGGAGGAATCACGGTGAGCGATAACCGTACCCCAATCGACGACGGCGGCTTCTCCTGGCGCCGACTGCGCGCGCTGTGCCTGAAGGAAACGCGGCAGATACTGCGCGATCCCAGCAGCGGCCTGATCGCCTTCGTTATCCCGCTGATGCTGCTTTTCATCTTCGGCTACGGCATCAACCTGGACTCCAGCAAGCTGCATCTGGGCATTCTGATGGAGCAACAGAGCGAAGACGCGCGCGATCTGGCCCAGGCGTTCGCCGGCTCGCCCTATATCGAACCGACCATCAGCGACAACCGCCAACAGCTGATCCAGCAGATGCAGGCCGGCACGATACGCGGCCTGGTGGTGATCCCGGTGGATTTCGACCAGCGCATGGCGCGCCCACACGACAGCGCCCCTGTCCAGGTGATCACCGACGGCAGCGAGCCGAACACCGCCAATTTCGTGCAGGGCTATGCCCAGGGCGTATGGCAAGTTTGGCAGCAGCAGCGCGCCGCCGATCGGGGGAGCAGCGACAAGCCGCTGATTGACGTGCAGATGCGCTACTGGTTCAACCCGGCGGCCATCAGCCGGCACTACATCATCCCCGGCGCCATCACCATCATCATGACGGTGATCGGCGCCATTCTCACCTCGCTGGTGATCGCCCGCGAATGGGAGCGCGGCACCATGGAAGCCCTGCTGTCCACCCAGGTGACGCGCAGCGAGCTGCTGCTCTCCAAGCTGATCCCATATTACTTCCTCGGCATGATCGCCATGGCGCTGTGCATGGCGGTGGCGGTGTGGGTGCTCGGCGTGCCCTATCGCGGTTCGCTGCCGATCCTGCTGCTGATCAGCAGCCTGTTCCTCGCCAGCACCCTCGGCATGGGCCTGCTGATCTCCACCCTCACCCGCAACCAGTTCAATGCGGCGATGGTGGCGCTGAACGCCGCCTTCCTGCCGTCGATCATGCTGTCCGGCTTCATCTTCCAGATCGACAGCATGCCAGCCATCGTGCGCGCGGTGACCTACATCATTCCGGCGCGCTACTTCGTCAGCACGCTGCAAACGCTGTTCCTGGCGGGTAACGTCGGCACCGTGCTGGTGATCAATCTGTTGTTCCTGATTGCTTCCGCCGTGGTGTTCATCGGCCTGACGGCCTGGAAAACCCAGCGCCGGCTGGATTGAGGAGAAAGAGCGATGTTTCATCGTCTGTTGACGCTCATCATCAAGGAAATGCAGGCGCTGCTGCGCGATCCGCAAACCCGTGCCATTTTAATCATGCCGGTGATCCTGCAGGTGCTGCTGTTCCCGTTCGCCGCGACGCTGGAAGTCACCAACGCCACCATCGCGGTCTACAGCGAAGACAGCGGCCAGGCCTCGGTGGAGTTGACCCAGCGCTTCGCCAAGGCCAAGGCCTTTCAACACGTGCTGCTGCTGCGCAGCCCGCAGGAGATAAAGACCACCATCGATAACCAAAGGGCGCTGCTGCTGATCCGCTTCCCGGCGCAGTTCTCGCGCGATATCGCCACCGGCAACATCGCGCCGCTGCAGCTGCTGCTCGACGGGCGCAACTCCAACAGCGCGCAGATCGCCGCTAACTACGTACAGCAGATCGTGCAGGAATATCAGAAGGAGCTGCTCGGCAACCGCGCCAAACCCAACAACAGCGAACTGGTGGTGCGCAACTGGTATAACCCGAATCTGGACTACAAATGGTTCGTGGTGCCGTCGCTGATCGCCATGATCACCACCATCGGCGTGCTGATCGTCACCTCGCTGTCGGTGGCGCGCGAACGCGAACAAGGCACGCTGGAACAGCTGCTGGTCTCGCCGCTCACCACCTGGCAGATCTTTATCGGCAAGGCGGTGCCGGCGCTGATCGTCGCCAGCTTCCAGGCCAGCATCGTGCTGTTGATCGGCATCTTCCTGTATCAGATCCCGTTCGCTGGATCGCTGCTGCTGTTCTACGCCACCATGTTGATCTACGGGCTGTCGCTGGTCGGTTTCGGCCTGCTGATCTCGTCGCTGTGCGCCACTCAGCAGCAGGCGTTTATCGGCGTGTTCGTGTTCATGATGCCGGCGATCCTGCTCTCGGGGTATGTCTCGCCGGTGGAGAATATGCCGGTGTGGCTGCAGGATCTGACCTGGGTGAACCCGATACGCCACTTCACCGACATCACCAAGCAGATCTACCTGAAGGACGCCAGCTTCAGCATTATCTGGCGCAGCCTGTGGCCACTGCTGGTGATCACCGCCACCACCGGCAGCGCCGCCTACGCGCTGTTCCGCCGCAAGATCGCATAAAAAAAGCTCTGCATGTCACATGCAGAGCTTTTTGATCGCCAGATACCCTAAGGCTTGAAAGACAAGGGATTTAGCGGCGGTTGCCGAAAATGCGCAGCAACATCAGGAACAGGTTGATGAAGTCGAGATACAGCGTCAGCGCGCCGACGATGGCGTACTTGCGGAAGCTGTCTTTATCATCGGCGTTCAGCTGCTCACCCATCGCCTTGAGTTTTTGCGTGTCGTAGGCGGTCAGACCGACGAACACCACCACCCCGATGTAGGTAATCGCCCACATCAGCGCGGTGCTTTTCAGCCAGATGTTCACCAGCGAGGCCAGCACGATGCCGATCAGCGCCATGAAAAGCATGCTGCCGAAGCCGCTCAGATCGCGCTTGGTGGTGTAGCCGTACAGGCTCATGGCACCGAACATGCCGGCGGTGACCACAAAGGTGCTGGCGATCGAGCTGTAGGTGTAGGCGATGAAAATGCTCGACAGCGTCAGCCCGGTCAGCGCCGAGTACAGCATGAACAGCGAGGTGGCCACCGCGCCGCTCAGGCGGTTGACCATGCCGGAAATCACGAACACCAGCGCCAATTGGGCGATGATCAGACCGAAGAAGGTGATCTGGCTGGAGAAGATGAAGTTGAGGATCGCGGGCGTGTTGGCCGCATACCAGGAAACGAACGCCGTCAGCAGCAGACCGCAGGTCATCCAGCCGTAAACCTGCGCCATGTAGGCCTGAATGCCGCTGTTGGCACGTTCGACGATTGAACCATTAGAGCGTGGATATCGGTCCATGACGGTTACCTTTTGCGTTATAAACAAGATTCCGAAGCCCCGCGAACGGGGCTTCGCCTGCTATAAGCGTACCACAGAATAGGCCGCGCGAAAGCGGCAAAGGTCTTGATTTGTTTCCGCTGTTGACGCGTTATTTAGCCGCGTCGTGCCAGCGTTGCGCGGCCTCGCGATCGCTGTCGCGAGCGTCCACCCAACGATCACCCTGGCCCGTGGCTTCGCGCTTCCAGAACGGGGCGCGGGTCTTCAGATAGTCCATGATGAATTCGCTAGCGGCGAACGCCATGCTGCGGTGTGCGCCGGTCACGCCGACGAACACGATCTCGTCGCCGGGATACAGCGCACCGACGCGGTGGATCACCGTCACGCGCTGCAGCGGCCAACGGCTGCGCGCCTCGGCCACGATCTCCGCCAGCGCCTTCTCGGTCATGCCGGGGTAGTGTTCCAGCGTCAGCGCGCTGACGTCGTCCCCAAGGTTATGGTTGCGCACCTTGCCGGTGAAGGTCACCACCGCGCCATCGGCGTCGCACTGCGCCAGCCACTGGTACTCATCGCCGACGTTGAACGGCGCTTCGCCCACGCGAATGCGGGTATTTTCCATGCTTACCCCCCGGTAACCGGCGGGAAGAAGGCCACTTCATCGCCGGCACGCAGCGGGTGATCCGCCGCCACCAGCGACTGATTGACCGCCGCCAACAGCTTGCCGGATTCCAGCGCCAGCGCCCAGCGATCGCCGCGCGCACACAGCGCCTGGCGCAGCGCCTCGACGGTCGGGTAATCCGCCGGCATCGACAGCGCGCCGGTGCCCACCAGTTCGCGCACCTGCGCGAAGAAAAGAATATCGATCATGCGTTCACCTTAAAATCACCGGATTTGCCGCCGCTTTTCGCCAGCAGGCGCACCGGGCCGATCACCATGTCTTTCTGTACCGCTTTGCACATGTCATAGATGGTCAATGCCGCCACCGAGGCGGCGGTCAGCGCTTCCATCTCGACGCCGGTTTTGCCGGTCAGCCGGCAGCAGGTTTCGATGCGTACCCGGCTGTGCTCCGTTTGCGCCTCTAGCTGCACTTCGACTTTGCTCAACATCAGCGGGTGGCACAGCGGGATCAGTTCCCAGGTGCGTTTGGCCGCCTGAATGCCGGCGATGCGCGCCGTGGCGAACACGTCGCCCTTGTGATGGCTGCCGTCGACGATCATCGCCAGCGTGGCGGGCAGCATGTCGACGAAGGCTTCGGCGCGCGCCTCGCGCACCGTTTCGGCCTTGGCGGATACGTCGACCATATGGGCTTCGCCGGCGGCGTTAATGTGGGTTAGCTGTGTCATGACTCAGGGCTTCTTCAAATGGGGTTGGAAGTTGCACGGGCGATGGCGCGCGTCCAACTGCTCTTCGATAATCCGCTCCCAGGCGGTGCGGCAGGCGCGGGTGGAGCCCGGCATGGCGAAAATCACCGTGCGGTTCGCCAGGCCGGCCAGCGCGCGCGACTGGATCGTCGCGGTGCCGATCTCTTCGTACGACACCATGCGGAACAGTTCGCCGAACCCTTCCACCTCTCTGTCGAACAGCGGCAACAGCGCTTCCGGCGTGTTGTCGCGCGCGGTAAAACCAGTGCCGCCGGTGATCAGCACCGCCTGCACGTTGTCATCGGCGATCCACGCGGAAACCCGTGCGCGGATCTGGTAAATGTCATCTTTGACGATGGCGCGATCCACCACCTGATGGCCGGCTTCCTGCGCCGCGTCCTGCAGATATTGGCCGGAGGTGTCTTCCGCCGCGCCGCGGCTGTCGGACACGGTCAGGATGGCGATATGCGCCGGAATAAACTCGCTGCTCGCATGGCTCATGGTTCAATAAGCTCCTATTGGCTGTCAGCCGCCGATAAACGACAGGTTCTGGGTGATCCCGCTGTTGCCCTGATGCAGGAAATGGGTCTGCTTCTTGCTCAGCAGCCCACTCTGGATGCGCGCCTTCAGCGCGTCGAGCTGGCCGTCATCCGCCAGCAGATCGCGCAGAGGCACCCCCTGCTCGCCGAACAGACACAGGTGCAGATTGCCGATGGAAGAAACGCGCAGCCGGTTGCAGCTGGCGCAGAAATCTTTTTCATACGGCATGATAAGACCCACCTCACCCTGGTAGTCCGGGTGGCTGAACACCTGCGCCGGGCCGTCGCTGCGGCCGCGCGCCTGGCGCTGCCAGCCCTGCTGCTCCAACTGCCGGCGAATCACTTCGCCGGAAACGTGGTGTTTGCGAAACAGCTCGCCGCCCTCGCCGGTTTCCATCAGTTCGATAAAGCGCAGCTGGATCGGCCGATCCTTGATCCAGGCGAGAAAGGCGCCAAGTTGCTGGTGGTTGACGTCGCGCATCAGCACCGCGTTGACCTTGACCTTGCTGAAACCGGCGCTGAAGGCGGCGTCGATGCCGTCCATCACCTGGCGGAACTTGTCCTGGCCGGTGATGGCGTGAAACTGGCGGGGATCCAGGCTGTCGACGCTGACGTTGATCGCCGTCAGACCGGCGTCACGCCAGGCGGCGACGTCGCGCGCCAGACGGTAGCCGTTAGTGGTGACCGCCAGGGTACGGATGGCCGGGTTTTCCCGCACGGCGGCGATGATCTCGGTAAAATCGCGGCGCAGCGAAGGCTCGCCGCCGGTCAGGCGCACCTTTTCGGTGCCCAGTTCGGCAAACGCGCGGCTGACGCGGCGGATTTCATCCAGCGACAGGAAGCTTTTCGGGCTGCCGCTCGGCTTGTAGCCGTCGGGCAGACAATAGGTGCAACGAAAGTTGCACACGTCGGTGATCGACAAACGCAGGTAATAGAACTTGCGCTCATAAGCATCAATGAGTTGCGGTACCATAACACCTTTCCAAAGTCGGGAGATGCGAGCGTTTCCCCTCTGCACCTTGGTGGCTAACTTCGCCACGGCCCAGGCGCCATATCGTTCCGGATGAACAACGTAGGCGCAGGGGCTAGGAGTTTGATTTCTCTTCCTGCTACCTTGAGTAGCCGGAATGAAACCGTGGTTTTCAGCAGAATTCTAGCGCTAATCGGCAACGATAGCCAACGCGTTAATTCGCTATATAATTGTCTATACAGCGTTTTTAGACGCCGCCTATTCGGGTAAACCATGATAAACATCGCTTGCGTGGACGAATTGACCAGAATCACGCAAATGACACTCTTTATCGCGTTTTTATGCCGGATCCGCTACCTTATGCGGGCAGTTCAGACCCTTTGTAAGGAAATTTATGCGTAATCGTACCCTGGCCGATCTCGACCGCGTGGTGGCGTTGGGCGGCGGACACGGCCTGGGCCGTGTGATGTCGGCCCTGTCGTCCTTAGGCTCCCGCCTGACCGGCATCGTCACCACCACCGACAACGGCGGTTCCACCGGCCGCATCCGCCGTTCGGAAGGCGGCATTGCCTGGGGCGATACCCGCAACTGTCTCAACCAGCTGATCACCGAACCGAGCGTCGCCTCGGCGATGTTCGAATACCGTTTCAGCGGCAACGGCGAACTGGCCGGCCATAACCTGGGCAACCTGATGCTGAAAGCGCTGGATCACCTGAGCGTGCGCCCGCTGGAAGCGATCAATCTGGTGCGCAGCTTGCTGAAGGTGGACGCGGCGCTGATCCCGATGTCGGAGCAGCCGGTGGATTTGATGGCGCACGATCACGAAGGCAATCACGTTTACGGTGAAGTGAATGTCGATCAACTGGCCCACATGCCGCAGGAGCTGATGCTGTCGCCCCCGGTCAACGCCACGCGCGAAGCGCTGGACGCCATCGCACAGGCCGACGTGATCCTGATCGGGCCGGGCAGCTTCCTCACCAGCCTGATGCCGCTGCTGCTGCTGGACGATCTCACCCAGGCGCTGCGCCGCAGCAGCGCCAGCATGATCTATATCGGCAACCTCGGCCGCGAGCTGAGCGTGGCCGCCGCGGCGCTGTCGTTAAAGGATAAGCTGACGCTGATGGAAGAGAAGATCGGCCGCCGGATGATCGATGCGCTGATCGTCGGCCCGGCGGTGGATGCCAGTGAAGTGCAGGATCGGGTGGTGATTCAGCAACCGCTGGAAGCGAGCGACATCCCCTACCGCCACGATCGCCAGCTGCTGCGCCAGGCGCTGGATCACGCGCTGGTGGGGCTGGCCGCGCGCCGCTGACCGAATTTAACCGTCTCGCCCGCGCAGCCAGGGATTATCGCTGGCTGGGGCGGGATGGCTGACCATATCGATATACAGATCTTCCACCTCTTTGCGCGCCCAGGGCGTGCGACGCAAAAACTTCAGGCTGGACTTGATGCTCGGATCGCTACGGAAGCAGTTGATGCGAATGCGCGCGCCCAGTTCGGACCAACCGTAGTGATCCACCAGTTTATTCAGCAGTTGCTCCAGCGTTACGCCGTGCAGCGGGTCTTTAGACTGGTGTTGGCTCATGTTCGGTACTCTTCGTGGTCAAATCGGGCCGCACACCATAACAGCTTTGGCGCGGCCGACAAGGAATTTTGACGCCCATGGCGCGGGCGCCGTCCAACGGTCAGGAAATCGCGATGAACTGCTCGCGCAGCTGGTGGATTTCGTCGCGCAGCGCAGCCGCCTGCTCGAACTCCAGGTTTTGCGCGTGGGTGTACATCTGCGCTTCCAGATCGCGAATTTTCTGATCCAGCGCTTTCGGCGTGAGGTTCTGCAGCTGAGCGCCGCCCTCCACCGCCTTGCCCTTGCCTTTGCTCTTGGTGCGGTTGACCGGTTGGCCGATCTGCAGAATGTCGCCGATCTTCTTGTTCAGCCCCTGCGGCACGATGCCGTTGGCTTCGTTGTAGGCCTGCTGCTTGGCGCGGCGCCGCTCGGTTTCACCGATCGCCTTGGCCATCGAATCGGTGATGCGATCGCCATACAGGATCGCCTTGCCGTTCAGGTTACGTGCCGCGCGGCCGATGGTCTGGATCAGCGAACGCTCGGAACGCAGGAAGCCTTCCTTGTCGGCGTCCAGAATCGCCACCAGCGACACCTCAGGCATGTCGAGCCCCTCACGCAACAGGTTGATGCCCACCAGCACGTCGAACTCGCCCAGACGCAGGTCACGGATGATTTCGACCCGTTCCACGGTATCGATGTCCGAGTGCAGGTAGCGCACGCGCTCGCCATGCTCTTCCAGGTATTCGGTCAGGTCTTCCGCCATGCGTTTGGTCAGGGTGGTCACCAGCACGCGCTCGTTGATCGTCGCGCGCTTGCGGATCTCGGAGAGCAGATCGTCCACCTGGGTGGCGACCGGCCGCACTTCCACGATCGGATCCAGCAACCCGGTCGGCCGCACCACCTGATCGATCAGATCGCCGCCGGATTTCTCCAGCTCATATTTGCCCGGCGTCGCGGAAACATAGATGGTCTGCGGCGCCAGCGCCTCAAACTCCTCAAAGCGCAGCGGGCGGTTGTCCAGCGCCGACGGCAAACGGAAGCCGTACTCCACCAGCGTTTCCTTGCGCGCGCGGTCGCCCTTGAACATCGCGCCGATCTGCGGAATGGTGACGTGGGATTCGTCGACCACCAGCAGGCCGTCCGCCGGCAGGTAGTCGAACAGCGTCGGCGGCGGCTCGCCCTCGGCGCGCCCGGACAGATAGCGCGAGTAGTTTTCGATGCCCGAGCAGTAACCCAGCTCGTTCATCATCTCCAGATCGAACTGGGTGCGCTGCGTCAGGCGCTGCTCTTCCAGCAGCTTGCTGTTGGCCAGCAGCACCTTGCGGCGGTCCGCCAGATCAACCTTGATCTCTTCCATCGCCTGCATGATCCGCTCACGCGGCGTCACGTAGTGCGATTTCGGGTAGATGGTAAAACGCGGCACCACCTGCTCAATCTGCCCGGTCAGCGGATCGAACAGCGACAGCCGTTCCACTTCTTCATCGAACAGTTCGACGCGCAGCGCCAGCTCGTCTGATTCCGCCGGGAAGATATCGATCACCTCGCCGCGCACGCGGAAGGTGGCGCGCTGGAAAGCCTGATCGTTGCGGGAATACTGCAGCTCCGCCAGGCGGCGCAAAATGGATCGCTGATCGATGATCATGCCCTGAGTCAGGTGCAGCATCATCTTCAGGTAAAGATCCGGATCGCCCAGGCCGTAGATCGCCGACACCGACGCCACCACCACCACGTCGCGCCGCTCCAGCAGCGCCTTGGTGGCGGAAAGACGCATCTGCTCGATGTGCTCGTTCACCGAAGCATCTTTTTCAATGAAGGTGTCGGAGCTGGGCACGTAGGCTTCCGGCTGGTAGTAGTCGTAGTAGGAGACGAAGTACTCCACCGCATTCTCCGGGAAAAACGCTTTCATTTCACCGTACAGCTGCGCCGCCAGCGTCTTGTTCGGCGCCAGTACCATGGTCGGCCGATTCAGATCGGCTATCACGTTGGCGATAGTGAACGTCTTGCCCGAACCGGTAACCCCCAGCAGCGTCTGGTGCGCCAGGCCGTCTTCCAGCCCCTCTTCCAGCTTGCGGATGGCTTCCGGCTGATCGCCGGCCGGTTTGAACTCGGAATGCAGTTTGAAAAGTTTACTCATTGCTCGGCTACCCTGTGGAGATGCGCGCGCTCAGGCGGCCAGCCGGCTCTGCGCCGGATATGGCCCCTAATTATGGAAAGTGTCGGCGATTTGCGCCAGTGCCCATGATACTGGATATAAAACCAGCTTCAAGCGGATTCGTCGCTGCACCCGGCACTGCGGCAATGTCATTGCACCGTGACGTTACAGCCGGGTGACATTTTTATTGTCAATAACAGATTTATCCCCAGAACTTGCCGCGAATTAACTTATTGATAGCACCGCGTCGAAAAATCATACATAGAGACCTGATCAATACCCCTGCGTCTTGATTTTAGTTAATATATTGATATATAAAAGTTTTAATAAAAAGACGAGAATGCGGGCAAAGCGAACAGAACCCGCGTCCGCTCTCGCTTTACAGCGTTTTTCTAAATCTAATACACAAGGTTATCCACAGGAATAGTGGATAACTCTCACCGTCCCGCCCGGGGCGGGAGTTACGGAAAGAAAGCTTTTCGCCCTTTACACCCGCTAAAATGGCTTTTTTAGTTATTTTTTCATAAAAATATCGCTTTGTTTATGCCGATTAATACTAAAAATCCCCATTGCCAAAATCGCATCGGCCCCTTTCTCGCGGATCGCTCTTGACGGCGGCACAATGCCTTGCACCATGTCCTCACCAAAGGGCACCACAAGAGTGCAAAAAACGTCCGGGTTAACTTCTCGGCGTATTTTCAGGCCACCGCGGCAGAGCGCGTCAGGCCTGGCAGAGGGTTAACAAAGCGATAACATCCCCCCTTTTCGGCCAGTAGCAAAACTGGCCTGGGAGTTGCTTTATCTTTCAGCGTGCGAACGAGGCGCGACAGCATAATGCGCTGCCGAATGCGGCGTGCAACCGCCGCCTGGCTACCCCTCGTAAAAGCGCGAGAACGACACCAAGTCGTCATAAACGTCGTTTTTCACGACATACTGACTGTCTTTCCGTCCACCGCAGACATTGCTCAGGTGAATCGGATGGACGGCATTTTGTTCCAGACATTGCCACACTCGGGAAATCAACCGCCAATGCGGCCTTTGTTGCACCCCACCAACGAGTGGATGGGCGCCTGTGTCTATGAGGAGAATGCCAAATGCTGAGCCTGAGATCGGTCAATCAATTTTACGGGCAAAATCATACCCTGTGGGACATCAACCTGGAGCTGCCGCGCGGCCAGTGTACCGTGCTGCTTGGGCGCAACGGCGTGGGCAAGACCACGCTGGTCAATTGCATCATGGGGCATGTGCCGGTGGTGAGCGGCAGCATGACCTGGCAGCCCGCGGATCAGCCGCCGCAAAATCTGCTGCTGCAACCGATGGAGCGCCGCGCCGCACTCGGCATCAGCCTCGTCCCGCAAGGGCGGCAACTCTTCTCGCAGCTGAGCGTGGAGGAGAATCTGCAGGTGGCGCAGATGGCCGGGCGCGGTGCCCCTCGCCGCATTCCGCCGCTGATCTACAGCCTGTTTCCCAATTTGCGCCAGATGCGTACCCGCCGCGCCGGCGATCTGTGCGAAGGCGCTCAACGCCAGTTGGCGATCGGTCGTGCGCTGGCGCAGGAGCCGGCGCTGCTGATCCTCGACGAACCGACGACGGGCGTGCCCCCTTCAATCGCCGCCGACATCGGCAACGTGATCCGCAGGCTCAACTATGAGTTGGGCATGACCATTTTACTGGTAGAGCATCAGCTGCCGTTCGTGCGCCGGGTGGCGGATCGTTTTTGTCTGCTCGATAGCGGGCGCACCGTGGCGCACGGCGCGCTGGCGCAGCTGGATGAGGCGCTGATCGGCGCCGGGCTGGCAGGGCAAGAAGAAGGATGAGGGAGAGCCCCCCCCTCATTGAGCGTTTATAGCAGGCTGATATCCAGATACTCCCCCAGCGGCGCCCGTTCGGCCTGCGGCAGGTGTGGTATTTCACCCAGCAGCGGCGCGGGCAGCATGCGGCGCAGCGTGGCCAGGTATTCCTGATGCCGCCGCCCCGGGGGCGCCACGTCGTTGGCGATCCAACCGGCCAGCGTCAACCCCGCCTGTTGCACCGCCAGCGCCGTCAGCACTGCGTGGTTGATGCAGCCCAGTTTAATGCCCACCACCAGGATCACCGGCAATTGTTCCTGCTGCACCCAGTCGGCGAAGGTGTACTCCGCCGACAGCGGGGTAAACCACCCACCTGCGCCTTCGACCAGCACCCAGTCGGCGCGCTGCTCCAGCCGGCGCAGGCCGTCGGACAGCCGCGCCGCGTCGATCGGCCGACCTTCATCGGCGCTGACGATATGCGGCGAGGTCGGTTCGGCAAAAACGTAAGGGTTCACTTCGTCGTAACGGAGCGCCACGCCGCTGTTGGCCTGCAGCGCCAGCGCGTCGCCGTTGCGCAGCCCCTCGGCGGTCATCTCGCTGCCGGAGGCCACCGGCTTATAGCCGGCGCTGCGGTAGCCCGCCCGGTTGGCGGCCTGCAGCAAGGCGCTGCTGGCAACGGTCTTCCCCACTTCGGTGTCGGTGCCGGTCACGAACCAACGTTTAATCACGATAAATCACTCCATAAGCCAGATGATAGCTGAGGGGGAACTGCCCCTGCCGGCACGGGTAAGCCGCCTGCAACGCGGCGAGACGGCCTCGCGACATCAGGCCGCCCTCGCGCCCCTGATGCAGATGCGTCGCCCCGATGCCCTTGAGCGAACGCATCAGCGTCATCACGTCCGGGTAGTTCAGGGTGCGTAACTCCGTGACCAGCTCGTGCCGGTATTCAGCACAGGCGGCGTGGATCTGCGCCAGCGGCAGGAAGGCGTTCACGTGGCGCTCGCCGTCCACCTGTTGCCAGGCGTCCCCCAATTCCTGCAGCGATCCCGCCGCCAACGTGGAAAACAGGATCACGCCGCCGGGGCGGGTCACGCGATACAGCTCCGCCAGCGCGGCGGGCAGATCGCTGCACCACTGCACCACCAGGCTGCTGAAACAGATGTCCATCGCCGCATCGGGCAGCGGTACCTGTTCGATATCGCCCAGCAGATAATGGTGCGCCGCCTGCCGTTGGCGGGCGACCTCCAGCATGCCCGGCGCCAAATCGAGCGCGGTCACCTGCTTGCCGCGCTCGCGCCACAGGCGGCTGAAATAGCCGGTGCCGCAGCCGGCATCCAGCAGCTGCTCGCCCGGATGGGGACTCCCCATCCCCAGTAAGCGCTCGCCAACATCACGCTGCAGCGCGGCGGCGGCGTCGTAGCTGCCGGCCGCGCGGCTGAAGGCCGAGGCGACCGCCTGTTTGTTCACCGTGTCATTGGCTGACGTCATTCAGCACCTCCAGCAGGCGATCGATATCCTGCGGCTGATGCGCCGCCGTCAGGGTAATGCGTAGCCGCGCGCCGCCCGGCGGCACCGTCGGCGGGCGAATGGCGCTCACCCACAGTCCGCACTCGCGCAGGCGGGTCGCCAGATCGAGCGCGCGCTGATTATCCCCCACCAGCAGCGGCTGGATGGCGGTGTCGGAATCCGTCAGGGTCAGCGCCAGCGGCGCCGCGCCCTGACGGAAACGCCGAATGTTGTCCTGCAGCCGGGCACGCAGTTCATCGCCCTCGCGAATGCAGGCCAGCGCCGCCTGCAGCGCGCAGGCTTGCGCCGGCGGCATTGCGGTGCTGTAGATTAGATGGCGGGCGAACTGCAGCAGATACTCGGCGGTCGCCTCATCGCACAGCACCGCCGCGCCGCTGACGCCGAACGCCTTGCCGAAGGTCGCCACCAGCAGTTCAGGGCGCACGCCCTGCTGCCAGCAGCTGCCGCGGCCTTGCTCACCGCGCACGCCGACGCCGTGGGCATCGTCCACCATCAGCCAGGCGCCCGCCGCACGGGTTAAGCGATGCAGCTCCGCCAACGGTGCGCCGTCGCCGTCCATGCTGAACACCCCTTCGGTCACCGCCAGCCGCTGCCCGTCGCAGGGTTTGGCCAGCAGATCCGCCAAGGCCTGCGGCTGATTGTGCTGGAACCGGCGCAGCTCGGCCGGCGACTGCGCCGCCGCCTCCAGCAGCGAGGCGTGGCTGAGGCGATCGGCCAAAATGCGATCGCCCTTCTGCATCAACGCCGCCAGCACCGCCTGATTGGCGGCATAGCCGGAGATGAACAGCAGCGCGCGCGGATAGCCGAGCCACGCCGCCAGTTGCTCTTCCAGCGCCTGATGCGCCACGCTAAAGCCGGTGACGTGGCCCGACCCGCCGCTGCCGACGCCGTAACGCTGCGCGCCCTGCTGCCAGGCGGCGATCACCCGCGCATCCTGGCTCAGCCCCAGGTAGTCGTTGCCCGAGAAGTTCAGATAGAGACGATCGCCGAGCCGGATCTGGCGGCCGTTGCCGCCCTCGGTGGTCTGTCGCCGACGGTAGGCGGCGTTGAGACGCCGTTCTGCCAGCGCCTGTTCGATACGTTGTTGCCAGCTCATCACAGCGCCGCGTTGTAAAACTCGGCGGTATCGGCGTTCAGCAGCTGCTTAGCCAGCACCTGCTGTTGCTGGTTGTCGCCATGTTCGGTGGCGGTCTGCTGCGGGTTCAGCCCCAGCTTGCGGAACAGCTGCAGATCCTTGTCTTCTTCCGGGTTCGGCGTGGTCAGCAGCTTGCAACCGTAGAAGATCGAGTTGGCGCCGGCCATAAAGCACATCGCCTGCGTCTGTTCGTTCATCTGTTCACGGCCGGCGGAAAGGCGGACATAAGAGGACGGCATCATGATGCGCGCTACCGCGATGGTGCGGATGAAATCGAACGGATCGACGTCGTCGTTATCCGCCAGCGGCGTGCCTTTTACCTTCACCAACATGTTGATCGGCACGCTCTCCGGCGGTTTCGGCAGGTTAGCCAGCTGCACCAGCAGCCCGGCGCGATCGCGCACCGTTTCCCCCAGCCCGACGATGCCGCCGGAGCACACTTTGATGCCGGCGTCGCGCACCTTGTCGAGCGTATCCAGGCGTTCCTGGTAGCTGCGGGTAGTGATGATGCTGCCGTAGAACTCCGGCGAGGTGTCGAGGTTATGGTTGTAATAATCCAGCCCGGCTTCCGCCAGCCGTTCGGCCTGAGTGCCGTCCAGCGTGCCCAGCGTCATGCAGGTTTCCATGCCCATCGCTTTCACGCCCTGCACCATCTGCTGCAGATAAGGCATATCGCGCTCGTGCGGGTTCTTCCACGCCGCGCCCATGCAAAAACGGGTCGAGCCGTTCGCTTTGGCCTTGCGTGCCGATTCCAGCACCTGCTCGACCTGCATCAACCGCTCCGACTCCAGGCCGGTCTTGTAGCGTGAGCTCTGCGGGCAGTATTTACAGTCTTCCGGGCAAGCGCCGGTCTTGATCGACAGCAGCGTGCTGACCTGCACCTGACGCGGGTCGAAGTGCTGGCGGTGTACGGTTTGCGCTTCGAACAGCAGTTCCAGCAGCGGTTTATCAAACAGGGCCTGGGCTTGCCCTACTGTCCAGTGAATGCGGTCAGCCATCATGGCGTCTCCAAAACGAAAAAGTGTCGCCAGTTTAAATATTGTGGATATACTGTCAACCAATCTTAATTCAATTTGGTTTACAAGTATGTCTGTGACCGCTTCCGACCTGGCGTTTGACCAACGCCATATCTGGCACCCCTACACCTCCATGAGCCGCCCGTTACCCTGTTACCCGATCGAATCGGCCAGCGGCGTCGAACTGCAGCTGGCGGACGGCCGGCGTCTGGTGGACGGCATGTCCTCCTGGTGGGCGGCGATCCACGGTTACAACCATCCGCACCTGAATCAGGCCGCCAGCCAGCAGTTGGAGAAGATGTCACACGTGATGTTCGGCGGTATTACCCATCCGTCCGCCATCTCGTTGTGCCGTCGGCTGGTGGAAATGACGCCAGAGGCGCTGCAGTGCGTGTTCCTGGCGGACTCCGGTTCGGTGGCGGTGGAAGTGTCGTTGAAGATGGCGCTGCAGTACTGGCAGGCGCGCGGCGAGCGCCGGCAGCGCATCCTGACGCTGCGCCACGGCTATCACGGCGATACCTTCGGCGCGATGTCGGTCTGCGATCCGGACAACTCGATGCACAGCCTCTATCAGGGCTATCTGGCGCCGCACCTGTTCGCGACCGCGCCGCAGTGCCGCTTCGACGAAGAATGGCGTGAAGAAGATATTGCACCGTTCGCCGCGCTGCTGGAGCAGCACGCCGGTGAAGTGGCGGCGGTGATCCTGGAACCGGTGGTGCAAGGCGCCGGCGGCATGCGCATCTACCACCCAACCTACCTCAAGCGGGTGCGCGAGCTGTGCGATCGCCATCGGGTGCTACTGATCGCCGACGAGATCGCCACCGGCTTCGGCCGCACCGGCAAGCTGTTCGCCTGCGAGCACGCGCAGGTGGTGCCGGACATTCTCTGCCTGGGCAAGGCGCTGACCGGCGGTTACATGACCCTGTCCGCCACCCTGACCACCCGCCATGTGGCGGAGACCATCAGCAACGGCGCGGCCGGCTGTTTTATGCACGGCCCGACCTTTATGGGCAATCCGTTGGCCTGCGCGGTGGCGGACGCCAGCATGGCGCTGCTGGCGGAAAATCGCTGGCAGGCGCAGGTGAGCGCCATCGAAGCCCAGCTGAAACAGGAACTGCTGCCGTTGGCGGCGCTGCCGAAGGTGGCGGACGTGCGGGTGCTGGGGGCGATTGGCGTGGTGGAGATGCGCGAACCGGTGAATGTCGCCGAGCTACAGCGCGGGTTCGTCGAGCGCGGGGTATGGATCCGGCCGTTCGGCAAGCTGATTTACCTGATGCCGCCTTACATCATCGAAGCGGAACAGCTCAGCCGCCTGACCGCCGCCGTGGCCGCCGCCGCGCGTTAATGCCTTACCAATGCTGGTCCAGATAGCGGGCCAGCAACCCCAGGCACAGCAGCCAGAGTAAAATGATCATCGCCGCCGCCATGCGGCCGGTGGGGTTGTCGACGCGTTTTTGCGCCTTCTCGCGCAGCTCGGCCATCAGCGGCTTGGGGATCAGGCGAACCGCCAGCATGATGCCCAACGGCACGATGATCACATCGTCCAGATAGCCCAACACCGGAATAAAATCCGGGATCAAATCGATCGGCGAGATCGCATAGCCGGCCACCAGCAGCGCGATCAGCTTGGCGTACCACGGGGTGCGCTTATCACGGGCGGCCAGCCACAGCGCGTAAATATCGCGCTTGATGCCTTTGGCCCAACGGCGCAGCCAGCCGAACCACGGCGTGCGTTTTTTCAGTGAAATCATGATTACTTCATATAAGAACGTAAAACGGTCATCAATTGCTCGATGTCCTGCTCGCGCTGCTGCGGCGTAGCGTCCGCGGCAGCCAGATGTTCGCGCACATGCCCTTCCAGCACCTGCGCCATCAAACCGTTGACCGCGCCGCGCACCGCCGCGATCTGCTGCAGAACAGCCGAACATTCGCCGCCGCTCTCCAGCGCGCGTTCCAGCGCTTCGGCCTGCCCTTTAATGCGGCGCACCCGCGCCAACAGCTTCTTTTGATCTCTGTGGGTATGGCTCATCATTTCCGCCTGATTGTTATTTACTATACTGGGGTATAGTATATTTCAGCACACTATCTTTTGCTGAGGAACTTCACCATGACGTCTCACGCGCCCGTTTTGCACCGCGAACACAGCCACGTTTTTGACGATGGTAACCCATTGGCCGAAAGAAACACCAGATGGGCGGTGATACTCACCGCCAGTATGATGGCTATCGAGATCGCCGGCGGCTGGCTGTTTAACTCGATGGCGCTGCTGGCCGACGGCTGGCACATGAGTTCGCACGCGCTGGCGCTGGGCCTGTCGGTGCTGGCTTACGGCGCCGCACGCCGGCTGGCCAAAGATCGCCGCTTTAGCCTCGGCACCTGGAAGATCGAAGTGCTGGCCGGTTACACCAGCGCGGTGTTGTTGGTGCTGGTGGCGGCGCTGATGCTGTTTCAGTCTGGGCAGCGGCTGCTGAATCCCAGCCCGATTCATTACAACGAAGCCATCGCCATCGGCGCGATCGGGCTGGCCGTCAACCTGCTCTGCGCCTGGCTGTTGCGCGGTGGCGGCCATCATCATCATCACGGGGATGACCACGACGACACTCATCATGACCTCAACCTGCGTTCCGCCTATGTTCACGTGCTCGCCGACGCCGCCACCTCGGTACTGGCGCTCATCGCGCTGTTCGGCGGTAAGCTTTGGGGCGCCGCCTGGCTCGATCCGCTGATGGGCATCGTCGGCGCGGTGATGGTGGCCGCCTGGGCCTATAGCCTGATGCGCGATAGCGGAAAGATTTTGCTGGATGCCGAAATGGACGCCCCCGTGGCGCAAGACATCCGCCAGGCCCTGGCCGCTTCCGGCCACGCGCTCACGCTGACCGATCTGCATGTAGGCCGCATCGGCAAAGGAAAATATCATTGCGTCCTCGCCCTGAGCAGCGCCGATCGCGCCCTCACCGCCGATCGGGTGCGCCAACTGTTGGCCACGCATCCCGAACTGGTGCATGTCACTGTCGAGATCAACCGTCCGCCGTTGGCGCAAGGGGTTGTATTGTTCCACCGAAAAGATCTAGCTTAAGGGTCCGCGTTTATCGACAACTGGGAGTCATTATGGCTTTTCGTTTGTACAGCAACGATCTGCAGGACGGCGGCACAATGCCGCAGACGCAGGTCTTCAACGGCATGGGCTACCACGGCGATAACCTGTCGCCGCACCTGGCCTGGGACGGCGTGCCCGCCGGCACCAAGAGCTTCGTCGTCACCCTGTACGATCCCGATGCCCCGACCGGCTCTGGCTGGTGGCACTGGGTGGTGGCCAATATTCCGGCCGACGTGCGTGAGCTGCCGCAGGGCGCAGGCTCCGGTAAAGCGCCGCTGCCGAGCGCCGCGCTGCAAACCCGTACCGACTTCGGCTCGACCGGTTACGGCGGCGCAGCGCCGCCGAATGGCGAAAGCCACCGCTATCAGTTCACCGTGCATGCGCTGGACGTAGAAAGCATTGAGGTGGATGAAGGTTCCAGCGGCGCGCTGGTGGGCTTTAACGTGCATTTCCACAGCCTCGGCAGCGCCACGCTGACAGTGATGTTCAACTGATCTCCCACCCATAAAAAAGCGCGGCTCAACCGAACCGCGCTTTTTCCATACTCGTCTGACCGCCGAATTACTTCGCCAGCACGCTGACCCACATCGGGCCTTTGCCCACCGGATAACGTGCCAGCGTGGTCAGCTCGCCGCTGGCCTGGTCAATTTCATGCACCGCGATGTGATCGGACTTCTGGCCGGACGAAATCACAAAGCGGCCGCTGTGATCGATATTGAAACCGCGCGGCTGCGTTTCGGTCGGATAATAGCCGACCACGCTCAGCGTGCCGCCGTCTTCGGAAACGCTGAAGAGGGTCAGAATGCTGGCGGTACGATCGCTGGTGTACAGGAAACGGCCGTTCGGCGTGATATGAATGTCCGCCGCCCAGCGGGTGCCGTCGAAGTCGGCCGGCATGATATCCAGCGTCTGCGTCACGGTGTATTTGCCGCCGTTTTCCGAAATGGCCAGCACGTCCACCGTGCCGTTCAGCTCATTGACACAGTAGGCGAACTTGTCGTTGTGGTGGAATGCCATATGGCGCGGACCGGCGCCGGCGGCGATATCCACCGCCTCCTGCACGTGCGGCGTCAGCTGGCCCGCCAGGCTCAGGTTGAACAGGCGGATGCGGTCCTCTTTCAGACACGGCACCAGCACCAGTTGGTTGGTCGGGTCGATGTTCGCCGAGTGCGGCGCGTTCAGGCCGTCAATCTGCTGAATAGGCGCCGTCACCACGCCGTCGTGGCCGATCGGGCTGATGCTGGCGCAGTTGCCGCTGTAGGAGGCGGAGAACAGGTAACGCCCCTGCAGATCGGTGGAGATATGGGTCGGGCTGCCCGGCAACGGCGCCATGCCCGCCTGCTGCAGCGTGCCGTCCGCCTCGATGCGGTAGCTGACGATGCCGAACGCCGGACGCACGCCGACGTACAGGTGGGTCTTGTCCGGATGAAGGGTCATCGGCTGCACCTGGCCCGGCACGTCAACGGTTTGCAGCAGCGCCAGCGCGCCGGCGTCGTCCAACTGCCAGACGTGGATCTGCTGGCTCTCCGGGCTGGCGACATAAACGATTTGCTTCATGTGTTCTCCTTGCAAAGGGTAAAAGAGGAACCGGTTTCAGGCCGTTCGATTGCTCCTAGCTTACCGCACATCCGTCGCATGGCAACCCTGCTTAGCACCGGATGTTCACGCGGTTTTCTCCGTTGGCTATCCGGTGTACCATCGGATTTATAACTGTATGTAAATACAGTGCTTTTATATAAAAACCAATCACATCAACATGTAATGCACTAATTAAATTGCTTTATTTTAATGCATTACAATCGGCTTTAATGTATTTTCCCATCATCAGCACCCCTAACAGCACCCCCAAAGCACCCCACAAAGTGGTTACTCTATGGCCTATTACAGCATCGAAAAAAGAACCAAGGCAGACGGTACAACCAGGTATAGATGCACAGTCGGTGTACGTGAAAAAGGTCGCTATGTGTTTCGTGAAAACAGAACCTTCACCAAGCAAGCCCACGCCAAGACGTGGGGGATTAACCGTGTAGCCGAATTGGAAAGGAATGGTATCCCAAATGCAAGTGATGCCGACAAGATCACCGTTGCTGAACTCATTCAAAAATACATCGATGATCCGAAAACAGGCGGCAAAGCTGGAAAGGATAAAACGTCAATCCTTAACAAATTACTCACGTCAGAAATAGGTGGATCAACTCTTTCAAAGCTGCAAGCAAACGACATCATCGATCACTGCAGAAGCCGCGTTGCTTCAGGCTCCTCGCCTTCGACGGTTTCACATGACTTGAGCTACCTAGGCACAGTATTAAAAGCAGCAAAACCTATTTATGGCATTGACTACACATCTAACCCTATCGATGAGGCTAGACCCCTGCTGTCCAATATGGGTTTGATCTCGAAATCCAATAGGCGATCCCGTCGGCCTGATAAAAATGAGATCAAGACTCTCACTGAAGAGCTTTTAAAAAGGCAAGAAAACCCTCGTTCAAGAATACCCTTTGTGGATATTTTTAATTTTTCTATCCTGTCATGTATGCGTATTGGCGAAATTTGCCGCATAGAGTGGGATGATGTTGACCATGTTCAAAAGTCTGTGCTGGTAAGAAACAGGAAGGATCCAAGAAAGAAGATAGGTAACCATATGAGCGTCCCTCTCTTGGGAGAAGCTTGGGAAATCGTCATGCGGCAGAAAAGAACATCAAAGTTCATTTTCCCGTTTAACGAAAAATCCATCAGTGTGGCTTTTGTACAAGTGAAAGATAAGCTTGGGATAGAAGACCTGCGATACCACGATCTTAGAAGAGAGGGGGCCAGTAGGCTTTTTGAGGCAGGATTTAGTATTGAAGAAGTTGCCCAAGTGACTGGCCACAAAAATCTTAATACGCTTTGGCAAGTCTATACAGAGCTGTATCCAAAATCGCTTCATGAGAAGTTCGCAGCGCTACAGGAGGCCAAGAAAATCAATGGGCAGCCTTAAAATAAATGGGCGTCAGATTTTTCTTCTGACAGAAAACGACCGGTACCCGTCACCAACGATCAACAGCCCTCCCATGTTCGCATTGCGTGAAGATGAGGAAGGAAAGTTCTGGGTCTACTTTCTGCATAAAGGACGCTGGCCACTCATATCAGAAACTCCATTCGCAACCCAAGGTAGCGCTGTTGAGGCTGCGATGGAGTTTGACTACTACAAGCTTTTTAAATAGCCGGCTTAAACTTCAACGCGGCACGGCTTTAACATCAAGATAGTGATACCCCCACTCGGTAAACGTAGTTTCTTCCGCTGCCGAAATTTTCCTTGTGAGCAGCGCTGCTGCAAACACTTCAATATCACGCGTGCCAGGTGTGCCAGTGTTTTGCCCAATTGAGCCTACTCGCGGTGGAGCCCCTCGCTGAATTGACGTCGCCGAGTTAATAGGTAGCGTCGCCTGAGTAGCCTGACCGTTAACGATAATACGCATGACATTTTCAGCAGCAGAATAACTCCCAATGATGACGATAGGCTTGTCCGTGATTGGGATGCTGATTGATAGCTGTGTAGTTGTACCTGTTCCCGGCGTTCCTGGCGGCTGCGATGTTTGCGTTACCGCGAGCGTGACGTTCATTTTTCCATCGTCACCATGATCAGAAAAATACAGCGATGTTCCGTTAGTGCCACCATCTGGCCCATTGCTCAGGTTATTTGAGATGATGAATTCGTTACCGATCTTCTGGTTTGCAAGAGTCCGCGACGTTTTAGCAATAGCGAAGAATGTCATTGCATACACCTGTGCCACCTGGGTATCAATGAAGTTTTGCTTAAGGCGGAAAAGTGCGCTATTGGTATTGCGCACTGGTGTGCCAGTAACGATGCCGCCTGGCATGTTACGCGAAAGGTTCTGCTCAAGTTTTTCCGTAGTCCCGAAAAGATTGATGTACCCCCAGCCGCCTAACGTTTCATCCAGTGGTGGTTTGAACCATGCGCGAGTTGATCCCCAGTCTGCCTCTGGTACGCGAACTGAAATTCCTGTGGTCATGAAATAATCTCCGGGTAAATGATTTGCGCTAAAGCAAAGTTATTCTGTGGGTATGGCTTATCTACCAAGGCTGGAATGTTTGTTTCTGGGTATTTTGTCTCAGTATATTTGTATGAATACAGGGATTCAGAATCATCAGAATCGCATACATTACCTTGGCCATCGTAAGTGGCCTTTGGAGCATAGGTTATTTTCAGTTGCCCTACAGGCACGCGATTAAGTTCGGCGCTAACGATCGTATCAGCAGCGATCTTTACATTGTAAATAGTCAAATCCCCAGCATCGTCTTTTGCTAAGAAACCTTTGTTGGCAAAAATAACACCACCAGCAGCCTCATTAGTTAAGTAATACGTTGGCTTAAACTGTAATGGTGGCTCCCAAACACGGTAGCCAAACAGGCAAGTAGTACCATAACATTTAGCCCAAATAATTTTATTTGAAAAGAATGCTTGGCGACGATCTAGCACCATGTGCATAGCTTTTCCGAAAAACATAGACGCCCAGCGTATGCCATTATTGTCACGGTGTGATGCTTTATCAGTCTCAAAATATGACGGCTTGCACAAAGTGATGTTTTCGTGTTCTTCGTCAAGTTCGATTTGGGCCTGACCGATGGATTGATTGGTGCTATCGAAAGTCCACCAGCCACCAGTTTGCTCTGTGAACACCGCCAGTTTATCTCCGCGACCAAAGATGGAGCGCCCGGCATCTTCAACGTCATTGATCAATGTAAGAAACTTCTGCTTCCACTCATCCTTATTCGGCGTTGATTCTGGTTTGCTTGCGTCGTAGTCGTACTCATTGCCACTATACATAAACGTTACTAGTGCGGCTGTGTCACCGGCAGGAAGGTTATTTTTTATGAGTTGCAAAGCGCGTACAACACGGTTTTCGAAGTGGCCTGTACTAGCACCTTTCGATAGCTGTTTTATGGTTCGACCAGGAACCGCAGCATTGATAACAATAATTTTTCTCTCGTTATCAACAAAAATCCCACGATACTTTCGCTGTAAAACGCGTTGGAAGTTTACTGCAGCAACAGTGATTTCTTCACCTGGGTTATTTGCACCTCTCTCCAATACGTCAATATCAGCGTCGTTCATCGCTACAGATGGGCTTCCAGTTGTCTGCGTCACTGAAACCAAGTCTTTTAGCACCGCCGAACCAAGGGGATTGTACGTGCCCTCTATTGAGTTTCCGCGTACAGAATCACCAAGCATTAAAACATTACCTGGCTCAATTGGTTCACGTGTCTGATCTCTCCACGCCTGCCACCCGCTCATAAAGCTTTGACCGTACCCGATATAGATATTCCATTGATAAACAGGTGCGGCGATAGAGCTGCTGATTGGTTTCTTAAGCGACTGCGCATATAGCTTGTTCTGCATGTCCATCACTTCAAGTGAGTAATCAGGCTTGCTGTTATTAATGGATGTATCGATCAGCACGTTACCGATGCCGTCATAAACAATAATGTTACCGCTGGTGTTGGTCATGACAGAATACCCGCCACAAGAGAAACCATCTTTGGATATGTTAAACGCGCTTGAGCCCATCCCACCATTCAGCAGGAATTCGAACAATACGTTTCCGATACTGTCCTGTAGTAACGCGCCGTATTCATTTGTCTGAAATGTCTGAAGGATGTTTGATATTTTTTCAATTGCACTGGCATCTGCGATTGATTTACCAGTTGATACCAAAGTCCCATTGTTATTCTTATAAAAAATTATTGCCTTATCATCATCTGGAGAGATGACAGATATTACTGCATTATTTGGTACATTCCCGTTATTAACATCAGTTTGAGCAAGCTCAAGAGTCGCATACGGGTCACTTAAAAGAGATGCGTACTTTACCACTGCATGCCACGTTTCAAGCGGTATACCTAACCGGCTAGGTTCTTTATCATTATCAGAATTTAAAAGCTTATCTAATACAGAGGCGTTATCAAATAAATCTCTTGGATCTGAAGATCCATCTGGCCCTATAGGGTTATTGGTATTAAATCTGGTCATCTTGGCCTCATAAATGAGAAAACCCGCCGAAGCGGGTTATTGGGATATGCATTTAATTACTGAGTGTCGCCTGGATAAATAGCGTCGTCGTATTGATAAAGCAAAGGGGTATACTGCAGGGCTTTCACCTGGCATGTTCCATCATCGCCGGGGTCGATAACATCCATGATTGCGTCATATCCAACACGGTTCGACGAGCAAAAAACAACCCTGGGTGGTTCTACTGCTGGGTCATTCATGATCCATTCATCTAGCCGAACATCAGCCGTGTTGGCCACTGAAAATGTGTAATCATCAATACGTGCTGGTACCAGCAGAACTGATGCAGATCCATCTTGGAAACGCAGCAGGCAACGTGGATTTTCAAATGACCAGTCGAGAGGTTCGCTAACCTGGATACTCACCGTATTGGCATCGTGCTTTTCATCTACCACCAGACAACTGATCGTTTTGCTGCCAGGTATGTCATCGGTCAGAACGATGCGATCGCCAAAGTTGTAACATAGAGCGTCCATTTCAGTGCTCGTAGAATGCGTTAACCGCTGATGGGTATACTTCATCAGCCGCCGCATGCCGATACGGTAAGCCCTGTCTGGATCTTGCACTCCATCCAGCGTGTAATCCTCCACCTTCACAGGTGTTGTGTTATCACTCAAACGACACTGAATGGTTTCCTCTGCCCACGTGGTGGCGTTAATGTAGGTAACATCGACCCCATCATAGTCATCTTGTGACAACGCCTTAAAGCCGGTTTGAAGCTCTTCTGTTTGTTCTTGCGGACTGATAACACCTGACCAGTTTTTGATACCCTCTCTACCGGCAGACGCTAAACCGTCGCTTAGCAGGAAATATCCCATTCCCGCGTTAGCTATCCTTTGCAATACCTCAAGAGCAGAAGTGTTATCGCTGCCGGCAGACCAATCGAAAGTTTCCCCGCGTGGCGTCCAATACGTATTTTCAAGAGAATTAATTGCTGCATAATCGATCTGGCTGTCCGTGTATCCCAGGTCTTTCAACACGTGATAAAACGCGCCACTGATACTGCGAGAGGTATGGCCATCATAAAGCCGTGTTGCCACCATATTGATGCGGCGATCGGATTGTGCAGCTAGACGGTTACCGGTACGAATGGTTAAACCGATCGTAGTGATATCTCGATAACTCGTTTTGCGTGCGGCTAGCTTGGCCCGCATAGCTTGCCACTGTACCGAGTCCCGCGTTGTCCCTCCCCACACTGGCGTATCACGCTTCATCCTGACTTCGTAATTACCCAATGCTGGGAACGTCACCTTTTCGGTATAACCCACCTCGTTCACCGTGTTGTTACCATGCTGGATCTGAACGCTAGTCCAGTCATCAGATCCTGACAGACGATACTGCAGCGTCATCGCAACATCATGCCAGTGAATGGCGCCGTCCTTGCTACCCACATCACAAAGGCCCTGCGGATAAACAAAGTTGAGTTCGATCTGTGTCGTTTTCTCATTTTGAGGACAGCAGAGGAATGGCCCCATCCAATCATAATCATCGTTCAGGCCGGTTACCGTAGCATCCAGCAAGGTACGCCCGGTGAATCCTGGCCAGCCAGGATCAACGGTTGTTGAGCCATCAGAATTATCCGTCAGACGTTCAACGCTAATAGTTTGTCCGTCTATATCGGTAATGCGATATCGGTAACCTTTCAGACCCAACGCGAGCCGCTGCGACCCTGTTGGGATCCCCACAAAGGCGTCCCCCGCCGCACTCCCCCAAGCCAAAGCGATATGTTCACTTACTGCTGGCGTTCCTCCGGTTGATGCGGTACCCGCAATGACTACTGGCGAACTACCAAATAACACTGAAGGGAGCACACTAAATCCTATGCTGTTACCACTGAAGGGGCTTTCTCTTTCCCTGATCACTATCTTCGTATCTACAGCGGAAACATCCAAACCAGACCCGGAAAGTTGATCCTCTATCTCTTCAGTCAGCCCCCCCATCGTCACATAGTTAGCCGTCAGCGATATCACATAATTGATACCTGCCCAGGCTAACGTAAATGATAAAGGTGTGGTGCTGAAATCGTAGGTAGTAGGCGCGGCTGATGCCGTTATGCTGGCCGCATTACCACCAACACCTGGTACCGCCGGCGAACCCGGATCGTAAACTGAGATGAATAAGTCAATTCTTGTTCCATTCCAGGTCATAGATACCGGCAAACCTACCGATGGGTTTAACTCTGAAAAATCCCCGTAGATAACATTTCGCCCAGCCTCTATTGCAACTGTGAAAGTATCCGGTGCCTGGATGGTCAGGTCTGTTCCAACTACCCAGGAATCAGGAATGACAGCATCACCGGTATCGCTACCGGCACCGATAACTGAAAGTGCATTACCTGACACACTTATCGCGTCTGCAGTAATGCTCACTGAGTCTGGGCCTGTGGACGCCAGATCTAACCCAGCGGTGCCAGAAGTAGTCCCGCCAACCTCAGTCGATGCATACCAGTTTTCAGAACGGGGATCGCCACCAACATCAGCCCCAGGAGGATAAATGGTGTAGCTTACATCCTCGCCAAAACTGCCCACTGGCGTATTACCAATTTTTATAGTGGATTGATTAATCGCAAAGTTTCCAACACCGATACAGAGAAACATTTCTGTTCGATATATCTGCGGGTTGCTGCTATCAAAACGACTAACAGGTTGAACAAGATAATCAGGAAAAACACGGTCTCTACCCAGGACTTCGCGGATCGGATCACCCAATTTTGCTGTATTCGCTTTTGCCGGCGACAGATCCAGCGAATCACCACCATTTGCAGAACCCATGCCGTCTTTATTCATTCGAGACATCATGATCAGCGAATATGCAGCTGAAGCTACTGCAACCGCCACAGCAGTCCATGCAGCTACAACGGCTCCGGTCGCATATGGGATTGGGTATATCCTGACATCAGTTTCATAACTTATGTGATATAGCGGCCATTCATCAGGAGAAACGGATTTCCCGTTAACCTCCACTGCTACTGGTTGCCGCATTTCATTTTTGTAATCAGTCACATTATCGACAAACCACTGATGCAGTGTCATAGCACTGTGTTCGTGGGTTTCCAGTGGCTCGCCGGGAAGTCGTGATGGGTAAATGCGGATCGTCACTGGTAATACTCCACTTTCACAAATCGGCGCTCAAACCGCGTTAGCGGCAGAAAAGTTACGTTTGATTTGGGATTACACTCGGCAGCATGAAGAATGCCGTCAATGCTGACCACAACTGCTACGTGATCAACCAAGCTTCCCGTGTAACAAACGATTCCAGCCCCTTCAACCGGACAGCATTTTTTTAGCTCTTTCATCAGCTCTTTCGCTGATCTGTCAAGCCCGCGGTTATCCTTCGTTACCCCTGCGAAATCTGGCCAGGCTGGCATTCCAATATCACGCCGGATTTCATTAACGATGCCGAAGCAATCCAGCTCAGGGTATGCGCGGCCCCCCTTCAGCCAGGTGACCGAAAGGTATTTGTCAGGATTAAACATGGAAAATTCCTTACTAGAGGTAACGCAGCCCAGGGTGATCCGGCAATGTATATCGGCGCCGGGGCCATGCTGTATCAAGTACATTCATATATCCGGCTGTTATCTGCACCGCGATAGGGGTCCAGTAACCAGATTTAATTGTTAACGTGAAAGGCGGTGAGGCTGGCGCAGTGAGATCTGTTGATAAGTAATGCCGGTAAGTCAGCGTGCCTATTTCCTGATTACCCAACGCGTCGCGGATCATGTTTGAGACCGTACCATCTATATTGCTGATGGCGAATTTCAGATCCTGTGTACCGTCTGCGTTTCTTGCTGGCAGTGATAAATCAATCCCACATGCGGTAAACGTTGCCGACACTCCATTTTCCAACGTGGCTGTAACATCATCCCAGCCTCTTGTGAGCCAGTGTGTAGCGCCACCTACCGCAATCTGGAGTGTTTGTATTATCACTTCAGAACCTGAAGAGGCATAAAGCCGATTTAATACCGTCATGCTTCTGGCCACTCCCGGTTAAGAGCAAGATCGATGATGCTCTGGCCTGCGAGGAACTCGGGGAAGTTACCCCAGCCAGGCGGAGGTAGTGGGCGCTCCCAAAGCTCTAACGTTGCGCTGTACTGCCAATATTTACCGCCTACCAATACCGGACCTTCATAAATATCCGTGAACCGACAAACATAGGGTTTTATTCCGATCGGTGTGCGCAATGTCATATTGAACCAAGCCGCACCGTCACTGATAGCATCACGATACCAGGCTTCAAACGTCTGGCCCTGCACATCATTCATGAGCCAGGAGACAGGGGCTTGTGTCGGTGTAGAGGTATAGCGCCTGCGCTGACGGGCTCGGCCAGAAACCATTGCCGTTCTGAGCAAAGGGCTAATAGGTTTAAGCCCGTACCCATCCTGTAAAGGCAAGGGAAGATAGTCATGTGGATAATCGATATTTGAGGTGATCGCCATTAACCAGTCCTCCTTTTAGTTTGCCACCCCATGCCGACAGCCTTGCCCACATCGCCACGACCTGTTGCTATCTGATATGCGCTTTGTTCCAGAGCTTCTTTGACCGCAGCTCTTTGTGTTTCCTTCAGCATCTGTAATGTTCTGGCATCTGGATCACCATTAACCTGCGTATGGATTTCGATATTTGGAACTGCTCCACCAGCATTCGCATCACGGCTCACCCTCTCCAGGGTTGCATCCAGCTTCGCGCTGGTTCCTGCCGTCGTTACACGCTCCCCTTTTTGCAGCAGCCACGTACCAGTTTCTGGTACCGCATCGATACCGTCGTGTGCCATTCCAGATAGGCCGACAGCAGATATTGCGGCAACCATAGGGGTAGTAACTGCCGCTGCTGCTGCCATTGCTGCCGGAGCCATTGCCGGGCCAACGATTGGGATTGCAGCTGTTGAGGCAAAAGCTGCTAATTGTGCTTGCAATGATGTTGCTTGTGCATTAGCCACCATTGCAGGAATTGCTGCAGCTTGTGCAGTCTTGTTTATCAGTAATTGAACCCCCTGATAAACAATCCACTGAGCAGCCATATCAACCAGAGCCTTTACTACAGACTGACCAAGATCAGAGAAAATACCTTTAATGGCTTCTCCCATAGACTCTGTACCGCTGATGACATCATAGAGATGATCAGATATAGAGTCGGTGGCTGAACCCAAAACAGATGTCATCGCATCTGCTGACTGTAAATAGTAATCACTTGAACGGTCAGCAAAATCAATCAGAGCATCAGAAATACCTGATGACCAATCATCACGCATCTCGTCGGATCGCTTGTAGTAATCCTCTTGTATTTCAAGTCTCTCATTCAGTGCATCTTGGAGGACCTGAGTTTCTTTATCGTATAGTGACTGTGATATGTCACCGGACTGGTATTGCTTCTGCAACTCTTGCTGTTGAGCGATAAACTCTTGCTGTATTCCTAGTAATTCTTTCATACGGGTACGGTTTTTTTCACCCATACCAGCGCCAATAATGTCAGTATTTAAGGTTTGGCGTTCATTATCATTTGAAGATTTCAGATTGGCTGCGAATGCCGCCACTTTTAAATTCTCTTCATTAGCTTTTTTTAATGCCTGAAGTTTGTCCAGCTCATCCGCCAACTGAATCAGTCGCTTTTGCTGCTCAGCATTAATACCAACTAATTTCCCACTGGCTAGGTCAAAGCGTAACTTTTCAGCTTCTGTGACTTCTGCAGTTTTTTTACCCGTGGTTTCTATCAGCGCTATCTGGCGCATGTAACTTAATTCTGTCGCCTTAAATGCTGACTCAAGTTTTTTTGCCCCCGTATTTGGAGTTGGCTTTCCATTAGTTTCGCCAGCAGCTAACTTAAATTGATTGGTTCCTACAGTTGCAGATCCTGTTGGTAAATTGTTACCGACAAATTTTTTTTCGCGAAGTTTTTCTTGTACTGACAGAAGCCCATTTAATTCTTTCGTCAGTCCTTTAATTGAATCATCATCATCAGTGATCCAACCAAAAAATGATTGATCTTCGCTATACATGTTTCCTGACCTTTTGGAAATCATGTTTTGCAAATGTTCTATACGCCCTACTACTTGTTCGGCATTTGTTGTATCTATATTCCCACCAAGAACAGATACTCTATTATTCTGAAACTTCAGAAGGGTACCGGCAGATGCCGCAACCTTAACAAACCACCCAGCAAGCTGTGCCGTATTGTTAACTAAATCCACCAGCCCTTGCTGAACAGCAGGATCGGTAAGAACGGTTCTTAACTTATCCAAGGAATCTTGAAGAGGTGACAAATCAACTTTAGCAAGCCCAGTTGCTATTTCAATTTTAAGCCCTTTTACTTGGCTTTCCATATCTTGAAAAATGTCGTTTACTTTCACCAAATCATCTATTGATGATGGGTCTGGGGCAACACCGTAATTTTTTGCAAGCTGAATGAATTGTTTTAATTTTTCATTGTTATTATCAAATAGCGGTATCATCTTAGAAAGATCGTTTCCGATTCCTTCTAGGATATTTATCTTTGCAGAGTTTGTGCTGATTTTTCCTAATGCATCACCTATGGCAAGAAGTTGCTTATCCGGTGATACCTTTGATAACTTTTCAGCAGATAATCCAAGTGCATTTAAAGCATCGACAGCTTCACCTGATTTATTTAAAACGGCATCGCCAATCTTGTCACCTAGGTCTTTGAATATGTCAGCCATGTTATCGCCGGATAAACCAGCTTTCTCAGCAGCAAATTGCCATGCCAACAACTCTTGGGTTGACATGTTTAAAGACTTTGCCCATTTATCTGTTGATGCAACCTGCTCCGAAGTTGACTTAAGCAATTGATAACCTGCAACTCCAACAGCAGTTGCCGCTGCTGCTGCTGCACTAGCTATCCCAGCCAATGCTTTTCCTGATTCAGCAGCATCTTTTTGAACTTGCTTACCCCACTTTTCAGATGCTCTCTCAGCCTTATCCATGCCTGAAACAAAACCGCCTACTTTGGCGATAAGATCAATTGTCAGTGTACCAAGAGACTTGCTAGCCATACTAACTCCGGGCAATAAAAAACCCCGCCGAGGCAGGGTTTAGTTTCATAATTAAAAATCACTTCTTATTCAACGCATCCATATAAGCCTGTGTTGTTTTTTGAGATGATTCTAGAATGTCATCCGAAAGAGTTTGTTGCCCCCACTTGGTAACTTTGTTGTCAATAAACGTAACAACAAGTCTATCTTGAGACAACTGTTCATTATCGATTGGAGTTAAACCAACAATAACAGGATTCCAGTATATCCATCTTTCTCTGTCTTGATTAACATCTGTCCTCCGCGGAGCCCCCATTACCCCTTGAACTTGACTTTTACTCATCCCCAAAGCAAGGTTAAGAGAGGCTTTATTATAATCAATTTTATTTGCGCAACCAGAAAGCATCAAAATAAAAATAGAAGTCAAAAACCATTTCATATCCGTATCCTTTTTAGATTAAGTTACGGTATTGTAGCAAGTTATGACCATTCTTTCATCGCTTCGTCTAAACTGATTGTTTTTTCTTTATGCTCAAGATGTGGTGAAAAATCTGTGATCAAGAATGGAGGTGTGTTCTTGCCCCTGTTTACATTAGCGATCGTACTGGCCACCAGCGCGGCGCCCCACTCAGTCCTCATCATGGGGTTTAGACTGCCGTACTTATTACGGTACTTCATCCACAGGCGAAACTCGGAAAGGCTTAGACGCTCCTGAGCTTCAGCTACCGTCCTACCGCCGATGCCGTTAAGGACTAATTCGCACCAGGCTTCGTCGTCTGCGCTGATGGCTCCGTCTTTCCCAAATTATTTACTTCTTGGATGGCCACCAGCAATGCCACCGTTAAATTACCATCTAGAGCACCACGCTCCGGATCCGCCTCACCTGTGATATCTGCAGGGGTAAATACTGGCTGGCCATTCTCATCACAAATCGAAGCTGCGATGCGGCCAGCGACGCCATCAACTTTTCCACCTACCGCGAGAATATCTGATCGAGCAGTGTAGTAACCCAAAGGCCGTACAAACACCGTTGCCGTCAGTTCTTTCTCACCCTGCTTCCAGGTGATTTCTTTATCTACCGGGCGACCGGTAAAGGCGCCATGTTCTTTCAACGATTCCAGAGTTAATTTCATGTCATTACCCTCAATGAGAAGTTAACGCGGGGCACTCAGCCCCGGCGGATAGATTGATTAGCTGCCGGCTTGAGCCTTTGGAACCCAGACAGCAGGGCCAGAACGCTGGATAGTTGCAGCTGTACTGACAACGGTATTTTGTTGGAAGTCGAACGGGAAATCTGACACGTAACCTTGGAAGACATACCAGGTACGATCTTCAGGCAACAACAGACCATCTACAGAGTTTGGAGCGCCGGGAGCCGCTGCTGTTGGTACAGATTCACCATCAGACCAGCCTAACGCCCACGTAAGTGGTGTTTCATCGTCAGTCTCAGCCAGGTTATGCAGCATCAGATGGCTGGCATTTGCCGGATCCGCGTTTAGAGTTACGGACGCCTGCCCCGGCGTCTGCAGACCTTTCACATATGTCTTAGATTTACGTTCTGAAAGGCATGTATTTTCAATTTGATCTGCTGGGTTTCCGCCCGCCGTAAAGTTGGTAATACATTCAATCTCGCTTACGACTCCATTAGCGAGCACATATAACTGCGTGCCTTGTGTCAATACAGACATGGTGATCTCCGGTCATAAAAAAACCGGCGCAAGGCCGGTATGTTGAAAAGTTGGGAATGTTAACGAAGCACTATCCAATCAACGTCGAAGGAATAGCGATAGCGCTTTGTTTCTGGGTCGCGGCTCTGGCCGCCCCATCTGGTAATGTAGGCGTGTGGCTCGATGGCATCACGCAACGCTGCGGCCACGGATGCAGCAGACGCAACCGTATCGGCATAGACATCTACCTGCAGCGTGTAGCTGTCAGCGTCGGGGCGTTTGTCCAGGTAATTCTCAGGGGAACCGCTGATGTTCTGCCAAACGACATAGGGATAGACCACATTGTCATCCTGCAGGCCAAAGGGATAGAGCCTAACCGGACTTTCTCCAATCAATGCCGTTACAGCCTGACTGGCGGCGCAGACTTTAAAAATTGGTGCGATCATCATCTGGCCCCTTTCTTGGCTGCTCTGGATATTGCCCTGTCGATAGCTTTTCCATATTCCACAACGAACGTATTGGATGCCTCGGCGGCGCTGTTCTCTGCTGCCGGCCGCATGAAAGGTTGAGCCGGCATATTTTCCGTACCGAACTCCAATAAGCGCCAGTGTGGTGTTGGGGCATTTTTGGCTTTATCCGGATGTTTTTTCAGTACAGCCCCGTGCTGAACGCCGATTCGAAAAGCCAGGTTCCCGTTTCTCTTAAATTCGCGGCCATTCCAACGCACTGCGATATTGTCCGCAATGCTGCGCCCTGTTTCTGGATCATCCAGTCGCTGAGCATTTGCCTTTGCCCTGTTAGCGATAACGTTGGCAGCCTTTCTCAAGGCCGCACGCCCTCCTTTGCGCTTCATGTCATCGCTGATTGAGGCAAGTTTACCCATCAGCTCATCGACACCAGTGAGGGTGTATTCAACGCCATCAGCCATCGTTCGTACCCTCTGAGCATGGAAGGGTCAAATATTCCAGGCCGCTATCCGGGTCTGGCAGAACGCCTTCAACGTTGTAAATTTTCCCGCGAAACAGAATGCGATACTTTGCTGAAATATCTTGGCGGTACCGGATTTTAATCCTGGTGGTAACTGCATTTTGCATAGCCTGCGCAGCAACAAACTCACGGGCAGAGAGCGGGGAAACTTCGGCCCAGAGATTAGACACATCCTGCCAAGTGTCGATCATTTCACCAGAGGTGGTGTCTTGCACCTTAACGGGTTTCTGCAGGGTAATCCGGTGGCTCAGTTTTCCAGCCTGCATGATTACCCCCTGGCACTCAGATACTTAGGGCGCTGATCATCAATGGACGTCGTTTCGATAAGATCAGCATCACTACTAAATGCATCGGCCAGAACAGCGACCAACGATTCATTGGACTCCGCCAGGCGGGTTAATGCTGCTGTCTGTTCCTGCTTTGCCTTCGTCTCTTCCTGCAGTGCTGCTATCAGTGCGTTTACCTGTTGCACGTTCATGGGCAATCCTCAACCAGTTCTTTAACCATTCCCGGCGGCGCCGGCATCCTTCACAGGCCATATACCCTCACAAAATGCTTGGTCGGCGCAAATCGTAGATAAGCATTGAGACGGAGAAAGGCAACTCCCCCTGTTTCAATTTTTCTTCTTCTTCACCGCCTCGGTTACGATCCAAAATACCAAGTAGAACAAGCAATGCTGTTTTAGCTCGGGAAAGCGGCTCACCATCAATAGATTTCCCGGCATCATCAACAATCAACTGCCGGCTTCCCTGCACATAAGCGAGAATGGCGGCGCTGCCACCCTGAATTTTCAGGGTAAGGTCATCGTCGCCATAATCGTCATCAATGCGTAGGTGTAACTTTGCTTCTTCCAGCGTTACGAGTTCGATCATGATTTATCCTTCCCATCTCGCCCGCGCTTGGCTGCCAGTGTCCATCCTTTTGATCCGAGCTCGCCTGGTTTATCTGCTGTTGTTTGGTCGCAATGCCAGAGCGATCCGCCCCAGGTAACTGTGTCACCTGGCTGATAACTGCTTTCAGCTTTGAAAACCCCGCGATAAATCATCACAGGAATACCGAACGCTTTTGTTTCACATGCGCCACTTGCTCTTGTGACTGTCACGGTAAACATTCGTTCATCGTCATTGGCAACATCAACAGCAGAGATGCCATCAACCAGACACTCCCACCCGCGCATTCCGGCTGTTTTTTCGAATGAACGCCAAAGCCCCCCGTTATGCGTAGCATAGCTTCCTCTCGGATAACTCTTCTCTGCTTCAATGCCTGGCAATATTTCAATCTGCAGTGCATCGCGGCCGTCAGCACCAGGCTTTGGCGTTTCAGGTGCTGGCAATGCGGCCATTGCATCGGAAACCGCCGCTTTTATCACTTCAGGATCGGCATCTTTACCATCACGTGGGATTGGGATATCTGAAACAGCTTCTTCAATCATATCTTTTAGCAATGGTCGTATATCTTCCGGGGTGAGGCTTTTCCCATCTGCCGGCACAGGCAATTCAGCAATGGCTTCATAAACCATTTTTGATACATCGGGTAACTCAGGAATTTCAGGTGGAATAATGGCTTCCACTGCAGCATCAATCGCTAATGTTACATCTTCCTTAGTCACCAGGTTTAAGCCGGCAAAGGCCTCTTTCAATTCAGCAATCCCTTTGTTAAATGTCTCTTGCTGTTCTTCAATCCGTTTATTGAAATCCTCTTTGACGCCGAGAAGAGCTTTTGAAAACTCTTCAGACATCACCGTGATTATGGATAAGTCGCGATCATTCATTTGGCTAATAATCCCCTAATCATGGCCTTGGCAATGTTCAACTCAGGTTCTGACAGCGCCTTACTATCATCGCTGGCTGCTTGGCTTGTGGTAGCCGGTGCAGTTTTGCTGAACGGATCATCGGAAGCATCTCGGCGTGCCAATGCTTCAAGGCTGAAGTTCTGTTGCTGTAGATACAGAGAATCGCCACCAGGAACCGGTGGAAGATTCTCTTTGCGACGGGCTTCGTTGGGCGACATGATGGTATTTTTAACCGCTTCACCCAGCGTTTTAATTCGGCGTTCTGTATCCATACGTAGTAGTGCATTTACTTCAAACTCAGTTCCTTCATTTCCTGATAGGCCAAGTGCTTCATCAAGAAGTAACTCTACAGACTCAATCAGGATCTGAAGACACTGTGAGTAATACTGCTGTTCCAGCGCTTCAATATTGTTATATGAAGGTGGATCACCTACCCCTACCTTGTAAGAAGGGACATGAAAAACTGAGCAGACAATTTCTGCTGTCATTTTTAGCTGTTCAACGATCTGCGCATCAACTGCAGACATGGATATTGGATTGTATTTTGCTCCATTACTTAGGATGCCCGTCTTACCAGCATTCTCACCTGTATATCCTGTATCCCAGTTAGCCTTAATACTTTTGGCATTTTCCTCAGTAAGAGAACCAGGAACCTCAATCACACCGCTTGGCTTTCCACCATTCTTAAAGAAGAATGCTGAGTTTTCCTGAATATGATGCCCTTGCATAGCAGCAAGCCCAGCTGCATAAAGCGGCGACAACCCAACTAATGGATGAAAAAAGCAATTAAATCTATCGTGAATAATTTCCCGCGCCGGAACTGTTACCTGCGTTGGCAACCCTGCAATATTGTCAGGGTTGATCTGATAAAAAACAGATCCATCATCTGCTACCAGAGGAATTACTTTGTTTGGATCTAGTATTCTTAGTTCTTTTATGGCACCGGTATTATCTCTAATCTTCATGACATAGGTGTTGCCATGACATAATTTTGAGTTTACCCAATTTTCAAAAAACTGTATCCGATTCTGGAATGTATTTGGCTTTTCCAGCAAGGCTGGAATAGAACCTGTTACCTGATCTTTCCATACACCATTAGAGTCACGGCGCTGATGCCTTGCTGGCATCTTTGATATGTCGCTTGCAATTAATGAGATGCATGAAAAAACCGCGTAGAAAGACATTACGGTTTGGTTATTTATCTCAAGATTTCTCTGCCATGCACCACCAAAAGGCTCACGAATAAAAGAAAATATACGCTGCCAAGTTCCTTGACCAGATGGCTGTTGCAGTGATTTTTCTTTTTTACGGAAAGGATTCCACATCAGCCAGTCCCCGCAGCTTTTTTATTATTTGAACGACCACCAGCACGTTTGTTGCTGATGTACTCAGCCTTGCCCAGCAGCACCAGAACTTTGGCGCACTGATCATTCACGCTTTTCTCATCACCTGGAAAAGAATCGTGCGTGCGCTGTAGATACCTGATTTTTGCCATGCAAAATGGCGGGGTTTCCCCCGCCCTCCTTGAATTATCAGCTGCCCTGGCCGGAGCCGTAGTTAACACCGCTAATAACTGCTACAGCTGCGGTTCGGCGGCGCTGCCAGTTAATCCAGCGTTCAGCGCGGATTGCGACACTATTGGTCTGCCACATGGAGACTAATTCAACGCCTGTCGGAGTTACGCTGTCTCCTGTAGGCGCAGATTCCATTTCCAGAGATGCTTCGCTGGACATATCGACTGCTACGCCACCGTCATCAGCAAGATAAATATCTGGCGCATTCATCAAGATGATTTGGTTACCAACGTATTGAGAAACAATCGCTGGCAGCCCCTCATAGGTACCACCAAACATAGTCATTTCAGGATACTCTTTGGTGCCCAAGGGAGTTTTACGCTTAGATAATGCCAGCGCTGTTGTGCTGGACATTAACCAGACTGCACCGGTAGGTTGCAGGTTAGCGTTAATAAATACTTGGAATGCGGCCGTGCTATCGGTATCAGGGTCCCCGGTACTTGGAATTGTTGCTGCCCCGTTGGTAATAGATGCTGGAGAAATACCAGCTTGTGCCGCTTTAGTCGGATCTACGAAATCCTGATCAAGGCGTGCAATAACCGATTCTGCAAGGGAGTCACGTACCAGCACGTCGGCTTTTGGGTTCGAGAATCGCAGTAATTCTTCAGTCAGTACAGAAATCGCGGCTACTTTTGAGAAGCCGAATGTAATCGTCTCAAAATCAAATTTTGTCAAAGGTTTTGCCTTACCTTGACCAACCCATTGTGCCGAACCACCAGATGTCTGCACAGGAATACGGATATTGAACGGAACATTTCTCAGCGAAGGAATATTGCCGACGCCAAACTGCCCGATGATAGTTTTCGGACGAAGAAAATCTACAAAGTCATTGGCAAAATCCTGATATTCAACTAATGAACCAGCCCAATCAGGATCAGTAGTTGTACCGGCGCTTACAGCGGCCTTCAAAACATGATGTAGCTTTGTATCGTCAGGATATTTATTTTTAGCGATCTGGAGCGCTTCAGATCGCACCCCTTTAGCGACGGCAAGAGCCTTGGTGAACCGCGCAAATGCCACACCTTTTTCTAACTTCTGCTCGACCCTGATGATGCCAGGAGCACGGTTATCAACCACATTAACAGCGCCACTTGCGGCTTTCGTGACGGGCTTTGCGGTGGCGGCCATGTTCGCTTCCATATCGCGCAGGCGGCCCAGGTGGGAGTCTACTGATTTGATTTCAGCAGATACATTATCGTATTGCTCAGTTTCTTCGCTATCCAGGGTGCGGCCTTCATCTGCGGCTTTGCTCATAACATCATTAAGTGATGCTGCCAGCGCTGCACGTTTGTTCTCAAAGCTTTTGATTTGCTCTGCAATATTCATGGTTTTTCCTTTAATTTCAGTATATTTTTTTGCTGTAGCGCCAGCGATAGGGTTTGTTTTAACCATGGGTTTCTCATTGCCTGACGCGGCGAGAAACTGGCGGTCACACGACTTAACGGTTGTGATGCTGCATTCCGCATTCGCTGGAATGGTTACGGCAGAAACTTCCAGTAGCTCCCACTCCAAAAAATGAATGCCACCAGCATCAAGAAATGCGTATTTGATTGGTTTGAAACCAATCGACAGACCTTTTACCAACCCTGACTTAATCGACGCCCATGCCTCATCAAGCCGGGCAATAAGTTGGGATGGCATATCAGGCGTCGGCTTTACTAACTGCGCTGTAATCTGCAGGCCGTCATTGACCTTTTTTGCGGAACAGTTACCGATGGGTTGTGATCTGTCATGTTGCCAAAGGAATGGGTTCTCACTTCCGAACCGCGCACCTCCTGGCTCCATAATGTCTCCGTCACGATCCGGCGAGGGTGTTGAAGCTATGCCGACAATAATCCGCTTATCTTCATCTACCGATTTAACCGTCATGAGGGTACAGGCGCGATTAAGCGTCATTTGCTTGCCTCCTGAAACGAAAAAACCCGCCGAAGCGGGTCAGTAACTGACGTTTTTGTCATATGAAAAATACCTGGTAATCCCGCTTTTTCGCTTCAGGGTTAAGCGACATGAGAGAGACAGCATTGAAAAGCGCCATCAAAGGGTCTATTTTCCCTTTTCCGCTGGCCTGCTTGGTGATCAGAATTGCGTTCCCTTTTGGCTCTACGCGGGCGTTGCCAACGCACCAGGCCATCATTGGCTGATTACCATGAATAAGAATCCCCTCTGCCAGCTTACGCTCAGTAGTTTTTATCGCTCCACCAAGGCGCCAGCCCTGACTTATACCAACGACTAAATCAGCAGGAATATCCTCTTCTATCATTGCGTCAAGTATTTGCCCAACACCTGACGGGTCAATTCCGATCTTGTCTAATAATTCAGCCTCATAGAGCCGCTTAACATAAAGTGCGACCTCTAAAGTGTCTTGCCCTATCTGTTTAACCAATGTGAGATCGCCTGAGGCCACAAAATCATGCAACCTTGATGCTTCACTTTTCCGGCGTTTTAAAACTATTTCGTGTGCCCATGCATGGCACCAGCAAAGCCATTCTCGCGTTTCCTTATCGCGACCTACCGCCGACATACCGAGCAAATCATCTAAGCCGCCGCCGTCGATTCCTACAGTAACTACCTCGCAACGTCGCATGATTTCATCAAACGTTACTTGCTTTTTCCCCTGCGGCTCCCAGAAATCAACTCCAGCCCATCGATCACTTCTCAGGTTCAGTCCGATCTCAATGTTAAGATGCTTGGCCAAGAACTGTTGCAGTGTGCCATCAGTTTTTGCCTGGTTCTTTCTAAGCTGGTCCTCGATCCATTCAGCGCTAACGGAACGACCAATATTAGGGTTTGTGATGTAGAAATTTTCAGGCAACAGGTACGCCTTACCTTCCACCATAGCATCAGGGAATTCATAGAGAACCCCGAGTGTTTTTGGATCCTTTATCGTTCCATCACGCACAGCACGCCAATAATCAAGGCGTTCCTTAAATACACCAGCTGGCGGGTCATCGCTTTGCGTAGTCAAGAAAATAACCCAACCTTCATTTCTCGACACTTGCCCGCCAAGAGCCTCCATAAACATGGCTTCAGCGTTCTGACGCTTGCCGAAAAGCCAGAGCTCATCAACGAGGATGCGACCAGCTTTCTTTCCTGAAACGGTATCAGTATCAGCCGCAACAACCTTCAATGTATTGCGCGTTACGCGGTGGGTTATCGTCCTGATATGGTCCTGAATCTGAAACATGTCAGACAGTTCATCATCGGCGCGGATCATGCCGGCAGCTGGTTTGAAGCTGTTGTCAGCAACCTCTTTTGTTGGCGCCAAGATCAGGTGTTCCTCATCCTCTCGCCAGCAGAGAATTAAAGCTGTGAGCATAATTCCAGCTGCAATAGTCGATTTTGTATTTTTCTTACTAATGAGGAGGCCATATTCACGAATAAGCTGATTGC
Source organism: Serratia sp. 201 (assembly GCF_037027545.1). Taxonomy (NCBI): domain Bacteria; kingdom Pseudomonadati; phylum Pseudomonadota; class Gammaproteobacteria; order Enterobacterales; family Yersiniaceae; genus Serratia; species Serratia sp. 201. The sequence goes on along the minus strand of NZ_JAXCHC010000001.1, from coordinate 484,205 downwards.
CCGTTTCAGCTTCGTAACCGCCAAAAATCGCTCTCACATAATCGAAAACCCAGGGCTCTGAGCACTCTCCGAATGTTGGCTTACCTGGTAAATCAGAAACGCGGAGCTCTTTGAAAATGCCAAGGGCATAATCAGCCTGATCAGGAAAAATTGGCGGAGGGATTATCGATTCGCGGGCAACAAGCCGCTTTTCCCAATCAGGGCATGCTGTTGTCCACTGCACCATAAGTTACCCATTATTGTTGACTACCAGTTTTGGTGGCGCCATAGCGCCAAACTTGCTGGCGCTTGCAGCCACTTTTGCAGCTGCGTTTCTAGCATCTTTCTTTCCACCTTCACCTTTCTTTGGATGAAGATATGGCAGCATTGCCTTTGCTGCATCTTTTCTGACGTCGATTTCCTCCGTCACGTCGTTCATGATCGACTTAAGAAAATCAAGCGGGTCATCAAATTCTTTAACAGTATTGTTAACAAGAGGAGGAGGAGAAATCGCGGCCTCAGCCTGATGATCAACACGGACTTTCTCACCTTGTTTTTTCTTCATAAACGCGATGACGTCCGGGTCTTTCTTCAGCTGCGAACCCTTGGAACGCGCCGATTTCTCAGAATAGCCAGCCTTGATAGCAGCGGCGACTTGAGTTGAACCAGACATCAGCGCCAATGCAAACTTGCGCTTCTGCCCTGTTAACATGTTTACACCCTCCAAAGGGGATTTTTTCTACGCGTGAGAGGGGGCGCGGTGTCCAGGGCGATCGACGTTTACCTTTCGCCCCTCCCCCCCCCATATGGCAATGGTACGAATGAGAATAGACATCACTTAATTTGATATAGTTTCAAATGAAACTAAATATCGACGTGATTGATATTAGTTATCATTTTCATCAGATCACGATGACACTATCGATTCGCACCGAGGAAGGCACTGAATGCTTCAGCGCTTCGACATCTGGCTGACTTGTCGATGCCTCTCTTGCTGATTTTCCAGCATGACACTCGATGCACAGCGTCCAGAGGTTAGATTCATCATTGTCACCACCAAACTGCATGGCGATGCGGTGATCTAGTTCACTGTCGTGCAAGTCAACTACACGCCCACACATACAGCACTTACCGCTATCACGAACATACACACGACGCTTCAGGCTAACCCTTGCACTGCCGCTTACGCGCCTATGCTCACCATAGATGGGCTTTATCCGTCGGGTGTCGATAGCCTTGAGCCTTGGCTGGAGTGTTTTAAGCTTGGCCATTGATCCTCCATGCCCGGCGGCGTTCAGTACGTGGCGATCCATCTGGGTGACTCTCAACAGGATCACCATCTGCATGGTCTACCAGAGACCAGCAGGGATAAATAACATTCCCAGCGTATGCATCACCCACCGCGTAATCAGCCGGCTTTCGGGTATCCCAGCGGTTCAGTACGCGCTCAATCTGCTGTCGCGGAACGCTGTAACACACGCCGTGTATCAGGCGCGGTAGCGCGATGAAGTCAGCACGTGTCTTGTCAGCCACTATCAACCGTTCAGCTATCTGCATCTGATACTGTGGCGGTCGGCCGGTACCAAGATAAAAACTCACCAGCGAATCAGGGTAGCGCTGTAGCCACCCTTCAACCTGGGGAAGGAAGTTTGGTACTGGCTCAGCGTCGTCCTCAACCACAACAACACGGAAAATCTGAGCAGCAGCCCATTCAAGCGCGCGACGGTGGTTCCAGTTGGCGCCATTGTCGCCTTCATCAATCAGCAAATGAGCCTGAAGCGATGTGGCAAGCGCATCTGCCTGGGTCCGTCTGGAATGATGGCCGACTACAACAAACTTTATTTGTGCTTCCACCATGCGTACTCCCTTCCAATACCATCAGTGCGGAATACGGTATGCGCGCGCGGGCCGGTAATGACACGGTCGCCAAATGTTTTGGCAACAATGCCAAACGCAATCATGTCCCCTACCGCAGCAGATGCCTTCTCCATCTTCCAGAATCGATAGCTCTCTATCCGATAGAACAAACGAACGATGGCATGTGCAAACGCCATGATGTCTTCACGCTGGCCGCCCAGCAATCCGGCATTCAGCATCACATCATTGCGATGCCGATCGAGGAAATCCTGATAAATGCGTTCGGGGTGCTTCTCCTTGGCCCAGGCGTCTGCGTAGGTCTTCGGTTCTGAACCGACATAAACCTTGCCGGGCTCCATTTCATCCCAAGGAGCCCTAAGCATTTCCACGTCAGTGCCATCTGTACACCAAACAAACCGGTATTCAGGATGATCGCGTAAGTGCTGCCAGATGTGCAGCCACCGGCGGAAGTAGACGTTCATCTTCACATCCGGAACGCGGTACAGCTCAACATCCAGTGGGGCATCCTGGAGCTCATCCACTAAAGCAACACGTTTGCATTGCTGAAGTGAAGCTGCCCACTCCGCCAGCACGGCAGGTGATGCAGGCATTTTCGTGCCGCGTTGCGGGTCTGGCTGGCTGGTAAGAAGCGTTGTGATAACCACATCGCGCAGTGACCGGTATTCAACATATCCGGTAAAACCAGCGTCACGACGCTCGTTATGGATCTTCACATTACGTTCAACTAGAGCAATCCGATCAGGCTTTGGTACCGATCGCTCCACCGCCTCATGCTCATCGAGTGAGTGAATCAGTGATGCCGAACCAACAACATCGGCATAGGCCCAAGCGGTCAACCCCGCATTGTGAATGCGAAGCGCCAGATCACTATGCTCGTACATACCACGGCCATAAACAGGGTCAAATCCTCCAACCTGTTCAATAGCGCTGCGATGATAGTAAAGCATCACTCCACGCTGCCCTGTGTAGGCGACGTGCTCATCATCAGCATACAGTACTGCAAGATCCTGAAGCTTTCTTGGACCAGCTAGATCAAGGAATTGGTATGCCAAGTGCGGTTCTGGTGAGGCCATGTATGGAAGATGCCAACCGTCCGCAATAGGCCACGCGTCATCGTCCCATAAGAACAGGTGTTCGCAACCGGCACTAATTAACGCCTCAAGGCTGGAATTTTTCGTTGCCACAATACCGCGAGATTCTTCATGTCTGAAAAGCTGAATCCCATCAGGAACAGCTGCTGCCGGGTTTGAACCATCGTCTACAACAACCACCAGCGCACCAGGTGGCAAATGCTTAAGGTGTTGCGAGATAGCCCTTGCTAGCACTTCTGGCCGCTGATACGTCGATATTGCTATACCAATACGTGAAAAAGCCTGCTTGTTGGCAGGCTCATAAGGAACACCGTCAATAAACACCTGCATGGTTATACCTTACTGCTCAGCAGGATTGGTATAAGTTGCCACCGTGCGGTTATCGCTGTTAACCAGATAGGCAGTATCACCAGGCAACAGAGTTAGCTTTAGCAACTCACCCGTGCAAGCGTAGGCATATACAGCCTTCTCGGATCTCTTCCACTCGATGGAGTCAACAGCGTTGATAATTTCGTTTCGGCTTGAAGTAATGATTTTCAGTGTGAACATGGTTATTTCTCTTGGTGGTGGTAGTGGTAATAAAAAAGCCACCAGCCCGCTGATGCAGGTTGATGGCTCGTTAGTAGCATTGAATCAGCCACTCACTGAATGGCTGTTGCGATGCTTATGAACCAACTAACTCGAACAGAGGGAGTGCCTCTTTGCTTTCTTGGATCGACTTCATGGTTCGGGAAATGATGTCAGGGAACTCAGTCGTGCGGTTAAACTGCTGCTCGAACAAGTTCGCTTTGAAAGGACTGTCAGCTACGAACTCAATGGCCAGCGCTGCCGCTGCTGTGTCGTAACCAACCAGCATTAACAATCGGAGGCGAATACTCTGCCCCTGTGTAATTTCTACCGTTTCTGACATTAAAGCCTCCAGTTTTCAGGGCATAAAAAATCCCCGCAATTGCGAGGCTATATTTCGCAGCGTTGCCACGCTTGTCAGAGTTGCTAGGCCACTTGCGGCTTACCCGCCAGCAAGACGTGATCACCTCCTGCAGGGCTTCACTGTCTCATTCCTTGTCGGGGGAATTTTGCTCCGAGCTTTTTTCAATGTCTCGCATCTGCTCGTTGTACTCGTTCTCGAAATTCTTTGGAGGAAATGTGCTCATTGTTTTCACCTCGATTTTAATCGCCTGAAATCTCAACCGATTCGCCTGTTACTAGTTCATGGCGGAAGCACTTATTGGTCAGCCAATCCCAGCGGGTTAGCGCAGATACGACAAGCAACCATTTCATACCACGGCGCAGCGTGACCCTGTATGTCATAATCATTTAGAATTTCCTGCTGGTTAGTTGGATATAACCCCGGCGATGCAGTTGAGCACCACGCGATGATTCAGTGTGTTTATTCTGTCAAAGGCACTCAATGAATGCCTTTTGCAGAATTTTGTATATTGGGAGCACCCATTCAGCACGTCAGGGAGCCAAGGCCAACAGCAAAGCTGCCCAGAGGTGGCGTAACTTTGCTAAAGACGGTTTGGAGGTGCTCTTTAATCAGCTTCCACTGCTCCTCGCTTGGTAATTCGCCATGAAGCTCAACGAATCCCTGCAACCAATATGCGAATTGCTCTGGTGTCATTCAGTTTCTCCCGGCGGCTTCCCGCCATTGGTTCAGCGTGGCCACCTGGCCGGCGCAGATTGATAGGGCTGTTTGAAGCGCCAGCGCGTGGCTGCCGATATCCCCCCATGTATCACCCTGCAGTTTTGGTTGCTCGCAGGGGGTGAATACCGATTCAGGGGGCAACAGAACGATTGGCGCTGGCGGTGCTGGTATCCGTTCCGCGCAGGAGCTCAAGAACAGCATCAGGCATGCGCTCAGCAGCACATTTGTTGTTTTTGATCGCATCCCGGTATTTCCTTTGATAGATATCGGCCTGCTGGCGCAACTGCTGTTCCTGCTGTTGCTGGGCTGCCATCAGCACTCGGTTCTGTGCATCCTGGGTTTGCAGTGTGGCAATCAATCCGGCCTGCTGGTCCAACATCTTCTGTTGTTCCGTGTTCTGCTGGCGCGTCAACTCCAGCCGGTGCGACAACAACGAGCTATAACCACCAAGGCAGATTGATACCACCAGCATAATCAACAGGCCGCTGCCTGCTAATTTAGTCAACCACCCACTCATAGCAAAACCTTGCGGGCGATGTCGTAGCGAGCCTGACGGTCAGAAAAGCCATTGACGCCGCCATTGATACGTTTGGTCACCCATTCGATGTCGTTTGCATTGCGGCCACAGTCGCGAGACTTCCAGAACCAGCCGGCAGATCGCATGGCGTTAGCGTCGCTCTCCAACTGTTGGGGATTCCCTACCAGATCAAGCTTCAGCGCGGTACCGCATGCTCGGTAATTATCCTGACCTGTAATCTGAATCAGGCCACGGCCGCGATATTTCCACCCGTCACCGCGTGATTTATTGCCAAGGCGATCGGCGTATACCAGGTTGGCGATAGCTTCCTGATTGGCCGGGTGTGCTGCCGTACGGCCTAACATGTCAGACTGGTAAACCGTGATGCGTTTGCCAAACGTAGCCAGCAGCCCTTGCGGCGTGTAATTCAGGCTCTCTACTGTCCGGGTAAACCCTCCAGACTCGTGGCCAACCTGCGCAATAAACATTGCCTGCGCTGCTGGTTTGGTAATGCCGAACTCAGCGAAAGCAACGACCAGGTGCGGATACCAACGCGCAGCTAATCCGGCGCTTATACCGGCCGCCTGTTGAAAGTCGTTTTGTGTCATTGTGGCCTCAGGGAATACAACAGCTTCGCGATATTCCCTTTAACCCGGTACAGCGCGATGCAGATTATTAGATTGGCAGCGATAACGCCCCAGTGTGTGTCCTGATACTGCTGGGCTATGAAACGGAACGGGATCCACGAATAAACCGCGATGAGGAACCATGCGAGCCAGGCTACCCATGCCCGGTGACGGTATCCAGTCTTTCTGAAGAATGCCAGCCGGCAGACAATGGCCGAACACAGCAGCACATTCATTACCACCATCGGATCGCTTTGGGTTAGTCGGAACCACATCAGCGCTAACTCGTTAGTTACCATTCGAACCTCCTCGCCACTTGCTAAATAGTGACGTCGGATCCTCCATCTTCTCACTGATGAAGGTCAGCAATTTGACGGCCACCGCCGAAATGATCAGTGCGCCGAGCGGCTCTAATGGGGTGTCGTTGTAATTCAGCCACCCCGCAAGCTTTGCCCCTGTGACACTGGCACCCAGAACACCGGTACCGAAGGAAACGACAAAAGAGAATGCTTGCCGGATACGCGGGATATCTTTGGCCTGAGTTACGTAGAACATCGCGCCAATAAAGGCGCCGAAGATAATCCCGTAATCAACGCCTGCCGCCGGTGCCGCAGCGGTGGCAATACCAAACGACACACCGGCGGCGGTGGTTAATGGATCGGACATCGTTACTCCTCATTGCTGTAATTGTCCTCTCCATACCGAGGGCATAAAAAAGCCGGGGTCTATGCCACGGCTAATAGGGTTCAGCCACCAGCCGTAAACGAGTAGGCGATACGGGGTGTGCCAGGTGTGTGTCGGATGTTGGCTGGGGCTGAAAACGAGAAAACCCCGCCGGAGCGAGGTTTTTATTTTGGTGCCGGTCATTACATTTGTGGCACGATATCAAATTAACGCTAAATATGGCCTATTTAATTAACTTTTGCAAGACCTTGCTGCGAAAATATCGTTTTTTGTTGTGATCGTGATCTCGACAGTGAAACTAAACCATCTCGATCCAACCTCAGGAAGACACTGCGCATGCCTGACCAGTAGCCGTTGTAATTCTTCGACCAGTTCGGTGCAGACACGCCTACCAGCTCAGCGAGGTCTTGAAGCTGATATGTGGCAAGCCCTTTCATCTCTGAACGAACATCCTGTGCAGCTAGCCAAATTAAGGCCTTCAACCTATCCAGCGTTTTTGTGGCCACCTTCTGACCATTAAGGCTCTCATTGAATTCTGACCAGCCCCACTGCGTGATCTCCACCTGGTGTTTGAAGTCCAGATCTTGCGCGTAGCACCAGGACAGCCAACTACGCTGATACCCTACCAGCGGATATGCAGCGCGGCGCCATGAGGTTGCTGAAAATGTTTCCGGCTCTATCAGGGCAATTGATCCTGAGCTGGGTCGCGTTTCTGTACCCGGTACCGGATTGCTATGAATAACGATCCGGGTACCGTCTGGCTCTACAATTGTGCGCCGCTTGCGCTTCAGGCGCGTTGTGCTGACCTGTGTTGACTCAGTGAATGCCTGCAACTGCCCTTTCGTTTTCCCGCTTAGGTCAGCTGTTGCCATCATGAAGCTCTCTCGAATGTACTGCAGATATTGCTGGGTCACGATCATGCTTTAATCTCCAGACGTCTGGCCCGCATGCCAGCTCGCCTATACTCCACACTTATGAAATGGCACCGATCGATAACGAATGGTCAATGAACCTGAACCACACCTCGATCTGAGTGCCGTACTCTTCTTCCCACCGTGACATGTCACGATGCAATTCATCGTGATGTTTCCGGCATAGTGGGATGGTAAAAAAATCATGTGCCTTGGTAGCCATGCCGCCTTGGCCATGGCCGATGATGTGGTGTGGGTCGTCGGATGGGTTGCCACAGCACGCGCACGGCTGAGACTTAACCCAGCGGGTAAACTTCTCACTGGTCCAGCGCTCACGCTTTGGGATCTTGAATAATGCCTTTGGCGGCTCCGGATCTATTACCAACACCTTTGCAGCCTTCTTGGCTATCTCCGCTATCTGTTGGGTAGGTGACAAACTGGGGGTAATGTCAGCCTCTCTTCGGTGCCCGGTTGGGATGGTGCGCGGTTTAATGCGTAACGAGGCGGCTGCTACATCATCCGGGATCAGATCAATGACCCCATTTACCCAGGCCCACCAGCACAGTTCCGGCAAGGTCAGTTGGTGGCTCTCATCAAACATGAAGTGAATTCTGGCCCGGTGCACCACGAAGTCAGCAATATTTTGCTCTGCTATCGCTGATAGCTCATCCATTGTCTTATCGCGGTACATATGCGAATGGTGCCAGCACAAACGAATAGCACCGGCGCCATAACGCATGGTCTCCATGTTCTTGTCGTGATAATCGTCCTCGGCACACGCCCACTGGCATTCATTACGGCGATCAAGCCAACTCTCCAGGCTGTTGATGCCACCAGCGGCAGCAAGAACACGCTCATGCTGAAAGAATGGGCGGAAGCGCGGATCGCTGGCCAACTGCTGCTTAACCGCCGGCAGCGCACCAGACGGCATATTGCGAAACTCAGTCGGTACCGTGGCCACGAGCACCCGGTCGCCGAACATCGCCAGCAACTCTGTTCCGGGTTTTAATATGACCTGCCCCAGCTCACGGACAACGATCGGTTTCAGTATCCCTCTCATACCTGCACCTCGCTGATCTGTAGCTCAACCTTGCCGCCCTTGATAACTGGCCCCCACTTGGCATCGATGTGTTTAATTTGGCTGTCATCGAGCCACACACCAGCCTGTGTCATCGCATCAAACAGAGCCTTGAAGAAGTTATCCAGGTCACGACGGGCTTTAGTTGGCGGATAGAACACCACCGCTACAGATATGTCAGCACTGATTGGCTTCGGGCGACGGCGCAGCTGTTCAATTACCTGAGCGATAGCCTCAGTCTGAAATGCCCTGCCGCGCTCACTGACCAAAGTACGACCACGTGATGATCCCTTGTTCGGCGAACGCCAGTAGCCGTTAACGCTTGGTGGGAATGGAAGAGTTAAGAACATGCTTTCAGCTCCCCGTATTGTTCTTTGTAGCGGCTTAGCCAGTACCGATCGGTGCTATATTCCTTAAGCTCTTCTTTCAGCTTGTTCACGTCGTTGGATAGACGGTTTTGTACCCGATGCGCCTCCCGAACCAACGTCTTTGTCTCCTCAGGATCCCCGAACCGCACCAGCGCATGCGCCAGCATATCAAGCTCAAAACGCAGGTCGGCATCATGCTGCCAGAACGGGTATAACTCCCTGCCTCGATAACCCATAACTCGACAGCAGCAAACATGACCAGCTTTCAATTTGACGTGTCCGCGTTTATTAACCCAAAGCAAGCCCCACCCGTGTGGAAGATCATTGATATCGATCAGCCCCTCAGGGCAGATGTAATACCGGTATGTACCCATGCCAGGCGTTGTGCCGTTGCGATGCGGTTTAGCACGGTCAGCAAGAAAATCAGAACGGCTTACCTTCGACTCGACCACAATAGAACCACCATCCCAACCCCAGCGATACCCAAACGCGTCGGCACGTTCTCCACCATACAGGCCGCCTACCTCTGTCATCGCCACCTGACAGCCAGGCCCATTTCCGCTTTCTGGGCGCTTGAGCCACTTTGCAGCGATGACGTTTAGTTCGTTATGTGTCATGCTGCCACCTCTGCCTTGCCAGGCACCAATATCACCGACTGATCGCACTGATTGCCCCAGCTATCCCAGCCATCGTCCTGCTGTCGCGCAAAGAGCTCTATACGAGGCACATCCCCTAGCAACTGAACCAGCTTCTCGCGAAAAACCTCAGGCTTGGCGCTGTGCTCCATGCGTGGTGCTGTGACGTGTTGGCAAATCGATGCATCCAGGCGCGGTGGCAGCTTGCCTTTGACTGCAAACAAGCAGTCCTCGCTGTTGGCTCGGGTCATCCACCCCATACCGATTGCGCTCCCGCCCTTCACTCGGTTGGTCTTATGCCAGGTGAAGCCCTTCATAGTCATCAGGCGGAAACCCCAAGCTCGCATCACCTGCAGCGCTTCTTCGGGTTGAGTCGGTACCCACCACATTGCCAGCAGGCAAGAATCAGCAGCCAAATCCCACACCGGCAACCGGCATATGTCCGCTACGCTCATGGTTGGATATTTAAAACCAGCGCCGCGCTTTCCATCAGCGCATTTATCGTTGTATGACCATGGTGGATCCGCATAAATCAGTGAGTATTTCATGCTGCCTGCTCCTCTACGGCTACCAGGCGGTAGAAATAAACCTGCTTGCCTGTGTCCGGATCCTTCAACGTGCGTTTTTCCTTAACCAGGCCATGCACCTTAGGGTTAACCTCACGCAATCGAGCGCTTATGGCCGCTTGGGTATCAGCCACGAAAAACATCATGAACACGGTTCTTTCCAATTCGCGTAACGTCATCCACTTAGCACCGGCAGCAGCCTGAATAACTCGGCCCATTTGGTTTTCTGGGTTGTCCTTCAGCATGCCTGTGAGGATTAGCCGACGGATGCCGCTGTTAACGCGTTCGCTTTCGAATACATCAACCGGGATCGATAACTTTTTCATGATGACTCCCCCTCTCTTTTCGAACGCAACCGCGCCAGCAGCTCTTCACCCTTGCGTTGATATTTGCCGTCTTTGTCCATCAGTTCTGATGGTGCTGGGATGTACTCTTTGTGGGTGATCTGCGGTGCAGGATTCGGTACACGCTCCCCTTTGGCCAGACGCTTAGCCCACCGGCCGAGGTGTAGCTGAATAGACTTGCGGATCTCACCATCGGTGTAGTTGTGTTGGTGCATCAGGTGGCGAACATCGATCACGATCCAGTACATGACAGGCGCTGACCAGTCGAAGTCCTCAGGCCTTGCATGCCGTCCACGGTTGGCGTTGTAGCGCTTGAACTCTGCTTCAACGTCATCGACAGATGGCAAGCCTGCACTCTCAGCGGCGCCTGTTTTACACCAACCAATGAACTTGCCACAGCTCGGCCAGAAGTCGCTTTCCTGCTGACGCGCCATGCGCATTCCCGCTTGTAGCTGCTCCACGGAGGTGATCCCATTCTCAGCAAACGCGAGGATCCATTGACGCTTTGCTGCTGCGACTTCTGCAGGTGTGCTCAACGCTGTCTGTTTTGCAGCGGGAAAGACTTGCATCAGGTTGGTGAATAACAAATCAACCAATTTTTCCGCATTACCGTTAACCACCCGCGCCTGTGGCTCTGCTGGCATCATTCGCGCCAGGGCGCCACCGTCACGGTTCTGAACAGCACTCATGAATTTATTCATAGGGTGTTCTCCCAGGCTTCAGCAGTATTCCAATGACCACCAGTTGCCGCCGGGCTCGCGCTCAGCTTCAATGTCAGGTCATCCCATTTTTCACGCAGCTTTGACGGGCTCAGGATGTTCTTGCACCAGAACGGATCCCGGTTAGCCTTCGCGAATAACTCACAGATTTGTTTATGGGTATGACCATCCTGGGTGTTCATCAGGCGAATCTCATTTGCCCAGTCAGCCCAGTTTGGTTCTTTTGGTCTTGCCACTTCGCCGTCGCTCTCTGCAGCCTGCTCGTAAAGCTTGACGATGCGTGAGCGGATCCATTCCGCACATTTGAGGTCTTCTGCACTGCCCCAGATTTTTTTCTTGGCACTGAATACCACCGCTTCTGGGTGTCGAGATAAAAACTTCTCATCGTCTGATTCGTCGGGTTGCGGAGCGACCGGACAAGAAGGTTTTTTGTCTTTAGGTTCTAATGACTGGTTCTGGTGCCACGTGGTGCCACAGGGGGTGCCAGCAGGTGACATAGGGGCTGTGTTTTCTGACGCCCCCCCTGTGTTTTCTCCTGCCATACCTGTGCTTTTTGCTACCCTAGGGGCTATGCTTTCTGGTGACACAGGGGTATCCAGAGTCAGCATGTAAATGTTTGATGTATTACCCTTTCCGTTATTTACACCCAAGCGGTTCTCTTTCGAGAGCAGCCCCATTTTTATCAATGCAGTGATATGAGCCTTAACAGCGCTCTTACTGCATTCGCAATGGTCAGCAATATGCTGATATGACGGCCAGCATTCGCCCTTGTCATTGGCGTTATCAGCCATCTTTATCAGCACCAGCTTACGCAGGGGGTTGCCAACCTTTATGCTCATTGCTTGAGCCATCAGGTTCATACTCATGCAGCAGCTCCCGGCGCTGGCAGTGCCAAATACTTAAAGCGATCCACAACTTCCTGCAATGCGCTGTGGGTGACAGGCAACCAGCCGCCCGGTATTCTCATCACATAACGCAACGGCACTGGCGGTTTAGCGCAGCTCGCAGCTACACAACGAAATTGCCCACGCAAACGAGATTCTGTTAATCTGTTCATGCGTTAATTACTCCACACGTTTAGTTAATGCGCCCGACGCCACAGACCGCATATCTGTGGCGTCACCCTCTCCAAACAACATCTCTGTAACGACCATGATTTCTGCCACCAAACACTGCACCCGATAGCCTTTGGCTTTCATGCGTCTGCTTTCTTCGCGATCCAGAACACCGTCTGATGTTGACTCGTTATGGAAGCGAGCGAACTGGCCCAGAGACGCCAGCAGATCGTTAAATTTGTAAAGCAGCTCCTCATTGCCCATCTGCTCAATTTCCGGCAGCTTCACGAATACGCCACCAGCGTGCTTACACATCGCCTCGGTGATATCGCTACGTCCTGAGATTGACTCCATTTCTACTGCCATACCCAACGGCACTACCTGCCCTGATACCTGGCGGACACGGTTACGCAGTGCGTTTTCAGTACCGGCTACTGGATCCAACTCCTTGGCCATCGCGGTGTACTTACCTGGGAACTGAGTGATCAGCTTGTGTATCGCTTCGCTGATGTCGTCCTGGGTTGGAAAGTCTTTGTTGTCCACAAGGTTTCTCCGCTTCTGTGGTTTTGGTTAAGCCGCCGGAGCGGTAGACTTTTTGTAATAAGATGGATCGTAGGTAAGCTTTCCTTTGGTTAACCGTTCAAGTTTCATTGCTTGACGCTCTGGAATTACGCTGTCCCACTGACAAACAGCACTATGAGTAATGCCCAAAGCCGCGGCGGCTTTTGTTGGCCCATCATAGAATTTAAGGACGATGGTTTTTAACATGCTTGTCTCCGTAAAAGTTAGCATACTTACATGCTATAACGTCAGCATACTTACGTCAATAAAATGTAAGATAGCTAACGTTGAAATTTGGAGTATGAGATGAACACCGTTGGCAGTCGCATACGCTTCAGAAGGCGCCAGTTAAAGCTGACCCAGAAAGACATTGCTGAATACGTTGGTGTATCTGCGTCTGCAGTTACTCAATGGGAAAGTGATGCGGCTGGTCTGTCTGGTGATAGCCTACTTAAAGCATCTCTAATTTTAAAATGTTCCCCAGAATGGCTGCAGTTAGGAAAAGGTGAGATCGAGACAGGTGTTGATTTGGCATCTGCATCCGTCAAACTAGTGCCCGTTATATCCTGGGTACAAGCTGGTGCGTGGACTGAAACTCTTCATGATACTTCCCATGAACTTGTTAAAACCTCAGCCAAAGTTTCTGATTCTGCCTTTGCTTTGAGGGTCAAAGGCGATTCAATGACCTCTAATGGCTCTATGAGCATACCTGAAGGGGCCATTGTTATTGTTGACCCTGAATATGGGTTCATTGAGGATGCAAATGAAAAAATTGTCATTGCTCAAACCTCTAATGGCTCAGAGGCAACAATCAAGAAACTCATAATTGATGCTCCTAACGCCTATTTAATGCCATTGAATCATGCATTTAAACCTATTGAAGTTGATGAAAATACTAAGCTCATCGGCATTGTAAAACAAATAATAATCGACCTGCCATAAGCCCCACAACAAGCCCTGCATCAGCGGGGCTTTTCTTTGTCAAAAAAATAAAAGTAAGTTTACTTACAAATTAATCTTGACTTGAAATGTAAGTAATCTAATATTAACCCATCAACAGCGAACAGGCAGGACGCCCACGAAGTAGCCGCCCGAGGCACACGAAGATCGGGATGATTCGCTTACCAGGGTCACAGCAGAGGGTTACACGATGCAACTCGAACAGAACGCCAATTGGCAGACCAAAGCTCGCGGCGACAACGACAGCGAATATCAGATTTACCTGGCCTGCGCTGATGACGGCAAAGGCAACGAATTCATGACCGGCAAGCCGTTGAAAACTTATGACGAGTGGCTGGTCAGCTAACACCCACCGCGCCCTACGGGGCGCACCGAGGCAATCATGAGCGTAAAAGGTTGGAAGGCTTTGGTCTATAGCGCGGTTGTTGGTTTGGTTGTTTGGTTGTTGTTAGGTACTTGGATAGTGATGTTCGTCGCCGGGTGACCGGCGCACATCGGAATGCTCACTCGCCCTTTCCCTCAGTTCTGGGAGCGGTGGAGGATCCTAACTCGTGAGTGAGCAGCCCAATGTGAAGCGTCTTTTTACCCCTGTTGCTATCAGCTTCGGCTATGACGGCTTCAGCGGGAACATGAGAACCGGGAGCCTGCCCCATGACGAGAACAGGCACGCGAATGGGGGGCTTAATTATGTGACAGGTAACGGGTTACCCGAAAATTCAAACATGAGAAGAATGCACGTCCTCGCCGTAGGCTGGGGAGCCGGATAACGTAACCGGCACACAACAGGTAAGAGCATTGCACCGGATATGTGGCATAGCAGCCTCTGATGCAAGTTACTGGCGAGGTAGTTAGGCCGGAAAACCGCGTTCAAGCCAAGCGGCGCAAGGTGGTAAAATGTAGTGCTCTTTCCGTTGTGGTATCCGGTGATGGACGGGCTTCCTCCCCGTCTGTGGGTTCAACTCCCATCACCACACCTAATGCGCCGCGCCGGCGGCACTGCAGCGAAAGCAAGCGCAGATATCCGGCGGAGTTTTGCTGTGTGTAGTGAAGCCTTTGCGGCTGCTCTGATTTGGGTTGGTGTCAGCCGCATTTTTTTCACACATCAGGTGGCGTACTGTTCCGGGTTCCCCTTATCCATTTACACAGTATAAAGCCCCGGCGCGGTGCGCCACCTGATGTGTGAGTAATTAACCGGGAGCCAGCGCTATGCGGGTGTCTGGCCTCCATTTTTAAAACCCGATTTTCTCTCTGCGAAAAGTTGCCAATTCTGGCAGGGCTTCGCTTTGCCGAAAATCAGCGTGTGGGAATTAACGTATGAGCTGGATTACCACTTTTACAGGCCGTCACTTGGACTTTGCGGCGCCGACAGTCGAAAGCATCTGTATTGAGGATATAGCCCAGGCACTATCCCATGAGTGCCGGTTTGCCGGCCATCTGCCGAACTTCTACAGCGTGGCGCAACACTCAGTGCTATGCAGCCAAATTGTGGCGCCAGAGTTCGCTCTTGAGGCGCTGATGCACGATGCCACCGAAGCCTATTGCAAAGATATCCCTGCCCCACTGAAGCGCCTGCTGCCGGATTACCAGCTCATCGAAGACCAGCTCGACGCAGTGATCCGCCAGCGCTTCGGCCTTCCTCTGCAGATGGATATCGCTGTGAAGTATGCAGACCTGGTGATGCTGGCTACCGAACGCCGGGATCTTGATATCGACGATGGAAAGGTATGGCCAATGCTGGAAGGCATTTTCCCTTCTGACATCGTGATTAATCCGGTGATGCCGGTGCAGGCGCGGGCAATGTTCGTTGCACGCTTCAATGAGTTGACTGAATGGGGAGTGCTGTAATGATCAACACAATCACGATCGATACCGAAACCCTGGACGTGTTGCCATCGGCAGTACTTCTCTCTATCGGCGCGTTTGGCTTCAATATTGACGACGTTCACCAGACCCAGCAAAGCATCATAAAAGTGGCGCGTGAGGGTGAGTTAGCCGACTACTC
This sequence comes from Serratia sp. 201, assembly GCF_037027545.1. NCBI lineage: Bacteria > Pseudomonadati > Pseudomonadota > Gammaproteobacteria > Enterobacterales > Yersiniaceae > Serratia > Serratia sp. 201. Next base: position 468,583 of record NZ_JAXCHC010000001.1, on the reverse strand, counting down.
AACCAATGCATTTTACTGCCTGGCTGACACTTTCGATCAGTTGATGAAAGGCCGTACCGTCAGCACAGAAACCCAGGCCTTCTGGCGCAAGCAAGGCAAAGAGGCGCAGGAAGCTTTAGTCGGTGACCGCGAACCTCTGTGTCAATCTCTTGGGCTGCTGTCCAACTGGATTAAGCAACACCCCAATGCGCGGATCTTCTTCCGTGGCACCGACTTCGACGGCTCTATCCTTGAGCATGCCTACCGCATGTATGAGATCGAATGCCCGTGGCACTGGGGCGGCAAGCGCGACGTACGCACCTATATCGATGCCATGACCAAAGGCACCAAAGGCTACCTGCCTAAAACCCACCAGCCATGCTTCGCGATGGTTAAGCATAACTCCCTGCATGACGCTATGAACGACGCCGAGCAGATGGCCATTGCCTATCAACTGAATAGCCAACAGGTAGGTTCGGCATGACCGACGTATTGACCTACGAAGCACTGAAGGCTGAGCGCGACCAGCTGGCAGATCTAGTTAATGCGCTTGCCGTGCGTAACGAGCAACTCATGTCATTTGTGATTGAAGGTTTCAACATCGCAGGCCAAGGCGGTTCATGGTGTGGCGGGGACATTCAGGAACTTGGAGAAAAGCTCGGACTATTTGCCAGAGAAACCTACCAACCTGTGCTGCACGGATATCAATGCGGACATGAGCCAGGTGAGGACAGCATTTACGTAATCACCAAATCACCGACTTCTATTGCCCCCGTTGAATTGCGAGCGCAGGGAGTGGAAATGTTAGCTGATTTCCTCGGCAAAAAATATCAATGCGAGAAAGGCACCACTGCTAGAGCAAAGGCACTTAAGCACATCGTATTCCTGTCTTGCCGATTCGCCAACGAGCTGCGGGAGGCCAAATGAAAGAGCGCCCAGTGATTTTCAACGGCGAGATGGTTCGCGCCATTCTCGACGGCCGCAAGACCCAGACGCGGCGGGTTATCAATCCGCAACCAACATTAAGCGAGCGGACAGGGTTTAACTGGAATGGTGCCGCATATGGCATTGGTTCAACATACCGCGACACGGTAAGAAATTTTGCCAACTGCTTTAAGGTCTGCCCATTCGGACAGGTAGGCGATCGGCTAATCCCAGCGATGTACATCCCATCACTCGACAGAAGATATTGCGCAGATGTGTTCGGGGATATTTGGTCGCGGGCTAATTCAGGTGGCGAATGGAGGCGACTTTCTGGCTCCGCAAACAGCAAAGGATATTTAACAGTAACTCCGGCGAGCAATGGGAAGTACAAAACCAGGTCAGTTCATCATTTGGTTTCGGAGGATTTTCTTGGGGAGCGGCCGAAAGGGATGCAAATTAGACACCTTGATGGCTTCCAGAGAAACAATGCCCCTGAAAATTTGGATTATGGAACCCAGGAGCAGAACTGGTCAGACCGACTCGTTAATGGTCTGTCCCTTGGTGAAGATCATCACAACTCCAAGCTTACGACAGAAATCGTAAATGATATCCGTGAATCTCAACTCAGCCAGAGAGCCCTCTCCGTTAAGTATGGGGTATCGCAATCAACCATCTGGTCAGTGCGAAACGCTAAGACATGGAATAAAAATCCAGTAGCTAACCCACCTAACATGCCGCGCAAAGCCTGCCGCATCCTGCTGGAAATCACCGCTGTGCGCGTGGAGCACCTGAACGATATCAGTGACGGTGACGCGATTAGCGAGGGCTGCAGCACCGCCGACATGAAGAGTGGCGACTGTGTAGCTGACGTGTTTGCGCGTCTGTGGGCGTCCATCTACGGCGAAGAAAGCTGGCGCGCCAATCCCTGGGTGTGGGTTATCGAGTTTCGTCGCGTGGAGGTGGGAAAGTGAAAGCATCCGAAATAGACGACCGCCTCTACAGCGAGGCTGTTGAATTTGCTCGCCTGCACGCATCGATCGGCATCGTGGCTATTCAGCGACATTTCCGCATCGGCTTCAACCGCGCAGCGTGGCTTATCGAACGCATGCAGGAAGAAGGCGTCGTAACCGCCCCAGCATGGAATGGCATTCGCACAGTGATTCATGGAGGTAGTGATGCCAGCCAATGAACTGAAGCAGCAGGCTGAAGCACTCGGCATTGTCCTGAGCTTTGATGCGAACTTCTGGAGTATAGGGCCATGCGTCATCGCCACGTTCCCTACGCACAACGGCGGCGGGTGTGATTCAGCATTGGCATGGATGAAGAATTTCAGCAGCCGCGATGACGCGGAAGCCTACGCGCTGAAGATTGCCATCCGCAACGCCAGTCCAGGTGATGCCAGCGAGGAGGCCCAGCATGGCTAAGCGTAAGAGCAACAGAGCGGCGCGGAGAATCATGGGCATGCCTCATTGGCGCAGCAATTCTCAGTTTCAGGCCAAAGAGCGCCACACAGGAATGTGGTTCGTCACTCAGACGAATAGCTGGGAGGTTTTCGAGTCATTCTACCTTTCACGGAAAGCAATCGCTGCACGGCGGGCCGAAGCCCAGGAGAAAGCATTATGAGCGAGAGAGAAGCATTTTTGGAGAGGATAAAATATATCTGTATTGGTCATGGATACACAGAGCAAAACTGGAATAAAGGCCCACATGATTGGAATTATTTTTTCAACATGGGATACCGAGCCAAAGATGCGCGAGAAGCGTTCGATGAAGCGCGGAGGTGCGAATGATGGACAATAAGCTGAGCGAACTGAGCAAGCCGGTGGCGTATGACTATCAGATTGCAGATGCATACATTGCAGATGGCCATAATGAAAATGGGAAATGGGTTTACTGGAATAATAAGCTCTCTCGTTATTGCCCGCCAGATTGGATGGTGGAAGAAGGGAAGGTAACAGAGCTCAAGCCGCTCTACTCGCAAGAGTACGTCTCCGCACTGCTTGCAGAGCTGGAGGCGTCAAAGCAGTACGCGAAAGAGCGCGATGCAGAGAATGAAGGCTTGGCGCTAACTGTTGGACGCTTGCGCGCCGAGCTGGAAGCGAAGACCCTGGAAGGCAGGTGTATCGAGCAAGAGCGGGGGCTTTTCCGCGTTGAGCGCACTGCTCACCAGCAGCATGCACAGGAGCTTGAGAAGCGAATCGCTGAGCTTTCACGCCTGCTGGCGCACAACATCGAGCGCGCTGAAAAAGCAGAAAAGCGGCTGGTATATTCCAAAGATGCTATTGCCACATGGGAGCGAAAAGCAATCAGTAACTTTGACGAGTGCGCGACGATGAGCCAGCGCATCATCGAACTTGAAGCTATCCGATCAGACGCCTCACAGGTGTTCAAAGAAATCGGCAACGAGCTGGGCTGCAATCCTGACAACGAGTCGATCATGATGGCTATCGATAAGCTGAAAGAGCGGCTGGCTACGCCGGTGCGGTTGCTGGGTGAAATGCTAGTTCACGATTGGGAGCACCGCGTTGAACGGCAGGCCGCTTTCGAGCACAGGAAAATAGCGTGGGATGCCCGCTTAGCAGAAGACAAGAAAGCAATCCTGGCCGCTGGCTTCACCTTCACCGTAGAGGGGGATGAGTAGCCATGACCGTCATGACCATAGAACGCGTTCGCCGTGTTAGTCACCTGCTGGAGACACACGGCATGCCACGGCTTTACTGCCCGGAATGTGGCGAGTATCTGGAGGGAGGTAGTGGAGAGCTTCAGGACTGCCACTGCGGATGGAAGCAACCAATCTACGTAAGGGAGGATGCATGACACTAACGAATGAACGCATGGCAGAAATTGCAAAGCTGGCGATTCGACTGCAACAAATAAGCGGATGCGCGGCGTTGACCAGCAGCGGCGAAACAATCATGCATCACACGTTCGTAGATACGATTTTATCCGCGCTGCACGATGTAACTGCCGAACTCCTGGCTAACCGGGAGGCGCAGCCGGTGGGGTATATCGCAGAGGTCAGCGGCAATAGAGTTGGCGTCCTCCGAGGGCTACCATTGCCAGATGTTGGCTCATTGATCTATACCGCCCCGCCCGCGCCAGCAGTGCCGGATGAAATTACCGCCCCACTAGGAGCTATCGCCAACGGGTATCAACTTTCTATTGCGCAAGCGGAAGGTTATCGATGGGGCTGGAACGCCTGTCGCGCCGCAATGCTGGCTCAACCTGTAAGCCAGGGTTACAAGTTGGTGCCCGTAGAGCCGACTGAGGAAATGTTAGCCGCTGCAATGAACTGCGACGATGTGGAGTTCAATTCAGATGAAACATTCTGCGTTAACTTCGACAACATCTACCGCGCAATGCTGGCAGCAGCACCGGAGGGCAGCAATGGCTAAGACTGATGCGGAACGTAAAGCAGCACAACGTGAGCGGCAGCGTAAAGCAGGTGTTGTCCCTTTCGAACTTAAGCTGGATCAGCAGGAAATCGATATGTTGCGGGAGAACTGTGCGGCTCGCCGGCCGCAACGTGAACCTTATGACATGGACGAATACATCACCATGCTGATCAGGAAGGATAACGCCGAGTTAAAAAAGCTGTTGGCGGCACGCGATAACCGGTGCTGTGGAAAGTGCAAGGACAAGCTACCAGGGGATCCTGAGGGTTGTTACTTCCTCGGAGATTCTGAGTGCTGGCAAACCTACGGTTGGCACGAAACTAAATTAATAGTGTGACATGTCACGATTGAATTAATGCCCGTATGCGGCGGGCTTAACGTGTGGAGACAATCATGAATACAATGTTTTTGTTGATGGCTGAATATGAAAAGTCCAATATTCCTCTATCAGAAATTGCAGAGCGTTACCTCGGGCTTAAACCGGCTACCGCTGAACAGAAAGCGGCAGAAGGAAAGCTTCCTATTGCAACGTTTCGTGTGGGGAACACCCAAAAAGCGCCACGCCTGGTACATATTGAAGACTTGGCCACGTTAATAGATCAGCGCCGAAAGGCGGCAAAAGAAGAGCTGGAACGCTGCAGATAATGCTGTGTGGGGTTCGCCCCACCAGCACCCCTATAGCACCCCACAAACATGTAATGCATTGATTTATAAACAACACAAACAAGATGTACCATCGGATTAATTTTATGGCTAACGATAACGAGAACCCTATGAGCTACCGCGTCATCGCCCTCGATCTTGACGGCACCCTGCTGGACAATCAAAAACGCATCTTACCGCAGTCGCTGGAAGCGCTGGCGCAGGCGCGCGCCGCCGGCGTCCAGGTGGTGGTGGTCACCGGCCGCCATCACGTCGCCATCCATCCGTTCTACCAGGCGCTGCAGATAGACACGCCGGCCATCTGCTGCAACGGCACCTACCTGTATGATTTTCAGCAGAAAAAGGTGCTGGCCGCCGATCCGCTGGCGAAAGATCAGGCCAAACAGGTGCTGCAGATGCTCAAACAGACCGACATTCACGGGCTGATGTACGTTGACGACGCCATGCTGTATCAGGAACCGAGCGGCCACGTGACCCGTTCGCTGGCCTGGGCGGAAACCCTGCCTGCGGCGCAGCGCCCAACGCTGCTGCAGGTCGGCAGCCTGGCGCAGGCGGCCGACGACGCGCAGGCGATCTGGAAATTCGCCACCTCGCACGCCGATATTCCGGCGCTGCGCGAGTTTGCCGACACGGTGGAAAAAGAGCTGGGGTTGGCGTGCGAATGGTCCTGGCACGATCAGGTGGATATCGCCAAAGGCGGCAACAGCAAAGGCAAGCGCCTGCGCCAATGGGTGGAATCGCAGGGACTGAACATGGATCAGGTGGTGGCGTTCGGCGACAACTACAATGATATCAGCATGCTGGAAGCGGTCGGTTTGGGCGTGGCGATGGGCAACGCCGATGACGCGATCAAGGAACGCGCCGATCTGGTGATCGCCGATAACCTGCAGCCGGGCATCGCCGAGGTGATCCGCACCCGCGTACTCTAGTCTTTTCGCCCTCCCGCCGGGAGGGCCTGTCTTAGCGGCTCTCGCGGCTGATCGACACGCTCTTCACCTGCGCGTACAGCCACTGCCCGGGGCGGATCGCCAGTTCGTCTCGCGCCCACGGCGTGATGCGCGCCCACAGCACGTGTTCCCCGACCGCCAGCTTCACTTCCACCTGCCCGCCCACGTCCAGACACTCGCTGACCTTGGCCGGCAAAACGTTGCGAATGCTGCTGTTGACCGGCGGTTGCAGCACCAGCGAGACGTCGGCGGCGTTGATACGAATGCGCAGCTGAGTGCCCAGTTCGGCGTCGATGCCGCTGACCCACAGCCGCTGATCGCCGAGCGCCAGCGCGGTCATGGCATAGCGTTGATGATGCTCAATCACGCTGACGCGCAGCACGCTGCTCTGATCTTCACGCTGCAGCCACGGCCGCAGCGCGCTGCTGGCCCAGACGGCTTCCAGCCCGCCGAACGCGCGCACCTCGCCGCGATCCAGCACCATCACCTGCTCGGCCAGACGCAGGATCTCGTCCAGGCTGTGGCTGACGTAGAGGATAGGGATGTTGACATCCTGCGCCAGCCGCTCCAGATACGGCAGCAGCTCGCGTTTGCGCGGCAGATCGAGCGAGGCCAGCGGTTCGTCCATCAGCAGCAGTTCCGGCGCGGTCAGCAGCGCGCGGCCGATCGCCACCCGCTGTTTTTCACCGCCGGAGAGCGTCAGCGGCAGCCGATTGAGCAGTGGCCCGATGCCCAACAGCTCGACAATGGTATTGAACTGCGCGCGCATGCCGGCCGCCATGCCGTACTGCAGGTTGCCGCGCACCCGATAATGCGGGAACAGGCGCGCATCCTGAAATACATAGCCGATACGGCGCTTTTCCGGCGGCAGGCAGAGACCGGTGGCGGTATCCACCAGCGTGCGGCCATTGAGCGCGATGCGCCCCTGTTGCAAACGGGTCAGGCCGCCGATGGCGTTGATCAGGGAAGTTTTGCCCGCGCCGGACAGGCCGAAAATCGCGGTGATGCCCTGCGCCGGCAAATCGGCGCGGACGTTGAGATTAAGGTCGCCCAGCTGCTGCGAGAAATCCAGCTCCAGCATTTACACCCCCATCCGTTTGCGGCCCCAGCGGGCCAGCCATTCGGACACCATCAGGGAAGCCAGCGACAGCACGATGGCGATCGCGCACAGACGCGCGGCGGCGGCTTCCGCCCCCGGCGTTTCGATCAGCGTATACATCGCCAGCGGAATGGTGCGGGTTTCACCGGGAATGTTGGAGACAAAGGTGATGGTGGCGCCGAACTCCCCCAGCGAACGGGCAAAGGCCAGCACCACGCCGACAATGACGCCGGGCAGCGACAGCGGCAGCGTGATGGTGAAAAACACCCGCCACGCGTTGGCGCCCAGCGTGCGCGCCGCCTGCTCCAGCCGGGTATCCACCGCCTCCAGCGCCAGCCGGATGGCGCGCACCATCAGCGGAAACGCCACCACCGCCGACGCCAGCGCGGCGCCGCGCCAGCTAAAGCTGAAGCTGAAGCCGAACCAGTCGTACAGCCACTCGCCGATGACGCCGCGCCGCCCCATGGCGATCAGCAGCAAATAGCCGACCACCACCGGCGGCAGCACCAGGGGCAGGTGAATGACGCCGTCCAGCAGCGCCTTGCCGGGAAAGCGGCAACGCACCAGCACCCAGGCCATCAGAATGCCGAACGGCAGGCTGCAGACCACCGCCAAACCGGAGACTTTCAGGCTCAGCTCAACCGCCTGCCACTCGTACTCACTCAGAATCATTTACGCGGGGTGAATCCATAATGTTCAAAAATAGCGGCGGCTTCCGGGCCCTTCAGATAGGTATAGAAAGCGCTGACCGTCGGATTTTGACGATCTTTCACCATCGCCATCGGATATTCAACCGGTTTGTGGCTGTCTTCCGGGAACACGCCTACCACTTTCACCTTGTCGCTGGCGACCGCGTCGGAGCCGTAGACGATGCCGAGCGGCGCTTCACCGCGCTCCACCAGCGCCATCGCGCTGCGCACGTTGTTGGCGCGCGCCAGTTTCGGCTCCAGCGCGCTCCAGGCGCCCAGATGCTCCAGCGCCTCTTTGGCGTAGATGCCGGCCGGCACGTGATCCGGATCGCCCACCGCCAGGCGGCCGCCGCTGAGCAACTTGGCCCAGTCGGTCTGCTTGTCGATGGCGATCTTGTCTTGTTTATCGCTCTTGGCGGCGATCAGCACCAGCTCATTGCCCAGCAGCGTGTAACGGGTGTCTTTCACCATCTGCTGCTTGTCGATGGCGTAATCCATCCACTGCTGATCGGCGGAGATAAACAGATCGGCCGGGGCGCCCTGCTCAATTTGGCGCGCCAGCGTAGAAGACGACGCGAAGGAGGAAACCACCTGCACGTCCTTGCCTTTTTGATATTGGGTGGCGATGTCCTGCAGCGCGTTGGTCAGCGACGCGGCGGCGAACACGGTGATCTTTTCCGCCGCCGAGGCCTGAGCCACCAGGCCCGATGCCAACACGATCCCGCCAACCCATTGGGTCCATTGCTGTTTCATTGTTTTTCTCCGCAAGTTAACGTGCATTATCACTCTTCGTTATATAAAAAATAATATAACGTGGCGCGAAAGCTTGTCATGCGGTTTATCGGCAAAGCGTGAGATAACTTGAGGAATGCCCGCCGGGCGATGCCGACGGGTATCGGGATAGGGAACGGTCAGTGCTGGGTGCGGTTTTCTTTCGAACGGCCCACTTTGGAGAAGACGTTGAACACTTCGCCAAAACCGTAGATCAGACCGAGAATGAGCGCCATGACCACCGGCACCATCACCACGGCGAATAACAGACTTTTCAATAATTCCAACATGATAGCCTCGCTTAACTGCCCATTGAGCGGCAAATGCCTTTCACCGCATATCGGGTTATTCTAACCCAAAAAAATCGCTAAAACCGGAGTTATTTTAGCCAGCGAGGCGAAATTGTGATCGGCCAAACGTGCCCTTTTGACCGATCTCATCCCGCCGCGGGGTAATAGATCAGCGGCGGCGCATAGCCTTCGGGCGCCGCCAGCCGGGCCTCCACCCCGTATACCGCGCGAATGTGCTCCGGCGTCAGCGCCTGCTGCGGCGTGCCCGCCGCACAGATCCCGCCCCGCTGCAGCAGCGCGACCCGATCGCAATAACAGGCCGCCAGATTCAGATCGTGCAGCGTCACCACCACGCTGAGCTTCAGCCGCCGCAGCAATGCCATAAACTGCTGCTGATGAGCGATATCCAGGTGGTTGGCGGGTTCGTCCAGCAGCAGCCACGGCGTTTGCTGCGCCAGCGCGCGCGCCAGGTGCACCCGCTGCTGTTCACCGCCGGACAGCCGCTGCCAATCGCGATCGGCCAGGTGGCTGATGCCCACCTGCTCCATCGCCTGCCCGGCGAGGCGGCGATCCTCGGTACCAAAACCGCGCCAGCGGCCGATATGGGCCAGACGCCCCAACAATACCGCCTCCTTCACCGGCAGCGCGAAGGTGCCGGGGGCGGATTGCTCGAGAAAAGCGATGCGCCTGGCGCGTTCCCGCCCGGTAAACGCGGCGATCTCGCGCCCTTCCAGCCAAACGCGGCCGCCGCCGGCGGGCTGCAGCCCGGCCAACAGCTTGAGCAGCGTGGATTTACCGCTGCCGTTGACGCCGAGCACGCCGGTGATCTCACCGGGCAAGGCGCAGAAACTGAGGTTTTCCAGCACCGTGCGCGCGCCCACTCGCCAACTTACCCCCTCGGCGCACAGACCGGATTGCGTTTTTTCAACCGTCATGCATTGACCTTCCGATACAGCAACAGCAGGAATACCGGCACTCCCAATAGCGCCGTCAACACGCCGACCGGCAGTTCGCGCGGGGCAAACAGCGTTCTGGCCAGCGTGTCCGCCGCCACGGCGAACAAAGCGCCGCACAGCGCGCTGGCCGGCAACAGCTGACGATGCCGCGAGCCGACCAGCCGCCGGGCGACGTGCGGCACCGTCAACCCGATAAACCCCACCGCGCCGCTGAACGCGACGATCGCCGCCGTTAGCGCGGTGGTCGCCACATACAACAGCAGCTTCAGCGGGGCCACCGCCACCCCCAGCGAAGCGGCGGTCACGCCGCCGAACGCCAGCGCGTCCAGCTCACCCGCCCGCAGCCAGCAAAGCAGCAGCGTCGCCGCCAGCGCCAGCCCGCACAGCCCGACCTGCGGCCAGCGCGCGTCGCTGAACGATCCCAGCAGCCAGAACATCACGCCGCGCGTGGCGTTGGCGTCCGCCTGCCAGAGGGTGATCAGCGAAGTCAACGCAGAAAGCAGCTGCGTCACCGCCACCCCGGCCAGAATAAACAGCGTGGACTCCCCCTGCAGCGAACGCCCGGCCAGCAACATCACCAGCGCAAATGCCCCCAGCGCGCCGATAAACGCCCCGCCGGACACCGACAGCAGGCCGCCCCCCAGCCCCAATACCAGCACCGTCACCGCCCCCACGCCCGCGCCGGAGGAGATCCCCAGCACCCAGGGATCGGCCAGCGGGTTGCGGGTCAGCGACTGCAGCACGGTGCCCGCCAACGCCAGCCCGGCGCCGGCCAGCGCCGCCAGCAGCGCGCGCGGCATCCGCAGCGACCAGATGATGCGCTGATACACCTCGGCATCGGTCGCCGCACCGCCGCTGACGCCGAATACGATGCGCCAGGCGTCGTGCCACGCGATCGGCGCAGGCCCCGACAAGGTGGCGCTCAGCAGGGCCATCGGCAGCGCCGCCGCCAGCAACAGCAGCCAGCCGGCCTCACGGCCGGGCAGTAACCGCCGGCTCATGCTATTTCCAACCTGCGAACACATAGTCGTCCAACAGCTGCCACACCGTCCCCGCCTCGCTGAAACCGGCCTGCCTGAGGGCCGCGAGCTGGAAATCCACCGGCGTCGGCGGCGGCACCGGGCGGCCGGCGAACAGCGCCTCACGCTCGGCCTGATAAGCGGCCAACGCCGGCAATTGCAGCGCGCTGGCGAACCAGCGATCCCAATCCTCGACGCCGTTGTCCCAGGCGCGTTGCTGGGTCTGCTCATCGTGCCGCTCGGCCAACGCCTTCAGCCGTGGCTGACGGTGGTCATAGCGCTGATGATCGGCATTGAGGAATACGCCGCCGTCGGCCAACAGCCCGGCGACGTTGCGGTACAGCGCCAGTTGCTGCTCCGGCATCAGCCAGTGCAGCGCCGTGCTGGACACCGCCGCCTGCGGCGCGGGGCCGGACAGCGCGGAAAAACAGGCAGGATCCGCCAGATCGGCCTGCAGAATGCGGATCCGATCGCCATACTCCGCCAGTGCGCCGCGCGCCACCGCCAGCAGCAACGGATCGAGATCGATGGCGGTTACCCTGGCCTGCGGAAAGCGCTGCAAAATGCGCAGGCTCAGCGATCCCGGGCCACAGGCTAGATCCACCACGTGAAAATCCTGGCCGGCGGCCAGCGCCAGCACCTCCAGCTGGGCGTTAAAACGCGCTTCCCGCTCGGCGATGTAGGCCGCCTGCTGGCGATCCCAGGAGTCCAGCAGCGAAGATAATGAAACGGCAGTCATATCAAGGTTCCTTGTTGGAAAAAGTCGCAGCCTGCGGCGGCAAGGCCGCCAGGCCTCGAATCAAACGGCCCAGCGCCGCCACGGTGCGGGCGGAAGGGTCCATGTCGTAACCGGGGAGGATCACGTAGCGCCGCTGACGCACGGCGCGCAGCGTAGCGGTCAGCGGGTGATGCTCCAGAAAGGCGATCTTGTCGGCCGCGCTGTCGCCGAAGCCGCCGCGCGGCAGATCGCCAAGCACGATCGCATCCGGATCGCGGGCGGCGATAACCTCCCAGGATACCGTCGGCCACAGCTCGGGCAGATCGCCGAACAGGTTCTCGCTGCCGACGCTTCGGCTCAGCAAACCTGGTGCGCCGCAGCAGCCCGCCACGTAGGGCGTCTGCGTGCCGGCATACCACCACAGCAGACGTAAATGCGGCAGCGGCGCGCGCTGCGCCTCAAACGCCTGGAGTTGCCCACGTAGCCGCGCGATCAGCGCTTCACCGCCGCGGCTGACGTTGAAAATGCGCGCAAGCTCCCGCAGCTCGGTGAAGATGTCTTCAAACGTCAGCGCAGCGGCGATCGCGCTTTGCTGGCCGCTGCAGGCGCCGGGAGAGAGGTAAGTGCCGATGCCCCATTCCGCCAGCCGCGTCCGATCGGGCGTTTCCGGGCTGTGCAGCCAGTAATAGCTGGCCGAATAGACAAAATCCGGCCGCATCAGCAGCAACGCTTCCGCCGTGGGCGGCGCCGGGCTGGTGGGCGCCCGCAGCGCATCGGCCGACACCGTCGGCGCGGGATCGCGCATGCGGTCATACCCGACCACGCCGATTGCACGGGCGGCCAGCCCCAGCGCCAGCAGGTTTTCCAGCGCCGGATTGGCATAAACCAGCACCCGCTGCGGCGGCTGCGGGTAATCGCGCGTGACCCCGCAATTTTGCAGGCTGACGCTATCGGCACGCAGCGGCACGCCCCCGCCCAACCCCAGGGCGCACAACAACAGGCAAAGCCGGCGTTTCACGCCGTCAGAACCTGACCGACACGAAGGTTTCATAGCTGCGCGGCGGCGCGATCAGCGCCTGATCCGGGTAGGTGCGCTGATAGGCGTACAGCTGGTTGGTGGCGTTGCGAATGCGGAAACCGACATCGACGATCGGCGTCAGCTGATAATCCGCCGCCAGATCGAGCGTGGTGTACGCGCGCATCTTGCGCTGGTTGGCGTCGTCGTTATAACTGCTGCCGACGTAGCGCAGCGAAGAAGCCAGCCCCAGGCGCGCCGTCGCCTGATAATGCACGCTGAGGTTGGCGGTCCAGTCCGGGATATAGGCCGGGCGATTGCCGTTGTAGCTGCGCAGCGGGCTACCGCCGCGATAGTCGTCGTAGCGGGCGTGCGTGTAGGCGGCATTGCCGGCCAGCTCCCAACGATCGTCGGGACGCAGCACCACGCCAAGCTCGATGCCGCGCGACGTCTGCCTGCCTACCGCGTTCAACGCATCCGGCCGCTGCGCGTCGGGCACAAACAGGTTGTCCTTGCGCAGTTCGTACAGCGCCAGCGTCGCCTCTCCCTTGTTATCCCAAAACTGCCCTTTGGCGCCGGCCTCCCACTGGCGCGCTCGCGTCAGCGGCAGATCGGTCTGCGTCGGGCTGAGGAAGAACAGATCGTTGCCCGGCTCCTGGCCGGTGGTGTAGTTGGCGTAAAGCGTGAGGTTATCGGTCAGTGCATAGCTGGGGCCCAGGCTCCAGGTGCTGAAAACGTAGGTGTGCGCGCGGCTCTCTTCCTGCGGCCCCTGGAAGCGCCAATCCATGTTCATATGGTTGTAGCGCAGCTGGCCCAGCAGCGCTAAACGCTCGGTCAGGCTGAAGCGGTCTTCAAGAAAGGCGGCGTACTGATTCTGAGTGACGTGGCGCACCGGCGCACGCTGGCTGGCGGTGCCCTGAGCGAACGGCTCTCTGGGCGGCGCGCCGAGCGGCACGTCCTCGGAGCCGGGGAAACCGTTGGAGTAGTACTGAAAATGCCGCTTGCTCAGATCGAAGCCGACCAGTAACCGATTATCGAAACCGGCGATAGCGCGATCGAACACCAGCGAACTGCGGTTGCCGATCAGATCGTCGTCGTGCGCCAGAGCGCCGAAAGAGTCGCGGTTGACGTCGCCGGGCCGGGCCGCCGCCGCGACGCGGAAACGCTCGACGTTGCGCCATTCGCGAAAGCCGCTGTAGTAATAGAATTGGTTATGCCACTCCACTTCGGGCGTCATAAACCAGTCCAGACTGGCCTGAAATGCGGTGGCGTTGCTCTGGATACGGCTGTCGGTCAGGTTGTTGTAATTGATGTCGCGCAGCTCGCCGGCAATGCGCCCATTCAGCAGCGGCGTGCCGTAGTAAGGGTTGTTGGTGCGGTTGAGCATGCGGTCCAGGCTCAGCGTCAGCAGCGCATCGTCCGTCAATTTAAACAGCAGCGAGCCGGATACCCGCTTCTGCCGATCGCGTTCATACTGCACGTTGCTGCCGCTGTCGTTGCCGCTGACGTCCAACCGGTACGCCATCACATCGTCCACCAGCGCGCCGCCGGCACCCAGATGCAAACGCTGGCTGCGGTAGCTGCCGAGGCCATAATCGAGCTCGAACGGCTGCCGGTTGAAGGTCGGCCGCCGCGAGATCAGGTTGACGCTGCCGCCTGCGGCGCTCAGCCCGTTCAAGGCCGACCCCGGCCCACGCAGCACCTCGATGCTGTCGTAATGCGCCGGATCGCCCAGTTGCAGCGTACTTCCGGGCATCTCTACGCCGTTATACAGCCAGGCGATCGGCCGAAAACCGCGTGCGGAAAAGTTGTTGGACAACGTTGGCGAAGCGACGCCGGACAGACCGGTAGCGTGCTCGACGGCGGCGGCCAGCGAACGATCGCCCCGCTGTTGGATCGCCCGCGCGCTGATAATATCGACGCTGCGCGGCGTCTCCCGAGCGGTCAGCCCGATCTGCGAAGCGCTGCGGCTCACGGCGTTCAACGCATCGTAACGCCCGGCGGGGGCCGCCGCCTCCACGGTGAGCTGTTCTTCACACCCCGTGGCATTGCGGGCTTTATCGCAGTCGGCGGCGAAAGCCAGCGGCGCTGTCAGTGCGCCGCCGATCCATGCGGCGGCAAGGCATAAAGGTTTTTTGGGCGTGCCAAGACGCCGGCGTGTCGTACTCATGTGGAGCATCCCTGTGGTGAAATAAACACCGGCCGCAGCCGGCGTAAAGCCTTATCGTTTTTCTGTTATGTTATATTATTACAATATTGCAATGCCAGTCTTTATTGCCCCACTCTCCCACGCACGGCGTTTGGCGCTTTGCCGCCAAATCGGCGACAATACGGTTTTTGCCGTCGACAGGATGCGCTATGCAGGCCGAAATTCTTCTGACTCTCAAACTCCAGCAAAAGCTGTTCGCCGATCCGCGCCGCATCGCGCTGCTGAAACAGGTTCAGCACACTGGCTCCATCAGCCAGGGCGCCAAACTGGCGGGCATCAGCTACAAAAGCGCCTGGGATGCCATCAATGAGATGAACCAGCTGGCGGAACACACGGTGGTGGACCGCGCCACCGGCGGCAAAGGCGGCGGCGGCGCGCAGCTGACGCACTACGGTCAACGGCTGATCCAGCTGTATGACCTGCTGGGCCAGGTGCAGCAAAAGGCCTTCGACGTGTTGCAGCAGGACGATCTGCCGCTCGACAGCCTGCTGGCGGCCATCTCGCGCTTCTCGCTGCAAACCAGCGCGCGCAATCAGTTCTTCGGCACCGTGATCGAACGCGATCATCAGCAGGTGCAGCAGCACCTGGCGATTTTGTTGAACGACGGCACCACTCGCCTGACGGCGGCCATCACCCAGCAAAGCGCCGACCGGCTGCAGCTGGTGCCCGGCAAAGAGGTGCTGGCGCTGATCAAAGCGCCCTGGGTGCGGTTAAGCGTCGAGACGGGGGAGCATACCGGTGCGGATAACGCGCTGGCGGGCGTGGTAGCCGGCATTCAGCCGGGGGCCGAACACAGCGAGGTGCTGGTGACGCTGGCGGGGGGCGAAACCCTGTGCGCCACCCTGACGACGGCGGAGTTGCAGCGCCTGCAGCTGAGCGTCGGTACCGCCGTACACGCCCTGTTCAACGCCGACCACGTGATTATCGCCACGTTGTGTTAAGCGCAACGTAACGTTGCGTTTTTGCTGATTGACATCACCGTGCAATGCGCCTATTTCTAAGGCAAATAATTGCAAAAAAAGGAACAGGTGATGTCGTCGTTGCACATTTCGCAAGGTTCATTCCGCTTAAGCGATACCCGTACCCTGACGCTGGATGCACTGGCGATCCAGGCCGGCGACAGCTGGGCCTTCGTCGGCGCCAACGGCAGCGGCAAATCCGCCCTGGCGCGCGCGCTGGCCGACGAACTGGTTCTGCTGAGCGGTGAACGCCGCAGCGACTTTCAGCATGCGGTGCGCATCTCCTTCGAACAGCTGCAAAAAATGGTCAGCGACGAGTGGCAACGCAACAACACCGACCTGCTCAGCGCGGACGAGGACGATACCGGCCGCACCGCGGCGGAGATCATTCAGGAAGAGGTGAAAGACGCCGCGCGCTGTGAGCGACTAGCCGCGCAGTTTGGCATCACCGCCCTGCTGACCCGCCGCTTTAAATACCTCTCCACCGGCGAAACGCGCAAGACCCTGCTGTGCCGGGCGCTGATGCCCGAGCCTGACCTGCTGATCCTCGACGAACCCTTCGACGGGCTGGACGTGCACTCGCGCGCACAGCTCGCCGCGTTGCTGAGCGAGCTTTCCTCCCAGGGCCAGACCGTGGTGCTGGTGCTCAACCGGTTCGACGAAATACCGGATTTTGTCCGGCAGGTGGGCGTGCTGGCGGACTGCACCCTAACCAGCCGCGGGCCGCGCAGCCAGGTGATGGCGGACGCGCTGGTGGCGCAGCTGGCGCACAGCGAAAACCTCAGCGGGCTGGCGCTGCCGGAAACCGAGGATCCGACGCAAAAAGTAGCCCTGCCGACGGACCGGCCGCTGATCGTCCTGCGCGACGGCGTGGTCAGCTATAACGATCGGCCGATCCTCAATCACCTCAACTGGCAGGTTAACCCCGGCGAGCACTGGCAAATCGTCGGTCCGAACGGCGCCGGAAAATCCACGCTGCTCAGCTTGATCACCGGCGATCATCCACAGGGCTACAGCAACGATCTGACGCTGTTCGGCCGCCGTCGCGGCAGCGGGGAAACCATCTGGGAGATCAAGCGCCATATCGGCTACGTCAGCAGCAGCCTGCATCTGGATTATCGCGTCAACACCAGCGTGCGCAACGTGGTGCTGTCGGGGTTCTTCGATTCGATCGGCATTTATCAGGCGGTCTCGGATCGTCAGCGGCAGCTGACCGAGCAATGGCTGGCGCTGCTCGGGCTCGACGGCGCGCGTGGTGATGCCCCGTTCCATAGCCTTTCCTGGGGCCAACAGCGGCTGGCGCTGATCGCCCGTGCGCTGGTGAAACACCCGGCGCTGCTGATCCTCGACGAACCGCTGCAAGGGCTGGATCCGCTCAATCGCCAGCTGGTGCGCCGCTTCATCGACGTGCTGATCGGCCAGGGCGCCACCCAGTTGCTGTTCGTTTCGCACCATGCCGAAGACGCGCCGCAGTGCATCACTCACCGCCTCAGCTTCGTGCCCGACGGCGAGGGCGGCTACGGCTATCAACACCAGCGGCTGGAGGCGGCCTCCGCCTGAAACGCGGCGTAAACATATCCGGCAACACTTCACCGCAGCACATCACATTTGGCCTTTTATCATAGAAAGAAAGAAGGCCATTTTCTGGAGACGCCATGTCCGCTGCGTTGATTATCATCGACCTGATCGAGGATCTGATCGGGCCCAAAGGGCGCGCCAGCCACTGCCGTGAACAGGTGGTGGCAACCCACCTGCTCGCTAACGTCAATGCCGCCACGGCCTATGCCCGGGTGCGAAAAATTCCGGTGATCTGGGTGCGGGTGGGATTCGCCGACGATTATCATGATATCCCGCCCCACTCGCCGTTGTTCAACCATCTCAAGCAGATCGGTGCGCTGCGGCTAAATGGCCCGGGCTGCCGCTGGGTGCCCGAACTGTATCAGGAAGAGACCGATCTGCAGTTTGAAAAAACGGCGGTTAGCGCCTTCTCCGGTAACAATTTGTTAGCCTGGCTGCGGCAACATCGGTGCCACCATTTGCTGCTGGCGGGCATCAGCACGCCGCTCGCCATCGAAAGCACCGCACGTCAGGCGCACGACGCCGGCTTTCAGGTGACCGTACTGCACGATCTGTGCGCAGCCCCTACGCAGGAGATCCACCAGCAGAGTCTGGATACCCTGCAAAACCTGGCCGAAATCACCCGTTCGCAGGCATGGATGAAAGGCTGACCCGCATCGCCGACGATCGTGTGGGCCGGCATCATGCACAGATGCATCACTGCCCCGACCTTTAGCGTCATCCTGGTGTGCTACTATCCGCTCTAGCGCTCAATTTCGCCATCATCGCACGCCGCAAAGGCGCTGAGCGCCGTGTACATATTTTAAAGGGACATATTATGTGGGGCGTACTGGCTGCTTCGTTATTTTTCTTGCCGTTTAACCGGCTGATAGCCTGGGTGATCCTGGCCGCCTCGGCGGGTATGGGGCTTTATCATGGGGTACTGACGCCGCTCAGCCTGAGTTATCTGCTGGCGATCGTAGCGCTAGCGGGGTTGCGTCACCATTTTCGCGCGCAGCGCAATCTGGCGATCGCGCTCGAAGGGTTGGTGGTCGCCGGCTGCGTGGCGCTGTTCTTGCATCTGGTGCCGGGCATCCACAACCAGCTGATGATCGACGGCGAAAGAGCCGGCCCGCTCAGCGCGCCGTTCACCATGTATTACAACTTCGATAAGGCGATGGTGCCCTTCCTGCTGTTCGCCTGCTTGCCCACGCTGTTTTCCGCCGAACCCGGCGGCAACGCCGGCAAAGCGGGCTGGATTGCGCTGCTGCTGGCCGTGCCGGCGCTGTTGCTGCTAGCCGTGGCGCTGGGCGGCTTAAAAATCGAGCTGCATGCGCCCGCCTGGATCCTGCCTTTCGTGATGGCGAACCTGTTCTTCGTCTGCATGGCCGAGGAAGCGCTGTTTCGTGGCTACCTGCAACAGCGCCTCAGCCAGTGGCTGGGCGCCTGGCCGGCGCTGATCGTCGCCTCCCTGGTGTTCGGCGCCGCACATTTGGCCGGCGGTACGCTGATGGTGATCTTCGCGACGCTGGCCGGGGTGATCTACGGCCTGGCGTGGATGTGGAGCGGCCGTCTGTGGGTGCCGATTCTGTTCCATTTCGGGCTTAATCTGACCCATCTGCTGTTCTTCACCTACCCGCTGTATCAGCATTCTTAACGGCTGACGCCGGCAGAGAGCCCCTTTCTGCCGGCTGGTCGGGTGAAAACGCTATCACTAGCACCTCACCGTATGACCTCAATCATGCCGCCCCCTGCTTTTCTCCGCCCGTACAGTGCTTTTCAATGAAGTGTAAACGATTCCATTTTTCGCGTTAGATCACCTTTTTACCGTCGCGAGCGTGCTATCTTTTTGCGCAATGACTTCTCCCTGTTCAGCAACGGGCGTATTAAAACGGTAATTGGAAGCGATTACACCCTTGTCGACGCCAAGAAGGAACCGTATGACGGAATTTAACCCTATCGACCATCCGCACCGCCGCTTTAACCCGCTGAGCGGCCAGTGGGTGCTGGTCTCACCGCACCGCGCCAAGCGCCCCTGGCAGGGCCAGCAGGAGACTGTCCCCACGGAAATGCTGCCGGCGCACGATCCCGACTGTTTCCTGTGCCCGGGCAACGCGCGCGTCACCGGCGATCGCAATCCGGAATATCGCGGCACCTATGTCTTTACCAACGATTTCGCCGCACTGATGAGCGATACGCCGCCGGCGCCCGACAGTCACGATCCGCTGATGCGCAGCCAGAGCGCGCGCGGCGTCAGCCGGGTGATCTGCTTCTCTCCCGATCACAGCAAGACTCTGCCCGAACTGACGCTGCCGGCGCTGGAGCAGGTGGTCACCACCTGGCAGGCGCAAACCGAGGAGCTGGGCAAGCACTACCCCTGGGTGCAATTGTTCGAAAACAAAGGCGCGGCGATGGGCTGCTCCAACCCGCACCCGCACGGGCAGGTCTGGGCCAACAGTTTTCTGCCAAACGAGGCCGAGCGCGAAGATCGCCTGCAACACGACTATTTCCGGGAACATGCCTCCCCGCTGCTGCTGGATTATGCGCAGCGCGAGCTGGCCGCAGGCGAACGCATCGTGGTGAACACCGAACACTGGCTGGCGGTGGTGCCCTACTGGGCCGCCTGGCCGTTTGAAACGCTGCTGCTGCCGAAAACGGCGGTGCAGCGCATCACCGATCTCAGCGCGGCACAAAGCCAAGATCTGGCGCTGGCGCTGAAGAAGCTGACCAGCCGCTACGACAACCTGTTCCAGTGTTCTTTCCCCTATTCGATGGGATGGCACGGCGCGCCGTTCAACGGCGCCGACAACCGACACTGGCAGCTGCACGCCCATTTCTATCCGCCGCTGCTGCGTTCAGCCAGCGTGCGTAAATTTATGGTCGGTTACGAGATGCTGGCGGAAACCCAGCGCGATCTGACCGCCGAACAGGCCGCAGAGCGTTTGCGCGCCGTCAGCGATATTCATTACCGTGAAGCCGGAGCCCAAGCATGAGCCTGAAACCGCTTACCCATTCCCTGTTTACCGAACACTTCGGCTACGCGCCGGCGTTGACCATCCAGGCGCCGGGGCGGGTGAATTTGATCGGCGAGCATACCGATTACAACGACGGCTTCGTGTTGCCCTGCGCCATCGATTACCAAACCGTCATCGCCTGCGCCAAGCGCGACGACCGCCAGATCCGCGTACTGGCCGCCGATTATCAGAATCAGCAGGATCAATTCTCGCTCGACGAGCCGATCGTCAACCACCCCGATCAGCGCTGGTCCGACTATGTGCGCGGCGTGGTGAAACATCTTCAGCGACGCAACCCCGATTTCGGCGGCGCGGATCTGGTGATCGCCGGCAATGTGCCGCAGGGCGCGGGGCTCAGCTCCTCCGCCGCGCTGGAAGTGGCGGTAGGCCAGGCGCTGCAGGCGCTCTATCAGCTGCCGCTGGACGGCGTGGCGCTGGCGCTGAACGGCCAGGAGGCGGAAAACCAGTTCGTCGGCTGCAACTGCGGCATCATGGACCAGCTGATCTCCGCGCTCGGCCGGCGCGACAGCGCTCTGCTGATCGACTGCCGCTCGCTGGAGACCCGTGCGGTGCCGATGCCGGACAGCGTCGCGGTGGTGATCATCAACTCCAATGTGCAGCGCGGGCTGGTGGACAGCGAGTACAACACCCGCCGCAAACAGTGTGAAGAAGCGGCTCGGTTCTTCGGCGTCAAGGCGCTGCGTGACGTCAGCCCGGAACAGTTTGAAGCACGTCAACATCAGTTGGATCCGTTGGTGGCCAAACGCGCGCGCCATGTCATCAGCGAGAATGCCCGCACGCTGGCGGCGGTCGATGCGCTGGCGGCCGGCGATCTGCAACGCATGGGCCGGCTGATGGCGGAGTCCCACGCCTCGATGCGTGACGACTTCGAAATCACCGTGGCGCCAATCGATCGGTTGGTCGAGATTGTCAAAGCGACGATCGGCTCGCGCGGCGGCGTGCGCATGACCGGCGGCGGCTTTGGCGGTTGCATCGTCGCGCTGATGCCACAGGATCTCGTGGAGACGGTGCGTGCCGCCGTGGCGCACGAGTATCCGCGGCAAACCGGCGGATTACAGGAAACGTTCTATGTCTGCCAGGCTTCGCAGGGGGCCGGTACATGCTGACGATGAGCACGGCAGCGGCGCCCGATGGGGAGCCTTATCAGCTGACGCAGCTGCAAAACGCCGCCGGCATGACGGTGACGCTGATGGACTGGGGCGCCACCTGGCTGTCCGCCGTCTTGCCGCTCAAATCCGGTGAAAAACGCGAACTGCTGCTCGGCTGCCGCAGCCCGGCAGACTACCCGCGTCAAGGCGCCTATCTGGGCGCCACCGTCGGCCGTTACGCCAACCGCATCGCCAACGCCAGCCTGCCCATCGATGGGACTCCCCATGCGCTGGCCGCCAATCAGGGCCTCCACCAGCTGCACGGCGGCCCCGACGGTTTTCATGCCCGCCGCTGGCGCCGGGTCCAGCAGGATGCGCAACAGGTCTGCTATGCGCTGCACTCGGCGGAGGGCGATCAGGGTTTCCCCGGCAATCTCGACGTGCAGGTCTGCTACCGTCTGACCCCGGATAATCGTTTGGAAATCAGCTATCTGGCACAGGTCGATCGCCCCTGCCCGGTCAACCTGACCAACCACGCCTATTTCAATCTGGACGGCGCCGGCACCGACGCCCGCGCCCAACGGCTGCAGCTGTTCGCCGATCGCTATCTGCCCGTCGACGCCGAGGGCATTCCCTGCGCCGATCTGACGCCGGTGGACGACAGCGGCATGGATTTTCGTCAGCCGAAAACGCTGCTGCAGGATTTCCTGCGCGATCGCGACCAGCAGCGGGTAAAAGGCTACGATCACGCATTCTTGCTGCACCGCACCTGCGGCGCGCTGGAGAGCCCGGCAGCCCATTTGTGGTCCGCCGACGGCCAGGTGCAAATGAGCGTGTTCACCGACGCGCCTGCACTGCAACTCTACAGCGGCAATTTTCTGGCCGGCACGCCGGCGCGCGATGGCGGCAGCTACGCCAACCATGCCGGCGTGGCGCTGGAGAGCGAGTTTTTGCCGGACAGCCCGCACCATCCCGAGTGGCCGCAGCCGGACTGCTGGCTGCAACCGGGGAGTCGCTACCGCAGCGCCACGCATTATCAGTTTTATCCTATCTGACCCGCTACGCCCCTCGCCGTGCGGCCGGGGGCAATTTGTTATAAATGCTTACCTTTTAGCGCTATCCCCCTACCGGCGCCCACCTTCCCTTATTCCAAAGCGCGCACTACACTCAGGCTACCGTGATAAGCACAACGCCTTGTGCAACGTCACCATTTTCGGCCGATGGCGGCCAATCAATAGCTGAAGGAACACCTATGCGTCTGATTACTGCACTTCCATTGCTGGCGGGCTTAATGCTGAGCACCAATCTGATGGCGGCCGACGCGACGACGGCGACGAAAACGCCTTCTCCGGCGCAGGCCGCCCAACAGAAACGCATGACCGATTGCAACCAGCAGGCATCCACCAAATCGCTGAAAGGCGCCGATCGCTCCACCTTCATGAGCACCTGTCTGAAATCCGAAGGCTCCGCCGCGGCGGGCAAAACCCTGACGCCGCAGCAGCAGAAAATGAAAAGCTGCAACGCCGACGCCAAGACCAAAGATCTGAAGGGCGACGCGCGTAAAACCTTCATGAGCAACTGCCTGAAAAAATCGGCCTGATTTCCCCCACGCCACGGCGCGCCCGGAGCGATTTCGGCGCGCCGTTTCCCCCTCACAGCGCCAGCCTGAACGATTCAGCTTTTTCCTTTCGCCAGCCCTTACTTTGCGGCAAGAAATTGGCTATGGTTAGACACTATCGATTGCCGAGCCCCGGCCCGCGGCAATATAATGATTTTCGTTATCATTGAAATGTCAGATTATTAAGGAGTTAAGCTATGGCTGTAACTAAGCTGGTTCTGGTGCGTCACGGCGAAAGCCAGTGGAACCAAGAAAACCGCTTCACCGGTTGGTATGATGTTGATCTGTCCGACAAGGGCCGCACCGAAGCGAAAGCAGCAGGCAAGCTGTTGAAAGAAGAAGGTTTCACTTTCGACTTCGCTTACACCTCCGTACTGAAGCGCGCGATCCACACCCTGTGGAACATCCTCGACGAGCTGGATCAGGCCTGGTTGCCAACCGAAAAATCCTGGAAGCTGAACGAACGTCACTACGGTGCGCTGCAGGGTCTGAACAAAGCCGAAACCGCTGAAAAATACGGCGACGAGCAGGTGAAGCAATGGCGTCGCGGCTTCGCGGTGACCCCACCTGAGCTGACCAAAGAAGACGAACGTTACCCTGGCCACGATCCGCGCTACGCCTCCCTGACCGAACAAGAGCTGCCGCTGACCGAGAGCCTGGCGCTGACCATCGATCGCGTTATCCCTTACTGGGACGAAGAGATCCTGCCACGCATCAAGAGCGGCGAGCGCGTGATCGTTGCAGCACACGGCAACTCGCTGCGCGCGCTGGTGAAATACCTGGATAACCTGAGCGAAGACGAAATCCTCGAACTGAACATCCCAACCGGCGTGCCGTTGGTGTATGAGTTCGATGAGAACTTCAAGCCAACCAAACGTTACTACCTGGGTAACGCCGACGAAATCGCTGCAAAAGCGGCCGCCGTGGCGAACCAGGGTAAAGCGAAGTAATTTCGCCCGTTAACGAAAAAGCCCCCGGTGAAAACCGGGGGCTTTTTTATTACTATCGCGGCTGCTGCGCCATCGCCTCATTCACCGCGTCCAGCCGTTCCTGCATCGCCGGATGGGTGCTGAGCCAGGCCGGCAGCGCCCAGTCATCGGTCTTTTCTCGTTCAGGCGCCTGCGCCAACGCGCGATAGATCGCCGCCATTTCCGCCAGCGAACGCCCCTGGCGCTGCATTTCCGCTATCGCAAACGCATCGGCCTCACGCTCCATCCCGCGAGAAAACTGCATCTCATTCACGAAGGACGCGGACTGCAGCAACGTGTCGCCGATGCCGCTGACGTCACCCGTCATCCACATCAGCGTCAACGCCACCAGTGACGAACGCACCAGCATGCGCATCGGATGACGATAAGCGTGATGCCCCATTTCGTGCAGCATCACCGCCGCCAAGCCATCGTCGTTTTTCGACAAAGTGACCAGCTCATCGCTGAGCACCAGCGTGCCGTCTGGCAACATAAAGGCGTTCGGCGCACCGGGCGCCGCCATCAACTTCAGCGACAGCGGCGTGCGCTCCTGGCGCATCTCAGGCGGCGTCACCTGCCGGAACAGCTGTTGCAACGCCTGCTGCCTCTCGACCGGGAGTGCGGAGGGCGCGAAGCCGCTCTGGTCCAAAAACGTCTGTGTATGCTCGCCCAGCGTCTGTTCCACCGAGGTGGGGATGCGCATGGCGATCTCGCTGCTCGCCCACGGCAGCACCACGTAAACGTAAGCCACTACCGCCAGCAGCGTCATCAGCAGCGCTAAGGCAACGCCGCGTTTATGGCGTTCCAGGCGATGTACCCACCCCGGCGAACGGCGCTGATAGAACCAGCGGCGAAAGGCCGCATCGTCATCCGGCACAAAGCGCGCACCGTCGCTAAAGGTGAGCGTCAGCGGAATATTGCCCAGCGCGGCAGAAACGGTGATGTCCGCCAGCGGGATGTAACGCTGTTCATCCTGCCGCTGCAGCGTCACGCCTTCGCCGCTTTCGTTCACCAGTAAACGGGCCGCCTCACGTGCGGCCCGCCCCGGCAATTGATAAGCGCCTTCAAGGATCATCGGCGCCTCAGAAGCTGCCGCCCAGATCCAGCGCCTGCACCGCTTCTTCGGCCACCGCGCTGTTGGCAGTTTCCTGATGCGCAGTAATGTTCAGCAGCGCCAAATCGCCTTCAACCGCCGTGCAAGCCGCCAGATAACGGGCATGGCGCACTTCCGCCACCGGCGCCGCCAAACCGAGCGAGAACAGGGTAATCAGGGTATTGGTGATCAACAATCCCATGTACGGCATCGTTTTCATTGAGGAATGCAGCTTGATGTCGCCGTTCAGCCTTGCCTGGTTAAACAGGTAGTTGCGTTGGGCGACAACCTGGTAACTGCTGGCCACCAGGGCGCCGATCAGCAGCACCACCATCATCAGCAGCAGGCTGCTGATATTGTCCAGCACCAGCACATCAATGGCTTCATTGGTCAACATGCCCATCAACACCATCTGATAGAGGGTAAAGAAGAACGAACCGATGCACACCAGCGCGACCAACATGAACGGCAGGAATATGAGCAGGCCAACCAAGGCAAATTTGATAAAGGCCGATTTCTTCAGTTCGGCAATAAACGGTGTCTTCCCGAAAAACAGGTTATTAACGTACAAGTCATGCTGCAGTGCGCTAATAATGCCGTTTACCGCCGCAAATGCCGGCACGGCCAAAATCAGCGTCAGCACCAGCATAAAAGCAATGGCGTTGATGCTGCCAAGACCGCTGCCAATGCCAAGCAAGACGATCAGACCGACATACAGCCCGATAATCAGCAATAACGGGCAGAACAGTAAAGCCCAATAGGCGCGCCCGGTGCGGCAGACATAATTAAAACGCACGCCGCGATAGCTCGACATAATCGCATTGTAACGCCAGCTGCGGATAACGATCCACGGCAACAGGGCAAGCAACACCAGCAAAGCCAGCAGCCCCAGCAGAGGCGTTATCGCCAGCAAGATATAAAACACGATGATGCCGCCGATCACCAACAGCCGCCCTTTCAGAATTTGCAGCGGTTGTGCATGATAATCGAAACGATCGCCGTCCAATTCCGTGTTGCCGTAAAAATAGCGACGACGACGCACCGTCGCCCAGGCGGAATAGATGCCCAGGGTCAGAGCCGTCAATAACGCGTTGACTAACCAAATAGCGAAGTACTCACCACCTTTCCCATGGAATTTAATCCGGTGCAGCCCCAGCGGCTGCGAGGTATTACTTGTCATAATTCTTTCGTCCTGAAAGGAATAGGTCATACCACTCCCCGCTTATTCGTCATGCGGAGTTTGTGGAATAAAAAAGCGTCTTATATAAGCACAATGCCGAGAGCGGTGACAATTATTCTTTTATTAAATAGGAATAATGCGAAGACGGTCGCTTAATGATTTAATAAGCCTATTAACTGTAGGCCTTAAATTGACAGGAGATATAAAAATTTAAGATAAATAGAAAAGGGCCCGCTGGCGAGCCCTTCTTTACGCGATTAACCGCGGCGCGCTTTCACCGCCGCCGCCAGATCGCGCAGCACGGTTTCGGTATCCTGCCAGCCGATGCAGCCGTCGGTGACGCTCTTGCCGTAAACCAGCGGTTCGCCGCTTTCGAGGCTCTGGTTGCCTTCCACCAGATGGCTTTCGATCATCACGCCGATAATCGCTTTTTCACCGCCGCCAATTTGCCCGCAAACATCGGCGCTCACGTCCATCTGCTTTTTGAACTGTTTGCTGCTGTTGGCATGGCTGAAGTCGATCATCACCTGCGCCGGCAGCCCGGCTTTGCTCAGACCGGCTTTGACGCCCTTCACGTGCGCCGCGCTGTAGTTCGGCTCTTTGCCGCCGCGCAGGATAATGTGGCAGTCGCCGTTGCCGCTGGTGTTAACAATCGCCGAGTGGCCCCATTTAGTCACCGAGAGGAAGCAGTGCGGCGCGCCGGCGGCGTTGATGGCGTCGATCGCCACCTTGATGGTGCCGTCGGTGCCGTTCTTGAAGCCGACCGGGCAAGAAAGGCCGGAAGCCAGCTCACGGTGCACCTGCGATTCCGTGGTGCGCGCGCCGATGGCGCCCCAGCTCATCAGATCCGCCAGGTACTGCGGCGTGATCATGTCGAGGAATTCGCCGGCGGCCGGCAGGCCGCTGTCGTTAATCTCCACCAGCAGCTTGCGCGCCAGGCGCAGGCCGTCGTTGATGTTGAAGCTGTTGTCCATTTGCGGATCGTTGATCAGGCCTTTCCAGCCCACGGTGGTGCGCGGTTTTTCGAAGTACACGCGCATCACCACTTCCAGCTCGCCGCTCAGTTCTTCACGCAGCGCCAGCAGGCGCCCCGCGTACTCTTTGGCGGCTTGGGTATCATGGATGGAGCAAGGGCCAATCACCACCAGCAGGCGATCGTCGCTGCCGCGGAGGATATTGTGAATTGCGCTGCGGGCCTGGGACACCGTCTTTGCCGCGCGTTCAGTGGCCGGGAATTTCTCCAGCAAAGCCACCGGCGGCAGGAGTTCCTTAATATCATTAATGCGTAAATCGTCGTTTTGGTAATTCATAGCTTTTCCATTCGGTATCGTGGGGTATTTCGCAGTGCGTAACGGTGTAGATCCCAACAATCTAGCCTGTGAGAATGGCGCTGTAAATCACCTTTGCCCCCCACCGCTGGAACCGCCAAATTAACAGCAGATTGTGCTGTTTCATCTGGCGAGCGCAGAGCCTCCTTTTTCGCTATGCTAGCGATCAGAATATAAAGTGACCCGAGTTGAACATGCCCTCTCTGCTATTAGTTGATGACCACCCGGTGGTTCATGTCGCACTGGAAGCGGCGCTAATGAAATCATCCCGCCCCTACCGCCTGCAGGCGGCACAGGATGACGTACAGGCGCTGGCCCTGCTGGCCGAGGCCGCTTTTGGCCTGGTGATCCTGGATATCGGCCTGCCGCAGGCCGACGGGCTGCAGCTGTTGAAAAAAATCCGCCGCCGCTATCCGCAACAAAAAATCCTGATCTATACCGCGCAGGAAGCCGATGTCTATGCGCGCATGGCGCATGCCGCCGGCGCCGACGGTTTCGTCAATAAAGGCAGCTCGCTGGCGGAGTTGGTGCAGGCGATCGAGCAGGTGCTGGACGGTGAAACCCGCTTCCCCGCCGCCGCGCTGGCCGAAGAGCCGCCGACGGCGGACGGCGGGCAGCTCACCCCTAAGGAGCTCGAGGTGCTGGGCTTGCTGAGCCAGGGGCTGTCCAACCTGCAGATCGCCGACCGGCTGCACATCAGCAACAAGACCGTCAGCACGCACAAAAAAAACATCCAGCGCAAAACCGGCGCCGGCAACCTGCTGGAGCTGGTGGCGGTGTTTAAAGAGCTGGCGCCATGATGCGCCGCGCCCTGCTGCTGCTGATCCTGTGGTGCGGTCTGGCGCAGGCGGCGGAGCCGGTGCGCTATCAGTTGGTCAGCAACCTGAATACCCCCGAGAACATGCTGATCGTCGGCGAGAAAAATCCCTGGCGCGATCGCACGCTGCGCGTCGGCATCATCAGTGAGAACACCAGCCCATACAACATCATCGTGGACGACGATCTGTATGGGCTGAACGCCGACTACCTCGGCTATATTCAGCAGGTGACCGGCATCCGCTTCGCCATTTACGGCTTCGCCGACCTGACGCAGCTGGAGCAGGCGCTGCACGACGGCAAGGTCGATCTGCTGTACGGCATCCCGCAGAGTGAAGCGCTGCACGGGCTGGAGATCTCTCAGCCCTACTACGTCAGCAATCTGCGCGTATTGCGCGATCGCAGCAACGATCGGCCGGTGATGCTCAATTCCGCCAACGCCCGCGTCGCGATCGGCGCGCTGACCGACATGCAGTCCGGCGGCGCCCTGCAGGCGGTGGCATCGCAGATCCAGCGCTACGACAACAACCTGCAGGCGGTCTATTCGCTGCTCAACGGCAGCAGCGACTACTTTATCGCCGACGAGGCCAGCGCCAGCTTTATCATCGACCAGCTGCAGCTCGGCCAGCTCTATCAGATTGAAAGCAACGAGAACCTGGGCAACCTTTCCTTCGTGTTCGCCGCCGCCGATCCGCGCCTGATAGACACGCTGGACACCGCCATCGCCGACGCGCCGATGGAGCTGATGAATGCCCTGCAGAGCCGCTGGAGCAAAAAGATCCCCAGCTACCTCGACACCGGCAATGCCGATCTGACGGCGATGGAGAAAAACTGGGTGGCGAGCCACCGCGTGGTTTACTACGCCGCCATCGAGAACAACTTCCCGTTCGCCTACCGCGGCTCCGACGGCCAGCCGCGTGGCTACGCCATCGACATTCTCAACATCATCGCGCAAAACACCGGACTGCGTTTCGCGCCGCTGTGGGCGCGCAACGCCGAGCAGGCCGATGAGCTGGTGCAGTCCGGCCAGGCCAGCTTCCGCGCCGCCCTGCCGCTGGCGCGCGGCGTCAAGGCGCGCTACGGCGCCAGCATGCCGATCCATCGTTCGCTGTGGGGCGTTTACGTCGGCCAATACGCCAACGGCATCTCAACCTGGAGCGATTTGGCCGGTAAGCGCATCGGCGTGCTGCAGGGCGATTTGGCGCAGGGGCTGGTACCGGAACAGGAGCAGACCGTCAGCTTCGCCGACAGCAAGTCGATGTACGACGCGCTGGCCAACGGCCAGTTGGATGCGCTGGTGGATAACGTCATTTCCGCCAACTTTTTGGCGTTGTCGCGCTATTCCGGCGCCATCAAACTGGCCTTCGCCGCCAACAATATCCCCTATCCGGTGGCCTTCGGCGTGCGTCGCGATCAGACGCTGCTACTGGCAATCCTCGATAAGAACCTGATGCAGATCCCGGCGGACACCCTGCAATCGCTGCGCGACGAGTGGATCGTCGATCGCAGCAACCTGATCGATGCGGTGAACGATAACCGCATGCCACCGCAGACTACCTGGCTGCTGGCGCTGCTGGCCGCCGCCACCGTGCTGCTGTTGGCGCTGACGCTGCGCCGTTTCATGCTGCAGCGCCGTGAAAAACGCGAACGCGAAGAGCTCGAGCAGGCGCGCCGCCGCGCCGAAGCGGAAAACCGCATGAAGAGCAAATTCCTCGCCACCGTCAGCCACGAGTTGCGCACGCCGATGCACGCCATCCTCGGCCTGCTGGAACTGGAGCTCAAACGCCAACCCGCGCAGGAAGGCCTGCCGGTGATATACAGCTCGGCCTCTTCGCTGCTCAACCTGCTCAACGACCTGCAGGATCACGCTCGGCTGGAAACCGGTTCGCTGACGCTGGCGCCGAAACCGGTGGCGCTGCGCCCCTGGGTCGCGCGCATCGACGCCCTCTACCGGCCGCTGATCGGCGAACGGCCGTTGACGCTGAGCGTAGTGGCGGATCCGGCGCTGCCGGAGGCGGTGATTATTGATGGTGAGCGTTTACTTCAGGTGGCTAATAACTTGATAAACAACGCGATAAAGTTCACGCCGCGCGGCACCATTCAGGTCGAGGTCGGCTGGCACGCGCAGGATGAGCGGCAGGGGGAATTGCATCTGACGGTGAACGACAGCGGCTGCGGCATCGCCGCCGATGAGATAGGCAAGCTGTTCCAACCGTTTTACCGTGCACGCGGCACGCAACGCATCTCGGTGCAGGGCACCGGTTTGGGGCTGTCGATCTGCAAAGAAATCGTCGAACAGATGGGCGGCCGCATCGAACTGCACTCGCAGCCGGGCGTCGGTACCCGTGTCAAGGTCGCGATACCGGTCGAGCTGAGCGGCGCGCTGCCGGCTGTCGCCCCGGCAGAGCGCACCTTTGCTCTGCCGTCTTCCGCCTTACGTACCGCGCTGATCGACGATCATCCCACCAATCTGTTGCTGATGGAACGCCAACTGCGCCACTTCGGATTACAGCCGGCCCGCTTCGAACAAGGCTATCCGCTGCTGAAGGCCCAGCGCCGAAAGCCGTTCGATCTGCTGTTTATCGACTATAACATGCCGCGCCCGGACGGCCTGACGCTGGCCAGACTGATCCGACGCGACGAACAGCGGCTGCAGCGCCCGCCTTGCCGCATCGTGCTCTGCTCGGCAGACGTGCAGGAGTTTACCCGCATCCCGCCGGGGCTGGTGGCGATCGACCACTTCCTGACCAAACCGATTTCACTGGCGGCGATCGGCCAGGTATTGGCTCAACAGCCGCAGGCTCAGGAAGAAAAGTCAGTCCTTACTGACCTGCGGCAAACGCTGGCCGAAATGGCGGGTGGCGATCGCGCCATGCTGCAGCGGCTGGCGCAGACGCTCGGCGATACGCTGCGGCAAGACCGGCAGCGGCTCGCGGACGCCGTCGACGCGCACGACTGGCCGCGCCTGGAGCAGGCGGCGCACCGCATCAAGGGCAGCCTGCTGATGCTGCAGCTGCCGGAAGCCGCGCAGCTGTGCCAGCAGCTGGTGGATACCGCACGTCGAGGCGAGCTTGCCGCCGCCGCTTATACTAAATTAAAGGCGTCAGTGGCGCGGATAGTGTCGGAGCTGGACGCTCTGCTCGCCGCCGCCCCCTCTTTTATGCATAAGGATGAATAATGTCGGACACTCCACACGTACACCTGCCGAAAGACAGTAATAGTAAACGCCTACTGACCGCTTTTTTAGTCACCGCGGTCTTTATGGTGGCCGAGGTGGTCGGCGGCCTGTTGTCCGGCTCGCTGGCGCTGTTAGCCGATGCCGGGCACATGCTGACCGATGCCGCCGCGCTGTTGGTGGCGCTGATGGCGGTGCACTTTTCCCAGCGCAAGCCCAACGCGCGCCACACCTTCGGCTATCTGCGCCTGACCACCCTGGCGGCCTTCCTCAACGCCGCGGCGCTGCTGGTGATCGTGGTATTCATCCTGTGGGAGGCGATACGGCGTTTCTTCGAACCACAGCCGGTGATGGGTACTCCGATGCTGATCATCGCCATAGCGGGGCTACTGGCGAACCTGTTCGCCTTCTGGCTGTTGCATCGCGGCAGCGAAGAGAAAAATATCAACGTGAGGGCGGCCGCGCTGCATGTGTTGGGCGACCTGCTCGGCTCGGTGGGCGCCATCGTCGCCGCCATCGTCATTCTCGCCACCGGCTGGACGCCGATTGACCCGATCCTGTCGGTGCTGGTCTCCTGTCTGGTGCTGCGCAGCGCCTGGCGACTGCTGAAGGAGAGCTTCCACGAGCTGTTGGAAGGCACGCCGCAGGAGGTCGACATCGCCAAGCTGCAAAAAGACCTGTGCCTGAATATCCCGGAAGTGCGCAACATCCACCACGTGCACGTCTGGCAGATTGGCGACCAGAAGCTGATGACGCTGCATGCGCAGGTGATCCCGCCGCATGACCACGATGGGCTGTTGCAACGCATTCAGGCTTATCTGTTGGAACACTACAAAATTGGCCACGTGACCATTCAGATGGAGTACCAGCACTGCGAGACGCCGGACTGCGGTATCAACCGGGCGCCGGAGCCGAGTGAACACTCACATGCCGAAGCGCATTCCCATCTGGGACATCGCCACTAAGCCAAGAGGGCGCCACCACGGCGCCCTCTGCGTTGTTACGGAGCGGAAGATAACGGATTGGAATGGTTGCGCCCGGCGCTCTTGATCCACAGCCAGGAGCCGTTCAGGGCGATCAGCGTCAGAATGACGTACTCCAGCGCCATCGCGTACACCCCTTGGTAGGCGAAGATCGCCACGCTGATGACATCAATAACCACCCACAGCAGCCAGTTTTCCACGTACTTGCGCGTCATCAGGATCATCGCCACGATGGAGAGCACCATCATCGCCGAATCCCAGAACGGGAAGGCGTCCGGCTGCAGCGTCGGCATCTGTACGTTCAGCCCCAGCCCTTGCATCACCGCCACCGCAACCTGCGTCAGCCAGGCGAACACGCGGTCGATGTTGAAGGTCATCAGGCCGATGCCGATGACGCAGACCGCCGCCCAGGCCAACGCTTTCGGCAGCGGCAGCCAGCGGATCTGCAGCTCGGCCTGATTATCCTGGGTCTGGCGGCTCCAGGCATACCAACCGTAAATATTGGCGCCGAAGAAAAACAGCTGCAGCAGCAGGCTGGCGTACAGCTGGATCTGGAAGAAAATCACCGCGAACAGCGTGACGTTGATCAGGCCGAACAGGTAGTTGATGATTTTTTCCTTGCTGGCATACCAGATGCACAGCAACCCGAACAATGTGCCGATAGCTTCGATCCACGACAGATCGTAACCGCCTGCGCCCAGCGGAATGTGCACCAGAATATTGCTGGTACTGAAGAAGCTCATGAGGTCATCCTTTTAAACGGTTAAGCGTTGCCTTTAACCTGCATCTTAAGCTGAGCGGCGAAATCCAGCATGCGGTTCAGCGGCACCAGCGCCTTCTCACGCAGCGCGGCGTCCACGTGGATCTCATGCTGCGCGCCCCCCTGCTCCAGCCCTTCGGCAATTGCTTTCAGGCCATTCATCGCCATCCACGGGCAATGCGCGCAGCTGCGGCAGGTCGCGCCTTCCCCGGCGGTCGGCGCTTCGAACAGCTCCTTGTCCGGACAAGCCTGCTGCATCTTGTAAAAGATACCGCGATCGGTGGCGACGATCAGCTGTTGATGCGGCAATGTTTTCGCCGCCTGAATCAGTTGGCTGGTCGATCCCACCGCATCCGCCAGCTCGACCACCGCCTGAGGCGATTCGGGATGCACCAGGATGGCCGCCTGCGGATAGAGCGCCTTCATGCGCCGCAGCGCCTGGGTCTTAAACTCGTCATGGACAATGCAGGCGCCTTGCCAACACAACACGTCAGCGCCGGTCTGCTTCTGCACGTAGCTGCCGAGATGACGATCCGGCGCCCAGATAATTTTCTCGCCCAGGCTATCCAGATGCTCGATCAGTTCGACGGCGATGCTGGAGGTCACCACCCAGTCAGCGCGCGCTTTGACCGCCGCCGAAGTGTTCGCATAGACCACCACGGTGCGATCGGGATGGCTGTCGCAAAACGCATGAAACTCCTCTTCCGGGCAGCCCAGATCCAGCGAACATTCGGCAAACAGCGTCGGCATCAGCACCTGCTTTTCCGGGCTGAGGATTTTGGCGGTTTCCCCCATGAAACGCACGCCGGCCACCAACAGCGTGGAAGCCGGATGGGCGCTGCCGAAGCGCGCCATTTCCAGCGAATCCGCCACGCAGCCGCCGGTTTCTTCCGCCAGCGCCTGGATTTCCGGATCGGTATAATAGTGGGCGACCATCACCGCATTGCGCTGCTTGAGCAGGGTTTTGATCTTCTCGCGATAAAAGGCTTTTTCGGCTACGTCCAGCGGTACCGGTTTAGGCGGGAAGGGATACACCGCCGCATTGACATCAAACATTTCACTCATCGCTGCAATCTCATGCTAGGCTGGGCGCCTGCCGCGTGAATATCGCCTACCGCAACGCCCTTCGTTTTATATACTAAACAAAATACCTAAAATCGCGCGAAAAGTCCGCTGATATTTTCAATTTTGCGCACTCAATGTTTAATAGATTAAAAACATAGGCATTAGCCGCGCAGTTCACAGCGGATTAACAGCCTGAGGAGAACGTATAGCCGTTCAGAAAAGAGCGGGATGATAGTCGGTGTCATGTTGAAACGAGAAAGCAGCGGATTCAGATTGCGGTGATGCGGATACGAAAAAAGCGCCCAAAGGCGCTTTTTTCTGAATTGGTGGGTCGTGCAGGATTGATTCGGCCTTTGGCCTCACCCTACGGGCAACGCTGCGCGTTGTCGTATCGCTGCGCGATGCTCGAACCTGAACGCAGGATCTCACCCGCACGACTCAGAAGGCTATGTCAGCAAGAAGATAAAGGTAGAGTCAGGTGGCGCAGATGCGAAAAAAGCGCCAAAAGGCGCTTTTTTCTGAATTGGTGGGTCGTGCAGGATTGATTCGGCCTGTGGCCTCACCCTACGGGCAACGCTGCGCGTTGTCGTATCGCTGCGCGATGCTCGAACCTGAACGCAGGATCTCACCCGCACGACTCAGAGGGCTATGTCAGCAAGAAGATAAAGGTAGAGTCAGGTGGCGCAGATGCGAAAAAAGCGCCAAAAGGCGCTTTTTTCTGAATTGGTGGGTCGTGCAGGATTCGAACCTGCGACCAATTGATTAAAAGTCAACTGCTCTACCAACTGAGCTAACGACCCGCAGTGTGGTGGGTGATGACGGGCTCGAACCGCCGACCCCCTCCGTGTAAAGGAGATGCTCTACCAACTGAGCTAATCACCCACTGCTGTGGTACTGCTATTTTCACTCTCAAAGAGTGGTGGGTCGTGCAGGATAACTCGGCCTTGGGCCTCGCCCTTCGGGCCATCACCGGAGTGATGTTGTCTCGCTTCGCGAGACTCGAACCTTTACGGTTCTCATCCTGACGATTTAACACCTTGCTCTATTAAAGAGTGGTGGGTCGTGCAGGATTCGAACCTGCGACCAATTGATTAAAAGTCAACTGCTCTACCAACTGAGCTAACGACCCATAACAGTGGTGGGTGATGACGGGCTCGAACCGCCGACCCCCTCCGTGTAAAGGAGATGCTCTACCAACTGAGCTAATCACCCACTGTTGTGGTTACTGCTACTTCAGAAATTGGTGGGTCGTGCAGGATGACTCGGCCTTTAGCCTCGCCCTGACGGGCCATCACTTCGTGATGTTATCCTTCCCGATTCCACTTCATTTCTTGCTTCAAAATTGGTGGGTCGTGCAGGATTCGAACCTGCGACCAATTGATTAAAAGTCAACTGCTCTACCAACTGAGCTAACGACCCAATTTCCCTGCCGCTTTAACATCTTGCAAGATGTCTTGGCAACGGCGGCATATATTACTAATTTATCTTGGCAGCGCAACCTAAATTTTTTACCGATGCGTTCAACTGCTTGTTCTTCACGCGAATGAGCCCAGAAATCGGTCAAATCGACTAACTTCTGGGCTCATTTTTCTGACTGTTAACCGCCTACGCGACTTTTCGCCTGTTTGGCCGCCGCACTGGTTGGGTATTGTTTAATCACCTGTTGGAACACGGCTTTGGCTTTATCGGCCTGCCCTTTCTCCTGCATGATGATACCCACCTTGTACATGGCGTCCGGCGCCTTCGGTGATTTAGCGTAATTCTTCACCACCACCGCAAAATAGTAGGCCGCGTCGTCTTTTTTACCCTTGTTGTAGAACAACTGACCCAGCCAATAATTGGCGTTGGGCTGATAGGTAGACTTCGGGTACTGTTTTACGAAGGACTGAAAGGCAGAAATCGCCTGGTCATACTGTTTTTTTTCCAGCGCCAGAGAAACAGCGGCGTTGTAGTCGCTGTTCTCATCACCGCCGCTCGGCGTTGCAGACGCGGCTGCAGGCGCGCTGCTGCCCGCATCGGAAGATGCGCCTGCGGCTGCCCCACCGGCAGTGCCCGCGGCCGCAGAGGCGCTCTGAGCGCCGCCCTGGCTGAGGCTATCCATCTGCTGATAGATTTGCTTCTGGCGTTCAACCACCTGATTCAACTGATACTGACTTTCCTGGATTTGTCCACGGAGAGAATCAATGTCGCGTTGGTTATCAGAGAGTTGTTGCTGGAGTTGGTTTAAAAGCTGGCCTTGAGCATTGCTGATGCGCTCAAGCGAGGTGACGCGGTCTTCGACCGAGCCGGAGCCGACATTACTGATTGGCGCTTGGGCAGTAGCGGCCCAGGGGGCCGCTACGCCAACCAGTAACGACAGACTCAACAGGTGACGTCTGAAGTTACTGTTCATGCGATTCTCTTAGTAAACCAGAACGGCACGACGGTTTTTAGCATAAGCCGCTTCGTCGTGGCCCAGTACTGCTGGTTTTTCTTTACCGTAAGAAACGATAGAGATCTGGTCAGCGGAAACGCCTTTACCCTGCAGGTACATTTTAACGGCGTTAGCACGGCGCTCACCCAGAGCGATGTTGTATTCCGGCGTGCCGCGTTCGTCAGCATGGCCTTCAACGGTCACTTTGTAAGACGGGTTGTTACGCAGGAATGCAGCGTGCGCGTCCAGCATCTGAGCGAATTCGGAGCTAACGTCATACTTGTCCAGGCCGAAGTAAACGATGTTGTTCTTCTGCAGTTCTTGCATCTGCAGACGAGCTTGTTCTTCGGAAGACAGGTTGCTGCTGCCGTTTTCCATACCAGTGCCAGCGCCCATACCAGATTGGTCGTTGTTCGCGCTTTTGTTAGAACTACAAGCTGCTACAGCCAGAACTGGCAGTGCCAGCAGAAGCCCTTTCAGCACTTTGTTCAGTTGCATTTCTTTGATCCTTTTATAGTTTGCCATACATATTTACACATGCATCACAGATACGGCGACCAGGCAGGGAATTTGACCTGTCCATCAGTTGCCGGAAGACGCGCTTTGAAACGCCCATCAGTTGACACCAACTGCAGCACGGAGCCCATACCTTGCGTGGAGCTATAGATCACCATGGTGCCGTTTGGCGCAATACTAGGCGTTTCATCCAGGAAGGTGCCGGTCAAAACCTGAACGGCGCCCGATCCAAGATCTTGTTTGGCGATGTGTTGTGCACCACTGTTGGTGCTCACCATCACCAGGAATTTACCGTCGGAGCTGACTTCAGAATCCTGGTTCTGAGAGCCTTCCCACGTCAGACGCTGTGCGGCACCGCCGCTGGCGCTGATTTTATAAATCTGCGGACGCCCGCCCTGGTCGGAGGTAAACGCCAGCGACTGGCCATCCGGGAACCAGGTCGGTTCGGTGTTGTTGTTGCGACCATCGGTCAGCTGCGTGATTTGGCCGGAGCCGAGGTTCATCACGTACAGGTTCAGGCTGCCGCTCTTGGACAGCGCGAACGCCAGCCTGCTGCCGTCCGGAGAGAACGCCGGCGCACCGTTGTGGCGCGGGAACGAGGCGATCTGGCGGATAGCGCCGTTAGCCAGGGTCTGTACCACCAGCGCGGAACGGCCGCTCTCGAAGGTCACGTAAGCCAGCTTGCTGCCGTCCGGCGACCAGGCCGGCGACATCAGCGGCTCAGGCGAACGGTGCACCGTGAACTGGTTGTAACCGTCGTAATCCGCTACGCGCAGCTCATACGGGAATTTCCCCCCGTTGGTCTGCACGACGTAGGCGATACGGGTACGGAACGCGCCCTTGATGCCGGTCAGCTTCTCGAACACTTCGTCGCTGGCGGTATGGGCAGAATAACGCAACCACTGTTTGGTCACTTTATACTGGTTCTGCGCCAATACGGTGCCCGGCGAACCCGAGGTGTCCACCAGCTGGTAGGAGATCAGGTAGCTGCCGTCGGCGCCAGGCTGAACCTGGCCGACAACCACGGCGTCGATGCCCAATGCAGTCCAGGCCGCCGGCGTCACTTCAGACGCGGAGGTCGGTTGCTGCGGCATGCGCGCCACGTCGATCGGGTTGAATTTGCCGCTGTTGCGCAGATCCGCGCCGACAATCTTGCCGATATCTTCCGGCGGCGTGCCTGGGCCCGCCCACTTAAACGGCACCACGCCAATCGGGCGAGCGGAGTCGACCCCTTGGGTGATTTCAATGCGAACTTCCGCGTGCAACACGGACGCCCACAGAATTAAAAAACCTAGCGCTACTCGAAATGCCTGCTTCATCTCATCTCCCTTATCCAGGCGGGATGCCTGCGATAAATTAGCAGAATTTTAACAAACCAACTTACGTAAAACTACATAATCCCTGTTGGTTACCTTAGTACATCCCTGTGATCTTACTCAGCTCAAACAACCATTATTAAGGTTTGAATTCAAGGGTAGCATTCTTAACATGCTGATAAACGGCATCGCTCGGCGGCTTCGGTATATGCGCCAACTTGGCGGCAGATACCGCGGCCTGGCACAATGCCGGATCGCCTCCCGCCGGTTGTACACTTATCAGCAGGCCGTCCGGCGCCAGCTTGATACGCAGGTCACAGGTTTTTCCGGCGAACGAACTGGCATCATAGAACTTGCTTTCAATCGCGTTTTTAACCTGCCCAATATAACCATTGATATCCGCCCCGCTGGCGCCTGCCGCCTTGGCATTGCCCTGCCCGGCCGGTTTACCATCACCTTTCGATTTGGCACCGCCGCCCTTCGGCGCGTTCTTGCCGTCCGCCAGGCCGCCAAACAGATCGCTAACTTCATCCGATTGTTTCGCAGCCTCAGCGGCGGCCTTCTTCTTGGCGTCCGCAGCGGCTTTCTTGGCAGCAGCTTTCTTCTCCGCTTCAGCGGCGGCCTTCTTCTCGGCTTCCGCTGCGGCTTTCTTCTCGGCTTCAGCGGCCGCTTTCTTCTCCGCGGCCTCAGCGGCTTTTTGCTCTGCGGCGGCAACCGCGGCTTTCTTCGCCTCTTCCGCCTGTTTCTTGGCGGCGGCAGCGGCGGCCGCTTCTTTCTTGGCTTCCGCTTCGGCTTTCTTCTGCGCGTCCGCCTGCGCCTTGGCGACCTTGTCCGCTTCGGCCTTCGCCTTGGCGGCGGCGGCTTCGGCGACCTTCTGTTGCTCTTTAGCCTTGGCTGCGGCGGCTTCCGCCGCTTTTTGCTGCTCGGCGGCCTGCTTCTGCTGCTCCGCTGCCTTCTGCTGTTGCTCAGCCTGCGCTTTGGCGTCCTGCGCAGCTTTCTCCTGCGCCGCCAAACGCTCTTTCTCCAGCTCTTTCAGGCGCTGCTGTTGCTCCGCCTGCTTCTGCTGAAGCTCTTCGGCCTGTTGCTCCGCCTTTTTCTGGCGCTGCTTCTCGGCACGCTGCGCATCGTTGCTCTGCTGCTGCTGGCGGTTGTATTGCTCCACCACCGCGCCAGGATCGACCATCACTGCGCCCACCACGGTGCCATCACCGCCACCGCCGGCGCCCATGTCGACCTTTTCCTGCAGCGATCCCCAAATCAGCAGGGCAATCAATATGAAGTGCAGAACGACCGAAACAATAACGGCGCGGTTCAGCTTATCGTTTTGCTCAGTTGCCTTTACCAAAATAGATTCCCAAAAACTGGTGTTGCTTATACGGGGTTCCTGGGCCGCAGCGCAGGAACCGGGTTGCCGTTCGCCTTACGGTCAGATCGGCTGGGTCATCAGCCCCACGGAAGCTACGCCCGCCTGATGGAGAATATTCAATGCCTTGATAATCTCATCGTAAGGGACTTCCTTCGCACCGCCGATCAAAAAGACCGTTTTCGGGTTAGCCGCCAAACGCGACTTGGCTTCGGCCGCGACTTGCTCAGGCGGCAGCAGCTCCATACGGTTGTGATCCACCACCAGGGTGTATTGACCTACGCCGGAAACCTCAAGGATCACCGGCGGATTGTCATCGCTGGACACCGTTTTGGAATCGGTGGCGTCCGGCAGGTCAACCTCCACGCTCTGCGTGATGATTGGCGCGGTTGCCATAAAGATCAGCAGCAGCACCAGCAACACGTCGAGCAGCGGAACGATGTTAATTTCGGACTTCAGCTCGCGCCGACTACGTCCACGTACTCTCGTCATGCTACCTCCTACTTATTTGCTGTCGCTGGAGAAGGCCTGACGATGCAGAATAGCGGTGAACTCTTCCATAAAGTTGTCGTAATTCTGCTCAAGCTTGTTGACGCGCTGGTTGAGACGGTTGTAGGCCATTACCGCCGGGATAGCGGCGAACAGACCGATCGCGGTGGCGATCAGCGCTTCGGCGATACCCGGCGCTACCATCTGCAGCGTGGCTTGTTTCACCGCGCCCAGCGCGATAAAGGCGTGCATGATCCCCCACACGGTGCCGAACAGGCCGATGTACGGGCTGATCGAACCGACGGTGCCGAGGAACGGAATATGGGTTTCCAGCGTTTCCAGCTCGCGGTTCATCGAAATGCGCATCGCGCGCGACGCCCCTTCGATCACCGACTCCGGCGCATGGTTGTTGGCGCGGTGCAGGCGGGCGAACTCTTTGAAGCCGGAATGGAAGATCTGCTCGGAACCGGTCAGGCTATCGCGACGCGCCTGACTTTCCTGGTACAGACGGGAAAGCTCGATACCGGACCAGAATTTGTCTTCAAAGGCTTCGGCGTCACGCGTCGCCGCATTGAGGATGCGGGTGCGCTGAATGATGATCGCCCAAGAAGCTACCGAGAAGCATATCAAAATCAACATGATAAGCTTAACCAGCAGGCTCGCCTTCAAGAATAAATCTAGGATGTTCATGTCAGTCACTGCTTAAACTCCGCGACAATAGACTTAGGAAGCGCTCTTGGCTTCATTTGGTGTGGATCAATACAGGCAATCAGGACATCTGCCTGGCTCAGTAGGGCCCCGTCAGAATTGACAATGCGTTGAGCAAACGTGAGAGAAGCCCCGCGCAGACAGGTGATTTCGCTCTGGACCTCCAGTTGCTCGTCGAGACGAGCCGGAGCCAGATAATCCACCGTCATGCGCCGGACGACAAAAGCGACTTGTTCACTGAGCAGCTGCTGTTGATGAAAGTTGTGCTGACGCAGCATCTCTGTGCGCGCTCTTTCAAAAAAGGCGACGTAGCGGGCGTGATAGACCACACCACTGGCATCGGTATCCTCGTAGTAAACGCGAACCGGCCATCGAAACAACGTATTACTCACTCTACTTCCCAGCAATGCAATTTAACGCTGCTACTATACGCAAGACGGATCGGGTTGGGAATGGGTTACAAGATGGGAATGAAAATAATTATGGGCCGTGAGGGCCCATAACAAGGGGACATCGGGGAGATTATAAAGAAACGTAAAGTAATCCTGCGAACAAGATCACAATGGCGGGAAGCGGCGCGAAAAAAGCGCGCCAGACGCTGCGCTGCGGGCGGAATCCGAAACCGTGGATCACCCCGGCGCACACCGCCCAAATCAGCAACAGCCCTTCCCAAATCTCCAGCGAGCTGGTTTTGGCGGCGAAACGCGTCGGATCCCAGAACACGCACCCCGCCAAAATCAACGCCAGCACCAGGGAAAGGGCCCGGATCGGGCCCTTGTCGGTGACAGCGTACAGCTTGTCAATCACGGACGAGCTCATCACTTACCGTCTTGCTGAGCTTTGGTCGCTTCGCTCTGCTCAAGCGCCAGCGCCGTGATAATGCCGAAGGCGCAGGCAAGAAGCGTTCCGAGAATCCAGGCAAAATACCACATGGTTTAGCTCCTTATCCTTAGTACAGCGAATGCTTGTTGTTTTCGATGTAGTTCTTGTCGAGGCGACCGAACATTTTGTAGTACGACCAGCTGGTGTACGCCAAAACGATAGGCACGAAGATCGCCGCCACGACGGTCATCACTTTCAGCGTCAACAGGCTCGAGGTCGCATCCCACATGGTCAGGCTGACGTTAGGCACAGTGCTCGACGGCATCACGAACGGGAACATGGTGACCCCGGCGGTGAGGATGACGCAGGCGATGGTCAACGACGAGGTGACGAACGCCAGCGCGCCCTTCTCCAGACGCGAGAACAGGATGGTGAACAACGGCAGCACCACGCCCAGCGCAGGCAAGGCCCACAGCAGCGGATACTTGTTGAAGTTGATCAGCCAAGCACCGGCCTGATGCGCCACTTCTTTACGCATCGGGTTGGATTCCGCCAGGGTGTCCAGCGCCGACGTCACGACGAAGCCGTCGATGCCTTTCACCAGCCATACGCCCGCCAGCAGGAAACATACCGCCATGATCAGCGTCGCGATCTGTGCCGCAGCGCGTGAACGCAGGTGGATCTCGCCGGTGGTGCGCATTTGCAGGTAGGTCGCGCCCTGGGTGACCAGCATGGTCAGGCTGACCACGCCCGCCAACAGACCGAACGGGTTCAGCAGTTGGAAGAAGTTGCCGGTGTAGAACAGGCGCATGTACTCGTCCATGTGGAACGGCACGCCCTGCAGCAGGTTACCGAACGCCACGCCGAATACCACTGCAGGCACGAAGGAGCCGATGAAGATGCCCCAGTCCCACATGTTGCGCCAGCGGCTGCTCTCCAGCTTGGAACGGTAGTCGAAACCGACCGGGCGGAAGAACAAGGCGGCCAGCACCAGGATCATGGCGACGTAGAAGCCGGAGAAGGCCGCTGCGTAGACCATCGGCCAGGCGGCGAACAGCGCGCCGCCGGCGGTGATCAGCCACACCTGGTTACCGTCCCAGTGCGGAGCGATGGAGTTGATCATCACCCGGCGCTCGGTGTCGGTTTTGCCGATGATGCGCACCAGAATGCCGACGCCCATGTCGAAACCGTCGGTGACGGCGAAGCCGATCAGCAGAACGCCAACCAGGACCCACCAAATAAATCGCAGTACTTCATAGTCAAACATACGTGGACTCCTGTTTAGCGCGCTTCCTGCACGGCGGCAGTCGGTTGTTCAAAGTGATAGCGGCCGGTTTTCAGGCTGCTTGGACCCAGACGCGCAAACTTAAACATCAGGTACAATTCAGCCACCAGGAACAGGGTGTACAAGCCGCAGATCAGCCCCATTGAGAACAGAATGTCGCCCGCGGTCAGCGAAGAGTTGGCGACCGCCGTCGGCAGCACCTCACCAATCGCCCACGGTTGACGGCCGTATTCCGCCACGAACCAACCCGACTCGATCGCGATCCAAGGCAGCGGCAAACCGTACAGCGCCGCGCGGTGCAGCCATTTTTTCTGGCCGATGCGGCCGCGGATCACGTTCCAGAACGACAGGCCGATGATCAACAGCATGATCACGCCACAGGCCACCATGATGCGGAAGGCGAAGTACAGCGGCGCCACGCGCGGAATGGAGTCCTTGGTCGCCAGCTGGATTTGCGCTTCCGTCGCGTCGGTGACGTTCGGGGTATAGCGCTTCAGCAGCATGCCGTAGCCCAGATCTTGCTTGGTTTTGTTGAATTCGGCACGCACCGCAGGATCGGTGTTGCCGCCGCGCAGCTCTTCCAGCAGCTG
Organism: Serratia sp. 201; assembly: GCF_037027545.1. NCBI lineage: Bacteria > Pseudomonadati > Pseudomonadota > Gammaproteobacteria > Enterobacterales > Yersiniaceae > Serratia > Serratia sp. 201. The sequence continues at coordinate 424,782 of NZ_JAXCHC010000001.1, read as the reverse complement.
GTAGGCTTTCATCCCGTTGCGGATACGCACTTCATGCTGCGCCATCAGATCTTTCAGGCCGGTGACCTGAGTGTCCGTGGAGCGGGTGGCGATCAGGCCAAGCGCATACGGGATCTGAATAGAGAAGGAGTTTTCCATCTTGTCCTGATCGGGAATGCCGAACAGGGTGAAGGAGGCCGGCGCCGGCTGAGTGTCCCATTCCGCTTCGATAGCGGCCAGTTTGGTTTTCTGCACGTCGCCCATTTCGTAGCCGGATTCATCACCCAGAACGATAACGGACAGAATGGCAGCCATACCGAAGCTGGCAGCGATGGCGAAGGAGCGCTTGGCAAAGGCGATGTCGCGGCCTTTTAGCAGGTAGTAGGAGCTGATGCCCAGAACGAACATCGCGCCGCAGGTGTAGCCGGAAGCCACGGTGTGAACGAATTTCACCTGCGCAACCGGGTTAAGCACCAGTTCGGAGAAGCTGACCATCTCCATGCGCATGGTTTCGAAGTTGAAATCCGAAGCGATCGGGTTCTGCATCCAGCCGTTGGCGACCAGGATCCACAGCGCGGACAGGTTGGAGCCGAGAGCCACGAACCAGGTTACCGCCATGTGCTGCACCTTGCTCAGACGATCCCAGCCGAAGAAGAACAGGCCGACCAGCGTCGATTCAAGGAAGAACGCCATCAGACCTTCGATAGCCAGAGGGGCCCCGAAGATATCGCCGACGTAGTGAGAGAAATACGACCAGTTAGTCCCGAACTGGAACTCCATGGTCAAACCGGTGGCCACACCCAGAGCAAAGTTAATCGCAAATAACTTTCCCCAGAATTTGGTCATGTCTTTATAAATTTGTTTGCCAGACAGGACATATACCGTTTCCATAATTGCCAGCAAGAACGCCATACCGAGCGTTAATGGGACAAATAAGAAATGGTACATCGCCGTTAAAGCAAACTGTAAGCGCGACAGTTCGACAATATCAAACATCTTGACTCCTTGCTCCTCGCAGGAAGACTCCGACACGCGGTTATCGGCACGCTTCTTTCAAAGCTGCCAGTAACGCCCCGCAGTGAATGCCCTTAAACACAACAAATTTGATCCAGCTTCTCCGCTTTCAACCGCACACTCGGCCAATAGCCCCTCGGGCCCTCGACAAGCACGCCACTGAAAACCGACAACGGGTAACAAATGCAACAAGATCAACCATCCATAATCACAACATGGATGATACTCGCCCAATCCCACACAATAAATAGGTTTTTACGTGACGTGGGTTAGACTTTTGGTTACAGGTCAAATCTTAGCCGAAAGAGGTACTTCGGGCTAATTTGATCTGAGACAATTTAAGCCTATCCGCATCTTATTTCCATATTCATCAGCACATTTCGCATAATTTTCTTAGGGTCATGTTGCGCAATGGTTTAATTGTTTTTTAATGATATTTTTGTGTTAAATAAATGTAATTTAAAAGAGCCGCCATTGTATTATTACGCGCTTATTATGCGACATAATTAACCTTTTATTTCCAATAAGCCGTGACAGTGATAGCAGTCACAAAACAACAAATCTCTCTCCAATATTAGTCTATTTCTCGCGATGGGATCGTAAAGGTTGCGATTTTGTAGCAAAATGACCAATAATGTTAAAATTACATTGAGTGACAATAACTTATGAAAAAAATCATCTTTGCCTCTGTCTTGGGACTCTCGGGAAACGTCATGGCCGCCGAAACGGTAAATATCACCTTGCTGGGTACTTCCGATCTGCACGGCACTTTCGTGCCCTGGGACTACGCCAGCGACACGGAAAATCTGGCGGGCAGCCTGAGCCAGATAGCCACTCGGGTCAAACAGGTGCGGGCCGAGCAGCCCAACCTGATCCTGGTGGACGCCGGCGACACCATTCAGGGCAACTTCGTCGAAACCTTCAAGCATGAGGCCGTCAGCCCGATGATGCTGGGCCTCAACGCGCTCAATTATGATGTCTGGGTAATGGGTAACCACGAGTTCGACTTCGGCCTGCCGGTACTGGCTACGCCGCTCAAGCAGTTCAAAGGCGCGGCGCTGGCGGGCAATATCGTCTGGGACAACGGCAAGCCTTACCTGCCGGCCTACACCATCGTCGAACGCCAGGGCGTGAAAATTGGCATTATCGGTATGGATACGCCGATGACCGCGGAATTCGCCAAGGGCACAGATCGCATCAAAGGGCTGAACTTTACCGATCCGGTGCAGGCGGTGAAACAGGTCATCAGGCAAATCGACAGCCAGGTCGACGCGATCGTGCTGGTGGCGCATATGGGCATCGACAACGAGAACCAGCGCCCCGGCACCGGCGTGGCCGACATCGCCAACGCCAACCCGGAGCTGGCGGCGATCGTCGCCGGCCACATGCATGTGAAGATCGATAAAGCGGTGGTTAATGGCGTCATCATCACCGAGCCGGATAAATACGGCCGCGCACTGTCGCGCATCGACCTGCAGTTTGAACACCGCGACGGCAAATTCACGCTGATCGACAAAAACAGCTACACCTACCCGATCAAAGGGCTGGCGCCGGACAGCGCCATGCAAGCGCTCTACCAGCCGTACCATGACATTTTGCGCGCCAACGCCAACCGGGTCGTGGCGAAGCTGAGCGGCAGCGATCTGGTGCCCGCCGACGAGTTCCGCGGCATTCCTCAGGTACACGTGCAGGATACCGGCATCAGCGCGCTGTTCCAGCAGGCCGCCCGCCACTATGCGCCGCTGGCGCAGGTGATTGCCCTGCAGATCGACAACGATCGCGCCAAATTGGACGTCGGCGACATCAAGGCCAAGGATATCGCCTTTAACTACCAATACGCCGGCGGCGAGATCACCGTGTATCAGCTCAACGGCAAAGCGCTTAAACGCTACATGGAGTGGTCCGCCGACTATTTCAATCAGCTGCAGCCGGGCGACGTCACCTACAGCTTTAACCCGGCGCGGCGATCGTCCAAATATTCCACCAACGATTTCTTCGACGGCGTCACTTACACCATCGATCTGCGCCAGCCCGCCGGCTCGCGCATCGTCGATCTGCGCCTGGCGGACGGGACGCCGGTCACCGACGACATGCCGATCCGCCTGGGCATGAACAGTTACCGCATGGGCCACCTGACGCAAAAGGGCGGCGCGCTGGAGGGGCAATCCTTCCCGGTGCTGTTTGACAGCAAAGCGCAATACGGTGAAGAAGAAGGCACTATTCGCCACCTGGCCCTGCGCTACCTGGCGGAAGTGAAACACGGCCAGTACCAGGGCGTGACGCCGCAGCGCTGGAAGCTGATCGGCCTGGAGGGGTACGAACCGCAGCGGGCGATCGTCAAACGGCTGCTCAATGAAGGCGTTATCCAGGTGCCGACCACCGACGATGGCCGCTACACCAACGTCGCCTCGATCAACGTCAAAGACGCGCTGTTCCGCAACGCCGACGATTACCGCACCGCCCTCACCTCGCTGGAAAAACAGCGGCAAACTACCGTGGATCCGGTACAACAGCGCCGCCTGCAGGATCGGATCGCGCTGATCAAAGCACTCAACGATTTCTGATCTTCGCCCATAAAAAAGGCCACCCAATGGGTGGCCAAACATGTCGAGATATTATTATTTCGTACTAAGATCTTAGCGCTTCAGCACCGCTTTTACCGCGTCGCCGATGTCCGCCAGGCTGCGAACGGTTTTCACGCCCGCCGCTTCCAGCGCAGCAAACTTCTCGTCCGCCGTGCCTTTGCCGCCTGCGATGATGGCGCCCGCGTGGCCCATACGCTTGCCTTTCGGCGCGGTTACGCCGGCGATGTAGCCGACAACCGGTTTAGTGACGTGTTCTTTGATGTAAGCTGCCGCTTCTTCTTCAGCGCTGCCGCCGATCTCACCGATCATCACGATCGCTTCGGTCTGCGGATCCTGTTGGAACATCTTCAGGATATCGATGAAGTTGGAGCCCGGGATCGGGTCGCCGCCGATACCCACGCAGGTGGACTGGCCCAGACCGGCATCGGTGGTTTGTTTCACCGCTTCATAGGTCAGGGTACCGGAGCGGGAAACGATGCCCACTTTGCCCGGCAGGTGGATGTGGCCAGGCATGATGCCGATTTTGCACTCGCCCGGGGTGATCACGCCAGGGCAGTTCGGCCCGATCATGCGCACACCGGCTTCGTCCAGCTTCACTTTCACGGTCAGCATATCCAGGGTCGGGATGCCTTCGGTGATGGTGATGATCAGTTTGATGCCGGCATCGATCGCTTCCAGGATGGAGTCTTTGCAGAACGGCGCTGGAACGTAGATGACCGAGGCAGTCGCGCCGGTCGCTTCAACCGCTTCGCGCACGGTGTTGAACACCGGCAGACCCAGATGCTGAGTGCCACCTTTGCCCGGGGTGACGCCGCCAACCATTTTGGTGCCGTAAGCGATAGCCTGTTCAGAGTGGAAAGTCCCCTGGCTACCGGTGAAGCCCTGGCAAATTACTTTGGTGTTTTTATCGATTAAGATGGACATTATTTACCCTCCACTGCTGCAACAACTTGCTGAGCCGCATCAGTCAGGCTGGTCGCAGCAATGATATTCAGGCCGCTGTCCGCCAGTTTCTTGGCGCCCAGTTCGGCATTGTTCCCTTCCAGGCGCACCACGACCGGGACGTTAACGCCCACTTCGGCCACTGCGCCGATGATGCCGTCGGCGATCAGATCGCAACGTACGATACCACCGAAGATGTTAACCAGAACCGCTTTCACCTTGTCATCGGACAGGATGATTTTGAACGCTTCGGTCACGCGCTCTTTGGTCGCGCCGCCGCCAACGTCCAGGAAGTTGGCCGGTTCGCCGCCGTGCAGTTTAACGATGTCCATAGTGCCCATCGCCAGACCGGCGCCGTTAACCATGCAGCCGATGTTGCCGTCGAGGGCAACGTAGTTCAGCTCCCACTGAGCCGCACGGGATTCGCGCTCGTCTTCCTGCGAAGGGTCACGCATTTCACGCAGTTCCGGCTGGCGGAACAGGGCGTTACCGTCGGCGCCCAGTTTGCCGTCCAGGCACACCAGATCGCCCTGCTTGGTGATCACCAGCGGGTTGATCTCAACCATCGCCAGATCGCGCTCCAGGAACAGCGTCGCCAGGCCCATGAAGATCTTGGCGAACTGGCTGACTTGCTTACCGGTCAGACCCAGTTTGAAGGCCAGCTCACGGCCCTGATAAGGCTGTGGACCCGCCAGCGGATCGATGGTCATTTTGTGGATCAGTTCTGGGGTTTCTTCCGCCACCTTCTCGATTTCCACGCCGCCTTCGGTAGACGCCATGAACACCACGCGACGGGTAGAACGATCCACTACCGCGCCCAGGTACAGCTCTTTATCGATGTCGGTCGCCGCTTCTACCAGGATCTGGTGAACCGGCTGGCCCAGCGCGTCAGTCTGGTAAGTCACCAGACGCTTGCCCAACCAGGCTTCCGCGAAAGCACGGATATCTTCTTTGCTGTTGACGACTTTAACGCCGCCCGCTTTACCGCGGCCGCCAGCATGAACCTGACATTTCACCACCCACGGGCCGGAGCCGATTTTGGATGCGGCTTCTTCTGCTTCACGCGGAGTGGTACAGGCGTAACCGGTTGGTGCCGGCATGCCATACCGAGCAAACAGCTGTTTTGCCTGATATTCGTGTAAATTCATGATGTTCTATCCATTCAGTTCTGAAGGTTTTTAGCCGGACCATTATTACGCGATAAACCGCATGGTTTTCCGGCCACATAGCACAGAGTGCGGGCGCGGCACGCCGCGCCCGGCAAGGGTTACTAGACGTCCAGCAGCAGACGAGCCGGATCTTCCAGCATCTCTTTGACCGTCACCAGATAACCGACGGATTCTTTACCGTCGATCAGGCGGTGGTCATAAGACAGCGCCAGATACATCATCGGCTGGATCACCACCTGACCATTGACCGCCATTGGGCGATCTTTGATGGCGTGCATGCCCAGGATGGCGCTCTGCGGCGGGTTGATGATCGGGGTAGACATCAGGGAGCCGAATACGCCGCCGTTGGTAATGGTGAAGTTACCGCCGGTCAGCTCTTCAACGGTCAGTTTGCCGTCGCGGCCCTTAACGGCCAGCTCTTTGATTTTCTTCTCGATGTCAGCCATGCTCATGGCGTCTACATCGCGCAGTACCGGCGTCACCAGGCCGCGCGGGGTAGAAACCGCGATGCTGATGTCGAAGTAGTTGTGGTAAACCACGTCGGAACCGTCGATCGACGCGTTCACTTCCGGGAAGCGCTTCAGCGCTTCAACCACGGCCTTGATGTAGAAGGACATGAAGCCCAGACGCACGCCGTGGCGCTTTTCGAAGGCTTCGCCGTACTGCTTGCGCAGGTCCATGATCGGCTGCATGTTGATTTCGTTGAAGGTGGTCAGCATCGCGGTGCTGTTCTTCGCCTCCAGCAGACGCTCGGCAACGCGTTTGCGCAGGCGAGTCATCGGCACGCGTTTTTCGCTGCGGCCGGCCAGAACAGGCTGCGGTGCGGCTTCAGCGGCGGCGGCCGGTTTGGCAGCGGCGCCGCCTTTGGCCAGGTGCGCTTCCACGTCTTCACGCGTGATGCGGCCACCCACGCCGGTGCCTTTGATGGCGCCAGCATCGAGATCGTGTTCAGCGATCAGGCGGCGAATCGCCGGGCTGAGCGCGTCATTGCTTTCTTCTTCCAGGCTCGCGGTAGCGCGCTGTGCAGGCGTGGCTTCTTTCTCTTGGCTCTTCTCAGCGGTCGGCTTGCCGGAGCTGTCGCCCGGACGGATGCGGCCGAGCAGCTGGCGAGACAGCACGGTCGCGCCCTCTTCTTCCACGATAGCATCGAGAATACCCGCTTCACTGGCCGGCACTTCCAACACCACTTTGTCGGTTTCGATTTCAACCAGGACTTCATCACGCTGCACGCTGTCGCCCGGTTTTTTGTGCCAGGTGGCTACGGTCGCATCGGCAACCGATTCAGGAAGGTCAGGAACCAGAATATCTACGCTACTCATTTAGCTTTCCCTTAAGTTTTTTATCATCTGCTTGCCGGCCCTCGGCCGGCAAGCGAGCGAACATTAGTCAATATTCAGCGCGTCGTTCACCAGAGCCTGCTGCTGCTTCTGGTGTACGGACATATAGCCCACCGCCGGAGAGGCGGAGGCCGGACGTCCTGCGTAACGTAAAGAAGCGCCGAACGGCACTACTTCACGGAAGTTGTGTTGGCTGCAGTACCAGGCGCCCTGGTTCAGCGGCTCTTCCTGACACCAGACGAAATCATGCACGTGCGAGTATTGTTCCAGCACGGCCTGCACGGCCTGATGCGGGAACGGATACAGCTGCTCGATACGCACGATGGCCACGTCTTTCTGCTCGTTCTTGCGACGCTGTTCCAGCAGGTCGTAATAGACCTTGCCGGAGCACAGCACGACGCGCTTGACCGCTTTCGGATCCAAGTCGTCGATCTCGCCGATCGCCGGCAGGAAGGTACCGTTGGCCAGCTCGTCCAGCGAAGAAATCGCCAGCGGGTGACGCAGCAGCGACTTCGGCGACATCACCACCAGCGGACGGCGCATACCGCGCAGCGCCTGACGACGCAGCATATGGTAAACCTGCGCCGGCGTAGACGGGACGCACACCTGCATGTTCTGCTCTGCGCACAGCTGCAGATAGCGTTCCAGACGCGCGGAAGAGTGCTCAGGGCCCTGGCCTTCATAGCCGTGCGGCAGCAGCATCACCAGGCCGCACATACGGCCCCATTTTTGCTCGCCGGAGCTGATGAACTGGTCGATAACGACCTGTGCGCCGTTGGCGAAGTCACCGAACTGCGCTTCCCAGATGGTCAGCGTGCGCGGTTCCGCCGTGGCGTAGCCGTATTCGAACGCCAGCACCGCCTCTTCGGACAGCACAGAGTCCCAGACTTTGAATTCGCCCTGGCCGCTGTGGATGTTCGCCAGCGGAACGTAGACGGAACCGTTTTTCTGGTTGTGCACCACTGCATGACGGTGGAAGAAGGTGCCGCGGCCGGCGTCTTCACCGGAGATGCGGATCGGGATGCCTTCATCCGCCATGGTCGCGTAAGCCAGCGTTTCGGCAGCGCCCCAGTCGAACGGCTTGTTGCCCGCCGCCATCTCGGCGCGGTCAGCGTAGATTTTCGCCACGCGCGACTGCATTTCAATCGCTTCCGGCACGGTGCTGATGCGACGTGCCAGCTCTTGCAGGCGCTTCATCTCAACCTTGCTCGGGTACTCTTCGTCCCACTCGTGGTTCAGATACGGTGACCAGGTGAAGGAGTGCAGGTTCATCGGACGCCACTCTTCAACCACGCAATCGCCGCGGTCGAGCGCGTCGCGGTACAGGTTGACCATTTCCGTGGCATCTTCCAGACTGGCCACTTTCTGCTCGGTCAGCACGTCAGCGTAGATTTTGCGCGGCGTAGGGTGTTTCTTGATCTTCTGATACATCACCGGCTGGGTAGCGCTCGGCTCGTCGGCCTCGTTGTGCCCATGGCGACGGTAGCAGACCAGATCGATCATCACGTCACGCTTAAAGGTGTTACGGAAATCCAACGCCAGGCGGGTGACGAAGGCCACGGCCTCCGGATCGTCCGCGTTAACGTGGAAGATCGGCGACTGAACCATTTTGGCGATGTCGGTGCAGTATTCGGTAGAGCGCGCATCCAGCGGGTTGGAGGTGGTGAAGCCAACCTGGTTGTTGATGACGATACGCACGGTGCCGCCCACTTCGTAACCGCGAGCCTGAGACATGTTCAGGGTTTCCTGAACCACGCCCTGGCCGGTGATGGCGGCGTCGCCGTGGATGGTGATCGGCAGCACCATGTTGCTGCGCGCTTCGTCCAGACGATCGCGACGGGCACGTACCGAGCCCATGACCACCGGGCTGACGATCTCCAGGTGCGACGGGTTGAACGCCAGCGCCAGGTGAACCATGCCGCCTTCGGTTTCCACGTCGGAAGAGAAGCCCTGGTGATATTTCACGTCACCGGTGCCGAGGTGTTCTTTATGCTTACCGGCGAATTCGTCGAACAGATCGGCCGGCTTTTTGCCCAGCACGTTGATCAGCACGTTCAGACGGCCGCGGTGGGCCATGCCCAACACCACTTCGCGCGTGCCGTTCTTACCGGCGTGGCGCACCATCTCTTTCAGCATCGGCACCAACGCGTCGCCGCCTTCCAGCGAGAAGCGTTTGGCGCCCGGGAATTTGGCGCCCAGGTAGCGTTCCAGGCCTTCCGCCGCAGTCAGCTCGTTCAGGAAACGGCGTTTTTCGTCGGCGGTAAAGCTGGCGCGCCCCACCACCGATTCGATGCGCTGCTGGATCCAGCGTTTCTCTTCGGTGTTGGTGATATGCATGTACTCAGCACCGATCGACCCGCAATAGGTCTGCTTCAGCGCGGCGTACAGATCGCCCAGCTTCATGGTTTCTTTGCCGATGGCGAAAGAGCCCACGTTGAAGGTTTCCTGGAAATCGGCTTCGGTCAGGTTGTGGTAAGCGGGATCAAGGTCAGGAACTTGCTCGCGCTGCCACAGGCCGAGCGGATCGAGGTTGGCATGCTGATGCCCGCGGAAGCGGAAGGCGTTGATCAGCTGCAGTACCTTGACCTGTTTGGCGTCGGTTTCCGGATCGGTGATGGTGGTATTGTAGCGCGCGGAGTCTTTCGCCAGGCGGCGGAAGTAATCGCGCGTTTGAGAGTGAAGCTGATCGGGTTTGACACCCGCGGTTGGTAGCTGTTGAAAAATGGAACGCCAGCTATCTTCAACGGAACCCGGATCGGTTAAGAAGTCTTCATAGAGCTGTTCTATGTAAGACTGGTTCGCGCCCGCCAGATAGGAGGAATCCAGCCAGGCCTTCATTGCGCCGTTCTGCATCATGATCCCTTAAGCTTTGAAGCTTTAGTTTTCGCCGTGGTTAACATAATTACCGTGATGAATACGGTTTGCCGTAAAACGGTTCACTCGACGTACTTGCGGCCATGACGGCCCGATACGTTCTGTTATGGACCTTGCGGTCCCTTACAAGGAACCTCTAAAAACCGGCGGAAGAACCAGGCTGCATAGCGCCGCAGCCGCGGGTCAGTTTTTAGAGGTTCCCTCCCCTATGGGATGTGCGCCGGAAAAGAGCCCGGCGCAGCATCTCATTCCGTTTATGCGCCGCGTTGCAGCAGCATGGACTTGATATGCCCGATCGCACGCGTCGGGTTCAAGCCTTTAGGACATACACTGACACAATTCATAATGCTATGGCAGCGGAAAACACTAAAAGCGTCGTCCAGATCATCTAAACGTTCTTGCGTTTCCGTGTCACGGCTGTCGATCAGGAAGCGATACGCCGCCAACAGACCGGCTGGGCCAATGAACTTGTCCGGGTTCCACCAGAACGATGGGCAAGAGGTCGAGCAACAGGCGCACAGGATGCACTCGTACAGACCGTCCAGCTTGGCGCGTTGGTCCGGCGACTGCAGGTGCTCGCGCGCCGGCGGGTTCTTGCCGTCGTTCAGCAGGTATGGCTTGATCTTTTCATACTGGGTATAGAACTGGCCCATATCCACCACCAGATCGCGCACCACCGGCAGGCCCGGCAGCGGACGGATCACGATCTTGCCGTTGCCTTTGCGCAGCGACGAAATCGGGGTGATGCACGCCAGGCCGTTTTTACCGTTCATGTTCAGGCCATCGGAACCGCATACGCCTTCACGGCATGAGCGACGGAACGACAGGGTCGGGTCTTTTTCTTTCAACTGGATCAACGCATCCAGCAGCATCATGTCGCGACCTTCTTCCGCTTCCAGGGTGTAATCCTGCATGTGCGGCGCGTCATCGACATCCGGGTTGTAGCGATAAATGGAAAATTCGAGTTTCATCTGTCGATCTCCGCAATTAGTAAGAACGCACTTTCGGCGGGAATGCCGGGCGCAGCTTCGGTTGCATGTTCACTTCACGACGCGTCATGCTTTCCGATTGCGGCAGATACAGCGAATGGCACAGCCAGTTGGCGTCATCGCGTTCCGGGTAGTCGAAGCGGCTGTGCGCGCCACGGCTCTCGGTACGGAAGTTGGCCGACACGGCGGTGGAATACGCGGTCTCCATCAGGTTATCCAACTCCAGGCACTCGATGCGCTGGGTGTTGAACTCGCTGGAGGTATCGTCCAGGCGTGCGTTCTTCAGACGTTCACGGATCACTTTCAGTTCTTCCAGGCCCTTGGCCATCGCATCGCCTTCGCGGAATACCGAGAAGTTGTGCTGCATGCAAGACTGCAGCGCTTTGCGAATTTCGACCGGGTCTTCGCCGGAACGGGTGTTGTTCCAACGGTTCAGACGGTCCAGCGAGGCTTCCACGTCGGAGTCGCTGGCGTCACGGCTCACGCCCTGCTCTTCCAGCGATTCCTGCAGGTGCATGCCGGCGGAACGGCCGAACACCACCAGGTCGAGCAGCGAGTTGCCGCCCAGGCGGTTGGCGCCGTGCACCGATACGCAGGCGATTTCGCCCACGGCGAACAGCCCCGGGATCACCACGTCTTCACCCTTCTCGTTCACGGTCAGCGCCTGGCCGGTCACCTTGGTCGGAATGCCGCCCATCATATAGTGACAGGTTGGGATAACCGGGATCGGCTCTTTCACCGGATCGACGTGCGCGAAGGTGCGGGACAGCTCCAGAATGCCCGGCAGACGGGATTCCAGTACCTCTTTGCCCAGGTGATCCAGCTTCAGCTTGGCGTGCGGGCCCCAAGGACCGTCGCAACCGCGGCCTTCGCGGATTTCGATCATGATCGAACGGGCAACCACGTCGCGGCCCGCCAGATCTTTGGCATTCGGCGCATAACGCTCCATGAAGCGCTCGCCGTGTTTGTTCAGCAGGTAACCGCCTTCGCCGCGGCAGCCTTCAGTCACCAGTACGCCCGCGCCAGCGATGCCGGTCGGGTGGAACTGCCACATTTCCATGTCCTGCACCGGCACGCCAGCGCGCAGCGCCATGCCGACACCGTCGCCGGTGTTGATGTGGGCATTGGTGGTGGACTGATAAATACGGCCTGCGCCGCCGGTCGCCAGCACGGTGGCCTTGGCTTTGAAGTAAACCACTTCACCGGTTTCGATGCAGATAGCCGTGGTGCCGACCACCGCGCCATCCTGGTTTTTCACCAGATCGAGCGCATACCACTCGGAGAAGATGGTGGTGTGGTTTTTCAGGTTCTGTTGGTACAGGGTGTGCAACAGCGCGTGACCGGTACGGTCGGCTGCGGCTGCGGTACGCGCCGCCTGCTCGCCGCCGAAGTTCAGCGACTGACCGCCGAACGGGCGCTGATAAATGCGGCCGTCGTCCAGACGAGAGAACGGCAGGCCCATGTGTTCCAGTTCCAGAATTGCTTCCGGGCCGGTTTTACACATATATTCGATGGCGTCCTGGTCACCGATATAGTCGGACCCTTTCACCGTGTCGTACATATGCCATTCCCAGTTGTCCTCGTGGCTGTTGCCCAGCGCGACGGTAATGCCGCCCTGTGCAGACACGGTATGGGAACGGGTCGGGAAAACTTTGGACAGCAGGGCACAGGTCGAGCCCGCTTGGGAAATTTGCAGCGCGGCACGCATGCCCGCACCGCCGGCGCCGATTACGACGGCATCAAACTCTCTGACTGGCAGTTTCATTTAAGCACCCCACACTACGATTGTTCCGTACAGTAAATAGACCAGCAACGCGACCACGACAGCCAGCTGCAACACCAGGCGAACCGCCAGCGGCTTGACGTAGTCCGTCAGCACCTGCCACAGCCCGATCCAGGCGTGCACCAGAATCGACAGCAAGGTCAGCAGAGTGAACACTTTCGTAATGGAAGTGGCGAAGAAACCGCGCCAAATGTCATAAGTGAGTTCCGGAGCCGTGACGAAAAAGCCCAGGATATACAGGACGTACAGGGTGATGATGATCGCGGAAGCACGCAGCAGCAGCCAATCGTGCACGCCGTTGCGCCCTAATGCAGAAACGTTGTTTACCATACGAGGACTCCAGCCAGAACTGACAGCACGACGGTCAGACCGATCGCCACCTGGGCGGAACGGGTACCGGCGGCCAAACTCTCTTCGATGTAGCCAAAATCCATTAACAAGTGACGGATGCCACCGCAAATGTGATAGGCCAGCGCCGTGAGGATGCCCCAGAATATGAATTTGACGATGAAGCTATTCATGATGGCGGCCGCCTGCAGGAACCCCTCTTGGGAAGAGAGTGACAGGCCCAGCAGCCAGAGGAGGATACCCACGGCAACGAAGGTAATTACGCCAGAGACTCGGTGTAAGATAGACGCTATCGCAGTTACGGGGAACCGGATCGTTTGCAGATCCAAGTTGACAGGTCGTTGTTTTTTCACGTATTTGCCCACACAGCTCTTATTATTTTCCTTCCTCCGGGCCTGGGCGGGGATCAGACAGCGTTAAGAGCCTAAAACCCTTACACGTCACGCGCTCAAACATCAACATCCTCTGTGCTCAAACGGCGCGCATTTATAACGCTGGGTGCTCCTACTTCAGGGTAATCCGGAGACCTGGCGGCAGTATAGGAGGATCACATTCTGATTACAATTCTCATACAACCGCTTTGATAACATTTCCCCCGAACAGTGATTCAGATCACGGATTTCACAATTAGTGCAAAATTAATTATCTGATTTGACAAGAGATCAACATTTCCATTACATATAGGGGCACAAACGGTCCTATGATGCGCTATGGGTCAGCAGATACACTTCCTCCCGGGTTCGAGTTATGCAACAGTGTATTTGGCGAACCTATCCCAATAGACGTTGTTTCCCGCTCGAGTTTGCCGGCGTCAAAAGCAAATAAAGCACATAAAAACAGATTATTGGGATAGGTTCACATCTCTTCGAACAGCTCATAGGTAAGATTAACAGACTATAACGAATTACTCTGAATCGTTAACAACTGGTCACCCGTCTCGTTCGCCTGGTCAGCACTCTGTACCCTACCCGCGCACAGTTGCGCAGTCGCTCACAGAGTTAGCGTCCGCACCATTTTTTGCGGGCAACCTGCAGAGATTTAAGGTATTTCAGTTGTTAGTGGTTTTTTAAAATAAGGCGCTAAGGAGACAGTAAATGACTGATAAGAAAGCGACGCTAACCATTAACGACAGCGAAGCTCCGATCGAACTGGGCGTATTGACACCGACACTGGGCCCTGATGTCCTCGATGTCCGCGCTCTGGGTTCCAAAGGTTATTTCACATTTGATCCCGGCTTTACCTCCACCGCTTCTTGCGAATCCAAGATTACCTTCATCGACGGCGACAAAGGCGTGCTGCTGCACCGCGGCTTCCCTATCGAGCAGCTGGCGAAAGAATCTTCCTACCTGGAAGTGTGCTACATCCTGCTGTACGGCGAGACCCCAACGCCGGAAGAGTTCGAAACCTTCAAGACGACCGTAACCCGTCACACCATGATCCACGACCAGATCACCCATCTGTTCCGTGGCTTCCGTCGCGACTCGCACCCGATGGCAGTGCTGTGCGGCGTGACCGGTGCGCTGGCGGCGTTCTACCACGATGCGCTGGACGTCAACAACGAACGTCACCGCGAAATCACCGCGTTCCGTCTGCTGTCCAAAATGCCGACCGTGGCCGCGATGTGCTACAAATACTCCCTGGGCCAGCCGTTCGTTTACCCGCGCAACGATCTGTCCTATGCCGGCAACTTCCTGCACATGATGTTCGCCACCCCGTGCGAAGAGTACGTGGTGAACCCGGTGCTGGAACGCGCCATGGACCGCATCCTGATCCTGCACGCCGACCATGAGCAGAACGCCTCTACCTCGACCGTGCGCACCGCCGGCTCTTCCGGCGCCAACCCGTTCGCCTGCATCGCGGCCGGTATCGCCTCCCTGTGGGGGCCGGCACACGGCGGCGCCAACGAAGCGGCGCTGAAAATGCTGGAAGAGATCAAGACCGTCGAGCACATTCCAGAGTTCATCAAGCGCGCCAAGGACAAGAACGACTCCTTCCGCCTGATGGGCTTCGGCCACCGCGTGTACAAGAACTACGATCCGCGCGCCACCGTGATGCGCGAAACCTGTCACGAAGTGCTGAAAGAGTTGAACAAGAAGGACGACAACCTGCTGCAGGTCGCGATGGAGCTGGAACACATCGCGCTGAACGACCCGTACTTCATCGAGAAGAAACTGTACCCGAACGTCGACTTCTACTCAGGCATCATCCTGAAGGCGATGGGCATTCCTTCTTCCATGTTCACCGTGATCTTCGCCATCGCACGCACCATCGGCTGGATCGCCCACTGGAACGAAATGCACGACGAAGGCATCAAAATTGCCCGTCCGCGTCAGCTGTACACCGGCTATGCCGAGCGTGATTTCAAATCCCAGCTGAAAAACAAGTAAGCCGCCGCTTTCCTGGCTGAAACCGCACAGCGCCGCCCCTTCGGGCGGCGTTTTTTTTGCTTATTTCTGGCAACCCGGGCACCAATAAAACGGCCGCGATGACAGCTCGGTGCGCACAATCATCGCGCCGCAGCGTTCGCAAGGCTCACCGCTGCGATGAAATACCTTGAAGCGAAACAGCGCGCCGTGATGCCGGTTGTCATCCGCCTGCCCGCGCGTCTGGTAGGAAAGGCGCGGCACTGCCAGCAACGCCTCCGCCAGACGGCGCAGCGCTTCTGGCGTCAAATCCTGCGGTTTATGCTGCGGCGCCAGTTCGGCCTGCCACAGGATTTCGGCACGCAGATAATTGCCCAATCCGGCAAGAAATGCCTGGTCGAGCAGCATGCCGCTCAGCTGCCTGCGGCGAAAACGCGGCGTCAGCAACCGCTCCGCCACGGCGTCTACCGTCAGCGACATGTCCAACACGTCAGGGCCGATGCGTTGCAAAAACGGGTGCTGTTCTATTTCCTCGCGCGGCCCGACGGTAATGTCGGAAGCGCTGTAGAGCAATATCGCGCTGCGGGCGGTTTCCAGTCGCACCCGCAGATCGCGTTTGGTCTCCGGCGTCTCTCCTGCCGCCGCCACTTTCCACACGCCATACAGCTGGTTATGGCTGTACATCGTCAGCCCATTGGAGAAATGGGTCAGCAGCGCCTTGCCGCGCGGCTCGATGGCGACGATACGCTCGCCGATCAGACGCTGGCGATAGTGTTTCAACTGAGGAAAAGCGAAATCGACGGCGGTCAACGGCTGATCGATCACCGCCGCCGCCAGCTTGTCCGCCGCCCGGCGAATCTCCGGTCCTTCCGGCATAGACCACTCCTTGCGTAGACCCGGCGCAGCCCGATGCGCCGGGGATTCTCTTGATTAATGCGTCGCGCCGCCCACCACTTTCAGATCGTGTTCCACCTGCAAAGCAATGGAAACGGCCAGCTCCAGCGCAAACAGCACCGTCGAAGCCGCCATGCTCGGCGCACCGGGGTGGGCCGCCGCCTGTTCCGGCAGGTACGGAATATGGATAAAGCCGCCCTTCACCTCACGCTGGCCGCTCAAACGGTGCAGCAGCCCATACATCACATGGTTGCACACGTAGGTGCCGGCAGTCTGCGAAACGGCGGCCGGAATGCCAGCTTCGCGCATCGAACTGACCATCGCTTTGATCGGCAAGGTGCTGAAATAGGCCGCCGGACCGCCGGCGACAATCGGCTCGTCCACCGGCTGCTGCCCCTGATTGTCGGGAATGCGCGCATCGTCGACGTTGATCGCCACCCGTTCAATCGTGATATCGGTGCGGCCGCCGGCCTGGCCGATAGCCAGCACCATCACCGGCTGCACCTCATCGATCGCCGCATTGAGCGCCTCCAGCGCCGCGCCGAACACGCACGGCAGCTGGCGCGCCACGATGCGCGTGCCGACCAGCTCCATATCATTGAGCTGCTTCACCACTTCCCAGGAGGGGTTAAGGCGTTCGCCGCCAAACGGCTCAAAGCCGGTAATCAATACTTTTTGCATCCTTACTCCTACAGGAACATCAGGAAATACAGCAGGAACACGTTAACCAACAGCAGCAGCACGCCGGTCGGCACCTGCGCCTTGATCACCGCATTCTTGTCCGGCAGCTCCAGCAGCGCCGCCGGCACAATGTTGAAGTTCGCCGCCATCGGCGTCATCAGGGTGCCGCAATAGCCGGAGAACATGCCGATCGCCGCCATCACCGCCGGGTTGCCGCCATGCTGCAATACCAGGATCGGAATGCCGATGCCGGCGGTAACGATCGGGAAAGCGGCGAAGGCGTTGCCCATCACCATAGTCAGCACCGCCATACCGATAGCGTAGACCGCCACGGCGATAAAGCGGTTATCGACCGCCAGATACTCCTGGGTCAGATGCGAGATCGCAGTGCCGACGCCGGCGACGGTAAACAGCAGCCCCAGCGTGGCGAGGATCTGCGGCAGAATGAACGCCCAGCCGATCGAATCTAGCAGGCGCCGCGCTTCCTGTATTGGCTGCAGGGCCTTCTCATGGGTCATTTTCACGGCGATCGCCAGACCGATCAGGCAGCCGACGGTCATCGAGAACAGGGTGATCAGCGTCGCGTGGTTACCGCTGCCGAATACCGCGCTCTGCAACGCCGGCACGTTGTTGAACAGCAGCACGCCGATCACCGTCACCACCGGGATCGCCAGTGCGGGGATAAACAGCTTGTTGCCCAAACGCTTGGCGCTGGCCTCGCGTTCCTGCGGCGTCCGCTGGTGATAGCTGCCGAGGCGCACGCCGCCGAAGCCGGCAATCAGGGCCATCACCACCACCACCGCGCCAACGATGATGTGCAGCATGCGTTTTTCGTTGCTGCCCTCGCCGAGCACGTCGCCCAGCAGGCGGTAAGTCCAGTCGCCGACCAGGAATACCAGGCCGTACAGCCCCCAAAACAGCCCGGTGGTGATGCGGCGCGGGTTGGCGCGATCGCGGAAGGACATCACCGCCACAATCAGCAGCACCGCGCCGGCCAGCCAGTAGAGATATTGTTGCTGGAAGTTCATCGCGCCTCCCCCTTCGCCTGCAGCGCCGCCTGATTCAGCTGCGCCAGCTCGGCGCTCAGCTGCTTATCCATCCGATACAGCCGGAACGCGTGGATCAGGAAAGCGAAAATGGCGGTCGGAATGCCCCACAGCGCGATATGCAGCGGCTCGGTCTGAATGCCGCCGGACTCCAGCATAAAGTTATGCATGAAGATGATCGCGCCGAAGGCCACGAAGATATCCTCACCGAAGAACAGCCCGACGTTGTCGGTCGCGGCCGACATGGCGCGCAGGCGGTGGCGCGTACGCTCCGGCAGTTCGCCATAGCGGTTTTCCGTTGCCCCTTCCGCCATCGGCGCCAGCAGCGGCCGCACCATTTGCGGGTGCCCGCCCAGGCTGGTCAGCCCCATCGCCGCGGTGATCTCGCGCACGAACAGGTACACGATCAGCAAACGGCCGGCGGTGGCGCTTTTGATCTTGGCGATCCACGCCTGCGCCCGCTCTTTCAGCCCGTGGCGCTCCAGCAGGCCGATCACCGCCAGCGGCAGCAGCAGGATCAGCGGCAGGTTGCGGGTGTTGAGAAAGCCCTCGCCGAGCTTTTCCAGAATGACGTCCAGCGGCATCAGCGCCGCCAAACCGGTGATGATGCCGGCGGCGATCACCACCAGCACCGGGTTGAAACGCAATACAAATCCGACCACGATGGCGGCGATGCCGATCAGTGGCCAGAGATTCACGGCCTGTTCCATAGTCTTCCCTCGATATTTTCTAATAGTTTTTTGCTTGTGATGTTGTGTCTTGCTTTACGGCTTTATTGCTCCGCGCTGACGCGAATACCCTGTTGAACAAAACTGTCCCGCAGCTTGCGCGCATACGCCAGCGCATGTTCGCCGTCCCCGTGCAGGCAGACAGTTTCCGCCTGAACGGCGGCCCAGACGCCATCCACGCTGCGCACCCGGTGATGGCGCACCATCTCCAGCGTTTGCGCCAGCGCCTGTTCGTCATCCTCGATCAATGCCCCCGGCAAACCGCGCGGCACCAGCGTGCCGTCGGCCTGATAACCGCGATCGGCGAACACCTCCTGCCGGGTGGTCAGACCGAGTTTTTCCCCGGCGCGGATCAGCTCGCTCCCGGCCAGCCCCACCAGCCGCAGCGCCGGATCGACCGCCTGCACCGCCCGGGCGATCGCTTCCGCCAGCGCCGGTTCAACCGCCGCCTGGTTATACAGCATGCCGTGCGGCTTAACATGTACCATCACCCCACCCTCGGCGCGGGCGATCGCCGCCAGCGCCCCGAGCTGATACACCACCTGCGCGTACACCGTTTCCGGCGGCAGCTGCATGCGGGTGCGGCCGAAGTTCTCCCGATCGGGAAAACTCGGATGGGCGCCGATCGCCACGCCGTACTGCAATGCCCAGCGCACCGATTGACGCATGGTCTGCGCATCGCCGGCGTGGAAGCCGCAGGCGATGTTGGCCGAGCTCACCAATTGCAACAGCGCCTGATCGTTGGCGCAGCCTTCGCCGAGATCGGCGTTCAAATCAACGATCATGTAACCCCCAGGCAATCTGTCGAAGGAAGAGATCCTGCTCGGCTTTGGCGCGCTGCGCCTCCGTCAGTGAGCAGAGAACGAAGTGGATCGGTTCGCCGAGACGGATCTGCGCCAAGTGGTAGAGATCGGCTTCGATCACGCAGGCGATACGCGGGTAACCGCCGGTGGTTTGCGCATCGGCCATCAGCACGATCGGCTGGCCGTTATGCGGCACCTGCACCACGCCGGGCATCAGGCCATGCGACAGCATCTCGCGGTCGGTGGTGCGCTCCAGCGGCGTACCGCCGTGCAGGCGGTAGCCCATGCGGTTGCTCTGCGGACTGAGCTGCCAGGCGGTGCGCCAAAACGTATCCTGCGCCTCTTCGCTGAATTCGGCGTACTCCGGCCCCGGCAGCGCGCGGATGCGGTTGGTGAACAGCAGCTGTTTCACGCCGCAGCGATGTTGCGGTTGAGCGGCTGATTTGCCCAGCGGCAGCCGATCGCCGTCCTTCAGGTTACGGCCTTCGTGGCCGCCAAAGGCGGCTTTCATGTCGGTGCTGCACGAGCCCAGCATTTCCGGCACGGCGATACCGCCCGAGATCGCCAGGTAGCTGCGCATGCCGCGTTTCGGCGTGCCCAGCGCCAGCCGCTGCCCCTTTTTCACCGGGTAGCGCCAGCCGGTCCACAGCGGCTTGCCGTCCAGCTGCGCGTCGCAGCCGGCGCCGGTCAGGGCAATCCAGCCAGAGCGGGTAAACTCGGCGCTGAACTGGCCGAGCGTGATCTCCAGCCCGGCGGCCTCCGGCGCGTTGCCCACCAGCAGGTTGGCGATCTTCAGCGCCGGTTGATCCAACGCCCCGCCGGTGCTGATGCCCAGGCGGCGGAATCCCTCGCGGCCCAAATCCTGCACCGTGGTATAGATGCCGGCACGCAGAATAATCAGCATACGCCCTCCTTCTGCGGCACGAAGCGCACGCTATCGCCCGGGCGCAGCAGCGTCGGCGGCATTTCATGCGGATTGAACAACGCCAGCGGCGTGCGGCCAATCAGTTGCCAGCCGCCGGGCGTCACCAGCGGATAGATGCCGGTCTGGCCGCCGCCGATGCCGACGGAGCCGGCCGCCACCGCCAGACGCGGTTCGGCGCGGCGCGGCGTCGCCAATTTTTCCGGCATGCCGCCCAAATAGGAGAAGCCCGGCTGAAAGCCGAGGAAATAGACCACATAGGCCGCCGCCGCGTGGCATTCCACCACCTGCCGCGGGGTCATGCCGGTATGGCGCGCCACGTCATCCAGATCGGGGCCTTGCTCCCCGCCGTAGACCACCGGAATATCCACCTGGCGCGACTCCGGCGTCAGGCGCTCTTTGCTTTCCCAGCCCTGCTGCAGCAACGCAAGCATCGCTTCGGCGTCGGCCTGCGGCGTATGCAGCAACAGCGTCAGGTTGTTCATCCCCGGCACCACTTCCCGCACGTCGGGGTGGTGATTCAGCTTTTCCGCCAGCGCCCAGATGCGCTGCTGGCTCGGTAACGTCACCGGCGGCGACAGTTCAAGCACTACCGCTCTTTCACCCAACAGGTAATAACGTGCTTGTTGCACCCTTATTCTCCTTATTATTATCGCGATGAAAAACACACCAGTTATGCGTGACGCGGCCCCGGCTGTCAATAGAACGCAACCATAAGGAAAATAAGGAAATAGCGCGATAAAAGGATTCAGCCGGCGCACAGGCCGGGCTGGATCCGGGGAAGAAAAAAATCAGGCGGGATTCGGGATATCGATAAAGGTCACATCAAAGCCGTGGTGCTGGGCCAGCCAGTCCCCCAACGCTTTCACGCCACCGCGCTCGGTCGCATGGTGACCGGCGGCGAAGAAATGCACGCCCATTTCGCGCGCGCTATGAATGGTCTGCTCAGACACTTCACCGCTGATGAACGCATCGACGCCGAAGCGCGCCGCGCTGTCGATAAAGCCCTGGCCACCGCCGGTGCACCAGGCCACCCGGCGAATGTGCTCAGGCGCGTTATCGCCGCAGTGCAGCACCGCGCGCCCCAGCCGGCTTTCGATACGCTGCTGCAGCGCCTCGCCGGTCAGCGGCTGTTCAAATTCGCCGTGTGGCACCAGCGGCTCGACGTCGCCAATCACCCGAATGCCCAGCGCCTGCGCCAGCTGCGCGTTGTTACCCAGCACCGGATGTGCGTCCAGCGGCAGGTGGTAGCCGTACAGGTTAATATCGTGAGTCAACAGCGTTTTCAGACGATTGCGCTTCATGCCGCGCACCGCCGGTGCCTCATTTTTCCAGAAATAGCCGTGGTGCACGATAATCGCGTCGGCCTGATGCGCCACTGCGGCATCCAGCAGCGCCTGACAGGCGGTGACACCGGTCACGATGCGCTGCACGTGCGGGCGGCCTTCTACCTGCAATCCGTTAGGGGCGTAGTCCTGAAACGCCGCGGCGTTCAGTTCCGTATTGATCAGTTGTTCCAGATCGAGGTTACGCATTCTCTTCTCTCTTCATAGTCAAAATGTCTGCCGGTCGCCCTGCGCCATCAGGATGAATTTCACGCCCAGATCGTTGCCCTGCGCCAGCTGCTGCGCAATGGCGGCGCGCGTGTCTTCGCCCTGCTTCAGGCTGGGCTTGATGTGGCTGATCACCACCGGCAGACCGTTCAGCGAACCTTCACCGCCGCTGTACTGCGTCAGGTTCTTCAACTCCTTCAGCAGCCAGGCCGGCGTCAAATGGCCGTACAGATGTTTATCCTCCATCCCATTGGGGTACGAGGTTTCGATAATCATGCCTTTGAGCTTTTTCTGCTCGACAAGCGGCCCCAGCGTGCGCCAGACGGTATCGAGATCGCGTGATTGCTCCACCTTATCCGGCCCGGTATCGCCGAAGTAGGCGAAGAACTCGCTGCCGTTGGAAATCAGCAGCATCGACGACGGGTAGCGATCGTGGCTAAGCGGGTACATCACGCCGGTCAACCCGGTCAGGCCGAGGGTAAAGCGCTGCTGCGGCCGCACCGTTTGCAGCCGGTAAGTGCCCAGCCGCGAACCGTTGCCGGCGTCGGTAAAGTTCGGCCAGGCCTTCCAGTTGAAGTAGTGATTACGCAGGGTCAGCACGGTGTCCGCCTGGGCGTAAACGGTTTTTTTATTGTCCTCGGGCGAGCCGACGATCAGCCCCGCCACGTGGTCCAGATGGCCATGGCTGATAAAGTAACTGCCGATCAACTGCCGGAACACATAGCCCTGCGGCGTGTAAGGCGCGGCCAGCTCGGGGGTCACCTGCGGGAAACTGCCCTTCTCCAACCCTTTGGCGATGCCCGGTAGCAGCGAGCCGGCGTCCAGCGCCACATACTGCGGCTGATTATCGCTGCGGATCAGATAAGAGGTCAGGTTGCCGTCGCTAACGCCGCCGTCGACGCCCAGCGCCACCACGTCAAAGCCGGCTATCGCCAGCGCCGAATAGCCGCTCAGGCACAGGGCCAGCACCTTTTTCATCATTGCGTCGCTCCTTGCAGTTGCCTCAAGACTCTCCCCGTTTCGCCGCCTCGAACGCCGCCAACGTCTCCATGCGGGCTTGTTTGTGATCGACGATCGGCAGCGGGTAGTTCAGCGTGCATCGCTGCTTTTCCGCCCAGCGATGGGGATGATGGATGTCATTGTCGGGCACATCCGCCAGTTCCGGCAACCATTTACGGATAAAAGTGCCTTGTGGATCAAAACGTTCACCCTGGGTGGTCGGGTTGAAGATGCGGAAATACGGCGCGGCGTCGGTGCCGGTGGAGGCCGCCCACTGCCAGCCGCCGTTGTTGGCCGCCAGATCCCCGTCCAGCAGTTGCGACATGAAATAGCGCTCCCCGGCGCGCCAGTCGATCAGCAGATCTTTCACCAGAAAACTGGCGCTGATCATGCGCAGCCGGTTGTGCATCCAGCCGGTGGCATTCAGTTGGCGCATGGCGGCATCGACGATCGGATAACCGGTTTCGCCCCGCTGCCAGGCCTGCAGCTTCGCCGCGTCATCGCACCAGCGCACCTTGTCCGTCCAGGCGATAAACGGCCGATGGCGACACAGCTCGGGATAGGCCACCAGCAGATGGCGGTAGAACTCGCGCCAAATCAGCTCGTTCAGCCAGGCGAAAGCGCCGCTCTCGCGATCTTCCAGCAGCTGCGGGCATTCGGCGCGCAGGCGGTTGAAGCACTGGCGCGGCGACAGCGCACCGATCGCCAGATAGGGCGACAGGCTGCTGGTGCCGGCAATGGCGGGCAGATCGCGCTGCCGAAGGTAATCCTGCACCTGCTCACGACAAAAGGCGCGCAGCCGCTGCAGCGCGGCCTCCTCGCCGGCGGGATAGTCATCCCCAATTTCCGCCGCGGGATAATCGAACGCCGCCGGCGCCTCAGGCGCAGGCAACGCGCCATCGGCACGGATCTTCGGCGCCGGCAGGCAGCTCACGTCGGACTCGGTCAGGCGCTGAATAAAGGCGTTGCGAAACGGCGTATAAACCTTGTACATCTCGCCGCCGCCGGTGAGCACGCTGCCCGGCGGCAACAGCAGGCTGTCATCAAAACCGTGGCACGTTACCCGTCCATTCAACTGCTGCTCCAGCCGCACATCGCGTCGCCGTTCATTCAGTTCATACTGGCGGTTGTAAAACAGCGCATCTACCTGCTCTCGCTCGCAATAGTCCGCCAGCCAGTCGATCGACGCGGCAAAGTCCGCACAGGCATGGCAATGCAGCGCAATGCTCTTTTGCGCCAGCGCCTGTTGCACCGCCTGCAGGCTGGCGTGGATCAGCGCCGCCTGCCGCGGCGCCATCTCATGTTGCCGCCACTGCTCCGGTGTGGCGATAAACACCGCCAGCACCCGGGCTTTCGGATCGCTGCAGGCGGCGTGCAGGGCTTTGTTGTCGGTGATACGCAGATCGTTACGCAACCAGACCAGATGCGTGGTCATAAAACTCCTTGTCAATCAATGGCCGTAACGCAAACGCAGCGCCTCCGGGTAAGGTTCGAAATAGCGTTGTTCCGCCAGATAGCGATCGGGGTATTCCGCCATGTAATGCTTGAGCAGCGCGATCGGCGCCAGCAGCGGCTGCATGCCCTGCCGGTAGCGATCGATCAGGTGCGCCAGCTCCTGGCGCTGCGCCGCGCTAAGCTGACGACGGAAGTAGCCCTGCACGTGCATTAACACGTTGGTGTGGTTGCGCCGCGTCGCTTTGTGCGCCAACAGCGCCATCAGGCGGCTGCGGTATTCCACGGCGAAGGCCTCCAGCGAGTCCCAGCGGTGAATATCGGCGACGAAGCGCCCCAGCTCGCGGTACGCCGGCTGCGAATGCGCCAGCAGCGACAGCTTGTAGCGGCTGTGAAACGCGATCAGCCCGCCGCGGGTCAGCCCCTGACGCCACAGCATGTTCAACTCATACAGCGCGTACACTCGCTCGATAAAGTTTTCCCGCAGCGCCGCATCCTGCAATCGTCCATCTTCTTCCACCGGCAGCCACGGCATCTGGCGCAGCAGTTCGGCGGTAAACAGCCCAACGCCGTTTTTACGCGAGTCCTTGCCGTTCTCGCTGTAGACCCGCACCCGTTCCAGGCCGCAGCTCGGCGACTTGGCGCAGACGATATAGCCGCACAGATGCTGCAACGCGGCCACGCGCTGCGCGGAGAAACTGCGCATCTCCTCGGTCAGATCCACGCCGGCGTCGTTGCTGTAGCGCATCGCCGGCCACGGCTGCGCCTGTTTCACCAGGCGCAGCGCCGGGCGCGGCGTGGGCAGGCCGATCGCCATTTCCGGGCAAACGGGCTCAAAGCGCACATAGGGCGCCAACTGTTCCACCGCAAAAGCCAGCCGCTTGTGGCCACCGTCGAAACGCACCGCGTCGCCCAGTAAACAGGCGCTGATGCCGATAGGGATCTTGTCGCTCATACCGCTCTCCCATGTTGTTGACCGATGAGGAAAGTGTAGAAGAATGGCTTGCCAAATACGACCTTGCGCTTGATAGGGGTGGCCAGAGGCATAAAAAAACCCCCGCCACAGGGCGAGGGTTTTTTCGTGAATCGGCAGCGACTCAGTAGAAATCGCAGGACGCCAGTTCCGCCTGCTGCAGCCAGACCGGCTTATCGCTGGTTTTTGACCAGACGCGGTGCAGGTAGCTGTAAAAACGCCCGCGATCGCTGCGGAACAGCATCACCGGCAGGGCCAAAATGCCCGCGATAACCACTGCGCTGCGGCGCAGGAGAATCCGATGCAGTGAATAAGCGTGATAGGTCGTAGACATGCGAACCTCCTTAAAAACGCCTGCCGTTGATTTGTCAGGGAAAACGGCGTGGGCGTATCAAATGAACAATCGGTAATTTGGTAACTGAGCAAAATTTTAGCGCACTTGATGAAAGTTTACTACTCATCCGACCACTAAATCGCACAAAAAATCGCTAATCACCGCAGCGATTCGTAATTTTGTTACAGTCAGGTTAATTTTTAACTTATCATGGGTTACATTGTGGTTATTATCCGGTTCCTGCTTCCACGCCTCTGCCCTTGCTTATTCACTCATCAGGCGCAATCTCGCCGCCAACCTGCTGCTTGAAATGCTCAATTTCCGCTGAAATTTCAGCCATTTTTATACTTTTTTTACACCCGCCCGCGCGATTTTTTCATCTTCTTTCTACCCCGCTCCCTACACTGCCTCTATCAAAAACAACACCTCTGGAGGTGTCCCGTGAGTTTCAGCGTTATTGGTGGTGCGCTGTTGGTCCTGCTGCTGTTGGCCTATCTGGTCTACGCCCTGTTTAACGCGGAGGATTTCTGATGGCGGCTTCAGCCTTTTTACTGATCGCCAGTTTCCTGCTGGTGCTTCTGCTGCTGGCCCGGCCGCTGGGCGGCTTTATGGCGCGCCTGATCGAAGGTGAGCCGCTGCCTGCGCTGCGCGGGGTGGAAGCCGGCGTCTGGCGCGCCTGCGGCATCCGCGCCACCGAGATGAACTGGTGGCAGTACGCGCTGGCGATCCTGGCGTTCAACCTGCTCGGCCTGGCGTTGCTGTTCGCCCTGCTGATGACGCAGGGCTCGCTGCCGCTCAACCCGCAAGGCTTCCCGGGCCTCTCCTGGGATCTGGCACTCAACACCGCCGTCAGCTTCGTCACCAACACCAACTGGCAGGCCTACAGCGGTGAAAGCGCTCTCAGCTATTTCAGCCAGATGGCCGGGCTGGCGGTGCAGAACTTCGTCTCCGCCTCCACCGGCATCGCCGTGGCCTTTGCGCTGATCCGCGCCTTTACCCGCCGCGCCGGCAAGACCGTCGGCAACGCCTGGGCCGATCTGTTCCGCATCACGCTGTATGTGCTGCTGCCGATCGCGCTGCTGATCGCCCTGTTCTTCGTCAGCCAGGGCACGCTGCAAAACTTCCTGCCTTACCTGCACGTCACCACGCTCGAAGGCGCGCAGCAGACGCTGCCGATGGGGCCAGTGGCCTCGCAGGAAGCGATCAAGATGCTCGGCACCAACGGCGGCGGCTTCTTCGGCGCCAACTCGGCGCACCCGTTCGAGAACCCAACCGTGCTGACCAACTTCGTGCAGATGCTGGCCATCTTCCTGATCCCCTGCGCGCTGTGCTTCTCCTTCGGCCAGTTGGCCGGTGAAAACCGTCAGGGCCACGCGCTGATCTGGGCGATGGCGCTGATCTTCGTGGTGGCGGTGGTGGTGGTGATGGTCGCCGAGCTGGCGGGCAACCCGCACCTGAGCGCGCTGGGCGCCGACAGCAACATCAATATGGAAGGCAAAGAGTCGCGCTTTGGCATTCTCGCCACCAGCCTGTTCTCGGTGGTGACCACCGCCGCGTCCTGCGGGGCGGTCAACGCCATGCACGACTCCTTCACCGCGCTGGGCGGCATGGTACCGATGTGGCTGATGCAGATCGGTGAAGTGGTGTTCGGCGGCGTAGGCTCCGGCCTGTACGGCATGCTGCTGTTCGTACTGCTGACGGTATTTATCGCCGGCCTGATGATCGGCCGCACCCCGGAATACCTGGGCAAGAAAATCGACGTTTACGACATGAAGATGACCGCGCTGGCGATCCTGGTCACGCCGACGCTGGTGTTGCTGGGCAGCGCGCTGGCCATCGGCACCGACGCGGGCCGCGCCGGCATCCTCAACCCGGGCGCTCACGGCTTCAGCGAAGTGCTGTACGCCCTGTCCTCCGCCGCCAACAACAACGGCAGCGCCTTCGCCGGGTTGAGCGTCAATACGCCGTTCTACAACCTGCTGCTGGCCTTCGCCATGTTCGTCGGCCGCTTCGGGGTGATCCTGCCGGTGCTGGCGATCGCCGGTTCGCTGAGCGCCAAACAACGCCAGCCGGCGGGCAACGGCACCCTGCCGACCTATGGGCCGCTGTTTATCGGTCTGCTGATCGGCACCGTATTGCTGGTGGGTGCACTGACCTTCGTGCCGGCGCTGGCGCTAGGCCCGGTGGCCGAGCATTTGCAGCTTTGGTTGGCAAACTAACCGACGTCACAGAGAGAGAATAAGAGATGACTCGCAAACAACGCGCGCTGTTTGAACCGGCTCTGGTGCGCACCGCGCTGATCGATGCGGTGAAAAAACTGGATCCTCGCGTTCAATGGCGCAACCCGGTGATGTTCGTGGTGTATATCGGCAGCCTGCTGACCACCGCCATCTGGCTGGCGATCCTCGCCGGCCAAACCGACGGTGCCGCCGCCTTTACCGGCAGCGTCGCCCTGTGGTTGTGGTTCACCGTGCTGTTCGCCAACTTCGCCGAGGCGCTGGCCGAAGGCCGCAGCAAGGCCCAGGCGGAAAGCCTGAAAGGCACCAAGAAAACCAGCTGGGCGAAAAAGCTGGCCGGCCCGCGCCGCGACGGCGCCACGGAGAAAGTGGCCGCCGAAAGCCTGCGCAAAGGCGATATCGTACTGGTGGAAGCCGGCGATACCGTCCCGTGCGACGGCGAAGTGCTGGAAGGCGGCGCCTCGGTAGATGAAAGCGCCATCACCGGCGAATCCGCCCCGGTGATCCGCGAATCCGGCGGGGACTTCTCCTCGGTCACCGGCGGCACCCGCGTGCTGTCCGACTGGCTGGTGGTACAGTGCAGCGTCAACCCGGGGGAAACCTTCCTCGATCGCATGATCGCCATGGTGGAAGGCGCCAAGCGCCGCAAAACGCCGAACGAGATCGCGCTGACTATTCTGCTGGTGGCGCTGACCATCGTGTTCGTCCTGGCCACCGCCACCCTGTTCCCGTTCTCGCAATACAGCGTGGAAGCGGCCGGCAGCGGCAGCGTGGTCACCATCACCGTGCTGGTCGCCTTGCTGGTTTGCCTGATCCCCACCACCATCGGTGGCCTGCTGTCCGCCATCGGCGTGGCCGGGATGAGCCGCATGCTCGGCGCCAACGTGATCGCCACCAGCGGCCGCGCGGTGGAAGCCGCCGGCGACGTGGACGTGCTTCTGCTGGATAAAACCGGCACCATCACGCTGGGCAACCGCCAGGCTTCAGAGTTCCTGCCGGCGCCGGGCGTGAAAGAGCAAGAGCTGGCGGACGCCGCGCAGCTGGCCTCGCTGGCGGACGAAACGCCGGAAGGCCGCAGCATCGTGGTGCTGGCCAAACAGCGCTTCAACCTGCGCGAACGCGATCTGCAGGCGCTGAACGCCACCTTCGTGCCCTTCTCCGCCCAGACCCGCATGAGCGGCGTCAACGTGCAGGAGCGCATGATCCGTAAAGGCGCAGTGGATGCCATTCGCCGTCACGTCGAAACCAATCAGGGGCACTTCCCGCGGGCGGTGGACGATCTGGTGGAAAGCGTGGCGCGCACCGGCGGCACGCCGCTGGTGGTGGCGGAAGGCGCCCGAGTGCTGGGCGTGGTGGCGCTGAAGGATATCGTCAAGGGCGGCATCAAGGAACGCTTCAATGAGCTGCGCAAGATGGGCATCAAAACGGTGATGATCACCGGCGATAACCCGCTGACCGCGGCGGCGATCGCCGCCGAAGCCGGGGTGGACGACTTCCTGTCGGAAGCCACGCCGGAAGCCAAGCTGGCGCTGATCCGCCAGTATCAGGCGGAAGGCCGTCTGGTGGCGATGACCGGCGACGGCACCAACGACGCCCCGGCGCTGGCGCAGGCCGATGTGGCGGTGGCGATGAACTCCGGCACCCAGGCCGCCAAAGAGGCGGGCAACATGGTCGATCTGGATTCCAACCCGACCAAGCTGATCGAAGTGGTACACATCGGCAAACAGATGCTGATGACGCGCGGCTCGCTGACCACCTTCAGCATCGCCAACGACGTGGCCAAATACTTCGCCATTATTCCGGCGGCGTTCGCGGCCACCTATCCGCAGCTGAACGCGCTGAACGTGATGCACCTGCACTCCCCTGCCTCCGCCATCATGTCGGCGGTGATCTTCAACGCCCTGGTGATCGTGTTCCTGATCCCGCTGGCGTTGAAAGGGGTGAGTTACAAACCGATGAGCGCCGCGGCCCTGCTGCGCCGCAACCTGTGGCTGTACGGGGTCGGCGGTCTGCTGGTGCCGTTCGTCGGCATCAAACTGATCGACCTGATCCTGGTCGCGCTGCACGTCGCCGGTTAACCATTGAGGGAAATGAACATGACGTATTTACGACCTGCGCTGGTGATGTTGATCCTGCTGACGCTGATCACCGGCATCGCCTATCCGCTGCTGACCACCGGGCTGGCGCAGCTGCTGTTTTCGGGCGCGGCCAACGGTTCGCTGCTGTACCAGGGCGACAAGGCGGTCGGCTCCGCACTGATCGGCCAGAACTTCACGCGCGCCGACTATTTCTGGGGCCGCCCATCGGCCACCGGCGATTCGGCCTATAATTCGCTGGCCTCCGCCGGCAGCAACCTGGCGGCCACCAACCCGGCGCTGGATAAGGCTATCGCCGAGCGCGCAGCGCAGCTGCGCCAGGCCAATCCTGCGATGAGCGGCCCGATCCCGGTCGATCTGCTGACCGCCTCCGGCAGTGGGTTGGATCCGCAGATCTCGATCGCCGCGGCGCGGTATCAGCTGGCGCGGGTCGCGGCGGCGCGTCATTTGCCGCCGGAACAGGTCGCCAAACTGATCGAAGACAACACCGATCGGGCCACGCCCAACTTCATGGGCGAATCGGTGGTGAACGTGCTGAAGCTGAACCTGGCGCTGGATGCGTTGAAGTAACGCGCCGTATTCAGCATAGTGATAGGGTTCGGCATGCCGAACCCCTTTTTGCTTGGTAACACAAGGAATTGTCATGGTCGAAGAAGAACAGCAGCGTCCCGATCCCGACAGCCTGCTGGCGCTGGCCAATGAAAAACCGCGCGGCCGGTTGAAGGTATTCTTCGGCGCCTGCGCCGGCGTCGGCAAGACCTACGCCATGCTGCAGGAGGCCCAGCGCTTGCGCGCTCAGGGGCTGGACGTGTTGGTCGGCGTGGTGGAAACCCACGGCCGCAGCGAGACCGCCGCCCTGCTCGACGGCCTGGCGCTGCTGCCGCAAAAGCGCATCCAGCATCGCGGGCGACTGGTGCAGGAATTCGACCTCGACGCCGCGTTGGCGCGCCACCCGGCGCTGATCCTGATGGACGAACTGGCGCACAGCAACGCCCACGGTTCGCGCCACCCCAAACGCTGGCAGGATGTGGAAGAGCTGCTGGACGCCGGCATCGACGTGCTGACGACCGTCAACGTGCAACATTTGGAAAGTCTGAACGACGTGGTGGGCGGCGTGACCGGCGTGCGGGTGCGCGAAACGGTGCCCGACCACGTGTTTGACGAGGCCAGCGAAGTGGTGCTGGTCGATCTGCCGCCGGACGATCTGCGCCGACGGCTGCACGAAGGCAAAGTGTATATTCCCGGCCAAGCCGAGCGCGCCATCGAGCACTTCTTCCGCAAAGGTAACCTGATCGCCCTGCGCGAGCTGGCGCTGCGCCGCACCGCCGATCGGGTCGATGACCAGATGCGCGAATTTCGTGACACCCAGGGGCGCGAGAAAGTGTGGCACACCCGCGACAGCATTCTGCTGTGCGTCGGCCACAACAGCGGCAACGAAAAGCTGGTGCGCATCGCCGCCCGGCTGGCGGCGCGGCTTGGCTGCCACTGGCATGCGGTCTACGTGGAAACCCCCAAGCTGCACCGGCTGCCGGAAAACCAGCGCCGCGCCATTCTGCGCGCGCTGCGGCTGGCGCAGGAACTGGGTGCCGAAACCGCTACCCTAGCCGATCCGTCCGAAGAGCGTGCGGTGCTGCGCTACGCCCGCGAGCATAACCTCGGCAAAATCATCATCGGCCGCCGCAGCGAGCAGCGCTGGAAGCTGCGCGGCAGCTTCGCCGATCGCCTCGGCCGGCTGGGCCCGGATCTCGATCTGGTGATCGTCGCGCTGGAGAGCGACGCCGCACAGCCGCCGCCAGGCAAGGAGCACGACGGCCGCAGCTTCAATGAGAAATGGCGCATGCAGCTGCGCGGCTGCGCGGTGGCGGTGGCGCTGTGCGCGCTGATCACCCTGCTCTCGCAGTGGCTGCTGCCGGGCTTCGATCAGGCCAACCTGGTGATGGTCTACCTGCTCGGCGTGGCGATCGTCGCACTGTTCTTCGGCCGCTGGCCATCGGTGCTGGCGGCGGTGATCAACGTCGCCAGTTTCGATCTGTTCTTCGTTCAGCCCGAATGGTCGTTCGCCGTCAGCGATATGCAGTATCTGCTGACCTTCGGCGTGATGCTCGCCGTCGGCATCATCATCGGCAACCTGACCGCCGGGGTGCGTTATCAGGCCCGGGTGGCGCGCTACCGCGAGCAGCGGGCGCGCCATCTGTACGAAATGTCACGCGGGCTGAGCCGCGCGCTGACCGTGGCCGACATCGCCAACACCAGCCGTCATTTCCTCTCCAGCAGCTTCCAGGCGAAAACCGTGCTGCTGCTGCCGCAGGAAGGCGGCCGGCTGCAGCAAATGGTCGGCGAGGAAGGCGGGCTGCTGTCGGTAGACGAAGCCATCGCGCGCTGGAGTTTCGATAAAGGCTTGCCGGCCGGCGCCGGCACCGACACCCTGCCCGGCGTGCCTTACCAACTTCTACCGCTCAATACCCCCAAGCAGACCTTCGGCCTGTTGGCGATCGAGCCCAATAACCTGCGCCAGCTGATGGTGCCGGAACAGCAGCGGTTGCTGCAAACCTTCGCAGTGCTGATCGCCAGCGCGCTGGAACGACTGCACCTGGCGCGCAGCGCCGAAGAAGCCAAGCTGGACGCCGAACGCGAACAGCTGCGCAACTCGCTGCTGGCGGCGCTGTCGCACGATCTGCGCACGCCGCTGACGGTACTGTTCGGCCAGGCGGAAATCCTCACGCTGGACCTGGCGGCCGAAGGCTCCAATCACGCCACCCAGGCCAGCCAGATCCGCCAGCAGGTGCTGAGCACCACCCGGCTGGTGAACAACCTGCTGGATATGGCGCGCATCCAGTCCGGCGGTTTCAGCCTGCGCAAAGAGTGGCAGTCGCTGGAAGAGATCGTCGGCGCTTCGCTGCACATGCTGGAGCCGCTGCTCAGCCAGCATCCGATCGAGGTCGAGCTGCCGCCGGAACAGATCCTGGTCAACTGCGACGGTAGCCTGCTGGAACGGGTGTTCACCAACCTGTTGGAAAACGCCAATAAATACGCCGGCGCCGAGGCCACCATCGGCATTCGCGCCCGCACGCTGCCCGAGTGGCTGGAAGTCGAGGTCTGGGATAACGGCCCCGGCATCCCCGCCGATCAGCTGCAGCTAATTTTCGACAAGTTTTCACGCGGCAATAAAGAGTCGGCGATCCCCGGCGTCGGCTTGGGGTTAGCGATTTGTCGTGCCATTATTGAAGTGCATGACGGCCGCATCTGGGCGGAAAACGGCGCCAACGGCGGCGCCAGCTTCCGCTTCGTGCTGCCGCTGGAAAAACCGCCCGAGATCGACGGCGATGCCTTCGATCTGTAATCAACGCAGGGGAAACGTGAGCATAACGCCAACCAACATTCTGATTGTTGAAGATGAAAAAGAGATCCGCCGCTTCGTGCGCACCGCGCTGGAGAGCGAAGGCCTGCGGGTATTTGAAAGTGAAACGCTGCAGCGCGGGTTGATTGAAGCCGGCACGCGCAAACCGGATCTGATCATCCTGGATTTGGGCTTGCCGGACGGTGACGGGCTGAGCTACATCCGCGATCTGCGGCAGTGGAGCGCCATTCCAGTGATCGTGCTGTCGGCGCGCAACGCCGAAGAGGACAAGATCGCCGCGCTGGATGCCGGCGCCGACGACTACCTCAGCAAACCGTTCGGCATCGGCGAGCTGCTGGCGCGGGTGCGGGTCGCACTGCGCCGCCACTCAGCTAACCAACAGGAAAGCCCGCTGGTGAGCTTTTCGGCGATCACCGTCGATCTGGTGAATCGCCGGGTGCTGCGCAACGACGAAGATCTGCATCTGACGCCGATCGAGTTTCGCCTGCTGGCGGAGCTACTGGCCAACGCCGGCAAAGTGATCACCCAACGCCAGCTGTTGAGCCACGTCTGGGGGCCGAACTACGTGGAGCACAGCCACTATCTGCGCATCTACATGGGCCACCTGCGGCAGAAGCTCGAAGCCGATCCGGCCCGGCCCAAACACCTGCTGACCGAAACCGGCGTCGGCTATCGCTTCATGCCTTAACCCCGGTGGGCGCGGTTTGCCGCGCCTTTACGCCGCCGGGCCCTTCTTCAATCCGACCATAAATTCCTTAAACGCCTCGCGCAGCGGAGCGAACACCGGGTGTTTGCGGTTTTCGATCATCACTTCGGAGAACAGCTTCAATCCTACGGCGAAGGCCGCGCTCTGCTCGGGGCCGAAGTTCAGATCGTCACGCGCCCGAATGCGCTCGACGATCTCGAGAATATCGTCGTGGTTGGTCACCTCAAAACTCAGCGGTGCTTTCTCGACGGGGTTGCCCTGGCGATCGCTCAGGGCTTCAACGGTAATGTTAAAACGGTGGCCGGGCATCAGTTCTTCTCCTGCTGCGTGGGTTGAATATGCATTTCGCTTTCGATCGCCGCCACGGCGGTCAGCAACGCGGCGTTGATGCGCTCCACCTGCTGCGGCGTGAGATCGGCGCGCATCACGTTGCCGCGCAGCAGGCTGCGCAGACGGTTCATGGCGTCGTAGATGCCTTCCGCCAGGTTGCCGTGCCGATGATGCTCGCGGCCGGCGCCCGCCAGGCGCGCCAGAATGACGTCAACCACCTGTTGATGCTTTTGCAGCTCGCCCTCGCCCGCCACGGTGATACGGTAGCTTTTGCGGCCGTTGCCGGTGGTGAGCGGCTCAAGGAAATCCTGTTCTTCCAGCAGCGTCAGCGTGGGGTAAATCACCCCCGGGCTCGGCACGTACAGGCCGGATGACGCTTCCTCGATCGCCTTGATCAATTCGTACCCGTGGCTGGGCTTACGCGCCACCAGCGCCAGCAACACCAGGCGCAGATCGCCGTGTTCGAACAGACGATGACGCCCGCCCCGGCCACCGCGCCCACCTCGGCCGTGTTCTTCGCCTTCGCCGCCGAAGTGATGGCGCCCGCCGCGATGACGGCGGCCCTCTTCGCACTCATGATGGTGGTGGTGATGCCGGTGTAAACCTAATCGATGAAACATAAGGTGATACCTCGCTTAACAGTGAACATCAATACGAGGTTGTTTAGATATATCTAAACAGCGTCGATAGCGCTAATCTAGATCGATATATCTAAATGCGCAAGCACGTACCGTGAAAAAGATATATCTAAATTACAGGCATAAAAAAAGCGCTGTAAAAACAGCGCTTTTTATCCATCAAGAAAAGCGATTACTTGGCGGAAGCCAGCACTTCGCTGACGATCTCGACCGCTTCGTGCTCAATCTTCTCGCGGTGTTCCGCCCCGAGGAAGCTCTCGCAGTAGATCTTGTAAGCCTCTTCAGTACCGGAAGGACGGGCCGCGAACCAGCCATTGTCAGTCATCACTTTCAAGCCGCCGATCGACGCGCCGTTGCCCGGCGCCGCTGTCAGACGTGCGGTGATCGGATCCCCGCCCAGCGTACTGGCCTTGACCATCTCCGGCGACAGTTTGGACAGCGCCGCTTTCTGCGCATGGGTTGCCGGCGCCTGGATGCGGTTGTAGCTCGGCGCGCCGAAGCGCTTGGCCAGATCGTCATAATGATGCTGCGGGTTCTCACCGGTTACCGCGGTGATTTCAGCCGCCAGCAGGCACATGATGATACCGTCTTTGTCGGTCGACCACGGCTGGCCGTTGAAGCGCAGGAACGAGGCCCCGGCGCTTTCTTCGCCGCCGAAGCCCAGGCTGCCGTCGAACAGGCCGTCCACGAACCACTTGAAGCCGACCGGCACTTCCACCAGCTTGCGCCCCAGGTCAGCCACCACGCGGTCGATCATCGCGCTGGATACCAGCGTTTTACCTACCGCCACATCGGCGCCCCACTGCGGGCGATGTTGGAACAGGTAGTTGATGGCTACCGCCAGATAGTGGTTCGGGTTCATCAGCCCCTTCGGCGTGACGATGCCATGGCGGTCGTAATCCGGATCGTTGGCGAACGCCAGATCGAATTTGTCGCGCAGCGCCAGCAGGCCGGCCATCGCCGACTCGGACGAGCAGTCCATGCGGATGATGCCGTCATGGTCCAGGTGCATAAAGCGGAAGGTCTGATCGATGGAGTCGTTCACCAGCGTCAGATCCAGCTTGTAGTGTTCCGCCACCCGCTGCCAATAGGCGATGCCGGAGCCGCCGAGCGGATCCACGCCCAGCTTCAGGCCGGCGCGTTGAATGGCCGGCATGTCGACCACGTCAACCAGGCCTTCTACATAAGGCTGCACCAGATCTTTGGCATGCAGGTGGCCGCTGTTCCAGGCCTTATCCAGCGACTGACGCTGAACGCCTTTCAACTGCTGCGCCAGCAGTTCGTTGGCGCGCTTCTCGATCACCGACGTCAGGTTGGTGTCAGCCGGGCCGCCGTTCGGCGGATTGTATTTGATACCGCCATCTTCCGGCGGGTTATGGGACGGCGTAATGACGATGCCGTCGGCCTGCGCGCCGCCGCGGCGGTTGTGGCACAGAATGGCGTGCGATACCGCCGGCGTTGGCGTGAAGCCGTTGTTTTCCTGCACGATCACATCGACGCCGTTGGCGGTCAGCACTTCCAGCACGGAAATGAAGGCCGGCTCGGACAGTGCATGGGTGTCTTTGCCCACGTAGCACGGGCCGGTAGTGCCTTGCTGATGACGAACTTCGGCGATCGCCTGAGCGATGGCGAGGATGTGCGCTTCGTTGAAGCTGTGGCGCTGCGCGCTGCCGCGGTGGCCGGAGGTACCAAACTTCACCGCATGTGCGGCATTGCCGGCTTCCGGTTGCAGCACATAGTACTGCGACGTCAGCTGGGCTACGTTGATCAGATCGCTTTGGCGGGCGGGCTGCCCGGCACGTGGATTATTCGCCATCGACATATCTCCCTCATCCCTGTCGGTGACCGGGCAAATACGTCGCGCACGGCCATCATGACGGGCTGTTCGCTAAATTAGACGGTACCGCAAACTTTCTCGATCAGTTCCGCCGGGAACTGCATCGCCTGCATGATGTGTTCGATCATGCTGCGCTTGCGGCCGGTATTGGTATTGGTGATCACCCAGTAAGGGGTGCCCGGTACATGCTTCGGCTTGGTGTGCGTGCCGTTGGCCAGCAGGGTCTGCTGATCGCCGGCGAAATAGGTGCGGGTACGGCCGGTCAACGCCTCGGTAGCGGCGGCGAAACCGGCGGCATCGAGGGTGTACAGCGTGGACAGCACCAGCATGAAACGGTTGACCGCTTTGTTCTGCTCGGCGTATTCATCCGACAGCAGCAGTTCACGCACGGCGCGTACGCGATCGCGCGGACGCTGAGCCGGCACCGCTTTTTCCAGCTCGACGGACTGTGACGCACTGGCGGCAGGCAACGCGCGCACCGGTTGCCCGGCGGTGAATTTCAACATGCGGCGTAAAATATCGGACGCGCTTTCACCGATGTGTTGCGTGTGGCTGGCAATATAACGGTAAAGCTCTTCGTCGACTTCAATAGTTTTCATCTTTATCCAATACTGTTTTTTCTACTTAGAACCTGAAGCCAGATCCTGCATTCAAGCCATGGGATTATAAGGTTAAAAGCGCTGGGGCGAACACAACAATGTGCCTCCGGACGGCAAATGCAGACTAATACCTATAGCCGGCACTGCCAAGCCCGCGCCGCGAAAATTCCGCATGATTCATCGTGCGATTCAATCATGATACCCTAATCTGAATCTCTCTCAGTATGAACTTCGCCATGAAATTACATTATCAACTGCTGGCCGCCGAGTCAGACGCGCTGCCGGTGCTGCTGATCCACGGGCTGTTCGGCAATCTGGACAATCTGGGCGTGCTGGCGCGCGATCTGCATAAACAGCACAGTGTGATCAAGGTCGATCTGCGCAACCACGGCCTCTCCCCGCGCGCCGACGACATGAACTACCCCGCCATGGCGCAGGATCTGCTGGCGCTGCTCGACGAACTGCAGCTGGAAAAAGCGATCGTCATCGGCCATTCGATGGGCGGCAAAGCGGCGATGGCACTGACCGCCATCGCGCCCGAGCGCATCGCCAGGCTGATCGTCATCGACGTCGCGCCCGTGGATTACCAAACCCGCCGCCACGACGAGATCTTCGCCGCGCTGAAGGCCGTCAGCGCCGCCGGCATTACCCAGCGCCAGGCGGCTGCCCAACTGATGCGCGACTACCTGCAGGAAGAAGGCGTCATCCAGTTCCTGCTGAAGTCCTTCCATAACGGTGAATGGCGCTTCAACCTACCGGTACTGATTGAACGCTACGCAGACATTACCGGCTGGCAGGAAGTCCCGGCCTGGCCACACCCGACCCTGTTCATTCGCGGCGGCCTGTCGCCGTACGTGCAGGACAGCTACCGTGCAGACATCGCCCGCCAGTTCCCGCAGGCCCGCGCACACGTCGTCGCCGGCACCGGCCATTGGGTGCACGCCGAAAAACCGGAAGCGGTGCTGCGCGCCATCCACCGTTTCCTCGGCAAAGCCTGAAAAATACGTTAATCTGGCGAAAAAACGCGCTAAAGATAACGGCTTAGCGCGTTTAGCCCGCAGTTAGGCATTGTCGCCGCTCCATCTGCTGGGGTAATATGGCGCGCTATAATTTTGCCGCCGCGCCAGCGCGTTCGCGAACGCCGGTTCGGAGGTGAATTTGGGTTAGGGTTTATTGGCCCGAAGTGTGTTAACCGATGCCTCCGGAAGCGTGCGAGCGCTTTTTGATGCAAACTCCCTTGCAGTACCGCTACCTATGGCAAAAGAACAAACGGATCGCACGACGCTGGATCTGTTCGCAGATGAACGCCGTCCGGGGCGCCCGAAAACCAACCCGCTTTCCCGCGATGAACAGCTTAGAATCAATAAGCGCAATCAGTTACGGCGCGATAAAGTGCGTGGATTGCGACGCGTAGAGCTGAAAATCAACGCGGACGCGGTGGATGCCCTGAACAAACTGGCGGAACAGCGCAACATCAGCCGCAGCGAACTCATCGAGCAGATGCTGTTGGCACAACTGGCGGAAGAACAGCCGGAACATTGATCTCTTCGGCCGCACGCGCGGCGCGGCGTTAAGGACAACGCCGGATCGACCCCGCTTTTCTTCATTCTCCGGCATCGCATAAATGCGATAAAACCCCGGCGCCACTTTCTGGCATGATACGCATTTACCGGTAAGAGACTGCGCCTGTCGGCGCCCGCCCCGGAGGCGAAAGGCTCTTGCCATGGCATCATTTTAATCGGCGTCAGCGGCGGCAGTGCTGGCATCGAGTAATGCAATTACTTGAATTTAAAGGTTATACGCGATATGGCTACTGTAGGCATTTTCTTTGGCAGCGACACTGGCAATACCGAAAACATTGCCAAAATGATCCAGAAAATTCTCCAGAAACAGTTTGGCGACGACGTCTCTGAAGTGCATGACATCGCTAAAAGCAGCAAAGAAGACCTGGAAGGGTTCGATATCCTGCTGCTGGGTATCCCGACCTGGTACTACGGTGAAGCGCAGTGTGACTGGGATGATTTCTTCCCGACGCTGGAAGAAGTCGACTTCAACGGCAAACTGGTGGCGCTGTTCGGCTGCGGCGACCAGGAAGACTACGCGGAATACTTCTGTGACGCGATGGGCACCATCCGCGACATCATCGAACCGCGCGGCGCAGCCATCGTGGGCCACTGGCCGACCAAAGGCTACCACTTCGAGGCCTCCAAAGGCCTGGCGGACGACGATCACTTCATCGGTCTGGCGATCGACGAAGACCGTCAGCCGGAGCTGACCAACGAGCGCGTGGACG
The DNA here is from genome assembly GCF_037027545.1 of Serratia sp. 201. Taxonomy (NCBI): domain Bacteria; kingdom Pseudomonadati; phylum Pseudomonadota; class Gammaproteobacteria; order Enterobacterales; family Yersiniaceae; genus Serratia; species Serratia sp. 201. The sequence continues at coordinate 384,920 of NZ_JAXCHC010000001.1, read as the reverse complement.
CTTGGGTCAAACAGATTGTCGAAGAGCTGAGCCTGGCCGATATTGTCGGCTAAACCCCGGCACTGGCGAAAGGTTGAACAAAGGCCCTGTAAAGTGCATAGTGTGCCGACAGGGCCGTCATCGGCAACAGGGATTGCTGCGATAGAAGCTACAGATTTGTAACTTCCCACCCCGTCACGGTAGACTGAGATATCGGTTTATCCCATCCATCAAGGCGTTGCATGCAAAACATGCAATAGTGCAATTATATCTTTGTTAACAACCGGCGGTTTCCATTTAGTACAACCGGTTCTATAATGAGACGCATTAACTCTTTGTGCCGACCGATGCCACAGGCGAGTACGCCTCAACTTGATTAGCATAGTAACAGGACTGAATTCGCATGACCGACAACAACATCGCATTGAAGAAGGCCGGCTTAAAAGTCACGCTTCCGCGACTCAAAATCCTGGAAGTACTGCAAAATCCGGAATGCCATCACGTCAGTGCGGAAGATTTGTACAAAAAACTGATTGATATGGGCGAAGAGATCGGGCTGGCAACGGTTTATCGCGTACTGAACCAGTTTGACGATGCGGGCATTGTGACACGTCACAATTTCGAAGGCGGCAAGTCCGTGTTCGAGCTGACCCAACAGCATCACCACGATCACCTGATTTGCCTGGACTGCGGCAAAGTGATCGAATTCAGCGACGAATCCATCGAAGTGCGCCAGCGTGATATCGCCAAGCAGCACGGTATCAAGCTCACCAACCACAGCCTGTACCTGTACGGCCACTGTGAAACCGGTGACTGCCGCGAAGACGAAACGCTGCACGACAAGAAGTAAGCCCTGACCGGCTATGAAAAACCGCCTCACACCGAGGCGGTTTTTTTATGCCCGCCGTACAGCAGACAAAAAAATCCCCGGACAAGCCGGGGGAAAATCATGTCATGAAATATCACAATTGCAGCGGCACAGCGACTCCACGTACTACTCTCACTACAACGTCCGCCCTACGCCGACACGCGTGGGCGAACGCATTCCCCCTTCGTTATACGGCCGCCGCCAGGGCAGCGGGCCGTTGCACCGGGCTTAGACCTTCTCGGCGCGGCTGTAGCGTTTGCCGTCCGGGCTGACCGAACGCACCTGCACTTCACCGGAGATCGCCGGCTTGGCCTTGGCATCATAGCGCTGCCACTGCTTGCCACCGTCGGTGGAGTACTCGATGCCCAACCCCGGCAGCGCGATATTCGCCTCCAGCTTGCCGCCCGCTACGCGTGCGCCCGGTACCGGCAGACGGTAAGCGACGTCGCCCTTGTCCAGCTTGGCCAGTTCACGCTGGCCCAGGATATTGGCAAAGCGCAGCCAGTCTTTCTCCAGCGTCTTGGTATCGACAAAGTGGGTTTCCCCGCCTTTGTATTCGCGGCCGGCACGATAGTCCTGCTCCCAACCGGCGCGGTGCCAGGCGCGTTCTGCCACCGAGAGCGCGCGCGGGAAGATCATGTATTCCATCTGCGGGTCGGTGCGCTGGGTTTCGCTCCACAGCTGAGCGGACAGCCCGTAGGCGCCCGGCCACGGCTTGTCGCTCTTGGCGTTGAAGTGGTTGCCATCGCGATCGACCGAGGTTTCCGCATTCTGCGGCATGTTGTCCGGCGCGAAGCTGAACACCTTGCGTTCGTCGCTGAAGCGGGTACCCCAGTAGTAACCGCGCTCGTCCGGGTTCACCTCGTAAGGGAAGTCCATATAGACGTAGTCCGGGTTGGAGACCACCACTTCATACCCTTTATTGGCCCAGTCGTTAACGCTATCGAAACCGCCCCAATACAGGGTGTCCCAGAAGTTGACGCCCACGCGCGAGGTGGCGAACGCCTTCGAACTTTCGGCGTCTTTCAGACCGTCTTGCCAGGCCTGCATTCTGTCGATGCCGTGCGCCTTCACCAGCTTGCTGACCTCTTGGCCGAAGTAGCTCGGCAGGTGCTCCATGTCGGCCACTTTGCCCTCTTTGATCATCGTCTGGCACACCTGCGACTTGGCCCACGGCTTGTCTTCGTTGCTCTGGTCGATGATGCCTTTGCCCGGCTCCGGTTTCGCCTTGTCGGTATAGCCGGCGCCCAGGCGAATGTTTTTCGCTTCGTCGCCACCGAAGTGCCAGGTCTTGATCGGCTGGCCGGCTTCTTTATGCATCTGGGCAATCTCGCCAATCACCTTGTCGACAAAGCGCTGGGAAGAATCCAGACACGGGTTCAGGTAGCTCTGGCGGTTAAAGAATTGCACGGAGGTGGTGTTGGAGGTATCGGTCGGATCCACCAGGCGGAACTCGTTGGCCTCCTGCTCTTTGCCGGCGGCATGCAGTTTCTTGTAGCGCGCTTCCATCGAGACCACCGCCGCCCGGGCGTGTGCCGGCATGTCGATCTCCGGGATCACCTCAATCTGGCGCGCCTGGGCATATTTGATGATGTCGATATAGTCCTGACGGCTGAAGAAGCCGCCGTAGACGTCCGGCCCCTGGCCGTACTGCGGCAACAGGCAGGTGGTTTCGCTCAGATCGTGGCAGCGCTGGCCGCCGACTTCCGTCAGCTCCGGCAAACCGGGGATCTCGATACGCCAACCTTCGTCATCGCTCAGGTGGAAGTGGAATTTGTTGAGCTTGTAAGCCGCCATCTGATCCAACAGGCGCAGCACCGCATCCTTCTTATGGAAGTTACGCGCCACGTCGAGGAAAATGCCGCGATACTGGAAGCGCGGCGCGTCGCTGACGTCGAGCGTAGCGATCTTGCCGCTGCCGTCGCTCGGCACTAACGACAGGATAGACTGCAGCCCGTAGAACACCCCGGCCTGATCGAAACCGATCACCCGCGCCTCTTTCTTGCCAATTTTTAGCTCATAGGCGCCCGGCACCGCCATCGCGCCTTTAAATTTGCCCGGCTGGATGTCGGTCTTGATCGGATAGCCGTTGGCCTGAACCGGCACGCCCAACAGCGCGAAGCGCTGGTTGACGACGTCCGCCGCCGGCTTGACCAGCGTGCTCAGATCCGGCGATACCCCGTTGCGCAGATCGGCGTCCTGCGCGTGCACTTTCACCTGCATCGGCGTCGGCACGATCTGGCCGCGCAGCGCGCCGGCAGGCAGCGTCTGCAGATCGGCGTTGCTGACAAAACGCGAGGTCGGCGTCATCAGAATGTTTTTGTCGTCCTTGGTGCGCTTCCACTGATCGCCGGTGAACGGCGCCACAAACTGATCCAGGTTTTCGGTGTCGGTATTCGCCAGCATTTTCGGCTTAGCGTCGCCGGAGGTGGCATACCAGCGCGGCAGGAAGTCGTTTCTGAACAGCTGCCAATATTCGGCAACCACCGGGATTTCCACCGCCTTACCGGCCGGGAAGCCGCTGAATTTGGCGGTCGGCTCCAGCTTGTACAGATCGCCGGTGAGGTGAGCGATCTTGAACTGGTCGTTGTCTACCCGCAGGGTCTGGCGCGGGCTGTGGAAATAGATGACCCAGTCTTTGCCGTCGATCGCCTGGCCGTCATTGCTGAGGGTGAACAACACCCGGTTGCAAGAGGCCCAGTCAGCGCCCAGCGCCGCGCAATCCACGCCGTTTTCGCCGGCGCGGTTATCCAGCATTTTCACGTTCAGCTTCAGCTGGCTAAGCTGATCCACCAGCTGTTGATCGGCCATGGCGCTCCCCATGCCGCCCAGGAATCCCATCGTTGCCGTCAAGGCGGCAAGCGCGCTCAGTTTGAATGCGTTCATCTTCTTATCCTTCTTAATTATTGTTATCGCGAATTTCTTGCCACAGCTTGCCGCACTTGGCGTCGTAAGCCTGACCGTTACCGCTGTGCACCGCCATAATGCAGTTCTGATAATCCATCACCCGCACCGTTTCCTGCGCGGCGAACTGCTGGTGCTGCTTCTCTTGTTTCAGCACGTTCAGCACCGCCTTACAGGGCTGCAGACGCTCCGGCGAGCCTTCGGCAGTGTTGATGCAGGCGCTGTAAGCCTGCTTCAACTTGGCGTCTTCCGGCGGCGCGGTGGGTTGCGCGCAGGCGCTCAGGGCCGCAGCGGCCGCCAACATCAGCATGATTTTTTTCATCGTTGAATTCCCTTAACTGCCCCGGCGGCGAGGCCGGGGAACGCATCAGAAGATGGTGAATGGCGCGATGACCATGAACTTGACGTCTTTCTCGTCCTGGAAGATGTTGCCGTAACCGCCGCCCCAGCTCGGGATGTTGGTGTGGTTGTCATACTGGGTGTAGTGCAGTTTGATCAGGGTGCCCTTGGCGCGCCCTTCCTGGATGGTATACATCGCGTCCAGGCTCCAGGCGCTCTCTTTCAGGCGCTGGCTCTGATCGTAGATCGGGTTGGTGCTCGGCTTGGCGTCCCAGGCGTAAACGTAAGAGCCGCCGACCGCCATGCCCGGCAGGTTCCAGTTGCTGAGGTCATACATCACGCCGGCATACACCGCTTTTTCGCCGTTGGCGTTAAAGTCGGAGCGGTTATCCCACCACACGTCCAGGCGACCGTTTGACGAGGCGTAGGTCGGGGTCATACGTTGCAGGAAGAAGCCCTGATTGCCTTCCGCCTTGACCATGGTGCCTTCCAGACGCCAGTTGAACTGGCCGGTGGTGTAACCGAAGGTCAACGCCTGCAGCCAGGCCAGGCCGTCATAGATACTGTTCGGATCGTTCTTGTTGCTAATGCGGTCTTCCGCGCCATAGAACTGGTAACTGGTGGTCAGCGGGTTGCCCAGCAGATCGAATTTGTAAGACGCCTTGGTGAAGTATTGATTCACATACCCCTGCGCCTGGCCGAAGGCGGCTTCCAGCACCAGATCGTTTTTGAAATCGTACTTGGCGCCCAGCGAGTGCAGGTAGGAGACGCGCGTTTTCTTATCGTTCTGGCGGAAGTCGTCCATCTCGATATGCCACGGCGCCTTGTATTTGTCGGTCCACATGTAGGAGAAGCTCAACGCGCCGGCATCGCCGTAGTCGAACTTGGCGCCGGCTTCGGCCCCCTGATAAGTGCCCGGCATAAAGCTCCAGTGCGGTGCCAGCAGGGTTTGGCCGCTCGGCTGAATATAGCCGGCACGCGCCCAGACCGGGCCGTATTTGAATTTGGCGGCGGCTTTGTACAGGCTCACGCCGCCTTTGTCACCGGAATAGTCTTCGTCGTAGGTACGGTTTTTAGAGGAGAACGCGATCTCGTTCGGGTGGCCGCTGGCGCTGGATTCTGCCAGCTCGATGGCGGTAAAGGCGCCGACGTCCAGACCGAACATGTCCCAGGCGTAGCCCGACGCGAAATCCAGGCTCAGGTTGGCGGTGGAGTGCGACAGGTTGGTGGTGTATTGGTTGTAATCCTTGCTGTCTGGATTGAGATCTTTACGGTCGCGCTCACGTTGCCAGTAATAAATGCCGCCGGTCAGCGTGGAATCATCGATAAACCCTGCGGCTTTCGCCTCAGGCGCCATGGCAAACCCTGTTCCCAACAGCGCGCCCGCGACTGCGAGCGCCAGCGTTTTACGCTGAGCACCGTGCGTACCCATAGTGAAATTCCTCTTTGACTTAACTTAAAAGTTGCAGCCGCCTGTGTTCACCACTGCCCTGCACGACTGCCAATAAAAAACCCGAACGGGTAAAAAATATTGCCGACGAGATGTTATTCCCACAGCACTAATTGCTACAGACAGACTATTTTTCGCGACGCGAATTATCAAATGAAAAATGCGGAAGATTTGTCAAAGTATGACAAGGAGCACATATCAGTGATATTTTGTTACGCCGGCGATCATGGAAGGTGTCGAATAAAAAATTCAATTAAATCAGAATAAATTTAGATACAAGGTCAACCAGAGACGATTAATGGTTTCAGCCTGACTAAATTCGTCAGGCAGACGATAAAAATTGAGAGCGCTCTCTAAATGAAATTAATTCGCATCACGAATATATAAGTGAAAATTAAGATTAGTAAGGCCAATATCAGAAAACTTATGGCCTCACGCGCTGCGATTAATTAAACGCAGCCCAGATAAATGTGAGAGGAATAGATTATTCGCTAAATCGCAGGTATAAAAAAGCGCGACCTAAGCCGCGCTGATTCATTAATTTTCGAGGCGAATAAGATTAGCCTTCGATTTTCGCCCAGGTGTCACGCAGGCCGACGGTGCGGTTAAACACCAGATGCTCGGCCGACGAGTAACGGTTGTCGGCGCAGAAGTAGCCTTCACGCTCGAACTGGTAGGCTTTCTCCGGCTGTGCGGCCGCCAGGCTCGGCTCAACGAAGCCGTGCTTGATCACCAGCGATTCCGGGTTGATGGTGGAGAGGAAGTCCTCCGCCGCGCCCGGGTTAGGCACGCTGAACAGGCGATCGTACAGGCGAATTTCCGCCGGCAGCGCGTGCGCCGCAGACACCCAGTGGATCACGCCCTTCACCTTGCGGCCGTCGGCAGGATCTTTGCTCAGCGTTTCCGCATCGTAGCTGCAGAAGATGGTGGTGATCTCGCCCGCTTCGTCCTTCTCGACGCGCTCGGCCTTGATCACGTACGCATTGCGCAGACGCACTTCTTTGCCCAGCACCAGACGCTTGTACTGCTTGTTGGCTTCCTCGCGGAAGTCGGCGCGATCGATATAGATTTCGCGGCTGAACGGCACATCGCGGCTGCCCATTTCCGGTTTGTTCGGGTGGTTAGGCATGGTGACCATTTCCACCGCATCGCCCATGTTCTCGATGACGATTTTCACCGGATCCAGCACCGCCATGGCGCGCGGGGCGTTCTCGTTCAGATCGTCACGGATGCAGGATTCCAGCGCCACCATCTCGACGTTGTTGTCTTGCTTGGTCACGCCGATGCGCAGGCAAAACTCGCGGATAGAGGCGGCGGTATAACCGCGACGGCGCAGACCGGAAACGGTCGGCATACGCGGATCGTCCCAGCCCTCAACGATCTTCTCGGCCACCAACTGGTGCAGCTTGCGCTTCGACATGATGGCGTATTCGAGGTTGAGGCGCGAAAACTCGTACTGACGCGGGTGGCAAGGAATGGTGATGTTATCCAGCACCCAGTCATACAGACGGCGGTTATCCTGGAATTCCAGAGTACACAGCGAGTGGGTGATCCCTTCCAGCGCATCGGAAATGCAGTGGGTGAAATCGTACATCGGATAGATGCACCATTTATTGCCGGTCTGGTGGTGTTCGGCGAACTTGATGCGGTACAGCACCGGATCGCGCATCACGATAAACGGCGAAGCCATATCGATCTTGGCGCGCAGGCAGGCGGCGCCTTCGGCAAACTCGCCGTTGCGCATCTTCTCGAACAGCGCCAGGTTCTCTTCCACGCTGCGATCGCGGTACGGGCTGTCTTTGCCCGGCGCGGTCAGCGTGCCGCGATATTCACGGATCTGCTCCGGCGACAGCTCATCGACGTAGGCCAGGCCCTTGGAGATCAGCTCAACCGCATACTGATGCAGCTGATCGAAATAGTCTGAGGAGTAACGAACGTTGCCGCTCCACTCAAAGCCCAGCCACTCCACGTCGTGCTTGATTGACTCCACGAACTCGATGTCTTCTTTCACCGGGTTGGTGTCATCGAAACGCAGGTTGCACTGGCCCTGATAGTCCTTGGCGATGCCGAAGTTCAGGCAGATGGACTTGGCGTGGCCGATATGCAGATAGCCGTTAGGCTCCGGCGGGAAGCGGGTATGTACCGACGTGTGTTTCCCCGACGCCAGATCTTCATCGACGATCTGACGGATAAAATTGGTTGGGCGGGCTTCAGCCTCACTCATTTCACTGTTCCTCAATGCAAAGCGCTACACATAACCGCCTATGATCCAACAAGCCACGTCTGGAAACAACCGTTTGTTTCACGAAAAATGCGGCGCGTTGCACCATCGGCGCGCAGCGCACCGCCATGGGGCGAAACGGAATAAAAAAAGCGGGAAGAGATCGCTCTCTTCCCGCCAAGTCGGGGCAAACTCCGCCATGATGCGTGACCGGCCCCGGATACTACTCAGGTAAAAACGGCCTTACTTTTGGATCTCGTACAGCTTGGTCTGACCGGCGACCACCGAGCCGCTGGCCAGCGCCGCCAGGCCGGCGTAGTCGTCAGCGTTGCTGACCACCACCGGGCTTATCATCGAGCGCGCGTTAGCGTTCAGGTAATCCAGATCCAGTTCCAGAATCGGTTGACCGGCTTTCACTTCCGCGCCCTCTTCCACCAGGCGTTTGAAGCCCTGGCCTTCCAGCGCGACGGTGTCGATCCCCATGTGTACCACGACCTCAGCGCCCTTGTCGGTTTCCAGGCAGAACGCGTGGTTGGTATTGAAGATTTTCACCACGGTGCCATCCGCCGGCGCCACCACGATCTTGTCGGTCGGGCGAATCGCCAGGCCGTCACCGACCGCCTTGCTGGCGAAAGCTTCGTCCGGCACCTGATCGAGCGCCACGACTTCACCCGTCACCGGCGCCACCAGCGTTTCAAACGCGACTTTCGGTGCGTTCGGCACCGCCTGCGGTTTGACTTCCGCGGCAGGGGCCGCCGCCGGAGCCGCCGCAGCCGCTACCGGGCCGGCCGCAATTACGTTGCGCATTGCGCTGGCAATCAGCTCGGCACGGGTGCCGACGATCACTTGTACGCTCTGCTTGTTCAGACGAATAACGCCCGACGCACCGAGGCGTTTCGCCAATGCGTCGTTCACCAGCGCAGAGTCCTTCACGTTCAAACGCAGGCGGGTGATGCAGGCGTCGATGCCGGTCAGGTTGTCGGATCCGCCGATCGCGCCGACGTAGCGACGGGCCAGCGTGGTGGTTTCGTTCTCGTCTTTACCGGCGCTGCTGTTGACGTTGACGTCATAACCGTCGGTTTCGTCACCGGCAACCGCCAGCTCGCGGCCCGGGGTCATCAGGTTGAACTTGTTGATGGTGAAGCGGAACACCACATAGTAGATAACGAAGAACACCAGGCCCTGCGGGATCAGCATGTACCAGTGGGTCGCCAGCGGGTTACGCACCCACAGCATCATATCCACCAGGCCGGCGCTGAAACCGAAGCCTGAAATCCAATGCATGTTAGCGGCGATGAACACCGAGATACCGGTCAGTACGGCGTGGATCACGTACAGCACCGGTGCCACGAACATGAAGGAGAACTCCAGCGGTTCGGTGATGCCGGTAAAGAAGGCAGCGAATGCCCCTGCCATCATGATCCCCAGCACCTTCGCCTTATTCTCAGGACGCGCGCAGTGATAGATGGCCAGCGCCGCGCCCGGCAGACCGAACATCATGATCGGGAAGAAGCCCGCCTGATAACGGCCGGTGATGCCAACAACCGCTTTACCCGCGTCAATCGACTGCTGGCCGCCGAGGAAGTTAGGGATATCGTTGATGCCGGCCACGTCGAACCAGAACACCGAGTTCAGCGCGTGGTGCAAGCCGACCGGGATCAGCAGGCGGTTGAAGAAGGCATAGATACCCGCGCCGACGGAGCCCAATTTTTGGATGTGTTCGCCGAAGCTCACCAGAGCGCCGAACACGACCGGCCAGACGAACATTAGGATGTAAGCGACCAGGATCATCAGGAAGGAAATGAGGATCGGCACCAAACGGCGGCCGCTGAAGAACGACAGCGCCTTAGGCAACTCGACACCGCTGAAGCGGTTGTACACTTCGGCGGAGATGATACCCACCAGAATACCAACGAACTGGTTCTCAATCTTGCCGAACGCGGCAGGCACCTGATCGAGCGGGATCTTCTGAATCATCGACACGGCGGCCGGTGAACAGAGGGTCGTCAGCACCAGGAAACCGACGAAACCGGTCAGTGCGGCAGAGCCGTCCTTATCTTTGGACATGCCGTAGGCGACACCAACGGCGAACAACACCGCCATATGATCGATAATCGCAGAGCCAGACTTAATCAATAAGGCAGCGAAAGCGTTGTCGCCGCCCCAACCAACAGGGTCAATCCAGTACCCGACGCCCATCAAGATGGCGGCAGCGGGCAGCGTGGCGACCGGCACCATCAGCGCCCGTCCCACCTTTTGCAAATAACTAAGAATGTTCACCTTTTCCCCCTATGTTGTCCGCGGACGGACCCTATTAGTAGTTTATTTGGAGCTCTCACTACCTTTTTAGAAACAATGCTTGGCACGTATCACTCATGCCGAGTGTAAAAAATTTATTTTGTATCGCAAATTAAAACCTCCTTTTTTGTGATAAATATCACCAAAAAGTAGTCTTTCCCTCCCAGATTGCTGGCCATCACACAAAACTTATTTTATCATTCAAAAAATCAACCGGACGGACGATTCACGCGAGAATCATAAAGCTGGGTTACGCTTAGGACTCCCGCAGGCCCGTACAGTATAGCTTTAGTTTACTTATCCCAAGAGGTGTTAGATGAGACTTATCCCACTGAAAGATACCGCACAAGTCGGCAAATGGGCCGCGCGTCATATCGTTCAACGCATCAACGCATTCAAGCCAACCGCAGAGCGCCCGTTTGTCCTCGGCCTGCCTACCGGCGGCACGCCGCTGGAAGCCTACAAACATCTGATTGCGATGCACAAAGCAGGTGAAGTAAGCTTTAAGCATGTTGTGACTTTCAACATGGACGAGTACGTTGGCCTGCCGCAGGAACACCCGGAAAGCTACCACACCTTCATGTACCGCAACTTCTTTGACCACGTTGATATCCCTCGTGAAAATATCAACCTGCTGAACGGCAACGCCGCGGATGTCGACGCCGAGTGCCGCCAGTACGAAGAGAAGATCAAATCTTACGGCAAAATTAACCTGTTCATGGGCGGCGTGGGTATCGACGGCCATATCGCGTTCAACGAGCCGGCTTCGTCCCTGGCTTCGCGCACCCGCATCAAAACGCTGACCGAAGACACCCGCATCGCCAACTCGCGCTTCTTCGGCGGCGACGTCAGCCTGGTGCCGAAATATGCGTTGACCGTCGGCGTGGGCACGCTGCTGGATGCCGAAGAAGTGATGATCCTGGTGACCGGCCACGCCAAGGCGCAGGCGCTGGAAGCCGCTGTGGAAGGCAATATCAACCACATGTGGACCATCAGCTGCCTGCAGCTGCACGCCAAAGCGGTGGTGGTGTGCGACGAACCGGCCACCATGGAACTGAAAGTCAAAACCGTCAAATATTTCCGCGAGTTAGAAGCGGAAAGCGTGAAAAGTCTTTAATCTTTGCAGGGGGCTACGATGTTCGCTTTAACCCACGGCCGAATCTATACCGGCCACGACGTACTTGATGACCATGCAGTCATTATCGCTGATGGGCTGATCGAGAGAGTCTGCCCGGTGGCTGAATTGCCCGCCGGCATCGAAACGCGCGACCTGGGTGGCGCCATCCTGGCCCCCGGGCTCATTGACGTGCAGCTGAACGGCTGCGGCGGCGTCCAGTTCAACGATTCGCTGGAAGCAATCTCGGAAGAAACGCTGGAGATCATGCAGCGCGCCAACGAGAAATCCGGCTGCACCAGCTATCTGCCGACGCTGATCACCAGCAGCGACGAATTCATGAAGCACAGCGTCGACGTGATGCGCGCTTATCTGAAAAAGCACCAAAACCAGGCGTTGGGCCTGCACCTGGAGGGGCCGTACCTCAGCCCGGTAAAAAAAGGCACTCACAACCCGGCGTTCATTCGCAAGCCAACGCAGGACATGATCGATTACCTGTGCGCCAACGCCGACGTGATCACCAAGGTGACGCTGGCACCGGAAATGGTTGAGCCGCACGTTATTAAACAGCTGACCGAGGCCGGCATCGTGGTCTCCGCCGGCCACTCGAATGCCACCTACGATCAGGCGCGCACCGGCTTCGCCGCCGGCATCAGCTTCGCCACCCACCTGTACAACGCCATGCCGTATATCACCGGCCGCGAACCGGGGCTGATGGGGGCGATCTTCGATACGCCAGAGGTCTATACCGGCATCATCGCCGACGGCCATCACGTAGCCTGGGCGAGTATCCGTAACGCCAAACGCCTGAAAGGTGATAAATTGGTCTTGGTCACCGACGCGACCGCACCGGCGGGTGCAGATATTGACCAATTTATTTTCGCCGGTAAAACAATATACTATCGGGATGGGCTGTGCGTGGATGAGAACGGCACCCTGAGCGGTTCCGCGCTGACCATGATCGAAGCGGTGCAAAACAGCGTCGAGCATATCGGCATCGCGCTGGACGAAGCGCTGCGCATGGCGACGCTGTATCCGGCGCGCGCCATTGGCGTCGATCACCGTCTGGGCACCCTCGAAGCCGGCAAGGTGGCTAACCTGACCGCCTTCACCCGTGATTTCAAGATCACCAAAACGCTCGTTAACGGTAACGAGGTTTAATTCAATGAACAGCGAGTAACATTATTGATGAGCACTGGCGGACAAGCACAAATAGGGAACGTTGACTTAGTCAAACAACTTAACGGCGCAGCAGTTTACCGCCTGATCGACCAGCAGGGCCCGATCTCGCGCATTCAAATTGCCGAACTCAGCCAGCTTGCTCCCGCCAGCGTCACCAAAATTACTCGCCAGTTGCTGGAGCGCGGGCTGATCAAAGAAGTCGATCAGCAAGCCTCCACCGGCGGCCGCCGCGCGATCTCCATCGTGTCGGAAACCCGTCATTTCCATACCGTCGCGGTGCGTCTCGGCCGCCACGATGCCACCATCACCCTGTATGACATGAGCGGTAAATCGCTCAGCGAAGAACACTATCCGCTGCCGGAACGCACCCAGGAAACGCTGGAGAATGCGCTGTTCGCCGCCATCGCCCAATTCATCGAAGCGAACCAGCGCCGCCTGCGCGAACTGATCGCCATCGCGGTGATCCTGCCCGGCCTGGTGGATCCGGCGCTGGGCGTGGTGCGCTACATGCCGCACATCAGCGTCAGCAACTGGGCGCTGGTGGACAACCTGCAGCAGCGCTTCAACGTCACCAGTTTCGTCGGCCACGACATCCGCAGCCTGGCGCTGGCGGAGCACTACTTCGGCGCCACCCGCGACTGCGAAGACTCGATTCTGGTGCGCCTCCACCGCGGTACCGGCGCCGGCATCATCGTCAACGGGCAGATTTTTCTCGGCAACAACGGCAACGTCGGCGAGATCGGCCATATCCAGATCGATCCGCTGGGGGAACGCTGCCACTGCGGCAACTTCGGCTGCCTGGAAACCGTGGCCGCCAACGCCGCGATCGAACAGCGCGTGCGCCAGTTGCTGAGCCAGGGCTACCCGAGCAAATTGACGCTGGAAGACTGCGGTATCAACGCCATCTGCAAGGCCGCCAACCGCGGCGATCTGCTGGCCAGCGAAGTGATCGAACACGTCGGCCGCTATCTGGGCAAGGCGGTGGCCATCGCCATCAACCTGTTCAATCCGCAGAAGGTGGTGATCGCCGGTGAGATCACCGAAGCGGACAAGGTGCTGCTGCCGGCGATCCAGAGCTGCATCAATACCCAGGTGCTGAAGGACTTCCGCAAAAATCTGCCGGTGGTGACCTCCGAACTCAATCATCGCTCGGCGATCGGCGCTTTCGCCCTGGCCAAACGCGCGATGCTCAACGGCGTGCTCTTGCAGCGATTGCTGGAAAGCTGATCCGCCGCTTCTGGCAGGTGTGTTATCGTCACCTCTTGCCTGCCGTAATCATGAGAAACAGCGACAAATGAAAATCAAAAACGTTATATGCGATATCGACGGCGTGCTGCTGCATGACAATACGCCGGTGCCCGGCGCCGATCTGTTCCTGGCGCGCATCCAGGAACAAGGCATGCCGCTGGTGGTGCTGACCAACTACCCGTCACAGACCGCGCAGGATCTGGCGAACCGCTTCGCCGCCGCCGGTCTGGAAGTGCCGGAGAGCGCGTTCTATACCTCGGCGATGGCCACCGCCGATTTCCTGCGCCGGCAGGAAGGCAAAAAGGCCTACGTGGTCGGTGAAGGCGCCCTTATCCATGAGCTGTACAAAGCCGGTTTCACCATCACCGACATCAACCCGGATTTCGTGATCGTCGGTGAAACCCGCTCTTACAACTGGGACATGATGCACAAAGCCGCCTATTTCGTGAGCAATGGGGCGCGCTTTATCGCCACCAACCCGGATAGCCACGGCCACGGCTTCTCGCCGGCCTGCGGCGCACTGTGTGCCCCCATCGAGAAGATCACCGGCCGCAAGCCGTTTTACGTCGGCAAGCCCAGCCCGTGGATCATTCGCGCCGCACTGAACAAAATGCAGGCGCACTCGGAAGAAACGGTGATCGTCGGCGACAACCTGCGTACCGACATCCTGGCGGGCTTCCAGGCCGGCCTGGAAACCGTTCTGGTGCTGTCCGGTGTCTCCACGCTGAGCGACATCGAAACCATGCCGTTCCGCCCGAGCTATGTCTACCCTTCCGTCGCCGATATCACTATCTTCTGATGCGGCCATGGCGGCCGCCCGGCCGCCATTATTTCCTTCTCCCTCAGCGTCAGTTTGAATTTAATTCGTTCATGGCAGCAAAAGGTTTCAGCCTGCCTGCATTAAAAATCCTCATTATAACTTTACGCCCCGCCAATAGCTGATATTGCCGGCGAGCGGAAAACCCTTACCCCTAATGAATGAGGCTACCATGAGCACAAATAACATTATTAATGCCGTCGCCGCCGATGACGCGGCCATTATGCCGTCTATCGCCAATAAAAAGATCCTGATGGGTTTCTGGCACAACTGGGCCGCCGGCGTCAGTGACGGCTATCAGCAAGGCCAGTTCACCAATATGAACCTGACCGACATTCCCGCCGAGTACAACGTGGTGGCCGTCGCCTTTATGAAAGGCCAGGGCATCCCGACCTTCAAACCTTACAACCTGTCCGACGCCGAGTTTCGCCGCCAGGTAGGCGTGCTGAACAGCCAGGGCCGCGCGGTGCTGATCTCCCTCGGCGGCGCAGACGCGCATATCGAGCTGAAAACCGGCGACGAAGACAAGCTGAAAGACGAGATTATTCGCCTGGTGGAAGTCTATGGCTTCGACGGCCTGGATATCGATCTGGAACAGGCGGCGATCGGCGCCGCCAATAATAAAACCGTCTTGCCTGCGGCGCTGAAAAAAGTAAAAGACCATTACGCCGCCCAGGGGAAAAACTTTATTATCAGCATGGCGCCGGAATTCCCGTATTTGCGCACCAACGGCACCTACCTGGATTATATTAACGCCCTCGAAGGCTATTACGACTTTATCGCGCCGCAATATTATAACCAGGGCGGCGACGGTATTTGGGTGGATGAACTCAATGCCTGGATCACGCAGAATAACGACGCCATGAAAGAGGACTTCCTCTACTACCTGACGGAAAGCCTGGTTACCGGCACCCGCGGCTATGCGAAGATCCCGGCGGCGAAATTCGTCATCGGCCTGCCGAGCAACAACGATGCCGCCGCCACCGGCTACGTGGTCAACAAACAGGCGGTGTATAACGCTTTCTCGCGTCTCGACGCCAAAAACCTGTCGATCAAGGGCCTGATGACCTGGTCAATCAACTGGGATAACGGCAAGAGCAAAGCCGGCGTCGCCTACAATTGGGAGTTCAAAACCCGCTATGCGCCGCTGATTCAGGGCGGCGTCACCCCGCCGCCGGGAAAGCCTAATGCGCCGACGGCGCTGACGGTCTCCGAGCTGGGCGCCACCTCGCTGAAACTGAGCTGGGCCGCCGCCACCGGCGCCTCACCGATCGCCAGCTACACCGTCTACCGCAACGGCAACCCGATCGGCCAAACCGCCGGTCTGTCGCTGGCCGACAGCGGTCTGACGCCGGCAACCCAGTACAGCTACTTCGTTACCGCGACCGACACCCTGGGCAATACCTCCCTGCCGAGCAGTGCGCTGGCGGTCAAAACCGCCAACGACGGCACGCCGCCCGATCCGGGCGCGCCCGAATGGCAGAACAACCACAGCTACAAAGCCGGCGACGTCGTGAGTTATAAAGGCAAGAAATACACCTGTATTCAGGCGCACACCTCCAATGCCGGCTGGACGCCGGATGCCGCGTTCACCCTCTGGCAGCTCATCGCCTAATCGCTAATCGATTGCCGGTCAAACTGGCCGGCAATCCCGCCATCACGCTAAAAATTGCATAATCGACAATTTTTTACGCCGATAACTGAAAATCCGTTAAAAACCTCAGCCACGCAAACAACTATTTCTCAGCGCATGGCTAAAACGCTTGCATCCTCCGCAGCTTTTGGCGCATTTTCATAACCACAGCGCAGCAAAACCGCGTTATCGCTGATAAATCGGCAATGCTGCCCATAACAGTAAAAACAACATCACAGTCATAAAAGCCCGTTAGGAGAGTTGTATGTGTTCTATTTTCGGTGTGCTCGATCTGAAGTCCGATCCCGTTGAACTGCGTAAGAAAGCGCTGGAGCTGTCACGTCTGATGCGCCACCGCGGCCCGGATTGGTCCGGCGTTTACGCCAGCGACAAAGCCATTTTGGCCCACGAACGCCTGTCGATCGTCGACGTCAACAACGGCGCTCAACCGCTGTACAACGCTGCGCACACCCACGTTTTGGCGGTCAACGGCGAAATTTACAACCACCAGGCGCTGCGCCAACAGCTGAGCGACCGCTATGCGTTCCAGACCGGCTCCGACTGTGAAGTAATCCTGGCGCTGTATCAGGAGAAAGGACCGGACTTCCTCGACGATCTGCAAGGCATGTTCGCTTTTGCCCTGTATGACACTGAAAAAGACGCCTACCTGATCGGCCGCGATCACCTGGGCATCATCCCGCTGTACATGGGCCATGACGAACACGGCAACCTGTACGTTGCCTCGGAAATGAAAGCGCTGGTGCCGGTGTGCCGCACCATCAAGGAATTCCCGGCCGGCAGCTACCTGTGGAGCCAGGACGGTGAGATCCGCGAATATTATCGCCGCGACTGGTTCGATTACGACAGCGTCAAGGACAACGTGACCGACGCCGCCGCCCTACGCACCGCGCTGGAAGAGTCGGTGAAAAGCCACCTGATGTCCGACGTGCCTTACGGCGTGCTGCTGTCGGGCGGGCTGGATTCCTCGGTCATCTCGGCGATCACCAAGAAGTACGCTGCGCGCCGCGTGGAGGATCAGGAACGCAGCGAGGCCTGGTGGCCGCAGCTGCACTCCTTCGCCGTCGGGCTGGAAGGCTCGCCGGATCTGCGCGCCGCGCAAGAGGTGGCTAACCACCTGGGCACCGTGCACCATGAGATCCACTTCACCGTGCAGGAAGGGCTGGACGCCATCCGCGACGTGATTTATCACATCGAAACCTACGACGTCACCACCATTCGCGCCTCGACGCCGATGTACCTGATGTCGCGCAAAATCAAGGCGATGGGCATCAAGATGGTGCTTTCCGGCGAAGGCGCGGATGAAGTGTTCGGCGGCTATCTGTACTTCCATAAGGCGCCGGACGCCCGCGAATTCCACGAAGAGACCGTGCGCAAACTGCTGGCGCTGCACATGTTCGACTGCGCGCGCGCCAACAAGGCGATGTCCGCCTGGGGCGTCGAAGCCCGCGTGCCGTTCCTGGACAAGAAATTCCTCGACGTAGCGATGCGCATCAACCCGAAAGATAAAATGTGCGGCAACGGCAAAATGGAAAAACACATCGTTCGCGAATGTTTCGAGTCCTATTTGCCCGCCAGCGTGGCCTGGCGCCAGAAAGAGCAGTTCTCCGACGGCGTCGGCTATAGCTGGATCGACACGTTAAAAGAGGTGGCTGCGCAGCAAATTAGCGATCAACAGCTCGAAACCGCGCGTTTCCGCTTCCCGTACAACACGCCAACGTCGAAAGAAGGCTACCTGTACCGCGAAATCTTCGAAGAGCTGTTCCCGCTGCCGAGCGCCGCCGAATGCGTACCGGGCGGCCCGTCCGTCGCCTGCTCGTCCGCCAAGGCCATCGAGTGGGATGAATCGTTCAAGAAGATGGACGATCCTTCCGGCCGCGCCGTTGGCGTGCACCAGGCCGCCTATAAATAATTGCGCGGCATTTCCCTCAGGGCGGGCCTTTTGGCCCGCCTTTTTGTTGCCTTTTCCCCCCGCCAACTGCCTGAATTGCCGATTTTATCGCCATAATGTTCACAACCCAGACAAACGGCGCTTCCGGGCGCTTTTTCGGGAAAAAACTTGTTGACGCAAATCGGTCATATACGCATAATGCGCCCCGCAACGCCGATGAAGGCAAAGCAAAAAAAAGAGGGCTACGTAGCTCAGCTGGTTAGAGCACATCACTCATAATGATGGGGTCACAGGTTCGAATCCCGTCGTAGCCACCATCTCTTTTTTGTATTTGCGGGAGTGGCGAAATTGGTAGACGCACCAGATTTAGGTTCTGGCGCCGCAAGGTGTGCGAGTTCAAGTCTCGCCTCCCGCACCATTTCTCTTCATCGTCGGCGCAGTATGTTGATGGGGTATCGCCAAGCGGTAAGGCACCGGTTTTTGATACCGGCATTCCCTGGTTCGAATCCAGGTACCCCAGCCATATTCTTTCGGGAATGGGGTTTCAACATAAGATTTGTTTGCAGGTGGGGTATCGCCAAGCGGTAAGGCACCGGTTTTTGATACCGGCATTCCCTGGTTCGAATCCAGGTACCCCAGCCATAACAAACTGCTTGCAAATCAAAGAAGTAAAAAGTAACATCGGCTACGTAGCTCAGCTGGTTAGAGCACATCACTCATAATGATGGGGTCACAGGTTCAAATCCCGTCGTAGCCACCATAATTGGGGTGTCGCCAAGCGGTAAGGCTCTGGTTTCTGATACCAGCATACCCAGGTTCGAATCCTGGCACCCCAGCCATATTTAGAAAAGCCCGCTTCGGCGGGCTTTTTGCTGTCTGGCGTTCAGCCAATCCTAACGGGCCCAGCCACCGCTGAGCCCTGTCGGTTACAATCCCAACGCGTACTTCAACGCATGTTCTTTCAGCTTGCCCGCCCGCTGCGCGGCCATCAGCGCCAGATTGCGCGCGACGTTCAGCGGCGCCAGGTTATTGCTGAAGGCGGTATAAAACAGATCCATGCCGCTCTGCATCAGCAGATTGTCGGTACGGCGGCGACGCTGATAACGCAGCAGTACCGCCTCGCTGCTCCAGTCCTCTCCCTGATCCCGCGCCTCGCTCAGCACGTTCAGCAAGGCATCCACATCGCGATACCCCAGATTGACGCCCTGCCCGGCCAGCGGGTTGATGGTATGCGCCGCATCGCCCACCAGCGCCAGCCCCGGCAGCACGTAGCGCTGCGCATGACGCCGCGTCAGCGGGAACGATCCGGCAGCGTGCACCTTGACCGGGCCCAGTCGCGCCGGAAAAGCGGTAGCGATTTCGCGCTCCAGCTGCGCCGGCGGCATCGCCTGCAGTTGGCGAATGCGCTGCGGGCTGTCATACCACACCAGCGACGCCCAGCTGTCGTACAGCGGCAGGAAGGCGCGGGGCCCGGACGGGAAGAAGCGCTGCCAGGTCACATCCTGCTGCGGCGCGCCGGTATCGACGGTGATCAACATGCACGCCTGACGATATTGCCAGCCGTTGGTGCCGATCGCCGCCAGCTTGCGCACCTGCGAGTTGGCCCCGTCGGCACCGACAACCAGCCGCGCTTGCAGCGTCTCGCCGCTGTCCAGCGTCAGCTGCCAGGCATTGTCCGCCCGCTGCAGCGATTGCAGCCTGGCGGGGCACAGCAGCGTCAGGTTGGCGCACTGCGCGAACTGTTGCCACAGCCCCAGCTGCAGAATGCGGTTTTCCACCATAAAGCCCAGCTCGGGCAGCCCCAGAGACACCGCGTCGAACGCCACGCGCGACGACGCCCACTCCCAGGTCTCCAGCCGGCGATACGGCGCCGTACGCATCGCCGTCACGGCCTGCCAGGCGCCGAGCTGTTTCAGCAGCCCCACCGAGGTGCAGCCGATCGCGGAAATGCGCAGGTCCGGCGGGCTTTGCGCCTCGAACGCCTGCGGCGCCTGATGTTCCAGCAACGCCACCGACCAGCCCGCCTGCGCCAGCCCCAGGGCCGCCGCCGCGCCGACCATGCCGCCACCCACCACCACCGCGTCATACCGATTTTGAGATGTCTTCATATTGGCTATGTTTTCTATGTGAATGCTCGCCATCCCACCCGACATGGCGTTTTGCGCAGTGTACCGGATTTTCGCTTCGGCTTCAGGTTGCGTGCCATTTTCCCCCGCGCTGGTCACAACGGCGGCAAATGATTACAATACGCGCCCTGCATGTCGCGTAACGCAACTTTCGCTCCGCACTGAGTAATGGCAAGTCAATGACGAAAAAACTACATATCAAAACCTGGGGCTGCCAGATGAATGAGTACGATTCATCGAAAATGGCCGACCTGTTGAACAGCACGCACGGCTTCGAGTGGACCGACAACGCCGAGGAAGCGGACGTGCTGTTGCTGAACACCTGCTCGATCCGTGAAAAAGCGCAGGAGAAAGTTTTCGCCATGCTGGGGCGCTGGCGCTTGCTGAAAGAGAAGAACCCGTCTGTCATCATCGGCGTCGGCGGTTGCGTGGCCTCGCAAGAAGGCGAACTGATCCGCAGCCGCGCGCCTTGCGTCGACGTGGTATTCGGCCCGCAGACCCTGCACCGCCTGCCGGAAATGATCAATCACGTTCAGGGCACCCGCAGCCCGGTGGTCGATATCAGCTTCCCGGAGATCGAAAAATTCGACCGCCTGCCGGAGCCGCGCGCCGAAGGCCCGACCGCCTTCGTGTCGATCATGGAAGGCTGCAACAAATACTGCACTTTCTGCGTGGTGCCTTACACCCGCGGCGAGGAAGTGAGCCGCCCGAGCGACGACGTGCTGTTCGAAATCGCCCAGCTGGCGGCGCAGGGCGTGCGCGAGGTCAACCTGCTCGGCCAAAACGTCAACGCTTACCGCGGCGCGACGCATGACGGCGATATCTGCTCGTTCGCCGAACTGCTGCGCCTGGTGGCGGCCATCGACGGCATCGATCGCATTCGCTTCACCACCAGCCACCCGATCGAGTTCACCGACGACATTATCGCGGTGTACGAAGACACGCCGGAGCTGGTCAGCTTCCTGCATCTGCCGGTGCAGAGCGGTTCGGACCGCATCCTGACCATGATGAAACGCGCGCACACCGCGCTGGAGTATAAGGCGATTATCCGCAAGCTGCGCAAGGCGCGGCCGGCCATCCAGCTGAGCTCCGATTTCATCGTCGGTTTCCCGGGCGAAAGCCAGGCCGACTTCGAACAGACCATGAACCTGATCGCCGACGTCAACTTCGACGTCAGCTTCAGCTTCATCTATTCGTCGCGCCCCGGTACGCCGGCGGCGGACATGGTCGACGACGTCAGCGAAGAAGAGAAAAAGCAGCGGCTGTACATTCTGCAGGATCGCATCAACCAGCAGGCGCTGCAGTTCAGCCGCCGCATGCTCGGCACCGTACAGCGCATTCTGGTGGAGGGCACCTCGCGTAAAAGCGTGATGGAGCTGGCCGGGCGCACGGAGTGCAACCGTGTGGTAAACTTCGAAGGCACGCCCGACATGATCGGCCAATTTGTCGACGTGGAAATTACCGAGGTGCTGACCAACACCCTGCGTGGCGCAGTGGTGCGCACCGAACAGCAGATGGATCTGCGCGTACATGAATCCCCGCAGTCGGTGATCGCCCGTACCCGCAAAGAAAACGCGCTGGGCGTCGGCATTTACCAGCCCTGACGCCGCGGCGGCCTGCATTATCGCCGCCCGTTCGCGCTACTCCTTACCGTTTCTCCGCCGGGCGCCCGCGCCCGGTGATGTTCTTTTTTTTATTTTTTTATTGTTGAAGAGGCGACATAACATGCAACTCCCACACTGCCCGAAGTGCAACTCCGAATACACCTACCAGGACAATGCCCTGTTCATCTGCCCTGAGTGCGCCCACGAGTGGAGCGACAGCGCCCCGGCGGAAGATCAGGACGCGCTGATCGTCAAAGACGCCAACGGCAACCTGCTGGCGGACGGCGACGCGGTCACCGTGATCAAGGATCTGAAGGTCAAAGGCAGCTCCTCGATGCTGAAGATCGGCACCAAGGTGAAAAACATTCGCCTGGTGGAAGGCGATCACAACATCGACTGCAAAATCGACGGTTTCGGCCCGATGAAGCTGAAATCCGAGTTCGTGAAAAAGAACTGATTCTCGGCGGCCTTGTTCTGTGATGACGCGGCGGGCTTTGCGCCCCGCCGCGTTTTTTCCTTATCTTCCCTTGAATTCCGCCGACGGCGCACAGATAGATCAGCGGTAAACTTGCGCCGTTGCGGCGCACCATGAATAATTCAAGAAAGAGAGTATTCAGGCTCGCCCTGAACGCGCGCGTCCCGGACGCGCTATGTGACATCAACCAGGCCCGATGTGACCTAGAGGAATAGTTTGAACGTCGCAACACAAGAAATTTTGTTAGAGCCCGCAGACAACAAGCGTTTGCTCAGCCTGTGCGGCCCGTTTGATGACAACATCAAGCAACTCGAGCGCCGATTGGGCATCGAAATCAATCGCCGCGACAACCGTTTCAAGCTGGTCGGCAAAAACCTGTGCGTGGTTGCCGCCGCCGATATCCTGCGCCATCTGTACGTGGATACCGCGCCGATTCGCGGCGTGATCCCGGATATCGATCCGGAGCAAATCCATCTGGCGATCAAAGAGAGTCGGGTGCTGGAACAGGTGGCGGACAGCGTGCCGGATTACGGCAAGGCGGTCACCATCAAAACCAAGCGCGGTATGGTGAAACCGCGCACGCCTAACCAGGCGCAGTACATCGCCAATATTCTCGATCACGACATCACCTTCGGCATCGGCCCGGCGGGCACCGGCAAAACCTACCTGGCGGTCGCCGCTGCGGTGGATGCGCTGGAACGCCAGGAAATTCGCCGCATACTGCTGACCCGCCCTGCGGTCGAAGCCGGCGAAAAGCTGGGCTTCCTGCCCGGCGATCTGAGCCAGAAGGTCGATCCTTATCTGCGCCCGTTGT
The DNA here is from genome assembly GCF_037027545.1 of Serratia sp. 201. Lineage (NCBI taxonomy): Bacteria > Pseudomonadati > Pseudomonadota > Gammaproteobacteria > Enterobacterales > Yersiniaceae > Serratia > Serratia sp. 201. The sequence continues at coordinate 361,939 of NZ_JAXCHC010000001.1, read as the reverse complement.
ACGACGCCCTGTTCGAAATGCTGGGCTTCGAGCGCGTGGAGAAGCTCATCGAACGCAATGTGATCGAAGTCGCGCCGCTGGCCTATATGCGCGGCCGCACGCTGAACGACGCCTTTATCATCCTGGATGAGAGCCAGAACACCACCATCGAGCAGATGAAGATGTTCCTGACACGCATCGGCTTCAACTCGAAGGCGGTCATCACCGGCGACGTCACCCAGATCGACCTGCCGCGCAACCAGAAATCCGGCCTGCGCCATGCGGTGGAAGTGCTGTCGGACGTGGAGGAGCTGAGCTTCAACTTCTTCCACAGCGAAGACGTGGTGCGCCACCCGGTGGTGGCCCGCGTGGTCATCGCCTATGAGGCCTGGGAAGCCGCCGAACAGAAACGCAAAGACGCGATTGCCGAGCAACGTAAGCGCGAGGCGCTCGCCGCCTCCGAGCAGGAGACACCATGAGTCAGGTGATTTTGGATCTGCAGATTGCCTGTGAAAGCAGCGACGGCCTGCCGGATGAGGCCACCTTCCAGCGCTGGCTGGAAGGCGTGCTGCCGCAATTTCAGGAAGAGGCCGAGGTCACAGTGCGTCTGGTGGACGAAGCGGAAAGCCACGAGCTGAACCTGACCTACCGCGGCAAAGACAAGCCGACCAACGTGCTCTCTTTCCCGTTCGAAGCCCCGCCGGGCATCGAGCTGCCGCTGCTCGGCGATCTGATCATCTGCCGCCAGGTGGTTGAGCAGGAAGCGATTGAGCAAGGCAAAACGCTGGAGGCCCACTGGGCGCATATGGTTGTCCACGGCAGTCTTCATCTGCTAGGGTATGACCACATCGAAGACGATGAAGCCGAAGAAATGGAGTCTTTGGAAACCGAAATCATGCACGGACTGGGTTATCCTGATCCGTACCTGGCGGAAAAAGACCCCGTCTGACGTCAGCCGTTTACCCCACAGCCCCCATGCGGGGCTGTCGCTGACGCCCCTTAACTCTGACATGAGTGACAGTAACTAAAACGCCATGAGCGACGACCATTCACAAAGCAATGACAGCCCCAGTCCCAAGAAGGGGTTCTTTACTCTTATCCTTAACCAGCTGTTCCACGGCGAGCCCAAAAACCGTGGCGATCTGGTCGAGCTGATCCGTGATTCCGAACAAAACGACCTGATCGATCCCGATACCCGCGACATGCTGGAAGGCGTGATGGATATCGCCGAACAGCGCGTGCGCGACATCATGATCCCCCGCTCCCAGATGGTGACGCTCAAGCGCAACCAGACGCTGGAAGAGTGCCTGGACGTGATTATCGACTCCGCCCACTCGCGCTTCCCGGTGATCAGCGAAGATAAAGATCACATCGAAGGCATCCTGATGGCCAAGGATCTGCTGCCGTTCATGCGCGCAGACTCCGAGCCGTTCAGCATCGACAAAGTGCTGCGTACCGCGGTGGTGGTGCCGGAAAGCAAGCGCGTCGACCGGATGCTGAAAGAGTTTCGTTCCCAGCGCTATCACATGGCGATTGTCATTGACGAATTCGGCGGCGTGTCCGGCCTGGTCACCATCGAAGATATCCTAGAGCTGATCGTCGGCGAGATTGAAGACGAATACGACGACGAAGACGATCTGGATATCCGCCAGCTCAGCCGCCACATGTACACCGTGCGCGCGCTGGCGCCGATCGAAGACTTCAACGACGCCTTCGGCACCCATTTCAGCGACGACGAGGTCGATACCATCGGCGGTCTGGTGATGCAGGCCTTCGGCCACCTGCCGGCGCGCGGGGAAACCATTGAAATCGAAGGTTACCTATTTAAAGTTGCCATGGCAGACAGTCGACGTATCATCCAGGTTCATGTAAAAATTCCGGACGACTCTCCACCACCGAAACTGGAAGATTAAATCCAACATGGCTAAAGCCTCATTACTTGAACGCCAGTGGGTTCGCGCCCTGCTGGCGCTGTTGTCAGGTGCCGGCGGGACGCTGGCGTTCTCGCCCTACGATTTTTGGCCCGCGGCCATCGTCTCCCTGTTCGGCCTGCTGGCCGTTACCCTCAATCGCACCACCAAACAGTCTGCCCTGCTCGGCTTTGTCTGGGGCTTCGGGTTGTTCGGCAGCGGGATCAACTGGGTGTATGTCAGCATCGCCGATTTCGGCGGCATGCCCTTCGCCGTCAACATCTTCCTGGTGGCGCTGCTCGCCGCTTACCTGTCGCTGTATACCGGGCTGTTCGCCGGGCTGCTGACGCGCCTGTGGCCGGCCACCCGCTGGTGGAGGCTGGCCATCGCCGCGCCGGTGCTGTGGCAGGTGACCGAATTCCTGCGCGGCTGGGTGCTGACCGGCTTCCCGTGGCTGCAGTTCGGCTATAGCCAGATCAACGGCCCGCTGAAGGGCATCGCGCCGCTGCTGGGCGTCGACGCCATCACCTTTGTGCTGATGGCCATCGCCGGCCTGCTGGTGTACGCCGTCAATCAGCGCCGTCTCTCGGCAGCCGTGATTGCCGCCGCGCTGCTGCTGTTGCCGTGGCCGCTGCGCCAGCTGCAGTGGTTTACCCCGCAGCCGGAGAAAGCGGTGAACGTCGCCATGGTGCAAGGCAACATCGCTCAATCGATGAAATGGGATCCGAAAGCGCTGGTCAGCACGCTGCAAACCTATCTGGACGAAACCCGTCCCTACATGGGCAAGGCGCCGATCGTCATCTGGCCGGAATCCGCCATTCCGGATTATGAAGCCAATCAGAACGGCTTCCTGACGATGATGGACGACCTGATGCGGGCGAAGAACAGCAGCCTGATCACCGGCATCGTCGACGTGCGTGCTACGCCGCAGGGCCAGCAAATCTACAACAGTGCCATCGTGCTCGGTGAACCGACGCCGTACAGTTACCCGGCCAACGATCGCTACAACAAGCACCACCTGGTACCGTTCGGCGAGTTCGTGCCGCTCGAGACGCTGCTGCGGCCCCTGGCGCCGTTCTTCGACCTGCCGATGTCCTCCTTCAGCCGCGGCGACTACGTACAACCGCAGCTCAGCGTACGCGGCTACAACCTGACGGCGGCCATCTGCTACGAAATCGTGTTGGGCCAGCAGGTGCGCGATAACTTCCGCCCGGACACCAACTTCCTGCTGACCATCTCCAACGATGCCTGGTTCGGCCACTCCATCGGCCCGTGGCAGCACTTCCAGATGGCACGCATGCGGGCGCTGGAGCTCGGCCGACCGCTGCTGCGCAGCACCAATAACGGCGTCACCGCCGCGGTGGACGCGAATGGCGAGGTGATCGCCGAGATCCCGCAGTTCACCCGTCAGGTACTCGAAGTGAAAGTCACGCCGACCACCGGCGTCACGCCTTATGCGCGCTTCGGCGCCACGCCGCTGTGGGTGATCACCCTGTTGCTGGGCGGCTGGGCGCTGATGTTGGGCCTGCGCCGCAAATAGCCCTCTTCGTCGGGGCGCACCCGCTGCGCCCCGCTTTCCCGTCAAATCTTCCCTCAGTCAGAAAACGCCGTTAAATCAACGCGGCTGGCACACTCCTTGCTTTTATCTATGGCGACATCGCGCGCCGGTTTACTTTTGCTGACGTTTTGTCGCACCTGCGCACATTTTGGGTGCATTGAACGCACCGCATGGGTGCGCCGACGTTTTGTTGCATTGATTTGGTGCGCGCGGCGTCTCAAAAAATGAAACATTTTAGTTTCAAGGTGTTCACAATCGGTTATTTTTTAACAGCGTTCAGTTCATAAGACTATCTTTATAACTTGAGCAATAAACAGTCGATTTAACCTGACGCTCTTTAGTCAGAGCCACAACAACAGTAAAGGAGTTGGACCATGCAAATGCGTAAATTGGCGTTATCGTTACTGCTGCTCGGTGCGGCAGGTAGCGTGGCGCACGCGGAAGACCTGACCGGTACGCTGAAGAAAATCAAAGACAATGGCGTGATCGTTGTCGGCCACCGCGAATCGTCAGTGCCGTTCTCCTACTACGACAACCAACAAAAAGTTGTGGGCTACTCTCAGGACTACTCCAACCAAATCGTTGAAGCCGTTAAGAAAAAGCTGAATGCACCGAATCTGCAGGTGAAAATGCTGCCGATTACCTCGCAGAACCGCATCCCGCTGCTGCAAAACGGCACCTATGATTTCGAGTGCGGCTCCACCACCAATAACCTCGAGCGCCAGAAACAGGCCGCCTTCTCCGACACCATTTTCGTGGTCGGCACCCGCTTGCTGGTGAAAAAAGGCTCCGACATCAAAGACTTTAAAGACCTGGCCGGCAAACCGGTGGTGGTCACCTCCGGCACCACCTCTGAAGTGCTGCTGAACAAGCTGAACGACAGCGGCAAGATGAACATGCGCATCATCAGCGCCAAAGACCACGGCGACTCCTTCCGCACTCTGGAAAGCGGCCGCGCGGTGGCCTTCATGATGGACGACGCCCTGCTGGCGGGCGAGCGCGCCAAGGCCAAGAAGCCGGATCAGTGGGAAATCATCGGCACACCGCAGTCGAAAGAAGCCTACGGCTGCATGCTGCGTAAAGACGATCCTGCGTTCAAGAAACTGGTCGATGACACCATCGCCCAGGCGCAAACCTCCGGCGAAGCGGCCAAGTGGTTTGATAAATGGTTCAAGCAGCCGATTCCACCGAAAAACCTCAACATGAACTTCGAACTGTCGGACGACATGAAACAGCTGTTCAAAGAACCTAACGACAAGGCATTGAACTAAATAGAATGACAGCCGGGGCGGCCGCCAGGCCAAACCGGCCCAGTTGATGACTGGGACAGACAGGTATGAGGGGGGCCGTTCCCCTCCCTCATTTTCCCCAAGGCGCATCACCGACATCCGCACACAATAAGCCAGCCAGACTGGCCGCGCGGCGATCGGCGCTCATCAGGTCATCAATCTTCGGCGCTCTGCGCCCGTTTACCGGAGTTTGTTATGTCAATAGATTGGAACTGGGGTATCTTCCTGCAGCAGGCCCCGTTTGGGAACACCACTTACCTCGGCTGGATCTGGTCCGGCTTTCAGGTCACGGTGGCCCTCTCCGTCTGTGCATGGATTATCGCTTTCTTCGTCGGTTCGCTGTTCGGTATCTTGCGTACCGTACCCAACCGCTTTCTTTCCGCCCTCGGCACCTGTTACGTCGAACTGTTCCGCAACGTGCCGCTGATCGTGCAATTCTTTACCTGGTATCTGGTGATCCCCGAGCTGCTGCCGGCCAATATCGGCACCTGGTTTAAAAGCGAGCTGGATCCCAACGTGCAGTTCTTCGTCTCTTCCATGCTTTGCCTGGGATTGTTTACCGCCGCCCGCGTTTGCGAACAGGTGCGCGCCGCCATCCAGTCCCTGCCGCGCGGCCAGAAAGCGGCCGGGCTGGCGATGGGCCTGACGCTGCCGCAAACCTACCGCTACGTGTTGCTGCCGAACGCCTACCGGGTGATCGTGCCGCCGATGACCTCGGAGATGCTCAACCTGGTCAAAAACTCCGCCATCGCCTCTACCATCGGGCTGGTGGACATGGCCGCGCAGGCCGGCAAGCTGTTGGATTACTCCGCACACGCCTATGAATCCTTTACCGCCATCACGCTGGCTTATATCGGCATCAACGCCGTTATCATGCTGTTTATGCGTCTGGTCGAAAAGAAAGTGCAGTTGCCTGGCAACCTGGGGAGTAAATAATGTACGAATTTGACTGGGCGTCGATCGTCCCAAGCTTCCCGTTTCTGCTGCAGGGCATGGTAATCACGCTGAAGATCACCGTGACCGCCATCGTGGTCGGCATTCTGTGGGGTACCGTGCTGGCGGTGATGCGCCTGTCGCCGTTCAAACCGATCAGCTGGTTCGCCACCCTGTACGTCAACCTGTTCCGCTCGGTGCCGCTGGTGATGGTGCTGCTGTGGTTCTACCTGGTGGTTCCAAGCTTATTACAACAGGTTCTAGGCTTATCGCCGAAAACCGATATTCGCCTGATCTCGGCTATGGTAGCCTTTTCCCTGTTTGAAGCGGCCTATTACTCGGAAATCATCCGCGCCGGCATCATCAGCATCTCGCGCGGCCAATCCTCCGCCGCGCTGGCGCTGGGCATGACCCATTGGCAATCCATGCGGCTGGTGATCCTGCCGCAGGCGTTCCGCGCCATGGTGCCGCTGCTGCTGACCCAGGGCATCGTCCTGTTCCAGGATACCTCGCTGGTTTACGTACTGAGCCTGGCCGACTTCTTCCGCACCGCGTCGACCATCGGCGAACGCGACGGCACCCAGGTTGAAATGATCCTGTTCGCCGGCTTTGTCTATTTTGTTATCAGCCTCGCCGCCTCGGCGCTGGTAAGCTATTTGAAGAAAAGGACTGTTTGATGATATCCCTGAAAAATGTTTCTAAGTGGTACGGTCACTTTCAGGTGTTGACCGATTGCACCACCGAAGTGAAAAAAGGCGAAGTGGTCGTCGTCTGCGGTCCTTCAGGTTCCGGCAAGTCCACCCTGATCAAAACCGTCAACGGCCTCGAGCCGATCCAGCAGGGCAATATCCTGGTGAACGGCACGCCGGTCAACGACAAGAAAACCAACCTGGCGCAGCTGCGTGCCAAGGTTGGCATGGTGTTCCAACACTTTGAGCTGTTCCCGCACCTGTCTATCATCGACAACCTGACGCTGGCGCAGGTGAAAGTGCTCAAGCGCGACAAATCCGCCTCACGCGAGAAGGGTCTGAAGCTGCTGGAGCGCGTCGGCCTCTCCGCCCATGCCAACAAGTTCCCCGGTCAGCTGTCCGGCGGCCAGCAGCAGCGCGTCGCCATCGCCCGTGCGCTGTGCATGGATCCTATCGCCATGCTGTTCGATGAGCCGACCTCTGCGCTCGATCCGGAAATGATCAACGAAGTGCTGGACGTGATGGTCGAACTGGCGAACGAAGGTATGACCATGATGGTGGTAACCCACGAAATGGGCTTCGCCCGCAAGGTGGCGAATCGAGTGATCTTTATGGACGAAGGCAAAATCGTCGAAGACCGCAACAAAGACGATTTCTTCAACAACCCCGAGTCCGATCGCGCCAAGGATTTTCTGGCCAAGATCCTGCACTAAACGCTCTGCCTATGCGCCCCGCCAGGGGCGCATCTTTTCCCCCGGCACTAAAAGCGCTTGTTTCTCCCCGGTTTTGATCCGATGCTCGCTGGATAACAAACAGAGGAGAAAGAACATGCCCCGCCCTATTATCATCGATTGCGATCCTGGCCTCGACGACGCCATCGCGCTGGCTATGGCGCTGCGTTCGTCAGAACTGGACATCAAAGCCATCACCACCTCCGCCGGCAACCAGACGCCGGAGAAAACCCTGCATAACGCGCTGGGCCTGTTGACCCTGATGCAGCGCGAGGACATACCGGTCGCCGCCGGCGCCAGCGGCCCGCTGATGCGCGAACTGGTGATCGCCGACTATGTCCACGGCAAAACCGGCATGGGCAACACCCACCTGCCGACGCCGACAATCAAACCCGATCCCCGCGGCGCCGTCGAGCTGATCGCCGACTTGCTGCGCGCCAGCCCGCAGCCGATAACCCTGGTGGTGACCGGCCCGATGACCAATATCGCCCTGCTGCTGGCCCAGCATGCCGAGCTGAAAAGCCATATCGAACGCATCGTATTCATGGGCGGCGGTATGAACGCCGGCAATACTACGCCTGTCGCGGAGTTCAACATCTTCGTCGATCCCGAAGCCGCCGAAATGGTGCTGAAATCCGGGGTGCCGCTGACCATGGCTGGGCTGAACGTCACCCATCAAGCGCTGGTGTTGCCGCAGGATATCGAGCGCATTCGCCAGATAGACAATCCGGTCGCGCAGGCGGTCGCGGAGATGCTCGATTTTTACCTGCCGCTGTACCTCAGCCATCCGCGCGGCCTGCCCGGCGCTGCGATGCACGATCCCTGCACCATCGCCTGGCTGCTGGCGCCGCAGCTGTTCACCGGCGTAGAACGCTGGGTCGGTGTGGAGACCAAAGGGGAATACACCGTCGGCATGACGGTGGTGGACTATTTCCAGCAAACCGGCAACGCGGCCAACGTGGAAGTGCTGACCAGCATCAACCGCGAGGGTTTTATCGATCTGCTGGCCGAGCGCCTGGCGCGTTATTGATCCCATCGGGGCGCGCTCGCGCCCCTCCTTCAACTTTTTTGATTTAACTCAGCGAATTTTTGCGCTATCACTGTTGATGGCTTGCCTCTACCATGCGTTTACACCGACTGACATCGTCACCGATTAAACTTCGCCTGGAGATAAGCCAATGAGCCGCGTACTGGTCCTGAAATCAAGTATTCTGGGTGAATATTCCCAGTCTGGAAAATTAGTCGATTTTTTTGTTGAACAATGGCGTGAAGCTCACCCAGAAGACACGTTCACCGTGCGCGACTTGGCTAACCCAACGCTGCCGGAGCTGGATGGCGAAGTGATGGCTGGCTTTACCGCCGGCGACAACCCGCTGACGCCGCATCAGCAGAGCACCCTGGCGCTTTCCGATGAGCTGATTGCCGAGCTGAAGTCGCACAACACGCTGATCATCAGCGCCCCGATGTACAACTTCAACATCCCGACGCAGCTGAAAATCTACTTCGATCTGATCGCCCGCGCCGGTCAGACGTTCCGCTACACCTCCGCCGGTGCCGAAGGGCTGGTGACGGGCAAGAAAGCGATCGTCATCTCCAGCCGCGGCGGCATCCACGCCGACACGCCGACGGATCTGATCACGCCGTACGTGAAGCTGTTCCTGGGCTTTATCGGCATCACCGACGTTGAATTCGTGCTGGCGGAGGGCTTCGCCTACGGCCCGGAAGCGGCGGAGAAAGCCGCCCAGGACAGCCGCGTCGCGGTCGCGCAGAAAATCCCGGCCGGCGTCGCCGTACCGGCCAGCGCACCGGCGCAGGCGCAAGCCGCCCCAGCAGCCGTCAGCGGCGGTTTCCTGAGCAACCTGCTGAAGAAACTGTTCCGTTAAACGCCGGCCTTAGTGTTCCCCGCCCTGGCGGGGAACGTCATCAAGGCTCAAACGGCCGACGCTGGAACTGGTCGTGACCGCATTTCGGGCAAAGCGGCAGCACCTCCGGCGTGTAAAACGCCAGATGGTAGTGACACTGCTCGCACACCAGATTGCCCAACCCCACCACTTCACCGCTGTGATAAACGCCGTGATGGCTGACATCCTTGAACACTTCACGCCACTCCAGCTGGGTTTTGTCGGTGATATCCGCCAGTTCCTGCCACAGGCTCTCTTTGATCACCCGCATAAACACGCTGTCGGTAAACTCGTCCCGGCTTTCCTGATAGCTGCGGGCGAACTCTTCCAGATCGCGCCGCACCGCCTGCGTCACCTGCCGCACCTCGTCGCGGGTCAGATCTTCGGCCTCGTTCAACCGCCGCTCCGCGCTGGCCACCAGTTCGTCGATATCGCGTTCACCGTTTTTCAGGCGTTCGGTCAGTGATGCCACCAATTCGCGGTAATACTGAGCAACCTTGTTCATAGACTCTCCTCGATAAACGCTGCGCCGGGCTTGGCTGTAGGGATACCCCTAAGCTACTTGTTCTTATTTTAGCCGTAAATGACTGATGTCACTTGGCAAGACGCGGGATCCGCAGGTTGTGAGCCGCGTCATGGCGGCGTTTTTTTTAAATGCGCCGAGTCAGGCGCTTGGAGTTGTTGCCGAGAGGTCTTATCAGCTATGCTATGCGGATCTACGAATACTAAATGTTCATTGCGTTGCCTCTGACCGGGGCAACGGTTTACACCTACAGGACCACCGGCCGCCATGCAAGAGCAATACCGTCCAGAAGACATAGAATCGAACGTACAGCTTCACTGGCAAGAGAAGCAGACTTTCAAAGTTACCGAAGACGACAGCAAGGAAAAGTACTACTGCCTATCCATGCTGCCTTACCCGTCCGGCCGACTGCACATGGGCCACGTTCGTAACTACACTATCGGCGACGTGATCTCGCGCTATCAGCGCATGCTGGGTAAAAACGTACTGCAGCCGATCGGCTGGGATGCGTTCGGCCTGCCGGCGGAAGGTGCGGCGGTGAAAAACAACACCGCACCGGCCCCGTGGACCTACGACAACATCGAATACATGAAGAACCAGCTGAAACTGCTGGGCTTCGGCTACGACTGGGATCGCGAAATCGCTACCTGCCAGCCGGAATACTACCGCTGGGAACAGTGGTTCTTCACCAAGCTGTATGAAAAAGGCCTGGTCTACAAGAAGACCTCGGCGGTGAACTGGTGTCCGCACGATCTGACCGTGCTGGCCAACGAACAGGTTATCGACGGCTGCTGCTGGCGCTGCGACACCAAGGTCGAGCGTAAAGAGATCCCGCAGTGGTTCATCAAAATCACCGCTTACGCCGATCAGCTGCTGAACGATCTGGACACGCTGGAAAGCTGGCCGGAGCAGGTGAAAACCATGCAGCGCAACTGGATTGGCCGCTCCGAAGGCGTGGAAATCACCTTCGACGTGGCGGACAGCGAAGAGAAGCTGACGGTTTACACCACCCGTCCCGACACCTTCATGGGCGCCACCTACGTGGCGGTCGCCGCGGGCCACCCGCTGGCGCAACAGGGCGCGCGCAACAATCCGGCGCTGACCGACTTCATCGACGAATGCCGCAACACCAAAGTGGCCGAAGCCGAAATGGCGACGATGGAGAAGAAAGGCATGCCAACCGGCCTGTTCGTTGTCCACCCGCTGAGCGGCGAGAAGCTGCCGGTGTGGGTCGCCAACTTCGTGCTGATGGAATACGGCACCGGCGCCGTGATGGCGGTACCGGCGCACGACCAGCGCGACTGGGAATTCGCCACCAAATACGATTTGCCGATCAAACCGGTGATCCTGAACCTCGACGGCAGCCAACCTGACGTGAGCGCCGAAGCGATGACCGACAAAGGCGCGCTGTTCAACTCCGGCGAGTTTGACGGTCTGGACAACGAAGCCGGCTTTAACGCCATCGCCGACAAACTGGTCGCCAAGGGCGTGGGCCAGCGCAAGGTCAACTACCGTCTGCGCGACTGGGGCGTCTCCCGTCAGCGTTACTGGGGCGCGCCAATCCCGATGGTGACGCTGGAAGACGGCACCGTGATGCCGACGCCGGAAGATCAGCTGCCGGTGATCCTGCCGGAAGACGTGGTCATGGACGGCATCACCAGCCCGATCAAGGCCGACCCTGAGTGGGCGAAGACCACCGTTGACGGCCAGCCGGCGCTGCGTGAAACCGACACTTTCGACACCTTTATGGAGTCTTCCTGGTACTACGCGCGCTACACCTGCCCGCAGTATGACCAGGGCATGCTGGATCCGGCCGCCGCTAACTACTGGCTGCCGGTCGATCAATATATCGGCGGTATCGAACACGCCATCATGCACCTGATGTACTTCCGCTTCTTCCACAAGCTGATGCGCGATGCGGGCCTGGTGGATTCCGATGAGCCGGCCAAGCGCCTGCTGTGTCAGGGCATGGTGCTGGCCGACGCCTTCTACTACACCGGCAACAGCGGCGAGCGCGTCTGGGTATCTCCGGTTGACGCCACGGTCGAGCGCGACGACAAGGGCCGCATCATCAAGGCCACCGATCCGCAAGGCCGTGAACTGGTCTATGCTGGCATGAGCAAAATGTCGAAGTCGAAGAACAACGGCATCGACCCGCAGGAAATGGTGGAAAAATACGGCGCGGACACCGTGCGTCTGTTCATGATGTTCGCTTCACCGGCAGAAATGACGCTGGAGTGGCAGGAATCCGGCGTAGAAGGGGCTAACCGCTTCCTGAAACGCGTATGGAAACTGGCCTACGATCACGTGGCAAAAGGCGCGGTACAGCCGCTGGACGTGGCGGCGCTGAACGAAGATCAGAAAGCGCTGCGCCGCGATCTGCACAAAACCATCGCCAAGGTGACCGACGATGTCGGCCGCCGTCAGACCTTCAACACCGCGATCGCCGCCGTGATGGAGCTGATGAACAAGCTGGCCCGCGCGCCGCAGGAGAGCGAGCAGGATCGCGCGCTGCTGCAGGAAGCGCTGCTGGCCGTGGTTCGCATGCTGTATCCGTTCACCCCGCACGTGTGCTTCACCCTGTGGCAGTCGCTGGGCGGCGAAGGCGACGTGGACACCGCGCCATGGCCGGTTGCCGACGAACAGGCGATGGTCGAGGACTCCAAGCTGGTGGTGGTGCAGGTGAACGGCAAGGTTCGCGCTAAAATCACCGTATCTGCCGATGCGACCGAAGAGCAAGTGCGCGCGCGCGCTGCCGAAGAGCATCTGGTGGCTAAATATCTGGACGGCGTCACGATTCGCAAAGTGATCTACGTTCCGGGCAAACTGCTTAACCTGGTTGTGGGTTAACACAAGGAGGAGTTGTGCGACAACGTATTCTGACGCTGTTGCTGGGGTTGGCGGTGCTGGTCACCGCCGGCTGCGGTTTTCACCTGCGTGGCACCACGCAGGTGCCTAATGAAATGAAAACGCTGATCCTGGACAGCGCCGACCCTTATGGTCCGTTGACGCGCGCGGTGCGTGAGCAGTTGCGTCTGAACGCCGTGACCATCGTCAGCGATCCGAAGCGTAAAGACGTGCCTTCCCTGCGCATCCTCGGCGCGACGGAAAGCCAGGATACCGCCTCGATCTTCCAGGACGGTAAAACCGCCGAGTACCAGTTGGTGCTGACCGTGCAGGCGCAGGTGCTGCTCCCGGGCCACGACCTGTATCCGCTGTCGGTGAAAGTGTTCCGTTCGTTCTTCGACAACCCGCTGACCGCGCTGGCCAAAGACTCCGAGCAGGAGATCATTCGCCAGGAAATGCGTGAGCAGGCGGCGCAACAGCTGGTGCGCAAACTGCTGACCGTGCACGCGGCGGAAGAAGAAAACCGGCAGAAAGCCGCTGCCGTCGGCGAACGAGCGGCAAGCCAAACCGCACAATGATCCGCATTTATCCGGAACAACTTGCCGCGCAGCTCCGAGAGGGGCTGCGCGCTTGTTATTTATTGAGCGGCAATGAACCGCTACTGCTGCAGGAAAGCCAGGATCTGCTCCGGCAGGCTGCGCAACAGCAGCAGTTCAGCGAGCACTACAGCATTTCCCTCGACGCCCATACCGACTGGGACGCCATCTTCGGCATCTGCCAGGCGATGAGCCTGTTCGCCAGCCGCCAGACGCTGCTGCTGATCTTCCCGGAAAACGGCCCGACGGCGCCGATCGGCGAACAGCTGACCAAGCTTGCCACGCTGCTGCACGAGGATATTCTGCTGATCCTGCGCGGCCCGCGCCTCACCAAAGCGCAGGAAAACAGCGCCTGGTTCAAGGCGCTCAGCCCACACGGCGCCCTCGTCAGTTGCCAGACGCCGGAACAGGCACAGCTGCCGCGCTGGGTCGCCACGCGCGCCAAGGCGATGAAGCTGGAATTGGACGACGCCGCCAATCAGCTGTTGTGCTACTGCTACGAAGGCAACCTGCTGGCGCTGTCGCAGGCGCTGGAGCGGCTGTCGCTGCTGCACCCGGACGGCAAACTCACGCTGCCGCGCGTCGAACAGGCGGTGAACGACGCCGCCCACTTCACGCCGTTCCACTGGCTGGATGCCCTGCTGGCCGGCAAAAGCAAGCGCGCCTGGCATATCTTGCAGCAGCTGCAGCAAGAGGACGTGGAGCCGGTGATCCTGCTGCGCACCTTACAGCGCGAACTGCTGCTGTTGCTGACGCTGCAGCGCCGCAAGGCGTCCGCGCCGCTGCGCACGCTGTTCGACCAGCACAAGGTCTGGCAGAATCGCCGCCCGCTGGTGACCCAGGCGCTGCAACGCCTGTCCGGCGCCCAGCTGCAGCAAGCGGTACAGCTGCTGACGCAAATCGAGCTGACCCTCAAGCAGGACTATGGCCAGTCGGTCTGGCCGGAACTGGAAACCCTGTCGATGCTGCTGTGCGGCAAACCCCTGGCCACGAGTTTTAGCGATGCCCACTAATCCGGAACACCCCACCGTTTTGCACGCGCTGTTCGGCGGCACCTTCGATCCGATCCACTACGGCCACCTGCGGCCGGTGGAAGCGTTGGCCGCCGAAGTGGGTCTGAATCGCGTCACGCTGCTGCCTAACCACGTGCCGCCGCACCGCCCGCAGCCGGAGGCCAATGCGCAGCAACGCCTGAAGATGGTCGAGCTGGCGATCGCCGGCAACCCGCTGTTTGCGGTCGACGATCGCGAACTGCACCGCACCACCCCCTCCTACACCATCGAGACGTTGGAAACGATTCGTAAAGAGCGTGGCGCCGCCCAGCCACTGGCGTTTATTATTGGCCAGGACTCGCTGCTGACATTGCATAAATGGCATCGCTGGCAGGCGCTGTTGGACGTCTGCCACCTGCTGGTGCTGGCGCGCCCGGGCTATAACGATCGCATGGACACACCGGAACTGCAGCAGTGGCTGGAACGCCATCGCACCGTCGATCCGGCGCTGCTCAGCCGTCGCCCGCACGGCCATATCTATCTGGCAGATACGCCGGAACTGGAAATTTCCGCCACCGAGATCCGCCAGCGCCGCCATCAGGGCCTCAACTGCGACGACCTGCTGCCACGCCCGGTGCAGCGCTATATCGAGTTGCAGGGTTTATATCGCTAGCGAAAGGTGCGTGATATACTGCGCCGCTATTTTTCAGGTATCCGCTGAAAACCCCGGAAACCTTAGCTGGCCGGGCAGTCACCAGTTAGCTGGCTTTCAGCGGCAGCCTGCCGAAACCATTATCCGGTTACGCCGCGGCGTGCGCATGTTGCCCGCTGCAGTCGACTGAACAGAACACACCCGAGGGGGAACCTTTGCAAGGTAAAGCGCTCCAAGATTTCGTCATCGATAAAATCGATGACCTGAAAGGCCAAGACATTATCGCTCTGGACGTACAGGGCAAATCCAGCATCACTGATTGCATGATCATCTGCACCGGCACATCGACTCGCCACGTGATGTCGATCGCCAACCACGTGGTACAGGAATCCCGTGCCGTAGGCATGGAGCTGTTTGGCATGAAAGGCCAGGAAGCCTCCGACTGGATCGTGGTCGATCTGGGCGAAGTGATCGTGCACGTGATGCAGGAAGAAAGCCGTCGCCTGTACGAGCTGGAAAAACTCTGGAGCTAAGCGGTGAAACTGCAATTGGTGGCGGTCGGCACCAAAATGCCAGACTGGGTGCAAACCGGCTTTATGGATTACCTGCACCGCTTTCCCAAAGATATGCCGTTTGAGCTGACCGAGATCCCGGCGGGCAAACGCGGCAAAAACGCCGACATCAAACGCATTCTGGACAAGGAAGGCGAACAGATGCTGGCGGCGGTGGGCAAAGGCAACCGCATCGTTACGCTGGATATCCCAGGCACGCCGTGGGAAACGCCGCAGCTGGCGCAGCAGCTTGAGCGCTGGAAGCAGGATGGCCGCAACGTCAGCCTGCTGATCGGCGGCCCGGAAGGGCTGGCGCCCGCCTGCAAAGCCGCTGCCGAGCAGAGCTGGTCGCTTTCTCCGTTGACGCTGCCGCATCCTTTGGTGCGCGTCCTGGTGGCCGAAAGCCTCTACCGCGCCTGGAGTATTACAACAAATCATCCTTACCACCGGGAATAGCCGGTGGTGACCGTGACAGAGTGAAATAAAGCAGCGGGATGAAAATAGAACGTAACCCTTTTCGCGACTATACGGCTGAATCCGCCCTGTTTGTACGCCGCGCCCTGGTGGCGTTCCTGGTCATCCTGGTGCTGTCCGGCATCCTGATCGCCAACCTGTATAATCTGCAAGTGGTCCGCGTCGAGGATTACCGCACCCGCTCCAACGAAAACCGCATCAAGCTGGTGCCCATCGCGCCCAGCCGCGGCATTATCTACGATCGCAACGGCACCCCGCTGGCACTCAACCGCACCATTTATCAGCTGGAACTGATGCCGGAGAAGGTTGACGATCTCAAAGCCACGCTGCAGGCGCTGCGCACGGTGGTCGATCTGACCGACGACGACATCACCAATTTCGAAAAAGAGCGCAAGCGTTCGCGCCGTTTCGTCTCCATTCCGGTGAAAACCGCGCTAACCGAGGTGCAGGTCGCCCGCTTTGCGGTCAATCAGTTCCGCTTCCCCGGCGTGGAAGTGAAGGGCTATCAACGCCGCTACTACCCCTACGGATCCGCCCTCACCCACGTCACCGGCTATGTGTCGAAGATCAACGACCGCGACGTCGAACGCCTGGATAAAGACGGCAAGCTGGCCAACTACGCCGCCACCCACGATATCGGCAAGCTGGGTATCGAACGCTATTACGAAGACACGCTGCACGGCAAAACCGGCTATGAAGAGGTCGAGGTCAACAACCGTGGCCGGGTGATCCGCCAATTGCACGAACAGCCGCCTTCCGCCGGTCAGGACGTTTACCTGACGCTCGATCTTGATTTGCAGCGCTATATCGAGCAGTTGCTGGTCGGCAGCCGCGCCGCGGTGGTGGTGAGCGATCCACGCACCGGCGCCATCCTGGCGATGGTGTCCAACCCGAGTTACGATCCAAACCTGTTCGTCGACGGCATTTCCAGCAAGGACTACCAGGGGCTGTTGAACGATCCGAATCGCCCGCTGATCAACCGCGCCACGCAGGGGGTCTATCCGCCTGCATCAACGGTGAAGCCTTACATCGCGGTGTCGGCGCTGAGCGCCGGAGTGATCACCAAAAACACCGTGGTGTTCGATCCCGGTTGGTGGCAACTGCCCGGCTCGGAAAAACGCTTCCGCGACTGGAAAAAATGGGGCCACGGCCGCCTGAACGTCACCAAGGCGCTGGAAGAGTCCGCAGATACCTATTTCTATCAGGTCGCCTATGACATGGGGATCGATCGGCTGTCGACCTGGCTGACCAAATTCGGTTACGGCCAGTACACCGGCATCGATCTGTCCGAAGAACGATCCGGCCTAATGCCGACGCGCGAGTGGAAGCTGAAACGCTATAAAAAGCCGTGGTATCAGGGCGACACCATTCCGGTGGGTATCGGCCAGGGTTACTGGACCGCCACGCCGATCCAGATGGCCAAAGCGCTGAACACCCTGATCAACGACGGCACCGTCAAAACGCCGCACCTGCTGCAGAGTACCCGCGTCAACGGCGCGCTGGTGCCGTTCAAACAGGAAGAGAGCACGCAGATCGGCGATATTCACTCCGGCTTCTGGGAAATTGCCAAAGACGGCATGTATGGTGTGGCCAACCGTCCGAACGGGACGGCGCGCAAATACTTTGCGGACGCACCTTATAAAGCCGCGGCGAAATCGGGTACCGCACAGGTATTCGGCTATGAAACCTACAACGCCCACAAACTGGCGGAGCACCTGCGCGATCACAAACTGATGACCGCCTTCGCACCGTTCAACAATCCGACGGTGTCGGTCGCCATCATTCTGGAAAACGGCGGCTCCGGTCCGGCGGTGGGAACCATCACCCGCCAGATCCTCGACCACATTCTGCTGGGCGACAACAATACGCAATTGCCAAGCGAGGCCCCGCTGCCGCCTGGCGTAGAAGGTGACTAAGGTAGAACATGACTGAAAGCCAACAAAAAGGCTCGATCTGGACCAAAATCCACATCGACCCGACGTTCCTGCTGCTGATCCTGGCCCTGTTGGTCTACAGCGCCTTCGTGATGTGGAGCGCCAGCGGCCAGGACATCGGCATGATGGAGCGCAAGATCGGGCAGATCGTCATGGGGCTGATCGTGATGGCCGTCATGGCGCAAATCCCGCCGCGCGTGTACGAAAGCTGGGCGCCCTATCTGTATATTTTCTGCGTGATTTTGCTGATCCTCGTGGATGCCTTCGGCCAGATAAGTAAAGGCGCGCAGCGCTGGCTGGATCTCGGCGTGGTGCGCTTCCAGCCGTCGGAAATCGCCAAGATCGCCGTGCCGCTGATGGTGGCGCGCTTTATGAACCGCGATGTCTGCCCGCCTTCGCTGAAAAACACCGCCATCGCGCTGGTGCTGATCTTCCTGCCAACGCTGCTGGTGGCCGCGCAGCCAGATCTGGGCACCTCGATCCTGATCGCCGCCTCCGGCCTGTTCGTGCTGTTCCTGTCGGGCATGAGCTGGAAGCTGATCGCCGTCGCCGCCGTCGCACTGGCGGCCTTTATCCCGGTGCTGTGGTTCTTCCTGATGCACGGCTATCAGCGCGACCGCGTCATGATGCTGCTCGATCCGGAGAGCGACCCACTCGGCGCCGGCTATCACATCATTCAATCCAAGATAGCCATCGGCTCCGGCGGCCTGTCCGGCAAGGGCTGGCTGCACGGCACCCAGTCGCAGCTGGAGTTTCTGCCGGAGCGCCATACCGACTTTATCTTCGCCGTGTTGGCCGAAGAGCTGGGGCTGATCGGGGTATTGGTGCTGCTGGCGCTCTACCTGCTGGTGATCATTCGCGGGCTGATGATCGCCGCCAAGGCGCAAACCACCTTTGGCCGCGTGATGGTCGGCGGCTTGATGCTGATTTTGTTCGTTTATGTCTTTGTTAACATCGGTATGGTCAGTGGCATTTTGCCGGTAGTTGGCGTACCTTTGCCTCTGGTCAGTTACGGGGGTTCGGCGCTGATAGTATTGATGGCCGGTTTCGGCATCATCATGTCGATCCACACGCATCGGAAAATGCTGTCTAAAAGTTTATAAGAGGTGAGTAATGCGTAAGGAATGGCTTTGGATCGGCGTCGCGGCGGTGTTGCTCTCCGCCTGTACCGCCCCGACCACGGAACAGCAGGCACCACAGCAGCCGTACAACGGCCCGGTGGTGGAGATCGGTGGCGTCGAGCCTCAATATGAACCCTATAACCCTAATAACATGCAGGATTATAAGGTTAATGGCGATACTTACCGCATCGTAAAAGATCCGCAGAACTTCTCGCAGACCGGCCTGGCGGCCTGGTATGGCGAAGAAGCCAACGGCAACACCACGGCGCTGGGCGAGCAGTTCGACCCCAACGGTCTGACTGCGGCGCACCCGACCTTACCGATCCCAAGCTATGTGCGCGTCACTAACCTGGCCAACGGCCGTCAGCTGGTGGTGCGGGTCAACGATCGCGGGCCTTACACCAAGGGCCGTATTATCGATCTGTCGAAAGCCGCCGCCGATCGCCTCAACCTGTCGAACAACACCAAGGTCAAAGTCGATTTCATCAACGTGGCGCCGGACGGCACGCTGAGCGGCCCAGGCACCATCGGTACCATCGTGGCGAAGCAGAGCTATGCCCTGCCGTCGCGCCCGGATCTCGGCGCCAGCGGCATGGGCACCCCCATCCAACAGGACGTGCCGGTCGCCAGCGGCGCGGCGGTACGCCCGATCGATAACAGCACCCTGCGCACCGACGACGACAACGCCCCAGCAACCGGCGGCAACGCCGGTAGCGGCCGCAGCGGTTTCCTCGGCGCGCCAAGCGCATTGCCGGCCGGCGTGCTGGAAGGTTCGGAGCCTGAAGCCGCCGCCGTGGCTGCACCGGTCGCGGCCGGCGCCGCAGCTGCCGGCATGGCTGCCGCTTCCTCCTCCGGCGGTTACGTGGTACAGGTCGGTGCGCTGAGCAGCGCCGAGCGTGCCCAGAGCTGGCAGCAAAGCCTGAGCCAACAGTTTGGCGTCCCGGGCAAAGTGGCGGCCAACGGCAACGTTTATCGCGTCCAGCTCGGCCCGTTCAGCAGCCGTCAGCAGGCGGCCCAGCTGCAGCAACGCCTGGCGAGCGAAGCGCAACAACAGTCTTTCGTTACTGCTGCACCCTGAGCATTAAGCCCGGTGGGCATTCACGGCCGATAAGCGGTTATTTAGCTGAAACATTTTCTTGCAGCTAAAAGGGCACTAACCGCAATTAGTCAGATGAATGGGTAATGCCTGCCGGGATCGCATCTGCTATAGTGTGGCTCGTTTTTTAACTTTACTTTCACGGATGTTGTAGTCCCGATCATGAAACAAGTAACTTCTTTTCGCTTAATCAAAAGCATCGCCCTCGGCACCGTTATCGCAATGAGCGCAGCCTCCGTTGCGCACGCCGATGACGTTAACATCAAAACCATGATCCCAGGTGTCCCGCAGATCGATGCGGAAGCGTACATCCTGATTGATTACAACTCCGGCAAGGTGCTGGCCGAGATGAACGCCGATGCGCGTCGCGATCCGGCCAGCCTGACCAAAATGATGACCAGCTACGTCATCGGCCAGGCGCTGAAAGCGGGTAAAATCGGCCAGGACGATCTGGTGACCGTCGGCCAGGACGCCTGGGCGACCGGCAACCCGGTGTTCAAAGGCTCCTCGCTGATGTTCCTGAAGCCGGGCGATCGCGTGCCGGTCTCCAAACTGACCCGCGGCATCAACCTGCAGTCCGGTAACGACGCCTGCGTGGCGATGGCCGACTACGTCGCCGGCAGCCAGGACGCGTTCGTTAACCTGATGAACACCTACGTCAGCAAGCTGGGCCTGCAGAACACTCACTTCCAGACGGTACACGGCCTGGATGCCCAGGGCCAGTACAGTTCGGCGCGCGACATGGCTCTGATCGGCCAGGCGCTGATCCGCGACGTGCCGGAAGAGTACGCGATCTACAAAGAAAAAGAGTTCACCTTCAACAATATCCGCCAGATGAACCGCAACGGTCTGCTGTGGGATAACAGCCTGAACGTCGACGGCATCAAAACCGGCCATACCGACGCGGCGGGTTACAACCTGGTGGCTTCGGCGACCGAAGGCCAAATGCGCCTGATCTCCGCCGTGATGGGCGGCCGCACCTACAAAGGCCGTGAAGCCGAAAGCAAGAAACTGCTGACCTGGGGCTTCCGCTTCTTCGAAACCGTGGCGCCGCTGAAAGTCGGTAAAGAGTTCGCCTCCGAGCCTGTCTGGTTCGGCGATGCCGACCGCGTTGAGCTCGGCGTGGACAAAGACGTCTACCTGACCATTCCGCGCGGCCGCATGAAAGATCTGAAGGCCAGCTACGTGCTGAACACGCCGGAAATTCACGCGCCGCTGGCGAAAAACCAGGTGGTGGGCAGCATCAACTTCCAGCTGGACGGCAAAACCATCGATCAGCGCCCGCTGGTGGTGATGAACGAAGTGAAAGAAGGCGGCTTCTTCAGCCGCATCGTGGACTACATCAAACTGATGTTCCACCACTGGTTCGGTTAATGGTTGAAACGGGCGAAATTGCCCCCATATACTGAATAACATTAACTCCCGCCCCGGCGGGAGTTATAATTTATAGATTAGCTAGCACTCTGGAGCGCACGCACATGCAAAAAACTAAACTGAACGAACTGCTCGAATTCCCTTGCTCGTTTACCTACAAGGTGATGGGCCTGGCGCAGCCTGAGCTGGTTGACCAGGTAGTTGAAGTGGTGCAGCGCCATGCGCCGGGCGATTACAACCCGCAGGTCAAGCCAAGCAGCAAAGGCAACTACCACTCCGTCTCCATCACCATCAATGCCACTCACATCGAGCAGGTCGAAACCCTGTACGAAGAGTTAGGCAACATTGAAATTGTTCGCATGGTGCTGTAATTCCAGCATAAACCCCTGCTTATCAACCCGGGATGGCGCAGCGTCTTCCCGGGTTGCGCATTTTTGGTCAGCGAAAGGCTGGCCGCAAGCCGGAGCGCCCGGTATAATGGCTTTACCACTTCTGTAACCTGACGATGACTCTTTTGCAACCAGACAAGATCATTTTGCGTCAGCTGGGGTTGCAGCCCTACGCGCCTGTATCCCAAGCCATGCATAACTTCACCGACAGTCGTACCGAGACTACGCCGGACGAACTGTGGCTGGTACAGCATCACCCGGTGTTCACCCAAGGCCAGGCCGGCAAGGCAGAACACGTGCTGATGCCCGGCGACATCCCGGTTGTCCAGAGCGATCGCGGCGGCCAGGTGACCTACCACGGGCCGGGTCAGCAAGTGATGTACGTGATGGTCGATCTGAAACGCAACAAGGTCGGCGTACGTCAATTGGTCACGGCGATAGAAGATACGGTTATCAACACCCTCGCCCACTTTCGCCTCGCATCGCGCGCCCGTCCGGATGCGCCTGGCGTGTACGTGGGGGAGCAGAAAATCTGTTCGTTGGGTTTGCGGATCCGCAAAGGCAGCTCATTCCACGGCCTGGCCCTGAATGTGGCGATGGATCTCAGCCCCTTCCAACGCATCAACCCTTGCGGTTACGCCGGCATGCAGATGACGCAGGTCAGCGCGCTGGCGCCCGGCGTTGGCCTTGAAGACATACACCCAATCCTGGTACAGGAATTTGTTCATTTACTCGGCTACCAGACGGTCGAGCTTCGTAACTGGAACCTGCACGATTATGAGTAAACCAATTCAGATGGAACGCGGCGTCAAATACCGCGATGCTGACAAAATGGCGCTGATCCCGGTCAAAACGGTGGTCACCGAACGGCAGGAGCTGTTGCGTAAACCCGAGTGGATGAAGATCAAACTGCCTGCCGACTCAACGCGCATTCAGGGCATCAAAGCCGCGATGCGTAAAAACGGCCTGCACTCCGTCTGTGAGGAAGCCTCGTGCCCTAACCTGTCCGAGTGTTTCAACCACGGTACCGCCACCTTTATGATCCTCGGCGCTATCTGCACCCGCCGCTGCCCGTTCTGCGACGTGGCCCACGGCCGCCCGATCGCGCCGGACGCTAACGAGCCGGAAAAGCTGGCGCAAACCATCGCCGACATGGCGCTGCGTTACGTGGTGATCACCTCGGTTGACCGCGACGACCTGCGCGACGGCGGTGCTCAGCACTTTGCCGACTGCATCTCGGCCATCCGCGCCAAGAGTCCGAACATCAAAATTGAAACGCTGGTGCCGGACTTCCGCGGCCGTATGGATCGCGCTCTGGAGATCCTCACCGCCACGCCGCCGGACGTGTTTAACCACAACCTGGAAAACGTGCCGCGCGTCTACCGCCAGGTGCGCCCGGGCGCCAACTATGAGTGGTCGCTGAAGCTGCTGGAGCGCTTTAAAGAAGCTCACCCGGATATCCCGACCAAATCCGGCCTGATGGTCGGCCTGGGCGAAACCAACGCGGAAATCGTTGAAGTGATGCGCGATCTGCGTCGCCACGGCGTGACCATGCTGACGCTGGGCCAGTACCTGCAGCCGAGCCGTCACCACCTGCCGGTGCAGCGCTACGTCAGCCCGGCC
Source organism: Serratia sp. 201 (assembly GCF_037027545.1). Taxonomy (NCBI): domain Bacteria; kingdom Pseudomonadati; phylum Pseudomonadota; class Gammaproteobacteria; order Enterobacterales; family Yersiniaceae; genus Serratia; species Serratia sp. 201. The sequence continues at coordinate 338,777 of NZ_JAXCHC010000001.1, read as the reverse complement.
GAGTTTGACGAGATGAAAGAAGAAGCGATGGCGATGGGCTTCACCCACGCCGCCTGCGGCCCGTTCGTGCGTTCGTCTTACCACGCCGATCTGCAGGCCAAAGGGATGGAAGTGAAATAACGTGTAATAGTTTGTTACGCTAAAGACGGCGGAAACGCCAAAAAACGGATGTCCGCAAGGCATCCGTTTTTTATTGCGAGCAGTCAGACGGAATTAAACGTCTTTCTTTTCGACGCTCTGCTGAGCGGACTGGCTCTCGGCGGTGCTGTTGCCGGCGGCCGGCGGCGTGCTGTCGTCGCCCACCGCTTTTTTAAAGCCTTTCAGCGCCGCGCCAAGATCGGCGCCGAGCGTGCGCAGTTTGCTGGTGCCGAACAGTAAAATCACCAACACCGCAATCACCAGAAGTTTGGTAATGCTGATACCTTCCATACTCACCTTCTTATCATAGAGCGCTGTGTGAACAGCGAGAAAAACTGACCTTGCCTGCGAATATTTAGCGACTTTCCTTCGGCTCACACAACCGCAACATGTAACAGAGTGAGATCCGTTGCAGGAATGTCACGCAACCTCGCGGCGTGAATCCCAGACTATTCTTAGTTTATCACCCGCATGATACGCTGCCGTGATACTCATCAGGGAGATGCCGGATGTATATTGCCCCATCCATTTTCGATGCCCGAAAATCCGGCCTCAGCTTCGCCAAACGCACCTATCTGCCCCGCGTCGCCGGTCTGGGGCTCGGGTTTATCTGCGTTTGCGCCGCGCTCTATCCCTTGGCTCCGCCCGCGGCGGTCTGGCTATTGCTGGCCTTTCACGGCTTTCTCTGGCCGCATCTGGCCTATCGCCTGGCCTACCGCGCCAAAGATCCGTTCAAAGCCGAGATCCGCAACCTCTTGATCGACTCCGCCTTCGGCGGCTTCTGGGCAGCGATGATGGCATTCAATGCCCTGCCGGCGATCGTCATCCTGTCGATGATGAGCATGAACAACATCGCTTCGGCCGGCAAAGCGCTGTTTGTCAAAGGATTGGCGATTCAATTGGCCACGGCGATGCTCACCGGCGCGCTGCTCGGCTTCCCGTTTCATCCATACAGCACGCCGCTGCAAGTCTATCTGTGCCTGCCGATGATCTACCTTTATCCGACGTTGCTGGGGCTGGTGACCTACCGCACCGCCAAACGGCTGGCGGAAAAAAAACAGGAGCTGCAACGCATCAGCACCCGCGATGGGCTGACCGGCTTATATAACCGTCGCCACTGGGAACATCTTCTGCATCGCCAGTTCGATAGCTGCCGCCGCTACCAGGACAACGCCACGCTGATCCTGATGGACATCGACCGCTTCAAAACCATCAACGACACCTTCGGCCATGCGCTGGGGGATGAAGCCCTGGCGGTATTGGCGGAAGAGCTGCTGATCGGCTTGCGCAACGTGGATATCGTCGGGCGCTACGGCGGCGACGAGTTTGGCGCGGTGCTGCCGAACACTAACGCCGAACAGGCGGAAATCGTCCTGCACCGCATCCAGCAGCGGCTGGACGCGGTCAGTTTCAAGGAGGCGCCGCAGCTGCGGCTGCAGATCAGCGCAGGCATCGCTAACTACCACCCCGCGCTGGGCGGCTATCTTGACTGGCTGAAAGCGGCCGACGGTGCGCTCTATCGGGCGAAGCATAATGGCCGCAACCGGCTGGAAACGGCAGTGCCGCCAGGGGAGTAACTTACTGACTTAATAACTTGGCAAAATACTTCGGCGCTTCGACAAAGCCTTCGCGCCGGTAAAACGTATGCGCTCGCTCGCGGCGACTGTGGCAATGGACCTCTAACCGATCGCAGCCGCGACGGTGCGCCAGCGCCTCGCCCTCCGCCAGCAGCCGCCGGCCTACGCCCGCGCCGCGCGCTCGGTCATCGACGCAAAAATAGCTGATGCGGCCAATGTCGCCGGCCAACGCCAGCTGCGGCAGGAAATGCAGCGACAACACGCCCAACACCTGCTCCCCGTCCGTCGCCACCAGCAGCGCCTCATCCGGATGCGCCAACAGTTGCTGCATGCGCTGCGTCAGAAACGCCTCGGTGCCGGGATAATCCAACGCCGTCATTAATTCGGCGATAGCATGGCGATCGCTCAGGCGCGCCGTTCTGATTTGCATAGGGTGACCTCGCAGAGTGTCGATACTACAAAATAGATGGCGTTAGGTGTAACATCCACCGGGTACGGCAAAAAAGGCCGTGCGGCACGCTGGAGATGACATTCCTCCCTAACCGCCTTCACAGGCTGATGATGTCTACGTAACCTCTCGGAGAGAGGCGCGTAGCGTTACGCCTGTCCCTTTCCGAGTCCCGTGAATTTCTCTGATTGAAAGGTAGTTGCCCCATGTTGAGTTCTTTACTGGCCGTATTTATCGGCGGCGGCGTCGGCAGCGTTTTGCGCTGGGCGGTAAGCATGAAAATGAATCCGCTGAATGCCCACATTCCGCTCGGTACGCTGATGGTCAATCTGATCGGTGGTTTTATCATCGGTCTGGCGATGGCGATTTTCACCCGCATGACGCATCTGGATCCCACCTGGAAATTACTGATTACCACCGGATTCTGCGGCGGCCTGACTACCTTCTCCACCTTTTCGCTGGAGGTGGTATACCTGATGCAAGATGGCCGCTTCGGCTGGGCGCTGGCCAACATGCTGCTCAACCTGGCCGGCTCGCTGGCGATGACGCTGCTGGCCTTTATGCTGGTGATGTGGCTCAACGGGCGCTAAGCCCTTAATGTTTCCTTAATCTTGCATGCGCATAATCTCATCCAGTACTCCTGACTGGATGAGAAACCGCTATGTTTAGCCTGCCGAAAACCGCCGCCGAAGCGATTGCCATTGCGCTGTGCGTCCTGATCGTCGCCGCCTTTATCAAATCCTACCTGTTCGCTTAAGCGCCCTTACCCGCAGCACGCGTTCATCTTGCGTCTTTCCGGCCGTTTACACTACAATTGAGAATGAACGTTCACACCCAAAAATGTGAACCCGGCTCACGCGTAGCAAAGGATCGGGCAGATGCTCTCCCCCAACGACAGTAAACAGGCCAAGGTGCAGGCGCGCCGCGATCAGATCGTCGAAGCGGCGAAAATCAGTTTCCGCCGCCACGGCTTCCACGCCGCCAGCATGGCGGAGATCGCCCAAGGCTCGCAGCTCAGCGTCGGTCAAATCTATCGTTATTTCGCCAATAAAGACGCGATTATCGAAGAGATCGTCAACCGCATCATCACTAACAAGATGCAGCGACTGGAAAACCTTGGCGATCACATCAACCTGATCGCCGGCACGTTGGCGGCGCGCACGCTGTTTCAGCAGCCGGGCGAGAGCGAAACCGATCACATGCTGATGCTGGAAGTGACCGCCGAGGCCACGCGCAACCCGGTGGTGGCCAAACTGCTCAGCGATGCGGAAGCGCGGCTGTTTCGCCACGTGTGCCACAATCTGCAGCGGCTGTATCCCCATTTCAGCGCGGAAGAGATCGCCGCGCGGGTGGAATTTATCGCCGTCATGAGCGAAGGCACCGGTTACCGTATCCTTACCACGCAAAAAGCCGATGCGTCCCTGCTGCGCGATCTGTATCAGCAGGCCATTTCTCACCTGTTCAGGAAACTCTAATCTCCCATGACCAAACACTTAGCCAGACAGCGTCTGGTGTACGCCGTCGTGCTTGGCCTGCTGGCCGCGCTGGGGCCGCTGTGCACCGATCTCTACCTGCCCGCCCTGCCGGAAATGGCGGGTGAGCTGAATACCTCTACCGCCGCCGCGCAGCTCAGCCTGACCACCGGGCTGCTCGGCCTGGGCGTCGGCCAGCTGATTTTCGGCCCTTACAGCGACAAACTGGGCCGCATGCGCCCGCTGCTGCTGTCGCTGATCCTGCTGCTGGGCGCTTCGCTGTGGTGTGCCCTCGCGCCCAGCATCGACCAACTGCTGATCGCCCGCCTACTCCAGGGCATCGCCGGCGCCGGCGGCGCGGTGATTTCCCGCGCCATTGCTCGCGATCTGTACGCCGGCCATGAGCTGACCCGTTTCTTCGCCTTGCTGATGCTGGTCAACGGCCTGGCGCCGATCGTCGCACCGGTGCTGGGCGGCGTGATGCTGCAGGTAATGAATTGGCGCGGTATCTTCGGCGTGCTGGCGGCCATCGCCGTGCTGCTGTTCAGCCTGTCGGCGCTGAAGCTGCGCGAATCCCTGCCGGTCGAGCGCCGCAGCCAGGGCGGTATCCTGGCGATGCTGATGTCGCTCGGCGGGTTGCTGACCCAGCGCTATTTCATGGGCCTGTGCCTGACACAGGGCTTCGTGATGGCCGGCATGTTCGCCTATATCGGCGCCTCGCCTTTCGTCTTGCAGCAGATCTACGGCCTCAGCCCGCAGATGTTCAGCCTATGCTTCGCCATTAACGGCGTCGGCTTGATCATTGCGGCACAGCTGGCCAGCCGTCTCAGTGCGCGTTGGGGGGAACGCCGGGTGTTGAGGGGCGGGTTAACGCTGGCGGCCGTCGCGTCGCTGTTGCTGCTGTTGGCCGCCGCGCTGCATGCGCCGCTGGTCGTGTTGCTGGTGCCGCTGTTCTTCTCGGTAGCGGTGATCGGCATCGTCGGCCCGACCGCCTCTTCGCTGGCGATGCAAAGCCAGGGAGACAAAGCGGGCAGCGCCTCGGCCTTGATCGGCGTGTGCATGTTCGCCCTCGGCGCCTGCGCCGTGCCGCTCACCGGGCTGGGCGGCACCTCGGGCCTGTCGATGGCGCTGACCATCGTCGGCTGTTACGCCATCGCCATCCTGCTGTTCGGCCTGTTGGCCCGCCGCAACGACGCATAACGCGCCCAATAAAAAACCCGCTCAATGAGCGGGTTTTAAGAAATTCAGCTACGCAGCTTAGATAGCAGTAACGTTAGCGGCAGATGGGCCCTTGGCACCGTTCGTGATTTCAAATTCTACACGCTGGCCTTCAGCAAGCGTTTTGAAACCGTTGCTAACGATGGCAGAGAAGTGGACGAAAACGTCCTTGCTACCATCTTCCGGAGTAATGAAACCGAAGCCTTTGGATTCATTAAACCACTTAACGCTACCTTTAATCTTAGACATCAAACTTACCTTTAACGTGAATGAAAGACACAAAACCTGTGTCGATTACAGTACAGCAAGCAGGCAGGATTTTGTCCACCACCGCGATCACAGAAATCCGATAAAGAGTGAAAAAATCCGTGTTGTCCGGTGTAAATGGATTGCACCGGTTGCGATACGTTACCGTTCCAGGCCAAACCTCTCCCTGCGCCGGCGAACAACGAGCGAACGCCCAAACTCGCCCGCTTCCCCCAGCGTTGACGCCCCCATGCAGACGCAATCGCTATGAAATATAACCAGATGGTCTTTTTGCTTCGGCGGTCCCTGCACTAGGGTTAGGGTTTATTTCCCACTGTGAGCCAAGCCTATGACCAGCCAATTGGCAGACAAAATCATCGCCTATCGGCGTGAGCTGCACCAAAACCCGGAACTTTCCAATCACGAATTCGCCACCACTGCCCGGCTGACCCGCTGGCTGGAAGAGGCAGGCATCCGTCTGCTGCCGCTGGCGCTGAAAACCGGCGTCGTGGCGGAGATCGGCAGCGGCAAGGGGCCGATTATCGCGCTGCGCGGCGACATTGATGCCCTGCCGATCGACGAAATCGCCGACGTGCCCTTCAGCTCGCAAAACAGCGGCGTAATGCACGCCTGCGGCCACGACTTTCACACCTCGGTGATGCTCGGCGCCGCGCACCTGCTCAAAGCGCGTGAGGCCGAGCTGCCCGGCACGGTGCGCATCTTCTTCCAGCCGGCGGAAGAGACCTTCAACGGCGCCCGGCACCTGATCGACGCCGGCGCGCTGGATAACGTTGCAGCGGTATTTGGCCTGCATAACGCGCCGGAGCTGCCCACCGGCACCTTCGCCACCCGCGCCGGGCCGTTCTACGCCAACGTCGATCGTTTCCAGATCCTCATCACCGGCAAAGGCGCCCACGCCGCCAAACCGGAACAGGGCGTCGATACCATCGTCACCGCCAGCCAGATCGTCGGCGCGCTGCAGACGCTGCCCAGCCGCAGCTTCAGCTCGCTGGAATCGCTGGTGGTGAGCGTGACGCGCATCGAAGGCGGCAATACCTGGAACGTGCTGCCGCAAACCGTGGAGCTGGAAGGCACGGTGCGCACCCACAGCGACGCGGTGCGCCGCCAGGTGCCTGATAAAATTCGCCAGGTGATCGACGGCGTTGCCGCCGCGCTCGGCGCGCAGGCCGAACTCCACTGGCAGCCGGGGCCGCCGGCGGTGATCAACGACGCCCATTGGGCGGCGTTCAGCAAAACCGTCGCCGCCGAGGCCGGCTACCGGGTCGAAGAGGCGGAGCTGCAAATGGGGGGTGAAGATTTCGCGCTGTATCTGCATCACGTGCCGGGCGTCTTCGTCAGCATCGGCTCCGCCAGCGAGTTCGGCCTGCATCATCCGCGTTTCAATCCCGATGAACGCGCCCTGTTCCCCGCGGCACAATATTTTACGCTGCTGGCGGAACGCACGCTGCAACAGCTCACTACCGCGCCAGAAAAAGCCCTCAGCAACGCCTGAATAACGTGAAATAGTATTTCCCCGACGCCGCAGATACCGCGCCGGGGATTATTATTTTCGCTCGCCGTGATATTTGCAGTTTTCAACATTTGAATATGCTGTTTTGTTGTTTTACATCCCGTTGCCGCTCATCAATAGTGGACACATCAGACACCGCGCGCCTTTGCGGCGCATGACAGGATAATCACGATGAGCGACAACGCGAATAATCAACGGCAATTACGGCTGGGCGCCATTCTGCACGGCGCATCGGGAAATATGTCCGCCTGGCGCCACCCGGATGCCACCGCCGACGCCAGCATCAACCTCGAATTTAATATCACCTCGGCGAAAAAAGCCGAACAGGGGAAATTCGATTTCGTGTTTGTCGCCGATGGGTTATATATCAACGAAAAATCCATTCCGCATTTTCTTAATCGTTTCGAACCGCTCACCCTGCTGGCCGCGCTGGCCGCCGCCACCGATAAAATCGGCCTGGTAGGCACCCTTTCCACCTCTTACAGCGATCCGTTCACCGTCGCCCGCCAGTTCGCCAGCCTCGACCACCTGAGCAACGGCCGCGCCGGCTGGAACGTGGTGACGTCGCCGCTGGAAGGCTCGGCCAAAAACTTCTCGCGCGCCGAACACCCGGAACACAGCCTGCGTTACCGCATCGCCGGCGAATTTCTCGACGTCGCCAAAGGGCTGTGGGATTCCTGGGAAGACGATGCCTTTGTGCGCAACAAGGCTAGCGGCGAATTCTTCCGCACCGGCAAGCTACACACCCTCAATCACCAGGGAGAGTTCTTCTCGGTGCAGGGGCCGCTGAACATCGGCCGCACGCCGCAGGGGCGCCCGATCCTGTTCCAGGCCGGCGCCTCCGAAGACGGCAAACGGCTGGCGGCTCAACACGCCGATGCGATCTTCACCCATCACGACACGCTGGAACAAGCGCAGAATTTTTATCAGGACGTGAAGCGGCAGCTGGTGGAGCAGGGGCGCGAACCGGACGACCTGCGCATCTTCCAGGGCGTCAGCGTGATCGTCGGCGACGACGACGCGGACGTCGAGCGCCAGTACCAGGAGACCGCCCGCCTGGTCAGCATTGAGAACGCCCTCAACTATCTTGGTCGCTACTTCGAGCATTACGACTTTTCCCGCCATCCGCTGGACGCCCCCTTCCCGGACATCGGCGATCTGGGGCAAAACAGCTTCCGCAGCACTACCGACGCCATCAAGCGCAGCGCCCGCGAACGTAACCTCACGCTGCGCCAGGTGGCGCTGGAAGCCGCCTCGCCGCGCCCGGTGTTCAGCGGCACGCCGGAAGCGGTGGCGGACGGCCTGCAACGCTGGTTCGACGGTGAAGCCGCCGACGGTTTCATCATCAGCGGCGGTACGCCCAGCGCCTTCGGCCACTTCGTCGATCGGGTGGTACCCATCCTGCAACAGCGTGGCCTGTTCCGTCAGGCGTACCACGGCGATACGCTGCGCGAGCACCTGGGCCTGAAGCGCCCGTTGAACAGATTCACCCAATAATAAGATCGTTTTCAGGGATATCCGCTATGCAGAAAACCGTTACCGCCGCCCTCGTGGCGGCCTTGCTGAGCCTGACCGGCGCCGCGCAGGCGGGCACCGGCATCGATTTACAGGCCAATGAAATCCCGATCCACGCGCCGAAAAACCCGCAGGCGATCGCCAAACTGCCGGCCGATTTCCACTTCGTGAAGCCGGGCCAATTCACCGTTGCAATCGCCGCGCTCAACACGCCGCCGCTGGCGCTGTTTGCCGCCGATAACCGGCGGCTGATCGGCAGCGAAGTGGATATCGCGCAGCTGGTGGCCGACAGCCTGGGGCTTGAATTAAACGTGGTGCAAACCTCGTGGGAAGACTGGCCGCTGGGGGTGGTTTCCGGCAAATATGACGCAGCCATCACCAACGTCACCGTCACCAAAGAGCGCAAAACCCGCTTCGACTTTGCCACCTACCGCATCGATTCGCTCGGCTTTTACGTCAAAACCGGCGGCAAGATCGCGACGATCAAACAGCCTGCCGATATCGCCGGATTAAAGATCATCGTTGGCTCCGGCACCAATCAGGAAGCAATTTTGCTGGCGTGGGACAAACAGAACCGGCAGCAGGGGCTCAAACCCTTCCAGCCGATCTACGTGACCGACGATGCGGCCGCCACGCTGGCGATCCAGTCCGGCCGCGCCGACGCCTACTTCGGGCCGAACGTGCTGGGCGCCTATAAAGCGGCGCTGAACGGCCGCACCCGGCTGGCGGGCACGGTGGAAGGCGGTTGGCCCAAGGCGGCACACATCGCCGTCACCACCCGTAAAGGCAACGGCCTGGTGCAGGCGGTGAACGAAGCGCTGAACGGCGCGATCCGCGGCGGGCAGTACGATCGGGTGCTCAACCGCTGGGGCGAGAGCGTCGAACGCCTTGCGCAGTCGGAAATCAACCCGCCCGGCCTGGGCGATTAGGAGCGCGCGATGACGCAAGACACTTTCATTCAGACGCTGCCGACCGACCCGCTGATCGCCCCGGTGATCGAGGGGCTGTTCGGCGAATATCGCCAGCGTTACGGCGACTATTTTGGTGACCAGGAACCGGAAGCGCTGGACCTGTACGCGCCGCCGCAAGGGGCCTTCATCGTGCTGCTGCGCGCCGGTGCGCCGATCGCCATGGGCGCCTTCAAACGCTATGACGCACAGACCGCCGAGCTGAAGCGCATCTGGACGCGAGGCGATCTGCGCCGCCAGGGCCTGGCACAGCGGGTGTTGCAGCAGTTGGAAACGCTGGCGTTGGCGCAAGGATATCGCCGGCTCTATCTGACCACCGGCTTTCGCCAGCCCGAAGCGGTGGGCCTGTATCTGAACAACGGGTATCAGCCGCAGTTCGATCCCACCGTCGACAGCGAGGTTTACAGCCGCCCGCCCTACGATGGCCGCCTGCCGTTCCGCAAAAGCCTGATTGCAGAGGATGCGTGTTGTTGCGCGTCGGAAAGGAAAATCGCCTAAGGCCCCTTTATCTGTATCAGGAGACATGACATGTCCAAACAAGAAGTCTTGAAAGTGGTGCCCGCCCGCTATCCGCTGCGGCTGATCGGCGCGCTGTTTTCGCTGTTTATTCTGGCCGCCATCGTACAATCGGTGGCGGGTAACGCGCGCTGGGAATGGGGCGTGTTCGCCGAGTGGTTCTTCGCGCCGGCGGTACTGGCGGGGCTGGGGCAAACCCTGCTGCTGACGCTGCTCGGTACGCTGTTCAGCATCCTGTTCGGCACCCTGTTGGCGCTGGCGCGCCTGTCGCGCTCCTACCTGCTGGCGTCGCTGGCCTGGGGCTATATCTGGCTGTTTCGCTCTCTGCCGCTGATCCTGGTGCTGATCATTCTGTACAACTTCTCCTATCTGTATGACGCCATCTCGCTGGGCATTCCCTTCACCTCCGTGGTGTTCGCCAGCTTTCCCACCATCGACATTCTCGGCCAGTTCGCCGTGGCGGTGCTGGGCCTGACGCTGGTGCAGTCCGCCTACACCGCCGAGATCATCCGCGGCGGCATCCTGGGCGTGGATTACGGCCAGCACGAGGCGGCGGCGGCGCTGGGCCTGCCGGGCTATCGTCGCACCTTCCGTATCATTCTGCCGCAGGCACTGCGCTCCATTATTCCGACCGGTTTCAACGAGATCATCAGCCTGGCGAAAGGCACCTCAATCGTTTACGTGCTGGCGCTGCCGGAGCTGTTTTACACCATTCAGGTTATCTATAACCGCACCCAGCAGGTGATACCGCTGCTGATGGTCGCCACCGTCTGGTACCTGTTCATCACCACCGCGCTGTCGGTGATCCAATACTATATCGAGCGCTATTTCGCCCGGGGCGCGGTGCGCGAACTGCCGCCGACGCCCTGGCAGAAACTGGCCGGCTGGCTAAAACGTTAGGAGACCCACATGTCTGAAGCCATTGATTATTATGCCTTGCCCGAGCAGCCGGTACGCAATCTCACCCCGGTGCCGGCACGCGGCCTGATCGAAATCAGCAACGTCAGCAAGTTCTTCGGCAAACACAAGGCGCTGGACGACGTCAGCCTGACGCTGCAGCCGGGCACCGTTACCGTGATCCTCGGCCCTTCCGGCTCCGGCAAATCGACGCTGCTGCGGGCGATCAACCACCTGGAGCGCGTCGACGAGGGCTTTATCCGCATCGACGGCGACTACGTCGGCTACCGCCGCAAGGGCAACCGGCTGTACGAGCTGAAGGAAAAGGCCATCCTCCGGCAGCGCATCAACGTCGGCTATGTGTTCCAGAATTTCAATCTGTTCCCGCACCTGACGGTGCTGGAAAACATCATCGAAGCGCCGGTGGTGCACAAAATTCACTCCCGCGAGCGGGCGAAGGCGGTCGCCTATGAGCTGCTGGATACCGTCGGGCTGCGCCACAAGGCGGATGCCTACCCGCGCCACCTATCCGGCGGCCAACAACAACGCATCGCCATCGCGCGCGCGCTGGCGCTGAACCCGAAGGTGATCCTGTTCGATGAACCGACCTCCGCGCTCGATCCCGAGCTGGTCGGCGAAGTGCTGGACGTGATTAAGGGGTTGGCGGATCTGGGTGTCACGCTGGTGGTGGTCACGCATGAAATCGGCTTTGCACGCGAAGCGGCGGATCGGGTGGTGTTTATGGTCGACGGGCAGATCGTCGAACAGGGCGACGCCAGGCAGGTGCTGTCCCAACCGCAGCATCCGCGCACCGTTAACTTCCTCAACAAAGTGCTGTGATCGTCGGGGCGCCGTGGCGCCCCACACCTGAGCCGCTTATAGGCCGGCGAAACGCCGCTTCTCGGCGGCGAAATCCAGCGGGCGGATCCCCTGCTGGTTTTTATCCTCGTCGGTCAGCAACGCCGGCGGAATAAACCAGGTCACCTCGAACAGCAGCCCGTCCGGATCGTGACCATAAATGCTTTTGTGCACGCCATGATCCTCTTCCAGCCCGAGAATACCGCGTTCGGCCAACTGGTGACGAATGCGCTCCAGCTCTTCCAGACTGTCCACTTCCCAGGCCAGATGGTACAGCCCGGCCGGTGGCTCATGCTCCGCCGGCGGCTCGTTGTTGGCACGAAACACCCCGGCGCGCTGCTGGCCCAGATTCTTGCTGAACAGCGCCAAATCGTGATCGTTTTCCGAATCGGCGGCCTGGGTAAATACCGCGCGATCGGGGCTGTCGGACGGCTTCAGCTTGAAGCCCAAGACCTGATGATAAAAGTCGGCGCTCTGCCGCACATCGCTGACATACAGCACGGCGTGATTGAGACGTTTGATGCCCATCGATATTCCTTTTTCGCATTGAATGAAGTCAGCATGAACATAGCATGTGGCCAGGAAGCCGCTAAATGCCGTTATCGCATGACTAAATGCCGCCCGCGCAATCTGTCGCTGCAAGGCATTCCGCGCTATCATAAGCGCTGTATTGAACCCTTTTGTGAGAATAGCGATGAACGGCAAGATAACGACTTTTTTTGAAGACAAAGGCTTCGGCTTTATTACCGACGAGAACGGAGAAAATCGTTATTTTCACGTGATTAAAGTGCAGAACCCGGAGCTGATTAAGAAAAACGCGGCGGTCACCTTCGAGCCAACCAACAACACCAAAGGCCCGTCGGCTTATGCGGTAAAAGTGTTGGCGCCCAGCAAATACATCATCATCGCCAATGAAAGAATCAAGATCACCAGCATCAAGTCTTTTAATACCTTCACCAAGGAAGTGCCGGTCAAAGCCGACGTGGATAAAGAGAACACCGTGCTGTCGGTTGGCCTGCTGATGAACCGCATTCGCCCACAGTCCGAAGATCAGGCGCAGACCATGCAAACGCTGCGCATGCTGACCATTACCACCTTCCAGAACACCACCCATACCTTCTCCGAGCACGAGATCGATATGGATGAAACCATCAAGGCGCTGAAAAGCCTGTAAGTATCTGCGTACGGAAAATAACCAACGAAATTTGTCGTTGCCTGTGTTAGCGTGAGTTTTCACCTGACACAGGCCATTGATATGTCCGATTCCAGCAGCGTCAAAGGTTTTATCAACCGCTCCACCCAAATCGTCTGCCCTAAATGCGGCTATGTTACCCGGCAAAAATGCGCAGCAATGCTGCAAGATGTGATACTGATTTGCCCTAATTGCGAAACCCGCTTCGAGCCCAGGCAAGGCTGAAAACGGTTAACGGAACAGGATATGCTCGACGCTGTTGCCGTTGATCACGTTGAACGACTCCACCCGATTACGCCCCTGCGATTTGGCGCGATACAGCGCGATATCCGCCATATTCATCAGCTGTTCCAACGATTTCACCTCATTCATCGCCAGGCTGGCGACGCCGACGCTGATGGTGATTTTCAACGTCTGCTTGCCTTCCGCCTGCAGCTCCGTCTGCTCCACCAGCCGGCGCAAATGTTCCCCCAGCGCCACGCCCTGCGCCGCCAGCGCGCGCGGCAGCATGATAGCAAACTCTTCCCCGCCCAAGCGGCCGAACAGCTGATCGTGACGCAGCTCGCGCCGCACGATGTGCGCGAACGACGCCAAAACCTGATCGCCGGCGCTGTGGCCGTGCGTATCGTTGATCTGCTTGAAATGATCGATGTCGATCAGCAGCAGCGACACCGCCTCTTTGGAACGGTGTTTATGCTCCAGCAACTCGCCCGCTTTGCGGGTCATCGCGCTGCGCGCCAGCACCCCGGTCAGAAAATCGTGGTTGGCACTGTGCTCCAGACGCCGCATCAGCTTGCGGTTGGCGGCGATGGAGCTGGCGAGGATCAGCGGCCCCATCACCAGCATGGCGATGCCCAATCGGGCGGACATCAGGGTATCGAGGAAGGCGTTGTGGTTGTTCGGCGTTTCATAAAGCACCAGGTTGGCAGAAATGCTGCTGATCTCGGTCATGCCGGTCAACAACGTCAGCAACGTCACGGGGAACAGCGGGTAGCGTACCGCGCACCACAGCAGCGCCGGGATCGGGAAGGCGATGGCGCCCGGCCCGCCGATATAGACGCTAAACGCCAGCGACAGCAGCAACGCCAGCAACGGCAGGCAGCCTTTCAGGCGCCAACGTACCTGCATGCGCAGCAGTTGCTTCAGCCGCGGCGCCGCCATCAGCACCGGCAACAGCAGCAAGGTCGTCGAGAATTGCTCACTGAACCAAGCCAGCCAGGCGATCACCACCGTGTTGTTATAGAGGCTATCATTACGCAGCACCGACAGCGTCGACGCCACCGCCGCGCCGGCCAAACTGGCGCTGAACATATAGAGTATCGCCTGGGGCTTGCCCATGCGCCGTTGAGATTGTGGCAGCATCAGCATGATGCCGTAACCGACGGCGATCAGCGACATGTTGCAGGCGTTCAGCCACAGCGCCAGAGACCAACCTTCGCCGGTGCTGAGATCGGCGGCGACCATGCCCAGATAGGTGGTAAGCCAGCCGAGCGGCGTGCCGTAAATGGGTTTGCGCAGCAGCAGACCGAGCAGAATCGCATTCACTGGCCAAAATAAGGAAAGCGAGCCAATCGGCCGGCTAAGAATACCCACCAGGGAAAGCAAAAAAGCCAGCATGAAAAGATTGATCAGCTGAACCGTTAGCGGCAGGCCATGCCTGGCGTTTATTCTGGCGTTCATCGCCTTGCCCATATTTTGCTAATAACCAGAATAATAATGTGCATACTCTCTCGCCCGGCCAGTGAGGGATAGTCAACCCGGATTTCAACCAAAAAAGCCAGACAAATCAATAATAAAAAACGTTAACATTTAATTAACAGACTTTTCTTAGCCCCGTTCGGCTGCGGCGGGCACACCCGCGTAGCGTCAGCAAATAATGGCACTCTGCTGTCAGCATAGCGCATAGCGTAATAGGTCGCCGACGGCGTCAATTACATTAATAAGCTTGTGGTTATTGGTCGTTGAATGATGTTTGAATAACTGCGCGATTATTTTCCTGCAACTGGGCCGCCCGTGCAATAACAACCCAAAAAAAGCCCGCATGAAGCGGGCTTGCTTGAACAACAGCAAATCGACAGTTACAACACGGCCATGCCTTGCATGCCCGTGTTGCCACGCAGTATAGCGGTGAAAGCTTAAGCAGACCTTAGCAACAAAAAACCCGGCCTAGGAACCGGGAATATTTGTACGAAATGCAGTGTTAGCCCAAGCAGGCTAATAACATTTCGCAGCCTACACGCCAATTGTGCAGAGAAAATGAACGCGGCATCCGTTCAACCGCACCGCCACCCCATCTACACGGCAAGGCCTTACGCCAGTTTGGCGGCAAAGCCCGCTACGCGCTGGCCATAGAGCTTGGCGGTCGCCAGATCGCCCGACAGCATCTCATCCACGCCGGCATCCGCCGGGGTCTGCACCAGCAGCCCCACCGAACCGCCCAGGTTATTGACGTCGGTACGCTGCGCCGATTTGGTGTTGGCCGGCAGCAGCCCCAGACTGACCCACAGGCCGCCATGTTGCGAAGCCAGCGTCTGCAGCGCGATCAACGTGACCTGCTTGTCGCCGTTCAGGCTGGCGCTGTTGGTAAAGCCGCCGAACACTTTGTCCTGCCACTTGCGGCCGAACCAGGCTTTGGAGCTCGCGTCGGCGAATTTCTTGAACTGCCAGGACGGGCCGCCCATATAGGTCGGCGAGCCAAAGATGATGGCGTCCGCCTCATCCAACGTCTGCCAGGCTTCGTCGCTGATGTCACCGTTCTGATCGATGGCGATCAGTTCCGCCCCCGCACCTTCCGCCACGACTTTCGCCAAACGCTCGGTATGGCCGTAGCCGGAATGAAACACCACTACTGTCTTCGCCATAGAAATTCTCCACTCATTGCACAAAGGCACCGACGGCGCCCCCTCTCGCGTTCAATCTAATCAAGCGCGCAGCGGCTGAATACCGAATAAAACTGACGGTGTTATTCAAAAAAATCGCGTTACGCACCGCCGGGTATGCGCAGATAAAAAAAATCCCGCACAAGGCGGGATAAACTTAACAGGGATGGGGTAATACACTACAGGGAATGGATAACACACAACATCATCGGGTAGAGCTACAGTACCAATCCCAATGTATAGAACTGTCATCCCCGCGTAAGTTTGCTCGGCCAGATGTAACGCCGAATGGGAAATATGACATTTTGCTCAACGCACCACGAACAGGCGCGATTCGAAACCGCCGCTTTTGAAGGTGCCGGTATTGACCCATCCCGGCGGCGAACGGCCGAAGTCCTGATTGAAATCGCCGCCGCTGACCAGCCAGACCCGGCGATGGCCTTTCGCTAACGCGCTGAGATTATCGACGTAAGTCTGCGCCGCCCGATCGTGGAAAAAGGTGCCGAAACCATAGGCATTGGGCTTGCCCGAAATGCCGTTGGGCCTGGCCGGGGTATACAACAGGGCGCGATAGCCCTGCTTGTTGTAATACACATAGCTCAGGTAGTTGAACATGTTGCTGACCACCACCGCATCGTTAGGCTGATAGAGACTGTTGATGTAGTGCACCATCACTTTGAACTCATCTTTCTCGACCGGGTAATCGTTACGCACGCCGCAGCCGAACAGCAAACTGAAGAACAGCAGCAAAGAAATCCCGCGCACCCGGCTTTTCGTGCCGGCGATCAGCACGCCCAACACCAGCGGAATGCCGAGCGCGGCCGAATAGAGGTAGCGATCGACAAACAGCGGCGAGCGCCAGGAAATGGCGAATACCAACGTCACCGGGATCAGAATGCCGCCGAGCAGCAGCAGCGAGAATGTTCTCGGCGTCTCCCGCCGCCACAGTAGCAATGAACATAAGGCGATAAACATCGCCGGCAGCAGCCAGAGAATGACCGTCGGATAATTGCTGCCATCATGCCCAGTGAGAAAACGCCAATACATCGCCGGCAGATCGCCCCAGGAAACCTGGGGGATCCAACCGACGTCGCCGCCGACCCGCAGCTCGGCGATATGCGCCAGCAGATTGAACAGCACCAGCAGCCAGGGAATGTAGGCCACCCCGATCGCCACATTGGCCAGCCACCACGCCGGCTGCTTGATGTAACGTACGCCTTCGCGGCGGCACGACAGCGCCAGCAGCACCAGCCAGTGAGCGATCAGCGTAAAAATCGTGAAGTAGTGGGTATAAAAGCTCAGCGTCATCAATAACGCATACAGCGCCAGGTAACGGTGGTTATCCGGCGTTTTCAGCCACTTCGCCAACGCCATGGCGGCGGCGATCGCCAGCATCCCCATCAGCGCGTACATGCGCGCCTCCTGGCTGTAACGCACCGCCATCGGCATGATTGCCATCAGCCACCCCGCTATCAGCGCCGCCCGCTCATTGGTCAACCAACGGGTAAAACGCATCGCCAGCGCCACCGTCATTACGCCGAACACCAGGCTCAGCGAGCGGGCCGCCATGATGCCGTCGCCAAACAGCGCCATCCAGCCATGCAGCAACAGGTAATAAAGCGGCGGGTGAACATCGAAAGAAGCGTGGTACAGCAAAGCGCCCACGTCATAGCGGCTGGTCAGTACGCTGGAGGCTTCATCGCACCAAAAATACCGATCTGATAAGGAAATAAATCGCACGATCGCCGAAAACGCCACGATCGCCAACGCGTAATGTTTGTAACCGATGCCCTTTAAGCCGTTGTTGCTCAAAGAAACATTCGATACCTGCTGCAGTGACATAACGGCATTCCGCCCAAGAGAACCACACCGTGTGGAGACGCAGCGTCATCATTGCCGACGGCGGGTAAATGGCGGGTAAATCAGTGCGAAAAAGTCGGTGCAATCACCGCGGCGCCGCACGGCCCTCAGCGGATTTCAACGCTGATATCCGGGTAGGCTTTCTCCCCGTCGCTGAGGTAATGCCCCAACGCCCGGTAAGCCATGACGTACAGCACGGCGGCGGCGCACAGGCACAGCAAGGTCACGAGCAGGAATCTGGATTTGCGCACGATAGGCTCCATGGGGAAATTTTCGCCTATTGTAGCGCGGCAAAATAAACGAAAGTTCAATTGCCGGCGGGTCAAGCGCCTCGCACTCACTCGGCGAGGCGGCTTCATCTCATTTCTTCAACATGTAGATAAACGAATCGACGGTTTCGCCGCCGGCGGTGGAGACGCTGACCGCCACCCGTTCATACCCCTCACCTTCGAACGCATCGAGAGTCGGCCAGTGGTTGACGAGATTAGCTGAACGGAACAGAAAACCGTTCACGCGATTGCCGCTGTTATCCAACACGATGCCTGGGTAGCCCATCTCGGCGCCCCAGCCTTCGTTAAGCAGCGATCCGCCGACGCTGCCTTCTTCCCAGCTGCCGCCGATGGCTTCCATAATGTGCGCGTTGGGTCTGCCCGGCCCCAGGGTGCCGTAAACGAATAAGCTTTGCATGTTGCTCTCTGCCACTGACTAAAAGTTAGCGAACGAACATAGCATGGCGCTCAATGGCGAGCCAACGAGAGTATGGATTACGCAGTCGAATTTTTGAGGGAACAAGTCGGGGGGAAGAAAATCAAGGAAGTAATGGCACGCCCTATAGGATTCGAACCTATGACCTACGGCTTAGAAGAAAGTGACATAAAGATTAACCCATTGTAATTAAAGGCCGTTCTGCATTCACAGTGACACGAATTGGCAAGTGATGACATATTAGTGACGCCTTAATGGCACCGTAGTGACGTCACCAATATGACACCATTCCTACCCATCAATCCCACCACCAGCTACCATTACTGCATACCCATCAGCGGAGCAGTCAAATGGGCAGCATCACACTCGCCGGCCGGCAGATCTTCATTCTCAACGAAAACGACAGATACCCAGAACCACAGCAGAACAGCCCTCCGATGTTCGCGATTCGTGAAGACGAAGAGGGCCAGCACTGGCTTTATGTTTGGCACAAAGGTCACTGGCCGCTCGTCTCGGATGTTCCGTTTGAAACCCAGGGCAAAGCCGTTGATGCGGCGCTCGCATTCGATTTTGCCACGCTGTACAAATAGCCGGGTTCCCTCCCGGCTCATACTTCAACGAGGCACGGCTTTCACATCAAGATAGTGATAACCCCACTCTGTTAGCGTCGTTTCTTCCGCCGCCGCAATCTTCCTTGTAAGCAGTGCAGCTGCAAACACTTCGATATCACGCGTGCCAGGCGACCCAGAGTTCTGTCCAATTGAACCTACGCGTAGTGGCGCCCCTCGCTGAATTGACGTTGCTGAGTTGATTGGCAGCGTCGCCTGCGTCGCCTGGCCATTCGCCATAACACGCATGATATTCTCAGCTGCCGAATAACTGCCGATGATAACGATCGGCTTGTCCGTGATTGGGATGCTGATTGATAGCTGCGTAGTTGTGCCTGTTCCCGGCGTTCCTGGCGGTTGCGATGTTTGCGTTACCGCGAGCGTGACGTTCATTTTCCCATCGTCACCATGATCAGAAAAATACAGCGATGTCCCGTTAGTGCCACCATCTGGTCCATTGCTCAGATTATTCGAGATAATGAATTCGTTCCCGATCTTCTGGTTTGCAAGAGTCCGCGACGTTTTAGCAATAGCGAAGAACGTCATTGCATACACCTGAGCCACTTGAGTATCAATGAAGTTTTGCTTAAAGCGGAAAAGTGCGCTGTTGGTATTGCGCACCGGGGCGCCAGTAACGATACCGCCTGGCATGTTGCGAGACAGATTCTGTTCTAGTTTCTCCGAAGTGCCGAAGAGATTGATATACCCCCAGCCGCCGAGAGTTTCATCAAGGGGCGGCTTAAACCATGCGCGTGTTGATCCCCAATCTGCCTCTGGTACGCGAACTGAAATTCCTGTGGTCATGAAATAATCTCCGGGTAAATGATTTGCGCTAAAGCAAAGTTGTTTTGCGGATAGGGTTTATCCACCAGTGCTGGGATGTTTGTTTCTGGATATTTTGACTCAGTGAATTTATATGAATACAGGGATTCGGAATCATCAGAATCGCAGACATTACCCTGACCGTCATACGTAGTCTTCGGGGCATAAGTTATTTTTAGTTGCCCAACAGGTACACGATTTAGTTCAGCACTTATGATCGTATCGGCTGCAACCCTGACATTATAAATTGTCAAATCGCCAGCATCGTCTTTAGCTAAGAAACCTTTATTAGCAAAAATAACACCGCCAGCAGCTTCATTGGTTAAGTAGTACGTTGGCTTAAACTGTAATGGCGGCTCCCAAACCCGGTACCCAAACAACAAAGTAGTTCCATAGCATTTTGCCCAAATAATTTTGTTTGAGAAAAATGCTTGGCGCCGGTCTAGCACCATGTGCATCGCTTTACCGAAGAACATAGCTGCCCAACGAATGCCATTATTATCACGATGGGATGCTTTATCAGTCTCAAAATAGGACGGCTTGCACAAAGTGATGTTTTCGTGTTCTTCGTCAAGTTCGATGTGAGCCTGACCGATGGATTGATTGGTGCTATCGAAAGTCCACCAGCCACCAGTTTGCTCTGTGAACACCGCCAGTTTATCTCCGCGACCAAATATGGAGCGCCCGGCATCTTCAACGTCATTGATCAAAGTAAGAAACTTTTGCTTCCACTCATCCTTATTCGGCGTTGATTCTGGTTTGCTTGCGTCGTAGTCGTACTCATTGCCACTATACATAAACGTTACTAGTGCGGCTGTGTCACCGGTAGGAAGGTTATTTTTTATGAGTTGCAAAGCGCGTACAACACGGTTTTCGAAGTGGCCTGTACTAGCACCTTTCGATAGCTGTTTTATGGTTCGACCAGGAACCGCAGCATTGATAACAATAATTTTTCTCTCGTTATCAACAAAAATCCCACGATACTTTCGCTGCAAAACGCGTTGGAAGTTTACTGCAGCAACAGTGATTTCTTCACCTGGGTTATTTGCACCCCTCTCCAATACGTCAATATCAGCGTCGTTCATCGCTACAGATGGGCTTCCAGTTGTCTGCGTCACTGAAACCAAGTCTTTTAGCACCGCCGAACCAAGGGGATTGTACGTGCCATCTATTGAGTTTCCGCGTACAGAATCACCAAGCATTAAAACGTTACCTGGCTCAATTGGCTCACGTGTCTGATCTCTCCACGCCTGCCACCCGCTCATAAAGCTTTGACCGTACCCGATATAGATATTCCATTGATAAACAGGTGCGGCTATAGAGCTGCTGATTGGTTTCTTAAGCGACTGCGCATACAGCTTGTTCTGCATGTCCATCACTTCAAGTGAGTAATCAGGCTTGTTGTTATTAATGGACGTGTCGATCAGCACGTTACCGATGCCGTCATAAACAATGATATTACCGCTGGTGTTAGTCATGACAGAATACCCGCCACAAGAGAAGCCTTCTTTTGAAATATTAAATGCGCTCGAACCCATTCCGCCATTCAGCAAGAACTCAAATAATACGTTGCCGATACCGTCCTGAATTAATGCGCCATAATTATTTGTGCTAAAAGTTGAAATTATTTCCAGCAGGGCATTAACCAGATTTGCCCCAGCCACCCCCGCAATTTCCAGCGCCACGCCACTATTATTGATGTAATACTTGAATCCCTTACCTTCCCCCAATCCAACTCGGAAAGATTTCCCAGGCGGAGTCCCAGCAATCCCGGCAATCGTCCCGTCAGGGTCTTCTGCTGTGATGTAGTAGGTGTTGGCATCTGCGATGCTCTGGGCGTTTTCTGCGGCCGTCTCGGCTCGTTCAGCAGCATCATCAGCGCCTGAAACAGCCTCTTTAGCCTGGCGGCTGAACTTAAACGCGGCATCAGCCGACTGAGCGGCGCTATCGGCAGACAGGCTGCTCTTTGCTTCGTCTGTTGCTTGTTGTGTGCTACGGGCTCCCAGCACAATGTCTGTGCCGACGACGCCATCAACTGGCAATCCTTCAGATGACATAGATGATTCTCCGAGATACTGGTAAAATCTTCGATAATTGGATTAGTTTAGAGATAAAAATGCGCGGACTTCTTATAAGCGAGTTAATAAAAAGAGATAAAAACAACTTAGACCTTATACGGTTAGTAGCCTCATTGTCGGTTATTGCCTATCATTCATTTGCTCTAAACCCGCAATGGGGAATAACTGACCCAGTAAAATATTTATTTGGTTACATGACAACAGGCGGCCTAGCGGTAAAGGTTTTTTTCTTTATAAGCGGCCTATTGGTAACTAATAGTTTGCTATCGCGAAACTCAATCATACACTTTATTGCCTCTCGTTCACTCAGGGTTTTCCCCGGACTGGCGTTTGTTGTAATAATAACGGCACTTTTAATAGGGCCGATATTTACAACAATATCTATTGCTGAATACTTTAAAACTAGCCAGCCGATAGTTTATGTCGTGAAAAATTTGCTATTAGATACCCAATACACCCTGCCTGGTGTTTTTGAGAAAAACAACTATGGAGTTAATGGCTCTTTATGGACGATTCATTACGAGGTGTTGGCATATATTATTTTGGCATTGCTTTATGTAACTAAAGCTGGAAGCTCAAGATTGATATCATCCCTACTATGCCTCATCGTAATCATAGAACCGATCACTCCATTCAAAGGGATTTTGTTTGCTGGATCAAGTAACAACGCAATCTATCTATTGGCACCATGCTTTGCACTTGGAGCACTACTAGCAATAAATAAAAATCATTTTCATACTAACATTTACATTCCTTTTATGTTTTTTGCCGCTCAATTCATATTTAACGATGAGCACTTCAGCTCTTTATTGCTATGTATATCTATATGCCTTATTTCACTTCACATTTCATCGATGAAATTAATTGTCGGTTTGCATTTAAAACATGACATATCATATGGTGTTTACTTATGGGGATTCCCCGTTCAGCAAATTATATCTCAAAATTTAAACCTTCAGCCGGTATTAAACATAGCGTTATCAATTCTACTGGCAATAATCATGGCATTTGCGTCTTGGTTTCTTGTTGAAAAACCAGCGATGCGGTTTGCAAAGAAAATCGTAGATAAGAAACCAAGACAATTATCAATTAAGAGTACTCACAAATAATCAGAACTCCTGGCGCTCCTGAGTAACCATTGATTGCGGCAGATGAGGGCTGGCGAGCATTGCCACCGCCACCGCTTCCATGTCCGCTACCGGCTGTCCCAGTCGATCCAGAACTCCCTGACCCCACCCCGCCGCCCCCAAATTGAGAGGGGGAGCCATCACCACCAACGGCGCCAGTAGAAGAGTTAAAGAACAAGCCGCTCCCCCCTCGACTGCCTCGTGAAGAAATTAAGTTCCCACCTGTGGGGGCAGCACCAGGAGCCCCGCCTACAGCAATGAAAGCTGAAGATGAAGAGCTCGTTGAAGAAACCCCTCCAAGCCCACCGGGCGCAGTTGCCAACAAACCAAACGTAGTGTCGCCGCCAGCGGTGCCAGAATTTCCACCGATACCTCCAGCTCCACCAGCACCAATATTTATCGCTACCGAATTACCGATACTTGAAATATCAAATTTGCCTCGGATGTACCCCCCTGAAGCACCACCCCCGCTTACAGAGGCATTGTCGCTACTTGTAGAAGAACACCCACCACCGCCGCCACCACCACCAACGGCCTCGACAATCACATATCGCGTTCCAGGTGTTGGCGTGTAAGTGCCTGATGCGGTGAAGCGCTGAATGCCAATCAGGCACCCGCCCATCGCCACTTTTAGCTTATCTACCAAGCCACTCACATCGCCATCATCCAGCACATCCTGCCCGGTTTTATCGGCGATAAACTGCCCCAGCACAGCGGCCATTGTCGAGCCCTGGCGCCATACTGTGTTGAGTTCCTCGGACTTCGCTACTCCCGAACTGAAGCCCGCCGAGCGCGCCGGCAGTGCCTGATAGTCAGCATTCGGTAAAACATTGGCGTTTGCCGCAGTGCCGAAGGATAAAAACTCGTTCTTAGCCATGTGTTGCTCCCAGCAGTGTTCCCCAGGCGCCCTTATCGAAGCCGGAGATAAATTCATTATCGATATCGAAGCCAAACAGCGGCCCCGACTCGGTGGTAATGGTGTAATTTTTGATGCGGACGGTTGACGGTTTGATGTCCAGATAACCCAGTTCGATTACTGCTTTCATTACCGGTGTAATGCGCTCGCCGGTGATGTAAACGGACATCGTCATGTCAAAGTTATCGACGGCGAAAATCTTCGTTTTTCCGTCTGGAAAAATAATCTGGTAGACGTCACTGAGCGTCTCCGTTGTGCCGTCCCAATGGTTAGCTGCTATCTTCGCCCGGATGATAGTTCGATAGGTGTCATCGTCCAGCTCAGTGAAGCCACCAGCATCGAACCGCCCTCGCCACAGTCCAGCATCAAATCCCAGCTCCTCATCATCCAGCGAGAAGTAAACACCGGTGATCGGCGTAGCAATCTTCCGCCCTATCCCTACCCACAAGCCGACGGCATCCAGTTGCACGCCCATGGCGGTGTCCAGGTCGAAATCGTCAATCAGCTTCGCTGTGGCGTTCTGCACGTCGATCAGGGGCTGTGTGATGAGGGAGATATGATCGTAAAATTTCGGCTTGTGCTTGTGATAGGACGTGATGAGCTTTTGGTATTTCGTTTCACTCATGGGATCACCACCACTTCGACATTCGCCGGCGCGCATGCGGCCACAGCGTTAAACCCGATCACGACGTTTGCCGGCGCCAGGCTGCCCGGAGAGGTGCCGATCTGCAGGTCGGTAATGTCGAACGTTGCGCTGTCCGCGCTGCCGTTCAGGTTGGCAGGCAGGAACAGGCGCGTCAGGTATACCGGATCGCCGATTTCGATTTCGTTGATGTATGCCGCGACAGCCGTTCTGATTTCCTCGCCGACCGCCGACGTGTAACCCTGCAGCGCTTTGATCTCGACGCGCGCGTAAATATCAACGCTGGTAGGGCGGAAGAAGCTGATCGGATGCACGATGCCGTATTTGTCGGTAACATCGATAGTGGTCGTGCCGTAGGTGCCGCCGCCTGGAGTTTTCTTTGTGGCGATGGTTTTAGCGATCGCCGCCGCGTCACCGCCGGCAACAACAAGCGAAATGCTGTGCGGCGGTAAGCCGTTGGCATCTTCTACGCTGGTGTCGTTCTCATAGCCACGGTAGCGCTCTACGCCGTCCAGTGTCGCTACGGCACCCATAATGCCATCCAGCACCGTCAGCGATGGGATAGCCACGGATTTCGACTGACGCTGACGCAGCTCCGCATCCGTCTCCACTTTTCGCCCAGCCGTGGCTGCTGCCGGGTTGGTTACCGACTGCCAGCCTCGCGTAGGGGTGCCGATCTCGGTAATGCTACCGGCAGGCGCCACGACTGCGCCATCAATCTGGCATGTCGCGGTCACTGTCACCGTACCATCGATGCCGATCACTACACTGGCAGGTAATGACCAGGTGATGCCGTTGCTGTCGCGCACTGTGCCGTTGGTGATCAGCGTGCCTACCTGTCCCACGATCCGCACATCAGCAGTGGAGCGTGACGCTGGCGTTACCGAGATGCCGTTAATTTTCACGTTGGAGGCCAAACCGCGTCCCTGCGCCGTTGCCGGGCTGAATGAGTTATACACGGCGATCGCTGTGTTGTTCGTGTCGTGGATGCCCAGCGCGTAAATAGCCAGCATCTGGCCGTCTTTGCTGTCAGGTTCCAGATAAACATCGTCACCGTAGATCTGTTGGAAATAACCGGTCAGCGTGTTGAGTATCGTCTGATAATCGGGCGCGCTGATCCCGCTCGCGGTCACCTTGGCCGCAAGCCCTAACGTATCGAGATTGAGCATTATGCCTCGCTGGTTACAGTCGTTTCGCCGTACAGCGTGTTGATGGTCGCGGTGAACGTCACGCGGCGCGTATCGGGGTTATATTCCGTGGTGAATCTGAGTATTTCGGTCACGCCCTGCGTGCCGAGGATCCGCTCGCGCACAGCCATGTTATATGCGGCTGATTTGTGCTTGCCGAGTATCGTCTCGCGATAAGGCGTGCCGTCGGTCACATCGAGAAACCATTCACCCGTCCACAGCTCAAAGCGTGTTTTCACCGCCTGTGCGACTGCCTCCGGGGTGTTCTCCAAAAAGGTGTTGTCACCCTGGCCGAAGGTGTAATCGCCGTTCTCGTCCTCTTTGCGGTACTTCACTCCGGGCCTCCTGTCTGGCCGCTGCCAGTTTCTACGCCGCCGTGTTTATGCGTCTGCAGGCTGACGCCGCCAGCCTTGACGTCGTTCGTCACGCTCACCGGCCCCAGCATCGTCGCCGTGCCGCCGTCTGCACCCATGCCCTGCGACAGGTTGCCGTTTATCGTCACGTTGCCATTGAGCACGATTTCTGGGGAATTGATCTCTGTGCCCCCCTGGGCGCTGGCGGTCAGTTTTCCTGACGTGGTGACGTTAACGGCATGACTGACTGGGTCGAGTTCGACAAATGCGGCGCCGTCGTCGGTGCGCAGCTGCGCGGTTGTAGTGCTGATACCGCTGATTTTATTCGCTTGCGACTGCGGGCCGATCAGAGCGAAAGCGTCCGCAAGATGGTGCTGGCGCTGGTCTACGGGTTCCTGCACCCCGCCGTTCTGCCACCAGTAATCGATGCAGCGGTCGGCGAAAACGACAAGGCACTCATCGCCGGCGGCCACGGGAAACGTCAGCGTGACGCCTCCACCGCGCGGGAACACGACAGGAACATCTACCAGCAGCGGCAGCGCCACCGATGACAAGGCGCCGTCAGATTGCCGCACAGAGGCTTTTACTGCCGGTTGGATCGTGGCAGTTACCGCGCCAGCGTCGAAAGACTGGATGATGCCCGGCATTGCCACCCGTAGGCTGGTGCTGAGCGAATCGGCTACGGCCTTCAGCACCAGCTCGGGAGAGTCCTGGCGTTCGTTATTGGTGATCATAGCGGCATAGCCCTCACGTTGGATTGGCTCAACAACCCCGCGCCGCCCTTGGCAATACAGATCATGTCCTGATACCAGGCATTCCCGCGCGTGTCGCCGTAATAGGCGATGTTCTTCACGATATAGTCACCGTCCATGTCCAGCACTGCCGGCTGCTGTATGGAGGCGCCCGCCGTGCTGCCGGTGGCGATCTCTTGGTTGGACAGGCCGACCTGGTTTATCGATTTGTTGTCGAGGCGGATCAGCGTGTCGAGTTGGATATTCGGGTTAATCAGGCATTTCACGTTGATGCCGCCGTTAATTGTTTGTTCAGGCATGCCGATCAGGCCCGTCTGCGCGTTCAGCACGATAGCATCGGCCAGATAGGCGTTTTCCGGCACCATCTGCAGGCGCCCGTTCTCATAGCGCCATGTTGCCTTGCACTGCGCCGCCAGGCTGGAAACTTCATCCCTGTGCATGCCGAACATCGGTTTACCGCGTGGTGCCTTGGTGGTGGCAAATTCCGGCGTAGCGCCTGCGACGATGTCGTAAACCCCGATCGGCTTCATCAGTGCGGTGTGTACGTCCTGCTGCGTGTACCCGGCTGCGAGCGTGGTGTTCATCACCGCGAAGTTATGCGCCTGGTCACTGTCCGCCGCCTGGATCACTGTATAGGTATCCGTGGGGTTCTCGCGCCCTCCATAGGTATATTGAACCTGCCCGGAGAATATCAGCCCGAAGTTATCCTGATAGCCGGCGACAAACTTAATCTGTGTGAATTCCTTTTGCCTTATCCGGCTACTGGTATTTCGATTCAGATTATAAATCTTGAAAATTCCTGTTGCTGGATAGCTTATATCCGGTCGGGTGATGCTAAAGCTGATTTTCAAGCCGGACAGTTCCAGACCGTCACCTGTATCGTTTGCCACGATCAGGCTGCATTTTCGCATCCAGTTAATAGTCATTTTTCACCCATAAAAAAGCCGCCTGTAGCGGCGGCGTCTATCTGACATAGCAAATGGTTACTTATGAAACTCTTTGCAATCATAAGTATTGATGAACTTCGGGGCGTCGAGATAGGTAATTAAAAGCTGGACATTAAGGAAAATACGCGAGCCTGTATTCACAAGCCTGAATCCATATGACCGGCCGTCACTGGCAGGCATTAAACTAAATTGTATCGTCCAATGGTTTTCGTCCGTGGTTTTCTCGATGATATTTCCTACTCGCTCACCGTTGGCAAAAAATCGGCCTTGAGGGTCTGATCGCAAATTCACTGGCCCGCACTGATATTGCGCCATAGCGGAAAAACTCACACCGATGAACGAAAGCAGGAAAATAATCCAACGAAGTTTACACATACCCATCCTTGTCATTCATAGTAAAAGTACAGGTGACATTCTATACCAAGATTGGAGACGGTAGGCGGCTCAAGAGTAGCCGGATCGGACATCACGAACAGCTGACCGCCAATCCCCAGATAACGATACTGCGCCAGCAGGTCGGCACCGGCCACCAGCGGGATCCCTTGGATAATCGGCGTTTTGTCGTTGCTGGCGATGTCTAACACCCATCCGGCTACGTCGCGCCACATCAGCGTGAGCTGGTATTGCACGCCGGCCAGCTGGATAGCGAACTGCTGTGATACCGGCGTAAGGGGGATTTCAACCAATGCCAAGGAAGCCTCCTGCAGACTTTAAAATGCTCTGCTGCTTTTCCGGTGTGGTCGGGTTTTTCAGCCCTGTGTTGCTCACGCCGCCGGTGTCCTGGGGCGATTGCATGTTTTCCGCCGGCGTGGTCGTCACCTTCTGCGTTTCGGTGATGATGAGTTCGCGAAGGGTGAGCGTCGTCATCAGCACGTTCTCGCTGGTTTTATCGGTCAGCACCTCAATAGCGCGGATCAGCATGTTCTGATACTGCCGCTTTCCGGTGGTCACGGCAAAAGGCACTTTGCTTTTTTTCAGCTCCAGCAGCTGCTGATAGACGTCCGCCGGGCTGGTGCCCAGCGATAAACCGGTACTAACGTTAAAAATCTCCGTCGTGTCGATTCCGTCTATCAGCGATCCGTCGCTGGCAAACCCCAGCTCCATCGTCACCTCAGCTGGGCGATCATACGCATGGTCACTTGTCGGTGCGCCGAGCTCCACGGGGTGCTCGGTGATTTCCGTCGCGTCCATGTGCTTCTCGCTGATTGCCACACTCGGCACGATAATTCCGATGCGGCGCCGCTGCTGTGAGAACAGCACAGATAAAATATCCATCAGCCCACCTGTGTTTGCATGTTGCGTGTCTGCCGGCGGTAAACGCCCTCAACCGCATCACCGGTAAGGCGCGCCGTTTCGCGTGGATCACCGCCGCCCTGCACGTTGATGTTGAACACGGAGCTATTCGAGCCACCAGCGCCAACGGCTGATTGAGCCGCCTTCAGCACCATTTCTGGCGCGTAAGGATTTTTGCCGTTCTCAATCTGCGTGATGCCATTCATCAGCGTTGCCAGCACCTGTGGATCCTGAATATTCAGCGAGTCACCCCGACCAACGCCGAGCATTTTGCTCAGCTTGTTGATATAGGCCTGGGTGTTGTTCTCGCTGGCCGGCGCAAAGCGGCTGATGATGTCCTCTACAGATTGCAGCTTCTGATAACCTGCGGCCTTTGACGTCCCGTTGTAGTACGCCTTGATCTGCTTACCCAGCGCCGCGAACCCTTCAAAAGCAGAATTGAAGCGAGCAAAGCGGGGTGTGGCGTGATCTTCCAGCATCGCGCCGTTCTGGCCGACGTAGTTCAGGTTGCCGGGATTGTTGTTACGGATGCCGCGCGGCTCATTGGCACCTGAGAACTGACCGCGTATCCACTGCCCAACGCTGCGCGGGTCAAAGCCTGTTTTGTCCTTCACCCAATCGGCGGCACTGTTCGCGCTGTCGGTGACAGCAGGCAACGCGTCAGGATTTCCCTGCCCCTGGCTAAGCAACGCCTTGCCAAGTCTGCCTACCTCGCTCCAGTTCCCATCCTTCAGCGCGTTGATGAGATCGCCGATCATCGTCATCATCTTGCCGAACTCGCCGAATTGCTTCGTTAAGTCGGCAATATCACCTTTCAGCGACCAGCTTTTCAGATCGATGTTCAGCAGCTTGGCAATTTCTTGCCCGACGCTGAATATGGAATCCCGAAGCTCTTTCATGCCCTTCATCGCGGCATCGATTTCAGGCTTCCATTTCCCCCAGTTAATCAGGCTGTCGCCGCCTTCTTTCCAGACCTGATAATCGTCATAGAGCGCTACAAGCGCAGCAATGAGCGCCGTGACCATGCCGATCGGGGAAGTGAGAAATGCGCTATTCAGCATGCGCCAGGCCAACAGCAGGCCGCCCAGCACCTTAATCAGCCCCTTGGTTGTATCATCCAGTCGATCCCACCACCTCATGAGATCGCCGGCGCCCTGCACGCCCCGATAAACCAGCGTCATGATGCTATCGGCCAGCGAAAGCACCTTTTTCAGCACGGCAGTGATCGTCCCCTCTATCTTGGGGAAGTTGAGCAGGATATTTTTGCGGAAGCTTTCGAGATTCCCGGCCAGGCCGCCGGCAAGATTACCGCCAATTTTATCGCGCATGATGCCGAACAGATTCACAAGACCGCGCATTTGGGTCATGAACTTGTTCGACTGCTCCGCTGCTTTCTGCGAATCGAACCCCGTCGCCTGCAGCATGCTCTGATAATCAGAAGTGAATCCCTTCACACCACGCCGCATTGCCAGCAACGTGCTTTCGTCAATGCCGAGGATCTGCGCATACTGGTTGGCGCGGTAGTACGGCATTTTCGCCAGCTTGTCGCCGACCAGCGTCACCAGTTGGGCAGTGTCACGCAGATTGCCGGCCGCATCTCGCGTCTGAATGCCCAGATTACGCAGGAATCCCTCTGCGCCTGGCGTCGAACGGAGGAAGCGCGCCAAGTTATCCAGCGTGCCGTTGAACCCCTCCACGCTGCCGCCCGCCTGGCTGAAGGCGTATCCGATAGCCCTGATATTGTTCGCCGTCGCGCCGGTGCGCTGAGACTGCCAATAGAGACGGTCGAGGCCGCTGGCGATTTTGGTCGTGAACCCGACGACGGTCAGCGCGGCCGCTTCGACCGCAGCGCCCATCTTGACCGCATTCATCGTGACGCCGGAAACCACCGATTCGAACTTGCGGCCGCCGGCCTCGTCGATGTCGAACCCCAGCGAGATCAGGAAGTCCTTGATGGTTTCAGCGTTCATTTTCTGCCTGCCATTTTTTTATCAGGTAATTATTTTCCGCCTCGACATCAAGCGACTCATTCATCAGCGCAATATCAGCCAGTGACAGCGTGCCGTCTTTAAGCGACTCATAGCTGCACATGCGGGCATGTACCGGGCGCAGCAGATAACTGCGCTCCTTTGCCAGCGATTCAAGCGCTAAGCTGATTCCTGGGCCTCGCTGTTGTCGCTCACGGGGAGTGCGGGAAAAAAATCACCGAGGGAGTCCCGAACCACGTTGCCGACGATTTTCACCAGATCCAGTCCGTTGAGGTCATCGAACATCATCACGCGCTGACTTGGCTCGTAGATTTTTGACCACGTCTTACCCTGCTTGCGCTGTACCACAGACAGGCACGCATGGTTGATCTCCGCTCGCCCTTCCCGGCTCAGTTGGCCGATGGCTTTCACCACCAGCGGGATGATTTCCTCGAACAGGCGGTTTTTATCCTCCTGCAGCGACTTCCCATTACCGGCCATGACGTCTTTCAGCAAAGGGATAAGGCCGGATAAAACCGGCGCCAACGCGATAGCTACATCCTGCTGAGCAAACGCGTCAAGTTTGGCCGCGCTGTACTGCTGGCCCTTAATTTCAAATTCCATGCATTACTCCTTAGAACGTGCCGAGCAGTTGATCGACCAGGCCGGCGTCAAATACCCAGGACACAGTCCCGCCGTCTTTGGCGTTCTGCCAGTCTGGTTGCTTCTGAAACGCGACCGAGCGCGCGGTGCAAACGTCGTTGCTGGCGCTGTTGCGCAGCACGATAACGTTATTTCCCCAGGTAGCGGACGACAGCGACTGCGCGTTATATAACGCACTCAGCTTGGCATTGGTTGGTGAGGTCTTGAGCAGCGTCACTGTGATCGTGCCACCCTTACCGGCGTGCAAGCTGTGCATCACAGAACCGTCCGCACCGGTGGTCATGGTGTTCTTCGCTTCAACCATTGTGACAGTTACGCCCTCTTCGGCGTTGCCCGAGCCATAACCCAGATCGAACGCACCACCGGGGCCGACGATAGAGGCGGAAAAATCCAAAAAGCTGTAAGTAGACATTCCCCGGCTCCTTAGCGGTTAACGTTGATGATGACGTCGGCGAAGTGAACAGCGCCGGCCAGTTTAATAGCGCACTGGATCACAGGCGCTTTACGCGCCTCACGGTCTGCCTGTGCCTGGCTGGCGATAGGCGGCGCGTAGGTGTAATAACCCGTGGTGAGCGTGTCACCGGTCGCCAGGTTGCCGATTGGGTCGCCATTCCATACACCCGGCGCCATCAGGCCGTTAGTGACGCCCTGCTCAAGCGAGCCGTTGACGCTGGTCAGCAAGCGCGTGATGCCCGGATCGGTCTGCGGCACTTTGGTTGTGCTGGTATAGAGCACGTTGTAGAGGTTGTTCTGCACGTAGTTCTGCAGCCAGTCCAGGCCGTGGCGCTCATCGAAGAAATCGCCGTTGCACATCAGGCCTTCCTGGATGATCGCCGTGTCGTTGTCGTAGTTGACGAACACGTTGCAGTTTTTCGCCGTCAGCGTCTTGGCCTGCGTCTGTGTCAGCGTTTCCGCCGCAATGCCTGGCTGCTGCTTGAATTTCAGCGTGATCGTGGTGTTGTTGCCGAGGAAATTCACGGTAAACGCACGCCCGAAGATGGACGCCGACGCATACGGGCTCGCGCTGGAATACTGAATGAAGGTGCGGCCGTATTTGGCGTTTTTCAGCTTGCTGGCGATGTCGTTCTCGTTATCCAGATCCAGCACGCCGGTGTTTTGCGTGGTGTAACCGAAGATGCGGGAAACGTCATCGGACTGGATAAAGGCCGCCACGCTGATCACATCGTCATCGCTCAGGGACGTGTCGGCGATCTGCAGGCCATACCAGCCG
This sequence comes from Serratia sp. 201, assembly GCF_037027545.1. Taxonomy (NCBI): domain Bacteria; kingdom Pseudomonadati; phylum Pseudomonadota; class Gammaproteobacteria; order Enterobacterales; family Yersiniaceae; genus Serratia; species Serratia sp. 201. Next base: position 306,170 of record NZ_JAXCHC010000001.1, on the reverse strand, counting down.
GTAGACATGTCGGCCAGTTTGTAGATGCAGGACTGAATATTTTCAGCAGCCGCACGCGGGATAGCCAGCGCGCCGGCGTTCTGCACCGCCCCCATCATTGCCGAGATGTCCGTTCCTGCCGTATTAGCCGAACCATACCCCACCGCCGACGATGCGCCGGTCGATTTTGAGGTGATGATAAATCGGCTGTTCACTGCGTCCCACGTCACATTAGCTGTGGTCAGCTTCTCTGCAATCCGCGCGGCCACGCCATTCAGGTTGGTTTCTGCTGAGAAGTCCACGGCGGTGATCGTCTTGTTGGTGCCGTCGATGCTGATTTTCATCGCGCCATCGGTCACCGAGGCCCAGGTGCTGATCGCCTGCTGCGCCGGCGTCAGGATGGCACAGCGCAACAGCGCCGCCTGGTCTTCTTTAATCCAGCGGCCGATGTACAGCGTGCGCGGCTGCGGCGTCTGCTGGAAATACAGGTTAGCGGCCTTGTACTCTGGCGCCTCCATGCCGAAATCTGCGCCGACGTCGGTAATGCCTGAATAGCTGCGCATGCGCTGACTGCCGTCAATGACATCAGAGCCACCGACGATCAGCAGCGCGCCGAAATTGCGCCCCTGTGCAGCGCGCAGCGCCATATTCACCGTCACATTGACGATGTTCGATACAGGTAAGCCCTGTGACATAGATTATTCTCCGAAGAATTGAACCGGTGCTTCCACCAGCGATTTGATGCCGTACTCGCGGATCACTTTGCGACGCAGGCGCACGGCGATGTCATACCGTCGCACCCACTGGTTGTTGATGAGTTCTGGAAGGTTGAATATCCGCCCGCAGTCGAGCAGGGTCAGATCGATGTTTTTCAGCTCGTCATTGTTCTGCGAGACAAACAGGCCATCACGGAAACGGGTTGCTACCGTCATTCCCTGCGGGCCATAGAAGCACACCAGAATATCGATGGTTTCGTGCGACCACTGTTCGGATCTTTCATCGCCCTGGATATACGCGGGGTTGGCATCTTCCTGTACGCCGGTAATGCCGAAGGCGCACCAGGTGGTGCCGTTTTTCGGTATCTGTGGTTGTGGGTCAGTCCAGCGCGGGTAAACATCTCCCTTGTCCATGCCGGTAACGCCGCGAATCCACCGACTAAGCTGGCGTTCCAGCGCTTCGTCGTAGGTTGGCCCATCGCTGACCGGCGTCAGGTATCCGGGCGCTGTGCTGTCGTTACTCAACGGGTGATCCTCCGTCAAACTCCATCAGCTCACAGTGTGCCTGAACGAACCCCGCGCCATACGCCGTGTACGGGTCAACAAACGTCACGCGGTACTTCCTGCCCCGATAGGTCACGACATCCGCATCAAGGCCAGGCTGGCCCTGTGTGAGCCGAAATTGCGTCACGATAAGAATGGCGCCGTTGATGTTCTGGCCGGCGGCCATACGTCGCGCTTCCAGTGAGCGGTCAACGGTCACCACACCGGAGAAAGGAGCATCCTGCTGAGTGTTGGTCGTGAAGTTGTCACCGTCCCGGCTCTGAATCTGCCGATGGCAAACCAACGTCGTATCGACAAAATCAGGATCCAGCAGTACCTCGGTCACGTCGAGAAGCGGCATTATTTACTCCTTACCACGTAAGTGATTGAGCGCAGCAGATAGCCGTGAGCATAGAGCGGCTTGTCGCCGGGAATGCCTTTGGCACGCCGGTTAGCCTTCGTCATCTCAGAGAGAGGGTGAAGCCTGTCACCGGCACCAATGACCGCCTTGGCGCCATCCCGCGCAATCTGTCCAGCGCTTTCAAGCTCCCGCTGCGCCGCCTCTGTTTTGCCGTTCAGCGCAGCCACGGCGGCCGCCTTCAGGTGCTCAGTGGTTCGCGGCTTGGTGTCCTCGATCCCCATATCCAGAAACGGGCGCGGTGGCAGCGTGACGGTTTGGCCGCCAAGCTGCACCGTGGCTCCGGTAGATTGCAGATAGCCTATCTCCGCGTTGTTCAGGCTCTCGCCATCTTCCCGCGTTGCGTTAGCCTCTGGGATGCCCACCAGCACATCCATTTTTGAAAGCGAGCGCAAAGACGACAGCACCGTTTCGGCATTGTCCTTCCTGACCTTGAGCCCGCTTTTCACAGGATTTGCCTCCCGCCCGCACCGAACATCGACCACCACCAGAAGAACTCACGCCCGTAGGCGGTGTTATTCCAGAAGCCGGCATCGGGATTGATTACCCCAGACACGTCATAACTGACGCTCACCTTATCGACCGATTTGGATGTCGCCACACCGGCCGATCCGTTGCTGTTCACCAGTCCCAGCCCAGAACCAGCCAGCGCGCGGCCGCGCAGTTCCGTGTAATGCGCCGTGAAAAGCTCAGCGAGATACACGAACTGATCGCCCAGCACGTCTTGATTGAGGATGGTGTCAGCCTGACCGAGATAGAAATTTACAGCAGCGTCCGGGTAGCGGGTCTTGTCGGCAAACTCAGGAAAGTCAGCGCGGAATTTCTCATTTGTTGGCAGTAGGCTGTTTTTTGGCATTGTCAGTCACCTTTGCCGCTTCCAGTTGCTTCTGCAGATCGGCGATAGTGGCTACGTGCTCGTCAATGGTCTTGGCGTGCGCGTCACGCTGTCCTGTCAGCTCGGTTACCTTGCCCTGCTCAACTTCCAGCTGCTTCTGCAGATCGATAACCTGGTCTTCCAGTGAAGCCACGCGCAGAGACAATTCGCCGTCCTGCTGCTCCTGCTGCAAATCCGATTCAGACAACGGTTTAGCATGGTGGGTGAATGCCCAGTGCTTTTTAACGTGATCGGGGAAGCTGTCGTGAATGCCCGGCGTCAGTTCATGGCGACTGCCATCAGCAAAGCTGAGAGACGCGGCCGAAGATACGATGTATTTCATTTCGTTGCTCCATGAAAGGCGGGTTACCCCGCCATCAGTTATCAGGCCGCCGGCACGTCGAGGTAGGCGATGGTATTGGAATAAGGCGTTTCCACCTGGCCCAGTTTGCCGTAGTACACGGTGAGCTGTTGCATGCCGCGATACTCAAGCGGAGTGCTCAGTAGTGGCACCATTGGGAAGCGTACAAATTTCTCGTCCTGGGTGTATGCGACGATACGATGCGCGCCACCAGCGCCACGTTTGGAAGCCCACTTCATGGAGACGATTTCCAGCGGCTCGCCGTTCTCCTGGAAAGCGATGGTGTTGATCTTCACGTACTCCAGCACCGAGATGTTGCCCGCGGAGGAAACCTTCTTGCTTGCCAGCAGGCCGAACAGTTCCGGCGCCAGGCCGATTTTTGCCGGGCATACCGCGTAACCAGAACGCACCCAGCCGTCGGTCAGCACCAGGTTGATGTCCTGCACGATCACGTCAGGATCGGTTGTTGCCGTCCACGCTGCAGAAGCTGCGATCGGCGTTACGGATGGAAGATTGAGCAGGCCAGACACACCCAGCTCAGAATCGCCGACGTATACCTGTTCGTCGGTGTCCATATTCCACTTCAGCTTCATACCTTCGTACTTCTGTACGTCGATAGGACGCCCCACCTGTTGAGCGGATGCCAGTTCCAGCACTGTCCAGCCTACTTCCTGCGCCCACGGGGTCAGGTTGTTACGGGTTGGCAGAATATCCAGTTCAATACCCGGAATAGCTGTAGCCTTCTTACCCAGCCAGTTTTTGCCGGTAGGGTTAGGGCCGCCGACGCTGGCGAAATCGGTATTGGTGAAGGATGACACTTCATCAGCGATGGAGATGTCGCTGCGCAGCGGCATATCGCGCGTCCATTTCACAGACGTCAGCGGCATGTTCAGCGTCTGATCCATGCGCTCCAGTTCGCCGACGAGGAAAACGCCGGAGGAGTCGATGGTAGCTCGGTCAATAGTAAACATTCAGTGTTCCTCAGATGTTGAAGGCAATTTCGACACGGCCATCGGCTTCGCCTGGCCCCATTAATTCTGCACTTACCAGCTGAGGCGTATTCTCGGCGGTGGCGTCTGGTGTCAGCACGAAAGTGCCTACCGGACTGCCGGCAGTACCACCAGCGACGCGAACATAAATCGGGTCGCCTTTCTTGGCGCTAGGCGCGGTGCCGGCAGTTACCTTGACGCAGATATAGCCGCGCTTCAGGTTGTCGCCCACCTGGTTCGCGTTAACACCCAGGTAAGCCAAATCGGCATAGGAGGTGATTGGATACGGACGAACCAGGACCCCCTTCACTTTGTCGATGGTGTCGCCGGACTCAAGCGGCACAAACTTGTCGTTAACGTACTTACCGGCCAGACCGTAGGAAGCGAATTGCTTCTGGTGATCGAGGGTTACCGGCTCAATGGTGAGATCGCGGGGACGCGTCACAGCCCCGGCAATGCCCATAGGCATACGGGTTAAATAAGCATTTCCAGCCATGATGATTACCTTATTTACGTTCGTTCCAGAATTTACGGTTCAGCTCATTGATCTGGGCTGGCGTGAGATGTTTTGGGGCCGTTGCGCCGTCAATGGTGTGCTTGTTGATAGGCGGCGGTGTTACTGTGTTTTTCACCTTGCTCATCTGCACGGCAGCAGTAAACACCGCATCAACAGTGGCCTTTGGTGCCTTGTTGAAGTCAGCCACACCAAACGCCTTCAGGCTGTCACCGGTGCGCAGTGCCTGGTTCAGCACCTGACGCTTGAGCCCCTTATCGCCGTTCGGCTGGAAGCCAGGACAAATGATTTCCGCATCAGAGATGATGTTGCGTTTGAAGTCCGCATCGCCGGTGACTTTCTTGTCTTCCTCTGCGTCTTCGTCGCCGGTCTTGGTTTCGTCCGGGTTTTCGTCGGTGGTTTTGCCTTCCAGCTTATCCAGGCGCGCCAGAATGGCCGTAGCCCACTCAGGAACGTCAGCATCACCGGTTTTGTTTTCGTCGTCCGGGTTTTCGTCGGTGGTCGTGCGACTTTCAGCCGGCAACGCGGTTGCCTGCGAAGGCACGTTGATGTTGATGGTGTGACCGGGAATAGAGCCCATACCGTCAGATGGAATCTCCGGCGCCTCGTCGATGAGTTTGCTCAGAGCGTCCTCATCTTTCGTCTTGATGGCCGTAGCCAGTTTTTTCAGCCATGACATTACAGGCTTCTCCTTTTTGATGGTTGGGGCTGAGTCCCCGATAGCACAACGAGAACCCGCCCGCCCCCGGTCGATGCCGACGGCAAGATGGTTTCCTGTGATTTGGTATTGCTTGCCCTTACCGGGCGATAGCTGCTTGTACTGCGCGTCGTAGCCGCAGCTGACATCGGTCAGTCCAGAGTTGATCCGGTCGATGGCTTCCTGCCGCTTCACCAGCACATCAGCGATCAGCAGGTCTGATTTGTCGCCTGTGCCGCGCCGGACGTTCTGGATGTGTCCGTGGGCCAGCTCCGCGAAGTTGGTCGGATTGACGAAAACGATATTGCCGTTGCTGTCTTCGGGGTGCTCAAGCGTGACTGCGACTCCCTCAAAGCTCGCCATTGTCTCGGTGGAGAAAACTTCATCCTCGGTGCGGTAGACATGCACCAGTCCATCCAGCCCCGGCTCAAGGTCGATCTCCTCAGGCAGGTAGGTTTGCACACCGGTACGCGCGATAGGCACGTCTTTGCACAGCAGCGCGCCATCTGCCGTCTGGAAGCGGGTTTCACCCAGGCGGGTCGTGAAGAAATATTTCATGGGTTACCTGCTGAATGGCGGGCACAAAAAAACCGCCAGCGGCGGCCAGTTATTTTCTTGGCCCAGGTATGTGAACCTCAGACCAGCATTTGCAATTCGGCAGGCATCCGGCGTGGCCGGTCATGCCGTCCAGCGTCGGCGGGTTGTGCCAGTACACGAACTTATCCCGCATTTTTTTATGCGATGGTCGCGTACCGGCGCCCTCAATGCGCCACCAATATCCTTCAGAGCCAACGGCCAGCGCGCGGGCCTGCGTCAGTGCGCCCGTGGCGCGGCCTATCTCTGTGCGGGCAATCATCTTCGCCCTACTGGCCGCCACATCACCGGACTGCATGATCATCTCGTACAGCGCGTCGGGGCGTTCTCCATGAATTGTGGCCTGTATAGCGCGCTGCTGGATTTCTCGGACACGATCGGCGGCTTCCAGCGGCAGGGACTTCATCAACTGGATTTGCCGGTAGACAATATCCTGTGTCACCTGTCCGATCGGCGTATTGCCCACTACATCCCGAAGCCCTTCGGAAATCTGCTGTGATACCGATTTCCACTGCGTCCACTCCTCGCGCTCCACCTGCAGGAACATTTTCTGACCGACCATTGCCGCCCAGTCGTCCAGTACCTGCGAGTAGTCGATGAGGTGATCGGCTACCGTGTTAGCGCTTGCCTGGGAACCATCGTATGATCCAGTGACGATTTTGTTTATCTCGCTGACTATCCCCAGTAGGCTTTTCTGATACTGGATCTCTGAACGACGGCGGAGCGCCGGTTTCAGATTCAGACTCCTCATACTGCGACTTCGCATCTTCGATATCCTTGTCGGTGATTGAACCACCGATGCCGATCACGTCTGATATGTTGCGCAGATCGTTGAGTGCGGCCGCCGGCGACATACCGATGTCACGCACGGCTGTTGCAAGCGCGCTGGCGACGTTGTTCGCCATTGTGGCGCGGTCAATGTCGGACATCTCCCATAGCTTGTTGAACTCGAAGGAGAAGTCATCAGGCAACTCAGAACCAAACAGCGAACGCCAGGTAATATCCATCAGCCAGCGAATATGACGACGCAGACGCCGTTCCTGCTGCGAGTTGATGCGGCTGTAGTAGTTCTCCAGGTCACCGTCGCCGGTACTGAATCCTGATGGCGATTGACCAAACAACCGAACCAGAGGAATGCCCGTTGCGCCAGAAACCTGCTCAGCAAAGCGCAAGATAACGTCAGCAATACCCGAGAACGAATAGCTGTGCGTGGCAAACTCATCGCTCTTGTCCATGATGGTCATGCCTTCGATGGTCTGGAACTCACGGATCATGTCCATGTGCTTCATCAGGCCTTCTTCCAGCGTGCCGCCCGTCGCGAGGATTTTTCGTAAACCTTCGATGCTGTAGGTGCGAAGGTGCGCTTTGTGGATCAGCTGAGTGGTGCCGGCGGTAGCTGTATCGAACCCCTGAATGCGCTCGAAGATGCGCTCAATCACCGACATGCCCCAGCCGTTTTCTGTAATCGACTGCTGATAGGGCAGCGAATCACCTTCCATGCGGATTAGTCGGCTGTGGTGAATCTTCCAGGGCGGAATGCCTTTCTGGTTCGTCACCACCTTGTAAAACTTCGGCTTGCCGAAATCCGGGCCGTATTCGGTGACCGGATCGTTATAGGATGGGTCGAGTTGCCAGCGGTCAAAGCACATCACGCCTTTAAACTGCCCCTTCTTGATGCGGTCGGTAATGAGCGGTGAGCTCATGTCCTGACCTTCAATCAGCACCACCAGCACCGCGCCGCCGTAGAGACGTGACCACTTGAGCGTGTCGTTCAGTCCGTCCCAGATGGCCGCAGAATCCCAGAAGGTTTCCACCTGGCCCTTCTGCCCCGGCTTCAGCTTCGACGTGATGCTGACGCCTTTACGGGTCATATCATCGGCAACGGCATCTACCGCAGCGCCGACCAGAAACGATGACCGATAGGCAAATTCCAGCATCACGCGGTTGCGGGTGATGTAGCCTGGCGTGTAGGTGCCGGCAGATTGGATATTCTGCGTCTGTGCGCCTAACTTGGCGGGAAAGTTGTTGTACCCGTCAGCTGTCGCAACGGGCTTTTTAGCGCCGTTTCGGCGGTTTTTGCGGGCCATCTTTCCCTCACTGAAAATTGTCGTTTTTCGGCACTATTTAACATAATGGTCGTTAACCGCACCGACGAAACAGCACTCACCCGCTGATTGTGCTCAGTGGATGATTTGTCTGGGTTTTATCGTCGGAATAGCCGAAAACGGACTGCATAAACAGTGCATAAAACAGGGGTGATTTTGCATAGCCGTTTTTTAAGTCCAAACGGCTATTTTGTCGTTACTGCTGCTTGCCTAGCGCGGCCCATACACCCAGATCGCCCTCACTGGTGATATAGCCATCCAGCGAGTAGCGCACCGCATCCCACAGGTGGTTGTGCTTGTCCACAACGACAGGCAACACTTCCCCGGTTAAGCGGTCGGTCTTGTACGAGTAGAGCCTCGCCTCATCCACCATGTGCTTGCATCGCTCATGAATGATGATTTCCTCGAAGCCCTTCAGGTAAGCGATCCCGTCCTCCACGCTTCCGGGCCATTTAGCGGCAGCATCGATGACGAAACCTTGTCGCGACAAATAGCTGATCGTTTCCGGTCGGCTGCTGTCGCCGTGGATAGGCCACTTTCTGGCGCCAGGTATGCCCGGATACTTTTTATCGTCCCCGACCTTCCACTGACTCAATTGGTCAGCGGGAGCGCCATCTTTCCCTGCGTAGAACTTCCACAGGTCATCAAGCTCAACACCTACGCCGTAGGCCTCATACTCGATATAGAGGCGCCTGCCAAGAATGAAGCATCGCACCAGCGTTGACGGGTCATTGGCAAAGCCGAAGTCAGCGCCGAAGAACAGGCGATCAGCCTCAAGCCATAGGTCATCAGAGAATGCCTCAACCCGATATTTACCCGAGAAGATAACGGCCTCACTGATAGCCTTTGGCAGCCCCAACCAAATGTGCTCATAGGCTTCAAAGTCAATGCGTTTGCAATACTCCATCTCCTGCCGAAGAACCTCGGGGAAGAAGGCGTTATCGCAGTAATTGACCTTGCGGATAATCGCTCCACCATCAGGCGGATCATCCTGGTGCCGGATCATCATTGCGTAGGTTGGGTCGGTTTCTTCTCGCGGGTTGAATGACACCCACACTTCGGACTTGTTGGCGCGAACTGTAGGGCTGAGGATGTCCCAGCTATCCTGCGATACCGTCTGCGCCTCTTCCACCCAGCAAATCTTGATGCCGTGCATCGACTTGATGGACTGGATATTGTTGCGCAGGCCTTTGAACGTAAACCGTGTGCCGTTGCGACCGGTGATCTCGTTGTTCTTTACCGAGTAGAAATGATTGAGCCCGAGCGCGTAAATCTCCGCCTCCAGCAGCGCCAGGACGGAATCACCTATAGAGTTTTGGAACTCACGCGCGCAGAGGATGATCATTGGGTCAATGGCGCCAAGGATAACCAGCGCGCGGGCAATCTCTACCGATTTACCGCCACCACGTCCGCCGAATGTCCAACGCCAGCGCACGGAGCCGATCGGGGCGTCGTAAAGGACATCTGTCGCCCAGTCACTACTAAAGGCATACAGAACGCCGTCGATTATGACTGGGCTATCGGCTTTCCCTCACGCAACTTTTCCATGTGAGAGGCCCACACATCCTCCGGGCAGTTCGCCGGGGTGACGATGCAGACCTTGCCGTAACTCAGGCCAGCCAGATCGACATTAACCTCGGTCTTGTTCGAGCTCATGTCGATACCGGTAAGCTGCGCAGCGTTCTTGACGTTGGGCGCCACCTGGCCGAACTTCTGATTTTTTAGCGCCAGCTGCGCAGATTTATATGACAGCTCCGCCAGGTGGCCGGCGTTGAACGAAACCAGCAGCGCAGCCTCATTGCGCAGCTCCTTTACCCTGGCCTTGATGTCAGGACGGCGTAAGAGCACGGACGCTTGCGATTCGGCATTCGTGGGCGCATAGCCTGCGCAGATCGCCGCCTCTTTCTGCGGCATGCCCTGCGCAATGTTCTGCGCAAATTGTTCATGCTGCGGTTTTAAAAGGCTTTGGCTTTCTTTGGCGCTGCCTTCCTCTTCGCCACCGAATTCCTGCGGTGCCTGCTTAGGCGCGGTAGGGCTTTGGCCGTTTTGCGCACTCTGCGCACTGCGCACTTTTTCCTGCGCACTTTGCGCATCATTCTGCGCAGGCAGTTTGATATAGCGTCGCGCGCTGGTGTAGTTAAGTCCCTTCGCCTCGCACCATGCCTTGGGGGATATCTTCGTCTTGGCGTGCTCGGTGAGGAACTGATTCTGCAATGCCCCCCAATCCGGTTTTGCCATGATTCCTCCAAAATAAAAAAGTCACCAGCCTCTACCCCACAGCGAGCCGGATAGATTCGGTGACTTTGCTTTGCGCATTACACAGCGTCCTTTAGGGCGCTCTGTGATGGACAATAAAAAACCGCCCGTAGGCGGTCAGTTTATTTTTTTGCAACGGCCTCTTGGATTGCATCAGCCAGACCGCTAATTTCAGCGGCAACCGCCTTCAAATCCACGGAAACTTTAGATGACGTTCCGGCATTCGCAACCCCAACAGACGCTTTAGCAATCTCCAAGGCTGCTTGTACTGCTTGGAGGCGATTGCGTTCTTCCGTTGTCTTAATTACGTAGCTTTCTAACATAGAGATCTCCATTCAGATAACCCGCTACATTTGCGAGTAACAATATGTAAATGGGGTCAGTTCCGAAAATCACAAGTGTATTATCCATGGCACTCAGTGAATGCCACCTGTAATGCTATGCCTCAGTCGGGACAGTTTTAATCTTCATGCTGATGCATTTCATCAGCAACCAATCCCATTTTGTTAGACACGCGATGACCAGCACCGGGGTGATCCAACGACGAATTTTGATTTTACAGACCAAATTGCATGTCATTTTTCTCTCCCAATACTTTCACGCCATTGGTTCAGCGTGGCCACCTGGCCGGCGCAGATTGATAGGGCTGTTTGCAGCGCCAGCGTGTAGCTCACCGCGTCGCCCCAGGTATTGCCTTGCAGCTCTGGCTGCTCGCAGGGGTTAAACACAGACTCAGGGGGCAGCAGGACGATTTGCTGCAGCGCCGGCGACGTTCTGCTGCAGGAGCTCAACAACAGCGGCAGGCATAGGACTATTCCCACATTTACTGCCTTTAAGTGCATCACGCAATTTCCTCTGGTAGGTTTCCTCGCGCTGGCGTAGTAGCTGCTCTCTTTGTTGTTGCTCCGCTGCCAAGGCTCTGTTCTTCCGGTCTTGTGCTTGCAGGGTTGAGATCAGTCCTGACTGCTGCGCCAGCGTCTTTTCCTGCAGCTTAACCTGCTCACCGGCCTTTACTGCGTTGCTGTGGAAGTAAAACGCCAGCCGGCCAGCAACAATCAGCGCCACCAGCAACAGGCCGATCGCCATCGCGCGGAAGCTGAATGAGGTGTTCATGACAGAAACATCTCGCGTTCTGCCGCACGACGCTTCACTAGGCCCGGCATAACCTCACCTGCCGCCTTACGCCATTTTGGGAACTCATCCGCTGCGCCTTGCACGTCGCCGATGTTGAATTTCTTCACCAGCGTGGATTGCGCGAAGTTCGGGCCGCCGATGTTGAACGCCAGCGAGACCATCGCGTCAAACTGTTTCTGCGTCATCGGGCGTTTAATCGCGCCGTTGACCGTCAGCTCAAACACAGCCAAATCCTCGGAGAAGAACGATTCTGCCTGCTCCTGGGTAATTCGGTCGCCCTGTATAACGCCCTTGGTGTGGCCCCAACCAATCGTCCAGGGCTTGCCGCCGGTGCCGGGGTCTGGGTATGCCTTCAGGCGAAGCTGCTCAAAACCCTTGATGAAATTGCGTCCGTTGTTACTGGTTTTCATAGCCATCACCTGCTTTGTTCAAGAATCGACGTTCCAGCGCCTTAATCAGTGATGCGCCAGACCAGCCAGCCATACCACACACACCACCCATCACTTCTGACGGCCAGTCGTAATGCAGGGCGATCATCACCATGGTTAACCCGGCGAAGATAGAAACGAAGAGCTGTAGAAACAGCGTGCGCCAACTGAAGGCCTCGCCGTTTAGCACCTTGAATGAGTAACTGGCAATGGCTCCCAGCAGGGTCATGCCGAATGCAATCAGCATCGAGAGAATGTTGGGTTCGTTCTTCCAGGGCATTTTCATAACCTCCCCCTTCCGGGGCTCTTTCCCGGCTTCGGGTTATGGACAGGGATCAGCCACCAGCCGTAAACGCTGCCGGTAAGAGGGTGCCGTGTGTGTCGTCCGTTGGCTGGGGCTGAAATGCAAAAAGCCCGCACAGAGGCGGGCCTTAATTGATTGGGCATGTGACAAGCGGAAATATCACATCATGGAGATAAAGCTAGTCCATTTTCGCCAAAATGTCAATACCTTGCTTTTAACGTGACGCTATTTTTCTTAATTCTGTTAAACCGTGACCGCCGCCAGCATAGAATCCGCAATGCTTTCCTCTTTGTGACACTGCGTGACGAGCTGCTCATAGAAGGGCTTGTAGTCCCGGCGCCAGGTGGTTTCCGCTATCTCTAAACCTTCCAGCGCCAGCGCCTTTCTAACCTGCTCAGCCGGCAGGCGCGCATACCCTCTACCACTGCACTTGTCGCAGTCCTTCGTCACCGGGATCCCTGTCTTATCGCTCAGCTTCTTGTCCAGCACCTTGCCGCGTCCGTTACATCTGCAGGCATTGCTGATCACCTTCTTTCCCTTGCAGGTCGGGCAAAGCACCTTCACAACCTCCCTCACTGATTTCACTTCCTCCCAGTACGACGGGAACACGCCTTTTGTGATTTTCGCCCACTTCGGTGGCTTACCGTCTGGGTACTGGACTTTGTTGGTGAAGACCTCAGCATCAATAAAGCCCTCTCCCTTGCAGCATTCGCACGTCCTGACGCTGGCCGCGCTGCGGGAGTAATCCTGGAATGCAAACGCCACCATGACGCCGATCGCTCTGTGCTGAATCTCTTCACTGTGTTTGCGGATGGCCTTGTGTGCGCCGGCAGCTTTTATCGCGTATTCCTTCAACCGTTCCAGCGCGCGCTCAGGTGAGCTGATGCCCTGTTTTGCCAAGAACAAATCCAGACCGAATTCTGCCTGAGCCTGACACATCCCGAATGCCGCCATCACGTCAGTACCGGTCAAGGAGTCAGAAGCCGTCGCACGTGGTGAGTCGCTAAAGGTCGGTGATTTCGGTGCAAAGTATTTTGGAATCGACTCTAATCTCATACTATTTCCCCTATAATTATTTGGCCTACTTCGCCCCAAATCTTTGTTACTCGACCGTCCCAGATGCGGCAGTCGTCCTCAAAAATGGCATCCAGCAATGCCTTCTCCAGATTGTCCTTGTCTGGCTTCTGCTGATGCGGTTTACCGGCCATCTCAGCGCGTCTCTTCTTGCTCCAGCTATCTGGCATGGGTAAAACAAACGTCACGTGATAGCCGCTCTCAGGCAGCGAGATTCGATTCAATTTCACCTCGTCGCAGAATGCCCGGTAGCGGAGAACTGGCGGGCGCTTCGCCCACCGGTCTTTTTGTGTCATGCGTGGTTTAGGGATTGGCGTGATCGGGTACGTTTTCATGCGATCGCCCCGATGCCAATGGAGTAATCCAGGAACTGCGCCAGCAAATCTGTTTGGCTACCATGTTCCGCTTCCCACGCCGCTGGATCGTCATGCAGTTTGCGGTGACAGGTACGACACAGCGGGATTGTCAGGTAGTCGCTGGGCTTGGTTCCCATCCCTCCCAGGCCGTGGCCGATAATGTGATGAGGGTCATCAGCTCGGGCGCCGCAACCGCAGCAGGGGCGAGTCTTAACCCATCGGGTATATTTGCTGTCCTCTACGCGGGTGAGCTTCGGCCGCAGCATGAAAGCCTTTTGTGGTGCTGGGTCTACGGTGAAACACTTAGCCGCCTGCTTGGAAATAATCGCAGTGGCCGCTGGCGTGCAGTCCATTTCGGACTCCTTGCGTGTGCCTGTGATTACCTTTGGTTCCGGTAAGTCGGTAACGGTGCGCGCAACGTCATCGGGGATCAGGTCGAATACGCCGGACAGCATGGCCCACAGCATCAGCTCAGGGATTGTCAGCTGTCCCTCAGACTTCAGGCGGTGTTTTGCCGTTGCCACCACCCAGCGCGCTGTATTGCGGTCTGCGATTTTTTCCAGTTTCGGCGATACACCCAGGCTTTTTTTGTAGCACCCAGGACAAATGCGAACGGCCGAATTACCTACGCGCTCTGTGTCCAGAATTGTCTCCGGCAGGTCGTGCTTGCTGTACTGGCATTTCGTGAACTGCGTCGCCCAGGCTTCAATCGCATTAACCCCGCCGCAAGCGTTGATGACGCGTTCATCTGTGAAAAAACCCTGTAGCCGTGGGTCGTTGGCGATCTCATGCTCCACCGCCGGCAGGATGCCTTCAGGTGCGTCTTTGAACTCTTTCGGCAGCGTGGAAACCATCACGCGGCCTGTCATGTGAAATGCCAGCTTTTCGTCAACCGGGATCAGGGCAATACCCAGATCACGCTGTACCGCTGCTTTGACTATCGCTCTCATCAGGCAATCCTCGCTAAATCGTTCTCGCTGGCCTTGGCTACTGCCTGAGCCCAAATCCCCGTCCATGCTCGGCGGGCGTCGTAATCGGTCATGCGACCAAGGGATCCGGCCATCTCCTTCGCAAGCTTCTCAACCTCGTTCCGTGGCTGCTGGCGCTGGGATACCAGGCGGACATAAGCCTCTTCGCGGGCGGCGCTGTCCTGGCGCTGTACTTTCGGGAGATCATCAGCCCGCTCTTCCTTGACCTTCAGGTAGCATTTCTCAGTGATCAGGTAGTCGAAGTCCTTTTTGCGCCAGGTCTTGCCGCTGTTCGTGTCTGGGCGGTCTTCAAGCATCCAGCGGCATTTCTTCGAGATGTACCGCAGGTAAGCGCCCCAGCGCTCCATGTCCATCTCGTAGTCCTTCCAGAGTTTGCGCAGTGCCTTGCGGCGCCCGTCGGTCATCTTCAGGACGTCTGGCAGTTCTGGCAGCGTGGTGCGGAATATCCGTAGCACTTCGTCGTAATCGATTTTCAAAGATTCTTCTTGCGGTTGGTCTGTCGGCGCAGCCGGCGGACGTACAGGTTTTTTCTCTGCTGTAGTCTCTGAAGTAATCTCTGTGTAATCTCCTGTATGAATGTCTGCGGGAATCCCGCAATCTGGCGCGCTGCTTTCCCGCAAACTTGTCTGAGGGTTTTCCGCATTCTTGTCTGCGGCATTACCGCACTCTTGAATGCGGGATTCCCGCATACTGGAATGAGGGTTTCCCGCATTCTGGGTTTTCTCTTTGATTTTCTTCAGAAGAAGCAACTCAAGAGCATCGGCTTTAACCCGAAAATAGAGCTTTGCTGGTACACCACGGCGATCCTCTTCAAGCACCCCAGCGGAGATAAGGCGACGGCGTGCCGTTTCCTGCTCCTCACGCGTAAGGCCTGTTTCATCGCGGATCTCTTTCTGGGTTTTGTAGAACCAGCCGGCATCCATTCGGTTATGCCAGTAAACCAACTGCGACAGCAGAACGGCGCCGGTCACCCCAACCCCCAGGCCGACGAAAGACGGCTGGTAAGCTATGGGCCGATCAAGAAGCTGCATTAAGGCGCTCATATGTCTACTCGCTTAAATTTCTCTTTAAATCTTTCAAGAGGTTGCATGCATTCATGCGGGTAGCCCTCTCTCATAAAAATCACCTGACGCTCTACACGCTCCCACCGGATGACCTTCACGGGATTACCGTGGTCATCGACATATTTCCTATCCAGTGGGGTTGATTGGCTCATAGTTAGCTCGCCATCAGCTCTGAGGCGTAACGTTCAGCAATCCAATGGATGCCACGCGGCGTTACCCTGGTTTGCGTGAAGGCGTGACCAAAATCAGACGTGCCAGTTTTGACGGTGAATAGCCCGTCGCGCTGGCGTAGAGCGTGGGGAAGCAGATTCCCGGACTGGCGGAATAGAACCTTGTCGCGGATCAGCGCGTCAATCATCGCTTTCTCCGGCATGTTCAAAACCTTGGCCGTGGCGCGCAGGCTTTTTGAACCCGATGCATCTACGTAGTGATCGACAAATGCCACCTTCGGTGCGTCGGCTTGAACCTTTTGCTCCAGCATTGCCTTCTGTTCCGCCATATCAGCAGCCAGACGCAGCGCTTCAGGCAGCGTCTGCGGTACTAGAGAGTTTTGCTCTTCCAGTTCGTGCAGGCGCTTGATCACCCTCATGCGCAGGCTGGCGCTGTATCCGGTCACCAAACATTCGGTATGCTCTCTGTCGAGCGCGTATTCCCGGTATTGCTGGCCGTTCTGGGGGTGTCTCCAAATCTGGATATACCCATCCAGGCCTTCGCCAAGCTGTTCCAGCATGATTTCGATGTCGCGCATGACGTGCCCGTGTTGCTTGCCAGTCAGCTCGGCAATTTCACGACTCGTCATTTTCGGGCTGTTGCCACTGATCGCTACGTTTGCCATAATGAATCGACCTCTCAGGTTAGGTTCTAGAAAAGTGATGGCCGAGCAGTTTCAGCTGTTCGGCTTTTCTTCTTCCCTGATTCCGGCTTCTCTTCCTTGGTGCAGCTCGCAAGTACGTACTGGCGCGCAAGCGTGAGACAGTCGTCATAAATCATCCCCTTCCTGCTCGCCTGCGACTTCCGCCGGTAAAGGTCTGCCCCGTGTGATGCCCCCCCCTGAGCCAGCGCTTCGCTGAATCCCTCTTTCACCAGCTGCTTCTTGATGTTGTCGTAAACAAACGTGTCCCAGGCCATAAAGCCCCCTATTCCGTCTTTGGTTCCCGGATGTGCTCCAGCATCGAAAGCAACTTTTTTGCCTCATCACCCGTCAGCACTACGTTTTGCTCGCATCCTGGAGCTGCAACGCACCCTTCAGGCAATCCAAGCTCCAACACCATCCGCGCCGCCATCTTCACGATGCGAACCTTGTCACGGCTCAACCCCGAAGGGTGGATCCCCATCCCCATCGCCAGCGGCTTGTTGCCGCGTAAAATGGCCTCCTTGTGAAAGAAGCTCTCCAGCACTTCAGGCTTGCAGTTGACGCGCACTGAATTGCGACTTGTTGCGACTGATTCCATTTACAATTTTCCTAAGTTATGCGGCGGTTAGTTCAGGCCAAATCTTCTGCCAATCGTCAGGTCGAAGATCACGCCGACTAACCTTGCCATCCGTAGCGGCTTCAATTTCTACGCAGCGAGCTGGAGAGATTGAACAACGACCAGAGGCCATTTGAGACAAGTAAGAGCTTGAAACTAAAAGACGTTCTGCAAGTTTCTTGGCTTCTCCACGCTCTAATTCATCGATGTATTGCTTTAGTTGCATAGGTCACCTCATAAGTTAAATGAAGTTTATTAAACACTAAACCAATCGTCAAGCATTTGCTTGTTTAGTGATTGCTACGCAAAATGGACGCATGGACATGAAAGAAAATCGGCGTGAGCGCCTGAAGGCTTGGTTTTCAGAGAAAACGATCCCAGCCAAAGAAAAAAGCTACCTGTCACAACTTATGACGGGTAAAGCTTCATTTGGTGAAAAGGCGGCCAGGCGCCTTGAGCAAAGTTATGGAATGCCATCAGGATTTCTAGACGGCACCGATGATGAACGAATTGCCGAACAGGAAAGCCAAAATTTTAAAATTGAGGTTCTTGATGTTCAGGCAAGCGCCGGGCCAGGAGTGATCAATAGCGAAGTGGTTCAGACAATACGTTCCATTGAGTATACCGATGATCACGCAGTACAGATGTTCGGAGGAAAGCAAGCATCACAGATAAAAATGATCACCGTTGATGGCGACAGCATGGCCGGCACGATCGAGTTAGGTGATGCGATTTTTGTAGATGTGAGCAAGGACTACTTTAGTGGGGATGGCATCTATGTGTTTCTTTACAAGAACCACCTCCATGTAAAAAGACTTCAGATGCTACCAGATCATCTTCTTGTTCACTCGGATAATCCAGAGTATGTCGACTGGGTGATCACTGAAGAAAATGAGAACAAATTGAAGGTCATAGGAAAAGTGTTGCTTAGCCAATCTCAGGCTTTTAAGCGGCATGGCTGACATGCAAAATCACAAGAATGAGAACAACATGAAGATCGGATACCTGTTCCCCGTCGCCATCATCGTGGCGGCTGTAGTGCTCCTGGCTTGGTTCATCATCGGTGGGTATGCGATGCCCTAGAATCACGAAAGTGCCAGCCTTGTCACGTCATGGGTAACTGCAACTGGAATTGTAACGAACAATCAAAACAGGCTTGATATGTCAAATGCTAACGAGATGATTTCTTTTTTGTACCCATCGCTAATTGGAGAAGGAGATAAGGCTAATGTCGTGCCATCTCCTGACCTGGTTGTCGATGGAGTCGAACTTGGAAAATCCTATCCGTTTATAGTTACCGCTGGTTTCGTCTTTGACGACTCGAAAGAATATGTAACGTCTTTAGATATCTTCTATGACGGGGTGTCAGTTCTTGACAAAGAGCATCAGGATGACAACCAAATGGATACTTTGATGTTTAGTAAAGCTGTGCCTGGGCAAACTATTGTTATGTCATCAATGTTTCTAGGTGGGGTTCGACTGGATAAATCTGGTGTTTATAATGTTGTGCTAGAGCTTCATGAAGGTAATGACGTTAGGTCGTTGATTAGACAAGTAGATAAAAAAGAATGTTTTTTCATCGTACCACCGGTTAAGGGGTGATTTGTGGCTCAAATGTACCAGTTCCCAAACAAATCGACTCCGATTGAAAAAGAGCCAGAACAGCCCCATACTACAAAGCATGGTGATGGCAACGGTGGAGGCGATGACATGCTCGAACGAGTAAAAAAACTTGAAGACAAGCTATCTACGCTAGCTATTGATATTGCAGTCATCAAATCAAATTATGCGACAGGAAGTGACGTTGCGGCAGTAAAAACTGAGGTGGCTAATACAAAAGCTGATTTACACAGCGCCCTTAGATTACAAGCCCTTACCATAATTGGATCAATGATCGCCATTATTAGCATAGCGTCAGGGATAATAATTAAGTTTGCCCAATCCTGAGCAACCCGGCCACCGCGCCGGGTTTTTTGTGCCTACAACTCTGCACCCTTCCCATTTATCTGCCGCTCTACACCAACATCATCCACTATCTTACACGCCTCTCATATGCCGGATATGAATCTGGTTCCACCACACACCTCCGTACAAATTTCACTCAAAATAACCCAACACTCCCGCTAGGTCTTTCCCTTTAAGTAAAGTCAAAAAAATAAATTCTCTAAACACTCAATTAGTTAACGCTTGACTGCATTTTTATGTTTAGCATTTACTTGACGATAAAGTTTATTGTTTATTAAACTCAACCCATCAACAGCAACAACGTCATCCCAAACCACCGGGACGCTCTTTAACAATCAGAACCGCATGACAGGCTGACCGCAGCGCCCTGGCAAATTGAAATGGCGCCGGTACGGATACCAGGCAGGTAGGTGAGTCGCCCGCGGGCGATAGCTTACGCAGAGGATTACGCAGCGAGAGGCTGATAAGTCATGCAAACAAACTCCGAGAGCCTGACTCATTCAACAGGCGAGCAACTGGAGGGCTGGAAAATGTAACGGTTACGGAGTGCTTTTACCCTGCCGCTGCCAGTGTGGGGCGGCAGGCATAAAACCACTGAGGATTGAATCGATGAACCAGCAGCAGATTTTGTTCGCAAAAAACGTCATTGCTCACCGTAAAACTGAAATCGCTCAGCTTGAGAAGCAAATAGCAAACCCTCGTTCTCGTCCTTCCAAAAACGAAGAGCGCCGGAAAGCAATTGAATGTTTTAAAGCTGATATCAGTAACTCGCTAAAGCGCCTATTTGATGCCGGCGTGATCAGTATCTAACAGCTACCCCGGTTCGCCGGGGTAAATCCGAGGATTAGCGATGAACACGACTCACGATACGGGCAACAACGAAACAGTAAAGACCGGCGTTTTTCCAAACGGCGACGGCACGTTTACCGCGATGACGTTCAGCAAGAGCTGGGATGGTTTCAAAACCGAAGCAGGCGCGCAACGCTGGTTTGCTCGTCAGATGGCCGACTAACAGCAGAGGGTTACACGATGAAAAGTTACGACCTGGTTCTCTACCGTGAACTTCGTGCAGATGGATTTGCAGCCATAGCAGCGCTGTTCTACGCGCGCAAAGCAAAACGCGGCTATTAACACCCACCGCGCCCTACGGGGCGCACTGAGGCAATCATGACATTCAACGAAAAAGTCTGGCTGGGCGTGGTTGTCCTTTGCGTCGCGTTCTGGTCAGCAGTTGGTTTTCTGATCGCCGGTTAACGCCGGCATCTCAATTATCTGGTGGCGTATCGTTCCGGTTCCTCTTTTAACCTACACAGTATAAAGCCCCGGTTCGATGCGCCACCAGGTGCGTGAGAAATCACAAGCCTGCTCAGTACCACTTCCCTTGTCACATCCTTTGCCCCGCTCGCCGGGGCTCTTTTTTTCACATCAGCAAAGGTGCTGCCCTGCTCCAGTGTGCTGGAACCGTAGGGAAACCGAGCGCGTGCATCAACTCAGGCAGCGCCTTTGCCCATGTGAATTTCATTGAGAGGACATGTTATGCAAACCACTACCCAACGCTGTGAGCACTGCGGCCAGACGCGCGACGTAGAGAAAAAAGCAGTGAGCATTCAGCGCTACGAAGACGGCAGATATAAGGCCGTGAGAATCCTCGTCTGCGCCGACACCTGCGCGCCGGTGTACGTCGTCCGCCAGAACATCCGAACACTGCAGCGCCGCCTGCACACTCAGCAGCGGAGGCCAACATGGTAAGCCTCAACGCTCGTATTCAGCACAAGTACGACCTGACCGGGGGCGATTTCGCCCCTAAGCGCCATCACGGCAAACACCTCTTCTACCTTCTCATTTTTACCCTGTGCCTGCTCACCGCCGGCGCGGTCTGGAGTTGATGCATGGCCAAAAACTCAACGGAAGCCTACGGCGCCAGCGGTAAAACCAACGTGTTGATGTTCGAGCCTGAAAATCTGCATCTGGTATCCGATAAAACGCACCCGCTTTACGACGAACGCATCCATCTGCCTCTCCATGAACCAACGGTGCTTAGCATCATGAAGTTGGGGGTGATTGAGCCGATCGTTATCTGGAAAGACCCAGAAACAGGCCGCTCATGCGTAGTTGAAGGTCGTCAGCGGGTTAAAAACACTCTTGAAGCAAATAAACGTCTGCGAGAAGAAGGCAAAAAACCTCTTCTGGTGCCGGCAGTTGTCAGACGCGGATCGCCGTTTAGCGTCGCAGAGGTAATGATCAGTGCTAATGAAATCTTTCAGGCAGATACGCCGCTGGGACGCGCTAAAAAAATGGCTGATGCGCTTACGCGGGGCCACGATGAAGACGATTTGTCACTGATGTTTGGCGTCGGCGTGCAGACGATCCGCGCCACACTGGCACTACTTGATGCCACTCAGGCCGTTAAAGATGCGGTTGAATCTGGCACCGTCACTGTCACCCAGGCGCGGCAGCTGGCGAACCTCACGCCCGACGAACAGCGCGAAAAAGTGAAAGAGGTTGAAGCGGCAACTGCTGGCACCAAAGGCCACGAAAAAGCGCGCCGGCAGCGCCAGGTGATCGGCAATGCAAAACCTCGCATGAAGTCCCGAAAAGAAATAACGAAAGCCCTGGAAGGTGCGAGCGGTGATTACGCTCAGGCACTGCGTTGGGTGTTGGGAGACGACGAATGACTACCATCAAGCGCTTTACCCCTGACTACAAAATGCACGCAGTTCGCTTTGAGGCTTTCGCCCGTGAAGCTGAGCATGGTGAGTTCGTTAAATTCTCCGATTATGAATCCTTGGTGTCAGAACTCGCCAGCAGCCGGCAGATCAACGCCCAAACGCTGCAGGTAAAGCTGACAATGGCTGAAACCATCAAAGAGCTGACTGCTCGAGTTAATGCGCTGGCTGTGGAGAATGCCTGCCTCGTTAGAGCGATTACCGACCACAAAAACTCTACGCACTTCTGTGAAAGGTGTGGTGAAGATGACCCGTGCGCCACTGACGACGTGTGCAGCGTTCTGCGAGGCATACCAGACACTGACTCCGCCATTGCAGCTTTCGAAGCGCAGGGAGTGGAGAAGTTTGCTGATGACCTTCACAAAACCGCTATGGCTATGTGCTCAGTCAAGCCGGACAACACCACCCCAGGCGCTTACGCGGGAATGGCTCGCTCGTTCGCTAAGAAGCTGCGGGAGGCCAAATGAAAGAGCGCCCAGTGATGCCAGCATATGAACTGAAGCCGTGCCCGTTCTGCGGTGTGAGCGGGCATCGAAACGTACAGATGCAGCACCGTTGCAGTCTTCCAACTGGGTGGCAAGTCCTCTGCTTGTCGTGTGGCGCTAGAGGCCCGAATGGAGATCATGACGATGCAGCAGACCGATGGAATCACCGCTCCGGTGACAGCGCTAGGGAGGTGGAGCGTGGGTAAATCGGCAGGGTTAACCGCCTGCCCGCATTGCGGCGGCGAGAACGGCTACCACACGAAAGAGATCGTGGACTTCAAGCAGTTCTACGACTGGTCAGGCGAGTTTCAGGAAGGTCAACACACCAGCGGCATCAGAAGCGGTAAAGCGTTCTACTGCTGCGACTGTGGCCGGAACATCACAAAGCACGTCAAGGTGCAGCAGGCCGAGGCCCGGGAGAAAGCATTATGAGCACTGAGAAGCTGAGCGAACTGAGCAAGCCGGTGGCACAGGCGTATTACGATGAGCATGACTCATCGACGATGCTGATCGACTGGCTTGTTGATTCTGTGCCAGAGGCACCTGCTGCCCTCTACTCGCAAGAGTACGTCTCCGCCCTACAACACGAATCCGCTGTTAACTGGGAGGCTGCGGCATCGCTGAACGTTGAAAATCAGGAGCTGAAAAAGCGCATCGCCGAGCTGGAACGCGCCAATCAATCGCAGGACGACCACATCAATCAGCAGCAGGACAGAATCGATTCTCTGGAGAAGAAAAACGGAGATTTAGGGCGGTCATTGGGAGCGGCAGAAAAGCGGCTGGCTACGCCGGTGCGGTTGCCGAACAAGGGCGATGACGAGTTCTGGTTCGATGCCGTGTTCCAGGTTGCGAAGTTCGACCGTGCAGTTGAGCGAGCCATCAGCGCGGCAGGATTCAAGTTTGTGGGGGATGAGTAGATGGTCGATTACAGCAAGATGAGCGACGGTGAAATCAGCGTAAGGCTGGCCTATTACCTCAAGCCAAAACACAGCGCGATCATCAACCCAATCGACAAGACTGGAGCGCAGCTTTCATGGAATTGGATTAACACAGTGCATACCACTGGATTCTTCCCTCTTCGGCGCCCTGAAGAACTATTCCATGTCATGAAGAAACACAAAATTGGCCTGGCGCCGTCAGGAAAAACGGTATGGCAAGCGAACCATGAATCTGGAGCGAACGCTACGCACCGAAACCCACTGCGGGCAGTGGCGATTGTATATCTAATGATCAAGGAGGGTGCATGACACTAACGCCTAATCTGCGGACGTGCATCTACACGGTAGCAATCTGGGGGCTGGGTTACGGCCTAGGCTGGGGAATAGTTAACAGCGAGTGGTTCCGCTTGGGTCTGGCCACCGCCTCCGGTATCGGCATTATCTTGTTCGCAACTCACTTCGCTATGGGGAAAACTAAATGACACTAACGACTGAGCAGTTGAGAGCGCGCGCTAAGTTCTGGCGCGAAAAAGCGGTAGAAGCGAAATGGGAATCGGTGAGCATCGCGCAGGACATGCTGCAGAACGCCGACGCTTTTGATGAGTTGGCGGCTAACCGGGAGGCGCAGCCGGTGGGGTATATCGGGGCTAGAATGCTGGAAGATTTAACTGATGGGACACGGAGTTGCGGGCGCATTTGGCCGAGTATTCGCGACAAACTTAGCGGAGAAGATAGATTGCCGCTCTACACCGCCCCGCCAGCGCCAGCAGTGCCGGATGCCATTATCACGGCACCAATTGAAGCCATGCGCTGCGGCCCAGCTGCAAGTTATGTTCTAGGGTGGAACTCCTGCCGCACCGCAATGCTGGCTCAACCTGTAAGTAGCGGTTACAAGTTGCCGGACAACGTGCGAGAAGCCTTAACTTTGGCGCTTCATGCTATGGAATTTATGGGCGACACACTAAATAACATCGACGCGGTTTGCACTGAAGATGTTGAGTATGTGACTCCTGCATTCAACGCAGTTCGAGAATTGCTGGCAGCAGCGCCGGAGGGTGAGAATGATCACGATACCCGACGATAACGAAATCATCTCGCGGCTCAGCATTGCCGGATCCACGCCGGATTCTGTCGCAAATCTCCTACGCTGTGCCGGCTACAACGGCATGACAGGCAAAGCCATCCGCCAGCGCTTGATGAAGCTGGAAAAAGAAAAAGCCGTTGAGAAAGTCCGCCGCCCAGGCATTCGCTCCGCATGCTGGGTGCCAATCACCAAATAACCCACCGGTAAAAATGAAACCACGAATTCCGCAACGAATCAGCATCAAAGCTGAGGGGGTTCTATGCGCCTACAGGGAGGGCAAAAAGAAACCCAACCAAACCTATCAGCACAAGTATTTGACGCTGCCAGTGGCCCGCTGCTGGCGAATGCTTTCGAAAGACAACGGCAGCTCATGGGAAGTGATGAGCCATGAGCGCTACAACAACCAGATAAGGATCTGACATGACCAATTATGAGATGCTGCAATTCCTCATCGATGACGGGGGCTGGTATACCGCAGTAGGCCATTTCGATTTACTGAAATCCAAGTTCCCCGAAATTACCGAAAATCACATAAAGTCGCTGCGCAGTGCTATCCAACGCTCTCCCTTGGTTGTTGCCAAAAGCAAATTCACTGAAGGTAAAAAGGCCTTCAAGGTTATCTCTATCGACCCAAGTTACATCACATACGCCAGGGCAAGGCCACCGACCACGCCAGGCAAAATCACCGATAGCTACATCCGCAGTGAACCGCCGGAAGTGGTGAGAATGATTCTTCTTGTCCAGCAATTCAACCAACTGATCAACCCTATTGCCCACCAGCGCGCCTACTGAACCCGGAGATAACCATGTCATTCAAATACAAATCTTTGGCCCATCAGGCGGCCGAGGCAGAACGTCGCGCGCATTTTGCAGATGCTGCAGACCTATGGCGCCAAGCGATCGATGCGGCGCGGGCGGTGGATGTCGTCTGGGTTAACGTCCGCATAGAGTTTTGCGTCAACGCGGCTGCTCGCTGCTGGGGTAATGCTCAATGACCTATCAGCTCATCTATGCAGATCCGCCCTGGAGTTACGGCAACACAATCAGTAATGGCGCCGCCGGCAATCACTACAACACGATGAGCATGGCAGACCTGAAGCGCCTGCCGGCATGGGCTATGGCTGCCCCTGATAGCGTGCTCGCGATGTGGTATACCGGCAACCACAGCCAAGAGGCGATCGAACTGGCAGAGGCTTGGGGATTCAGCGTCAGAACGATGAAAGCGTTCACCTGGGTGAAGCTGAACCAGCAGGCCGAACTGCGCTTCAACAAGGCGCTGCTGCAGCAAACCATCTTCGACTTCACCGACCTACTCGACATGCTCAACGCCGAAACCCGAATGAATGGCGGTAACTACACTCGCGCCAACTCCGAAGACGTGTTGATCGCCGTTCGCGGCCAAGGCATCGAGCGCGCAAGTGCCTCAGTAAAACAGGTTGTGTTCAGTTGCCTCGGCGAGCACAGCGCGAAACCCTGGGAAGTCCGCCGGCGCCTTGAGCTGCTATACGGCGACGTGACACGAATCGAACTATTCAGCCGTGGCGATGCGCCTGGCTGGGATCATTGGGGGAATCAATGCCCAGTAAACAGCCTGCAATTGCTGCCGGCAGCATTCAGCAAAACGCACTCCGATCAGTAGCAAAACGCTGTAACGACGAACTCCACGCCGCGATTAAGCAACACCCGAAAATCCCTTTCGACACCCTATCCCGCCCTATCATCATGAAGCATTTCGCTCAGGTCGAACTGCTCGGCATTTCTTTGCCGCGATTCAACTACACGATCGGCATGCTGAATGGGCGTTTTACAGAGAGATGACCATGTCAGAAATCAACATAAACGATGTGCCGTTCACGCTCCCTGAAGCGGCTGCATTCATGAAGAAGTCGCCGAGAACCCTTCGAGCACTGATTAAAGAGGGGCTGCTTCATGCCAACAAAAGCGGGAAGAAAGGCGGCGGTAGATGGGAGATTTTAAAGTCCGAGTGCCTTGCATATTACGCAAGAGAGACAGAAAATCGGGCCGTGAATGCAGACGGCCATCAACAGAAAGGTAACAACAGATGGCCCTCAAACAACGTTACGGAAATTGGTACTGCGATTTTGTCGAACCGGGCAGTGGTAAAAGAATTAGACGTTGCCTTAACACGACGGACAAGCTCCAAGCGCAAGAGCTCTACGATCAGCTAAGGGCTGAGGCTTGGCGGGTAAACAAGCTTGGGGAGATAGCGGAGCATACTTTTGAAGAGGCGTGTCTTCGCTGGCTAACTGAGAAAGAAGAGAAAAGGTCATTGGACGACGACCGAACGAAGATAGAGTTTTTCCTTCAGTACTTCGCCGGAAAAACTCTCTCATCCATCACGGAAGATAGGATTATGGCCGCTGTCGCCAAAATGCCCAACAGGAAACATCGTCAAAGATGGGAACTGAAAAAGGCCGCGGCAGAGAGAAAAGGTAAACCGGTGCCTGCATACGAGCCTAAACTAGTATCAGCGGCAACTCGAAGCCAGCACCTCTCTTTCATGAGGGGGCTGATGAAAATTGCTGCCGATGAATGGAAATGGCTGCGCAAAGCTCCGGTGATAAAGGTAAGGAAGCCTGCAAGCAAGCGCGTCAGGTGGCTGACAAAGGAAGAGGCGGCCACATTGATCAAGTGCATGCCTGAACAGTTTAGGCCCGTTGTCGTTTTTGCTCTGGCAACTGGCCTACGCCGTTCAAATATCATCGATCTCGAATGGTCGCAGGTTGATATGCAAAGAAAGGTGGCATGGATTCACCCAGAGAACGCCAAAGCGGGCAAGGCTATTGGCGTTGCACTGAACGATACCGCATGCCGGACATTACGCGATCAGATCGGCAAACACTCACGGTACGTCTTTGTGCATACGACAGCACGGAAACGACCTGGCGGCGGAGTGACCCCAGCAGTTAGGAAAATGCGGGTTGATGATAACTCAGCTTGGAACACTGGGAAACGGAGAGCGGGAATAACTGATTTCCGCTTTCACGATCTGCGGCATACGTGGGCGAGTTGGTTGGTTCAGGCAGGTGTGCCGCTTTCGGCACTGCAAGAAATGGGCGGCTGGGAGAGCATAGAAATGGTTCAGCGCTATGCCCACCTATCCCCAACCCATCTAACCGAACATGCGAGAAAAATTGACGAAGTCTTGGCGGGCAATGTCACTAATCTGGCACTTTTGGAAAATCTTGCAGTGGGTGAATGAGCGTAACTCATTGATACTTAATGGCACGCCCTATAGGATTCGAACCTATGACCTACGGCTTAGAAGGCCGTTGCTCTATCCAACTGAGCTAAGGGCGCATTGAGATGCGGCAACCTGTGGTTGCGGGTTGCGATTATACGGTCAGAGGTTAGCGAGTCAATGCCTTTTCATGACGTTACGGCGGCGACGGCGCTTTATGGCGTTTTTTCCGCCAGCGCCCGCGCTATGTTACGGTGCGCCAGGCCGACCGCGGTATCGCCTGGTGTGCGCTCAGCCTCTTGCCGCCCACCGCCCCGCCGCAGACAAAGGCGCGTAGACTGTACCACTGCGGCAATATCCCCCCAATCGGCATGCTCAACCACCTGCATATTGCAGGTCGCTTCCCCCCTTTCCCCCAATGCGGAGTCAGGGCGTGCGCTGTTTAAGGATGCCTGGCTCCACGGCGCCCAAGCCAGCAATAGCGCGCAACCTCCCCATGCGCTGCCGTTCATGCGCACAGCTTCCGCCACAGCGCGCTCAGGCGCGCCCGCCACGACGGCGCTGCCTGGTGCTGGCCGAGCTGATGCAGCGCGGTGAGTTGCGCACTGCCCGCCGGATGCCGTGAAGAATCGAACACCGTCTCCCCTACGTGTTTAGGCTCCGCCGGTTGCTGATCAGGTTGATGATGCAACGGATAAAGCCGGGTTATCGCTCTCATGATCCTGCCCTCTTTCGCCCTGTGTATGGCCCCAGCGTATGCAAATGCAGGTAAAAATGGCGTAGAGGATCCTGAGGCCGATATAAAAAAAGCGTAAATCGCCGTCGGCAACGGCGGCGAGGGTGATTCTGCGCCTGACAGCGCGCTCAGCTTCTGCCAGAATAGCGGCATCCCCGCTTTTCTTAATTGATGGATTTCCACACTGATGTCAGCAAAGATTATTGATGGTAAAACGATTGCGCAGCAGGTTAGAAACGAAGTGGCTGAGCAAGTGAAACAACGTCTGGCGGCCGGCAAGCGCGCCCCAGGGCTGGCGGTTGTGTTGGTCGGCGAGAATCCGGCTTCGCAAATTTACGTCGCCAGCAAGCGCCGCGCCTGCGATGAAGTCGGCTTCCTTTCCCGCTCCTACGACCTGCCCGCTGCCACCAGTGAAGCCGAGCTGCTGGCGTTGATCGACCAGCTGAACGCCGACGCAGAAATCGACGGCATTCTGGTGCAGCTGCCGCTGCCGGCCGGCATCGATAACGTCAAGGTGCTGGAACGCATCCACCCGGACAAAGACGTCGACGGCTTCCACCCGTACAACGTCGGCCGCCTGTGCCAGCGCGCGCCTAAGCTGCGCCCGTGCACGCCGCGCGGCATCGTCACCCTGCTGGAGCGTTATAACATCGATACCTACGGCCTGAACGCCGTGGTGGTCGGCGCGTCCAACATCGTCGGCCGCCCGATGAGCATGGAGCTGCTGCTGGCCGGCTGCACCACCACCGTCACCCACCGCTTCACCAAAAATCTGCGTCATCACGTCGAGAACGCCGATCTGCTGGTGGTGGCGGTCGGTAAGCCGGGCTTCATTCCGGGCGACTGGATCAAACCGGGCGCCATCGTGGTGGACGTCGGCATCAACCGTCTGGAAAGCGGTAAAGTGGTCGGCGACGTCGATTTCGACGCCGCCAGCGAGCGCGCCGCCTACATAACCCCAGTACCGGGTGGCGTCGGCCCGATGACCGTTGCTACACTGATCCAAAATACCTTGCAGGCCTGCGAGGAATATCACGACGTTCAACCTAAATAAGTAAGGCAGTATGGAAATTTTCAATCTGGACAATCATCCCCACGTCGAACTGTGCGATCTGCTGAAGTTCCAGGGCTGGTGTGAAAGCGGCGGCGGCGCCAAAGAAGTCATCGCCGAAGGGCGGGTGAAAGTCGACGGCAAGGTCGAAACCCGCAAACGCTGCAAGATCGTCGCCGATCAGGTCGTGGAGTTCAACGGCGGCAAGGTCATGGTTAAACCCTAACCCGCAGCCATAGAAAAAGGCGCTGAATTCAGCGCCTTTTTTGTTTTTCCCTGCGGCCGGATTACTTACGGCGCCAGGTGGTGCCCTGCGGGCCGTCTTCCAGCACGATGTTCATCTCGTTCAACCGATCGCGAGCGGCATCCGCCAGCGCCCAATCCTTCGCGGCGCGCGCTTCGTTACGCTGTTTGATCAGCGCTTCAATCTCCGCCACTTCGCCGTCGTCAACCTGAGCGCCCCCTTGCAGGAACTGCTCCGGCTCCTGCTGCAGCAGGCCGAGCACGTTCGCCAGCTTGCGCAGTTCCGCCGCCATGCCGTTGGCCGCCGCCATGTCTTCACCCTTCAGGCGGTTAACTTCGCGCGCCAGATCGAACAGCGCCGAGTAGGCTTCCGGGGTGTTGAAGTCGTCGTCCATCGCTTCGCGGAAGCGGGCTTCGAACGCTTCGCCGCCGGCCGGTGCGGCATCGGCGTCGGTACCGCGCAGCGCGGTATAGAGGCGCTCCAGCGCGGTGCGCGCCTGTTTGAGGTTCTCTTCGCTGTAGTTCAGCTGGCTGCGATAGTGGCCGGACATCAGGAAGTAACGCACCGTCTCCGCATCGTAATGGCCGAGCACGTCGCGGATGGTGAAGAAGTTATCCAGCGATTTGGACATCTTCTCTCTGTCGATCATCACCATGCCGGAGTGCATCCAGTAATTGACGTACGGCCCGTCGTGGGCGCAGCTCGACTGTGCGATCTCGTTCTCGTGGTGCGGGAACATCAGATCGGAACCGCCGCCGTGAATGTCAAAGTGGGTGCCCAGCTGCTTGCAGTTCATGGCGGAGCATTCGATGTGCCAGCCTGGACGGCCCGGCCCCCACGGCGACTGCCAGCTCGGCTCGCCCGGCTTGGACATCTTCCACAGCACGAAATCCATCGGGTTGCGCTTCACGTCGTCGATTTCCACGCGCGCGCCGGCCTGCAGCTGATCCAGATCCTGGCGCGACAGCAGCCCGTATTGCGGATCGCTGTCGATGGAGAACATCACGTCGCCGTTGCTGGCCACATAGGCGTGATCGCGATCGATCAGGCGCTGGGTGATCTCGATGATCTCGGCGATATGCTGGGTCGCGCGCGGCTCTTGATCCGGGCGGTCGATCAGCAGCGCGTCGAAGTCGGCGTGCATTTCCGCCAGCATGCGTTCGGTCAGCTGGTCGCAGGTTTCATGATTTTCCGCCGCGCGGCGGATGATTTTGTCGTCCACGTCGGTGACGTTGCGCACGTAGTTCAGCGAATAGCCGAGGTAGCGCAGGTAACGCGCCACCACGTCGAAAGCGACAAAGGTACGACCGTGGCCGATGTGACACAGGTCATAGATGGTTACCCCGCACACGTACATGCCCACTTTCCCGGCATGAATGGGTTTGAATTCCTCTTTTTGACGACTCAGGGTATTAAAAATCTTTAGCATCGGGAGATTCCGTGGTGTGCGTGATAACAAAAAAGATAACCGGGCTTCAGGTTTTCCGCCCGGTAGCGTATTGAAACCTGAAGCCTGATCTATTGCAAGGTTAAGGCCATGCTTTGCTGATTTCACGCGAATAAAATGCGCGAAATTCGGCGGTCGGCGTAATTGTTATAATATAACATAAATGCAATTACCACAGACAGTGCGCGGTTGAGCCGCTGCTGACTCGCTGGGGCGGATATGTTATAAGGGCGGTCTGAATGTTCACTCGCTTTACGTGACGTCTCACTTCACCTTGTTAGGATTAAAACTATGGTTACTTTCCACACCAATCACGGCGATATCGTTATCAAGACCTTTGCTGACAAAGCGCCGGTTACCGTTGAAAACTTCCTGAACTACTGCCGCGCCGGTTTCTACGACAACACCATCTTCCACCGTGTGATCAACGGCTTCATGATCCAGGGCGGCGGTTTCGAGCCGGGCATGAACCAGAAAGCGACCAACGCGACTATCAAGAACGAAGCCAACAACGGTCTGAAAAACACCATCGGCACCCTGGCAATGGCACGTACCAACGATCCGCACTCCGCCACCGCACAGTTCTTCATCAACGTGGCTGACAACGACTTCCTGAACTTCCGCGGCGAAAACGCGCAAGGTTGGGGCTACTGCGTGTTTGCAGAAGTGGTTGAAGGCATGGACGTGGTCAACAAGATCAAAGGCGTGAAAACCGGCCGCAGCGGCATGCACCAGGACGTACCGGTAGAAGACGTCGTGATCAACAGCGTGACCGTCAGCGAGTAATCGCGGCTGCATGAGTACGCTGTTCATCGCAGATCTGCACTTGTGCGCACAGGAACCGGCAATCACTGCCGGTTTTCTGCGTTTTTTACGGCGCGAAGCGGTGCACGCCGACGCGCTGTACATCCTCGGCGACCTGTTTGAAGCCTGGATCGGCGACGACGATCCCGAGCCGCTGCATGCGGAGATCGCCGCGGCGCTGAAAACGTTGCAACAGGCCGGCGTGCCCTGCTATTTCATCCACGGCAACCGCGATTTTCTGCTCGGCAAACGCTTCGCCCGCGCCAGCGGCATGCAGCTGCTGCCGGAAGAAAAAGTGCTGGAGCTGTACGGCCGCAGGATCCTGATCCTGCACGGCGACACCCTGTGCACTGACGATCAAGCCTATCAGCAATTCCGCCGTAAAGTGCACAACCCGCTGATTCAAAAACTGTTCCTCGCGATGCCGCTGCGCTGGCGACTGAAGATCGCCGCCAAGATGCGCGCCCGCAGCCAGCAATCCAACCAGTACAAGTCGGACGCCATCATGGACGTCAACCCGCAGGCGGTCGAGCAAACCATGCTGCGCCACGACGTGCACTGGATGATCCACGGCCATACCCATCGCCCGGCGGTGCACCGGCTGGCATTGAGCAACGGCGAAGCCCATCGCGCGGTGCTGGGTGCCTGGCACGTCGAAGGATCGATGATCAAAGTCAGCGCCGACGCCGTCGAGCTGATCTCATTCCCATTCTGAATTCCGCACTGGCGCGCGAGTAAAAATTCGCGCTTTCGACGGTGAAAACCGGCGACGCAACCGTTTTCCTAGCCGTGCGCTCATGGTATGCTCTACGCCCTCATTCGGCCCTCAGCCGACGCCAGAAAAATCACAGGAGCCTTACACCCATGGGAGCCAACGCCGCTTCAGCCGCCACTACCGGGGCTAAAATCGCAATTGTAATGGGATCGAAAAGTGACTGGGCCACCATGCAGTTCGCCGCCGAAGTCCTGACCCAGCTCGATGTCCCCTTCCATGTCGAAGTCGTTTCCGCTCACCGCACGCCGGACAAGCTGTTCAGCTTCGCCGAGCAGGCTGCCGCCAACGGCTTTGACGTGATCATCGCCGGCGCCGGCGGTGCGGCGCACCTGCCGGGCATGCTGGCGGCGAAAACCCTGGTGCCGGTGCTGGGTGTGCCGGTGCAAAGCGCCGCGCTGAGCGGCGTAGACAGCCTGTACTCCATCGTACAGATGCCGCGCGGCATTCCGGTGGGCACGCTGGCGATCGGCAAAGCCGGCGCCGCCAACGCCGGGCTGCTGGCGATGCAGATCCTGGCGCTGCACGACGCCGCGCTGGCGCAGCGTTTGGCGGACTGGCGTCAGGCGCAGACCGAAGACGTCTTGAACCACCCCGATCCGCGGGAGGACGCATGAAGCCGGTTTGCGTACTGGGCAACGGCCAACTGGGGCGCATGCTGCGCCAGGCCGGCGAACCGCTGGGCATCGCCGTCTACCCTGTCGGCATCGATGCCGAACCTGAAGCGGTGCCGTATCAGAACAGCGTCATTACCGCCGAGATCGAACGCTGGCCAGAAACCGCGCTGACGCGCGAGCTGGCGACCCACAGCGCCTTCGTCAACCGTGACATCTTCCCGCGTCTGGCGGATCGCCTGACGCAAAAACAGCTGCTCGACCAGCTCGGCCTGGCGACCGCGCCGTGGCAGCTGCTGGCGAGCGCCGCCGAATGGCCGCAGGTGTTCGCTGCGCTGGGCGAGCTGGCGATCGTCAAACGCCGGGTCGGCGGCTATGACGGCCGCGGTCAATGGCGCTTGCGCCCGGGCCAGGAAGCCGAACTGCCGGCCGACGCCTATGGCGAGTGCATCGTCGAGCAAGGCATCAATTTCTCCGGCGAAGTGTCGCTGGTGGGCGCGCGCGGCCACGACGGCCGTTCGGTATTCTACCCGCTGACCCACAACCTGCATGAAGACGGCATCCTGCGCACCAGCGTGGCGCTGCCGCAGCCCAACCCGGCACTGCAGCAACAGGCCGAGCAGATGCTGGCGGCGATCCTGAACGAGCTGAACTACGTCGGCGTGATGGCGATGGAGTGCTTTATCGTCGGCGATCGGCTGCTGATCAACGAACTGGCGCCGCGCGTGCACAACAGCGGCCACTGGACGCAAAACGGCGCGTCCATCAGCCAGTTCGAATTGCACCTGCGCGCGATTCTCGGCCTGCCGCTGCCGCAGCCGGTGGTGAGCACGCCGTCGGTGATGGTCAACCTGATCGGCACCGCCGTCAACGAACAGTGGCTGTCGCTGCCGCTGGTGCATCTGCACTGGTATGAGAAAGAGGTGCGCCCGGGCCGCAAGGTCGGCCACCTCAATCTGAACGACCCGAGCGCCGCCGATCTGCGCCAGGCGCTGCAGGCGCTGGCACCGCTGCTGCCGGGTGAATACCAAAGCGGGCTGGCCTGGGCACAGCAGAAGCTGGCTTAACGGTTTATACCGCCGAAAAGAAGAAGGTTCAGCCCAGGCTGAACCTTTTTTTTGCCGCAAAGATCAACGCGAGCCGATGTTACGCAACGGTTTGCCGGCCATCAGATTGCGTTCAATATGTTCCAGAGAAATATTTTTCGTTTCCGGGATCAGCGCCAGCGTGATGAAAACAAACAGCACGTTAAGCCCCGCATAGACCCAAAAGGTGTGAGCGCTACCCAACGAATTCAGCATGGTCAGGAATGTCGCCCCCACGATCATATTGGCGATCCAGTTAGTGGCGGTGGAACAGGTGATGCCGAAATCGCGGCCTTTCAATGGCTGGATCTCTGAGCACAGCACCCAAATCAGCGGGCCGGCGCTCATGGCAAAGCCGACGATAAACATCAGCAGCATGACGATGGCGAAATATTGCTCCGCCGCCGAGTTCATGCCGATGTTCATCATGGTTCCCAGCGCCCCCATGCCGACGGCCATCACGATAAACCCAAGGATCAAAGTGGGCTTGCGGCCCCAGCGGTCTACCAGCCCAATAGCGATAAAGGTGGCCAGCACGTTGACCAGACCGACGATCACCGTGCCCCACATCTGCTGTTCCGTACTGGCGAAGCCCGCCAGACCGAAAATTTTCGGCGCGTAATACATGGTGACGTTCATCCCGGTGAACTGCTGCATCACCTGAAGAAGAATGCCAAGGAAAACCGCGCGGCGGAAATTTTTATTGCCTTTGAACAACGCCCAACCGCTTTGCTTCAGTTTGAGGCTTTCACGAATTTCATTCAGTTCATACTGCGCCTGGGCACTGCTGTCGCGCAGCTTCTCCAACACCTGACGCGCCTGCTCATGACGATTGCGCGAGGCCAACCACCGCGGGCTGTCAGGTAAAAAGAACACGCCGACCAACAACAGCCCGGCCGGGATGGTGATGACGCCCAACATCCAGCGCCAGGCACCGGTATAGCTGAATGCCGTATCAGACAGGTAAGCGGCCAGAATGCCGATGGTGATCATCAATTGATACATCGAGATCATGCTGCCACGGATTTTCTCCGGCGCGATTTCAGAAAGATAAATCGGCGCGGTATAAGAAGCGATCCCCACCGCCAATCCCAGCAGAATACGTGAAACGATCAACACCTCCACGTTGGGGGCGAACGCAGAACACAGCGATCCCGCCACGAAGAGGATAGCGCCGATCATCAAACTGTATTTGCGCCCCAGCCGGAAGTTCATCCAACCGCTGCCGATAGCGCCGACGGCGGCGCCAAACATCATTGAGCTGACCACCCACTCCTGCTGAGAGCTGGTGATCTGAAAAGTCTCGGTAATAAACGGCAGGGCGCCGGCGATCACGCCGATATCAAGACCGAACAGCAGGCCGGCCAAGGCGGCTAAAAAACAGACGAAAAAAGTCATGCCGACATGAGTCGGGCTTTTCTCCGCCGGTGTCACTTTGACGGTATCGCTCATACAGCCTCCAGGAGAAAACGGTCATCAGTGTGCGACATGATAGGAGGCAATGCGTCGAAGATAAGTGAGTGCGATCACATTAGTGAAAACGGTTACATTCCATTAAAAATGGATATGCTGTTTTTTAAGGTGGATAAAGTCGCTTAATTTATGCATAACCCTATAAATTAATGCATAAAACAGGCGAAACCGACCTGATATCCGTTGCACCGATTATCAAAGGTAGCCGTATTGACACAATATAAGTGTAATCGATTTCACTCAAGATAGGCATGAAGAGGAATAGCGCCAGTAACGCGCCCAAGAAAAACGGCAGGCCCGGCCACGCTTGGCGGCAACGGACCTGCGACAGCAAGATCAGCCCTCATAACTGCGGAACAACGCCCGGCCGCGCAGCAGGCGCACGCCCAGCCAGCCGCCGCACAGCGACAGCAGCAGCGCGCTGGCCAGCGGCAGCGCCCACCACAGCACCGGCGTCGGCGTCCACGGGAAGTCAAACACCCGGCTCTGCAGCAGCCACAGCGCCGCCTCGGCGCCTACCGCCGCCGCGATGCCCGCCACCAGCCCCAGCAGGGCGAACTCGCACCACAGCGTGCGGCGCAGCAGCCGTTTGCCGGCCCCCAGCGTGCGGTACACCACCAGCTCCTGGCGGCGCTGACGCATGCCGACCTGCACCTGTGCCAGCAGCAGTAGGCCGCCGCACAGCACCACCAGAACCACCATCACCTCCAGCGCGCGGCTGACCTGTTGCAGCACGCCGCCGACCTGTTTCAGGATCGCGCCGATGTCCAGCAGGCTGAGCGTTGGGAACTGACGGTTGAGCTGGGTCAGCATCTGGCCGTCGCCGTCGTAGCGGAAGCTGGTGAGCCAGGTCTGCGGCTGGCCGTCCAGCGCGCCCGGCGGGAAGATAAAGTAAAAGTTCGGCTTCAGGCTTTCCCAATCCACCTGGCGCAGGCTGGTGACTTTGGCGCTGAACGCCTGGGTATCGCCGCTGAAGGTCAGCGTGTCGCCCAGCGTGATCTTCAGCCGCCCGGCGATACCTTCATCCATCGAGACTTCGCCGCTTTTCGGCGGCCAATTGCCCGCCACTAACGGATTGTGATCCGGCAGTTCGGCCAGCCAGGTCAGGTTCAGCTCACGGTTCACCGCCTCGCCGCCCGGATCGTCTTCATGCACCCGTTCGGTCGCCATCTGCTGGTTTATCTCGGTCAGGCGCACCCGGACGATCGGGTAATAGGTTTCCGGTTTGATCTGGTGCTGCTGCAGGAAGGTTTTCACCTGCGGCACCTGCGCCTCGGTCATGTTGAGCAGGAAATAGTTCGGGCTGTCCGGCGGCAGCTGTTGCTGCCAGCGTTCGAGCAGATCGCCGCGCAGCACCAACAGCAGCGCCAGCAGCATGAACGACAGCGAGAACGCCGCCAGCTGGCTGATGGTCACCCACGGCTGATGCAGCAGGCGGTTGACCGCCAGCCGCAGCGCCAGGCTCTTGAGCGTGATGCGGCGCAGCAGCAGCAGGCTGCCCCAGCCGATGCCGCCCAGCAGCAGCGCCAGTACCGCCATACCCGCCAGGATCGCCCACAGCAGCGTGCTGGCCCCCATCAGCGTCACCAACAGCGCCACCACGATCGCCACCGTCACCGGCAGGAAGTAGCGCAGCGGCCAGACGTTGGCCACCACATCGCGGCGCAGCACCCGCAGCGGCTGGGTAGCCAGCAGCTGGCGATACGGCCGCAACCCGACCAGCAGCGAAATCAGCACCAGCGCGCCGAGCGCCCACAGCCACGGCCAGGCGCCGGCGGCGGGCAATGCAGCCGGCAACACCGGTTTCAGCAGGCGAATCAGCAGCGCTTCGAACGCCAGCCCGATCGCCCCGCCGCACACCGCCGCCAGCGCCATCACCGCCAGCCACTGGCCGACGATCAATTTACGCAGCGCGCCGCGCCCGGCACCAAGAGTTTTCAGCACCGCAATCAGATCGTAGCGGCTGCGGCAATAGTGGCTCATCGCCACCGCCACGGCAGCGATCGACAACAGCAGCGTCAGCAGAGCCGACAGCAGCAGGAACTGTTGGGAGCGCTGCAGCGACTTGCCGAGCGCGCTGCCGGACTCCTGTAGCCCGAACCAGCGCTGATCCGGCGTCAACTGCGGCGTCAACCGCGCTTCGTAACGCTGAATATCCGGCTCGGCGCCGGCGAACATGTAGCGGTAGGTCAGCCGGCTACCCGGCTGCACTGCGCCGGTCTTATCGACGTCCGCCAGGTTGATCATGATGCGCGGCGCGGTCTGGAACGGATTGAAACCGGCGTCCGGCTCCTGAATGATTTCACCGGCGATGCGCAGCGTGGTGTCGCCCACCTCGAGCGAATCCCCCACTTTCACGTTCAGCAGCGCCAGCAAACGCGGCGCCACCAGCACGCTGCCCGGTTCGGGCTGGATGTTGGCCGGGCGCGTTTCCAGCTTGCCGTACAGCGGATAGGCCAGATCGGTGGCTTTCACGTCCGCCAGCTGCGGCCGATCGCCGGCATAGGTCATGGTGGTGAACGACAGCTGACGACTCACCTTCAGCCCCTGTTGCTGCGCGTCCAGCAGCCAGCCTTCCGGCACCGGATGCGCGCTGCGCAACACCCGATCGCCGGCGATAAAGTCACGGCTCTGCTGGCTGAGCCCTTTGTCCATGCGATCGCTGATGCTGCCCAGCGCCAGCACGCAGGCCACGGAGAGCGTCAACGCCAACCAAACGATCAGCAGCGACGGCGAGCGCCATTCGCGCCAGAACCAGCGCCAGATCATGCTTCCTCCCATAGCTTGCCTTCACGCAGCCGCAGCCGCCGCTGGCAGCGCGCCGCCAGGGTTTCGTCATGGGTCACCAGGATCAGGGTAGTGTCAAAATCGCGGTTGAGGGAAAACAGCAGGTCGGCGATGCGATCGCCGGTCTGACGATCGAGGTTGCCGGTCGGTTCATCGGCGAACAGCACCCGCGGTCGGCCGCTGAAGGCGCGCGCCAGCGCCACGCGCTGCTGCTCGCCGCCGGACAGCTGCGCCGGCAGGTGATCGAGCCGTTTCCCCAGCCCCAACTGATCGAGCAGTTGCACCGCCTGCTCGCGGCTCTGTCTGTCGCTCTCGCCGCGCAACAGCGCCGGCAGCTGCACGTTCTCCAGCGCGTTCAGCGTCGGCACCAGCATGAACGACTGAAACACGAAGCCGACATTCCTGGCGCGCAGCGCGGCGCGCCCCTCTTCGTCCAGCGCGGTCAGCGACTCGCCGAGCAAGCGCACCTCGCCTTCGCTGCCGTCATCCAGCCCGGCCAAAATGCCCAGCAAGGTCGATTTCCCCGATCCGGATTCGCCGATCAGGGCGATCGTCTGCGCGGGTTTGACAAGCAGCTCGACTCCGGTAAGGATGGTGAGCTGATGCTCACCCTGACCAACGTGTTTACTAAGATGATGAACTTCAAGAACGTTTTCCGCTGGCATCTTCCCTTCCTTTTGCTGTTGGGATTATTCAGTTTACGCGCTGCCGCCGCCGATACCTTGTTGATTTTGGGCGACAGTTTAAGCGCCGGCTACCGCCTGCCGATCGAGCGGGCGTGGCCGACGCTGTTGGCCGAACAGTGGCAGAAAAAATCGGGCGCGCCGCAGCTGGTCAACGCCAGCATCAGCGGCAACACCGCCGCGCAGGGGCTGGCGCGTCTGCCCGCGCTGCTGAAACAGCATCAGCCGCGCTGGGTGCTGATCGAGCTGGGCGCCAACGACGGCCTGCGCGGCTTCCCGGCGCAGGACGTACAGCGCGATCTCGGCCAAATCATCACGTTGGTGCAGCAAGCCGGCGCGCAGCCGCTGCTGATGCAGATCCGCATCCCGCCGAACTACGGCCGCCGCTATACTGAAGCGTTCAGCGCCGTCTACCCGGCGCTGGCCAAACAGTTCAACATTCCGCTGCTGCCGTTCTATATGGAACAGGTGGTGGTGAAGCCGGAATGGATGCAGGATGACGGATTGCATCCCAATGGGGACGCCCAGCCGTTTATCGCCACCTGGATGGCGGAGCGCCTGGAGCCTCTAGTAAAGCATGAGTCTCACTAAATTAGGGTCGTACACTAGGTAAAGTTATGCAAAAAGCGGTATTGATAACCGGCTGTTCCAGCGGGATAGGCTTGATTGCGGCGCAGGATCTGCGCAACCGCGGCTACCGGGTGCTGGCTGCCTGCCGCAAACCGCAGGACGTGGAAAACATGCGCCAGCTCGGGCTGGAAGGCATCGAGCTGGATCTGGACGACAGCGCCAGCGTCGAGCGCGCCGCCGCCGAGGTGATCGCGCTGACCGACGGCCGCCTGTACGGCCTGTTCAATAACGGCGGTTTCGGCGTTTACGGCCCGCTCAGCCGCATTTCGCGCAGCCAGCTGGAGCGGCAGTTCGCCACCAACCTGTTCGGCACCCACCAACTGACCCAACTGTTGTTGCCCGCGATGTTGCCGCACGGCGAAGGACGCATTATTCAGACCAGTTCGGTGATGGGCCTGGTTTCCAGCGCCGGGCGCGGCGCCTACGCCGCCAGCAAGTTCGCGCTGGAAGCCTGGTCGGACGCGCTGCGCATGGAGCTGCACGGCAGCGGCATTCAGGTCAGCCTGATCGAACCGGGGCCGATCTCCACCCACTTTAGCCAGAACGTCAACCAGGCGCAGAGCGACAAACCGGTGCACAATCCCGGCATCGCCAAGCGCCTGACGCTGCCGCCGGAGGCCATTCTGCCCAAACTGCGCCACGCGCTGGAAAGCCCGCGCGCCAAACTGCGCTACCCGGTGACCCTGCTGGCGCACGCCATGAGCGTGCTGCGCCGCATTTTGCCGGGCCGCTGCCTGGATTGGCTGCTGCGCAGCAACGCTTAATTCGCCCGCCGGGGTTGAAGAATGGCGGCGCGCCCCCATCTACACCCCATGGCTCCGCACGATCAGAGAGAAAAAAGATGCTAGCTCAAGCTGTTGTTGATATTAACGAAACTAACCTGCACCAGACGCTGGAACAGTCGATGTCCATTCCGGTGCTGTTCTACTTCTGGTCCGAGCGCAGCCAACACTGCCTGCAGCTCACGCCGGTGCTGGACAAGCTGGCGGCGGAATACGCCGGTCAGTTCATTCTGGCCAAGGTGGACTGCGACGCCGAACAGATGATCGCCTCCCAATTCGGGTTGCGTTCGATTCCGACGGTCTACCTGTTTAAAGACGGTCAGCCGGTCGATGGCTTCCAGGGCCCGCAGCCGGAAGAAGCGATCCGCGACTTGCTGCAGCGTTTCCTGCCGAAGGAAGAAGATCTGAAACTGGCGCAGGCGCAAGAATTGCTGGCCGCCGGCAACGCCGCCGAAGCGCTGCCGCTGCTGAAAGACGCCTGGCAGAGCAGCCAGCAGCGCAGCGACATCGGTCTGACGTTGGCCGAAACCCAGATCGCCCTCAGCCGCAGCGAAGATGCCGAAGCGGTGCTGGCGACCATCCCGCTGCAGGATCGCGATACCCGCTATCAGGGCCTGGTGGCGCAGATTGAACTGTTGAAGCAGGCGGCGGACACGCCGGAAATCCAACAGCTGCAACAGCAGGTGCAGCAGCAGCCGGACAACGTCGAACTGGCGGTGCAGCTGGCGCTGCAGCTGCATCAGGTCGGGCGTAACGAAGAAGCGCTGGAACTGCTGATGGGGCATCTGAAGAAGGATCTGGCCGCCGCCAACGGCAGCGCGCGCAAAACCCTGATGGACATTCTGGCCGCGCTCGGCACCGGCGACGCGCTGGCCGCTAAATATCGCCGCCAGCTGTACTCTCTGCTGTACTGATATCCGTCATACTTGAAGCTGCATCCAGGCGGCAAACGTGAGAAGCCCTGGGAACTTAGATAACTAAGTGACCAGGGCTCGAACATGCAGCCAGCTTGAAATATGACGGGGATTAGCGATAGACCCGCACCCCACCCTCCACGCCCGCCGGGCTGAACAACACCTGCCACAGCTGAATGTTGCGCGAACGGAACGCGCCGGCGCAGGCGTTCAGGTAATAGGTGAACATGCGTTCGAAGCGCTCGGAATAACCGCCCATCAGATCCGGCCACGCCCGTTTGAAGTTCTCCAGCCAGGCCATCAGCGTGCGATCGTAATCGGCGCCAAAGTTGTGCCAATCCTCCATCACGAAACGCCCTTCGCTGGCCTCGGCAATATGCCGCACCGAAGGCAGGCAGCCGTTGGGGAAGATGTATTTGTCTATCCAGGCGTCGACGTTGAGATCGGTTTGATTGGAACCGATAGTGTGCAGCAGGAACAGACCGTCGGGCTTCAGGTTGCGCGCCGCGACGCTGAAGTAGGTCTCGTAGTTTTTCGGCCCGACGTGCTCGAACATGCCGACCGACACGATGCGATCAAACTGACGATCCAGATCGCGGTAATCCTGCAGCAAGATCTCGACGTCCAGCCCGGCGCAGCGTTCCTGCGCCAGCTTCTGCTGCTCGGCCGAAATGGTCACGCCGTGCACCGAGACGCCGTAGTTTTGCGCCGCAAACTGCGCCAGCCCGCCCCAGCCGCAGCCGATATCCAGCAGCGTCATGCCCGGTTTCAACTGCAGTTTTTCGCAGATCATCCTGAGCTTGGCCTGCTGCGCCTGCTCCAGCGTCTGCGCCTCTTTCCAGTAGCCGCAGGAGTATTGCATATAAGGATCGAGCATCGCCCGGAACAGGTCGTTGCCGATGTCGTAGTGCTCTTTGCCCACCTGCCAGGCACGCTTGCGCGATTGGCGATTGAACAGCCGGGCATAGGCGATGCGCGCGATGTCACTCAGGCTTTTCGGCAGCCGCTCATCGACGCCGGCCTGCAGAATGCGGGTGAACAGCATGTCCAGCCGTTCGCACTCCCACCAGCCGTCCATATAGCTTTCGCCGAAGCCGAGCGAGCCTTCCTGCAAAATGCGTTTGAACAGCGCCGG
This sequence comes from Serratia sp. 201, assembly GCF_037027545.1. Lineage (NCBI taxonomy): Bacteria > Pseudomonadati > Pseudomonadota > Gammaproteobacteria > Enterobacterales > Yersiniaceae > Serratia > Serratia sp. 201. The sequence continues at coordinate 263,749 of NZ_JAXCHC010000001.1, read as the reverse complement.
GTTATGCACCCGGATATCCCAGGCGCGCGGGCCGTTGATGGCGACGCCGGCTTCCGCCAACATCTCCTCCACAATGCGATACCAACGATCCTTCTTCTGGGCGAGTTCATCAACACTGAGCGAATCCATAACAATCCTTGGCCGAAATGTCATTTCAAAAAGCATAGTCGCAAATAAAAATGACAACTTTTTGACGGTAAATACAGGGGGTGTTTTTACTCTAGCCAAGGCGAGCAACAGCATGAAATGAATAAAAATTATTGAAATCATGCCATTTAGGCATACTTATTTTTCAGCTGTGCCACACTTGTCGTGACAACACTCTGTTCCAGACGCGGGATCCACCGCTCGCGGGTTGCGTCAGCGCCCTGGATTAAGTCGCGGTATCAGTAGGCATTTTTCCGGCGCTGACGTAATATCTGTTTACATATGTCTGACAGGAGGTTTGCATGCTTACTTTTATTCCCATCGTGATCGTCGTCGCGCTGATTGTGGTGTTCGCCGGCGTCAAAATTGTGCCGCAGGGGTTCCAATGGACGGTAGAACGCTTCGGCCGCTACACCAAAACGCTGATGCCGGGGCTGAACCTGGTGGTGCCGTTCATGGACCGCATCGGCCGCAAAATCAACATGATGGAGCAGGTGCTGGATATCCCTTCCCAAGAGGTGATTTCCCGCGATAACGCCAACGTCGCCATCGACGCGGTGTGCTTCATCCAGGTGGTCGATCCGGCGCGCGCCGCCTACGAGGTTAGCAACCTCGAACAGGCGATCGTCAACCTGACCATGACCAACTTCCGCACCGTGCTCGGCTCGATGGAGCTGGACGAAATGCTGTCGCAGCGCGACAGCATCAACAGCCGCCTGCTGCACATCGTCGATGAAGCGACCAATCCTTGGGGGGTGAAAATCACCCGTATCGAGATCCGCGACGTGCGGCCGCCGGCGGAACTGATCGCCTCGATGAACGCCCAGATGAAGGCCGAGCGCACCAAGCGTGCCGACATCCTGGAGGCAGAGGGGGTGCGTCAGGCGGCCATTCTGCGCGCCGAGGGGGAGAAACAATCGCAGATCCTGAAGGCCGAGGGCGAACGCCAGTCGGCGTTCCTGCAGGCGGAAGCGCGTGAACGCGCCGCCGAGGCCGAGGCGCGCGCCACCCAGCTGGTATCCGACGCCATCGCCAGCGGCAACATTCAGGCGGTGAACTACTTCGTGGCGCAGAAATACACCGACGCGCTGCAAAAGATCGGTTCCTCCAACAACAGCAAAGTGGTGATGATGCCGCTGGACGCCAGCAGCCTGCTCGGCTCGATCGGCGGCATTACCGAACTGCTGAAAGAAAGCAAAGGCAAATAATCATGCTCGAACTGATCGCGGCGAATCCGCTGTGGTTCTGGCTCTCTCTCGGGGGCGTGTTGCTGGCGGCGGAAATGCTCGGCGCCGGCGGCTACCTGCTGTGGAGCGGTGTGGCGGCGCTGTTGGTCGGCGCCCTGATCTGGCTACTGCCGCCGCTTTCCTGGGCATGGCAAGGCATGATCTTCGCCGTCCTGACCGTCGTCGTCGCTTACCTGTGGTGGTACTGGCTGCGTCGGCGCCCGGCAGCCGCATCCGGCGGGTCGCCGGTGCTCAACCAGCGCAACCGCCAGCTGATCGGCACCCGCGCCACGCTGACGGAGCCGATGCACAACGGTATGGGGCGCATTAATATCGGCGACAGCAGCTGGCGCGCGCAGGCGGCGGAAGATCTGCCCGCCGGCACCGAGGTGGAAGTGGTGGCGGTGGAAGGGGTCACGCTGGTGATCCGCGCCATCAGCCGTTAATTAGAACGACAACACCCCGCCAGGTTATTGATGATGGGGCACTCCGCCCCCTCATCGCCCGGGCATTGTTCCGCCAGCGTCAGCAGGCGCTGGCGCATGTTCCCCAGCTCGCTGATGTGCTTTTCGATCTCCGCCACCTTCAGCAGCGTGCGCGCCTTCACGTCGGCGCTGTGGCGGGCCGGATCGTTGAACAACGCCACCAGTTCGCGGCACTCGTCCAGGTTGAAGCCCACCTGCCGCGCCTGACGCAGCAGCGTCAGCTCTTCGACATGCTTGGCGGAATAGTGGCGGTAACCGTTGTCGCTGCGGATCGGGGCGGTAATCAGCGCTTTCTCTTCGTAAAAACGAATCGTCTTGCTGGTTAACCCGGTTTTTTTCGCGACGTCGCTAATATTCATTTTCCCTCCTTGACCTTACCCTTGCTGGAAGGTTTAAGCTCCATTCTTAGTGAAAACAGGTCAGGCGGTCAACCTTTAAACACCGCCTCTACGCAAGGAGTTCAATCATGTCACACACCACTATGCTGGCATTGCAGGGGTTGTCCTGCATGAACTGCGCGCAGCGGGTGAAAAAAGCCCTGGAAAGCCGCAGCGATGTCGAACAGGCGGAGGTTAACGTTCATTACGCCAAAGTGACCGGCGAAGCGCCGGACAGCGCATTGATCGACAGCGTGATCGCCGCCGGCTATCAGGCCGAAGTCGCGCCGCGCGCCGACACCGAACTACAGCTGAGCGGTCTGAGCTGCATGCACTGCGTCGGCAGCACCCGCAAGGCGCTGGAAGCGGTGCCGGGGGTGTTCGCCGCCGAGGTCGAGATCGACAGCGCGAAAGTGTACGGCGATGCCGATCCGCAGGCGCTGATCGCCGCGGTGGAACATGCCGGTTATCACGCCAGCGTGGCGGGTGCCGTCGTCCCAAAAACTAAGCCGTTGACTGACGCAACACCTTCGTTGCCGGACGTTCAGCCAGCGGCGCAGCCTCCCCTTCCGGCAACCGACAACGCGGACGACAGCGTACAGCTGCTGCTCAGCGGCATGACCTGCGCCAGCTGTGTCAATAAAGTGCAGCATGCGCTGCAAAGCGTCCCCGGCGTTGAACACGCGCGCGTCAACCTGGCGGAGCGCAGTGCGCTGGTCACCGGCGCCGCCGATGCGCAGGCACTGGTAGCGGCGGTGGAAAAAGCCGGCTACGGTGCCGAGATGATTCAGGACGAGACCGAACGTCGCGAACGCCAACAGCAGACCGCACGCGCCAACATGAAGCGCTTTAGCTGGCAGGCGGCGCTGGGGCTGGCGTTGGGTATCCCGCTGATGGCCTGGGGGCTGTTCGGCGGCAGCATGACGCTGACGCCGGAAACCCAGCGCCCCTGGCTGCTGGTCGGCGTCATCACCCTGGCGGTGATGGTGTTTGCCGGCGGGCACTTCTACCGCAACGCCTGGCGCGCGCTGATGAACGGCAGCGCCACCATGGATACCCTGGTGGCACTCGGCACCGGCGCCGCCTGGCTTTACTCGATCGCCGTCAACATTTGGCCCGATTTCTTCCCGACGGAAGCGCGCCACCTCTATTACGAGGCCAGCGCGATGATCATCGGTTTGATCAACCTCGGCCATGCGCTGGAGCAGCGCGCTCGTCAGCGTTCTTCACAGGCGCTGGAGCGGTTACTGGATCTGACACCGCCCACCGCGCGGCTGGTGACCGACGACGGCGAACGCGATATCCCGCTGGCGGAGGTGCAGCTCGGCATGACGCTGCGGCTGACCACCGGCGATCGCGTGCCGGTCGACGGTGAAATCGTGCAGGGCGAAGTCTGGCTCGATGAAGCGATGCTGACCGGCGAAGCGGTGCCACAGCAGAAAGGCCCCGGCGATACGGTGCATGCCGGGACGGTGGTCGACGACGGCAGCGTGCTGTTCCGCGCCGCCGCCATCGGTAGCCAAACCACGCTGGCGCGCATCATCAAACTGGTGCGTCAGGCGCAGAGCAGTAAACCGGCGATTGGCCAGTTGGCTGACCGCGTCTCGGCGGTGTTCGTGCCGGCGGTGGTGGCGATCGCCCTGTTCAGCGCAGCGATGTGGTACTTCTTCGGCCCGCAGCCGCAGCTGGTCTATACGCTGGTGATCGCCACTACGGTGCTGATCATTGCCTGCCCGTGCGCATTGGGCCTGGCAACGCCGATGTCGATCATCTCCGGCGTCGGCCGCGCGGCGGAGTTCGGCGTGCTGGTTCGCGACGCCGACGCCCTGCAACAGGCCAGCCAGTTGGACACCCTGGTGTTCGACAAAACCGGCACCCTGACCGAAGGGAAACCGCAGGTGGTGGAGATCCTGACCTTCAATCAGGTCAGCGAGCAGCAGGCGATCGGCTGGGCCGCCGCGCTGGAACAAGGCTCCAACCACCCGCTGGCGCGCGCCATCATGGAACGCGCCGCCGGGCAAACGCTGCCGCAGGTGGCGCAGTTCCGCACCCTGCGCGGCGCCGGGGTCAGCGGGGAGATCGACGGCGCGCAGTTGCTGCTGGGTAACGCCGCGCTGCTGGAACAGCATCAGGTCGCGACCGCCGAACTGGATGCGCCGATGCGCGCCCAGGCCGAACGCGGCGTGACGCCGGTGCTGCTGGCCGTTGACGGTAAACCGGCCGCGCTGTTCGCCATTCGCGATCCGCTACGCGAGGACAGCGTCGCGGCGCTGCAGCGCCTGCACCAGCAGGGATATCAGCTGGTGATGCTGACCGGCGACAACCCGGTGACCGCCAACGCCATCGCCAAAGAAGCCGGTATCGATCGGGTGATTGCCGGCGTGCTGCCGGACGGCAAAGCGGCGGCGATCAAACAACTGCAGGCGCAGGGCCAACGCGTGGCGATGGTCGGCGACGGCATCAACGACGCCCCGGCGCTGGCGCAGGCCGACGTGGGCATCGCGATGGGCGGCGGCAGCGACATCGCCATCGAGACCGCCGCCATCACCCTGATGCGTCATAGCCTGCACGGGGTGGCGGATGCGGTAGCGCTGTCGAAGGCCACGCTGCGCAACATGAAGCAGAACCTGTTCGGCGCCTTTATCTATAATACGCTGGGCATTCCAATCGCCGCCGGCGTGCTCTACCCGCTGACCGGCACGCTGCTCAGCCCGGTGGTGGCGGGCGCGGCGATGGCGCTGTCATCGATTACCGTAGTCAGCAACGCCAACCGGCTGCTGCGTTTTAAACCCAGGAAGTGAGCTCCGGGGCGCCGTCAAGGCGCCCCGCTGTTTTCCGGGCTTCCCTGCGCGGCGGATAGCGTTTAGCATGAATGACGATTTTCCCTCGCCTTGCACGCGAAAACGCGCACCCGTTATTCAGGAGCCACGCCGTATGGGTCAACTGTTACGCCGCCTCGCCGCCTTTCTCGGCCTGATCTCGCCCAAAAGTTACGCTTATCCGGCGCTGGACATCACCCTGCCGGGCGAACGTCGGCTGCATCTGGTGGGCAGCATCCATATGGGCACCGTCGATATGTCGCCGCTGCCGCCCCGGCTGGCCGCCCGGCTGCAACAGGCCGACGCGCTGATCGTCGAAGCCGATATCACCGGCGCCGCCTCCCCTTTCGACCACGCCGAACAGCAGCCGGAGCTGGAACAGCGCCTGTCCGCCGAAGAGTATCAACAGCTGCTGGCGCTGTGCCACGAACTGGGCGCCGACCCGCACGCCTTCGCCACCCTGCCCGGCTGGCAGGTGGCGCTGATGATGCAGGCGCGGCAGGCTCAGCGTCTGGGGCTGCGCGCAGAGTACGGCGTAGATTATCAGCTGCTGCAGGCCGCCCGGGCGCAGGACAAACCGGTGATCGAACTTGAAGGGGCGCAGCAGCAGTTGGCGATGCTGGAACAGCTGCCGGAAGGCGGCATCGCGCTGCTGCGCGATACGCTGGAACACTGGCATACCAACGCGCGGCTGCTGCAAACCATGGTGAGCTGGTGGCTGGACGCCAAACCGCGCGGCACGCTGGACACCTTGCCCGCCACCTTCAGCGCCGGGCTGTACGACGTGCTGATGCACCAGCGCAATCGCGACTGGCGGCGTCAGCTGGAGGCACTGCCGGCCGGGGACTATGTGGTGGCGGTTGGCGCATTGCACCTGTATGGCGAGGATAACCTGCCGGCGATGCTGCAGCCGCAGGGGTAAAAAAGTGGCCAATATCGCTATTGGCCAGTCAAAGAGGAATTTCTTGTATTCTAGTTATACGCATAGCAACCGTGTTAACGGTTACAGTAAACAGGGTAGCAACCCGGTGAATATCTTGGCAACCCGCTTTATGTAACAGCCGCTCAGGTTGCCGTGCAGGTTGGATTTTTGTATTTTTAAGACTGGTTATCACCCCTTCCCCGCTGGGGACATTTTGGACAACACATCATGACGCCCGCAGTCGTTCTGCTTGAAAAACAAAAGGTCGCCTTCACCCTCCATCCTTATCACCACGACAGCGACGAAACTAATTTCGGCGACGAGGCGGTGAGAAAGCTGGGGCTGGATGCCGATCGGGTTTACAAAACCTTGCTGGTGGCGCTGAACGGCGACGCCAAACACCTGGCGGTGGCGGTCACGCCGGTCGCCACCCAGCTGGATCTGAAAAAGGTTGCCCGCGCCCTCGGCGCCAAAAAGGCCGAGATGGCCGATCCGCAGCTGGCGCAGCGCGTCACCGGGTATCTGGTGGGCGGCATCAGCCCGCTGGGGCAGAAAAAACGGCTGCCGACGGTGATCGACAGCCCGGCGCAAGCGTTCGCCACCATCTACGTCTCCGGCGGTAAACGCGGGCTGGACATCGAGTTGGCCGCCGCCGATCTGTGCCTCCTGCTGGCCGGCAGCTTCGCCGACATCGCCAAACGCGACTGACGCCGCGTACTCAGCGGCACACCACCGTGGCATCACAGGCTGCCAGCGTTTCCACCAGGCGGTCCTCCAGCGCCTTCACCTCCGCGCCGGGCACCAGATAGTTGTTGCTGATGATGGCGAACGCCAGCGGCCGCCCGGTCGCCGAATCGACATAGCCGCTGAGCGACGAGACCCCGGTCATGGAGCCGCTCTTGGCGTGGGCGCGGCCCGCCGCCGCCGTCTTCACCATACGGCTCTGCAGCGTGCCGCCCACCAGCAACCCCGGCTGGCCCGCGACGGGCAAAGCGCGATACCAGTCGGCGAACCACGGCTGTTTTCTGGCCGCCAACAGCAGCGTCGTCAGCTGTTGCGGCGTGATCTGGTTCATGCGCGACAGCCCTGAACCGTCCACCTGACGGTACGCGCCGGCCTCGATGCCCTGGCTTTGCACAAACTGGCCGATCGCCTGCAGGCCGGCGGCCCAATCCCCCTTACCCTGCGTCTTGCGGCCCATCGCTTTGGTCAGTACCTCACCGTAACCGTTATTGGACACTTTCAGGAAGGTGACGACCAAGCGGGAGAGCGGCGGCGAGTTTTTTTGCGCCAGCAGCTGTGCGCCGGCTGGCGTCACACCCTCTTCAGCATTACCGCGCAGGGTAATGCCGTGCGCGCGCAGGGCATTTTGCAGTAAGGCACCAACCACGCGGGTGGGTTGATCGACAGTGATCAATCGCGAACGAGCCTCCGCCTGCGCGGCAATGGTGCCGCTGACCACAACCCGGTTACTGCCCGGTTGGCGCTCGAACGTCAGTGCGGTGTCGCCGCCGGTGCTGGTACGGTTGACCAGCGTCACCGCGTCATTGGCGGGATAGAAGCTCACCCGCCCCGGCGCACCGGCGCGGGCGCCCGGTTGCACATCCACCCGCACCACGTTGATATCGCCGCCGGGGGTAAAGGCGTAGTTTAGCGCCGAGATCGGTGCAGCGAAGGCAAAGGGTTCATCGTCCCAGCTCCAGCCGGCGCCGAATGGCGTTTGATCGAACGCGCTGGCGTCCAGGATCAGCCGCCCATGAATCTGGCGAACGCCGCGCTGCGCCAGCGTGGCGGCGAAGGTGTCGAGATCGTCAGGATGCAACGTCGGATCGCCGCTGCCCTGCAGATAGAGATCCCCCTGCAAGGTGTTGCCGCGCTGTTCACCGGTGGTCAGCAGCCGGGTTTCAAACCGGTAATCCGCCCCCAGCACGCCGAACGCCGCCAGAGAAGTGAACATCTTCATGTTGGAAGCCGGCGCCAAACGCTGCTCCGCGTGCGCCTGATAAAGCACGGTGCCGCTCTCGGCATCGCGCACCATCACGCCGCTCGACGCCCCAACCAGCGCCTTGTCCTGGCCGAGGGCCGCCAGCGCCTGGCTAAGCGTTTGCTCATGACCTTGGCCGGATGACGAACACCCCGCCAGCGCCAGGATGGCGGGCAGCAGCCAGCCTGCGGTTTTCAACATGTCATCTTCCTGTTTGCGTTATCAAAACCAAATTGTCGCTCAGGCTATCATTGGAAGGCAGCGGTGGCGAGAATGTCCGCCCCGTTTATCATTCAGCTACGCGCAGGCAACGCCAAACGACGCTCGTTGTGCGCCACCCGCCACGCCAACAGCAGCACGCAGAGACTGCAGAGCGACAGCACGGCACCCAGGTGCAGCGACAGCCCCGCCAGCACCAGGCCACCGCCGAGCATCAGGTAATACATCAGGCCAAGGATGGCGCCGGCAGTGCCCATGCAGTCTTTATAATGGCGCAGCGCGCGCGCCAGAATATTGGGAATGGCGATGCCGTACGCCATCACCACCAGCATCATCGGCAGAACAAACCACAAGGTCCCTTCCAGCAGCAATACCAGCAGGCCGCCGGTCAGCGACAGCGCGCAGGCCAGCATCAACAGTGCGGGGAACAGCCAGCGTTTGCCGATCAAAAACTTGTTGATCGCCGCGCCGATACCCACTCCGACCGCCAATACCAAACCGGTATAACCGAACCACTGCGTCGGCAATCCCAACGCTGAGAAGTGGAATGGCGCCAGTTGGTAATAGCTGAACATGCAAATATTGAACAACGCCACCAACAGCGCACTGAGCCAAATATCCCCGTCCTTGATCATCCGCCCCAGCGTGCCGAAAAATGAACTCTTCACCACCTGTTGCGGACGCGTCTCCGGCAGTTGCCAACCGGCATAGCCCAACAACAGCGCCGCCAACAGCGCCAAACCGCCGAACACCCCCTGATAGCCCCAATAGTAAGTCAGCACTGCGCCGCTCAACACGCCAACCGCCGGACTGATCGCCATGGCGATCCCCATCACCGAGAACACCCGCGCCAACTCATAACCGTCGAAGCGATCGCGAATCGCCGTTTGCGTCCCGACCGAGCCGACCGCCGCGCCAAAGGCGGCCAGAACACGCGCCGCCAGCAGCACGCTGAAGCTGCCGCTGAACAGCGCGATGATAGAAGCCAGCAGATAGAGCGTCAGCCCGGCCAAAATGGTAGGACGCCGCCCGATGACGTCGCACATCCGCCCCCATACCACCACGCCGAGCGCAAAAGCGAAAAAGTAACAAGAGAGCGTTTGCGCCGCCATCTCCGCACTGACCCGGAAACCGTGCGCAATGTGCGTCAATGCCGGGCTGTAGATGGTCTCCACCACCTGGGGAAACATCATCATCGACGTCGCCAACGTCAGCGTCAGTTTACGTTGCATAACAGATCCTGTAGCCAAGAATAGGCTGCACAAGGTAGCATCAGCTCCCCGGTACCGATTACAATATAAAAGACAATAAATTTACAAAATCGGACATACTATGGCGTGGCTTCAGGCGCAGGACAGTTTTAATCCGGATACGCTCGACAACGGGGTACTCGGGATCGCCGCCGAACTGGCGCAGCACGACTCGGGCACGCATTGGCATGACAGGGGGCAGTTGCTGTTCTGTCAGCAAGGCAGCATGCGCATCACGCTCAACCAAAGCATCTGTATGCTGCCGCCGGGCAGAGTCGCCTGGATCCCGCCGCAGGTGGCTCACCGCGTTCAGGTCAACGGCGTCGTCGGTTACCGTTCGCTTTATCTCGACGCCAATCGCTATGCCTGTCTGCCTGCGCAGCTTGCCGTACTGACAGCCTCGCCGCTGCTGCGCGAGGTGTTGGAACGCATCGCGTTCGCCGCCTTCGACACCGACTGGCAGCACGGGCCTCACGCCAATATTCTGGCGGTCTGCCTCGACGAGATCGCCGCCGCACCGCGCGAACTGACGTTGCTGCAGCTGCCCAGCGACCGGCGCCTGCGCCATCTGGCCAATCTGGACATGCTTCCGCCGCTGCACGAGCTATCGCGCTATAGCGGCGCTTCCGAGAAAACCATCAGCCGGATTTTCCGCCGTGAAACCGGTCTCAGTTATCAACAGTGGCGTCAGCAATGGCGCCTGATCAAAGCGATAGAGATGTTGGCCGCAGGGCTGAGCCAATCCGAGGTCGCCGGCCAGCTGGCGTTTTCCAGCGACAGCGCCTTCGCCACTTTTTTCAAGAATATGATGGGTTGCCCAGCGAGGGCGTATATGGAGAGACGAAAGTAAGACGCCGTCTAAAACGGCAACGCCGACAGAAGGCGTTGATGGAGAGGAGGCTCGCGAAGGCGGGCACGGCGCCCCCGCGACAAGCGAGAACGCCGTTCCGCTACACCTCTATCGATAGACGATCTCGCCCTTTGGCTCGTAGGCCGCCGCATCCAGCGGCGAGTGTTTCTCGATGTACTGCTTCAGCACTTCGGCATCGATAAAACCGGTGTTGACGTAGCTCGGCAGCCCGTCCAGCTTCGGATAGCCGTCGCCGCCCAGCGCATTGAAGTTCAGTGTCGCCATGCGGTAGGTTTTATCCGCCTGCAGCGGCTGGCCGTTAATCTTCACCTCGCTGACGCCCTTGCCGTCCGCCACTAGGCTGACGTTGGCGAACTGGGCGTAGGCGCCGGAGTCCGGCTTCATGTTGGCCACCACCGCCAGATACTGTTCAACCTCACGGCCTTTCATATCGACATGCACCAACGTGTTGCCAAACGGCTGCACCTTGAGCACGTTCTTGTAGGTGATATCGCCGCTTTCAATCGAATCGCGCACCCCGCCGCCGCTCATCACGGCGAAGTCGGCGTCGGCGCGCTCCCTCTGCGCCGCCAGCATCACCCGAGCCAGGTTGGTCTGCACGAAGCGCACCTTGCTGCGATCGCCTTCAAGCTTGCCGTTGACGCTGCCGATCTTCACGCCCAGCTGCGCCTTGCCCTTATCCTGGAACGGCGTCAGCAGCTTCATCATGGTCGGATCTTCCGCAATCTGCTGGGTGTAGTACACCCGCTCGCTGGTGCCGTCCGCCTTCTCCACCTTCTTCTTCAGGTTTACCGGGATCAGCTGATAATGCACCAGCTTCAGCTCGCCGTTGCGGAATTCGAAGTCGGCGCGACCCACGTATTTCCCCCACTCATGCGCTTGCACGATCCAGGTGCCGTTCTGGCGATCCGGCGAGCACGGTGTGCCCGGCACATAATCCACCTGTTTGCGGTTGTCGCCGGCCATACACACCGGATCCTGTGAGTGGCCGCCGACGATCATGTCGAGATATCCGGCCGGCAGGCTGCGCGCCATCTCCACGTCGCCCGGCGCATTCGAGCCGTGTTCGCCGTTATCGTAGTGCCCCATGTGGGTGGCGGCGATAATCACGTCCGGCTTCTCGTCCTTGCGCAGTTGCTCCACCACCTGCTTCGCTTCCTGCGCCGGCACGCGGAACTCCATGTCGGTGAAGTACTCCGGGTTGCCAATCTTAGCAGTGTCGTCGGTCGTCAGGCCGATAACGGCAATCTTGATGCCCTGCTTGTCGAACAAGGCGTAAGGCTTGAACAGGCGTTGGCCGGTGCTTTTCTGATAGATATTGGCGGACAGCAGCGGGAAAGTTGCCCATTTCTCCTGCTGGCGCAGTACGCTCAGCGGGTTGTCGAATTCGTGGTTGCCGATCGCCATCGCGTCATAGCCCACCAGGTTCATGCCGCGGAAGTCCGGCTCGGCGTCCTGCAAATCCGATTCCGGCACGCCGGTGTTGATATCGCCGCCGGACAGCAACAGCAGGCTGCCGCCCTGCGCCGCCACTTCCTGACGAATGCCGTCCACCAGCGTTTTCTGCGCGCCCAGACCGTATTCGCCGTGATCGTTCTGCCAGAAGTGACCGTGATGATCGTTGGTATGCAGAATGGTGATGGCGTAGGTCTTATCCTTTTCCCAGGCACTGGCGGCCCCCGACAGCAACGTCAGGGAAACGGCCAGCGCGCATGCGGTGGTTTTCAGCGAAAAACGCATGGCGGATCTCCGTGTATTCAATAGCTTTTATGATGAGGGCGGAATTGTAGCGCGAATTAATGACAGCTGATTTCAAATTTTTGCGATGTGAGTCTGATTATTTCAGATATGGTAAAAATTGGGCGCCCTGCCTAAGATGTCATCTCTGTGCTCAACAACTTCTCAGGCTAATAATAATATGACCGACAGTAGCCAAAGCGCGATGCCGCCCGCCAAGGGCAGTGCGGTGAAGGGAACCGCCTTCTCCATCCTTGGCGCCATCAGCGTGTCTCACCTGCTCAACGATATGATCCAGTCGCTGATCCTGGCGATCTACCCGATCCTGCAAGCCGATTTCCACCTCAGCTTCGTGCAGATCGGCATGATCACCCTGACCTATCAGCTAACCGCCTCGCTGCTGCAGCCGCTGATCGGGTATTACACCGATAAACACCCGCAGCCTTACTCGTTACCGATCGGCATGGGCTTTACCCTGTCCGGCCTGCTGCTGCTGTCGGTGGCGAGCACCTTCCCGCTGGTGCTGCTGGCGGCGGCGCTGGTGGGCACCGGCTCATCGGTCTTCCACCCGGAATCCTCGCGCGTGGCGCGCATGGCCTCCGGCGGACGACACGGCCTGGCGCAGTCGCTGTTCCAGGTCGGCGGCAACTTCGGCAGCTCGCTCGGCCCGCTGCTGGCCGCGCTGATCATCGCGCCTTACGGCAAAGGCAACGTCGCCTGGTTCACGCTGGCGGCACTGCTGGCGATCGTGGTATTGCTGCAGGTCAGCAAGTGGTATCAACATCAGCACCGGGCAACTAAAGGGCAGCCGAAAAGCCCGTCGATGCTGAAACCGCTGCCAAAACGTACCGTTGCCTACTCGCTGGGCATTCTTCTGGTGCTAATTTTCTCCAAATACTTCTACTTGGCCAGCATTAGCAGCTATTACACCTTTTATCTGATACATAAGTTCGGCGTTTCAGTGCAGAATGCGCAAATTCATCTGTTCGCCTTCCTGTTCGCGGTAGCAGCTGGCACCATTATCGGCGGGCCTCTTGGCGATAAGATAGGGCGTAAATACGTTATTTGGGGCTCTATTCTCGGCGCTGCGCCATTTACCCTTGTTTTACCCTATGCATCACTCTATTGGACCGGCATTTTAACGGTGATCATCGGGGTTATTCTCGCCTCGGCGTTCTCCGCCATTCTGGTCTACGCTCAGGAGCTTATCCCCGGTAAAGTCGGCATGGTTTCCGGCTTATTCTTCGGTTTTGCTTTCGGTATGGGCGGGTTAGGCGCGGCAGTTCTTGGTTATGTCGCCGATTTAACCAGTATCGAACTGGTCTACCAAATCTGTGCTTTCCTACCGCTGATCGGCATTATTACCGCGCTACTGCCCAATATGGAGCATAAACCGCAATAACCCCGCGAACCGCCCGGATGAAATTATTTATTCATCCGGGTTATCCTACGGATAAATCAATGTTATTTGGCTTATCTGACACAAAACTCCCTTATTGCCCCGCCTTAAGTGAAATCCTCTGCTTTTTTACAAAAAAGGCCAAATTAGCCAAGCAAGCCGCGAACAAATGCAATAAACTAAATGTATCTTTTCGTAACTTTGTTGCGTTTCTCCCGTGCCGCGATGCATAGCCAGAAGGAGTATGGATGCATAATTCAACACCGCTCATTACCACCATCGTCGGAGGGTTAGTACTCGCCTTCCTCCTCGGCATGCTGGCGAACCGCCTGCGCATCTCCCCTCTGGTGGGGTATCTGGCCGCAGGGGTACTCGCCGGCCCGTTCACCCCCGGTTTCGTTGCTGATACCTCACTGGCGCCGGAACTGGCGGAAATCGGCGTTATCCTGTTGATGTTCGGTGTTGGCCTGCACTTCTCTTTGAAAGACCTCCTCGCAGTAAAATCTATCGCCATACCCGGCGCCGTGGCGCAGATAGCCGTCGCTACCCTGCTCGGCATGGGGCTGTCCAAGCTGCTCGGCTGGGATCTGATCTCCGGGCTGGTGTTCGGCCTCTGTCTCTCCACCGCCAGCACCGTGGTGCTGCTGCGCGCGCTGGAGGAACGGCAGCTGATCGACAGCCAGCGCGGGCAAATCGCCATCGGCTGGCTGATCGTCGAAGATTTGGCGATGGTGCTGACGCTGGTGTTACTACCGGCCTTCGGCAACATGCTGGGCAACAACAACGCCAGCAGCGGCCAACTGCTGATGGAGCTGGCGCTGACCATCGGCAAGGTCATCGCCTTCATCGCGCTGATGATCGTGGTCGGCCGCCGTCTGGTACCGTGGATCCTGTCGAAAACCGCCAGCACCGGCTCGCGCGAACTGTTCACCCTGGCGGTATTGGCGCTGGCGCTCGGCATCGCCTACGGCGCGGTGAAACTGTTCGACGTCTCCTTCGCCCTGGGCGCCTTCTTCGCCGGCATGGTGCTGAACGAGTCCGAACTGAGCCACCGCGCGGCGCACGATACCCTGCCGCTGCGCGACGCGTTCGCGGTGCTGTTCTTCGTCTCGGTCGGCATGCTGTTCGATCCGATGATCGTGATTAACGAACCGCTGGCGGTGCTGGCGACGCTGGCGATCATCGTGTTCGGCAAATCCGCCGCTGCGTTCCTGCTGGTGAAAATGTTCGGCCACTCCAAGCGCACCGCGCTGACCATCTCCGCCAGCCTGGCACAGATCGGCGAGTTCGCCTTTATTCTGGCGGGCCTCGGCATCACGCTCGGCATGATGTCGGAACACGGTCGCAATCTGGTGCTGGCAGGCGCTATCCTGTCGATCATGCTCAACCCGCTGTTGTTCACCCTGCTGGAGCGCTATCTGGCCAAGACCGAAACCATCGAAGAGCAAATCCTCGAAGAGGCGGTGGAAGAAGAGAAGCAGATCCCGGTAGAGATGTGCAACCATGCGCTGGTGGTCGGCTACGGCCGCGTCGGCAGCCTGCTGGGCGGCAAACTGGCCGAGGCGGGCATTCCGCTGGTGGTGATCGAAAACTCCCGCCCGCGGGTGGAAGCGCTGCGCGAGCAAGGCATTAAGACGGTGTTGGGCAACGCCGCCAATCCGGAAGTGATGGATCTGGCGCGGCTCGACTGCGCACGCTGGCTGCTGCTGACTATCCCCAACGGCTATGAGGCCGGCGAGATCGTCGCCTCGGCGCGCGCCAAGCGCCCGAACATCGAGATCATCGCCCGCGCCCACTACGACGACGAGGTGGCCTACATCACCGATCGCGGCGCCAATCAGGTAGTGATGGGCGAACGGGAGATCGCCAACAGCATGCTGAACATCCTGCAGCTGGACACCCTGAGCGAAGAAGAAAAAATGGGCGGCTGCCCGATCTGAAACGCCCCGCGCGCACAAAAAAAGGTCCGGCATGCCGGACCTTTTCTTTTTCAGCGGGTTAACGCTCCCAGTAAGACTCTTCCAGGCTGTCTTCGCGCTCCGGCAGGCCGCGAGTGAGGCGCGGCGAATGCTGGTTCAACACCTGGTAGCTGACGCGGTTGGCGTATTTGCACACCTGCGCCAATGAGGAGTATGTCAGGTAACTGCGCACGTGCTTGCTGGAATTCGGCACGTTATGGCGGTGATAGCCGTTGGCGGCGATATCGTGCAGCAACGCCGACAGTGCGCCGTCGCCGGCGCCGTTGGTGTTCATGATCCTCTCGGGGCCGCCCATATAAGGCGCGATGTGCGAATAAACGCGCAGCGGATTTTCACAGTGTTCGCGGCGCATGGCGCGGCTGAATTCGTAGCGGTTGAACTCGGCGATATGCCCCGGCAGCAGCGGGTGCTGGGTCTGGCGCTTGTTGGCTTCTTCGGTGTAACCCGCCATATACAGGCCGTTCGGCCCGGCGGTGCACAGCACCAGATCCACCCACTCCAGCGCCATGTCCGAGGCGGTCAGCGGATCGCTCAGCCCGGTCAGCTCCAGCGCTTCGTCTTCATTCATCGCCAGAATCGTCACGTTTTCCTTCAGGAAGTCGCGCCACCACTGCGGGTTGTCGGCGATCACGTACTTGGTGCCCAGCGTCAACACCACCGGCACGTCGTGTTTTTTGGCATATTCGATCGCCTGCAGGGTAGCGGCCTTCATCGGCTCCCCCTCCTTACAGCGCACCAGATAAGAGCTCAGCACCAGCGCCGACGCGCCGGCGATCACCTCTTCAGGAATGCTTTCCGGGCGCAGCTGGTTCATTTGGCCAGGGTTGATGGCGAAGGTGCGCTCGCCGCTTTCCCCGATCAGCGTGAAGCAGCGGCCGATGGCGCCGTCTACGCCCTGCAGATAGTTGAGATCGGTACGGCTGGAGGTATTGCACAGGTAACGGTAAGCGTAGCTGCCGATTTTCACGTTGCTGCACATCACGCCGAGCAGCACCGAGCGATCGTCCGCCAGCACCGAATAGTTGTGCATGGTGTTACCGATGGTGCCGCCGGCGAACTGATGGGTAACCAGGTTGTTTTCGTTCAGTTCCTGATACAGCGCCTCGGCGACGTCGTCTTCGATCACCAGAGAGTGGCCCAGGCTCAGGCCGTAGCGCTGGACAAAAGCGTCGTCCACTTTCGCCTCGATATCCACCAGCGTCTGATCGATGCCGACGATATACGAGGTGCTGATTTCACTTTCGGGCTGAGCCTGCTGCAGAAGCGGATCGCGGGCGCTCACCGGGAAATAGTGTTTGGACTTGCGTTTACCAGGAAATTTCATGTGATTGGCGGTGGTGACGGTTTAACAAGCGGAGAATGTTAACACATCCCCGCCCGATCACGATGCATCTAATAGACAGATTATGGATGATTACAGGCGCTGCGCCACCAGCTGCTGCATCATATCGATATGCGCCGGCTCGTCGTTCAACGCCGAGATATATTCAAACTTCTCGCCGCCGGCCTTGAGGAAGATCTCGCGGTTCTGTTCTTTGATCTCTTCCAGCGTTTCCAGGCAGTCCGCCGAGAAACCGGGGCAAATCAGCTGAATGTGCTTCACGCCCTGCGCCGGCAGCCCCTTCAGGGTCTCATCGGTGTATGGCGTCAGCCACGGCTCGCGGCCAAAGCGCGATTGGTACGTCATCATCACGCGCTCCGGCGCCAGCGGCAGCGTGGCGCTCAGCGCACGCAGCGTATCCTCGCAGCGCTGCGGGTAGTCGTCGCCCAGGCGCGCATAGCGTTTGGGGATGCCGTGGAACGACAGCACCAGCCGATCCGGCTGGCCGTGCTCGGCGAACGAGCGCTCCACGCTTTGCTGCAGCGCGGCGATATAGGCCGGGTGTTCGGCGTAATCGCGGATGAAGGCCACCGACGGCAAGCGGCGATAGCCTTTCAGCACTCGCGCTACGCCATCCCATACCGCCGCGCTGGTGGAACAGGAGTATTGCGGGTAGAGCGGCAGCACCACCAGGTTGGTCACACCTTGCGCCAGCAGCTTGTCGATGGCTTCCGCCAAACTTGGCGAGCCGTAGCTCATTCCCAGCTCCACCGGCGTATTCGGCATGCGCGCCGCCAGCGCCCGCTGTTGGCGGCGGCTGTATACCAGCAGCGGCGAGCCTTCTTCCATCCACACCGACTGATAGAGCTTCGCCACGCGCGGCGAGCGGATCGGCAGGATCGCGCCGTTGAGGATCGGCCACCAGATCAGCGGCGCCGTGTCGACCACGCGATCGTCACTGAGGAATTCCTTCAGATAGCGTTTGACCGCCGACGAGGTCGGCGCATCTGGTGTGCCCAGGTTCACCAGCAATACGCCGTGTTTCTCTTGCTTCATCTCAGTTCCCCTCATTTCCTTTCCGGCCGGCATTCCGTTCTGGGTCGGGATGTCAGCAGCCATTAATGCCGGCTATTGTAACGGAAAAGTCCTGCGTCGGAACCGATAACAGCAACAGGCTATCCCTGTGGGCTTCCCCCTTGCGCCAGTTGCCATACCGCCGCCACGTTGCGCGCCGTCACCTGCAGATTGCGATCGGCGTCCGCCAGCGCGTCTTCCAGCGTCACGATGCGATCGAGCACCGAAAACGCCGCATCGATGCCGTGTTGATGCACCACCGAATAATCCGGCGTCAGGCTGCCGGCGATGGCGATCACCGGCACGCCGTGACGCTTGGCCACTCGCGCCACGCCGATCGGCGTTTTGCCGTGGATCGACTGGCTGTCCAGCCGCCCTTCGCCGGTGATCACCAAGTCGGCATCGCGCACCGCTTCATCCAGGCGCAGGGTTTCGGTGACAATCTCGATGCCCGGCCGCAAGCGCGCTTCGAGCATGCCAAGCAGCGCCGCCCCCATGCCGCCCGCCGCGCCCGCCCCTGGCTGGGTCAGCACGGCGCGGCCGGTTTCCCGCTCCAGCAGTTCGCCATAGTGATGCAGCGCCGCATCGAGCTGGGCCACCATCTCCGGCGTCGCCCCCTTCTGCGGCCCGAACACCGCCGACGCGCCCTTTTCGCCGCACAGCGGGTTATCCACGTCGCAGGCGGCGGTTACGCTCACCCGTTGCCAACGCGCGTCCAGCCCGGCGAGATCGAGATGCGCCAGCTGCGCCAGTGCCGCACCGCCCACCGGCAGCGGCCGGCGATCCTTATCCAGCAATTTAACGCCCAGCGCCTGCATCATCCCAGCGCCGCCGTCGTTGGTGGCGCTGCCGCCGATGCCGAGAATGATCGCCTTCACGCCGCGCTCCAGCGCCGCCAGCATCAGCTCACCGGTGCCGTAACTGGTGGTGATGCGCGGATCGCGCCGGTTGGGCGGCGCCAAATGCAGCCCGGAAGCGGCGGCCATTTCAATCACCGCGGTTTCGCCGTCGCCCAGCAGGCCATAAAATCCCAACACCGGCTCCCCCAGCGGCCCGGTGACCGTCACCTGGACGATTTCGCCGCCGGTGGCCGCCACCATCGACTCCACTGTGCCTTCGCCGCCGTCCGCCATCGGCAGCTTCACGTAGTGCGCCTGCGGGTAAATTTGGCGGAATCCCCGCTCGATGGCGTCAGCGACGCCGAGCGCGCTCAGGCTCTCTTTGAAAGAATCCGGGGCAATAACCACTTTTTTCAGCGTTTTCATCACTGTTCCTTATCCCGCCAGGTTAAATACGCCAAACATCAGCGCCGAGATTGCCGCAATGGTGAACCCCACCAGCGTTTCATACGGCAGCAGCTTCAGCCGCTCGTGCACCGCCATATTGACGCTGCCGCCGGTGGCGTGGAAGAAGCTGCCGTGCGGCAGGTGATCCAGCACCGTGGCGCCCGCATGGATCATCGCCGCACCGGCCAATCCGCTCACCCCCAGCTCGAGCAGCGTGGAGCTGAACACCCCGGAAGCCACGGCGGTGCCGGCGGTGGTCGAGGCGGTCGCCATCGACATCAGCGCGCCGGACAGCGGCGCCAGCAGCCAGGCCGGTAGCCCGGTGTGCGTCAAACCGTTAATCAAGACATCCTTCAGCGCCGAGTTGGCGATAATGCCCGCCAGCGTGCCGGTGCCGAGCAGCATAATCGCCACCGGCGCCATGCGCGACAGGCCGGAAACCATAAACTGATTGCACTGGCGGATGCGCCCCATCAGCAGCGCGCCCGCCAACCCGCCAGCAGGCAGCGCGATCAGCGGATCGACGGCGATACCGGCGATCGGCCGCAGCGACAGCAGCAGGATCGCCACCAGCGGCGCGCTGATCGCCGCAGCGAAGCCCGGCCGCGCCCCTTCGGCATGCTGAGTCAGCTCTTCAGCCATCACCCTGCCGCCTTTATCGCTCAGGCGGCGCGCCAGCAGATAGGCCACCACCAGGCCGCACAGCCCCGGCACGATGCCGGCCATCATCACCGAAGTGAGCGGCACGTGGAAGTTGTCCGCCGCCGCGATGGTGTTCGGGTTGGGAGACATCACGTTGCCGGCCTTGCCGCCGCCGATCATCGCCAGCAGGATCGCCGCGCGTGAAATGCCGGCCCTCTGGGCGATCGACAGCGCGATCGGCGCGACGGTGATCACCGCCACATCGATAAACACCCCCACCGCCGTCAGGATCAGTGTAGCCACCGCCAGCGCCAGCAGCGCGCGGGTTTCGCCCACTTTGCGCACGATGGTTTCGGCGACGGTGTGCGCCGCGCCGGATTCGATCAGCACCCCGGCCAATACCCCCGCCGCCAGAATGCGCATCACGGCGTTGGTGATGCCCTGCGCCCCGCCGATCATCAGCGTTACGGTCTGCACCAGATCGGCGCCGCCGCACAGCCCGCCCGCCAGCGCGCCGGCAATCATGCCGTAAGCCGGCGGCACCTTGCGTAGGATCAGAACGATGGCGACGGCTAACGCCACCAGCGCTCCCAGAGTGGATACGGTTGTCATTGTTGTTTTCTCCGTGGTTGATGTGCAGGCCAACATATCCCGCGCGCCCGGCGTTGACCTGAGGGGAAACAACAAAAAATCGCCGAAGGAACGGCGAGAAATTTGTGGGTTGGCACAACTCAGTCGTGCATCAGCATGCCGATATACAACCGCAGAGCGTCGGTTAATTGATTGATTTTCATGCCGGTTATGGCTTCGATGCGCTGCAGGCGGTAGCGCAGGGTATTGACGTGAATATGCAGCTGCGCGGCGGCCTGCGTCTGATCACAATTCTGCGAAAAATAGTGGCGCAGCGTGGCGCGCAGCACGCCTTTTTCATCCTGTTCGCCCAGCGTCCGCCAGGGGCGCCCCAGCTCTTGCGCTCGCCAGTCCTCCCCGAGATCGCACAGCAGCGACGGCAGCGGATAGTCGTGGTAGAACAGCGTGGCGTGACGCAGTTTCAGGCGCTGCGCCATTGCCTGGGTGGCACGCGCCGTCAGGCTGGAACGGTAGGCGCTTTGCGGATCGTCATAAAAACCGCCGACGATCAGCCGCACCCGAAAGCGGTGTTTTAGCTGGTTTTGCAAACGCTGCGCCTGCTGGCGCTCCAGCTTCAAACTCCATTCGCCCTGAGCCATGCAGGCCGGGCGCAACAGGGTCATTTCATTGAAGCCGGTAATGGCGATCAACGCGTCGCGCTGGGTGGCCTCCAGCTCCGCCAACAGCTCACGCAGCAGGTGCGGCTGCGCCTCTTGCAGCTCGACGATCCAGACGATGCGCGCCTGGCGCAGATCCAATCCCAGATACGCCGCCATCGCTTCCAGCGACGCCGTGTTCGGCTGCGGCTGCAGCAGCTGATTCGCCAGCTCTTCCCGGTAACGTTTTTCCCACTGGTGCTGATCCAGCAGCGCCGCCTGCTCCACCATCATCTCCGCCGCCATCTTCACCAGCTCGGCATAGGCGCGCACCTCGGCCGGCTCGCCGGAGATGCCGATCACCCCCACCCGCTGATTGCGAAAGCTGAACGGCAGGTTGATGCCGGGCCGCACGCCCTTCAGGTGTTCGGCGGTGGCGCGGTCGATTTCCACCACCCGGTTCTCCGCCAGCGCCAGCACCGCGCCTTCATGACGCTGGAACAGGCGCTGCGGGTTGCCGGAGGCGATGATCACGCCGTTGCTGTCCATCACGTTGACGGAATGGCTGATGATGCCCATCGCCCGCTGGACGATCTGGCGCGCGGTGGCTTCCGCCAGAAGATTGGTTTGTCTGAGCATGCCCGGCTCCCTGCTGAGGGTGAAAACGCAGGCTTGTTATACGCCATTTGGCGCGGGCGATTAACGGGCACGGCCGCAACAAGCTGCCGCGATCACAATTTGGCGGGAAAACGGCAAAAAAAAACGCCGGACCACAGGCCCGGCGTCATGCACTGCCAGTTTGCTATCAACCGAGGATAGTCGCCAGCTCTGCGCTCACTTCGGCCACCTTGCGGGTGCCGTCGATTTTGCGGTATTGGGTGTTGCCCGCTGCCGCTTCTTTGCTGTAGTAAGAGATCAGCGGCGCGGTCATCTGATGGTATTCCACCAGGCGCTTGCGCACGGTCTCTTCCTGATCGTCCTTGCGCGTGGTCAGCTCTTCGCCGGTCACGTCGTCTTTGCCTTCCACCTGCGGCGGGTTGAACTTCACGTGGTAGACGCGGCCGGACGGCGCGTGTACGCGGCGGCCAACGATGCGGTCAACGATCAGCTCGTCCGGCACGTCGAACTCCAGCACGAAGTCCACGTTGATGCCGGCTTCTTTCATCGCGTCAGCCTGCGGAATGGTGCGTGGGAAGCCGTCCAGCAGGAAGCCCTTGCGGCAATCTTCCTGCGTGATGCGCTCTTTGACCAGCGCGATCACCAGCTCATCGGTCACCAGCTTGCCGGCGTCCATGATCTCTTTCGCCTGCTTGCCCAGTTCACTGCCGGCCTTCACGGCTGCGCGCAACATGTCACCGGTGGAGATTTGCGGAATGCCGTATTTCTCCATGATGAATTGAGCCTGAGTACCTTTACCAGCGCCCGGAGCGCCCAGCAGAATGATACGCATTGCGTAAATCCCCTTGCTATGTAGTTTTTATAAAATTGCGAAAACGCTCAACGATACCATTTCAGGGGGGGCAGGCTCAAGGCGCGCGAAGGAAATCGATTGCGGAATGTGCAAAAAAACGGACGAACAAAAGGCAAGAAAAAGCGGGGAAAAACCGGAAATACGCCCCTAACGGTGCCGTTAAGGGCGCATATCTTCAGCTTTTATGCGGACAGCAACTTATTCATGCGACGGATGAACAAGTTCGGATCCTCCAGCGTGCCGCGTTCAGCCAGCAGCGCCTGATCCAATAACAGGTCGATCCATTCGGCGAAATGTTCGTTATCGCCCACGTCGGATGCTCGTTTGACCAGCGCATGCTCGGGATTAAGCTCGAAAATGTACTTCACTTCCGGCGCCTGCTGACCGGCGGCGGCGAACAGCTTGGCCATCTGGGTGCTCATTTCGTCGGCGTCGGTCACCACGATCGCCGGCGTATCGGTCAGGCGGTGCGTCAGGCGTACATCCTTCACACGCTCGCCCAGCAGGGTTTTCACACGTTCGATGAACGGTTCCAACTGCTTCTCGGCCGCCTTCTGCTCTTCGGTTTCATCCGCCAGTTTATCCAGCGTTTCATCCGCTTTGCTGACCGACTGGAACGGCTTGCCGTCGAACTCGGTCAGGTAGCTCATCATCCACTCGTCGATGCGATCGGACAACAGCAACACTTCGATGCCTTTCTTGCGGAACAGCTCCAGATGCGGGCTGCTCTTGGCGGCGGCGTAGCTGTCGGCGGTGATGTAGTAAATCTTTTCCTGCCCTTCCGCCATGCGGCCGACGTACTCTTCCAGCGACACGGTCTGCGCCGAGCTGTCGCCGTGGGTGGTCGCGAAGCGCAGCAGTTTGGCGATCGCTTCCTGGTTGCCGTTGTCTTCCGCCGGGCCTTCTTTCAGCACCAGACCGAACTGCTGCCAGAATTTCTGGTAGCCTTCGGCGTCGTCTTTGGCCAGCTTATCCAGCATCTGCAGCACACGCTTGGTCAGCGCACCGCGCAGGTTCTGCGTCACACGGCTGTCTTGCAGGATCTCGCGCGACACGTTCAGCGGCAGATCGTTGGAATCGATCAGGCCGCGCACGAAGCGCAGGTAGTTCGGCATGAACTGCTCGGCGTCGTCCATGATGAACACGCGCTGCACGTACAGCTTCAGGCCGTGTTTGTGATCGCGGTTCCACATGTCCCACGGCGCCTGCGCCGGGATATACAGCAGGCTGGTGTACTCCTGCTTGCCTTCCACCCGGTTGTGGCTCCAGCTCAGCGGATCGGTGAAGTCATGGGCGATGTGTTTGTAGAACTCTTTGTACTCTTCGTCGGTGACGTCAGCCTTGCTGCGGGTCCACAGGGCCTGCGCCTTGTTGATCTTCTCCCAGGTGACGGTGCCGTCTTCTTCGTTCTTGCTTTCGATCTCTACCGGCAGGGCGATGTGATCAGAATATTTGCCGATCACCGAGCGCAAGCGCCAGGCGTCGAGGTACTCATCTTCGCCTTCGCGCAGATGCAGGGTGATTTCGGTGCCGCGGGTCTCTTTGGTGATGTCGGCGATGGTGTAGTCGCCTTCACCGGCGGACTCCCAGAACACGCCTTCGTCATCGGCGGCGCCGGCAGCGCGGGTGCGCACGGTCACTTTGTCCGCCACGATGAACGCCGAGTAGAAACCGACACCGAACTGGCCGATCAGCTGGCTGTCTTTCGCCTGATCTGAACCGATGGATTCCAGGAACGCTTTGGTGCCCGATTTGGCGATGGTGCCGAGGTTTTCGATCACTTCTTCGCGGCGCATGCCGATACCGTTGTCGGCGATGGTCAGGGTGCGCTGCTCTTTATCGAAGGACAAGCGCACGCGCAGCTCGCCGTCGCCGGCATACAGCTCTGGCGCGGACAGGGCGCGGAAGCGCAGCTTGTCGGCGGCGTCAGAGGCGTTGGAAATCAGCTCGCGCAGGAAAATTTCTTTGTTGGAGTACAGCGAATGGATCATCAAATGAAGCAGCTGTTTTACTTCAGACTGGAACCCGCGGGTTTCTTGACCTTTCATACTCATTGATTACCTCAAAAGACAATGGCTACCAAAATCGAACAATGAGGATCAGATGAGGGTCAGGGTCTTGTTTTTCAAGCGGACGGCGGGAAATTTTTGGCAAAAAAACGACGGGGCCGAGTGGCCCCGTCCGGGAAAACATCAGAACTTGATGGCGTGACGCCCGGCCAGCGAATGCGACAGCGTGGTGCCGTCGACCATCTCCAGCTCGCCGCCCACCGGTACGCCGTGGGCGATGCGGCTGGCGAGCACGCCATACTGGCCGCACATCTCGGCGATGTAGTTGGCAGTCGCTTCCCCTTCCACCGTCGGGTTGGTGGCGAGGATCACTTCGGTGATGCTTTCCTTTTCCAGCCGTTGCTCCAGGCGATCGAGACCGATATCCCCCGGCCCGATGCCATCTAGCGGCGACAGATGGCCCATCAGCACAAAGTAGCGCCCGGCGAACTGGCCGGTCTGCTCGATGGCGTGAATATCCGCCGGGCTTTCCACCACACAAATCTGGCCGTTTTGCTGACGGCGCGGATTGGCGCAGATGGTGCAGATGTCCTGCTCGGTGAAGGTGCGGCAGTCGGCGCAGTGGCCGATTTCCGACATCGCGCGCGTCAACGCCTGCGCCAGGCGCATGCCGCCGCTGCGATCGCGCTGCAGCAATTGAAACGCCATGCGCTGCGCCGATTTCGGGCCGACGCCCGGCAGGCAGCGCAGCGCCTCCATCAGGGATTCAAGGAGCGGGCTGGTTTGCATCAGAACGGCATCTTGAAGCCAGGCGGCAACTGCATGCCGCTGGAAACGGAGGCCATTTTCTCTTTCTGAGTCTCTTCGATGCGGCGCGCGGCGTCGTTAAACGCGGCGGCGATCAGATCTTCCAGCATGTCTTTGTCATCTTCCATCAGGCTAGGATCGATCTCCACGCGGCGGCAGTTGTGTGCGCCGTTGATGGTGACTTTCACCAGGCCTGCGCCAGACTCGCCGGTCACTTCCAATTTGGCGACTTCTTCCTGCATCTGCTGCATTTTTTCTTGCATTTGCTGGGCTTGCTTCATCAGGTTGCCCAGACCGCCTTTACCAAACATAGTCGTCTCTCGTCGCTAGGGCCGCGCACCTCGCGCGGCGTTTAAAGGGGGCGGATACTCTCTTCATCCAGATCCGCGTCGAAGAACCGGCACAGCGTCTGGATATGGGTATCCGCAACGATGGACTGGCGCGCCTGCGCCAGCTTTTCTTCATAGATGGCTTGTCGCCACTCCAGCGGGGTGCGCTCCGCCGGATTATCGTCCTCCACCACGGTCAGCTCAACCGGGCTGCCGTACAGCTCGCCGAGCGCTTCGGCCAGCGTCTTCTGCGCCGAAGGCGAATTCAGATGGCGCTGCGAAGACCGCAGATGGAGGCAAATCTTGCCCGCTTCCGGCTGCTGCTTGAAGGCGTTCAACGCCAGCTGCTGCACCAGTTTCGGGATCTTGAGCTTATCGATTTCCGCCGCCCAGGCGTCGCGCTCCAGCGATTCCACCACCAGCTTGGCGGCCAGCTCCGGCGTTTTCTCGTGCTCCAACGCCGTGCGCAGCGCTTTCGGCGTCGCCAACGGTTCCGGCGCCGCTTCCGGCTCGGTCTGCGCGCGCCAGCGATAGGCTTCCGGCTTCGCCGGTTTTTCCGGCACCTTCTTCTCCGCCAGGCGCTGCTGGCTACGCTCGGTCACGGAAGCCAAACGCCCCAGCGCCGAGTTTGCCGGCCGCGCTATTCCTGGCGCCGCCGGCTCATTCTTTTTTGGTGTGGATGCTCCCTGCTGCCGTTGCAGCTGGGACCGCGCTTTCAACAGCTGGGCGGTGGCATCCGGTAAAGGGGTCGATGATTGTCGCTGCGGCGCGGCCGGCTGCCCTAGCGGGGGCGGCACGTCCTGAAACTGCGGCGGCTGTGGCGATGTGGCCTGCTGCGGCTGCGCCATCGGCGCCGGCGCGGTCTGCACCAACGCCACCGGCTCCGGGATCACCGCTTTCGGGTGAAACGCCAGCGCACGCAGCAGGGTCATCTCAACCCCCATGCGACGATCCGGCGCATAGGCCAGCTCTTTGCGGCCCACCAACAGCGTTTGGTAATAGAGTTGCACATCGGCCGGCGGCAGAGTGCGCGCCAGCTCACGCAGCCGTTGTTCTACGGCGGCGTAGTGGTTGTCGAGCATCGAAGGCAGCAGTTGCACCATCGCAATGCGGTGCAGCAACGCCAGCGTCTCCACCAGCAGGTTTTCCCAGTCCACGCCGCGCGAAGCGGCCTGCGCGACCTGCGCCATCACCTTTTCGCCGTCGGCGCTGACCAGCGCTTCGAGGATCGCCAGCGGCTGCTCGTCATCGAGCGTGCCGAGCATCTGGCTGACGGTGGCGGCGGTCACCTGCCCCTGCCCCATGGCGATCGCCTGATCGGTCAGGCTCAGCGCATCGCGCATGCTGCCGTCGGCGGCGCGCGCCAGCAGTTGCAGCGCGCGGGCGTCGCTGGTGATCTGCTCCGCCGTCAGCACCGTTTCCAGCTGCTGACGGATCTGATCGACGTCCAGCGCTTTGAGGTGAAACTGCAGGCAGCGGGAAAGAATGGTCACCGGCAATTTTTGCGGATCGGTGGTGGCCAACAGGAATTTCACGTGCGATGGCGGCTCTTCCAGCGTCTTCAGCAACGCGTTGAAGCTGTGGCGCGAGAGCATGTGCACTTCATCGATCAGGTAGACCTTGAAGCGGCCGCGCGCCGGCGCGTACTGAACGTTGTCCAGCAGATCGCGGGTATCTTCCACCTTGGTTCGGGAAGCGGCGTCGATCTCGATCAGATCGACGAAACGCCCCTGTTCGATCTCACGGCAGTTGTCGCATTGGCCGCACGGCGTGGCGGTGATGCCGGTTTCACAGTTCAGGCCTTTAGCCAGCAGGCGCGCGATGGTGGTTTTCCCCACGCCGCGGGTGCCCGAGAACAGATAGGCGTGATGGATCCGCCCCAGCGAGAGGCCGTTGGCCAGCGCGGTCAGGACATGTTCCTGGCCGACCACGTCTGCGAACGTTTGAGGGCGCCACTTACGGGCGAGAACCTGATAGCTCATTAATACCGGAGAAGTCGAGTAATCTGGAGGGTCATGCTAACACAGCCCCGCGGCGATCCGCGAGGCCGTTGTGCCCAAGGGGCGATGCCGCATCAATGGCCGGCGAAGTCCACCAGGCAGTAGCAGTCGATACCCAGCTTGTTCAGACGCGCTTCCCCGCCCAGATCCGGCAGGTTGATGATGAACGCGGCGTCTTTCACTTCACCGCCCAGACGGCGGATCAGTTTGGTGGTTGCTTCGATGGTGCCGCCGGTCGCCAGCAGATCGTCCACCACCAGCACTTTGTCACCCGCGGTGATGGCGTCGGTGTGGATCTCCAGCTTGTCGGTGCCGTACTCCAGCTCATAGCTTTCGCTGAGCGTGGCACGCGGCAGTTTGCCCGGTTTGCGCACCGGCACGAAACCGACGCCCAGCGCCAGCGCGACGGGCGCGCCGAACAGGAAACCACGCGCTTCGGTACCCACCACCTTGGTCACGCCCGCTTCGCGATAGCGCTCAACCAGCAGCTCGATGCTGGCGGCGTAGGCCAACGGGTTTTCCAGCAGGCTGGTCACGTCGCGGAACAGGATGCCCGGCTTCGGATAATCCGGGATGGTTTTGATACTGTCTTTAATAAACTGAAGCTGCTGCGCAGTAGCGGTCATAATTGTTGCCTGATAAAGCTGCCTGAAAACCGGCGCGCCGCTCACCCGCCGCCTCTGGGTGAAACACACCGGAGAAGGAATGGCAGGCGATCCGCGCACGAAAACGCCCAAATCTATGCAAACTGGCGGACAAATGCAACCAGCGGCGCACAATCAGCGCTGTTTTTGTTGCGACAGGTCAATAACCGGCAGGCGCAGCATAAAGGTCAGCAAAATAGCCAACATCAGCAGCAACAGACCGCGCACCCACCAGATTTTCACCAGCCACAGCGAACAGGCGAAGGTCAGCACGATCACTAGCACCGCCTTCCACTTCGCTCCCGGCGGCAGCGCGCGATGCTGCTGCCAGTGGCGCAGATAAGGGCCAAACCAGGAACGGTACAGCAGCCAGTGATGAAAGCGCGGCGAAGAGCGGGCGAAGCACCAGGCAGCCAACAGCAGGAACGGCGTGGTCGGCAACAGCGGCAGCACCACGCCCAACGTCGCCAGCACCACCGCCAGCCAGCCCAAAATGATCAATAACCCTCGCTTCATGCGGCTCTTCGCTCCTCAATCGGTTGCGGCTTACTGTAGCATCGGCGCCGCGCCGGCGGAATATGCATGCGGCGCTTGTTTCAGGGCGGCATCGCGGGCAAGCTTACGCCTGTTGAAATCAAGAGGGAGCTTATGTGAGCACTCAGCGTCTATTACAGGTGTTGGCGCAGCAGATCGCGGCGCTGGCGGCCGAAGTCACTCCGCGCGGCGACGCCCCGATCCCGCAGGCGCGGTTCGACGCCGCCCTGTTCGCCAACCGCGGCACGCGGCTGCGCGACTACCTGGCCGAGGTGGAGAAGAATTTCGCCCAGCTGCAAAACGCCGCTAACGACAGCCGCGCCAGCCAGGTGGCCTTTCTGGCCGAAAAACTGGTTGCCCAAATCTCTGCCCTGCAGCGCGAGCTGGCAACCCAGGCGCTACGGCGCAAGAATCAGCCGAAGGAAGCCCCCGAGGCCGATCTGTACCACAAGCTGGCCGAGCACCAGGATTACGAACGCCGGCTGATCGCCATGATTCAGGATCGGGAAAGCCTGCTGGGGCGCCAGACCACACTGGCGGCGCAGCAAAAGCTGCAGCACGAGCTGGCGGCGCTGGAGGGGAGACTGATGCGCTGCCGTCAGGCGCTGGCGCGCATCGAGCGCAATATCGAGCGCAAAGAAAACGGTTTTTGAAGATTTATCACAATATTTTAATGATTATTCCCGGTTGCGCGCCGGGTTCACTATACTCTGCCGAGACACGAGTTTTTCATCCCATTAATTAATAAGCGCAGGTGCTATGTCTCTGGAAAATGCCTCACCCGAACTGCAGCTGGCGGTAGACTTGATTTACCTGCTGGAATGCAACGAGATCGATCCGGCTACCGCGTTGGCAGCACTGGATATCGTCAAACGGGATTATCAGGAAAAGCTGCAGCGCGCCGGCGTCACCTCTCCCTATTTGCCTGCCGGACAGTAATCAGGGACAGCCCGCTGTCCCTTCCATCTTTCAACGCACATCAGCCCGCCGTCTGGCCGCCTTCATCCGGCGAGAGCGTTCTTTTCACTTCCTGCACTTCATTGCCCTGCTGGTTATGCAGATACACCTCCAGCTGATTGAAGGCAATGTCGATATCGTTTTCCCGGCACAAGCGGTCGATTGAGCGGTTCAGTTCGTCCACCGTGTAGCTGCGATCGCGCAGTTCCCGTACATAGAGCCGCAGTTCGTGATCCAGCGTGCTGGCCCCGAAGTTGAGGAAGAACACCTGCGGTTCGGGATCGGTCATCACCCGCGGGTTGTCGTGCGCCGCCTGCAGCAGCACCTTTTTCACCTTGTCGAGATCGGAACCGTAGGCCACACCCACCTTGATCAGCACGCGGGTGATGGTGTCGGACAGTGACCAGTTGATCAGCCGCTCGGTGACGAACGCCTTGTTCGGAATGATCACCTCTTTGCGATCGAAGTCGGTAATGGTGGTGGCACGAATGCGGATCTTGCTGACCGAACCGGAGAAGGTGCCGATGGTGATGGTATCGCCGATGCGGATCGGGCGTTCGAACAGAATGATCAGGCCGGAGACGAAGTTGGCGAAGATCTCCTGCAGGCCAAAGCCAAGCCCGACCGTCAGACCGGCGGCCAGCCATTGCAGTTTGTCCCAGGATACGCCCAGCGATCCCAGCGCAACCACGGCACCCACGGCGGTGATCAGGTAAGTGAGCACGGTGGTGATGGCATAAGACGCCCCCTGCCGCAGCTGCAGCCGCGACAGCACCACCACCTCCAGCAGGCCGGGCAAGTTGCGGGTGAGCACATAAGCGACGATCACCGCGGCGATCGCCACCATCATGTTACCCAGCGTCACCGCCTGCGACACGCTGCTGCCCGCCACGGTGCTGGTGTAATGCCACAGCGTGATGCTGTCCAGGTAAGCGATGACCGTCACCAGATCCGACCAAATGGCGTAGAAGGCGCTGGCGAAGATGGCGAACAGCACCAGGGTGGTCAGGCGCAGCGACTGCTGGTTGATCTGATCGAGCGCTAGCGGCGGCTCTTCCACCACCGCTTCACCGCCTTCGGCCCCCTCTTTCACCACGTTTTGCCGCCGCGCCAGCGCGCGCCGGTAGGCCAAACGCCGCGCCGCCACGCTCAGGCCGCGCAGGGCAGTCAGATACACGATATTCCACAGGAAGAACAGATACAGGCTGTCTATCCAGCGGCTGGCCAGCCGCAGCGTGGTATAGAAGTAACCGGCGAACATCAGCCCCAGCAGGATCAGCGGTGTGGCGGCAAGCGCGGTCACCACCACCAGCCGCACGGCATGCGAGCCCTTTTCACGCCAGCTGTCGCGGCACAGCGGGAACACCAGCACCGCAAGCAGCGCCAGCGTCAACATCACCACGATCTGGCCGATGACGTCTTCCACCAGACGCAGCGGCGCTTTCTCGCCCAATACCGACCAGAAGATCAGCGGCTGCAGCGCCAGCCCCAGCCGCAGCGTCTGGCGGCGGTAATGCGCGCACAGGTTAGCGCCGAAGTTGAAATGCCGCTCGGCGATGCCGCCCGGTTTCAGCATGCGATAGCTGAAGCCGAACACCAGCCACGACAACGCCAGCTGCTGCGACAACGCCCAAATAAAGTCGCTGATACCCAAATCCGCGCGATACATCCAGAAACCGACGCCGAGCAGCAGCGCGGCGCCAGGCAACACCTTCAGCAAGGTCAGCGCGATGGCCTTCGGCGTGTGCAGCTGGCCGTCGCGCTTCAGTTGCCCCACGTCGTTGGCCAGCTTTTGCAAATGACTGTCGATCAACCGGTAGCGCCAGCGCAATACCCCGATCGCCAACAGCAGCGGGATCAGGAACACCAGCGCATTCAAGCCGCCCTGCAATAGCTTGCCACCGTCGAATTTGATATCGAGCCCGGCGAGCTGATCGCGCACCGCCTCCGGCATTGCCTTCAGCCACGCCAGATCGACCGGCTTGTTGCTGTTGACCCAGAAAATCTGTTGGGTCAGCGTATCCTGCAGCGAGCCGTAGACGCTGGTGAGCTGCTGCTGGTTGATCTGCAGGTTGATCGACAGCGACAGCTGGTTGCTGAGCTGCTTGTTCAGCTGATCCAGCAGTTCGCGGCGCATGTCGACAATCTCGTTCAGCGCGTCGATCACTTCCGGGCCGGCCTTTTCCTTGCTCTCTGCCACCAGCTGATTGATGTAATCCTCACCCTTGAACAGATCGTCGCGTTGCTGATTGATATCGAACTGCTCCAGCCGCAGATCGGCGATGCGCGTGTCTATATCAGCCAGCAGCGTGCCCTGCGGCAGGCTCTGCTGCTGCTGATACAGAATGCGCGACAGCACCAGGCTGCCCTTCAGCACCTGGATCTGCTCTTTCAGGTTACGTTCCGCCTGCAGACCGCGATCGAGCCAGTTTTTGACCCGAATATTCTGCTGGAACAGGGTGTTGCTCTCTTCGGTGGCGGCAATCAGCTGTTGGCTCAACTGTCGGTTGACGTCCAGCTGCTTGCTGACCAGCTGATCGTGCTGGATATCGGTGGCGTCTTCCGGGTTCTGCGCCTCTTTGGCGGTTTTTTCAGACAGCGTCAGGCGCTTGCTGTTGACGAGCTCCTGCAGCAGCTGCACCGACCGATCCAGCGCATCGATATGCGCCGTGGTGTAATCACGCTGTTTTTGCAGCAGATCTTGTAGCGTGGTGTTGGCTTCCAGGCTCTTGCGCTGCAGCTCCAACTGCGCGTTGAGCAGCGCCTGTTCGGTGGCCAGCATGACCTGCTGGCTATTGCGCAGCGAATCTTGCCCCGGCGTCTGGCCGCTGAGCTGGCTGCGGATCTCCTGCAGGCGCTGCGAAGCGGCGTACATGGTGCTCTGCACCCGTTCAGGCTGGGTTTGCAGCGACACCAGTTGGCTGTTGTAGGTCGAGAGGCTCTCCTGCGCGCTTTGCAGCTCGTCGAGCGTTTGATACAGCCGGCTTTCCAGCTGGCGCAGCGACAGCGGCAACAGCGCGGCGCGCGCGGCCGCGTTGTCCGTCGGCTGCTTCAGCGCATCCAGTTCGGCGGTGACCTGATTGAGCTTCGCCGGCGCCTGCTGCACCTGCTGTTTAAGCTGTGCGACGTCTTGCCGGTTGCGCTCGATGGCATCCAGCAGTTCCAGCGTGCGGGTCAAATCCTGCTGGGAGAGCTTTTCGACCGGCGTCAGGGCTTTTTGTTTGTTCAGCGTTTCCAGCTGGCTTTGCACTTCGCTGCGCTGCGGCAGATCGCCGTTCAGCGCCGCCTGTGCCGGCAAGCAACACGCAAAAATTAGGAAAAAGAGTGTCACGGCGGCGATGCGCCGCCGGCATGCGCCGACAAACGTGAGCGGCGTCAGAGAAGGCAGAGTCAACCAGCGATGCATGATTTGGCTTCGGATCGGTAAAGAAGCCTGAAGATTATCACGACCGCCGGCGGGCAACGAACAACAAAAACGTTGCCGGTGATGTCTCGTTGTCGCGAAATCAGAAAGTCAGCACTTTCTCCGCCGCCAGCGTCCACTGCGCCAGCTCGACCAAGGTGCCGATCGCCACGCCGTCCGCCAGCGGCAAGCGGCTGACGCCGCGCGCGTCGGCGCAGGTCTTGCACAGCTTGACCGGCACCTGCTGCGCGGTGAGGATCTCCAGCATCTGCTGCAGATGGTACCCTTCGTGCGGCTGCTGTCCGGCCAGCCCGGCCACCACCGCGTCGGACATCAGAAACAGCCGCAGGTCGAGGCTGCTCTGCTGCTCTTTCATGGCGATGGCCAACCGCAGCGCATTGAACAAGGATTCATGGCCATAGGCGGCGCCATTGGCAATAAGAACAACTGATGACATGAAATCTCTCCTTATAAAGGAACGCGGTCGGCGTCAGGCGTCACCGCGTCGGGTTTGAGGCGCAAGGTGGGGCAAAACTGCAGCATCTCCAAAAACGCGTCCACCAGCGCTTCGGCTTCGGCCCGCAGATCGAAACTTTCCGGCATAAACAGCCAGTTTTCCATCAGGCCGGTGATATAACCGCGCAGGATGATCGCCGCACGACGGGTATGTAAATCGGCGGGCAATTGCCCGTGGTGAATGCAGTTATACAGCACCGCTTCGATGCGTTCATAGCCGGCGAGGTACAGCACCTTGCGCGAATCCAGCAGCGGCATCATTTCACCGACAAACTCGCATTTGTGGAATATAATTTCCATCAACGCCCGCCTACGGCCGTCTTCAACCGTAGACGTCAGAATGTAAATCAGAATTTCTCGGATAACCCGCAGTGGATTATCGGGAAACTTTGCCTGATACTCTGTTTCGAGCTGGTCAATTTTCGGCTCGGTAGATTCCCAAACTTCATTAAACAGGTCTACCTTATTCTTGAAGTGCCAGTAGATGGCTCCACGCGTAACCCCGGCAGCGGTGGCAATATCTGTCAGTGACGTTGCAGCAACGCCACGTTCAGAGAACTCTCTCACCGCAGCATCAAGGATTTGCTGTCGGGTTTCTTGCGCCTGCTGTTTGGTTTTTCGTGCCATGGCATTGTTATTTAGGGGGAGTGTGATTTACATACATTCGCGAATGTATGTACCATAGCACGCACATATAATTAACGCAGCAATGGGTTTTAAAGCTTGTGATCCATTGATCATTTTGAAATCGGACACTTGAGGTTTTTCTATGAACAAAAACAGAGGGTTAACGCCTCTGGCGGCCGTTCTGATGCTTTCAGGCAGCTTAGTGCTAACAGGATGTAACGATAAAGAAACCCAACAGCAAGGCGCCCAACAACAGGCGCCTGAAGTGGGCGTAGTCACCTTGAAGGCTGAGCCTCTCAACATTACTACCGATCTTCCTGGCCGCACCGCTGCGTATCGTATCGCCGAAGTTCGCCCTCAGGTCAGCGGCATCATCCTGAAGCGCAACTTCGTTGAAGGCAGCGATATCAAGGCCGGGACGTCTCTGTACCAAATCGATCCCGCAACCTATCAAGCCAGCTACGACAGCGCGAAAGGCGATTTGGCCAAAGCACAGGCCAGCGCTTCCATCGCACGCGTGACGGTAAACCGCTACAAGCCATTGCTGGGCACGAGCTACATCAGTAAACAGGACTACGACAACGCCGTCTCCACGCTGCAGCAGGCGGACGCCGCCGTCGTGGCCGCCAAGGCCGCCGTGGAAACCGCGCGCATCAACCTGGCGTACACCAAGGTGACCTCTCCGATCTCCGGCCGCATCGGCAAGTCCGCCGTGACCGAAGGCGCTCTGGTCAGCAACGGCCAGGCAACCGCACTGTCTACCGTGCAGCAGCTGGATCCGATGTATGTCGACGTCACCCAGTCAAGCACTGATTTCCTGCGCCTGAAGCAAGAGCTGGCCAGCGGCGCGCTGAAGCAGGAAAACGGCAAGGCAAAAGTGAAACTGATGCTGGAAAACGGCACCGAATACGCGCAGGAAGGCACGCTGGAGTTCTCTGACGTCACCGTCGATGAAACCACTGGCTCCATCACCATTCGCGCCCTGTTCCCTAACCCGAACGATACGCTGTTGCCGGGCATGTTCGTACGCGCCCGTCTGGACGAAGGCGTGCGCAGCGATGCGCTGCTGGTGCCTCAGCAAGGCGTTACCCGCAACCCGCGCGGCGACGCGACGGCGTTGGTGGTAGGGGCAGACGACAAAGTTGAGCTGCGCACGCTGAAGGCCGACCAGGCGATCGGCGACAAATGGCTGGTTACCGATGGCCTGAAATCCGGCGATCGCGTGATCGTCTCCGGCCTGATGAAAGTGCATCCGGGCGCGCAGGTAAAAGTGCAGGAAGTTGACACTCAGGCGCAAAAACAGCCGCAGTCTGAAGCGCAGAAGTCATAAAAAGGAGCCTGTAATACATGGCTAAGTTCTTTATAGATCGCCCGATTTTCGCCTGGGTAATCGCCATCATCGTCATGTTGGCGGGGGTGCTTGCAATAATGAAACTGCCAATCGCGCAGTATCCCACTATTGCACCGCCGGCGGTGAGTATTTCCGCCAACTACCCGGGCGCAGATGCCAAAACGGTGCAGGATACCGTCACGCAGATTATCGAACAGAACATGAACGGTATCGATAACCTGATGTACATGTCCTCCACCAGTGATTCCTCTGGTAGCGTCACCATTACCCTGACGTTTGATTCCGGCACCGATCCTGACATCGCGCAGGTTCAGGTTCAGAACAAACTGTCGTTGGCCACCCCGTTGCTGCCGCAAGAAGTTCAGCAACAGGGCCTGAAAGTAGAAAAATCCAGCAGCAGCTTCCTGATGGTGGCCGGCTTCGTTTCCGACGATCCGAACATGACTCAGGACGATATTGCGGACTACGTGGCGTCCAACATCAAGGACCCGATCAGCCGTTCGTCCGGCGTGGGTGAAGTGCAGCTGTTCGGTGCCCAGTACGCGATGCGTATCTGGCTGGATCCGAACAAGCTGAACAACTTCCAGCTGACGACCACGGACGTGACCTCCGCCATCACCGAGCAGAACAACCAGATCGCCGCAGGCCAGCTGGGCGGCCTGCCGCCGGTGCCGGGGCAGCAGTTGAACGCCTCGATCATCGCGCAGACCCGTCTGACTTCGCCGGAAGAGTTCGGCAAGATCCTGCTGAAAGTGAATACCGACGGTTCTCAGGTACGCCTGCGCGACGTCGCTCATATCGAGCGCGGCGCGGAAAGCTATGCCGTTACCGCTCGCTACAACGGCAAGCCTGCCGCCGGCCTGGGTATCAAACTGGCGACCGGCGCCAACGCCTTGAACACTGCCAAAGGTGTGAAAGACGAGCTGGCCAAGATGGCGCCATTCTTCCCGCAAGGGATGAAAGTGGTTTATCCGTACGACACCACCCCGTTCGTTAAAATCTCCATCAACGAAGTGGTGAAAACGCTGATCGAAGCCATCATCCTGGTCTTCCTGGTGATGTATCTGTTCCTGCAGAACTTCCGCGCGACGCTGATCCCAACCATCGCGGTGCCGGTAGTACTGCTGGGGACCTTTGCGATCCTCGCCGCGTTCGGCTTCTCGATAAACACCCTGACGATGTTCGGCATGGTGTTGGCGATCGGCCTGCTGGTGGATGACGCCATCGTGGTGGTGGAAAACGTCGAGCGCGTCATGTCCGAAGAGGGGCTGCCGCCGAAAGAAGCTACCCGTAAATCGATGGGCCAGATCCAGGGCGCGCTGGTGGGTATCGCCATGGTGCTGTCGGCGGTATTCGTGCCGATGGCGTTCTTCGGCGGTTCAACCGGCGCCATCTATCGCCAGTTCTCGATCACCATCGTGTCCGCGATGGCGCTGTCGGTGCTGGTGGCCTTGATCCTGACGCCGGCGCTGTGCGCCACCCTACTCAAACCGATCCCGAAAGGCGATCACGGGGTTAAAACAGGCTTCTTCGGCTGGTTTAACCGCATGTTCGAGAAGAGCACGCATCACTATACCGACAGCGTGGGCAACATCCTGCGCAGCACCGGCCGCTATCTGATCATCTACCTGTTGATCGTGGTTGGCATGGGCCTGCTGTTCCTGCGCCTGCCTTCCTCGTTCCTGCCGGACGAAGATCAGGGCATCCTGTTGACCATGGTGCAGTTGCCTGCCGGTGCCACCGAATCCCGTACCAACAAGGTATTGGAAGAAGTCTCCGACTACTTCCTGAACAAGGAAAAGGACAACGTGGTTTCAGTGTTTACCGTCGCGGGCTTCGGCTTCAACGGTAACGGCCAGAACAACGGCCTGGCATTCGTCAGCCTGAAAGACTGGGGTGAGCGTCCAGGGGCCGGGAACAAGGTCGAGGCGATCGCGGGCCGTGCCATGGGCGCCTTCTCGCAGATTAAAGAAGGCCTGGTGTTCCCGTTCAACCTGCCGGCGATCATCGAACTCGGTACCGCAACCGGCTTCGACTTCGAGCTGATTGACCAGGGTGGCCTGGGGCACGAAAAACTGACCGAAGCGCGTAACCAACTGTTGGGCATGGTTGCTCAGCATCCGGACGTGCTGGTGGGCGTGCGCCCGAACGGCCTGGAAGATACGCCGCAGTTCAAACTGATCGTCGATCAGGAGAAAGCCAAGGCGCTGGGCGTCAGCATCACCACCATCAACAGCACGCTGAGCACCGCCCTGGGTGGTTCGTACGTCAACGACTTCATCGACCGCGGTCGTGTGAAGAAGGTGTACGTGCAGGCCGAGGCGCCGTTCCGTATGCTGCCGGAAGACATCAACAAATGGTACGTGCGCGGCACGAGCGGCCAGATGGTGCCATTCTCCGCCTTCTCTTCGGCGAAATGGGAATACGGCTCACCGCGCTTGGAACGCTATAACGGCTTGCCGTCGATGGAAATTCTGGGCCAGGCCGCACCGGGCAAGAGTACCGGTGAAGCGATGAACCTGATGGAACAGCTGGCATCCAAACTGCCAAGCGGCATCGGTTACGACTGGACCGGTATGTCCTATCAGGAACGTCTGTCGGGCAACCAGGCGCCGGCGCTGTACGCCATCTCGATTCTGGTGGTGTTCCTGTGTCTGGCAGCGCTGTATGAAAGCTGGTCCGTGCCGTTCTCGGTCATGCTGGTATTGCCGCTGGGGGTTATCGGTGCGTTGCTGGCCGCGACGATGCGCGGCATGAACAACGACGTGTACTTCCAGGTGGGGCTGCTGACCACCATAGGTCTATCGGCGAAGAACGCCATCCTGATCGTTGAGTTCGCCAAGGATCTGATGGAGAAAGAAGGCAAAGGTCTGATCGAAGCGACGTTGGAAGCGGTGCGTATGCGTCTGCGCCCAATCCTGATGACATCTCTGGCCTTCATCCTCGGGGTTCTGCCGCTGGTTATCAGCAGCGGTGCAGGCTCCGGCGCACAGAACGCGGTAGGTACCGGCGTAATGGGCGGGATGATCACCGCCACCGTCTTGGCGATCTTCTTCGTACCGGTGTTCTTCGTGGTGGTTCGCCGCCGCTTCAGCAAGAAGAACGAGGACCTGGAACACAGCCATCCGGTAGAGCACCACTGATCGCTCAGTGATGTGAGCTCCACCCGATAATCGAAAAGGCCGCGCATGCGGCCTTTTTCTTTTGCTTCAGTTGCTTAATGCAAACCGTTCTCATTAATTCACTTTTGTGTGCAATTTGCGCTTGATCGCGATGCCAGGTCGGCGCATAATTATTGTTATAGTATAACATTACACGAGAGAGCCATTATGAAACCCGGCATCCATCCCGATTATCGCACCGTGGTGTTCCACGACGTTAGCGCCAATGCCTACTTCAAAGTGGGATCGACCATCAAAACCGATCGCACCATCGAGCTGGACGGCGAAAGCTGGCCGTATGTCACCCTTGACGTCTCTTCTGCTTCGCATCCGTATTACACCGGCAAGCAGAAAGACTATTCCAAAGAAGGCAGCACGGCGCGCTTCCAGCAGCGCTTTGGCCGCTTTATCGGCAATAAGTAACAAGGAAATCCCATGCAGGTATTGAGTTCATTGCGTTCGGCGAAAAACCGCCACCCTGATTGCAAAGTCGTGCGCCGTCGTGGCCGCATCTATGTGATCTGTAAAAGCAATCCGCGATTCAAAGCGGTACAGGGACGTAAGAAAAAGCGTTAACTCCAAAGTGTCATCTGTCGCAAAGCCCCGTTGCTGCTCAACGGGGCTTTTTTTTATGGCGAGAAAGTGCCTGCAAGCCGTCCCCCGCCGGCAGGCGGGGGCGGAGATTACTTCATGCTGCTCAGCAGTGCGTCGACATTGTGCTTGAACGCCTGCTCATAGGTGGCCGCCGGGCCGCCCGCGCGGGAGAGCGCTTCAGGGTACAGCTCGCCGCCCGCCTTGGCGCCGGTGGCGGCGGCGATCTGTTTCACCAACCGCGGATCGGTCTGATTTTCGATAAAGTAAGCGTTGACCTTTTCCTGTTTGATTTGCTTGATCAGATTGGCCACGTCGCTGGCGCTGGCTTCGGCCTCGGTGGAAAACCCGACCGGGGCAAGGAAGGTGACGCCATACTCTTGCCCAAAGTAGCCAAACGCATCATGGCTGGTCAGCACCTTACGTTTCTGTGGCGGCACTGCGGCGAACTGGGTTTTGGCCCACTGGTCCAGTTTTTGCAGCTGCTGAATGTATTCGGCTCCGCGCTGGCGAAAATAGTTGGCATCCTCGGGATCGGCGGCAATCAGGGCGTTCATCACGTTAGTGGCGTACTGTACGCCGTTTTTCATGCTGTTCCAGGCGTGGGGATCGGTAATCGGTTTGCCGTCCTCTTCCATCTGGCGGGTACTGATCCCCTGTGAAGCGGTGATCACCTGCCCTTTATAACCCGAAGCGCTGACCAAGCGATCGATCCACCCTTCCAGCCCCAGACCGCTGACGAACACCACATCAGCCTGAGCCAGCTTCTTGCCGTCCTGCGGCGAAGGCTCGAAGCTGTGCGGATCGCCATCCGGCCCCACCAGCGTGCTGACCTTAACGTGATCGCCGCCCACCTCTTTGACGATATCACCCAGAATGGAAAAGCTGGCGACGGCGTCGACGGTCTTCGCCATCGCCCATGGGCTGGCCAGCAGAGCAGCAACCGCCAGCGATATAGGTAAACGTTTCATACTTTCTCCTTGCAAATGGCACTTCTCAACGGCGCGCGAAGGCGCAAATGCCTCCGCGCGTTCCAAATAGGATCGAGACGAAAAAGATGACGCTGGCGCTGAGCACGATCGCCGGGCCGGCAGGCAGCGAAGCATAGTAGGACCACACCAGCCCAATCACGCTGGACAGCGCGCCGATGCCCATCGCCGTCGCCAGCGTCTGCGGCAGATTGCGCGCCCAGAAGCGCGCGCTGGCGGCGGGCAGCATCATCAGCCCCACCGACATCAGAGTGCCGAGGATCTGGAATCCCGCCACCAGATTGACCACCACCAGCGCCAGAAATAGGCCGTGGATCAGTGCCAACCGGCGCGGGGCGTTGACGCGCAGAAAAGTGACGTCGAAGGATTCGATCACTAACGCGCGGTACAGCGCCGCCAATGCCAGCAGCGAAACCGAGGCGATCGCACCGACCATCAGCATGGCCTGCGCATCCACCGCCAAAATCGAACCGAACAGCACGTGCAGCAGATCCACGCTGGAACCGCGCAGCGAGACCAGCGTGACCCCCAGCGCCAGTGACCCCAGATAGAACCCGGCGAAGCTGGCATCTTCTTTTAACGGCGTGCGGCGGCTCACCAGGCCGGACAGCATCGCCACCGCCAACCCGGCGATAAAACCGCCCACCCCCATCGCCACCAGCGACATGCCGGAGATCAGATAACCGATCGCCGCGCCCGGCAACACCGCGTGGGACAATGCGTCCCCGACCAGGCTCATGCGGCGCAGCAGCAGAAACACGCCCAGCGGGGCGGCGCTGAGCGACAACGCCAGACAGGCCATGAGCGCGCGGCGCATAAAACCGAAAGAGAGGAAAGGATCGATAAGCCCATGCAACAACATCATGGCGCCACCGCCCGCAGATCCGGCTGCCGTTCGGCGGCGTGATACCTCGGCACCTGTTCCAGCACCCGCTTGGCCGCGCCCCAGTGGCAAGCCTGCGGCGTCAGCAACAGTACCTGTGAAAAATGCTCGGCGACCATCGACATATCGTGCAGCACGGCGATCACCGTTTTCCCCTGCCGGTGCAGTTGTGCAATCACCTGCAGCAAAATTTGCGTGGTGGCGCTGTCGATACCGGTGAAAGGTTCATCCAGCAAAATCAGCGGCGCCTGTTGGACCAGCAGGCGCGCAAACAACCCCCTCTGCAGCTGGCCGCCGGACAGTTCACCCACCGGAGTGTGCGCCAGCGCGCTCATGCCAACGCTCGCCAACGCCTCGTTGACCTGGCTCGCCGCACGCTTGCTCATGCCGCCGAACATGCCACTTTGCGGCCAACAGCCCATCGCCACCAGATCGCTTACCGCAATCGGGAATTGCCGATCCAGCTCCGCCTGTTGCGGTAGATAAGCTCTGCGCGGCGGCTTTCCGCCGATAAAACTCAGGCTGCCGCCCAGCGGCGGCAACAATCCGGCGAAGGTTTTCAGCAGCGTCGACTTACCTGCCCCGTTGACGCCCACCACCGCGGTGAGCGATCCGGCGGTAAACTGCCCGCTCAGCGGCGGGAAAAGCGGCGTGGCGCCATAGCCTATCGCCAGCTGACGCAAGGTAATCATGGCAGCGACACCGCCCAGAAGATGCCGAGCCACAGCAGGGCCAGCAGCATAACGGCACCTGCGCAACGCGCGGCAGCAGAGGTGGTGAACAACGAATTCAGTGACGGCGTGGCGTCATGTTGCGAAGTGGGAGTCAATGTCGTAGCCAAAAATGATGGGTTTATAGTTATAATATAACATCACATACACTGTCGCATCTCAAGCTATGGCGCGACAATAATGCAACGGAACGTAACAATCTCTCGCGCAGCGGCACTTTCCCCCCAAGCTTCCTTATCAAATCCAGGGATATTCCCATTCGGTTGAAATGTTGGCGTAAGGTAAAGAACAGCGGTAAATCGAAAAATTTACCGACGAGGGAGGAAAAGGAGTAAGATAAGCAGATAACATTGCTGTTGGCCGAGATTAATGCTTGTTACCCTTGCCTGTAACCTGGATGTCAACGCACTTTCTGTTAACAAATTAAAGAAAGTGATTAATGACAATATAGCGGAGTTAGTGCCGGCGCTGACCAGCGGACTCAGTTTTTATTCTGAAAGCGCACGCTATGCCGAAGATTCATTAGAAATACTTGATATAGTGCAACAGGGTGGTAGCGATTATTCAATGAGTTATCGTTATAAGTGGGGCATTTTTAATGCCTGCCTGGATATCAACAGCGAAGACACTCTCAGCGATAGCGTCCGGTTCCGTGTGACAGAACGGGGTTTAATCTTCGACATCATTGATAACTCACGTCCATCAACAGCGGATGAATTGTAAGTTTACGTAATAACTACAGGCCAAACGCGAAAAAATGATTTATATTCACTTTACGGGAAGTTTATTTAAAGACCGTTAAGCTGCCTCCGTCCATGATGTAAATCAGCTTACTCACATAGTGTTATCACACCGCAATTAAGACTTACGGAGGGGATGATATGGATGA
The DNA here is from genome assembly GCF_037027545.1 of Serratia sp. 201. NCBI lineage: Bacteria > Pseudomonadati > Pseudomonadota > Gammaproteobacteria > Enterobacterales > Yersiniaceae > Serratia > Serratia sp. 201. The sequence goes on along the minus strand of NZ_JAXCHC010000001.1, from coordinate 220,893 downwards.
GTATTCGCCTAAGCGACACGACATTGCTCAGCTCAAATTCTTGTGCGAAAATTTGTATGATGAAGGTATCGCTACCCTGGGAGACAGTCATCATGGGTGGGTCAACGATCCGACGTCCTCCGTCAACCTGCAGCTTAATGAGTTGATCGAACATATCGCTTCGTTTGTGATGAGCTATAAAATTAAATACATGGACGAATCTGACCTGTCGGAGTTAGTCGAAGAATATCTCGATGATACCTATACGCTGTTCAGCAGTTACGGTATCAATGATTCCGACCTGCGCCGCTGGCAAAAAACCAAGGCGAGATTATTCAGAATGTTCTCAGGAGAGGACATCTGTACGACAATGAAAACTTAAGGGATAATTATTCCCGAGCTATTTTTACGGTTATTAAACTAAAGGCCACCATGACTAAAACCGACTATCTGATGCGTTTACGTAAATGCACCACGATTGATACTCTCGAACGTGTTATTGAGAAAAATAAGTACGAGCTTTCCGATGATGAACTGGAGCTGTTTTACTCAGCGGCCGATCACCGTCTGGCAGAGCTCACCATGAACAAACTGTATGACAAAATCCCCACCTCCGTTTGGAAATATGTCAGATAATCAGACCCCCAACGCGTTGAGCCGATGCTTTTATCGGCTTCAATGTTCAAGCTGAATACGTACTTTTCCTATTGACAGTAAAACTTCATTTGCACTCCCCCTTTCAATAATAATATTGCCTGGAAGCAATTTTCTTTTTAAATCGAGACAGGTTACGCCATCGCCCCCTCATTATGCTTGCATCCAGAACCGCTAATTCATTATCCAAAAGAATTGAGGGCGGGAAGAAAAGAAATGCCTTGTCGCTCTGCCTGATGGCAGAAAGGGATAATCGATGAGTAGAAGAGAGACGGCAAAAGTGCGGATTGGCGAAGGCCAAATGGGTGGGGACCCTGCCAGCTACATCCCGGCACACACGTCACCTGCTGCGGCTGCTTCCTTCCGGACCTGACCGAGTTCACAAGTTAGTGTTGCGGGAGAACCAACAGGGCCCCCATTGACGGCTTCTGTACTCTGAAGCGGTGGGCATTATCGGCGATGCCCCGCCAAATAGCAAGCCAACCGGGGCTAACCGCTGTTTTCTTACCCACCTGCACTGTGGCACACTCTTCGCCTGGATTTTGACTCGCGCAGGAACAGCAATATGCAACCAGAAGACGCCTCTTTCAGCCAGCGGGTATTCCACATCGTGGCCGCCATTCCTTACGGCAAAGTCACCACCTACGGCGAAGTCGCCCGGCTGGCCGGTTCACCGCGCGCCGCGCGCCAGGTTGGCGGCGTGCTGCGGCGTTTGCCGGAAGGCAGCGCGCTGCCCTGGCACCGGGTGATCAACCGGCACGGACAGATCTCGCAGCAGGGGGAGGATTTTCAACGGCAACGGCAGGCACTGCTGGCGGAAGGGATTATTTTCGGCCCGCACAGCACGGTCGATTTCGAGCGCTACGGCTGGCGCTGGTAAAACAAAACAGCCTTTGGCCGAAGCGCAAAGGCTGTTGATTTCATCTTGCTGTACCGCAGGAAATTTACTGCATGGCGGTTGGCGCAGCCTGAATCGGCACACCCTGAACCGGAACCAGCAGCAGATCGGCGCGGGTACCGTTGCGGTTAACCACTTCCTGGATAGTGTCGGTAATAAACATCAGTCGCCCGTTGACCGTCACCGCCGCGCTCAGAATGATACGCGCATTCGGTTGGATGTCGGACGGATTGTACGGTAGCGTAAAGTTGAATGGCGCCTGTTGCCCTTCAGTACGTATCGCGCGCTGTGCAATCACTTTGGACGGTGCATCCGCCAGCGAGGCGTCAGAGAGGGTGACCGTCAGTACGGCGTCCGGCGGCAGCGCAATACGCTGACGTATATTAACCGAACCTGTCACCGCCGGGCCTTGAATCTGCGTTTGCGCAGCCGCCGGATTACCGGCTGCCTGTGTAGGCACATCAGCACTCTTTTGCGCGCATCCTGCCAGCGTGATCGTCAGTGCCGCGGCACCGCCTACGATTTGCCAGAGTTTCATGGATCGGTCTCCTTTTTTATTATCAACATGTTGGTGGCTTTCACCACCGCACTTATTAAACCTAGCACAAAACACTGATAAATCCACTTTACCCCGCCTATTAATCACTTAAACAGCCCAGGGCGCCCACGATTAAGAGCATTCTCATCGGCCCTGTAATGCAAAATGTTGACGCCACACCGTGATATTCCGCACACTGCGCAAAATGATTATTAGAAAGGTAACAATTTTATGAGCCAGGCATTGCAAAACCTCCTTGATCTGCTGGATCTGGAGAAAATCGAAGAAGGGCTGTTCCGCGGCCAAAGCGAAGATCTGGGGCTGCGCCAGGTGTTCGGTGGACAGGTTGTCGGCCAGGCGCTCTACGCCGCCAAGCAGACGGTGCCGGACGAGCGCAGCGTGCACTCGTTCCACAGCTACTTCCTGCGCCCGGGCGACAGCAGCAAACCCATCGTTTACGACGTAGAAACCCTGCGCGACGGCAACAGCTTCAGCGCCCGTCGCGTCAGCGCTATTCAGCACGGCAAACCTATTTTCTATATGACCGCCTCTTTCCAAAGCCCGGAAACCGGTTTCGAGCACCAGAACCTGATGCCGGACGTGCCGCCTCCAGAAGGGCTGCTGTCCGAGTCAGAGATCGCCCAGAAGCTGGCGCATATGCTGCCGGAAAAAGTGCGCGAAAAATTTATCGGCCAGAAGCCGATCGAAATGCGCCCGGTGAAATTCCACAATCCGTTGAAAGGCAGCGTGGAAGAGCCGCATCGCTACGTGTGGTTCCGTGCCAACGGCAGCATGCCGGACGATCAGCGCATCCATCAATATCTGCTGGGCTACGCGTCGGACTTTAACTTCCTGCCGACGGCGCTGCAGCCACACGGCGTCGGCTTCCTCGAGCCGGGCATGCAGGTGGCCACCATTGACCACTCAATGTGGTTCCACCGTCCGTTCCGTATGGATGACTGGTTGCTGTACGCGGTGGAGAGCTCCTCCGCCTCCGGCGCACGGGGCTTTGTGCGCGGCCAGATCTACACTCGCGACGGCGTACTGGTCGCCACCACCGTGCAGGAAGGGGTGATTCGCCAGCGCGACGCCTAATCCGCAATATAAAGTAAGGGGCGATGTTTCCATCGCCCCTTTTTGCTTCATCATTATTTTAGTCTTTCGCGCACTGCCCTGCTTCGAGTCTTATTGGTTGTAGGCGCTCTCGCCGTGGCTGTTGACATCCAGCCCTTCGCGCTCCTGCTCTTCCGGCACTCTCAGCCCCACCATCGCGCCCGCAATCTTGAAGGCGATAAAGGCGGCGATGCTTGACCACACCAGCGTAATCACGACGCTCAGCAGCTGGATCCACACCTGATGCCCCATCGTCACCCCTTCGGCATAGCCGGTGCCGCCGAGGGAAGAAGCGGTGAACACGCCGGTCAGCAGACAGCCGACGATGCCGCACACGCCGTGCACGCCGAACACGTCGCAGGTGTCGTCCACTTTCAGCCATTTCTTCAACGTCACGACGCCCCACAGGCCGGCGACACCGCCCACCAGGCCGATGATCAACGCGCCGCCCACGCCGACGGTGCCCGCCGCCGGCGTCACCGCAACCAGCCCGGCGATCATGCCGGAGCAGGCGCCCAGCAGCGAAGGCTTGCCGCGCAGCACCCACTCTGCGAAGGTCCAGGAGAGAATGGCGCCCGCGGTAGCCACCACCGTGTTGAGGAATGCCAGGGCCGCGATGCCGTTGGCCGCGCTGGCGGAACCGGCGTTGAAACCGAACCAGCCGATATACAGGATGGACGCCCCGGTAAACACCATCGGCAGGTTGTGCGGTTTGAACGCCTCTTTACCGAAGCCGGCGCGTTTGCCGAGCAGATAGGCGCCGATCAGCCCCGCGCTGGCGGCGTTGATGTGTACCACGGTGCCGCCGGCGAAGTCCAGCGCGCCGTCGGTGGCCAGATAGCCACCGCCCCACACCATGTGCGCGATCGGCAGGTAAGACAGGGTGAACCACAGGATCGCGAAGATCAGCACCGCCGAGAAGCGAATGCGTTCGGCGAAGCCCCCCACCACCAGCGCCACAGTAATGCAGGCGAAGGAGGCTTGGAAAGCGACGTGGATCATCTGGCTGATGCTGCCAGTGACGCTGTCGATGCCGATGCCTTTCAGCATCGCCGTCTCGAATCCGCCGAACACCGCATTGCCTTCGCTGAACGCCAGGCTGTAGCCATACAGCACCCACAGCACGCAGACCAGCGCGAAGGTGACGGTGACCTGCGTCAGCATCGACAGCACGTTTTTGCCGCGCAGCAGGCCGCCGTAAAACAGCGCGATGCCCGGCAGCGTCATGAACAGCACCAACGCGGTGCAGATCATCATAAAGGCGTTGTCGGCCTTATCGGCGACCGCCGGGGCGGCCAGGGCCAAAGAAGGAACCAGGGTTACCGAACTCAGGCCCAACATGGATAACAGTCTTTTCATTATCAATCCATCCCCATTGCTTAACTGAGTTCGTGGTTACAGTGCCGATTCGTCGGTTTCGCCGGTGCGAATGCGGATCACGCGTTGCAATTCGGCAACGAAAATTTTGCCGTCGCCGATTTTGCCGGTATAGGCGGCTTTGCTAATCACATCAACCACTTCATCCAACTGATCGTCGGCGATAGCGATATCGATTTTGACCTTGGGCAGGAAGTTGACGTTATATTCGGCGCCGCGATACAGCTCGGCATGCCCCTTCTGGCGGCCAAAGCCCTTCACTTCGGTTACGGTCAACCCCTGAATGCCCACGGAGGACAGAGCCTCGCGCACATCCTCCAGCTTGAACGGTTTGATTACCACGGTCACCAGCTTCATATTGCCCCTCCACGAATTAAGCCCAAACTCACCCCTGGTACGCGTCATATGTAGCAAGGGCTGTGCCAAATTTAATTTTGCATGACGATTCAGCGGATTAGCGCACACGCGGGCGCCGCCGCGACGCAGCGCAGCGCCGATACCTTGAATGGGTTAAATAATGCGCACTGATTTGGTGCACATCGCGTCGAAAAAGTGCAGAAAGGGGGCATGGCACAGGCGGGTTGCCTGCTTGTGGTGCGTGGGAAAGAAACAAGGGCCGCGATCGCGGCCCCTGGGATCAGGCGGGTTGACTCTCCTCGCGCACCGCTTCCGCCAACTGCTCGCCCGCCAGCTGCAGCTGATACATCTGGTAGTAGCGCCCCTGCTGCGCCAGCAGCTGTTGATGGTTGCCCTGCTCCACTGCCTGGCCGCGATGCAGCACCAGGATGGAGTCGGCATCGACGATGGTCGACAGCCGGTGGGCGATCACCACCAGCGTGGTGTGCTCGCGGATCGCACGCAGCGCCCGCTGGATCGCCTGTTCGGTGCCCGAGTCGATATTGGCAGTCGCCTCGTCGAGAATCAAAATCTGCGGCGCCTGCACCAAGACCCGCGCCATCGCCAGCAGCTGTTTCTGCCCGACCGACAGGTTATTGCCCTGCTCCCCCAGGCGGGTGTGGATACCCTGCGGGAAGCCGCGCACCAGACTCGCCAACTGCACCGTTTCCAGCGCCCGCCAAACGGCGTCTTCCTCGATGTTACGCCCCAACGTGACGTTGGCCAGTACCGAATCGGCGATCACCACCGGATCCTGCTGCACCATCGCTACACCCTGACGCAGCGTGCGGTGCGACAGGCTGGATATCGGGCGTCCATCGAGACGCACTTCCCCCTCGCTGACCGGGTAATAGCCCATCAGCAAGTTGGCCAAGGTGCTCTTGCCGCTGCCGGTATGTCCGACCAGCGCCACGAAGCCGCGTGAGGGCACCGCCAGCGAAATATGCTGCAGCACCTTTTTGTCCGCACGGTAAGCGAAGCTCAGATCGGTGATGTCGATGCGGCCACCGGCCAGAGGACGATCGTCGGCACCGTAACTCTGCTGGCTGCGATCCATCAGCTCGAAAATGCGTTCGCCGGCCACCACCGCCTGCTGCAGGATCGACTGCTGTGACGTCAGCTCGATCAGCGGTTCATTCAGGCGCCCCAGGTAGTTGATGAAGGCGTAGAGGACGCCGACGCCAATCACGCCCTCGCCGCTGAAGCCGAACAGCATCAACAGGCCGCACAGCACCAGCGCTGAAAACAGGCTGAGCAGCGGCCGCAGCAGAAAACCGTCGAGCCGCAGGGTCTGCATACGCGCAAGATAATGCGACTGGCTGGCGGCGCTCATGCGCTCGCCGAAGCGCACCTGCTGGCGGAACTGCTGAATCACGCCCATGCCGTTGATCACTTCGTTGAAACCGTCGTTGATGTCCGCCAGATAACTGCGCACCCGGCGCACAATCGGCGTGCTGTAGTATTGATAGATGCCCATCACCACGAACACCGCCGGGAAGATGCAGATAGCCACCAGCGCCATGCGCCAGTCGAGGCTGAACATCGCCACCAGCATGGCGCCGATCAGCGCGGCGCTTTTCAGCACCGTGGAGACCACCATCACGTACAGATCCTTGATCACTTCGGTGTCGTTGGTAACGCGCGAGATCAATTGCCCGACCGGTTGTGTGTCAAAGGCGCTGAGCGGTTGGCGCAGCGCGGCGTCCATCACGTCGGTACGCAGCCGCTGCACCACGCCCACCGCCGCCTGGTTGAACAACAGCGCCTGGAAGTAGTGCAGCGCCGCCGCCAGCAACTCCAGCAGAATGTAGGCCGCCGCCAGCCCGCCGACAATCACCAGCGGCAGTTGCCCTTTGGCGACGTAATTATCGATAAAATAGCTGACCAGGATCGGCCCGGCGACTTCCGCCGCCGCCGCTATCCACAGCATCAGCACCGCCAGCCCCAGCGGTTTGCGGTACGGCGAGCCGTAGGCCAGCAGCCGCTTCAGCGTCGGCCACAGCTTTTGCACTTTATTCATTGGCCAACGCCTCCTCGCCGTTTTCCGGCGCTTCGTCCAGCGCCGCTTCCAGCTGCTGATAACGGTACATATCGCGATACCAGCCCGGCTGCGCCGCCAGCGCCGCCGGATCGCCGCGCTGTGCAACGCCACCGTGCTGCATCACCAGGATTTCGCTGGCTTCGGTCAATGCCGACAGCCGGTGCGCGCTGATGATCACCGTGCGATCTTGCCCCCAGCTGCGCAGGTTGTGCAGGATTTGGTGTTCGGTACGGCCGTCCACCGCCGACAGCGCGTCGTCGAGGATCAAGATCTCTGCATCCAGCAGCAGCGCACGCGCAATGGAGATGCGCTGTTTCTGCCCGCCCGACAACATCACGCCGCGTTCGCCCACCTCGGTGTCATAGCCCTGCGGCAACCGCAAAATGTCCTCATGGACGCTGGCCAGCCGCGCTGCCTGTTCGATCTGCGCCTGCGTCGCGCCCGGATGGCCCAGCGCGATGTTGTTCGCCACGGTATCGGAGAACAGGAACGGCGTTTGGCTCACCACCGACAGTCGCGAACGCCAGTCGTCAAGTTTGACCTGCGGCAACGGCAGGCCGTGATAGCGGATCTGCCCTTGGTCGACGTCGAACTGACGCTGGATCAGCGACAACAGCGTCGATTTACCGGCCCCGGTCGGCCCGCACAGCCCCAGCATTTGCCCTGGTTTCAGCGTCACCGCCACATCGTGCAGCGCCGGATGTGGGTTTTCCGGGTAGTGGAACGCGCGGATATCTACGTCCAGCACGCCGCGCCCGGCCGGCAGCGCCTGTGGGCCATCCTGCACCGCCGGCGCCTCATCAAGCAGGCTGCGGATGCGGCTGTAGGCCGCGCTGCCGCGTTCGACGATGTTGAACATCCAGGCCAGTGCCAGCATCGGCCAGATCATCAGGCCGAGATACATCACAAAGCTGGTCAGTTGCCCGAGCGTCAGCGAACCGTTCACCACCATCCAGCTGCCGCCGCCAATGGCCAGCAGGTTAGACGCACCGATGGCGATATAAATGGTCGGATCGAAGCGCGCATCCACCCGCGCCACGTGCATGTTCTTGGCCCCGGTCTGCGCCGCCACCTCGGCGAAGCGGTTGGATTGGTGATCTTCCAGCCCGAAGGCCTTGATCATGCGGATGCTGGTCATGCTTTCCTGCGCCTGATCGTTCAGGCTGGAAAACGCCGCCTGTGCCGATTTAAAGCGCTGGTGCAGCTGATCGCCGTAATATTTGATGGCGATCGCCATCAACGGCATCGGGATCAACGCCAGCACTGTCAGTTGCCAGCTGATTTGGGTGCTCATCACCACCAACACCACCAACCCCATCACCAGCGAATCCACCAGCGTCAGCACGCCTTCACCGGCGGCGAATACCACGCGATCCACGTCGTTGGTGGCGCGCGCCATCAGATCGCCAGTGCGGTGACGCAGGTAAAACGCGGGGTTTTGCCGGCTGAGCTGACGGTAAAAGTTTTCGCGCAGCTCGACCGCGAGCTGGTAGGACGCGCCGAACAGCAACACCCGCCACACATAGCGCAGCAGGTAAACGACGATCGCGGTACCGATCATCAACCCGAGCCAGGCCATCAGCACGCCGGTGGACATCTGTTTTTCGGTGACGCCGTCCACGATGATGCCGACCAGCTTAGGCGGCAGCAGTTGCAGGATGGCGATGACGATCAGCACCACCACCGCCCCGAGGTAGCGGCGCCACTCCCGGCGGAAGTACCAGCCGATTTGAGCAAATAATCTCACGCAGTTTGATTCCAGGGTTTTATGGGATTTGTCTCTTTTTCTGCTTCAGCAGAGCAGGATACCACCGTTGAGCCGCCCGTCCGGTGAACTTTTCACTCCGGCACCGGCAGCGCGGTGGTGTATTTGATTTTTTCCATGGCAAAGCTCGAGGTGACGTCGATGAGGCCCGGTACGCCGTTCACCAGACGCTTATAAAAGCCGTCGTAGCTTTTCATGTCCGCCACTTCGACCTGCATCAGGTAGTCGTACTCTCCCGCCATGCGGTAAAACGCCAGCACCTCGGGCATCTGGCTGGTCAGCTGCACAAAAGCCTGATACCACTCGCTGCTGTGCTGCTGGGTTTTGATCAGCACGAACGCCGTCAGCCCCAGGCCGAGCTTTTCATTATCCAGCAAGGCCACCCGACCGCGGATATAGCCCTCGTCTTCCAGACGCTTCAGGCGTTTCCAGCACGGCGTCGAGGTCAAATTGACCGCATCCGCCAGCGCCTGCAGCGACTGGGTGCAATCTTGCTGCAGCATGCACAGCAGCTTACGGTCTGTTTTATCTAACATAGCGGCCACCAGGAGAAAAATTTTCTCTCATTAGGCGATTAAACAGGAAAAATGGCAATCCTTTTTTCCCGCCGACAGGCTATGCTACGCCATAAATCAGCCCCCTATTCTGAGGCCAAATCATGACAAACTCTTGGGTAAAATATGCTATCGGTGAAATAGAAGCGGATTTTCAACGCTCCGCCGATACGCACCTAATTCGCCTGAACCTGCCGGCGTTTCCCGGCATCTGCCTGTACCTGAAAGATGAGAGCACCCACCCGACCGGCAGCCTGAAACACCGCCTGGCGCGCTCGCTGTTCCTTTACGGCCTGTGCAACGGCTGGATCACCGAGAACACCACCATCATCGAGGCCTCTTCCGGCAGCACCGCGGTGTCCGAAGCCTACTTCGCTCGCCTGATCGGCCTGCCGTTCATCGCGGTGATGCCGTCCTGCACCGCGCGCCGCAAGGTGGAACAGATCGCCTTTTACGGCGGCCGCTGTCACTTCGTCGATCACGCCGCCCAGATCTACGCCGCCTCCGAACAGCTGGCGAAAGAGCTGAACGGCCACTATATGGATCAGTTCACCTACGCCGAGCGCGCCACCGACTGGCGCGGCAACAACAACATCGCCGACAGCATCTTCCGCCAGATGGCGCGCGAACCCTTCCCGGTGCCGAAACACATCGTAATGAGCGCCGGCACCGGCGGCACCTCCGCCACGCTGGGGCGCTACATCCGCTATCAGGGGCACGACACCCGGTTGACGGTGGTCGATCCGGAAAACTCGGTGTTCTATGACTGCTTCCACCACGGCGATCGCACCCTGATCGGCAGCTGCGGCAGCCGTATCGAAGGCATCGGCCGCCCACGCGCCGAGCCGTCGTTCATCCCATCGGTGGTCGACAACATGCTGCGCGTGCCGGATGCTGCCAGCGTCGCTACTATTCACTGGCTGGAAGGCGTGCTGGGCCGCAAGGTTGGCGCCTCTACCGGCACCAACGTTTGGGGTGCGCTGCAGTTGGCGAAGCAGATGCGGGAAAACGGCGAGCAAGGATCGATCGTCACCCTGCTGTGCGACAGCGGCGAGCGTTACCTGGATACCTATTACAACCCGGAATGGGTCAGCAACAACATCGGCGATCTGCAGCCGTATCTGGCGCAGTTGGCGGATTTGTAACGCCAGGCGTTAGGTAAAAAAAAAGCCGGGTAGTCATACCCGGCCGGCTGTAAGGAGAACCTCATTCTTCGGGGGAATAGGTGAGGCAAGGTGAACGCAGCCAATGTTGTAAATAGTGGGCCACCGCCTGTTGCTGGCAATAGCCGATAACCGGTAGCTGCGGCAGCAGGGATTTCAGCTGCGGCAGGGCGTTGCCCATCACCACGCCGTGCCCCACCGCCCCCAGCATCTCTTTGTCGTTCATTGCGTCGCCGAACGCCATGCAGTCGGCCATCGTCAGCCCCAGATGGCGGCTCAGCCGGTCCAGCGCCGTACCCTTGTTGCAACCGAGCGGCAACACCTCCAGGCAGTCGTAGGCGGAAAAGCACAGATCGGCCTCACCACCCAGCTGTGCCCGCAGCTGCACCTGCAAGGCCAGCAATTCCTCATGCGGCGCGACAAAACACACCTTGCTGTTGCCGAACGCCGGCAGGCGGCGCACGTCGGCCAACTGAAAACGAAAGCCGCTCAGGTGATGCGCCCGCAGCATCTCTTCCGGCACGGGGAATTCGGTCAGCCAACCTTCGTCGCGGAACACATGCATGCTGGCGCAGGTGCGCCAATGATGATGCAGCACCTCTTCGGCGACCGCCGCCGGCAGATCGGTGGCATGCAGCTGCTGGCCGCGGTTGTCATACACCCGCGTGCCATTGCCGGTGATCAAGTAGCCCTGCAGCCCCAGCTGCGCCATGATCGGTTGCGCATCGAGGTAGTGCCGTCCGGTGGCGAACGTCACCACCATCTCCCGTTCCACCAGCTGGTTCAGCACCGCCAGCGTTTCCGGGCCAACCCGGTGATCCGGCATCAACAGCGTGCCGTCCATATCGAAAGCTGCCAGGCGATACATAGAGACCTCTGAATGTGAACGCGATTACAATCACTGCAGTATGGGATGGCATTTGCGGAAGTAATAGTGAACAATTTGAGAAAACTGTTCCGGATTTCTACTCATGCGCCTGGTTCACCGTCTCAGCCAATATCAACGCCTGTACCATCAGCTCGGCAGCGCGCCGGTCGCCGTGACCATCGGCGAACTGGCGGCGATGTTCTATTGCAGCGAGCGACACGCCCGCACGCTGGTGCAACAGCTGCAGGATCAAGGCTGGTTGAGCTGGCATTCGCAGCCCGGCCGCGGCAAACGCGCTCGCCTGCACTGCCTGAAAACCCCGGATGAACTGCGCGCGCAGCTACTGCAACAGCTACTGCAACAGGGCAACCATCAGGGGGCGCTGGAGATGGCGCAACTCGATCCGCAACACCTGCAGGATCTGCTCAGCCCGCACCTCGGCGGGCAATGGCAGGCCGGCAGCCCGACGCTGCGCATTCCCTATTACCGCACGCTGGAAGCGCTCGATCCGCTCACGCTGACCGGCCGCGCCGAACAACATCTGGTGTCGACCCTGCACGCCGGGCTGACGCGCCTGGTGACCGGTAACCCGGAACCGCAGCCCGATCTGGCGCACCACTGGCAGATTGACGATCGCGGCCTGCGCTGGCGCTTCTTTCTGCGCAGCCAGCTGCGCTGGCACAACGGTGAACCGCTGACCGGCCACCAGCTGCTGCAAACGCTGGAAAAACTGCAGCGCCACCCGCGTAGCCAACCCAGCTTGGCCAACGTCGCGAACATCAGCCTGCCGCATCCGCTGTGCATTCAGTTTGATCTGCAGTTGCCGGACTATTGGCTGGCCCACCGGCTGGCGGAGCTGCCTTGTCTGATGACCCATCCGGAGCTGCCGGCCATCGGCGCCGGCCCGTTCAAACTGACGTTGAATGAACCGCAGCTGGTGCGGCTAGAACAGCACGCCGGTTACCATCTGCAGCATCCGTATCTGGACACCATCGAATACTGGATCACCCCCGATCTGCCCACCGCCGGCGCCGACGCCAGCTGCCAGCATCCGGTGCGCATCACCATCGGTCAGCAAGACGATTTGGCGCAGGCCCGGCCGGTACAGCGCAGCATGAGCCTGGGCTGGTGTTATTTGGCGCTGAACCTGCGCCACGGCGTGCTGAGCGAAGCCCAGGGGCAAAAGCTGCTGATGCTGATCCAGCAGTCAGGCCTGCTGAACCATCTGCCGATCCCCAACAGCGTGATCACCCCCAGCCATGAAATGCTGCCCGGCTGGCGCATTCCCAGCCAACAGATTGAAGAAGATGTCCCCCTGCCTGCCCGGCTGACGCTGCTGTATCGGCCGCCGGTCGAGCTGGAAACAGTGACGGTCGCGCTGCAACAGCTGTTGGCGCAGCACGGCTGCGAGCTGGAGGTGCGCTACTACGCCGGCAAGCGCTGGCAAAGCGAGGAACAGATCGCCCAGGCCGACCTGCTGTTGGCGGACAACCTGATCGGCGAAGCGCCTGAGGCGACGCTGGAGAGCTGGCTGCGGCAGGATACGCTGTGGCGCGGCATCCTGACGGAAAGCCGCTGGCAACAGCAACAGGAGACGCTGCAGCAGATCCAGCAGCTGCAGGCGCAGCAACCGCGCTTCGAGCGGCTGCAGGCCTATTACCAACGGCTGATGGCCGCCGCCATCATCACGCCGCTGTTCCACTACCAGTATCAGATCAGCGCGCCGCCGCGCATGCATGGCGTGACGCTGACCGCGCACGGCTGGTTCGATTTTTGCCAGGCGTGGCTGCCGCCGCCGGTGGACGACGCACCGATCTGAGCCGAACCGCCCTGCGCCTGGCGGCCCTTTCTGCTACTATTGTCGCCGCAACGCAATATTTATCCTGCCGCCCGAATGTGTATCGGGAATGGCCAAAGTCCAAAAAGGTGATTTTATGAAGCGCGCGGTTGTCGTTTTCAGCGGTGGACAAGACTCCACGACCTGCTTGATCCAGGCATTGCAACAGTATGACGAAGTTCACTGCGTCACGTTCGATTATGGCCAGCGCCATCGCGCCGAGATTGAAGTGGCTCAAGAGCTGTCGGTGGCCCTCGGCGCCAAAGCGCACAAGGTGCTGGACGTAACGCTGCTCAATGAGCTGGCCGTCAGCAGCCTGACGCGCGACAATATTCCGGTTCCCGCCTACGATCCCAACCAGAAAAACGCGCTGCCGAGCACCTTCGTGCCGGGCCGCAATATCCTGTTCCTGACGCTGGCGGCGATCTACGCCTACCAGGTGGAAGCGGAAGCGGTGATCACGGGCGTGTGTGAAACCGACTTCTCCGGCTACCCGGATTGCCGCGACGAGTTCGTTAAAGCGCTGAACAAAGCGGTGACGCTGGGCATCGCCCGCGATATCCGCTTCGAAACGCCGCTGATGTGGCTGAACAAGGCCGAGACCTGGGCGCTGGCGGATTATTACCACCAGTTGGATCGCGTGCGGCAGGATACGCTGACCTGTTACAACGGCATCAAGGGTGACGGCTGTGGTGAATGCGCTGCCTGCAACCTGCGCGCCAATGGCCTGATGCAGTACCGGGCCAACCAGGCGGAAGTGATGGCGGCGTTGAAACAGAAGGCCGCTCTGGCCTGAGGCAGTGACGGCGGCAACCTCTGCCGCCCGTGAGTTTACTGCGGGTTTTCCTTCAGCGTGAGCGCCTCCAGGTGCTCGCGCAATTCGCCTTCAATAGGCAGCGCCCGCTGCGTTTTCAGATCGACGCACACGAAAGTCAGCAGCGCGTCGGCCACCGACGTCCCCGCCGGATCCTGCGTCACCTTTTGGCTCAGCACCCCGCTCTTGCCGTTGAGCTGCACCATCTGGCTGTCGATACGCAGCTTATCCCCCAATACTGCCGGGCTGCGGTAATTGATATTGATGTTCACCACGATGAAAGCGATGTTGTTTTCCGTCATCCAGCGGAACCCGGCCTCGTTTTCCAGCCACTCCCAGCGCGCCTCTTCCAGAAACTCCAGATAGCGGGCGTTGTTAACGTGCTGGTAAACATCAAGGTGATAACCGCGAACTTTGATAAAGGTTTGCATAGGGAACGATCGCTCCTGCCTGGTGATTACAGAAAGAGGGAGCCGCAGAGGCTCCCTCGCCCGTTTGGTCAACGCGCCAAACTGGTAAGACCTGTAAAATGTAGCAGAGGAGTCACGGCCTCAGCGGCATTTTGCCACGCAGCCGCGACCGGGATCACATTTTCAGTCGGGTGCGGTTCTTCTCGAACAGCGCCGGCCCGATGCCCGGCACCTCCTGCAACTGCTCAACCTGGGTGAACGGCCCGTTCTGTTCGCGGTAGCGCACGATGCCTTCCGCCTTCTTCAGACCGACACCGCTCAGAGCCGCTGCGAGCTGTTCGGCGGTGGCCTGATTGATGCTGACCGCCGTCTCTTCGGCCGCCTTGGTCATCACCTGTTGCCCGCCATTGCCCGCCGGTGTTGAGAGCATCGGCGCCGGCGCATCGGCTTTATCCGTCGCGGCGGCTGGCCCCGCGAGGCATAACAACAGCGCGGTCAGCGCCGCTTTGACGTGATGACGGTAACCTGATAACGCTTTTTTCTCTGTATGTTGCATGCTGTATCCTCCTTGTGTGTGACAGCACGGCTACCTTGCCGCGGTGGCGGATATTCAGCAATCGGCGGATATCAGATGTGGAAAAGGCCGCGAAAGCGGCCTTTGTTTGTTGCACTGCGTTGCAGAAAAATGCGGCGATTACTGCGGCTGTTGCTCAGCGGCGCCCATTTTGATTTTGGCTTCTTTACGCAGGCTCGCCAGCAGCGAATCGAAGGAAACGCCGGTCGCGCCCTCTTCCATCTTGCCGACGAAGGTTTTCATTTCGTCTTCCGGCAGCGTGCCTGGCTTCACCGCATCGAGTGCGATCAGCACCACGTTGTCCTGGCGATCCTGCGACATGCCGTACACCGGTTTGCCGTCCTGCGGGTGCGGCAGCGCGAACACGCTCTCCACCAGCTGGCTGTCTTCCGGCGCGCGCGCCATCTTCTGCACGGCGCCAAAGCTCAGGCCGGCGGCTTTCATCGCCTCGTCGCCCTTGCCCTGCTTCAGCTCAACCAGCAGCTTCTCACCCTGCAGCTTCGCTGCCTGCAGCGCCTTGTTGCGCTTCACCAGATCTGCCACGCGGTCTTTGACCTGGTCGAACGGCTCGATGCCTTCCGGCTTGTGGCCACTCACGCGCACCACGAAGGCGCGGTCGCCGTCTACGGTGATAACGTCAGAGTTGCTGCCCGGCGCGCCGTTCTCGCCGATCAGCGAGCCGTCGAAGATCGCCTGCACGACCGGCTTGAAGTTCAGCGCGGCGGGAATGTTGTCGCGGGTGAACCAGTCGCTTTGCGCCGCTTTCACGCCGGCCGCTTCTTCAGCCGAGGCCAGTGATTCGTTGTCGCTGGTCGCCGCTTCGCTCACCTTCTGCTGCAGCGCGTAATACGCGTCTACCGCTTTCTCCTGCTGCACCTGCTTGGCGATAGCATCATGCACTTCGCTCAGCGGTTTCAGTTTCTCAGGTTCGATGTCGTTCAAACGCACGATCAGGAAGCCGACAGAGGATTTCACCACGCCGGACAGCTGCCCTTTCTCGGTCAGGTTAGCCTGTTTCAGCTCGTCGGCGGTGGTTTCCGGCTCCAGCCAACCCAGCTCACCGCCGGTACGGCGTGAGATGATGTCGGTGGATTTCTCTTTCGCCAGGGTGGCGAAATCGGCACCCTTCTTCAGCTCGTCCAGCGCCGCGTTGGCTTCCGCCTCGGATTTCAGCTGGATCACGCTGTAGTTTTTACGCTCCGGCTGGCCATAGCTGCTCTTGTGCTGGTCATAGTAAGCGCTGATGTCCTCTTCGCTCACTTTCACCTTGTCCTGCATGGACGCGGCATCCAGCGGGATATAGCTCACCTTCACCTGCTCCGGAGCGATGAAGCTGTTTTTATTCTGATCGTAATACGCCTTCAGTTCGTCGTCGCCGGCGCTCTGTTTCGCCTGCAGCGCTTTCAAATCGATGGTCGCCAGGCGCACGTCGCGCTCCTGCAGCACCAACGCCGCCATGGCTTGCGATTCGGACGGCAGCACAAAGCCGGAATCGCCGAAGGCCTGGATCACCTGCTGATTGACCAATTGCTGACGCATCGACTGCGCGAAATTGTCGGCGGTGTAGCCCATGCGGCCGATCAGGTCGAGGTATTTGGCGTTATCAAACTGGCCGTTGGTCTGGAAGTAAGGCGCCTTGCGGATGGCGTCCTTGATCTGATCGTCGCTGACCGTCAGGCCCAGTTTCTTGGCGTACTGGTCGAGCAGCATGTTGTCGATCAACTGGGACAACACCTGACGGCGCATCTGCTGCATGTAGCCTTCGTTGCCGGCCAGCGCGGAGAACTGGTCACCCAGTTGCTGCTGCATGCGGCTACGCTCGCTTTGGAAAGCCTGTTCCAGCTGAGCGCGTTCGATCGTCTGACCATTTACTTTCGCAGCATAATCGCCGGAGCCGCCGATCAGGTAGTTACCCACCCCGGTCAGAACGAATGACAGGATGATCAGGGCCAGGATGATTTTGAGCACGACGTGATTGGCAGCCGCGCGTAAATTGTCCATCATAGTGTGACAACACTCCGCTGTGATGTGGATTAACAACCCTTGTGCAGGCGCGTTCCCTGCGACAAAAATAAAAAAAGCGCATCAGTCCGATGCGCCTTGTATCTTACCTTACCAGCACCGCTGCGTCAGGTGATTGTTTATTACAAAACCCTGTTACGCTAAACGGTTAGACGCTAAATCAGTTTACAGCGTCTTTCAGCGCTTTCCCTGCACGGAAGGCCGGTACTTTGGCTGCCGCGATTTTGATCTCTTTACCGGTCTGCGGGTTGCGGCCGGTACGAGCCGAACGTTCACGCACGGTGAAGGAACCGAAACCTACCAGAGCCACGTCATCCCCTGCTTTCAGAGAGTCGGTAACGGAAGCGATTACTGCGTCTAAAGCACGTCCCGCTGCCGCTTTGGAAATATCAGCACCTGCGGCAATCTTGTCGATCAGTTGTGACTTATTCACTCTATCATCCCCTCTAGAATTCTATCGTCGCACCGAAAAATCCCTACGGTTGCGACAGCGCAGCTGTTATATCAATCCCATCGAACCTTGGCAAGCCACCGACTGGGTGGCAAAACGCGGGCCGACAGAGATCTAACTTAGCGGTACAAAAAAATACTGGCAAGTCCGAAATGGCTTGCCAGTATAAGTTTTATCAATGGTTTTTGCGATTCGTCACTATTTTGCCGCTACCGGCAGTGCGCCGAAGGCCGGGTTTTGCAACGCAATGTTCAAAACTTCATCGATTCGCTGCACCGGATGAATCTCCAGATCGGCGATAACATTGTCCGGGATCTCTTCCAGATCGCGCTTGTTCTCGTAAGGGATCAGCACGGTTTTGATGCCACCGCGATGCGCCGCCAACAGCTTCTCTTTCAGGCCGCCGATCGGCAACACCTGGCCGCGCAGCGTGATCTCGCCGGTCATCGCCACATCGGCGCGTACCGGGTTACCGGTCAGGCAGGAGACCAGCGCGGTGCACATCGCGATACCGGCGCTCGGGCCGTCTTTCGGCGTCGCCCCTTCCGGCACGTGCACGTGGATGTCGCGTTTCTCGTAGAAATCGGCGTTGATGCCCAATTTCTCCGCGCGCGCACGCACCACGGTCAGCGCCGCCTGAATCGATTCCTGCATCACCTCACCCAGGGAACCGGTGTAGGTCAGCTTGCCTTTGCCCGGCACGCAGGCGGTTTCGATGGTCAGCAGATCGCCGCCCACTTCCGTCCACGCCAGCCCGGTGACTTCGCCCACGCGGTTTTCGGTATCCGCACGGCCGTAATCGACGCGCTGCACGCCCAGGTAATCCTTCAGGTTGTCGCCGTTGATCTCGATATGCTTGAGCTTCTTGTCCATCAGCAACGTTTTCACCGCTTTACGGCACAGCTTGGAGATTTCACGCTCCAGGCTACGCACCCCGGCTTCGCGGGTGTAGAAGCGAATGATGCCGATGATGGCGCTGTCGTCGACCGTCAGCTCGCCTTTTTTCAGCGCGTTGCGCTCAAGCTGCTTCGGCAGCAGGTGCTGCTTGGCGATGTTGAGCTTCTCGTCCTCGGTGTAACCCGACAGGCGGATCACTTCCATACGGTCCAGCAGCGGCGCAGGAATGTTCATCGAGTTAGAGGTGGCAACGAACATCACGTCGGACAGATCGTAATCGACTTCCAGGTAGTGGTCGTTGAACGCCACGTTCTGTTCCGGATCCAGCACCTCCAGCAGAGCGGAAGCCGGATCGCCGCGCATGTCGGAAGACATCTTGTCGATCTCATCCAGCAGGAACAGCGGGTTCTTCACCCCAACCTTAGCCATCTTCTGGATCAGTTTACCTGGCATCGAACCGATGTAGGTACGACGGTGACCGCGGATTTCCGCTTCGTCACGCACGCCGCCCAGCGCCATGCGCACGTACTGGCGACCGGTCGCTTTGGCGATCGACTGCCCCAGTGAGGTTTTACCCACGCCCGGTGGCCCCACCAGACACAGGATCGGCCCCTTGATTTTGCTGACGCGGCTCTGAACCGCGAGGTACTCGAGGATGCGATCCTTGACGCGCTCAAGGCCGTAGTGATCGGTATCGAGCACTTCCTGCGCCTTGTTCAGGTCTTTTTTCACCTTGCTGCGCGCATTCCACGGCACCTGCAGCATCCAGTCGATGTAGCCGCGCACCACGGTCGCTTCCGCCGACATCGGCGACATCATCTTCAGCTTTTGCAGTTCCGCTTCGGTTTTCTCGCGCGCCTCTTTCGGCATTTTCGCCGCATCGATCTTGCGCTTCAGCGCTTCGTGCTCGTCCGGCGCGTCGTCCATTTCGCCCAGTTCTTTCTGAATCGCCTTCATCTGCTCATTCAGATAGTACTCGCGCTGGCTCTTCTCCATCTGCTTCTTGACGCGGTTGCGGATACGTTTCTCAACCTGCAGCAGGTCGATCTCCGATTCCATCATCGCCATCAGGTATTCCAGACGCTCGGTGATGTCGGACATCTCGAGCACCGACTGCTTGTCGCTGAGTTTCAGCGGCATGTGGGCAGCGATGGTGTCCGCCAGGCGCGCGGCGTCGTCGATGCTGTTCAGTGAGGTCAGCACCTCCGGCGGGATTTTTTTGTTCAGCTTGATATAGCCTTCAAACTGATTGATCGCGGTGCGCACCAGCACTTCCTGCTCGCGCTCGTCGATCGATGGCGACTCCAGGTATTCCGCCTGCGCGGCGAAATGCTCACCGCTGTCGGACAGCGTAGTGATGCGCGCGCGCTGCAGCCCCTCGACCAGCACTTTTACCGTGCCGTCCGGCAGCTTCAGCATCTGCAGGATCGACGCTACGGTGCCAACCGAGAACAAGTCGTTAATGCCAGGTTCATCCGTTGAGGCCTCTTTCTGTGCCACCAGCATGATCTTCTTATCGTGATCCATTGCGGCTTCGAGGCACCGAATCGATTTTTCCCGGCCAACAAATAACGGGATCACCATGTGCGGATAAACCACCACGTCGCGCAATGGCAGGACGGGGATTTCAATGCGTTCGGAACGCTCAGGGTTCATAGAGCTCTCTCTTAGTTTAATTTCCGCCAGGTTGAGGGGGAATCTCATGAGACGCAAGCATCTAACGTTTCATAAAATCTGGTTAATGAGTATATGGGGATGAATCTCTTACATTCAACGGCAAGAATGCAGGAAAAAGAAATGGGGGATGAAATCCCCCATTTTGCTGATAACGCTCTGGTTTGACTGGCTAATTATTCGCCAGATGCCTGGGCTTCCGGCTTGCCGTAAATCAGCAGCGGCTTGGATTGGCCGGCGATCACCGACTCGTCGATCACCACTTTGTCTACGCTGTCCATCGACGGCAGATCGTACATGGTGTCGAGCAGCGCGCCTTCCACGATGGAACGCAGGCCGCGGGCGCCGGTTTTGCGCGCCATGGCTTTCTTGGCAATGGCGTTCAGCGCTTCGTCACGGAACTCCAGCTCCACGCCTTCCAGGTTGAACAGCGCCTGATACTGCTTGGTCAGGGCGTTCTTCGGCTCTTTCAGGATCTGAATCAGCGCGTCTTCGCTCAGTTCGCTCAGGGTCGCCACGACTGGCAAACGGCCGATGAACTCAGGGATCAGCCCGAATTTGATCAGGTCTTCCGGTTCGGCCTGCAGCAGCAGTTCGCCTTCGGTCGCCTTCTCGGACTCGCCCTTGACGGTCGCGCCGAAGCCGATGCCGGAGCCGGTGTTGACGCGCTGACCGATCACCTTATCCAGGCCGGCAAATGCGCCGCCGCAGATAAACAGGATCTTGGAGGTATCGACCTGCAGGAACTCCTGCTGCGGATGCTTGCGCCCGCCCTGCGGCGGAACCGCGGCGATGGTGCCTTCAATCAGCTTCAGCAGCGCCTGCTGCACGCCTTCACCCGAGACGTCACGCGTGATCGACGGGTTGTCGGACTTGCGGGAAATCTTATCGATTTCATCGATATAAACGATGCCGCGCTGCGCTTTTTGCACGTCATAGTCACATTTTTGCAACAGCTTCTGGATAATATTTTCCACGTCCTCGCCCACGTAACCAGCTTCGGTCAGCGTGGTGGCGTCGGCCATGGTGAACGGCACGTCCAGGAAACGCGCCAGCGTTTCCGCCAGCAGGGTTTTACCGCTGCCGGTCGGGCCGATCAGCAAGATGTTGCTCTTGCCCAACTCGATACCGTTGCTGGTATCGCCGTTGCGCAGGCGTTTGTAGTGGTTGTACACCGCAACCGCCAGCACTTTCTTCGCCTGCTCCTGGCCGATGACGTAGTCATCCAGGTGGTGGCGGATCTCGTGCGGCGTCGGCAGCGCACTGCGCTCACGATGCGGGGCAACTTCTTTAATCTCTTCGCGAATAATGTCGTTACACAGATCGACACATTCATCGCAGATATACACTGACGGCCCGGCAATCAGCTTACGCACTTCATGCTGGCTTTTGCCGCAAAAAGAGCAGTACAGCAGCTTTCCTGAACCGTCTTTGCGCTTATCTGTCATCAGTCAAACCTCTTCTTTAGTCTTGTCCCGCAGGAAAATCACGGCGGCAGTGCGCCCAAACTCATATCGGGAACGCCGAGGGGCTACAACAGAGCGAGCCCCTGCCCACTCTGATTACTATAGTCCATTGGCGCCGCGTGGTTCTAGCTGCGGTGTGTCAGAATGCCGTCAACCAGGCCGTATTCCACGGCTTCTTCCGCGGTCATAAAGCGATCGCGCTCGGTGTCGCGTTCGATCTGCTCCAGCGGCTGGCCAGTATGCTCGGCCATCAGTTCGTTCATGCGCGCTTTCACCTTGAGGATTTCACGCGCGTGGATTTCGATGTCCGTCGCCTGGCCCTGGTAGCCGCCCAGCGGCTGGTGAATCATCACGCGCGAGTTCGGCAGGCAGAAACGCTTGCCTTTGGCGCCGGCGGTCAGCAGGAAGGAGCCCATCGAGCACGCCTGGCCCATACAGATGGTGCTGACGTCCGGCTTGATGAACTTCATGGTGTCGTAAATCGACATGCCCGCGGTAATTACCCCACCCGGCGAGTTGATGTAGAGGTAAATGTCTTTTTCCGGGCTTTCCGCTTCGAGGAACAGCATTTGCGCCACGATCAGGTTGGCCATGTGATCTTCCACCTGGCCGGTCAGGAAAATGATGCGCTCTTTCAGCAGGCGGGAATAGATGTCGTAAGAACGCTCCCCGCGTGAAGTCTGCTCTACCACCATCGGCACCAGCGCCATGTTCGGTGCAAATTGATCTCGTTCGCCACTGTATGACATTACCGTCTCCTAATAGAAATTGCCTTGGCGGCCAGGGTGTCACCCTAATACGCCGATTCTACTTGAGAACGGCCATGATGACTATGCTCAAGCATTCGACCCGCGCCACACGTACCCGACGGTTATTTCATCCCGCGCACTTTGGCAAACAGCCCCAGAATTATTCTTTACAGATTGGGGGAGCCCGGCGCGATTTCAAGCCCAGAGGCCGATTTTCTCCGCGCGCCGAAAACGATGCCGTTAATCTGACCGTTATCATGCCAGCCAGTTCCCCAGGCAACAGGGTAAATATAGTGCATATTGCCCCGTTTAACCTGAGATTAATCAGCAACGTGGCAAAAAGAAAAGCCCGCAACCTGAGGTTGCGGGCTTTTTCATCGTGCGCCGGTTCGCCAGGCGAAACCGGGGGCGCCGTTCATTGCGCCCGGCACGCCGGCATTACGCCTGTTGAGTCTGGTTCATCAGCTCGCTGAAGGTAGTGGCTTTTTCTGTCACTTTCGCTTTTGCCAGCAGGGCTTCAACCGCTTGCTCTTCCAGAGCCACGTTACGCATGTTGTTCATCAGCTCTTTGTTTTTGCTGTAGAACTCGATGACTTCGCTTGGATCTTCGTAGGCAGAAGCCATTTCTTCGATCAGCGTCTTCACGCGGTCTTCGTCAGCTTTCAGATCGTTGGTGCTGATCACTTCGCCCAGCAGCAGGCCAACCACTACGCGGCGTTTCGCTTGCTCTTCGAACAGCTCGCGTGGCAGTTCCAGCGCTTGCTTCTCGTTGCCGCCGAAACGCTGTGCAGCCTGACGACGCAGTACGTCGATTTCGCCGTCGATCAGGGCAGCTGGCACGTCGATTTCGTTCGCGCTCACCAGGCCATCGATCGCCTGAGACTTGATACGGTTACGCACGGCGCCTTTCAGCTCGCGCTCCATGTTCTTGCGAACTTCGGTGCGCAGGCCGGCAACGGAACCGTCCGCCACGCCGAAACGTTTGATGAACTCTTCGGTCAGTTCCGGCAGTTCGCGCTCTTCAACTTTCTTCAGCACGATAGCGAATTTGGCCGCTTTGCCCTTCAGGTTTTCCGCGTGGTAATCTTCCGGGAAGTTCACGTCGATGGAGAACTCTTCGCCCGCTTTGTGACCGACCAGACCTTCTTCGAAGCCTGGGATCATGCGGCCCTGGCCCATTGCCAGCACGAAGTCAGACGCTTTGCCGCCTTCGAACTCTTCACCGTCGATAGAACCGGTGAAGTCAACGGTCACGCGATCTTCAGCTTCCGCTGCGCGATCGGTTTCTTTCCAGGTCGCCTGCTGCTTGCGCAGGGTGTCCAGCATCGCGTCGACGTCTTCGTCGTTCACTTCGACCACAGGTTTTTCAACTTCGATGTTTTCCAGGCCTTTCAGCTCAACTTCTGGATACACTTCGAATTCAACGGCGAAAGTGAAGTCTTCACCTTCTTTGTACTCGCCCGGCACGTAGTTTGGTGCGCCGGCCGGATTAATCTTTTCTTTGATGATCGCATCAACGAAGCTGCGCTGCATCGCTTCGCCCAGCACGTCCTGACGAACAGAAGCGCCGTAACGCTGTTCCACGATGTTCATCGGCACTTTGCCTTTGCGGAAGCCGTCGATACGCACGCTTTTCGCTGCGTTGATCAGCTCTTTCTTCACCGCCTGCTTGATAGTATCAGCCGGTACAGTAATAGAGAGACGGCGCCCAAGGCCTTGAGTGGTTTCTACTGAAACTTGCATCTTGTTACCTCAAAAAAATCACAGTGCTCGGTCAACTCCGTTCCAAGAACCAGGACGGCTACAGATAAGAACCGAGTTCCCTGATGACAGAAGCGTCCCGAAACCATTCCGGAAAAATAAGACGCGACATTATAGCGGCGCATGCGTGGCGAGTCGAGGAAAGCTAGGCGGCGCAGGCGCGCTAAAACTCACACTTTTGCCGATTCGATCGCCAAAAGGTCGCCAAAACAGACCGAACGTTGGCCACATTGCGCGTCGGCCGTGTCGTCGTCAAAAACAGAAACGGCCCGCAGGCCGTTTCAAAATTCGTCAGTAGTAATACCCTAATTCAAGGGCAAAGTTCCACTGATACCTGAAAATTTCCCCCTCAGGCCAGCGTCCCAGCGCCGCGGCACGGCGGCGAGGCCGGCACGGTATCCTGCAACCCTTCCCACTCCTTGAGCGTATAGGTGTGCAGCGCCAGCGCGTGTACGCCATCGGCCAACTCTTCCGACAATACCCCGTAGATGGAGCGGTGACGCGTCAAAAAACGTTCGCCGACGAAGCGATCGCTGACCAATACCACTTTGAAATGGCTTTCTGAACCCGCCGGAACGTTATGACGATAGCTTTCATCAACGACTTCCAGATACGCGGGCTCAAACGCCGCCCTTAACTTTGCTTCTATTTGCTCGCGAATCATAGGATCTCCTTACAACACCGGCAGAGGACCGTGCCCATCTAGTTCAATATTAGCCGGTTTTCCCCCGTTTAGACCATCGCAGGGACAAATTTCTCTTTTCTGCGGTCAAATGATGAGCGCTATCCCCGTCGCTTGGGGGATTATCCGATTGAGCGGGACAAAAAAGCGTGTTTTTATCAACGGCAGGTAAAAATTTGTCACTCTGGCGCCTTCCGCGCTTCCACCGCACGGCGGCGATGCTATGATGTCGGCAATTTGTTGTCGGCTATCCCACTCTGATTATTGCTAAATCCATCGAGAATGAGACAGAAAACATGTTAAAGAAACTTTGTCTTCCTTTGCTGGCCGCCCTGCTGCTGGCCGGCTGCGCAACCAGCAGCAACACCCTGAACGTCACGCCGAAAATCGTTCTGCCGCAGCAGGATCCTACCCTGCAGGGCATCACCGTCAGCATCAACGGTGCGGATCAGCGTACCGACCAGGCGCTGGCCAAGGTAAACCGCGACGGCCAGTTGGTCACGCTGACGCCATCGCGCGATCTGCGTTTCCTGCTGCAGGAAGTGCTGGAGAAACAGATGGGCGCACGCGGCTACATGATCGGCGCCGACGGCCCGGTGGCGCTGCAGATTGTCGTCAATAACCTGTACGCGGACGTCTCCGAAGGCAACCTGCGCTACAACATCACCACCAAAGCCGACATCTCGATCATCGCCCAGGCGAAGAACGGCAACAAGCAGGTGAAGAATTACCGCTCGACCTATAACGTGCAGGGCGCCTTCACGGCGACCAACGAGAAGATCACCGACGCCGTCAACTCCGTGCTGGGCGACGTGATCGCCGACATGGCACAGGACACCAGCGTCAACGATTTCATCAAGCAAAACGCGCGCTAATCACCGCACCTTGCGCCGCCCGGCGGATCGGGCGGCACAGACAGGGAACTCATGTCGAAACACTATCTGAACATCTTCACCCAGCGTAACTCCGCCATTCTGCTGCTGCTGGGCTTCGCGTCGGGTCTGCCGCTGGCATTGACCTCCGGCACGCTGCAAGCCTGGATGACCGTCGAAAATATCGATCTGAAAACCATCGGCATCTTCTCGCTGGTGGGCCAGGCCTATGTCTTCAAATTCCTCTGGTCGCCGTTCATGGACCGCTATACCCCGCCGTTCCTTGGACGGCGCCGCGGTTGGCTGCTGATCAGCCAGCTGCTGCTGGTGGTCGCGATCGTGGCGATGGGCTTCATGCAGCCCGCGCAGCACCTGTGGTGGTTGGCGGCGTTGGCGGTGCTGGTGGCGTTTTGCTCCGCTTCGCAAGATATCGTGTTCGACGCCTATAAAACCGACCTGCTGAAAGCCGAAGAGCGCGGGACGGGCGCGGCGATATCGGTGCTGGGATACCGGCTGGCGATGCTGGTTTCCGGCGGCCTGGCGCTGTGGCTGGCGGATCGCTATTTCGGCTGGCAAGCCACCTACTGGCTGATGGCCGGGTTGATGCTGATCGGCGTGGCGGCCACGCTGCTGGCGCCGGAGCCGGACGAAAGCATCCCGGCGCCGCGCACTATGGAACAGGCGGTCGTCGCGCCGCTGCGCGATTTCTTCGGCCGCAACAACGC
The DNA here is from genome assembly GCF_037027545.1 of Serratia sp. 201. Classification (NCBI taxonomy): domain Bacteria; kingdom Pseudomonadati; phylum Pseudomonadota; class Gammaproteobacteria; order Enterobacterales; family Yersiniaceae; genus Serratia; species Serratia sp. 201. Next base: position 194,613 of record NZ_JAXCHC010000001.1, on the reverse strand, counting down.
CTGGCTGATCCTGCTGCTGATCGTGATGTACAAAATGGGCGACGCCTTCGCCGGCAGCCTGAGCACCACGTTCCTGATCCGCGGCGTGGGGTTCGACGCCGGTGAAGTCGGGCTGGTGAACAAAACCCTCGGCCTGTTCGCTACCATCGTCGGCGCCCTGTTCGGCGGTGTGCTGATGCAGCGTCTCAGCCTGTTCCGTGCGCTCATGCTGTTCGGCGTCCTGCAAGCAGTCTCCAACCTCGGGTATTGGATCCTGGCGGTGACCGACAAGAGTCTGCTCACCATGGGCAGCGCCATCTTCCTCGAAAACCTGTGTGGCGGTATGGGCACCGCGGCCTTCGTGGCACTGCTGATGACGCTGTGCAACCGCTCGTTCTCCGCCACTCAGTTCGCGCTGCTGTCGGCGTTGTCCGCCGTAGGACGCGTCTATGTCGGCCCGATCGCCGGCTGGTTCGTCGAAGCCCATGGTTGGCCGCTGTTCTATCTGTTCTCGATCGCCGCCGCCCTGCCGGGCTTGCTGTTGCTCGGCATCTGCCGCCAGACGCTGGAACACACCCAGCAGCATGGCGACTTTATGCCGCGCACCGAGTTTTCAGAATCTTACCGTTGGGCTCTGCGCTTGCTGACGCTAGGCTGTTCGTTGCTGGGTCTGTGGTTGCTGTTGCTGATCGCCAATGCGCTGGACTGGGCACAGGCACCGCTGTTGGCCGATCGGCTGCTGCAGGTCGGCGCCGCGCTGAGCCTGCTCGGCGTCGCAATGGGCAGCACGCTGGATTACCTGGCGTTGCGCCGCACCCGTTTGGCATAACCTGACCGGCCGGCGATTTCGCCGGCCGAAAAAAAAGCGATCCGAGGATATATTTATTTCGCTAAAAAAAGATAATCGGCGCGGAAATTATTTTTTTATCCGACTGCGGCGCTCGGAAATAAAATTAAATTCACCTTTAAGACACAATTATTTTACATTAAATAAACCTTTTCTGCGTATTTCCCCGCCGCGCATTTCTTCGCCAAATTCATCATACCTTTAGTTTTCCTTAACATACAGGCTGCTCGTCACGATTCAGCGTGCCAACGCGTTGTTGTCATTAGTAAATTGTCACGCAGGGTTACATCTGTGACCCCCTTAACAGAAAGTGTCAACAAGCCGCTGACACTCCCTTAAGCATGTTTACAGTACTGCAACCTTCCCGTAAAATGCCCGCACACATGAAACGACAATTGAGCCTTTGTTATTGAGGTCGTTAGATGAGACTTAAGAAATACAATAAAAGTATTGGGATGCTGTCATTAATCGCAGCCACTGTATTGCTCAGTGGTTGCGATATGGTTTTGATGAATCCCAAAGGAGCAATTGGTGTTGAGCAACGGACACTGATTATCACTGCAATCGCGTTGATGTTGATCGTGGTGGTGCCAGTTATCTTCATGGCGTTCGCCTTTGCCTGGAAGTATCGCGCTTCCAACAAAGACGCCAAGTACAGTCCGAACTGGGCCCACTCCAACAAGATCGAAGCGGTCGTCTGGACCATTCCTATCATTATCATCGCCATCCTTGGCACCATTACCTGGAAGACTACCCACGAACTCGACCCGTTCAAGCCGATTGTCACCGACAAGAAGCCGATGACGATCGAAGTGGTGTCGCTCGACTGGAAATGGCTGTTCATCTACCCGGAACAAGGCATTGCGACCGTTAATGAGCTGGCTTTCCCGAAAGATGTTCCAGTCGAATTCAAGATCACCTCTAACTCGGTAATGAACTCGTTCTTTATCCCGCAGTTGGGTGGACAGATTTATGCGATGGCCGGCATGCAGACCAAACTGCACCTGATCGGCAACGAAGCCGGTGCCTACAAGGGCATCTCCAGCAGCTACAGCGGCGCAGGCTTCTCCGGTATGAAATTCACCGCGATCGTTACCCCGACCGAAGGCGACTTCGATCAGTGGGTGGCCAAGGTGAAGGCATCGTCTAAAAACCTGAACACCACCGACGACTTTAACAAACTGGCAGAGCCGAGTGAAAACAACCCGGTTGAGTACTTTGCCGCTGTCAAACCGAATTTGTTCAAAGAAACAATTGCCAAATTCATGGGCGACATGGATATGCACAAGGGCGCTGGCGCGCACGAAGGCATGGACATGAGCCAAGGTATGGACATGGGTGAACATGCTGCTCACGCCGGAGCCGAGGAATAACTGATGTTGGGAAAATTAACACTTGATGCGGTTCCGTACCACGAACCGATCATCATGGTCACCGTAGCCGCAATTATTGTCGGGGGCCTGGCAGTGCTGGCGCTGCTGACCTATTTCGGCAAATGGAAGTGGCTGTGGAGCGAATGGCTGACTTCGGTCGACCATAAAAAAATTGGTATCATGTACATCGTCGTGGCGATGGTCATGCTGCTGCGCGGCTTCGCCGACGCCATCATGATGCGTAGCCAGCAGGCGTTGGCGTCCGCCGGCGAAGCCGGGTTCCTGCCGCCGCACCACTACGACCAGATCTTCACCGCGCACGGCGTTATCATGATCTTCTTCATGGCGATGCCTTTCGTGGTCGGCCTGATGAACGTCGTGGTACCGCTGCAAATCGGTGCGCGCGACGTTGCCTTCCCGTTCCTGAACTCCCTGAGCTTCTGGTTCTTCGTGGTGGGCGTTGTGCTGATCAACATCTCCCTGGGGGTCGGTGAGTTCGCTCAGACCGGTTGGCTGGCGTATCCGCCGCTGTCGGGTAAAGAGTACAGTCCTGGCGTCGGGGTCGATTACTGGATCTGGAGTCTGCAGATTTCCGGTCTGGGTACCCTGCTGACCGGCGTGAACTTCTTCGCCACCATTCTGAAGATGCGCGCCCCTGGCATGCCTCTGATGAAGATGCCGGTGTTCACCTGGGCGGCACTGTGTACTAACGTCCTGATCATCGTTTCTTTCCCAATTCTGACCGTCACCATCGCGCTGCTGACCCTGGATCGCTATCTGGGCACCCATTTCTTCACCAATGATATGGGCGGCAACATGATGATGTACATCAACCTGATTTGGGCCTGGGGTCACCCAGAGGTGTATATCCTGGTTCTGCCGGTGTTCGGCGTGTTCTCCGAAGTCACCGCAACCTTCTCCAGAAAACGCCTGTTCGGCTATACCTCACTGGTATGGGCAACCATCGCGATTACCGTTCTGTCGTTCATCGTCTGGCTGCACCACTTCTTCACCATGGGGTCCGGCGCGAACGTTAACGCCTTCTTCGGTATCGCCACCATGATCATTTCCATCCCGACCGGGGTGAAAATCTTCAACTGGCTGTTCACCATGTATCAGGGCCGTATCAAGCTCAACTCCGCGATGCTGTGGACCGTTGGCTTCATCATCACCTTCTCCGTGGGTGGTATGACCGGCGTTCTGCTGGCGGTACCGGGCGCGAACTTCGTGCTGCACAACAGCCTGTTCCTGATCGCTCACTTCCACAACGTCATCATCGGCGGCGTGGTGTTCGGTTGCTTCGCGGGCCTGACCTACTGGTTCCCGAAATCCTTCGGCTTCACGCTGAACGAAAAATGGGGCATCCGCGCGTTCTGGTTCTGGATCATCGGCTTCTTCACCGCCTTCATGCCGCTGTACGCATTGGGCTTTATGGGCATGACCCGTCGTATCAGCCAGAACATCAACCCTGAGTTCCACCCTCTGCTGCTGGTTGCAGCCGGCGGTGCGGCACTGATCGCCTGCGGCATCCTGTGCCAGCTGACCCAGATCTTCGTCAGTATCCGTGACCGCGAACAGAACCGCGATCTGACCGGTGACCCATGGGGTGCTCGTACTCTGGAGTGGTCAACCTCGTCTCCACCGCCGTTCTATAACTTTGCCGTAGTGCCACAGATCCATGACCGTGATGAGTTCTGGGACATGAAAGAAAAAGGCGAAGCGTATAAGAAACCGGCTAAATACGAACCGATTCATATGCCTAAGAATACCGGCGCCGGCGTTATCATCGCCTTCTTCAGCCTGGTATTCGGTTTCGCAATGATTTGGGAAATCTGGTGGATGGCTCTGGCCGGCTTCATCGGTATGATCGTTGTCTGGATCGGCAAGAGCTTCGATCACGATGTTGACTACTATGTGCAGGTTGATGAAATCGAGCGCATTGAGAACCAACACTACGAACAAATCCGTAAAGCAGGCGTGAACCATGTCAACTGAAACTCTGACCAATCATAACGCAGCCCATGCAGAGCATGGGCACCACGACGCAGGAGAGACCAAAGTCTTCGGATTCTGGATCTACCTGATGAGCGACTGTATTTTGTTTGCGAGCTTGTTCGCGACTTATGCAGTCCTGGTGAACGGGACCGCTGGCGGTCCCTCAGGCAAAGACATCTTCGACCTGAAGTTTGTCCTGGTCGAAACTTTCCTGCTGTTGTTCAGCTCCATCACCTACGGCATGGCGATGATCGCCATGAACAAAGGTAAAGTTGGCGGTGTAAACACCTGGTTGTTCCTGACCTTCCTGTTTGGTCTGGGCTTCGTGGCGATGGAAATCTATGAATTCCATCACCTGATCGCCGAAGGCTTCGGTCCGGATCGCAGCGCGTTCTTGTCCAGCTTCTTCGCGCTGGTCGGCACCCACGGTCTGCACGTGACTTCTGGCCTGATTTGGATCATCGTGCTGATGATTCAGGTGAGCAAGTTCGGCCTGACCGCGACCAACAAAACCCGCCTGATGTGCCTGAGCCTGTTCTGGCACTTCCTGGACGTGGTCTGGATCTGCGTATTTACCGTTGTCTACCTGCTGGGGGTTATGTAATGAGCCATTCATCCCATGAAACCTCTCACGGCGGCGCAAGCCACGGCAGCGTGAAGTCATACCTGATCGGCTTTATCCTGTCGATCATCCTGACGGTAATTCCATTTGCGATGGTAATGAACGGCTCCGCCTCTCATTCCACCATCCTGGCGGTTGTTGTCGGTATGGCGGTTATCCAGGTGATTGTTCACCTGGTTTACTTCCTGCACATGAACACCTCATCGGAAGAGCGCTGGAACCTGGTGGCATTGCTGTTCACCGCTATGATCATCGGTATCGTTGTTGTAGGTTCACTCTGGATTATGTACAACCTCAACATCAATATGATGGTCGATTAAGAGCTGAGCTGCACGTGATGATTAAGCAATACCTGCAAGTCACTAAACCAGGAATTATTTTCGGCAATTTAATTTCTGTCGTCGGGGGATTCCTGCTCGCTTCCAAAGGGAGCATCGACTATCCCCTGTTTCTCGCCACCCTGGTGGGTGTCTCGTTGGTGGTCGCGTCGGGCTGTGTGTTTAACAACTACATCGACCGCGACATCGACAAGAAAATGGAGAGAACGAAGAATCGGGTGCTGGTAAAAGGCCTGATCGCGCCGAGTGTCACCCTGGTTTATGCGACCGCTTTGGGTATTGTGGGCTTTGCGTTGCTGTATATCGCAGCCAACCCGCTGGCCATGTGGCTGGCGGTGATGGGCTTCGTGGTTTATGTCGGCGTTTACAGCCTGTACATGAAACGCCACTCGGTCTACGGCACGCTGATCGGCAGCCTGTCGGGCGCCGCGCCGCCGGTTATCGGCTACTGCGCGGTGACCAACGAGTTCGACGCCGGCGCGTTGATCCTGCTGGCTATCTTTAGCCTGTGGCAGATGCCGCATTCTTATGCGATCGCTATCTTCCGCTTTAAAGATTACCAGGCGGCCAACATTCCGGTGCTGCCGGTGGTGAAAGGCATTTCCGTCGCCAAGAACCACATCACGGTCTACATCCTGGCATTTATGATCGCCACGCTGATGCTGACCCTGGTTGGTTATGCCGGCTACAAGTACCTGATCGTCGCTGCGGCGGTGAGCGTATGGTGGCTGGGCATGGCGCTGCGCGGTTACAAGACCGAAAACGACAGCGTCTGGGCGCGTAAACTGTTCGTGTTCTCCATCGTCGCCATCACCTCGCTGAGCGTGATGATGTCGATCGACTTCAGCGCCACGGCGGCGCCTGAAGCGCTGGTGACCTACGTTTGGTAAGCCAAATCATCTGTGAATGGGCCGCTTTTGCGGCCCATTTTATTTGTCACGCCGAAAAGCGGCCAAACTGTAATATCTGTTAAACAACATTCGATTTACCCCCCCTGCCCTGCACACTAAAATGACGCAGCTTTACAGAAATCATGCCATCAGGCGCTGTCGCAACGTCTGATGGCATGGTTTTTACCGAGGTTTGATGTGAACGATAATTCAATGACCCCGCAGGAGCGCCGCGCCACCTGGGGATTGGGCACCGTATTCTCCCTGCGCATGCTCGGCATGTTTATGGTACTGCCGGTGCTGACCACCTACGGCATGGCGCTCAACGGCGCCAGCGAAGCGCTGATCGGCATCGCCATCGGCATTTACGGCCTGGCACAGGCGGTATTTCAGATCCCGTTCGGCCTGGTGTCCGATCGCATCGGCCGCAAGCCGCTGATCGTCGGCGGCCTACTGATCTTTGCCCTCGGCAGCGTGATCGCCGCCGTCACTGACTCTATCTGGGGCGTGATCCTCGGCCGCGCGTTGCAAGGCTCCGGCGCCATCGCCGCCGCGGTAATGGCGCTGCTCTCCGATCTGACCCGCGAGCAGAACCGCACCAAAGCGATGGCGTTCATCGGCGTCAGCTTCGGTATCACCTTCGCCATCGCCATGGTTCTGGGCCCCATCATCACCCATGCCTTGGGCCTGCATGCGTTGTTCTGGATGATCGCCGTGCTGGCGCTGGCCGGCATCATCATCACTCTGGCAGTAGTACCTTCCGCCGATACCCATCTGCTGAACCGCGAGTCCAGCATCGTGCGCGGCAGCTTCCGCAAAGTGCTGAGCAACTCGCGCCTGCTGAAGCTCAACTTCGGCATCATGTGCCTGCATATCCTGCTGATGTCGAGCTTCGTGGCGCTGCCGCTAGCGATGGAGAAAGCCGGGCTGGCGGCCAGCGAACACTGGATCGTCTACCTGGTGACCATGCTGGTGTCGTTCGCCGCCGTGGTGCCGTTCATCATCTATGCCGAAAAATATCGCCGCATGAAGCAGGTGTTTATGGGCTGCGTGGCGGTGCTGTTTTGCGCCGAAGTGCTGCTGTGGCTCTCCGGCGCTCATCTATGGGGCATCATCGCCGGCGTGCAGCTGTTCTTCATGGCCTTCAACGTGATGGAAGCCATTCTGCCTTCACTGATCAGCAAAGAATCACCGGCCGGCTACAAGGGCACCGCGATGGGGGTCTACTCCACCAGCCAGTTTATCGGCGTGGCGATCGGCGGCAGCCTCGGAGGCTGGCTGTACGGTTTGCAGGGGGCGGGCTTGGTGTTTATCGCCGGCGCCGTGCTGGCCGCAGTCTGGTTCCTGGTCAGCAGCACCATGAAAGAGCCGCCGTATGTCAGCAGCCTGCGCATTACGCTGTCGGAACTGGCGGTGAAGGATTCGGCGCTGGAAAGCCGCCTGAAGGCACAGCCCGGTGTGGCCGAGGCGATAGTCGTGCCGGAAGAGCGCAGCGCCTACGTCAAGGTGGATACTAAGCAGACCAATCGCGGTCAGCTGGAAGCGCTGGTCAATTCGCTGTAAAGAATCAGGGCCGGCAATGCCGGCCCCGTAGAGATTAATCGCGGAAGTTCTTGAACTGGAACGGCTGCCCCAGATCGCCGCCGCGCACCAGCGCCATCACGCTCTGCAAATCGTCGCGTGACTTGCCGGTCACCCGTACTTCTTCACCCTGGATCTGCGCCTGCACCTTCAGCTTGCTGTCTTTGATCAGCTTGACGATTTTCTTCGCCACAGAGGTTTCAATCCCCTGCTTCAGCTTGGCTTCCACGCTGTAGGTTTTGCCGCTGTGGGTAAACTCTTCCGGGATCTCCAGCGCAGCGCCGTCGATGCTGCGCTTGCTCAGCTTTTCGCGCAGAATGTCGAGCAGCTGTTGCACCTGGAAATCAGACTCGGTGGCAACCTTGATGCTTTGGTCTTTCTCGTTTAGCTCAAAGCTGGCCGGCACGTTGCGAAAATCCCAGCGGGTACCGAGATCGCGGGTAGCGTTCTCAACGGCGTTACGCACTTCCTGCATATCAATTTCGGAAACGATGTCGAAAGATGGCATACTTCTTCCTCCTGAATGAGTGCCTAATAGCTTAGGCGATTTTGATGCCGAGCATGATAACCGCTTTGCCGCCTCAGACAAAATCTGCTGAACGCACGCAGGGATAGCGCTTCGGGCTGCCATAAAGCCTATAGTTAATTCACGGTAATTGAGCGGTATTCCCGTGTTTCCAAGGAGACTGAATGAAAATAACCATTCTTGGTTGCGGCGCGCTCGGACAACTGTGGCTCTCCCGGCTGTATCAGCAGGGCCACGATGTACAGGGATGGCTAAGAGTGCCACAGCCTTTTTGCGCAGTGAACGTGATAGAGCCGGAAGGCGTCTCGTTCAATCGCAATTTGCCCACCAACGATCCGGAGCATCTTGCGCAAAGCGAGCTGCTGCTGGTGACGCTAAAAGCCTGGCAGGTGTCCAGCGCGGTCAGCGCGCTGCTGCCGAAGCTGAACCCCCACTGTGCTATTTTGCTGCTGCACAACGGTATGGGCACCCAGGAAGAGCTGCCGCCGAACGGCCAGCCCATCCTGCAGGGCACCACCACCCACGCTGCGCGCCACGAAGGCAGCACCATTATCCACGTCGCCACCGGCATCACTCACATCGGCCCAACCTCGCCGGCCGCCCAACACCTCAGCCACCTGGCGGAAGTGCTGCATCAGGCGCTGCCTGACGTCGCCTGGCACAACAATATCGCCTCGGCCAACTGGCGCAAGCTGGCGGTCAACTGCGTGATCAACCCGCTGACGGCGCTGTACGGCTGCCGCAACGGCGACCTGCAGCGTTACCCGGAACAGATCGAAACGCTGTGCCGTGAAGTCGCTAGCGTGATGGCGATGGAGGGCTACCACACCTCCTGTGAAGGCCTGATGCAATACGTGATGGACGTGATCCACAGCACCGCCGACAACATTTCGTCGATGCTGCAGGACATCCGCAGCCAGCGGCACACCGAGATCGACTACATCACCGGTTACCTGCTGCGCCGCGCGCGCAGCCACGGCCTCACGCTGCCGGAGAATGCGCGGCTGTTTGAATTGATTAAACGAAAGGAAAATGAATATGAGCGTATCGGCGCTGGTCTGCCTGGCACCTGGTAGCGAAGAAACCGAAGCCGTCACCACCATCGATCTGCTGGTGCGGGCGGGCGTAAAAGTCACTACCGCCAGCGTTGCCGGCGACGGCGAGCTGACTATCGTCTGTTCGCGCGGCGTCAAGCTGCTGGCCGACGCGCCGCTGGTGGCGATCGTCGATGAACCGTTCGACGCCATCGTGCTGCCCGGCGGCCTGAAAGGCGCGGAATGCTTCCGCGACAGCCCGCTGCTGGTGGAGAAGGTGCGGCAGATGCATCTGCAGGGCAACATCGTCGCCGCCATCTGCGCGGCGCCGGCGCTGGTGCTGCAACACCACGATCTGTTCCCGATCGGCAACATGACCGGCTTCCCGGGCCTGAAAGACCAGATACCGGCGGATAAATGGATGGAGCGCCGCGTGGTGTACGACGCCCGCGTCAACCTGCTCACCAGCCAGGGGCCGGGCACCGCGATGGAGTTCGCGCTGAAGCTGATAGACCTGCTGCTTGGTAAAGCCAAGGCGGCGGAGATCGCCGCGCAGCTGGTGCTGATCCCGGGGATGTACGACTTCCGCGACTGAGCGGCTTGCCGATAAAAAAAGGGCTGAACATCGGTTCAGCCCTTCTCGTTGATGCCGCTCCGTGCGTTACGGGCGATAAACCTTCACGTTGTTGAAGCCCTGCTCCAACAGGTACAGCGCCTGCAGGCGGCTCATCACGCCGCGTTCGCAGTACAGCAGGTAGGTTTTGCTCTGGTCCAGATTACCAAACTGGGTGCTCAGCTTGTAGAACGGCAGCGCTTTCACTTCAACCTGTTCCAGCTGCAGCGGTTTCTCTTCCTGCTCGTCGTTGGAGCGGATATCCAGGATCACCTCGTCGGCGCCGAAGGCCGCGACGGTTTCCACCTCGGTCACCTGTTCCTGCGTCTGTTCGGCGATAGAGCGGATATCAACGTTCTTCGCCTCGCTCACCACGCGGTCAAGAATGCTGAAATCGAAGTGGCTCTCTTCCTCTTCAATCTTGGCCTTGACGGCTTTTACCGTCGGGCTCTTCGAAATCACACCGCAATATTCCGGCATGGTTTTGGCGAAGTCTTCAGTGCCGATTTCGCGCGCCAGCTTGATGATGTGCTCTTTATCGTGCGAGATCAGCGGACGCAGGATCAAGGTATCGGACGCATTGTCGATCAAGCGCAGGTTGGTCAGCGTCTGGCTGGAGACCTGCCCCAGCGCCTCACCGGTCACCAGCGCCTGCACGCCGTAGCGTTCGGCCACTTGCGAAGCGGCGCGCACCATCATGCGCTTGAGCACCACGCCCATCTGGCCGTCGTCGACCTTCTCCAGGATCTCGCCCACCACCGGCTCGAAGTCGATAGCGACGAAGCGCACCTTGTGCGAACTGGCGAAGCGATTCCAGAGATAATGTGCCACCTGCTTCACGCCGATCTCGTGCGCAGCGCCGCCCAGGTTGAAGAAGCAGAAGTGCACGCGGCAACCGCGACGCATCAACATATAGCTGGAGACGCCCGAGTCGAAACCGCCGGAAATCAACGACAGTACGTCTTCCTGGGTGCCGACCGGGTAACCACCGATGCCTTCGAGGCGGCGTTTGACCAGCATCAGCTTGTCGTCTTCAATCTCCAGATTTACCGTGACCTGCGGGCGGGTCAGGTTAACGCGCGCGCTCTCGATATGCTGGTTCAGGCCGCCGCCGACGTAGCGCTCCACGTCCTGCGAATTGAACGCCTGCTTGCCGCGGCGCTTGACGCGCACGCAGAAGGTTTTGCCTTCCAACTGGGCGCGGTAGGCTTCCAGCGTCTGCTCGAAGATGTGGTGGATGTCGGTATAAGCGCGGTCTTCCACTTCCAAAATATGGTGGATGCCGGGAATGCGCGTCAGGGCGTCGGCGATGATCGGCCGCTGGTTTTCATCTTTGGCGCGAACTTCGATATGATCCCAGTGACGGACGACCGCCAGCGTTTCATCATACTGCTTCAGGACGTTGCGAATATTGGTCGAGAGAATCTTGATAAAGCGCAAGCGCACAGATTGGCTCTTGATGGTGATTTCCGGGAACAATTTAATGATAAACTTCATGGCGGTCTTTGTTGTCAGATAAGAATTACGGCGCGGAGTATATCACCATATCGCCGTGCTCTGCGCACAAAACCACACATGAGCGCCATGATTTGCTAATCAAGATCCGCTAGGATAGGCTCTGGCGCCACGGTTCACATGATGACGTAAAAAGAAAATTATGCCGAAAAAACCAGCACAATCAGCCAGTACAGAGCAAACTGCCAGCTTTGAAAGCGCCTTCGGCGAGCTGGAAAGCATCGTGACGCGTCTGGAGTCAGGCGAATTGCCGCTGGAAGACGCGCTGAACGAGTTCGAACGTGGCGTACAGCTGGCGCGTCAAGGCCAGCAGAAACTGCAACAGGCGGAACAGCGTGTGCAGATACTCCTTAACGACAGCGCCGACGATGCGGCGCTGACGCCTTTTACACCGGATACCGAGTAACCGACATGTCTGAGATCGCCCCATCGGCCGCTTTTGCCGATCAAATGCAGATTTTCCGCCAGCGTGCCGATCGCGCGCTGTTGGACTTCATCGCCCCGCTGCCGTTCAACGACGGCAACATGGTGGCGGCGATGCGTCACGGCGCCTTGCTGGGCGGCAAGCGCCTGAGGCCATTCCTGGTCTACACCACCGGCCAGATGTTCGGCGTGTCGCTGAGCAACCTGGATGCGCCGGCGGCAGCGGTAGAATGCATTCATGCCTACTCGCTGATCCACGACGATCTGCCGGCGATGGACGACGACGATCTGCGCCGCGGCCAGCCGACCTGCCACATTAAATTCGGCGAAGCCAACGCGATCCTGGCCGGCGATGCGCTGCAAACGCTGGCGTTTTCGATCCTGGCCGATGCCGAAATGCCTGACGTGGCGTTGCGCGATCGGCTGGCGATGGTCTCCGAACTGGCGACCGCCAGCGGCGTAGCCGGCATGTGCGGCGGCCAATCACTGGATCTGGAAGCCGAAGGCAAGCGCGTCGATCTGCAGGCGCTAGAGCAGATCCACCGCCACAAAACCGGCGCGCTGATCCGCGCGGCGGTGCGCTTGGGCGCGCTGAGCGCCGGCGAAGCCGGGCGAGCGGCGCTGCCGCAGCTGGATCGTTACGCTGCCGCGGTCGGCCTGGCGTTCCAGGTTCAGGATGACATTTTGGACGTTGTCGGCGAGACTGAGAAAATCGGCAAGCGCCAGGGAGCGGACCAACAACACGGAAAGAGTACCTACCCGGCGTTACTCGGGCTTGACAGCGCGAAAGCAAAAGCGTGGGATCTCTATCAGGAAGCATTAGCTGCATTGGACACTTTGGCAGCGCAATCTTATAACACAGCGCCATTGCGAGCGTTAGCCAGCTTCATTATTGAACGCGACAATTAACGTGTGACGTTAACTCCTCTGATATGAGTATCGAATGAGTCTTGATATAGCCAAATACCCAACCCTGGCGCTAGCGGAAAACCCCGAGGAACTCCGCTCGCTGCCCAAAGAGAGCTTGCCGAAGCTGTGCGATGAGCTGCGGCAATACCTGCTGAACAGCGTCAGTCGTTCCAGCGGCCACTTTGCCTCCGGGCTGGGTACCGTCGAACTGACGGTGGCGTTGCATTTCGTCTACAACACGCCGTTCGATCATCTGGTGTGGGACGTCGGCCACCAGGCCTACCCGCACAAAATTCTGACCGGCCGTCGCGACCGCATCGCCACCATTCGGCAAAAGAACGGCTTGCACCCCTTCCCGTGGCGCGCCGAAAGCGAATACGACGTGCTGTCGGTCGGCCACTCATCGACCTCGATCAGCGCCGGCCTCGGCATGGCGGTGGCGGCAGAGCGTGAAGGCAAAGGCCGCCGCACGGTGTGTGTGATCGGCGACGGCGCCATCACCGCCGGCATGGCGTTCGAAGCGATGAACCACGCCGGCGACATCAACCCGGACATGCTGGTGGTGCTGAACGACAACGAGATGTCGATCTCGGAAAACGTCGGCGCGCTGAACAATCATCTGGCGCAGCTGCTGTCCGGTAAGCTTTACTCCACCCTGCGCGAAGGCGGCAAGAAAGTGCTGGCCGGCGTGCCGCCGATCAAGGAGCTGGTGAAACGCACCGAAGAGCACCTGAAAGGCATGGTGGTGCCGGGTACGCTGTTCGAAGAGCTGGGCTTCAACTACATCGGCCCGGTAGACGGGCACGACGTACAGGGCCTGGTCGCCACGTTGAAAAACATGCGCGATCTGAAAGGCCCACAGCTGTTGCACATCATGACCAAGAAAGGCCGTGGTTACGCGCCGGCGGAGAAGGATCCGATCAGCTTCCACGCGGTGCCGAAGTTCGATCCCGCCAGCGGCACGCTGCCGAAAAGCGCCGGAGGTCTGCCGACCTATTCGAAAATCTTCGGCGACTGGCTGTGTGAAACCGCCGCCAAAGACAGCTCGCTGATGGCGATCACGCCGGCGATGCGCGAAGGCTCCGGCATGGTGCAGTTCTCTCGCGACTACCCGCAGCAATATTTCGACGTTGCGATCGCCGAGCAGCACGCGGTCACTTTCGCCGCCGGGCTGGCGATCGGCGGCTACAAGCCGGTGGTGGCGATCTATTCCACCTTCCTGCAACGCGCCTACGATCAGCTGATCCATGATGTGGCGATCCAAAACCTGCCGGTGATGTTCGCCATCGATCGCGGCGGCATCGTCGGCGCCGACGGCCAGACCCATCAGGGGGCGTTCGATCTGTCGTTCATGCGCTGCATCCCGACCATGGTGATCATGACGCCAAGCGACGAGAACGAATGCCGGCAGATGCTGTATACCGGCTATCACTATAACGATGGCCCGAGCGCCGTGCGCTATCCGCGCGGCACCGGCACCGGCGCTGCGCTGGAGCCGCTCAGCCTGCTGCCGATCGGCAAAGGCGTGGTGCGCCGTCAGGGGGAAAAGATCGCCATTCTCAACTTCGGCACCCTGCTGCCGGAGGCCGCGCAAGCGGCGGAGGCGCTCAACGCCACACTGGTCGACATGCGCTTCGTCAAACCGCTGGACGAGCAGTTGGTGCTCGAACTGGCCACCAGCCATGAAACGCTGGTCACGCTGGAAGAGAACTCGATCATGGGCGGCGCCGGTAGCGGCGTTAACGAACTGCTGATGGCCAAACGCCGCCCGGTGCCGGTGCTGAACCTCGGCCTGCCGGACAGCTTCGTCTCGCAGGGCAGCCAGGAAGAGCTGCGCGCCGATCTGGGGCTGGACGCCGCCGGCATTCAGCGCCAAATCGAAACCTGGCTGGCGCAGTAATCAGCCCCCGCGCCTGAAAAAACGCCTCCGCTCTCGGGGGCGTTTTCGTTTCCGCCCTTCGGGATCCGCGCTACAGTTACTGTCTGAGCTGTGAATGGGAGGCAAGCATGAAGTACCTGAAACTGGGCAACACCGATCTGAACGTCTCGCGCATCTGCCTGGGTTGCATGACCTACGGCGAACCGAACCGCGGCAATCACGCCTGGACGCTGCCTGAAGAGAGTAGCCGTCCGCTGCTGAAACAGGCGCTGGAAGCCGGCATCAACTTTTTCGACACCGCCAACAGCTATTCCGACGGCAGCAGCGAGGAGATCCTCGGCCGGGCGCTGCGCGACTATGCGCGCCGCGAGGAGGTGGTGATCGCCACCAAGGTGTATTTCCCGCTGAGCAACCTGGAGCGCGGTTTGTCGCGCGCCAAGATCATGCAATCCATCGACGACAGCCTGCGGCGTCTGGGCACCGACTATGTCGATTTGCTGCAAATCCATCGCTGGGATTACGAAACGCCGCTGGAAGAGACGCTGGAAGCGCTGCACGACGTGGTGAAAGCCGGTAAGGCGCGATACATCGGCGCCTCCTCGATGTACGCCTGGCAGTTCGCCAAAGCGCTGTATACCGCCGATCTGCACGGCTGGACGCGCTTCGTCAGCATGCAGGATCAATACAACCTGATCCAGCGCGAAGAAGAGCGCGAGATGCACCCGCTGTGCGCCGCCGAAGGCATCGCCGTGCTGCCGTGGAGCCCGCTGGCGCGCGGCCGCCTGACCCGCCCCTGGGGCGAAACCACCGCGCGGCTGGTTTCCGACCAGTTCGGCAAGAGCCTGTACGAGGAAACCGAAGGCATTGACGCCATTATCGCCGAGCGCGTCGCCAGCCTCGCCGACGAACGCGGCGTGCCACGCGCGCAGATCGCGCTGGCCTGGCTGCTGAACAAGCCGGCAGTCAGCGCGCCGATCGTCGGCGCTTCGCGCAGCGAACAGCTGGACGACGCCATCGCCGCAGTCGATTTGAGTTTGTCGCCACAAGAGGTGGCGGAACTGGAGACGGCTTACGTGCCGCACCGGGTGACAGGGTTTGAATAAAGAGAAGCGGGCGCGAAACAGCGCGCCCGTCTGTCAGAACAGCCCGATCGGCCAGTGGTGCCCAATCAGGTAGATGATGCCGGCGGACAGCACGCCGGCGATAATATCGTCGACCATAATACCCATGCCGCCATGCACGTTGCGGTCGAACCAGCGGATCGGCCACGGCTTCCACATATCCAGAATGCGGAAGATGACGAAACCGGCGGCGACCCAGCGCCAATCGTTGACCGGCAACGCCATCAGCGTGATCCACATGCCGACGAACTCGTCCCAGACGATGCTGCCGTGATCGTGCACCTTCATGTCTTTTGCCGTGCGATGGCAAATATAGACGCCGATGCAAATGCTGAACATCACCGCCAGCGAGTAAAGCTGCCACGGCAGTTGGATCAGCAGCAGCCAGAACGGGATCGCCGCCAGCGATCCCATGGTGCCCGGCATCACCGGCGACAAACCGCTGCCAAAACCGGTGGCCAGCAGGTGCCACGGATTGCTCATCCGCAGCCGGCGCTTGGCTTCATCCATCGGTGCCCGGCTCCGCGTTGAAATGATCGAAGCCGGCCCAGTCCAGCTCTACCGCCTCATCGTCGCGATAATAGCGAATACCTTCAGACAGCGGGCCAATTTGGCCGATACAGGTGTAGTCGGCTCCAAGGTGGCTCAGCGCCACTTCCAGCGCGCCGCGGTTGATCTCCGGCACGGTGAAGCACAGCTCATAATCTTCGCCGCCCGCCAGCGCCCAACGCAGCGCCTGCTCGGCATCGGCGTGGCTGCTCAGCGCCTGCGACATCGGCAGCTCGTCCAGTACGATGCGTGCGCCACAGTCGCTGGCCTTCAGGATATGCTTCAGATCGGAAATCAGGCCATCGGAGATGTCGATCGCCGAGCTGGCCAGATCGCGCAGCGCCTGCCCCTGCAACACCCGCGGCTGCGGCCGCAGATGACGCGCGACCAGATAATCGCGCGCCGCCGCATCCGTCACCGCCAGGCGATCCTGCAGGATCGCCAGACCGGCGGCGCTGTCGCCCAGCGTGCCGGTCACATAGATCCAGTCGCCGATGCGCGCGCCGCTGCGGGTCAGCGCCCGGCCGGCCGGGATCAGCCCCTGAATGGTCAACGTCATGCTCAGCGGGCCGCGCGTGGTATCGCCGCCAATCAGCTGCATGCCGTAATAGTTGAGCTGATCGAACAGGCTGTCGCTGAAGGCCTTCAGCCACGGCTCGTTCACCTCCGGCAGGGTCAGGGCCAGCGAGAGCCACGCAGGATCGGCGCCCATCGCCGCCAGATCGCTCAGATTGACCGCCAGCGCCTTGTAACCGAGATCGGCCGGATCGATGTCCGGCAGGAAGTGAATGCCCGCCACCAGTGTATCGGTACTGACGGCCACCAGCTGTTTTTCCGGCACTGCCAGCAGTGCGCAGTCATCTCCAATGCCCAACTGTACATCCCGGCGCACGCGCTTAAACCGGTCAAAATAGCGGGCAATGAGGTCAAATTCGCCGCATGCCATATCGATATTCCACTAGAAGAAATTAAGGCCGGGAATGCCGGCCTTAATGTTTTACTTTTTCTTGCGAAGGGTTGGCGCCACTTTATCCAGCACCCCATTCACAAACTTGTGGCTGTCTTCCGCGCCGAAGGTTTTCGCCAGCTCGATCGCTTCGTTAATCGCCACCTTATAAGGGACATCCTCGCGCATTTTCAGTTCAAACAGCGCGACGCGCAGCACCGCGCGCTCCACCTGGCCCAGCTCTTCGAGCTGACGCGACAGGTAAGGCGCCATCAGTTCGTCCAGCATACCTGCATTCACTGCCGCGCCGGACAGCAACTCGCGAAAATAGGCGACGTCAACATCTTTGACATCCTGCTCCGTCAGGAACTGGTGTTCAACATCGGCAAGGTCGTTTTTAGACAACTGCCAAGAGTAAAGCGCTTGAACAGCGCACTCACGAGCGCGGCGACGAGCAGCAGGTTTCACGGAATTCCCCTTAACTAAATTCAGGCTTTAATAGCTTTGATAACATTAATCATTTCAAGTGCGGTCAGCGCGGCTTCAGCGCCCTTGTTGCCCGCTTTGGTGCCGGCGCGTTCGATCGCCTGTTCGATGCTTTCGGTGGTCAGCACGCCAAAGGCAACCGGGATTTCGGCATTCATCGCAACGTTGCCGATGCCGGAGCTGGCTTCGCCCGCTACATATTCGAAGTGCGCGGTGCCCCCACGGATAACGGTGCCCAGCGCGATAACCGCGTCGTATTTGCCGGTTTTGGCCAATACGCTCGCCGTCAGCGGCAGCTCGTAAGCGCCCGGGACCCAGACAACGGTGATGTTGTCGTCAGCAACCTGACCAATGCGTTTCAGCGCGTCGATAGCACCTTCCAGCAGGCTGTCGTTGATGAAATTGTTAAAACGTGCAATTGCGATCGCCACACGGGCATTTGGAGTAGCAACAACACCTTCGATAACTTTCATGGGCTTTCCTTAAAAATGGGTTCAATACCCCGCAGGGGGGCGGATTCTATCATATTCTTTCATCGCCTGCGCGGCGCTTTTGTAAAACCGGCGCGCGGGCGCGAGATTCAGTGTTTCGCCCGCAGGCGCAAACGCAGATCGGGGCCAACCTGACGCACGTCACTAAAGACGAATTCCGGCGCGTCGGCCAGCCGTTCCAGGCCCGGCAGATGACACAGGCCACGGCCATTATCGCCCAACAGTTTCGGCGCGATGTACAAAATGAGCTCATCCACCAGGCCAGCCTGCAGCAGCGCGCCGGCCAGCGTTGCGCCCGCCTCTACCCAGATTGAATTCACCTGGCGCTTGGCCAACAGCATCATCATCACCACCAGATCGATGCCGCCGCCGTGCGCCGGGCAGATAAACTGTTCGACCTCTTGCGGCCAGGCCTGTTCATCCGCCTGCAGGCGCGCCAGCCAGGTAGCGCCCGGCTGCTGCACCACGCGGTGCTGCGGGGTAATGCGATTTTGGCTGTCGAGCAGGATGCGCAGCGGCTGGCGCAGATTTTCGCGCGGATAGAGGCGCTGCGTCTCGGCGTCCAGCTCATCCCAACGCACCGTCAGCGACGGATCGTCCGCCAGCACGGTGGCGCTGGTGCTGAGAATGGCGGCGCTCTGCGCGCGCAGGCGCTGCACGTCCTGACGCGCTTCGGGTGAGGTGATCCACTGGCTTTCGCCGGAGGCCATCGCCGTGCGGCCGTCCAGCGACGCGCCCAGCTTCAGCTGCACATAGGGGAAACCGGTGCGCATGCGTTTGAGGAAGCCCAGGTTGACCGCTTCGGCCTCGGCCAGCATCAGGCCATGACGGACTTCGACGCCGGCTTGCTGCAGCTTGTACAAGCCGCGCCCCGCCACCTGAGGATTGGGATCTTGCATCGCCGCGACCACCCGCGTCACGCCGGCGGCCACCAGCGCATCGGCGCAGGGCGGCGTGCGGCCGTGGTGACTGCACGGTTCGAGCGTGACATAGGCAGTGGCGCCGCGCGCCTTGTCGCCCGCCATGCGCAGCGCGTGCACTTCCGCATGCGGCTCGCCGGCGCGCAGATGATAGCCTTCACCGACAATTTCGCCGTCGCGCACGATAACGCAGCCGACGTTCGGATTGGGCGCGGTGGTGAAACGCCCCAGCCGCGCCAGTTCGAAGGCGCGCGCCATGTAAAATTCGTCGTGATGCATGAAAGATCCTTTAGTCTTGCAGGCGGGCAATCTCTTCACCGAACTCGCGCACGTCTTCGAAGCTGCGGTACACCGACGCGAAGCGAATGTAGGCCACCTTATCCAGCTTTTTCAGCGCATCCATCACCAGATTGCCGACTAACTTGGTCGGCACTTCGCGTTCGCCGGTGGCGCGCAGTTGGGATTTGATATGATTAAGGGCGTTTTCCACATCGTCCGAGCTGACCGGGCGCTTTTCCAGCGCTTTCAGCATGCCGCGACGCAGTTTGTCTTCGTTGAACGGCTCGCGCACCTCATCGCTTTTAATCACTCGCGGCATCACCAGCTCGGCCACCTCGAAGGTGGTGAAGCGTTCATTGCATACCAGACACTGGCGGCGGCGGCGCACTTGCGAACCGTCCCCCACCAGGCGGGAATCGATGACTTTGGTATCAACGGCGGCGCAGAAAGGGCAATGCATAACACGTCCTGATAAACGTTTTTTATAGATAAATGCAGTTTAACCCGAAGTGCAGCCACAACAAAGGGCGGCGGCCATTTGTTGCGACAGGCGGCGGGAAGGTGGCAGCGATATGACTTTCACCACTATGCGGACTAAGCTTGATAGCAGGAGACTCAGCATAGGAAATCGCCGTCATGACAACCTGTTACCCTAAAATCGCCCTGCTCGCCGCCGCCATTTTGCTGGCGGGCTGCGCGCACAACACCGCCGTGCCTCAGCTGCGCCATCAGGTCGCCGCGCTGAACCAGAAAGTGAGCGTACTGACCGACCAAACCACCGCACTGGAGCGGCAGAATTTGCTCAATCAGCACTCCGACAATGGCGTCTACCTGCTGCCGGCGGCTCGAAGCGCTGCCCGTTTGCAGAGCAGCATCGGCGAACTGAGCGTTTCGCTGAGCCACATCAAGAGCGAAGCCAACGGCACGCAGGCGCAGCTGCATGTGCGCATCCTCTCACAGGCTACGCTGCCGCCGTTCAACGCGGTGGTGGAATGGGGTCAACTGGATGAGGCCACCGGCCGGCCGCTGACCGCCGAAGCACTGTCGCAACCGATCGCCAGCGCCGACTCGCTGCTGCCGAAACCCGGTCAGGACTTCGAGCTACGCTTCAGCGGCCTGACGCCGGAACAGCTCGGCTATATCCGTCTGCACAGCCTGGTGGCCACCGCCCAACCGGCGGTGGTGCAGCAACGCTGAAACCCAAAGCAAAAAAAAGGAGCGCCATTGGCGCTCCTTCTCATTTCGCTGAATACTGCGGCGGTTAAGGCAGAATCGAAGGCTGATCCGCGCCCTCTTTTTCCACTTTTTGCTGCAGCATGTGCTCGCGTTTCATCCCCAGCTTCAACGCCAGCGCGGACGCGACGTAGATGGAGGAAACGGTACCGATCGACACGCCGATCAGCATCGCCAGCGAGAAGCCTTGCAGCATCGCGCCACCGAAGATGTACAGCATCAGCACCACCATCAGGGTAGTACCGGAAGTCATCAGCGTACGGCTCAGCGTCTGGGTCAACGACACGTTCATGATCTCGTAAGGCGTACCGCGGCGGATCTTGCGGAAGTTCTCACGAATACGGTCGGAGACCACGATGCTGTCGTTCAGCGAGTAACCGATAACCGACATCAGGGAAGCGACGATGGTCAGGTCAATCTCGATGTGGAACAGCGACAGCACGCCCAGCGTGATGATCACGTCGTGCGCTAGCGCGATAACCGCCCCCAGCGCCAGGCGCCATTCGAAGCGGAAACCGACGTAGATCAGGATACAGATCAACGCCACCAGCAGCGCCATGCCGCCGGTTTGCGCCAGCTCGCTGCCCACGCTCGGGCCGACGAACTCGATGCGCTTCACGGTGGCGTTTTTATCCACCGAGTCGTTGATCACGCCGATCACCTTGTTGCCCAGTTCCTGGCCTGCGGTGCCGGTCGCCGGTGGCATGCGCACCATCACGTCGCGGCTGCTGCCGAAGTTCTGGATGATCGGATCCTGGAACCCGGCCTTCTCCAGCGTGTCGCGCATCAGGTCAAGGTTAGCCGGCTTCTCCAGGTTGATTTCAATCACCGTACCGCCGGTGAAATCCAGACCCCAGTTAAACCCGCGCACCGACATGGTGACGATCGACGCGACCAACAGCAGCAACGAGATGCCGAAGGCCAAATAGTCCCAGCGCATAAAGTCGTAGACTTTACGGCCGTAGTTGAGTTGCTCAACAGTATAATCCTGTGCCACAACGCACTCCTCAGATAGACAGCTTGTTAATGCGTTTGCCGCCGTAAAGCAGGTTGACGATGGCACGGGTACCGACAATCGCGGTGAACATGGACGTCGCCACACCGATCGCGGTGGTGATCGCAAAGCCTTTGATCGAACCGGTGCCGACTGCGTACAGGATGACCGCGGTGATCAGCGTGGTGATGTTGGCGTCGACGATACTGGAGAACGCGCCTTTATAGCCCTCATGGATCGCCTGCTGAACGGACCTGCCGTTCTTCAGCTCTTCCTTGATACGTTCGTTAATCAGTACGTTGGCGTCAACCGCCACCGCCAGCGTCAACACGATCCCGGCAATGCCCGGCATGGTCAGCGTCGCCCCCGGCAACAGGGACATCACGCCGACGATCAGCACCAGGTTGGCGACCAGCGCCGTGGTGGCGATCACGCCGAACTTACGGTACCAGACCACCATGAAGACGATGGACGCCACCAGGCCCCACAGACAGGCTTCCAGACCTTGGGTAATGTTCTGCTGACCCAGGGTTGGACCGATGGTGCGCTCTTCAACGATCTGAATCGGCGCGATCAGCGCACCCGCACGCAACAGCAGCGAAAGCTGACGCGCTTCGTTCGGGTTGCCGATACCGGTGATGCGGAAGCTGTTGCCCAGACGCGACTGAATGTTCGCCACGTTGATCACTTCTTCCTGTTTCACCAGCACAGCGCGGCCATTGGCGTCTTTCTTGCCGCTGTCCTTATATTCCACGAACAGGGTCGCCATCGGCTTGCCGATGTTGTCCTTGGTGAAGTTGGACATCGACGTGCCGCCGGCGCTATCCAGCGAGATGTTAACCTGCGGCTGGTTGTATTCGTCGGTGCTCGAGGTGGAGTCGGTGATGTGGTCACCGGTCAGGATCACGCGCTTGTACAGCACGATCGGCTGGCCGTCGCGGGTATATTTCACCTCGGAATCGCCCGGCACGCGGCCATTGGCCGCCGCGGTGGCGTCCGCATTGGTGTTCACCAGACGGAACTCCAGGGTCGCGGTGGCGCCCAGAATTTCTTTGGCGCGCGCGGTGTCCTGAATGCCCGGCAGCTCGACCACGATGCGGTCAGCGCCCTGGCGCTGCACCAGCGGTTCGGCGACGCCGAGCTGGTTGACGCGGTTACGCAGGATAGTGATGTTCTGCTGGACGGCGTATTCACGCGCTTCGCTCAGACGGGCGTCCGTCAGGTTGGCTTTCATGGTGTTAGCGCCGTTGGCGGACAGCACCAGATCGCGCTGACGCGGGCCGATGTAGCTGATGGCCTGGTCGCGAGCCGCATCGTCACGGAAGCGAACTTCCACGCCGTTGTTGTCCAGCTTGCGGATAGACGCGTAAGGAATGCCCTTCTCGCGCAGCTCGCTGCGCAGGGTATCCATGGTCTGTTCCTGCAGCTTGCTCAACGCGGTGTCCATGTCCACTTCCATCAGGAAGTGCACGCCGCCGCGCAGGTCCAGGCCGAGTTTCATCGGTTCTGCGCCCAGCATGGCCAGCCAGGTCGGCGTGGCCGGCGCCAGGTTCAGCGCCACGACGAATTTGTCACCCAGCTCGGTCACCAGCGCTTCGCGGGCGCGCAGCTGAACGTCAGGATCTTTAAAGCGAGCCAGGATAGCGCCATTTTCCAGCGCAATCGACTTGCTCGCGATGTTGTCTTTTTCTAATACGGTACGGACCTGGTCCAGCGTAGTTTCACTGGCGGCGACACCGCGCGCGCCAGTGATTTGTACGGCCGGATCCTCACCGTAGATGTTGGGAAGCGCATAAAGCAGACCGACGAGGATCACGACGATCAACATCAGATACTTCCACAAAGGATAACGGTTTAGCACGGCAATTCCCTTCGGGAAAAAAGATTACAGGGCCTTCATGGTACCTTTCGGCAGAACGGCCGCCACGAAGTCACGCTTGATCATCACTTCCGTGGTGTCGTTCAGCGCGATGGCGATGATGCCGGTGTCGGCCACTTTGGTCACACGACCGATCAGGCCGCCGGTGGTCAGCACTTCGTCGCCTTTACCGATGGAGTCCATCAGCTTCTTGTGATCTTTCGCGCGTTTCTGCTGTGGGCGCAGGATCATGAAGTAGAAGATCAGGCCGAACACCACCAGCATAATGATCAGAGAGTACGGGCTTCCCTGAGCCGGAGCCCCTGCGGATGCGACGGCGTCAGAAATGAAAAAGCTCATTGAAATTCCCTCATTAAGTTATCAATTATTAGATCAAGCGTTTAAAGGCGGAATCGGCTTGCCGATCCGACCATAGAAATCCGCAACAAACTGCTCTAATTTACCCTCTTCGATAGCCTGGCGTAAACCCGCCATCAGGCGCTGGTAGTGACGCAGGTTATGAATTGTGTTCAGTCGAGCACCCAATATTTCGTTGCAACGGTCGAGATGGTGCAAGTAGGCGCGGCTGTAATGGCGACACGTGTAGCAATCACAGTCCTTATCCAGCGGAGACGTATCATCCTTGTGCTTGGCATTACGGATTTTTACCACACCGTCAGTCACGAACAAATGGCCGTTGCGGGCGTTGCGGGTCGGCATGACGCAGTCGAACATGTCGATGCCGCGGCGCACGCCTTCCACCAAATCTTCCGGCTTGCCGACGCCCATCAAATAGCGTGGCTTATCTTCCGGAATTTGCGGGCAAACGTGTTCAAGAATGCGATGCATATCCTCTTTCGGCTCGCCTACAGCCAAGCCGCCCACAGCGTACCCGTCAAAGCCGATATCCACCAGCCCTTTGACGGAAACATCACGTAAATCTTCGTAAACGCCGCCCTGAATGATGCCGAACAGCGCATTTTTATTTTCCAGCTCGTCGAAACGCTGGCGGCTGCGCTGCGCCCAACGCAGCGACATTTCCATCGAACGCTTGGCGTAGTCCCAGTCGGCCGGGTACGGCGTGCATTCGTCGAAGATCATCACGATGTCGGAACCCAGGTCATACTGGATTTCCATCGATTTTTCCGGGCTCAGGAACACCTTGTCGCCGTTGATCGGGTTGCGGAAGTACACGCCTTCCTCTTTGATCTTGCGCATCGCCCCCAGGCTGAACACCTGAAAACCGCCGGAGTCGGTGAGGATCGGGCCCGGCCACTGCATGAAATCATGCAGATCGCCGTGCAGCTTCATGATCTCCTGGCCAGGGCGCAGCCACAGGTGGAAGGTGTTGCCCAGCAGGATCTGCGCGCCGGTTTCTTTCACTTCTTCCGGCGTCATGCCCTTGACCGTGCCGTAGGTGCCGACCGGCATAAAGGCCGGGGTTTCCACCACGCCGCGGTCGAAAATCAGGCGGCCGCGGCGTGCGCGGCCATCGGTAGTTTGTAGTTCGTACTTCACAAAGCCTCCAGCATCAGAGAAACAGTCTGATGTCGTTGAAACGGGGCCGCGCCGTGGGCGCAGCCCGGGAAATTAACCGCCGACGGACTCGTTTTCCGCCTGCGGATTACGGCTGATGAACATCGCATCGCCATAGCTGAAAAAGCGGTACTGCTCGGCCACCGCCTGCTGATAGGCGTTCATGGTATTTTTGTAGCCGGCGAAGGCCGACACCAGCATGATCAAGGTCGATTCCGGCAGGTGGAAATTGGTCACCAGCGCGTCGATCACCTGGTAGTGATAGCCCGGATAGATAAAGATGCTGGTGTCGCCGAAGAACGGCGCAATCAGCGCCTCTTTGCTGGCCGCCGCGGCGCTTTCCAGCGAACGCACCGAGGTGGTGCCCACCGCCACGACGCGCTTGCCGCGCGCTTTGCAGGCCAGCACCGCATCCACCACCTCCTGCGGCACTTCAGCGTATTCGGCGTGCATCACGTGATCTTCGATGGTTTCCACGCGCACCGGCTGGAAGGTGCCGGCGCCGACGTGCAGCGTCACGAACGCCATTTCCACGCCTTTGGCGCGCAGCGCCGCCAGCAGCGGTTCGTCGAAGTGCAGGCCGGCGGTCGGCGCGGCGACCGCGCCCGGTTTCTCGCTGTAGACCGTCTGATACAGCTCACGGTCGGCGTCTTCATCCGGGCGAGCGATATAAGGCGGCAGCGGCATGTGGCCGGCCGCGTTGAGAATGGTGAATACATCGCGTTCGTCGTTGAAGCGCAGCTCGAACAGCGTCTCGTGGCGCGCCACCATGGTGGCGGCGATGCTCTCATCATCCCCCAACAGCAGCTCGGCCCCCGGCTTGGGCGCTTTCGACGCGCGCACGTGCGCCAGCACGCGATGGTCGTCCAGCACGCGCTCCACCAGCACTTCTATCTTGCCACCGCTGACCTTGCGGCCGAACATGCGCGCCGGGATCACGCGGGTATTGTTGAACACCAGCAGGTCGCCGGCTTCCAGCTTATCCAGCAGATCGGTGAATACGCCGTGCGTCAGCGCCCCGCTCGGCCCGTCCAGCTGCAGCAGGCGGCATGCGCTGCGCTCGGCCTGGGGATAGTGGGCAATCAGGGATTCGGGAAGTTCAAACGAAAAATCAGCGACGCGCATGGGTATTCACTTCTTCAATTTATGGCTGGTTGGTAAAAAACAGGCGGCCTAGTCTAAAGCCGGGGGCGGTCAGCGGCAAGAAATAAGGAGGATTTGCCTGACTTCGGGTATAGTTGAGGGATGAATTTTCTCGCTCATCTTCACCTGGCCATGCTGGCGGACAGCTCGCTGCTGGGCAACCTGCTGGCCGATTTCGTGCGTGGCAACCCCGCCGCCGACTACCAGCCCGACGTGGTGGCCGGCATCATGATGCACCGTCGCGTCGACGTGCTGACCGACAGCCTGCCGCAGGTCAAAGCCTGCCGCGACTATTTCAGCGCCCCCTACCGCCGCGTGGCGCCGATCACCCTCGACGTGGTGTGGGACCATTTTTTGGCGCGCCACTGGCAGCAGTTGGAGCCCTCACGCGACCTGCACCAGTTTACCCAGGAAGCCCGCAGCCAGATCGAACCTTACCTGCCGCTCACGCCGCCACGCTTTCAGAACCTGAACGGCTATCTGTGGCCGGAACGCTGGCTGGAACGCTACGCCGAATTGCCGTTCATCGCCCGGGTGCTGCAGGGCATGGCCAGCCGCCGTCCGCGCCTCGATGCCCTGGCAGGCTCGTTCGCCGACGTCGAGCGACATTATCATCAGCTTGAAACACAATTCTGGCAGTTTTATCCGCAAATGATGCAGCAGGCGAAGGAAAAAACGCTCTGAGGTCAAGCTCAAGCGTTTGAAATTGCAGCGCCTTGCAAGAATTTACGCTTTGCCGCTTGCCCTTTTGTGGGAAAAGGTTATTTTTAAAGCCTGTCAAATTTAATTAATGAATTTAATAGGTAAAAGCTATCTCATCGATTGGTCTTTTGCCCTTTATTCGCCAAGTCGTGGCCCCTATACTGGCCCTTGTTTTTACATCCACCCTTTAACACCTATTACAGGAGTAATTATGGTCCTGGTAACTCGTCAAGCCCCTGACTTCACTGCAGCTGCCGTACTGGGTAGCGGCGAAATCGTTGAAAACTTCAACCTGAAGAAGCACCTGAACGGCAAACCAGCCGTGCTGTTCTTCTGGCCAATGGACTTCACCTTCGTATGCCCTTCCGAGCTGATCGCTTTCGATCACCGCTATGAAGAGTTCCAGAAGCGTGGCGTTGAAGTGGTTGGCGTTTCCTTCGACTCAGAATTCGTCCACAACGCATGGCGTAAAACCCCTGTCGACAAAGGCGGCATCGGTGAAGTGAAATACGCAATGGTTGCTGACGTTAAGCGTGAAATCCAGAAAGCTTACGGCATCGAACACCCGGAAGCTGGCGTTGCGCTGCGCGGCTCCTTCCTGATCGACAAAGACGGCATCGTACGTGCTCAGGTTGTTAACGACCTGCCAATCGGCCGTAACATCGACGAAATGATCCGTACCGTTGACGCGCTGCAATTCCACGAAGAGCACGGTGAAGTGTGCCCGGCTCAGTGGGAAAAAGGCAAAGCAGGTATGGGCGCTTCTCCAGACGGCGTGGCAAAATACCTGTCTGAAAACGCTGCCAAGCTGTAATTTCAGCCTGATAGTGAATCAACCGGCCCACGCGGCCGGTTTTTTTATGCCCCTTTTTGGGGCAGACCGCCCGCCTTCAGTGCTTTATTTCCCTGTTTCCGCTCACATTTTCCACCCTGCTCGCCGCGTGTGCGCCCATCTGCGGCTACTATCAATAACGCTGGCTCGCGCTTTGCAAGTGAACAACAGCCAAGCAAACACAACACAATAAAAAACTGACAGGGTAGGAATAACTATGTTTTTACAGAAATGGAGCAAACCCCTGACCATGGCGGCGCTGCTGGTCAGCGGCAGCCTGCATGCGGCATCCAACCCAGCGGTGGAAGCCAAAAACGGCATGGTGGTCACCTCGCAGCATCTGGCTTCGCAGGTCGGGGTGGATATCCTGAAGATGGGCGGCAACGCCATCGACGCCGCCGTGGCGGTCGGCTACGCGCAGGCGGTGGTGAACCCCTGCTGCGGCAACATCGGCGGCGGCGGCTTTATGACCGTCCACCTGGCGGACGGCACCGACACCTTCATCAACTTCCGCGAAACCGCGCCGGCGGCGGCCAGCGCCAACATGTATCTGGACGCCGACGGCAAGGTGAAGAAAGACGCCAGCCTGTACGGCTATCTGGCGGCGGGCGTGCCGGGCACCGTGCTGGGAATGGAAACCGCGCGTGAGAAGTACGGCAAACTGAGCCGCGAACAGGTGCTGGCGCCGGCGATCAGGCTGGCGCGCGAAGGCTTTGTGCTGACCCGCGCCGATACCGATATCCTCGACACCACCATCGCGCGCTTCAAACAGGATCCCGAGTCGGCCAAAATCTTCCTGCGCCCGGACGGCAGCCCGCTGCAGCCGGGGGACAAACTGGTGCAAACCGATCTGGCCAATACGCTGGAAGCCATCGCCAAAGGGGGAACCGACGCCTTCTACAAAGGCAAGATCCCACAGGCGGTGGAGGCGGCGGCCAAACAGGGCGGCGGCATTTTGACCGCCGCCGACTTCGCCGACTACAAGGTCACCGAAACGCCGCCGATCACCTGCAGCTATCGCGGCTACAAGTTCGTGTCGGCGCCGCCTCCCAGCTCAGGTGGCGTCACGCTGTGCGAAATCCTCAACGTGGTGGAAGGCTATGACCTGAAAAGCATGGGCTTCAACTCGGCGGCGGCCATTCACACCATGACCGAAGCGATGCGCCATGCCTACATGGATCGCAACACCTACCTCGGCGACCCGGAATTCATCAAGAACCCGATCGACCGGCTGGTGAGCAAGAGCTACGCCGAGCAGATCCGCAAGAAAATCGTCGCGGACAAGGCCACGCCGTCGGAAAACGTACAGCCCGGCATGGAACCGCATGAGAAGCCGGAAACCACCCATTATTCGATCGTCGACCACGACGGCAACGCGGTCTCCACCACCTATACCGTCAACGGCCGCTTCGGCGCCGTGGTGATCGCACCGGGCACCGGCTTCTTCCTCAACGACGAGATGGACGACTTCACGGTGAAAGTGGGCGAGAAAAACCTGTACGGGCTGGTGCAAGGCACCGCCAACAGCATTGCCCCCGGTAAGCGCCCACTATCGTCGATGAGCCCGACGCTGGTGACCAAGGACAACAAGATTTTTATGGTGCTGGGCTCGCCGGGCGGCTCACGCATCATCACCATCACCCTGCAGACCGCGTTGAACGTGATCGACCACGGTATGGCGCCGCAGGAAGCGGTGGACGCACCGCGCATCCATCACCAATGGTTGCCGGATGAGGTGTACTACGAACAGCGCGGCGTTTCCGCCGATACGCTGAAGCTGCTGAGCGGCATGGGCTATAAGATGGTCGAGCAAACGCCGTGGGGCGCCGCCGAACTGATTCTGGTCGGTTTGCCGGGCGCGGCGGGCGTCAGCCCGGCCAACTCCGGCAACGATTCGGCGGTTTCCGGTAAAGTGCGTGAAGGCTACCTGTACGGCGCCAACGACGTGCGTCGCCCGGCAGGCTCCGCGGTCGGTTACTGATGTAAACGCCCACTCACCTTGATCGCGGGGGCCCTTCGGCCCCCGCAGTTCCCTTAGCCTTCATACCGCCACACGGTGGCCGACTCTTCCGCCAGCTGCAGGCGCAGCCCGCCGGCCGTTTCGCTCAACTCTCCCCGCCCTTCCACACGCCGCCACGGGCCACGGGCCAACAGCGGGTTGTGCGGCAGCTGCGCCTGGCCGCTGCCGTCGCGCTGCAGCGCCACCAACACCTGCTCCTGCTGATACAGGCGCACGAACACCAGCGTTTCTCCGCTGGCGTACAGCACCTGACAGCCGCCGCGACGCAGCGCCAGGCTCTGTTTACGCAGCGCCGCCATACGCTGGAACAGCGCCAGCAGCGGCCGCTCCCAGTCACCGACGTCCCACGGGAACGGCTTGCGGCAGAACGGATCGTTGCCGCCGTCCAGGCCAATCTCATCGCCGTAATAGAGACAAGGCACGCCGATCCAGCTCAGCAACCACACCGCCGCCATCTGCATGCGCGCCGCGTTCCCCTGCAACAGCGTGAGGAAACGCGCGGTATCGTGGCTGTCCAGCTGATTGAACTGGATCAGCTGGCGGCCGTGCGGCAGCCCCGCGCGGTAGCCGTCCATCCACTGCGCGCACCCGGCGGCGTCCAGCCGCACCGGGTGATAGGCCACGTCCAGCCCCGCCAAGAACGCCCGCACTGGCAGCGCAAAGCCCATGTAGTTCATCGCCGCATCCTCCACGCCGGCGTGCAGCCAGCGGCGCGCGTCGCCGAAGTGCTCGCCCAAGACGTAGGCCTGCGGATTCTCCTGCTTCACCGCCTGATAGATGCCAGCCAGGTGGTGCAGGTTGCCGGTGGCACCGCCGTTCTCCCCTAGCATGTGCACCACGTCCAGCCGCCAACCGTCGATGCTGTACGGCGGGCGCAGCCAGTGGCGCACCACGCTGCCTTCCCCGCGATAGATCGCTTCCGCCACCTGCGGCTCGGCGAAGTTGAGCTTCGGCAGGCTGGCGTTG
Organism: Serratia sp. 201; assembly: GCF_037027545.1. Taxonomy (NCBI): domain Bacteria; kingdom Pseudomonadati; phylum Pseudomonadota; class Gammaproteobacteria; order Enterobacterales; family Yersiniaceae; genus Serratia; species Serratia sp. 201. The sequence goes on along the minus strand of NZ_JAXCHC010000001.1, from coordinate 164,013 downwards.
CCCTTCCAGTCGAGCGCGCGGCCGTCCGGGTAAAAGTTGAACCAGCCGCGATACGGTGAATCGGGGTGGTGACAGGCGCCGTTTTCGCCCTGGCGATGGCGGTCGAACCACGGATGCGAGTCACCGGTGTGGTTGAATACCCCGTCCAGCACCAGTTTCATGCCCACCTTGTGAGTGCTCACTCGCAAACGCTGCAGCGCCGCGTTGCCGCCAAAGTGCGGATCGACCTGGTAATAGTCCTCGGTATCGTACTTATGCACGCTCGGCGCGGTAAAAATCGGGTTCAGATACAGCGCGGTCACGCCCAGCTGCTGCAAATACGGCAGTTTGGCGCAGATGCCGTCCAGATCGCCGCCGTAAAAGGTCGAGGCGGCGTGACGATCCTCCAGCGGATGCTGCCAGTCGCGCCGAATCACCTCGGCACCGGCCGCGTGATGGCGGTAGCTGCCGCTTTGGATGCCGTGCTCGCCGCCGCTGCTGGCGAAGCGATCGGGGAAAATCTGGTAGAACAGCTGATCCGCCACCCACTCGGGGCCATGGTCGGGCTCGTCGACGGCGAACTGCGCCAGCTGGCCCGGCGGCGTTGGCGACCAGCCCTGCGGGCCGAACCACTGCTGGCGATCGGCCCACAGCAGCTTGAAGCAGTAACGCCGCGTCGGCTCGCCCTCATTCAGCGTAAGGCTGGCCTGGTAGCGCCGCATCCCCTCGTGGCGCTGCGCTTTCATCACCAGCAGCCACTCTTCGTTGTCCGGTTCGGCGCGCAAAAACACCCGTTCCGGCAGTTCATCCCCCTGTAACCACAGCGTGATATCCAAACGTTGCCCTTGCTTCACCACAAAAGGCGGGACCGGTTGATGCCAGGCGTTAAGCATACTGTTTCTCCTGCTGTACCAAACGAAATCGACGGCGTTCTTCAAGAAGCGAACAATGCCACGTTAAGTGCAACTCCCCCTCCTCTCTGGCCGCAAAACCCAGGGATGAGCCGGGGGGCGGAGACCGAAAAATAACGCTAACTCGATGTAAAAAAAGGTAAACAGGCACAAATCCTTCACGTTACCCCTTAGGCTAACGCGTTTTGAGCTTACAGGATATTTTTTGCGCATTTTTTAAGGAGCGGTAATGCAACAACAGATAACGCGCTGGCTGGAACAGTTTGGTTTGGAATTCGGCGGAGTGATGTCGCTGTTGATGGTATTGGGGTTGATTGTCCTGATCTCGGTGGTGATCCACCTGGTGCTGCACCGGGTGGTGTTGGCCGCCCTTCAGCGCCGCGGCCAGCAATCGCAGCGCGTCTGGCAACAGGCCATCACCCAATACAAACTGTTCCAGCGCGTGGCGCTGCTGCTGCAAGGGGTGATCATCAGCATCCAGGCGACGCTGTGGTTGCAGAGCGGCAGCCAAACCCAGGCGGTGATCGTCACCGCCGCGCAGGTGTGGATCCTCGCCTTCACCCTGCTGTCGCTGTTCTCGCTGCTGGATACGCTGCTGGCGCTGCTGCGCCAAAGTCCGATCGCCAATCAGCTGCCGCTGCGCGGCATTTTCCAGGGCCTGAAACTGGTGGCGGCGATCCTGATCGGCATCATGATCGTTTCGTTGCTGATGGGCAAATCGCCGCTGCTGCTGCTCAGCGGCCTGGGTGCCATGACCGCGGTCTTGATGTTGGTGTTCAAGGATCCGATCCTCGGGCTGGTGGCCGGCATTCAGCTCTCCGCCAACGATATGCTGAAGATCGGCGACTGGCTGGAAATGCCGAAATACGGCGCCGACGGCGCGGTCACCGACATCGGCCTGACCACGGTCAAAGTGCGTAACTGGGACAACACCGTCACCACTATTCCTACCTACGCGCTGATCTCCGACTCGTTCAAGAACTGGCGGTCGATGTCGGAATCCGGCGGGCGCCGCATCAAGCGCAGCCTGAATATCGACACCGGCAGCGTGCACTTCCTGTCGGAAGAGGAACAGCGCCGCCTGCAGCGCAACCCGCTGCTGCACAGCTACCTGAACGTCAAGACCCAGGAGCTGAGCCAGCATAACCAGGAGATCGCCGTCGATCTGGCCTCGCCGCTCAACGGCCGCCGCCTGACCAACCTCGGCACGCTGCGCGCCTATCTGGAAGCCTACCTGCGCGCTCACCCGCGCATTCACCAGAATATGACGCTGATGGTGCGCCAGCTGGCGCCGACGCCGGAGGGCCTGCCGCTGGAAATCTACGCTTTTACCAACACCACGGTCTGGGCGGAGTACGAAAGCATTCAGGCGGATATTTTCGACCATCTCCTGGCGGTGATCGACGAGTTCGGCCTGCGCGTGCATCAAACGCCAACCGGCAACGACCTGCGCGGCATGCTGCGACAAAGCGCGAACGCTTCCTGACGTCGGCTGACGTAACTGTGTCTGCTGGTAATTATTCTCTTTCAATTGCCAGCAGATATCTCCATCCCCTTCTTTTCCCCGGCGAAAACGGCGTTAATGTGCCATCACCTTCACTACCGAGAGGGAAAGCCCTTGCTGAAACGGTTACGTCACCGGCTGTTTACCCTGCTGGCCACCCTGCTGTTTATCGGCTGCCTGCACAGCGCGTCGCTGGATGAAAGCCGCATGCCCCGCAATCTGCAACCTTCGCTGAGTGCACTCAGCAGCAATATGCAGGACATTCGCGAAGTGCTGGCGCGCTGCGCCGGCGAGGAGGAGGAAGAACGCCTTAACGGCGGCGACATGCGTATCGAAGCGCGCGCCGCCGGGGAGGATGAAGTGGAAGACCAACGCTAAAAAAACACCGGCCTCAGCCGGTGTTTTTCCATTTAGTCTTGCTGCGTCGCCAACGGCGCGCGTTTTTTCTGATGGTTGACCTTGAACCAGTACCCCGCCAACAGCAACACCACCCAAACCAGGCCGGCGTACAACGAGACACGCGTGGTCGGGAAGTAACCGATCAGACCGATGATGAACACCAGGAACACGATCGCCACCACCGAGGTGAATACCCCACCGCGCAGTGGGAACGCCAGCTGTTTCACCTGCTCTTTGCTCAGGCTGCGGCGGAAGGCAATTTGCGAGAACAGGATCATGATCCACACCCACACGGTGGCGAAGGTCGCCAGGGAGGCGATCACCAGGAACACGCTCTCCGGCATGATGTAGTTGAGGTATACCGCCAGCAGCAGCGCCAACATCATCACCACTACCGTCACCCAAGGAATGCCGCGCTTCGACACCTTGCTGAACATCTTCGGCGCGTGGCCCTGTTCGGCCATGCCGTGCAGCATGCGGCCGACGCCGAACACGTCGCTGTTAATCGCCGACAGCGACGCGGTAATCACCACGAAGTTGAGGATGCCCGCCGCCACGGTGATGCCCATATGCTGGAAAGTCAGCACGAACGGGCTGCCGTTGGTACCCACCTGGTTCCACGGGTAGATAGACATAATGACGAACAGCGTACCGACGTAGAACACCAGAATGCGCCACGGCACCGAGTTGATGGCCTTCGGAATCGATTTTTTCGGATCTTTGGCTTCGCCGGCGGTGATGCCGATAATTTCAATGCCACCATAAGCGAACATCACCAGCTGCAGCGACAGGATCATGCCGATAAAGCCGTTGCTGAAGAAGCCGCCGTTCGACCACAGGTTATGTATACCGGTCGGTTGCCCGCCGTTGCCGATGCCCCAGATGATGATGCCGATACCGGCCGCGATCATGATGATGATGGTGGCGACCTTGAAGAACGAGAACCAGAATTCCAGCTCGCCGAACACCTTGACGCTCATCAGGTTGATGGCGCCGATGATCAGCACCACGCTCAGCACCCAGATCCAGTGCGGCACTTCCGGGAACCAGACCCCCATATAGATGCCGAAGGCGGTCACGTCGGCGATGGCGACAATCAGGATTTCAAAGCAGTAAGTCCAGCCGGTGATGTAACCCGCCATCGGGCCGAGGTAGTCCTGCGCATAGCGGGAAAATGAGCTGGCCTGCGGGTTGTTGACCGACATCTCCCCCAGGGCGCGCATGATGATAAAGGCCACGATGCCGCCGATCAGGTAAGCCAGCAGCACGCTCGGGCCGGCCATTTTGATGGCATCCGCCGAGCCGTAGAACAACCCGGTGCCGATGGCTGACCCCAACGCCATAAAGCGGATATGACGCGTGCTGAGGCCGCGTTTCAGCTTATTGTCGGGGGCAGAGGTGGGTGACTGTTGTTGCATGAAAATGACCCATAGTTTTAAACGAAAAAAAGCCACGGACATGTCCGTGGCCCTGGATTAAGCCGGGGGATTATCAGTGCGCGGTCACTTGGGAACGCGTACACACCCGATCATAAATCGCGACCAGCACCAGCATCAGCAGCGAAGGCGGCAACCATGCCAACCCCTGCTCCGCCAGCGGCAGGTGAGTCGTCCAGGCCGGCAGCAGTTGCTGGAAGCTGGAGGCTTTCACCGCGTCAAGGATACCAAACAACAGGCTGACAAGCATCACCGGCGCGATGATGCGCGGCGCGCTGTGCCACCAACGCAGGGTGAAGCTCAGCACCACCAGCACGATGCACGGCGGGTAAATCGCGGTCAGCACCGGAATGGAGATCTGGATCAGGTGGCTCAGGCCGAGGTTGGACACCACCATCGAGAACAGGCCCAGGATAAACACCAGCGTCTTGTACGAGAACGGCAGATATTGCGCGAAGAACTCGGCGCAGGCGCAGGTCAGGCCTACCGCGGTCACCATGCAGGCGATGAAGATCAGCGCCGCCAGGAAGAAGCTGCCCAAACCGCCGAAGGTGTTCTGAACGTAAGCGTGCAGGATCACCGCGCCGTTGGTGGCGTCAGGCACCAGCGCGCCGCTGCCGGAGCCCAGCTTGAACAGGCTCAGGTAAACCAGCGTCAGGCCCACGCCGGCGATCAAACCGGCCAGAATGGTGTAACGAGTCAACAGACCGGCGTCTTTCACGCCGCGTGAACGCGCCGCGTTGACGATAACGATGCCGAATACCAGCGCCCCCAGCGTATCCATGGTCAGATAGCCGTTAACGAAGCCGGAGGAGAAAGGCACGCTCTGGTAAGCCGCCGTCGCCGGGATCGGCGCGCCGGCAGGCCACAGCAGTGCGGCGATGCCCAGTACGGCCAGCGCCACGATCTTCAGCGGCGCCAGCACGTGGCCGACGGTATCGAGCAGACGGCCCGGATACAGGGAGATGCCGATCACTAGCGCGAAGTACACCAGGCTATAGATAAACAGCGGCATGGTGCCGTCGCCGGTCAGCGGGGCAATGCCCACTTCAAAGGATACGGTGGCGGTGCGCGGCGTGGCGAACAGCGGGCCGACGGCCAGGTAGCAGACGGTCGCCAGCAGCAGGCCGGCGCCGCGGCCGATCGGCGAACTGAGGGCGTCGATGCCGCCGCCGACGCGCGCCAACGCGATGACGGTGATGACCGGCAGACCCACGGCGGTGATCAGGAAGCCCAGCGCTGCGGTCCAGACGTGTTCACCGGACTGCAAGCCGACCATCGGCGGGAAGATGATGTTCCCGGCCCCAACGAATAAGGCAAAGGTCATGAAACCCAGTGCCAGGATATCTTTTGACGTTAAACGATGACTCATACGATGTCGTGTTGCCTGTTCAAATAAAAAAAGGGTCCGATAGCGTGGTGGCGTAACGCCCCACCCGGTTGCCGGCATGCCCTAACGTTGCAGCGCCAAATAAGCACCCTAAACGCAGTCGATCCGGCGTTTATGTCCCTATTCGAAAGTGGCCGCTCATGAAGATGGGCAAAATTTTAGGAGTTATAAAAATGGAGGTTTAATCCGACAACGAGGGCTAAGGTAAACGTTTATAGCGCTTCAAGGCAAGACGCACGGCGAAAAGCAGAGCTATCGACCATATAAACTTTAGCCACCAGTCGATCATATTGGCTATCAATAAATATACACTACATGATTTGTATCATTTTTGAACAGCAGATTCACGAAACGTGAAGCATATATCACTTTACCGCGCGAAAACGCCAATATAAGCCCGATTTTCGCGTGGCACGAGCTTCGTTTGGCCGTGAAAAAAGGCGAAAATTACGTCGCATTTTGTCGGTTATTTCATCACGGCCGGCGCGAGCGGTGGCAACCCAAGCGCCTGACGGGTCCTCTGCAGGGCGCCCGGCGGCAGCGGCAGATAGCCGTCGTGATTGACCAGGCTCTGCCCGGCAGTCGACAGCACGCGGTCGAGGAACGCGGCGGTCAGCGGCTCCAGCGGTTGATTGGGGGCTTTGTTGATGTAGATATACAGATAGCGCGACAGCGGGTAGCGATCGTTGCGCACGTTGGCGGCGGTAGGGGCAACATAGTCCTCTCCCGACTCCGCCAACGGCAGCAGCCGCACGCCGCTGGCGCGAAAACCGATGCTGGCGTAGCCGATGCCGTTGAGCGAACCGGCCACCGCCTGCACCACCGAGGCTGAACCGGGCAACTCATTGACGCGCGGCATAAAATCGCCGCCGCACAGCGCACGCAGTTTGAAATAGCCGTAGGTGCCGGACGCCGAGTTGCGGCCGAAACGCTGCAGCGAACGCGTCGCCCAGTCGCCACTCAGCCCCAGCTCGCCCCAGCGCGTCAGCGGTTTGCTTTCGCCGCAGCGCCGGGTGGCGGAGAAAATGCGATCGAGCTGCTGCAGATTGAGGCCGCGCAGCGGGTTGTCCTGATGCACCAACACCACCAGCGCATCCACCGCTACCGGCACCGCCAGCGGCGCATAGCCGTAACGATGTTCGAACGCCGAAACCTCGGCGGCCTTCATCGGCCGGCTCATCGGGCCCAGCTGCGCGGCGCCCGCCGCCAACGCGGTCGGCGCGGTCGACGATCCGGCGGCCTGGATCTGCAGGTTAACGTTGGGATAATGCTGGCTGAAATCCTGCGCCCATAGCGCCATCAGATTCGCCAGGGTGTCGGAACCGACGCTGGACAGGTTGCCCGCCAGCATGCCGTCGGGCTGCGCCAGCGCGCCGCGCCCGGCCAGCAGCGCCAGGCAAAGCAACAGCCCTCGGGTTATTCGGGTCATACCGGTGTCTCGCGTTAATTTTTCACCGCATTCTCTGATAAAGCGGCGGGAACAATCAACCGATTGGGTAAGGTAAAGATAAAGCGGGTGCCAATCCCCGGCTCGCTGAGGATCTCCAGCCGCGCATCGTGATGGCTGAGCGCGTGTTTGACGATCGCCAACCCCAACCCGCTGCCGCCGGTTTGGCGCGAACGGGCCTTGTCGACGCGGTAAAAACGCTCGGTCAGCCGCGGCAGGTGTTCGGCGGCGATACCCGGCCCGTTGTCGCTGACCTGGAACTGCGCGCCGTGCGCCGTCTGCTGCCAGCTCACTTCAATGTGGGTGCCCTTCGGCGTGTGATTGACCGCGTTGTACACCAGGTTAGACACCGCGCTGCGCAACTGGTCTTCATTACCGAACACGTTGAGCTGTTCGTTCACCCGGAAGGTGATCTCGTGATTGCCGCCGCTCAGCGACTGCGCCTCGCGCTGCAACACCCGCAGCATCAGCGGGATATCCACCCGCTCGTTCATGTCGACATTGGGCGCCGCCTCGATGCGCGACAGCGTCAGCAGCTGCTTGACCAGCCCGTCCATGCGGCGGGTCTGCTCTTGCATGGTGCTCAGTGCCTTGCTGCGCAGCGAGCCGTCCTGCTCTTCGTCGCCCATCATCTCCAGGTAGCCCTGCAGCACCGTCAGCGGCGTGCGCAGCTCATGGCTGACGTTGGCGAAGAAGTTGCGCCGTGCGCCCTCCAGTTGGCGCATCTGGGTGACGTCGCGCGCCACCATCAGCAACTGCCCTTCGGAATACGGCATCACGCGGAATTCGACGTAGTGTTCGTTGTTCAACTGCAGCGTCAGCGGACGTGAAAACTCCTGCTGTTGCAGATAGTGGCTGAATTCCGGATAGCGCAGCAGGTTGAGGATGTGCTGGCCGTTGTCTTCCGGCCAGCGGAAGCCGAGCAGATGCTGCGCCAGCCCGTTGCACCAGAAGATATTGCCCTCGACGGTGGTCATCACCACCGCGTCAGGCAACGATTCGGCCCCGCTGCGAAAGCGCTTGATCAGCAGCGCCAGCTCGCGCCGGCGGCGGCGATTGCGCTGCTGCATCTGATACAGGCCATAGAACAGCGGCTCCCAGCTCCAGCGGCCGGGCGGCGGCGTCATGCTGCGGTCAATCCACAGCCAATGGGAGAGTTTGAGCTGGTTGTAGAAATTCCACACCAGCGCAGCCAGCGCGGAGGCCAGCAGAAACCAGGGCAGATAACCGAAAATCAGCCCCAGCAGTAAGGCGGGCAAACAAAAAAGAGCCAGCTCCAGAGCCAGCCTCTTCCACGACAGACGTTCTAACACGGCATATTCTCCAGCGCAGCGCGATCAGTAGCGCGTTGAGAACCGGTAGCCGGTGCCCCGAACGGTTTGAACCATTTTATCATGCCCACTGGTTTCTAACGCTTTGCGGAGCCGACGGATATGCACGTCAACGGTACGGTCTTCCACATAAACGTTAGTGCCCCAGACGTGATTAAGCAACTGCTCACGGCTATAAACCCGCTCCGGGTGGGTCATAAAGAAGTGCAGCAGCTTGAACTCGGTCGGCCCCATGTCCAACGCCTGATCGTTCGCCATCACGCGGTGGGAGGACGGGTCCAGGCTCAGGCCTTGCATTTCAATCACTTCTTCCACCGCCATCGGTGAAATGCGGCGCATGACCGCCTTGATGCGCGCCACCAGCTCCTTGGGCGAGAACGGCTTGGTAATGTAATCATCCGCCCCCACTTCCAGGCCGCGCACGCGGTCTTCCTCTTCCCCGCGCGCGGTCAGCATCATGACCGGAATATCGCGGGTCAGCGCTTCGCGCTTCATATGTTTGATAAACTGAATGCCGGAACCGCCGGGCAACATCCAGTCAAGCAACACCAAATCAGGGAACGGCTCAGACAGACGCGTCACGGCGCTGTCATAATCCTCGGCTTCCAACGGTTGGTAACCATTTTGTTCCAACACAAAGCACACCATCTCACGGATCGGCGCTTCGTCTTCCACCACCAGTATGCGTCTTGCCATCGTCAATCCTGCCAATGTGTTAGCGACTTTTCGGGCGCCATTATGCGTCAGTTTTGTGACACTTTTATGAAAAAAACCGGCTGTTATAGGCAGTAAGCATAGCGATTATTTCCCGCAGTAAAGAAAAATCATCCGGTTGTCATCATCATTGCGCCGGGACAGCCGCCGCCGCGGCCTTTATAATCATCGCCATTATCTTTGCATCCGGGAGTGTCATGCGCCTGATCCACACCTCTGACTGGCACCTTGGCCAGTACTTTTTCACCAAAAGCCGCGCCGCCGAGCACCAGGCTTTTCTGAACTGGCTGATCGAACAGATCGAACAGCAACAGGTGGATGCGCTGATCGTCGCCGGGGATCTGTTCGATACCGGCTCACCGCCCAGCTATGCCCGCGAGCTGTACAACCGCTTCGTGGTGGAACTGCAGCGCACCGGCTGCCAGTTGGTCGTGTTGGGCGGCAACCACGATTCGGTGGCGACGCTGAACGAATCGCGGGAACTGCTCTCCTGCCTGAACACCACGGTGATCGCGAGCGCGCAAGGCGCGCCCGAACAGCAGATCGTGGTGCTTAACCGGCGCGACGGCCAGCCGGGCGCGGTGCTGTGCGCCATCCCGTTCCTACGGCCGCGCGATCTGCTTACCAGCCGCGCCGGCGAATCCGGCGCGCAGAAACAGCAGGCGCTGCAGGAAGCCATCGCCGAACATTATCAGACGCTGTATCAGGCGGCCTGCGAGCGCCGCGACCAGCTGGGCTTGCCGCTGCCGATCGTCGCCACCGGCCACCTGACCACCGTCGGCGTCACCACCTCCGACTCGGTGCGCGACATCTATATCGGCACTCTGGACGCCTTCCCGGCGCAGGCCTTCCCGCCCGCCGATTACATCGCGCTCGGCCACATTCACCGCGCGCAGAACGTCGCCAAGTCAGAGCATATTCGCTATAGCGGCTCACCGATCCCGCTCAGCTTCGATGAGCTGGGCAAAGCCAAAAGCATCTTCCTGGTCGATTTCGCCGACGGAGCCCTCCAGCAGGTAGATGCGTTAACGATCCCGCAGTTCCAGCCCATGCAGCTGATCAAAGGGGATCTGGCCGAGATCGAACGGCAACTGCAGCAATTTGCCGACTATGCCGGCGAGCTGCCGGTGTGGCTGGATATCGAAGTGGCGACGCAGGACTACCTCAGCGATATTCAGCGCCGCATCCAACTGATGGCGGATGAGCTGCCGGTGGAAGTGGTGCTGTTGCGGCGCAGCAAAGAGCAGCGCCGCCAGGCAATCGCGCAGCAGGATAAGGAAACGCTGAACGAACTGAGCGTCAACGAGGTGTTCGAACGGCGCCTGGCGCAGGAGGCCGACATGCCCGAAGCACGCCAACGGCGGATGCACCAACTGTTCCGCCAGGTGGTCGATGCGGTGCAGCACAATCCTGAGGAGACCAACCCATGAAGATCCTCAGCCTGCGGTTAAAAAACCTCAACTCGCTGCAGGGCGAATGGAAAATTGACTTCACCGCCGAGCCGTTCGCCAGCAACGGCCTGTTCGCCATTACCGGCCCGACCGGCGCGGGCAAAACCACCCTGCTGGACGCCATTTGCCTGGCGCTGTACCACCAGACGCCGCGCCTCAACGTCACGCCGAGCCAGAATGAACTGATGACCCGCCACACCGCCGAATCGCTGGCGGAGGTCGAATTCGAGGTCAAGGGCGTCGGCTATCGCGCCTTCTGGAGCCAGCGCCGCGCCAAGAATGCGCCGGACGGCAATCTGCAGGCGCCGAAGGTCGAATTGGCGCGCCGCGAGGACGGCAAGATCCTGGCGGACAAGGTGCGCGACAAGCTGGAGCTTACCGCAACCATCACCGGGCTGGACTTTGGCCGCTTCACCAAATCGATGATGCTGTCTCAGGGGCAGTTCGCCGCCTTCCTCAATGCCGATGCCAACGATCGCGCCGAACTGCTGGAAGAGCTGACCGGCACCGAAATCTATGGGCGACTGTCCGAACAGGTGTTCGAGTCGCACAAGCAGGCCAAAACCGACCTGGATGCGTTGCATCAACGCGCCAGCGGCATCGAACTGCTGAACGACGAGCAGCGCCAGTCTCTGACCGAACAGCTGACGGCGCTGAGCGCGCAGGAAATCGCCCTCGGCGAGCAAACCCAGCGACAGCAACAGGCGCTGAGCTGGCTGCAGCAATGGCAACGCCTCCGGCAACAGCAAGGCGAGGGTCAACGGCGGCTGGAAACCGCCCAGCGCGAGCAGGCAGAGGCCGCCCCGCAGCTGCAGCAGCTGGCGCTCAGCGAACCGGCCGAGAAATTGCGGCCGCTGCGCGGCGAACGCGATCGCTGCCGCGCCGAACTGCAGACGATACAACAGCAGGCAGCCCAGCTGACGCAGCAACAGGAACAGCACTCGGCGCAGCTGGCGCCGCTGCAGCAGGCGGTGGAAAAAGCCCGCCTGGCGCAGCAAACCCATGCCGAGTATATGCAGCAGCAGCAACAGCTGATCGATGAGCAAGTCGCTCCGCTCGACCACCAAATAGCCCAACTGCAGTCGACACAGGCCGAGCGACGACAGGCCGCCGATGCCACCACGCAGCAGTGCGCCCAGCAGCAAACTACGCTGGAGCAGCTCACCGCTCAGCGCAGCCAGCTGACGGCACAGGGCGCACTACATCAGCAGCAGTTGAACGCGCTGAACGAAGCGCTGGCCGTTCAACAACAGCAGCAACAGGCGCTGGAGGCGCAAACGCCGTTGGCCCCGCTGCGCCAACGCCTGAGCGCCCTGGCGGATCTGCGCCCAACACGCCAGCAGCTGTTTACTCTGGCGTCCCTTAACCGTCAGACCCGCGAGCGTCTGGCTAGGCAACAGGCGGAGCACGCCGAGCGGCAAACGCAGCTCGCCGGGCTGCAACAGCAGTTGGAGAGCGCGCGTCAGCAATTCAAACAGCACAAGGCGCAGCTGCAGGAAGTGGAGCAGATCCACGAACTGGAAAAACGCATCGTCAGTCTGGAAGCGGAGCGCGCCCTGCTGCAAAGCGGTGCCCCCTGCCCACTGTGCGGTTCCACCAGCCATCCAGCAGTAGAGCAGTATCAGGCTGTACAGCCTTCGGCCACGGAACAGCGTTTGGTTGAGATGCGTACTCTCGCCGAGAAACTGCAAACCCAGGGCACCGAGTTGCGTACCCGCTGCGAAGGCCTGCAGGAACAGCAACAACGCCAGCAGCAAACCATCGCGCAGGATGAACAGCAGTTGGCTGCCCAACAGCAGCAGTGGCAGCAGCTCAGCGCACCGCTGGCGTTCGACTTTACGCTGGCGGAGAGCGAGCGACTCAGCGCCTGGCTGAGCGGTTGCGACGATGAAGAGCGGCGCGGGCAGCACGCGCTGCAGCAGCATGAACAGGCGGCGCAGGCAGTACAACAGGCAAAAGACGCGCTCGCCGCTCTGCAAACGCAGCAGCAGCAGGCGCAGCAACAGCTGGCGCTGCTCGAAGAGCGCTTTACGCTGCTGCAGAAAACCTATGCCGACAGCCTGCAACAGCAGCAAGACCTGCAACAACGCTGGCAGGAAGGCGAGAAAACTCTCGCAGAGCGGCGCGCGCAGCGGCTGGCGCTGTTCGGCGAACAGCGGGTCGCCGAGGTACGGGAACAGCTGCGCGCCAAACAAACCGCCTGTGAACAGGCCAGCTTACAGGCCGCCGAGCAGTGGCAAAAGGCGCAGGAACTGCGCGAGCGCCTGACCGGCCAGCAGGCCGGGTTACAACAACAACACACCCAGATGCAGGAGCGGCTGCAGCAGGCGCAGCAGCAGTGGCAGCAGGCGCTGGCCGACAGCGAATTCGCTGATGAAACCGCCTTCACCGCCGCGCTGCTGGACGACACACTGCGCCGCGAATTGCAGCAGCGTAGAGAGCAACTGCAACAGCGGCAGGTAGAGGCCGCGGCCCTGCTGACGCAGGCGACGCAAACGCTGGAGCAGCATCGGCTGAGCCGCCCTGAGGGGGTGGATGAAGCCAACACGGATCTCGACGCGCTCACCCAATCGCTGGCCGAGTTGGCACAGCAGTTGAAAACGTTGCAGCTGCGCCAGGGTGAACTGCGCAACCAATTGGAAAGCGACGCCGCCCGTCGCCTTAATCAGCAGGCGCTGTTCGAGCAGATCGCCCGCAGTCAGCAAGACTACGACGACTGGAGCTACCTCAACCAGCTGATCGGCTCGAAAGAAGGCGACAAGTTCCGCCGCTTCGCTCAGGGGTTAACGCTCGATCATCTGGTCTATCTGGCTAACCAGCAACTCGGCCGGCTGCATGGGCGCTACCTGCTTCAGCGCAAAACCAGCGATGCGCTGGAGCTGCAGGTGGTGGACACCTGGCAGGCGGACGCGCTGCGCGATACCCGCACCCTGTCCGGCGGTGAGAGCTTCCTGGTCAGCCTGGCGCTGGCGCTGGCGTTGTCCGATCTGGTCAGCCACAAAACCAGCATCGACTCGCTGTTCCTCGACGAAGGCTTCGGCACGCTAGACGCCGAAACCCTCGATACCGCGCTGGACGCGCTGGACAGCCTGAATGCCTCCGGCAAAACCATCGGCGTGATCAGCCACGTCGAGGCGATGAAAGAACGTATTCCGGTGCAGATCAAGGTGAAAAAGGTCAACGGGCTCGGCGTCAGCCGGCTGGAGGCGCATTTCAGGCTGGAATGATCCCGCGGCGCGCGGCGCAGAAGTGTGACCGCGGCGGCACTCCGCAGTGAAAAGCGTTGAGCCGCGGCGGGCACGGGTTATTATGCCAACATAATAGGATTGTTACTGTATCCCCTCCGCCGCTCAGGGCCGCAGGGAAGAAACATAAAATACAGGCAAAACCTGACACCCGGGATCGCTCCCGGGCGTCAGGTTTTTTCGTTTTCAGGATGCTGAAACACCGGGAAAAACCATGAAAATCGCTAAAATACTCAATAATAACGTGGTGATTACGCTGGACGACCGTCAGGAAGAGACGGTGGTGATGGGAAAAGGAATCGGCTTTAAAAAGAAGCCCGGCGATACGCTGGACGAAAGCCTGATCGAAAAGGTATTCACCCATAACGGCGGAGAAACCGCCGAGCGCTATAAAGAGCTGCTCGCCGAGATCCCATTAGCCTGCGTCACCACCGCCGACAAGATCATTACTCTCGCCCGCGAACGCCTGCCGGGCAAGTTGCATAACATCGTCTACATCACGCTGACCGATCACATCCACTTCGCCCTGCAGCGCCATGCGCAAGGGCTGGATATCAAAAATGCGTTGCTGTGGGAGATTAAAAAGCTCTATCCGGCCGAGTTCGCCGTCGGGCTGGAGGCGCTGGCCCTGATCGCCCAACGGCTGGACACCGCGTTGCCGGAGGACGAAGCCGGATTTATCGCCCTACACCTGGTCAACGCCCAGCTTAACGACGAGATGCACAACACGCTGCATATTACCCGCGTGATGCAAGAGATCCTCAACCTGGTCAAATACCATTTCCGCTTTGATTACAACGAGGAATCCCTGAGCTACCACCGTTTCGTCACCCATTTGAAATTCTTCGCCCAGCGCCTGCTGGGGAAAAACTACGTCGACAGCGACGACGACTCGCTCTATCAGGTGGTGAAAGAGAAGTACCGCGAGTCATTCGCCTGCGCCGGTAAGATCAACCGCCACATCGAAAAGCACTATCAGCATCAGCTCACCACGGAAGAGATGATGTTTCTGACCATTCATATCGAACGGGTGCGCAGCGAAAGCGAGGAAAAGCCGGCTTAACGGCGAGCGTCGGCTACCCGCACGCCGTACTGCGGAAACACCGCGTCGGCGGAGACCAGCGTCAGCCCTTCGGCCTGCGCCTGTGCGATCAGCATGCGATCGAAAGGATCCTGATGATAGGGCGGCAACTGCCCGGCCTGTTGGCAGTGAAAGGCGTCCATCGGCAGCGACAGAAAATCTTCGGCCTCGATGATCGCAAAGATATCTTCCGGCAGCGCCAGTTTGCCCAGCGCCTGCTTGATCGAGATCTCCCAAATGCTGGCCGCGCTGACGTACACCGCATTGCCCGGATCGGCGATCTGCCTTTTGGCGTTCGCGCCCAGGCAGGCGTCATCGATCAGCCACCACAGCAACGCGTGGGTATCCAGCAACAGGCGCTTCATGCATCGCCCTCAAACAACGCCGCAATGGCCGCATCCTCGGCGTTGAAATCCGCCGGCACGGTGAACTTGCCCTTGGCGGCGCCAGGGCGGCGCGCTTCCCCCTTGATGGCGACCAGCTGTACGTACGGCTTCCCTGCTTTTGCAATAATCACGGTTTCTCCCTCCGCGGCTCTGTCCGCCAACTGGCTCAGATTGGATTTGGCTTCGTGCATATTGGCCTGAATCGGCATACGCGTCCTCCTTAGCTAAGTTAGCTAAATCATAAAACGCCGTCCAGTTTTTGTACAGGGAAGGGTTTAAAGCGCGAGCAGCCTCGCGCTTTGCTGCAACGTTTAGCGCTGCTGTTGCGGCCACAGCCAGGCCGCACCGCGTACGCCGCTGGAGTCGCCGTGAACCGCCTTGCGGATCGGCGTTTCACACTCGCCGCCAAATACCCAACTTTTCACCCGCTGCGGCACCGTGCGGTACAGGCGATCCACGTTGCTCATGCCGCCGCCGAGCACCACCACGTCCGGATCCAGCATGTTGATCACGTGCGCCAGCGATTTCGCCAACCGCATTTCGTAGCGAACGATCGCCTGCTCCGCCAGCGCATCGCCCCGCTCGCTCAGCGCCATGATCTCATGCCCTTGCAGCGCGTTGCCGCTCAGGCGCGCATAGTCGGTAGCGAAACCGGTGCCGGAAATAAAGGTTTCGATGCAGCCCGGCTTGCCGCAGTAACACGGCACGTCGCGAGCGTAACGCAGCTCATCGTCATCCTGCCACGGCAGCGGGTTGTGGCCCCACTCGCCGGCGATGCCATTGCCGCCAGAATGCGCCTGGCCGCTCAGCGCCACGCCGGCGCCGCAGCCGGTGCCGATAATGACCGCGAACACCGTTTTCGCGCCAGCGCCTGCGCCGTCGGTAGCTTCCGACACCGCCAGGCAGTTGGCGTCGTTGGCGATACGCACCTCGCGCGCCAGCAGCGCCGACAGATCCTTGTCCAGCGGTTGGCCGTTGAGCCATACCGAGTTGGCGTTCTTCACCCGCCCGGTAAACGGCGACAGCGTGCCGGGAATGCCGATCCCGACCGATCCCAATTCGCCGGTATGATCTTCCGCCAGCTTCACCAGCCCGGCGATCGCCGCCAGGGTTTGCCCATAGTCATGGCGCGGCGTGGCGATGCGATGGCGAAACAGCTCCCGCCCGTCGTCCGCCAACGCAATCACTTCAATTTTCGTCCCACCCAAGTCGATGCCAATGCGCACGTATTTTTCTCCTCGATGCCACGTAGCGTTGCCACAGCCTAATGTAAGCGCGCAGATGAATCACCTGTTTCCCACCCTCCACCCCGCCCTTTCTCGGTGCGTAAAGCAACGCAATTCGGAGAGAATGGGGCGATTTTTCAGCGTCAATTCGTTATCATGCCGCCCTGCTTTTGACGAATCAGCGTGCCGAGCGCACGCCCAGCCAGGGATAACATTATGCTGTGGTTTAAGAATTTGATGGTTTACCGTTTGAGCCGCGAAGTGGCGTTAAACGCGGATGAAATGGAAAAACAACTCAGCGCGTTCGCCTTCACGCCGTGCGGTAGCCAGGACATGGCGAAGACTGGCTGGGTCTCCCCGATGGGCTCGCACAGCGATGCGCTGACGCACGCGGTCAACGGCCAGATCGTCATCTGCGCGCGCAAGGAAGAGAAAATCCTGCCGTCGCCGGTCATCAAGCAAGAGCTGCAGGCCAAGATTGAGCGCCTGGAGGCGGAACAACACCGCAAACTGAAGAAAACCGAGAAAGACGCGCTGAAGGACGAAGTGCTGCACAGCCTGCTGCCGCGCGCGTTCAGCCGCTTCAACCAGACCTTCATGTGGATCGACACCGTCAACGATCTGATCATGGTCGATGCCGCCAGTGCCAAACGCGCCGAAGATACGCTGGCGCTGCTGCGCAAGAGCCTCGGCTCGCTGCCGGTGGTGCCGCTGACGATGGAAAGCCCGATCGAACTGACGCTGACCGAATGGGTGCGTTCCGGCGAGATGCCGGCCGGCTTCGCCATTCAGGATGAAGCGGAATTGAAAGCGATTCTGGAAGAAGGCGGCGTGATCCGCTGCAAGAAACAGAATCTGATCAGTGACGAAATCGCGGTGCATATCGAAGCCGGCAAGCTGGTGACCAAGCTGGCGGTGGATTGGCAGGAGCGCATTCAGCTGATGCTGTCGGACGACGGCTCGCTCAAGCGCCTGAAGTTCGCCGACACGCTGCGCGAGCAGAACGACGACATCGATCGCGACGACTTCGCCCAGCGCTTTGACGCCGACTTTATCCTGATGACCAGCGAGCTGGCGGCGTTGATCAAAAACACCATCGAAGCGCTCGGCGGCGAAGCCCAGCGTTAATCCCGCCGCAGAAACGACCAGGGCCCAGCCTTCGCTGAGCCCTGCGTTCCCCTAACGAGCAACGTTTATTTGCTCAGATAGCGGCACAGATAGGCGGTCGCGTCGGCCACCTGCAGGTTGAACTCGCTGTGCCCCGGCACGAAGAACTTCTCACCCGGCGTAAACACCTGCCAGTCCGGCGCCCCTGGCAGCAGCACTTTCAGCGCCCCGGTGATCACCGTCATTTCTTCCGGTTGCGCGGTGGAGAAGGTGTATTCGCCCTCTTCCATCACGCCCACGCTGGTAAGACCGATGCTGCTACTGTCAAAACCGATAGACTTCACTTTTCCGGCAAAATACTCATTCACTTTCAGCATAGACTGGCACCCGCGTAATCATCTTGATGGAAAATCCATATTGGGGGATTGCGGTTGATCTGTCACTGGTTTTTCGCGCGAAATGCGATCGCGGCGCAGAGTAAAACGCTGCCGGGCTTCTCACCGGCAGTCAGGGCTGCTGAACCCCGGGGAGATCCACGGGCGCAAAGCGCCTGAGAGCGCGTCGAGCGGTAACTTTTCGCTATTTGAATCAGTCGACTAACTCTGCAGCCAGCTTGGCGACCAGTACGTTCGACAACAACACTGGCACCGACAGACGCGCCTGCAAAAAGGCGCGGTGACGCTGGTGATAACCGATGCAGTCTAGCACCACCACCTCCGCCCCCTGCCGCAGCAGTGCGCAAGCCGCCTGCTCCAGCGCGGCATCATCTGCCAGATAGGGGCTGGCGACGGCATAGCTCGGCGGCGTCGCCAGCTGCCGCCATTTACGCGCCTGCTGCTCAACCTGTTCCGCCATCGGCACCACGATGCCGACGCGGTGTGCGCCGACGATCGCGGAGATCAACGGCGGAATAATGCGATCCGGCTCCAGCAACAGCGCCTGTTCCGCCTGCAATTCGCCGAATTCGCCGGTGCACAGCAGCAGGATCACCTGGCACCCCGCCGCCTCCAACTCGCGGATCTTCTGCTGCAACCCGCTTTCAACGCGAGCGGCACAGAGCGTCACCTGCGTGCCGTCCAACAGGCGCGACACCAGCAGCTTATCGCCCTGTTGCGGCGCATAACGCTCGGCGATCTGCCCGGCATCCAGGCCGTCCAGCAAACCGACGTGCCTCACCCGCTCCGCCGGCAGATAAGCAGACAGCAGCGGCATGATATCGCTGCGCGGCGCCTGACCGAGGGTCAGCGTGGCGAATGAAGCCGTCATGGGTCTATCTCCTTTTTTGCAGGTGGCTCAGACTGCCGTACAGCGCCAGCAGCTGGCCGAATTCGGCAGCATCGTAGAACCGGCAAGTGCCGCGGCCAAATTCTTTGGCGACCTCCACCGCGAATTTGACCACCAGCGCGATGTCCGTTTCGTGGCTGGCGCCGGTGCCGCAGCCCGGCACCACCGATTCGCTGCAAATCGCCACGCCGACCACCGGCGCCGCAGTAGCGGTCGAGGGCTGCAGGATGCTGTTGAGGTGATGCACGCCGTTGCCATAAGGGGTGATATCCTGCGTGGTGATCGGGAAGGTCACCGCCGGGCGGCCGCTGGTCATCTCCATGATGCGCAGCAGATCTTCCGCCACCCGCAGGATGTAGCCCTCTTTCACCGTCGGCGACAGCGCATAGCCTTTGTGGTTGATGATGCGATTGCCCTTGGTGGTATCGATCGACAGGATGGCGTCAGCCTCCGGCACCACTTCATTATCGTTCATCGTCACGTCATCGATCGGCGAATCCATAAAATCGACCGGATCGTGCGGCCGGGTCGGCGCGTTCGGGCAAATATGAGTGGTGACGATCACATCGCCCGGCAGCGTGTCGCCCTTACGCTGCATCTCTGCCAGCTTCAGCGCGGCGGCAATGGCGGCGATCGCGCCGTCGCCGTCAGATACCAGCCCGATACGCGTCGGCCGCGCGCCGATGCCGCCCAGGCGGCCGATAATGCCCAGCGTCGGCGCCGCACCGCCAGCGAATTGTCCTGCGCTACCGGGGATCTCGATGCGCACGAAATCGGTACCGCCCTTCGGCCCGTCGGCGCGCAAGGTGCTGGCCCGGATCGCCGGGTAAGGCGCAAACAGATCGACGACGTCCTGGCCGCTGACGAATGCGCTATCAATCAATTCAAAAACCTGCAGCGTTTGTTGCAAACTCATGGTCGTTTTACCTCACCAATGTCATCGGCAGGGGCTATTTGCCCTTGCTGGAAAAAATCGAGCTGAAGAAGTTGTAGAGCGCGTCGCCGGCGATAAACCCGGCCGCCATGATCTCCATCGGCGTGCGGCCTCGATCGCCCCAACGGCGCAGGATCGCCACGCGCAGCGCGATACCCACCAGCACCGCCCACCCGGCCAAGGCGTTATTGATCAGCAGACCGGTTGCCAGCAACACGCCGAGCTGGCGCTTAGGGCCGCCGATCAGCTGTACCACGGCGCCGGGGATCGCCCAGATCAAAAGGCTCCAGGCGATACCCGGCTGCGCACCGGCCTCGATGGTCTTCGCGTAAACGCGCGCGACCGGCGGGATCAGGTCCTGCAGGAAATAGCTGTGATAAGAGAGGTAAACCACCGGAATGGCGATGAGGAAGGCAATCAGCGCCGCAAACAGCTGAATGCGGCGCCCCAGCAGCTCCTGCCGCAGATCCTCGCCGTAGCCACGCAGGATGAAGCCGGCTTTCAAATCAAAGCCCATGTCGGCGAAGGCCGGCCCGGTGGCGGCGGTAAAACCGGTCAGGATGCACAGCGCCAGCGGTGGGAAACCGATCAGGATACCGACGATCAGGGTGATCAACGCCACCGCGAACGCAGGAAACCAGCCGGAGTGCATGGCGGCGATACCGACGATCAGCTCATGAACGAAAGCGGCGAACGCCGCGTATATCACGAACAGCGCCAACATCGGCAGCGACATCTCGCTGAACAGCCCGCCGATCAGAGCCAAAAACGCGGCGATGGCGATGTAGCCGACCGCGCCCAGGCCGAGCGCTTTGCTTACCGCACTGTCCGGTTGGGTATAACCGGCGCTATCGGCGCGGCGGCTGCGGATCACCTGCGCAACCTGGATCAGCGCCACCAGGCCGGCGCCGACCATCACGCCATGCGGAATAAAATGGGCATTAATATCGAAATCGGCCACCGGATCGGCGTAAGCCCGCAACAATAACCCGACGCCAAACATGCTCAGCGCCCAGATATTGCCGATAAAGGCGGTGCCGAAGGCCGCCATGGGGATCTTGAGCATTGATCCGGCGATACCTACCCCTACGCCCACCACCAAAAGCCAGGCCTGCTTGCCGCCGCGATCGCCGGCTTTAATCGCTTCCGCGGCGGCGACGCCGGGCGGCCAGGCATTGGCGGCAGGGAACACTTTGGTATCGAACAGGCGATAAAGCAGATAGGCGTCAAGCAACATCGCCGCCGCCACGCCGCAGAACATCGGTAAAATAAGCTGCGGTTGCCCCATCACGTAAGGCACCGCAATCGGCATCAGCAGACAATTGGCCGCGCCGAAGGTGGCAGAGGAGATCACCGTCTGCGCCAGGTTCTGAGTGTGCACCGAGCGGTAGCGTTGGAACATTTTCAGCGGAATGCGTGCCAACAGCATGGCAATCAGCGCACCGATGATCGAGGTGTTGGGCGTCACGCCCAGCGTGGTGATCAGCTGAACGCCGATGATCGCCCCCACCACCGAAAGTAACGCCATGACCAACAGCGTGCCGGCCTCTTTTAGCGGATTATTTGATTTCATGCTTGGTTTCCCTGAATATTTCCTGCTGCGTGGCGGAAATAACGCCAAACGATAGCTCGCCGCGGCAGTTCCATTATTTGGAACTACCGGTGTCACAACGTGATTATTTTCTTATTCAGCCTGTCTATTTCTTACCAATAAAATACGGTGAAATATAATTAATGAGTTCCCTGGTGTCGGCGCTCGTTAATTATGATGCAACACGATAGCTCAGGCGCGTTATTTGATCTGCTGCCAATAATCATCGCCATATTTTTCCGCCAGTTGGCGGCTGACTGCGGTTAATTCGGCCAAGACTTCCGGTACAAACGGCTGCTCCTCGCCCTGCGAGGGAAAGGACAGGCACAACCCCACCGTCTCGCTGCCGTGCTTGTTCACCAGCGCGGTCGCCAGCGAACTGATGCTGTTCAAGGTTTCATTGCGCGCCAACGACCATCCCTGACGCCTCACCTGCTGCAACGTCTGCAACAGCGCATCCAACGTTTGCGGCGCATTGGGCGAAGTCGCCCGGTAACCGCCGGCGTAACGCGCCCGAACCTGCTCGTCGCTTTCACGCGCCAGTATCGCCCGGCCGACCGAGGTTTCCGCCGCCGGCGAACGGTAACCCGCCGGGGTGACCACCTGCAAAAAGTGGCGGCCGGGGAACATGCGCATCACCATGATCTCCTGCCCTTCCAATATCGAAAGGTAGCCGGTACACGCTGTCTGGCGGCATAGCTGCGCCATACTGGCCGCCAGGTTGTCCACCAGCGGCATCGACAGATAGTGGCTGGATGCCGCCAGCAACAGCGCGCCGATGTGATAACGCCGGCTATCGGGATCGCGCTCCAGCATGCCCTGATTTTCCATGGTCTGCAGCAGGCGCGATACCGTGCTTTTCGGCAGCACCAATTGCTCAACCACGTCGCTGAATGCAATACCCGGTTGGCCATGCATCACACGTTGTTGAGAAAAGAGTTTTAATACCGCAGCGGCATTTTCCAGCGTTGTCATGATCCGCCTTGTTCCACTATATGGAACTCAGTTCCTGTTTTATAATTAAAAACTAAAACCCGAACTCCGCAGCGTCAAGCTGTTTATTTTTTGTCAGCCGAAAAATAAAAGGCATTCGTGCTTTTCAAATGAAAATATTGCGTAGAACGCCGACTTATCCGCGTCGAATAAAATAACGATACGCTCTGAAAATAATGAACAGCAGGACAAGCTGCTGAAAAATGATTTTCTCAGGAGGAGATATTGCCGCGGCTCAGAAACCCGCGCCGCGCAAACTGAAATCGATCGGCAACGTCAATTCCACCGTGCCGTTGACGTAGGCGTCCGCCGGCGGCGTGGGCAGCGGCGAAGCGCGTTTGACCAGCGCCTGGATTTCGCGATCCAGCGACGGCAACCCGGCGCTGCTGACCAGCGTCACCGCCAGCACATGGCCCTGCCTGTCCAACGTGAAACGCACCTGCCCGACGCCCTGGCGCTTTAGCCGCAATGCGTCTTTGGGGTAACGTTTAAAACGATTCAGGCGGCCGCTGATGCGGCTGCGCCAGTTGTCCACCCCCGCCTGAGCATAGGGCGTCAGGCGAGTTTGCGGCGCGGCCGTTTTATCCGCCCGGCCCGGCGGTGGCGCACCGACGCTTTGCTCCTGAACCTTCGGCGGCGCGATCGTTTTCTCCTGCGGCGGTGTGCGCGGCAGGGGGGGAGTCTTCACCGGCTTGGGCGGTTTTTTCTGCTTCGGCGGTACGGCGATGTTCGGCCGCACGGCTTCAGGCACCTTCACCGTCGGCAAGGGTTCCGGCGGCGACGGCGGTTCAACCTGAGGTGGCGGCGTCATTTGCCCCGGCGGTTGTTTTACCTCAGCCGGGGCCTGCGGTGCGGCGGCCATCACCACCATGACCGCCGGCGGCGGCACCCACGCCGGCGCGGCCTGGTCCCGCCAGGGCCAGAACAGCGCCACGACCAGCAGGTGCAGTGCCAGCACCAGCACCAGGCAACGGCGCCAGGGCATGACGGCACCGGGTGCGGCGAAAGGCAGCGGCGAAACCGACATGCTCACTCTTCCGTCAGCGCCAGATGAAGGCGATCGGTCAGCGGTTTGAACAGGTAGTTCATCATCGAACGCTCGCCGGTACGGATGAAGCCTTCGACCGGCATCCCCGGGCGGATTTCCAACCCGTTCAAACGTTGCAACCCTTCTTCGCTGACCTTGACGCGCACGCTGTAATAGGGCGCGCCGCTTTTCTCGTCGGTCAGGCGATCGGCCCCGACCAGCGTCACCTCGCCCTCGACGCGCGGCGTGGTGCTTTGGTTGAACGCCGAGAACAACAGTTCGACCGGCAGCCCTACCTGCACCTTGTCGATCAGTTCGACCGGGATACGCGCCTCCACCTGCAGCCCCCGATCGCTGGGCACGATCTCCATCAGTTGCTGACCGGCGCCGATCACGCCACCTTCGGTGAACACGCTCAGCCCCACCACGGTGCCCGCCACCGGCGCTTTCACCTGCGTATGACCCAGATCGGCCTCCGCCTTGGCCAGGCGGTTATCCAGTTCGTCCAGCTTCATCCGCACCTCGGCCAGCTGGCTACTGACCTCTTTCTGATACTCTTCCCGCCGCTGGATCGCCCGCAGCTTCAGCTCCAGTATTTGGCGGCCCAGGCGGCCGATATTGCCGGTGTCCTCGGACGCCTGGCCATCAATCTGCGCATACTGCCCTTCCAGATCCAGCAGCCGATTGCGCGCCACATACCCCTGCGCAGCCAGCTTGCGCATACCGCTCAGTTGCTCCTGCAACATGGCCTTTTGCCGTTGCTTGCTGGCGTAAGACTGACGGATCCCTTCCAGCATCGCCTGCGATCCGGCAATGCTCTCCGCGATCGCCGCCAGCTCACTCTGCAGCGCCGCTCGGCGGCTGGTGAACAGCTGCTGCTGCAGCAGCATCAACGACATCACCTCTGGCTCCTCCCGCCGCGCCTGCAGCAATGCCGGGAAAGCGATCGCCTGCAGGCCGTCGCGTTCGGCCTGCAGCCGCGCCCGCTGCGCGGCGTTGCTCAACTGCTGGCTGCGCAGCGCATCGCGCTGGGTGCGGCTGTCGACGGTATCCATCAGCAACAGCACCTGCCCGGCGCGAACCCGGTCGCCTTCATGCACTTGAATTTGCGACACTACGCCGCCGCTCGGGTGCTGCACCGCCTTACGGTTGCCGGCCACCACCACGCTGCCGGAAACCGGCACGCCTTTGTCCAGCGGCGCCAACAGCCCCCACAGCAGGAAGCCGCCAAACCCCAACAGCACCAGCCAGCCGCCGAGCCGCAGATGGCGCCCTTCGTCGAACTGTCGGGAAAGGGCGTCGATATCGCCGGGGATCACACTCTGATTGCTCATACTTTTCGTTCACCGCTGGCCGTTTTGGCAAAGTTGGCGTAGTTGACGTTGAAGCCGCCGCTGCTGCGGCCGACGTTGGCCGGTACGGCTGCAGGCGCAAAACCAGGCAGTTTCTTCAGGATGGCGTCGCTGGGGCCGAAGTGCTGCACCTGGCCGGCGGCCAGCACCAGCAATTTGTCGGTGGTCGCCAGGATCGCCGGTTTGTGGGTCACCAACACGATGGTGGTACCGCGCGCCTTCAACGCTTCGATCGCCCGCTGCAGCGCCTCTTCCCCTTCACGATCGAGGTTGGCATTCGGTTCGTCCAACACCACCAACGCCGGAGAGCCATACAGCGCGCGCGCTAGCGCCACCCGCTGACGCTGGCCGCCGGACAGGCCGCTGCCGCCCTCGCCCAGCTCGGTTTCATACCCTTTGGGTAAATGCAGGATCAATTGGTGCACGCCGGCCAGCGCGGCGGCGGCCACCACCTTCTCGGCGTCAACCTGGCCAAAGCGGGCGATGTTTTCCGTCAGGGTGCCAGCGAACAGCTGGATATCCTGCGGCAAGTAGCCGATATGCGGCCCCAGCTGCTGTTTATCCCACTGCCGGATATCTGCACCGTCCAGCCTCACGTCGCCGCTGAGCGGCGTCAGCGCGCCGACCAGTTGGCGCATCAGCAGCGTTTTGCCGGAGCCGGATGCGCCAATGACGCCCAGCACCTCGCCGCCCTCCAGACGAAAACTGACGCCGTGCAATACCGGTGCGCTCCCGCCGGGCGCGCTGGCGGCCAGCTGATTCACGGTCAATGTCCCGTTGGGCGCCGGCAGCGGCAGGCTCGCCGCCCGCGGCGGATTAGCGGCCAACATCACCTCCAGCCGTTGCAGGGACTGGCGCGCCGACGACCACTGTTTCCAGGCGCCGATCAGCTGATCGATCGGCCCCAGCACCCTGCCGATCAGGATCGATCCGGCGATCATCATGCCCGGCGTAATGTCGCCGTTCACCGCCAGCAGCGCGCCGCAGCCCAACATCAGCGACTGCAATGCCAGCCGCACGGTTTTCGACCAGGCGGTGACGGCGGCGATTTTCTCGCTGGCGCGGTTCTGCAACAGCAGGAACTGCTGATGCTGCCGCAGCCAGCGCAGGCGCAAGTCGGTCAGCATCCCCATGGCGGCAATGGCTTCGGCGTTGCGCAGGTTGCCGTTGGCCTGCTGCGTGGCGCTCAGCGCGACCCGGCCGGCCTCCGCGAGCGGCGCCTGCGACACCCGCTGGTTGAGCCAGGCCAGCAGCACCAGCACGATCATTCCGGCGCTGGCCAACGCGCCAAGCCAGGGGTGGAGCAGAAACACCACCAGCAGATAAACCGGGAACCAGGGGGCATCGAAAAAGGCGAACAGCGCATTGCCGGTGGCAAATTGGCGCAGGTTGGTCAGATCGTTCAGCGCCTGCCCTGCCAGCGGGTTGCCGGTTTTCAGATTGGTTTCGAAGGCGGCGTCGTAGACTCGCTGATTGAGGCGCATATCCATCTGGGCGCCGAGGCGGATCACCACCTGGCTGCGCACCCACTCCAGCAGCCCCATAAACAGGTAAAGGCCGACCACCATCAGGGTCAGCATCGCCAGCGTCATGCGGTTGCCCGACGGCAACACGCGATCGTAGACCTGCAGCATGTACAGCGCCGGGGCCAGCATCAGCAGATTGATCACCGCGGTAAACAGCGCGATGCCCCAAAATCCGCGCCGGTATGCGGCCAGCACGCTCATCACTTCTCCGCGCCTGACGGCGTTTTTCATGGCGTTTTCCATCGGCTAAAAACGAGAAAACGCCCGCCGGGGCGCGCGGCGCCGGCGGGCAAACGGCCGCGATCAGGCCGCCAGCAGTTCCGGGCTGTCGGCGTGCTGCACGCCCACCGCCGTCGCCGCCGCCACCTGATCGAAGGTGGAATTGACGCTCAGGCCGTAGTCGTCGAGGATGCCGTTCAGCGCGGTTTCCAGCGCGCCGGTATCGCCGGACATCAGGCCGTACACTACCTGGTGCACCACGCCATCGTGGCCCTGCGCCTGCAGGCTGCTGAGGTTCAGGCCGCCGAAGCTGACGTCAGGCACCTGGATGTTGTACGGCGTGGAGCCGCCGCCGTTCAGGCCGTCGCCGAACGACAGCGAATCCAGCTGGCCGTACAGGGTGTGCGCCGGGGCATTGAACAAGGTGTAGGTCAGGTTGCCGCCCGCCACGAACGAGGTAACGTTGTTGGCGGTGCTGGTCACGGCGTATTGGCTGCCGGACAGGCTGCCGCCATAGAAGCCGCCGCTGTTGGAGTCGGTGACGTTACCGTTGGTGTGGTTGATATCGCCAAATGACGACGCCCACTCGTTCAGATAGTTATGGATGCTGTAGCTGCCGAAGCTGCTGTCATAGTTGACTGAAAATGCCATTTCTCTATCTCCATTGATGAATGGCGCCCCTTGCGAGGCCGCCCTTGTGCTCAAGAATGAGCAACGCCCTTTTACTGCTTAAAAACGATATTCCACCCCGCCCTGCACGGTGCGGCCGCGCCCCAGCGTGTTGGCCAGCGTCTCGCCGTAGCTGACGACGTAGGCGCGGTTGGTCAGGTTCTCCACCGAGCCGCGCAGCGTCAGGCTGTCGGTCAGCTTGTAGCTGGCATACAGATCGAACAGGGTGTACTTCGGCCAGTCGGCCAGGTACGGGTAGTTGGACGGCACCGAACTGTCCTGATAGCCCAGCGCGAAGCGCACGGTCACCCCGGCGTCCAGCTTGCGATCGAAAGCGCGGCCGCCCAGCGTGACCGAGCCGCGATCGCCCGGCAGATAGGCTGCCGTGCCGAACTGCGAACCCCCGTCGCACGTGACGGCATCATTGGACGCGGCATCCGGTTCAACATAGAAGTTGCCGCGGCGCGATCCGTCGCCATAGCGCAGACGCCCTCCCAACCAGGCCTTGTTCGAGCAGAACTCGTTTTTGCCGATCATGTGGGTGTAGGTCAGGTCGGCGTAGAACACCCCGGCGTCATAGTTGAGCTGGTACTCCAGCCCGCGGAAGCGGGTTTTCGACAGGTTGTTGACGTAAGCGGCATTGCCGATGCTCGGCTGCACCAGCCCCGGTTTATTGCGGTCTATCGCCAGGTTGATGTAGTTATCCACTTTGGTGTCGAAGTAGGCCACCTTGGCCACCAGCCGATCGCCCTCAAACCACAGATCCGGCTGCTGCACGTTGAACCCGACTTCCCAGGCGCGCGAGCGCTCGGCCTGCAGAAACGGGTTGGGGTATTGCGTGGAGGAGCCGTGCGCACTGCCGTTGGTCAGCGTTTCGGTGATCGCCGGCGGCCGCCAGGATTTGCCGTAGGTGGAATACAGCTCCAGCCACTCCACGCCGGGACGCACCGCCACCGCCAGCGTCGGCGACAGCTTGCCCTGATCGCGGTCAACCGCCCAATCTTCGCGGGTGGTGGTTGAACAACCGGTCAGACGCAGCGCTTTGCAAGGATTGTCAATCGTGTAGCGTTGCCCATCCTTGGCCAAATCCGGATAGCTCAGGCCGGTCTGGCCGCGCAGGCGATAGCGGTCGTAACGCAGCCCGCCCTCCAACGTCAGCCAGCCGTCGTAGTCGTAGGTCAGGTTGGCGAACAGGCTGGCGACCGAACGGTTGCCGGCCGGCGTCACCCCTTCCATGCCCTGACGAGAAGAGTCGCTGGTCGCCTTGTCGTAATAAAACTCCAGCCCGTAGTTGGCGCGGAAGTCATGCCCCGGCGCCAGGCTGAAGCGCGAGGTGTTTTGCGCCTGCGCGCCATAGGTACGCAGCCGGGTACGCGTCGCGTAGCCGTTGTCCAGCAGCGAGCTGGTGCTGTAGGTGTCGCTGTCGTCCTGAGTATCGACGTAATACAGCTTGGCCTGAAAATCGAGCCAGTCGACGCCTTCCGGCGCCAGGCTGTAATCAAACGCCGCGTTGCGCGCCATCACGTCACTGTAACCGGTGCGCTTCCAGCCCAGTTCATAGGGTGGGCGAGTGCCCAGGTTGGTCAGCGTGCCGGCGATCGGCGACGCAGTCTGGGTCTGCAGATAGCTCAGCTGCAGGCGCTGATTGGCGGGCAGATTCCAGCCCACCTTGGCCAGCCGCGAGTGCATGCGGTAATTTGTGTCGGGGATTTTGTTGTTCTTGATGCTCTCGGCGTAGCGATCGTAATTGCCGGTGTCATTATTGATACGAATGTTACCGATATCGCCCTTGTTGCCGGGCCAATAGTCGCCGAGGTGGCGTTCGCTGGCGGCCAGCAGGATATCGCCGGTTTCGTTGCCCAATGCCAGTATGCCGCTGCCGATGAAGTGGGTGCCGTTATCGCCGGTGCTGGCGTGCAGCTTGCCGCCCAGCTCTTTGCCCGGCGCCAGGAAATCGCTCGCGCTGACGGTATTGAAGGTGGCGATGCCGCCGAGCGTGCCGGCGCTGCCCATGCCGCCGGTGGTGCCCTTGTCGATGGTCACGCCGGACAGCAGTTCGGAATCGATGTACATGGTGCCATTACGCTGGCCATGGCCGCTCTTTTGAAAATTCTGCCGCATGCCGTCGATGTTCATGTTCACCCGGCCATAGTCTTGTATGCCGCGGATGTTGACCGACAGCGCCGGATCTTGCTGGCTGACGCTGGAATAGGCCCCCGTAGTCTGCTCCAGAATATCGGCCGCGTGCCGCGCCGGGCGGTTATCCATCTGTTCGCGGCTGATGACGCTGACCGAGCGCGGTTCGTCGTAAACCCAATCGTTGGCGTTGATGCCGCCGGCGCCCAGCACCGTCAGGCTGTCCAGCGCCAGCGCGCCACCGTCGCCGTTTGCCGCTGGCAACCGGCTCAATACGATCTGCCCCTGCGGCTGCAGGCGGAAAGCCACCGGATTGTCGCCAATCAAGCGCCGCAGGCCCTGTTCAACGCTCATGCTGCCGTTCAGCGCCGCCGCCTGCATGCCGTCGAGCTTCACCTCGTCGAAAAATACCTGCATATCGGCCTGCTCGGCGAAGCGCAACATGGCGCTCTGCAGCGGTTGCGCCGCAATGTTGAAATTCTTTTGCTGTGCGGCCTGCGCGCTGCTCGCATCAGCCTGGGCGGCGAGCGCTACCGCCGGCTGAGTCAACATCATCGCCGCCAGCGCGGCGCGTACCGCCGTGGCCAATCGGCCGGCCGGCGTGGTTCCCTTGTGAATAAACATGCGTGTGTGTTCCACCCGAAAGAATGCCAAACTAAGTGATAATGGAAATCAATCTCGTTTAAACATAAGGACGTTCCGGGAGGCAAAAACCCGTAAAGATTTTTTACAGAAAGTGAAAATAGCGGCGAAGCGGGCATCCCGGCCCGCCTTTAGCCGCTCAGTAAAGCAATGTGATGCCGGGGAGATTCAGTTGGCGGGCGGAGAGTTCCTGACGAATGGCGCCGACGCCGTCGTCGAGTTTATTGAGCGCGAACACGCCGCTCACCGTGCGCGCTCTTAGCGCGGGATTGACCGCCACGATGCGGGTTTCGCGATAGCGATTGAGCTGCACGAGCGCCTGCGTCAGCGGTTGGCGGTCGATCACCAGCCAGCCGCGTCGCCAAGCGTCATCACCGGCCGTTTGCCGCGTCAGCTGCAGCTGCCCGTTGCGGTAATGCGCCGCCTGGCGTTGCGCGACCACCAGCGAGCGCTCGCCGCGCTCAAGCGTCACCCGCACGCTGTGCTGATGCACGCTGACGTCCACGCCCTGTTCAGTGCACGCCACGCTGAACTCGGTGCCCAGCGCCTGGGTGACGCCGTTTTTCGCTTCCACCCTGAACGGACGGCTTTCCGCCCCGCCCAACGGCGCGACGATAAAATAGGCGGCGCCGCTCAGCAGCCGCACCTTGCGCTCATCTGCGGAATACGCCAGCGCGATCGCGCTGCCGCTGTCCAGCGCCACCCGGCTGCCGTCCGGCAAAGCAACTTCGCGCACCTCACCGCGAACGGTTTGATAATCGGCCTGCAGGCCGATCCACAGATCCGGCCCGCGATAAACGCCGAACGAAACGGCGAGCGCCACCGCCGCTGCCACCGCCCAGCGGGGCCATCGATGGCGAGAGGGCGTTTTCAGCGCCGCCACCTGCGGTTGTAACGCCTGCCGCTGCTCAGGCGGCAGTTGCCCAAGCGTCGTCCACAGCAGGCGAGCCTGACGCAGCGCCGCCGGATGCTGCGGATCGGCGGCCAGCCAGGCGTCCAACGCTCGCCGCCGATCGGCCGGCAGCGCCCCTTCGGCCAGACTCACGGCCCAGGCGGCCGCCTGCTGTCGCGCCTGTGCGGTTAGCGGTTTCATAATGGCATAGACCTCTGTTTTTTCTGGTTATAGGTTAAGACGTCTGAGCGCGGATAAACCCGTAAAAAAATTGCCATTATTGTTCTTCCATCCGCGCCATCAGCCGCTCGAGCGCGCTGGCCAGGTGTTTTTCCACCGTACTGAGCGACACGCCCAGCTGCGCCGCCACCTGCGCCTGGGTCAGGCCATCGAGCCGGTTAAGGCGGAAAATTTGCTGCGTGCGCGGCGGCATGTCCGCTAGCGCCTGCTGCAACAGCTGCAGCAATTGGCTATCGATCGCCCGTTGTTCAAGCGCCGGTTCACCGGAGGGATACTGCGCCAGAATGTCGTCTTCGACCGCTTCGGTCTGCCGCCGCTGCTGCTGCCGCAGATGGTCGAGCATCAGGTTTTTGGCGGTTTTGTACAGGTAGGCTTCGATATCGAGAATGTTACCCTGCGGATATTGCTCGGTAAGGCGGGTAAAACTTTCCTGCGCCAAATCCGCGGCCAACTGAGGGTCGCGCAGTTTGGCGTTCAAATAGGCTTGCAGCGGCCGCATATGGCGCAGAAACAGCGCCTGCAACTCGGAATTGGACATCTCTTTTCCCAGAAGTGAAACACCCAATAGGGGCGATAAAAATCACATAAATGATTATCATTATCAATATTGTTCTGGGAAATATATGCTAACGCGGGGGGATAAACAGGAAACCGGCCTGGCGCCGGTTTCCGCTGTGCAGCAGGTCAGAGCTCTAGCGCCTCGTCTTCATAGCGGTGCTTGGCGTCGAGCGCTTCCTGCTCGGTTTCATGTTCACTGAGCAGCGTATTCGGCTCAATGTCGTCGGTGCGCACTTCAAAACGGCGCAGATGCAGGTTCGGGTCGCCCCGAAACACCTCAACGACGCGGGCGCTCCGTGGATAAGCAGGTTGATCATTTTCGCGCATGCCGTTCTCCCGTGTGTTTCACACAGTAGCAAGTATAGCAGCCGCCCTCATTCCGGCACGCGCGAGCCAAGATCGCGATCGCCGGGGGCGCCCGCCAACAGCTCGGTCAGTTCGTCGCAGGCGCAAATCCGGCCTTCACGCACGGTGAAGTGCGCCAGCACCCGCACGCGGCTGCGGGTACCGTCGCGCTTTTCCACCTCGACCAGATGGTGGGTCAGCACTGCCTCGCCCTGCTCCGCCGCCGCGATCACGCTCAGCGTCATGCGGCGGGTTTGCCGTTTCAGCAGCGCCATATGTTGCTCAAACTGCTCGAAGTTCAGCACCTTGCCATCCACCTGCTGGCGGTAGTCTGCGCTGAAACGGGCAGCGAGCTGCGTCGGCCGATGCTCCGGGCTGGCGACGACCTGCTGCAGCGTATCGAGCACCAGGTTCAGTGGGGTAACTTGAGTCATCACGTTTCTCCGAAATAGGGTGAACGGCGATCCTATCCCGGCCAGGCGATGGCATAATAACCACATCAAGACTTTCAATAACGTTAAACGGCCAACATGACGCAGATCCGCAGCCAACGCCTTCAGCATGAAAAAAAGCACCTGACGCCCTGGCACCGGCACGAAGGCGGCCAGATCTATCTCTTGACGCGTGGCATGCTGGCAATGGAACTCCCGGGCCGGCAATGGGCGATCACCGGCGGTACGCTGGGCTGGCTGCCGCCGGGATGCGCCCATCAGGCGCTGGCCTGCGGCGACGTGGCGGGCTGGAGTCTGTATCTGCCGGGGGAAAGCGTGCCGGAGATGCCGCCGCAGCCGCAGCTGTTCACGGCCTCTGCGCTGTTGCAGGCCCTGGTGGAGCGTATCGCGCAGTTCCCCGCCGGCCCACTGAGTGCGCCGCAACGGCGGCTGCTGCAGGTGCTGCTGGATGAAATGCACGCGGCAAGCCGCGCGCCGTTGCAATTGCCGCTGCCGCAGGACGCCCGGTTGCTGAACATCGCCCGGGCGCTGCTGAACGATCCCGCCAGCCTGCGCAGCCAGCGCGACTGGGCCGACTGGGCCGGGCTCAGCCCGCGCACCCTGAGCCGCCGCTTTGTGCAGGAAACCGGCATCAGCTTCGCGCTGTGGCGCCAGCAGGCGCGGGTATTGCGTTCACTGGAGGGATTATCACGCGGCGCAGCGGTCGCCGAAGTGGCCGACACCTGTGGCTACGACAACGTCAGCGCCTACATCGCCGCCTTTCGCCGCCGCTTCGGCGTCACGCCCGGGGCGTACTTTGCGGCCGCTCGGCAAACGGAATAGGAAAACGGGCGCCCAGCGCCCGAAGAGAAGAAAGGGTTATTTCACCGTCTCACGCGGCAGCACCGCGAGGATTTGCTCCACCACCCGCTGCGGATCGGCGGCGCCGTCCATCACGTAATGCGCGGCGTCCTGATACAGCGCTTCACGCGCCGCCAGCACCTCGAGCATCTCTTCGGCGATCGGCCTGCCGGTGAGCGTCGGGCGCTGCGCATCTTCCGGGTACTCTTCCAACCGCTGCGCCAACACGTTGGCCGGCGCGCGCAGGTAGATAACGGTGCCATGCTGGCGCATAAACTGACGGTTCTCCTCCGCCAGGATCGCCCCGCCGCCGGTGGCAACTACAGTTGACGGCTTGGTCACAGCTTGCAACGCGATGGTCTCTCGGCGACGAAACCCCAGCCAGCCCTCGCGCTCGACCATTTCCGCCACGCTCATCTGCGCCGCTTGCTGCATAAACAGATCGGTATCGACAAACTGATAGCCCAACGCCAGCGCCAATGCGCTGCCTACCGTGGTCTTGCCGGCTCCGCGAGCGCCTATCATGAACAGGGTTTGTGTCATTACGGGTTGTCCCTTATGCGGTGACTTGAGTGCATTGCATACCAAAATACCGAGCGGGTGCGATGGCGTGGTGGCTGCATCATACCCTGCCCGCTCTGTATTTCAATATTTACGATAGTGTAAATTCCATGGCACAGCGACTGCCGACGGCAAAGCCGTGCGCCAGATCCTCATCCAGGTGCCGCCGCAGGGCGACCGTGAGCCGCGCGTCGTCGAGCGGCCGGAATCCCAGCCGCCGGTAGTAGGGCGCATTCCACGGCACATCAATGAAGGTGGTGAGCGTCAGGCGAGTGACGCCCTGCCGTTTGGCTTCTTCCACCACCGCGCCGATCAGGCGGCGGCCGACGCCCTGCCGTTGCCAGGCAGCGGCGACCGATAATTCGGCGACATGCCAGTCTTCCCCCTGAGCCAACACGGCGATAAAACCGGCGCACTCACCGTTGTCGCTTTCCGCCAGCCATTCACGGCGCTCGGCGATAAACGCGGCGTGCTGTTTCGGGGCCATCACCTCGCCTTCGGCGATAAAGCGCCATTCCGGCTGCTGGCGAAACAGCTGCGCCGCCGAACGTTCAACCGCCATCAGATGCGCGATATCTCGCTGCTGCGCCAAACGGATCTGCAGGCTCATGAGTTCTCCTTAACGTTGGGGCGGTTATTTAAACAAATTCCACCGCCCGTGGCTCAGAAATCGATACTGCCGCGCAGCACCACCTCACGCGGCTCTCCCACCGCCACGCGCAGATTGCCACCGCTGGACGGATAGTAGGTTTTATCGAACAGGTTCTTCACGTTCAGCTGCCATTTCACCCGATAGCCGTTGATCGGCATGGTGTAAGCGGCGAACGCATCAGCAACGGTGTAGTTATCCAGGTAGAAGCTGTTGGCGGCGTCACCCGGGCGGCGGCCCACGTAGCGCGCGCCGGCGCCGATACGCACCTCATCTCCGCTGTACAGGCCCAGGCTGCCGAGGTTCTGGGTCAGGAACAGCGAGGCGGTATGGCGCGCCACGTTGGTCATCTCTTTCCCCTTGTTGTCCGGATCGTCCACCACGCGGGCGTCGGTATACGCATAGGAACCGATCAGGCTCAGCGAGTCGGTGAGATTGCCGGCCACGTCCAGCTCCACGCCCTGCGAACGCACGCGCCCGGCGGTGCGCGTCACGGTTTCGCCCTCCACCAGCTCATTGACCATGACGTTACGCTTGGTGATGTCGAACAGCGCCAGCGTGCCGGTAACGCCGTTCGGCAACGCCAGCTTGCCGCCGACTTCCCACGACTTGCCCTGCTCCGGCGGCAGCGAATCAATTTGGGTGGCGATGGAAGAGTTCGGCTTGAACGACTCGGTATAGCTGCTGTACAGCGACACGTAAGGCGTCAGCTTGTAGACCACCCCGGCGCGCGGCACCAGCTTGCCATCCGAGCTGTCGGTGTTGGTCTGGAACGGCCGCCCCTTGCCGGCATAGACGTCGAAAGCGTCGTAACGCAGCCCGCCCATCACCAGCCATTTATCAGTCAATTGGATAGAATCCTGCATAAACCAACCGTAGCTGGTGAGGTTTTCCCGCTGGTCGCTGTCTTTGGCGCTGACCGCGGTCGACGGCGGCATCAGGCCGTATACCGGATGATAGATATTGAAATCGCTGTTCTTTTTACCGCGGATCATGTCGCCGCGGTAGGTACGGTTATCTTCAAAATCGAAGCCGAACAGCATCTGGTGGTTGATGCTGCCCCAGTCCACGTCGCCATTGAGCGTCAGCTGCACCGCGTTGGCGTGGCTGACGGCGTTGGCGGTCGAGTCGGCCTGGCGGCTCAACACGCCGGTCACCGGGTTCAGCGCCGTGGCGCGCGCCTGGTTGTCACTGTAGCTGTTGCGGCTGTAGGCGTAGGTCAGCGAGCTTTTCCAGCGCTCGTTGAGCGTTTGATCGATCTGCAGGGTAATGCTGTCCTGATCGCCGCGGGTAGCATTATAGGCTTCGTCGAAACGGCGATCGCGCGGCGTATTCACCGGTTTGCCGGTGCGCGAATCGATAATGGTGCCGCGATCGAACGGCACCAGATATTCCATATGCTCGTAGGCCAAGCGCACGGTGGTGTTCTCGCCGTACCACATCAGCGAGGGCGCGATCACCGTCTGGCGGTTGCGGCCAAAGTTGCGCCAGTAGTCGGTTTCATCGTGATCGACGATCATGCGATAGGCGAATCCCGACGTGCCGAGCGGCCCGGTAACGTCGAGCTGGCCGCCGCCGCCGTTGAAGCTGCTGCCCCAGCCTTCCACGTGGGTATGTTGCTGCAGCTGGGGCTTTTTGGTGATCATATTGATCATCCCGCCCGGCTCGCCCATGCCATACAGCATCGAGGCCGGCCCCTTGAGCACCTCCACCCGCTCGGTGGTCGGCGTAAAGTTGCGCGCCTGCACCGAGCGCACGCCATCGCGCAGAATAGAGCCGTCGCGGTTATCGCCAAAGCCGCGTTTCATGACCGCGTCCTGAGTGCCGCCCAGCGTGTTGGCCTGGGTAATGCCACTGACGTTGTACAGCGCTTCGTCCAGGCTGCTGACCGCCTGATCGGTAATCACCTGCTGCGGCACCACGTCGATCGCCTGCGGCACATTCAGCAGGTTGGCTTCGCTGCGGGTGCCGGTGACGCTCGTCAACGGCTGATAGCTCTGCACACCGTCGGCGTCTTTGCGGCCAATCACCGTCAGGCTTTCTTCTTTCGACGCGACTTTTTCCGCCGCCCACGTCGGCAATGTTGCGCAGGCCGCCAAAGGCAATGCGCACCACCAGCCGCGCTTGTTGTTATTCATTATCTAACTGACTCCAATAGGTCCCTGAAAAAGGTAACGGCAAAAACTGCTGATACAGCTGTTGGAAGGTCTGCTGCGGATTGATGTCGGCGAACAGATCCGGGTAAAACGCTTTGGCGAATACCTCGACCAGCACCACGTGGTACGGGCTGAGGTAAAAGTTGTGCCAGACGCTCCAGGCGCGGTGGTTTTTCACCGCCTGCAGGTTGGTCAGCATCGGCTGTTTGGCGATCAGCCGGCGGAAGCTGTCGGCGGCCTCCTGTGGGCTGACCTGCGGCCCGAGGCTCAGATCGGACAGCCGTTTGCCTTGCGGGCCGGCCATGCCGGTGGCGAGGTATACGTCGGGATTGGCGCTCAGAATGGTTTCCGGGTTCAGTTCGCCATACACCCCTTTGACGCTGGCGTTGGCGATGTTGTCGCCGCCGGCGAAGGTCAGCAGATCGCCAAGGTTGCCGTGTGCGGCGGTGGTGCAACAGGTATCGCGCCGCCCCAGATGCAGGTGCAGCATCACTTTGGGCTTCGCCCCCTGATAGCCCGCCAGGCGTTGCTGAATCACCGCCATATGCTGCTGATAAAACGCGATGAACTGCTCGGCGCGCTGCTGGCGATTGAGCACTTCGCCCAGCAGCCGCACACTCGGCACGGTG
Organism: Serratia sp. 201; assembly: GCF_037027545.1. Taxonomy (NCBI): domain Bacteria; kingdom Pseudomonadati; phylum Pseudomonadota; class Gammaproteobacteria; order Enterobacterales; family Yersiniaceae; genus Serratia; species Serratia sp. 201. The sequence continues at coordinate 126,711 of NZ_JAXCHC010000001.1, read as the reverse complement.
TTGTTCAGCAGATCGATACGCAGATCGACGTAGATCACCGCCACACCGGCCTTGTTCAGCGCGGAAACCAGCAGATCGTTGTCACCGTCTTCACGCGCGTAGCGCGCCAGGATCACCAGATCCGGCTTCAGCTGCAGCAGGCTTTCGATGTTGACCTGGCGGAAATTATTGCCGCTGATAATGGGGATCGCGGCGATCTGCGGGAACTTCTGCGTATAGCGTTGCCAGCTTTGCGCATCGAAACGCGCCAGATCCGCCGGCCAGCCGACGATGCGCTGCGCCGGGTTGCCCGGCTCCAGCAGCGCCAGCGTATACAGCATGCGGCTCTCCCCCACCACGATGCGCTGCGGATTGTCCGGCACCACAACCTGACGGCCGGTGATATCGGTCACCGTCTTCGCCTGGGCGGAGAACACGCCGAACCACAGAGAAAGCAGCAGTAAAATGAGGGAATTGCGCATGATTGAGCCGAAACGGGGGAAATAATGTGCGCATGATAATCACTCTCATTAACACTTGCAATCCCACGCCGCGATTGCCAAAAGAAATCCGGGAAACGGCGCCGGGCGCGCGGCAAACACGGCGAAACCGCTAAAATAACGGCTTTAAAAAGTTAAAAAAATGGCGGGGAAATCGGTTAAATAGAACGGGGAAACAGCTAAAAACCGGGAGACCTCCATGACTCAACGCATCATTCCGCTGTCGGAGTGCCCGCAGTTTGCCGATGTGTGCGCCGCCTGGGCCTTCGGCCAATGGGGCTCACAGCGCGGCGGTTCGCTGGAGCGCACCCAGTTGCGCTTCGCCCACTGCAGCCGGCCAAGCGACGATCACCTGACGCTGATGATGATCGACGGCGATCGTCCGGTGGGCATGGCCAGCCTGTGGCCCAGCGACGATCATCAGCGCCAGGATCTCACCCCATGGCTGGCCGGCGTCTTCGTGCATCCCGATCACCGCCGCAAGGGCATCGCCCACCGTCTTGAGATGGCCATCGTCGAGGCGGCGCGGCAACGCCATCACTCGGTTTTGCATCTCATCACCGACAAATCGGAAGCGCTGTACGCCGGCTGGGGTTGGCATCCCGTGGAACGCCGGCGGCAGCATGACGAAGAAGTGGTAGTAATGGCGAAAACGCTGTAGCTAACGCGGCGTACAAACATACACCAGCGCCGGCGGGAAGTTGCGCACCACCCGCAGGCGCTTCCAGTGAAAATAGCGGGACAGCAATTTTTCCGACAGGTGGCTGTATTGAAACAACACCAGCGTGCCGTTGCGCGCCAGCAGCCGCTGCCGGGCCTGCTGAAGAATGCGCACGCTGATCCTGACCGGGATCGACAGCAGCGGCAGGCAGGAAAACACCACGTCGTAATCCGTGGCCATTTGGGTCGCCGAATGGGGCATCACCTGCAGCCGCCGATCGTCTATCCCCCGCAGCCGATGCACGAAATGCGGTTGAATTTCGAAAGCCTCCAGCGCCGCATCGGCGCGCATCCGCCCCAGGATGCGTTTGGTCAGTACGCCGTCCGCCGCGCCCAGCTCCGCGATCGACAGCGCACGGGTCCATTCAATCTGGTTCAGCATCGCCTGGCACAGCCACGGGGAAGAAGGCGCCAGCGTACCGACGGTGCGCGGTGAAGCCATAAATTGCTGCAAGTAAGCGAAGTGATTCATCAGTTGCAGCCGGGTCGCATTTAACATTGAGGCCTCCTTGGGTTAAGCCCCCAATGTGAGCCGAATTTCTTAAGTAATCATTAACATGATTCCGAAAGCGGCAGACACAGTTGTAATAAAATGCGACCTCAGCCACGACGGCACAAAGAAAAACGGTCGTAATAATGACCTGAAAATAAGCCGTTTATGCGCCGACTGTTCAGATAATTATTACGACCGTTTATTTTATTGGCCACGTTGCCGTGGCCAGAGAGTAACAATCAACGCTTAGCGATAAATTTCCGCATTGCCGCGCCAGTTACTGGAGTCCCCGGGGGTGTCCAGGCCGATAATGCGGTAATGGCTGGCGCCGTCCGCCGCGGCTTTTTCTTTCAGGGCGGTGATGGCGTCATGCGGTGAGCCGCTAATGCCGGAAACCGACACGACGCCGATGCTTTGCAGATTGGCGGCCTGCTCGCTGTTGACCTGTTTCACCGACGACAGCGGCGCGGCGAAAGTGGAGAAGGAAGCGGCGGCGATCAATACGGCTGCGATGCTTGGGATAAGTTTCATGATTGACTCCAGGTGTTCTTGTTTATTAGCTCGTTGTCAGTGATGTTAATTATCCGCTAGCCAATGAAAACGGACGTCATGCAACGTAAAGAACATCAATCATTGTGAGGAGAATAAGGAGGATATGAGTGCGAGTGTGTATTTTCAGGCAGGAATGACTTTATTGAGTTCACCTTACCCCTATTTGATGAACAATTAAAGACAGGGCGAAAGAAAGAACGCACGCCGCCGCTATTTAAGATTTTTTACCCGCCGAGGCGCGCTGAGCTACGCTGATTTTGTGGCTTACCCTTTTAAGGAAGAACGCTTATGTCGCAAAACCTGCTGCGCGTGCGTGACGGTCAGGGCGCTTCGGTCTCATTCTCCGAACTGCTGTTCGATCTGATCTACGTTTTCGCCGTGACCCAACTTTCCCACTATCTGTTGCATCACCTGACGCTGACCGGCGCGCTGGAAACCCTGCTGCTGTGGTTCGCCGTCTGGCTGGCCTGGCAATACACCGCCTGGGTCACCAACTGGTTCAATCCCGATACCCGTCAGATCCGCCTGCTGCTGTTCGCGATCATGCTGCTAGGGCTGTTCGCCGCCGCCGCGCTGCCACAGGCGTTTGGCGAACGCGGTCTGATCTTCGCGCTGTTCTACGTCGCCATTCAGGTTGGCCGCTCCGTCACGGTGCTACGCCTGCTGGCGCCCGATCATCCGTTAAAACAAAACTTTCGCCGCATTCTCGGTTGGCTGTGCATCTCCGCCGTCTTCTGGATCGTCGGTGGGCTGGCAGAAGGCAATGCCCGCCTGGCGCTGTGGGCGATCGCCGTCTTGTGCGAATACGTCTCGCCGATGTTCGGCTTCCGTTTACCGGTCCTGGGGCGCTCGGACAGCAGCAGCGAATGGACCATCGAAGGCCACCATCTGGCAGAACGTTGCCAGCTGTTCGTGATCGTGGCGCTGGGAGAAACCATTCTGATCACCGGCGCTACCCTGAGCGAGATGGAAAGCTGGAGTCTGCCGGTGCTCATCGCCTCGCTGGTGGCCTTTCTCGGCAGCCTGGCGATGTGGTGGGTTTACTTCGACACCAGCAGCAAAGCCGGCAGCCACGCCATCAGCCAGGCGGAAAACCCCGGCCAACTGGGCGCTTATTTCCATTATGTGCACGTCGCGCTGGTGGGGGCGATCATCGTCTGCGCCGTGGCCAACGAGCTGGTGATCGCCCATCCCGACGGCCGCATCCAACACGCCACGGCGGCGGTGCTGCTGCTCGGCCCGGCGATTTACCTGTTCGCCAACGCGCTGTACAAACGGCTGGTGTATCACCGTTTTCCGCTGTCGCACCTGGTTGGGCTGCTGGCGCTGGCGGTATTGGCCCCTATCGCCTATTTAACCGATCTGCTGATGGTCAATGGCCTGACGACGCTGATCATGGTGATGGTGGCGGTGTGGGAGAGCATCTCGCGCGGCAGAGCGCCGCAGCAGCATGCGGAAGCCTGACACAAACGGGGGCGCTATCGCCCCCGCTGTGAGATTGATGACAAACCTCATGCCATTGCCGGGTTTGCAAAGAGCAGCGGATAAAAAACAAGGAAAATCAATTTATTGATTTTCGGCTGATGGCCACAAAGGAGGAAAAACCACGTTTTTTCCTCCTTTGTCAACGGTCTGAAGGGGGCGCTATCGCCCCCCTATCTCGGTCACTTCAAGGGTTGCGGCAAGGTGAGCACCCAAAGCTCACTCAGCGATTCCGGCTGCTCCAGAGGGCGCAATTCGATGCGGGCGTCGGTTTTGTCGCCTTCGAGGCTCAACCGCCCTCCTTTCTCCAGCTGATAGTCACCGATTTTCTTGCTCTTTGGCGACGCATCCACCAGCTTGGCCTGCAAGCCGAAATCGTTGTCATTGATCACCGCCAGCGTGCGATCGTCGATCAGCGCCAACCCTTCCGCTTTCTCCTGGCGCCAACCCAACTGACGCAGATCTGCCACTTCCCGTTTCTGCGCCAGCTTCACGCCGCGTTTAGCCAGATCTTTCGCATCATCGAACTCCAGCGCTTTACCCTGGCCGTCAAACGCGCTCAGATCGCTGGCCTGCGCGAGATCCACCAGATAGATCTTGTTGATCATCGTCTTTTCTTTACCGGTTCCCTGTTCAATCAACAGGATGCGCTGGTTGTCCAACGCCACGACATCGCCAATTTTGGCGTCTTTGGCTTTTTTATAGCTGTCGATATCGATGGGATAGCCGTACATCGCGGTTTTGCCACTGCGCGGATCGAAGCTCACCAGCCGGGTAAACTGCGCCTTGTTTTTGCTTTTGCCGTCGACATCCAGCGTGCTCTGCACCGCCGCCAGAATGCGCCCATCCGGCATCCGGGTCAGCCCCTCAAAACCGCGGTTAGGCTGGCGCCACTTCAGGATGTTCGGTAACCCGCTCGCCACCGCCTGCTCGCCGGCCTGCGGCGTTGGGCCATATTTGGCGAGGATTTTACCTTTGCCGTCGACATGGATCAGAAACGGGCCGTACTCATCGCACAGCCAATAACCGCCGTTACCGTCACCGATGATGCCTTCGGTATCCAACCCGCGGCGATCGCCGGACAGCGGTTGCAGCGCGTCGTTCAACGCCACTTCGTTCGTGGAACCAATCAGCTCACTCGGCAGCGGCAGCCCGCTAATCGGCCCTTTTTCGTCATGCAAGGGCCGCGCATTCTCGGCCACGGCCTTGCCGCCGCCGATACGAATGTCCATCAACAGAGGCGTGAATTGCGGATTGGCGAAAATCTTGGCCTCTTGCTTGCCTACCGCCGGGGCATCGGCATTCGGGCCGCGATCGGTCAGCGTCGTCAGCACCAAATCGTCGCCCTGCTTCTTGTTGAACATCAACCCGGAGCCGATCCCCACCGGCAACCCCTGCGGGAAATGCTTGGCGAACGCCCCCTGATAGGCGACGCGTTCCCCACCGGGGAAGCCGACCACATAACGCGCCACCTCAATGTCGGCAGCGTGGGCCAATACAGGAAACAGTGAAGCCAACAGCAGGGAGAGCGATTTTATTTTCATATTTGTTACCCGAGGTTAAATGAAGCGTTGTCAGGCAGAAGACGATATTAATTTAGCATGACACTTAGATGACAATAGGCAATTCGTCAAATGCACATCAGGCAATAAGGTTGGCTGGCAAATAGAAATTAGCAATTAACCTGAGCGTATTGAATGGAGAAAACCGCTGGAAAAAACCGCCCGGAAATAACCCGTCATTTTGCTTAGGGTAAATTCTGATAACAAAGATAAAAAAATCGGCAAACGCGCGTCAACACGGCGAAAAACGGTGTTTTTCTCATAGACAAAATAAAATACCAGGGATTTAATACCGCCGTTATTCAAGGTGCATTAAGAAAATTCTATAGAATATCTGCATGAACTGAAAAAGCTGTTCTATAGTTTTTAGTGCTAACGCCCGTTAGTCAATTCCGCAGGATGGAATCTATGTCAAAGCGACTTTTTGCTGAATTTTTTGGCACATTTTGGTTGGTGTTTGGTGGTTGTGGTAGCGCAGTATTAGCAGCGGCATTCCCACAACTGGGTATTGGTTTCCTCGGCGTCGCGCTCGCTTTCGGTCTGACCGTGGTGACGATGGCCTATGCCGTCGGCCATATTTCCGGCGGGCACTTTAACCCGGCGATCACCGTCGGCTTATTCGCCGGCGGCCGTTTCGCGGCGAAAGACGTGATCCCTTACGTGATCGCACAGGTGATCGGCGGTATCGCCGCAGCGGCGGTGCTGTATCTGATCGCCAGCGGCAACGCCGGTTTCGACGCCACCGCGGGCGGTTTCGCCTCCAACGGTTACGGCGAACACTCACCGGGCGGTTATTCTCTGCAATCAGCCATCGTGATTGAGCTGGTGCTGACGGCCTTCTTCCTGATCGTTATTCATGGCGTAACCGACAAGCGCGCGCCGGCAGGCTTTGCCCCGCTGGCGATCGGCCTGACGCTGACGCTGATCCACCTGATCAGCATCCCGGTGACCAACACCTCCGTCAACCCGGCGCGCAGCACCGGCGTAGCGATCTTCCAGGGCACCTGGGCGCTGCAGCAGCTGTGGGTGTTCTGGCTGGTGCCGCTGGTCGGCGGCATTATCGGCGGCCTGATCTACCGCTGCCTGCTGGAAGACAAAAAATAAGCGTATCGCAGTCGATCGCGTTTCACGGGGCAGCCTTCATCGGCTGCCCCGTTGCTTTCAGCCCTTCGTCACTTCAAACATCATGATATCGCTGGTAAAGGAGCCATCCAGCTGAATCGCGAAATGCTCCGCCACCTCTTGCGACACGCTTTGCTGCAGCGCGCGGATCGCGGTGACGAAATGCGCCGGGGTGCGCATGCGCGCCACCCAGCTGTCGAACTCCAGCATCAATCGATCCGACGTCACCTCACGCACCACCAGCCCGGCTTCGGTCAATAACGCCAGCCACTCGCCTGGCGCATAGTTGCGCACATGCGAGGTATCACGCAGCACTTCCACGGTTTGCAGGTAGATATCCAGCAGCGGATGCCCCGGCGAGACCACGTCCATAAAGATCGCGCTGCCGCCCGGTTTGAGCACCCGCCTGACCTCACGCAGCGCCTGGCCGACATCGTGCCAGTGGTGCGCCGAATAGCGGCTGATGACCAGATCGAAGCTGGCGTCCTCAAACGGCAAAGACTCCGCCACGCCTTGCTGCAGCTGAATGTTACCCAGGCCTTTTTCCGCCGCCGCCTGCTTCACCACCGCCAGCATTTGCGCCGACAGATCGTAGGCCACCACCTGCGCCACCCTGGCCGCCGCGGTGAAGCTGGCATGCCCGGCGCCGCAGCCCAAATCGAGCAGACGCGCGTCGGCATGCGGCGCCAGTAACTGCGCGAGGCGTTGCAAATCCTTGCCCTGCGCATGTACCGCGCTGGTTAAGTAGGCGTTGGCCTGCTCGCCGAACTGCCGGTCTACCGCGTTTTTATGGCTGTTGCTGTTGCTCATGTTTGCTCCTGTTATTATCCGGCTTGCGCCTGTGCCTGAAGGCTTTTCGGCTACTATAATCAGGCTACTATACGGGTACAATATGAGCAGTTATCCTGGTATAAATAGGTACCACGCTATGTCATCAGAAGCCTTATCCGGGCCAAAAGCCCTCGGCGCATTTCTGCGCGCGCACCGCGAACGCATCACGCCGGAAATGATCGGCCTGCCTAGCTCTTCGCGCCGCCGCACCAGCGGCCTGCGCCGCGAAGAACTGGCGCAAATCAGCGGCATCAGCGCCACCTGGTATACCTGGATCGAACAGGGCCGCGAGGTGTCTATTTCCCCCTATACGCTGGCACGCATCGCCAAAGCGCTGCGGCTCGGCCCGGCCGAACGCCACTACCTGTTTACCCTGGCGCGCATCGCCGATCCCGAGCAGGAAGCGCACCGCGAAACCGCCAACGACGCGGTGCTGCAAAGCGTGCATCAGATGACGGTGCCCTGCTATCTGCTGGACGTGACCTGGAACGTCGTCGCCTGGAACCCGCAGGCGGCGGCGCTGTTCCGCGGCTGGCTGGATGTGGCCAACAGCCCCAACCTGCTGCACTTCATGTTCTTCCACCCGTTGGCGAAAACGCTGGTCAGCGATTGGGAGGAACGCGCTCGCCGCGTGGTGGCCGAGTTTCGCGCCGAGACCAGCCATCATCAAAATACCGAAGAGATGCGCGCCTTCGTGCGCAACATGACGCACAACAGCGCGGACTTTAATCACTGGTGGAAGCAACATGACGTGATGGCGCGCGAAGGCGGCGAAAGAGCGTTCGAACATCCTCAGCAAGGCGCACTGCGCTATCGCCAACTCACCTTCCATCCGGCGGAGCACGCCGGTCTGAAGCTGGTGATGCTGATCCCGCTGCCGCAATTGGTAACAAATTCATAGGCAGGTTTACCCGCCATTTATTTATTGGTTCATGTAAACGCGCTAGGGTGATTGTTACCGATGATAGTCATCATCCAGCAACGTTATTTATCTCCCGAGGTACGCCTATGCAATCCGAAGAACAACGCCTTATCGATGGTCTGTTTGGCCGCCTGAAAGAAGCCGAGACCAAGACGGGCCCACGGGATCTCCAGGCAGAGCAGCAAATCAACCAGCATATTCGCGAGCAGCCTTCCGCCCCTTATTACATGGCGCAGGCGATGATCATTCAGGAAGCAGCGCTCAAGCAGATGGACCAGCGGGTCAAAGATCTGGAAGCCCAGGTCGCGCAGCTGCAGCAAACTGCCCACGGCCAGCAAAGCAGCGGCGGTTTCCTGGCCGGTCTGTTTGGCGGCGGCAGCCGCACGCCAAGCCCGCGCGAACAGTATCAGGCGCAGCAGCAAAATACGGCGGCCTGGAACAACGCGCAGCAACAGCCTCAGCAACCGGCCTATGCCCAACCGCAACAGGCGGCGCCTTCACGTGCCGGCGGCTTCCTGGGCGGCGCCTTGCAAACGGCGGCGGGCGTCGCCGGCGGCGTGGTATTGGCCGACATGCTGACCGGCATGTTCCGCCATTCGCAGCCGCAGGAAATCGTGAATATTATCGAAGAAACCCCGGCGCCGCTGGACGACAGCGCGATGCGCAATTTCGACGCCTCCAACAACCTTGATACCTTCAACAACGGCGACGGTGGCAGCTTCCTGAACCAGGACAACGGCTTCCAGAACGCCAACTATCAGGACGACACGGACTACGCCGACGACGATTACAGCGACGACGACGACTCCTTCCTGTAATGCCCTCTCCCCCTCTCACCCGCAGAGGGGGATTTCCCGTTTCGCCAATCTGGTCTACAGTGAACACTGTTCATTTATCCAGCGGAGAGAAACGATGACAAGCTTTAATCCTTCCACCCCTTTCTTCAGCGAACGCCTGCAGATGCGCCCACCGGTAATGGCGGACCTCGCACGTTTCTACGCCATCTTTGGCGATCCGCAAACGCAGCGTTTCAATCCCGCCGGCCCACTCACCAGCGAAGCGCAGGCCGCATCGGCGCTGCACGAGAGGATTGCCGGGTGGCAACAACACGGTTACGGTTCCTGGGCGATCGCTCTGCGCGAACGGCCGGATTGGATTATCGGCTTTGGCGGATTGTCCCGGAAACCGCTCGGGGCGCAGCGCACCGTGAACCTCGGCTATCGCTTCGATACTCGCGTCTGGGGCATGGGATTGGCCACCGAGATGGCGCGGGCTTCGCTGCAATACGGTTTTGTCGGATTGGCGCTGGAGGAGATTTCCGCCATTGTACGTGCGGAGAATCAGGCCTCGTGGCGAGTATTGGAAAAGGTCGGTTTACGGCGGGTGGATACGCTGGATGACGTGCCCGGCGCAGCGCCGAGCCTGGTGTATACGCTAAAGCGCGGCGACTATCAGGGTTGATCGTCGCTGATTTTGGCCAACGCCATGCGGTAAGATTTGACCTTCTGACGCTTTTTCAACCAGGTGGTGGTAGACACGATGAACACCGCGCCCGACATCGCCAACACGCCGGTCGGGTGGCCGTAAAACACCATCAAGGCAAAGTACACGGCGGAAACGATCGCCACCCATTTCGCCGTATTGCCCATGTCGTTCTTCTCCTGGGTCAAACGGCGGATGTGCTCTTCTTCACTGATTCCCATACGCGCTCCTTGTTGGCTGAACGTTCCATTATATGGAGCTGGAGTGTTGATATTTCAAGCGGTTGGATGGTAAAGAAGCGTAAAGCTCAGGCCGGCGGTTCCTGCCGCCGGGGCAGATAACGCCCGGGCTGATCGGTGCCCGGCAGGCCGGTGCCGTCGTTGCGGCCAAACAGCCGGTAGCGATTGCCGGCGACCGCATCATAGACCTTGTCCGCCAGTCGCGGCGGCAGGTAACGCGCCAGCGCCAGTACGCGGTACGGCCATCCCACTTGACGCAGCGCCTGAAACAACGCCGCCGAACGTAGCCAACAGCGCCCCTGCTCAACATAGACCACGGAATCGAAACGATCGGTAGGCAATCCCAGCGCCTGCAGGATCGCCTGCCCTTCGGCGGATTGCACCGTCGCCAACAGAATGCGCCGCTGCCGATCGGCGCGAATAAGATACCTCACCAGCCCGTGACACAGATTACATTCGCCGTCGAACAACAGCGCGCGATCGCCGGGCTGGAGATAAGGCAGATGTGATAAAGGGGTCATCCCGCCTCCCGAAAAACGCTCGCCTTAGCCTAACGCGCCTAGCGCGCCCAGGCCAGAGCGGGATGACAGGGCGTGTTAAGGCGCGGGCGGTGCGTCAGGCACCGCCACTACCGCGACGCGTACCTCGTAATGTTTGGCGCTGCCCGCCGGGATCACCGCCGTCAGTTTGTTGATGGTTTCCACCGGATTGTCGCTGGCCGCGGTGGCGCAGAACAGCTCGCCGCCGTGGCAGAACCCCGGCTTGGGCGGGTGCCCGCCCGGGAAAGGCGGCATGCGCATCGGTTCACCCGCCACAGGCGGCAACGCTTTGGCCGCAGGCGCCTCGGGGGCAGACATCGCGCTCGCGCTGAATAACAGCGCCATGCCCATGCAGGGCAGCGCCAGGATCTTGATTGCTTGTTTCATTGAATTAGCCTCATTTGCCGGGTTCGGGATTACGCTACCCCGCCCCCGGCCCATGAGAAAGCCGCTTTTCGCTACCTTTTCGCCCCGCTGCGCTTTGCTTACATCCCGCGTCTAACGTGATGAAAGGCGAAAGGTTGGGTAAAGGGCCGTCGCGTTACTTGCCGTTCGTCAGCGTGTTGTAGCTGGTCATCAGATTGCGGTAGTCCGGGATATGGTTGGAGAACAGCGCGCCCAGCCCTTCGATGTCATTGCGCCAGTCGCGGTGCAGCTCGCAGGCGACGCCGAACCAGGTCATCAACTGCGCGCCGGCGGCCTCCATGCGGCTCCAGGCCGACTGACGCGTCAACTCATTGAAGGTGCCGGAGGCGTCGGTCACCACAAAGACCTCGAAACCTTCATTGAGCGCCGACAGCGCCGGGAATGCCACGCACACTTCGGTTACTACGCCGGCGATGATCAGTTGCTTGCGGCCGGTGGCTTTTACCGCCTTGACGAAGTCGTCGTTGTCCCAGGCGTTGATCTGGCCAGGGCGAGGAATGAAGGGAGCATCGGGGAATTGGGCTTTCAGTTCCGGCACCAGCGGGCCGTTGGGACCGTTTTCGAAACTGGTGGTAAGAATGGTCGGCAGGTTGAAGTATTTCGCTAAATCACCCAGCGCCAGAACGTTGTTTTTAAACCGATCGGGATCGATATCACGCACCAGCGAAAGCAGCCCTGCCTGATGATCCACCAGCAATACGGCGGCCTGGTCTTTGTCGAGGCGCTTGTAGTTTGCAGTCATGGTTTTACTCCTGTGGGGTTGATGTTGCGGATGAAACGCCCCGCCTTGCGGCGGGGCGTTGAGGTTTAAGTGTAGCGCCTGAGCCGGGGAACACGGCCCGCCCCAGGCGCCAAAGTTCAACCGGCGCTCGCTTCGGCGTTCATGCTGCCGAACTTGCCGCTGTTGAAATCGCGGAACGCCTGCTGGATTTCCGCGTCGCTGTTCATGACGAACGGGCCGTAGCCGACGATAGGCTCATCGATCGGTTCGCCGCTCAGCACCAGCAGTGCGACGTCGTTGTTGGCTTCGATGGTGATCGAATCCCCCGCCCGGTCGAAACGCACCATTTGGGTTTCGCGCACCACGTCTTCGCCGTTGACCAGGATCGCACCGTGCAACATCACCAGCGCCAGCGTATGGCCTTCTTTCACCGTCAGCGTGGTGGTATGGCCGGCATTCAGCTTCATGTCCCACACGTTGAGCGGGCTGAAAGTGCGTGCCGGGCCGGCGTGGCCGCCAAAGTCACCGGCAATCACCCGCACCTGCCCGGCGCCGTCCGCCAGCGGAACCACAGGAATATCGGCGTTCAGCAGCGTCTGGTAACCCGGCTCGGCCATTTTGTCCTTGGCCGGCAGGTTAACCCACAGCTGCACCATTTCCATGGTGCCGCCCTTGCGCGAGAAGTCCCGAGAATGGAACTCTTCGTGCAGAATGCCAGAGGCGGCGGTCATCCACTGGACGTCGCCGGGGCCAATCACCCCACCGCTGCCGGTCGAGTCGCGGTGTTCCACTTCGCCCTGATAGACGATGGTCACCGTTTCAAACCCGCGATGCGGGTGCTGACCCACGCCACGAGTGCCGGAGGCGGAGCGGAATTTGGTTGGCGCTGCGTGATCCAGCAGCAAGAACGGGCTCATTTCCGCCCCCAAATCGTTATAAGAGAACAGCGAATTCACCAGGAAACCGTTACCGACCCAATGTGCTTCCGGGCTGTTGTGAATACCGAGGATTTTTTTCATCTTGAACTCCCGTTTCAGACCTCACGGCCTTAAGTTGATGTCAGAAGTTTAATCCGCCGGGGTTTGCTGCAGTAGTAGGCAAGATGTACACTCAGCGTTCTACTGATAGAACGATAAGGGATGCGATGCTGACCGATCTGAACGACCTGTTTTTCTTCGCCAGCGTGGTCGATCACCAGGGATTCGCCCCCGCCGGCCGGGCGCTGGGCATTCCCAAATCCAAGCTCAGCCGCCGCGTGGCGCTGCTGGAAGAGCGGTTGGGCGTGCGCCTTATCCAGCGCTCGACGCGGCGCTTCTCGGTGACCGAGCTCGGCCAAACCTATTACGCGCACTGCAAGGCGATGCTGGTGGAAGCGGAAGCGGCGCAGCAAGCGATCGAGCAGACCCGCGCCGAACCCTGCGGCACAGTGCGCATGTCCTGCCCGGTGGCGATCTTGCACACCCGCGTCGGCAGCATGGTGGCAGCTTTTATGGCCGATTACCCCAAGGTGACGGTGCATCTGGAGGCCACCAACCGCCGGGTGGACGTGGTGGGGGAAGGGTTGGATCTGGCGATCCGCGTACGGCCGCCGCCGCTGGAGGACAGCGATCTGGTGCTGAAGATCCTCGCGCAGCGCACCTGGTGCGTCGCCGCCAGCCCGGCGCTGGTGCGCACCCTCGGGCCGGCGCAAACGCCGGAAGACCTGCGTAAATACCCGACGCTCGATCTCGGCCCGGCGCGTGCTCAGCACCAATGGCGGCTGACCGGCCCGCAGGGTGAACGGGTGGAGTGGGAACACACGCCGCGGCTGGTCACCGACGACATGCTGATGCTGCGTACCGCCGCCATCGCCGGCGCCGGCATCGTTCAGCTACCGGCGATGATGATGCGCGACGACATGCTGCGCGGCGAGCTGGTGCAACTGTTGCCGGGCTGGCAGCCACAGGGCGGCGTGGTGCACGCAGTCTACCCATCGCGCCGCGGCCTGCTGCCGGCAGTGCGGCTGCTGCTCGACTATCTGGGGGAGCAGTTCGCCAGCATTGAAGAAGAGTGATCAGGCGGTGATTTCGATCGCGTTGCCATCCGGATCGCGAATGACGGCCTCGTAGAAGCCGTCGCCGGTCCAGCGCGGCGCAGACAGCAAAATGCCCTCCTGCTGTGCGCGCTGCGCCAACCGATCGACCTGCCGCTCATCCCCCAGCGACAGCGCGATGTGCGCCCAACCGACCCGCTCCTCCTGCGCCTGCGCCGGCAGCAACGTCGGCACGCACATGATCTCCAGCGACGGCCCGGCCGCCAAGCTGACGAAGCGGGAAACGAACCCCGGCCGGTTGCGGCTGACATACTCCTCCCCCGCTTCACCGTTGAAATAGCGCTGCCAGAACGCCAGCTGCGCGTCGATGTCATGGGTCCACAGGGCAACATGGGCTATTTTCATCATCATTCTCCGATCGATAAATCGCTGTGCCAGATCTGGCCGCCGCCTTGCGCCACCTGCAACTCAAGCTGCGGGTGCGCGCCGCGCGCCGTCACCAGATGATCTACCCGCCCGGCGGGCAGGAAGGGGTAAGGGGCATAGGTATTGAGTTTGTCGCGGGTGCACAGCACCGCCACGCTGCCGGCGCGCGTCAGCAAGCGCTTTTTGAACGTGGCGTCCTGATAGCTCAATGCGGAAAAGCCACCGGCCGGGTCGTATGCGCAGATGCCGGTGAACACCAGATCGAAATGGAACCCGTCTATCTCTTCCGCCGCCTTGGCGTCCACGCAGCCGCCGACCTGCGCATCCAGTTCGCCGCCGATCAGGATGGTGCGGATCCCCGGCCGTTCCAGCATTTTGCCGGCGATGCTCAACGCATTAGTTACCACCGTCAAACGCCGATCGCGTGGCAACAGCTCTGCCAGATACAGGTGGGAGCTGCCGGCATCGAGGAAGATCAGCTGTTCTTCGCCGATCACCCCCAGCGCGGTCTGCGCCAACGCCAGCTTCTCATCGCCGCTGAGGGCAATGCGCGCCGTCATGGGGCCTTCGGCCGGGGTCGGCGCCAGCGCACCGCCATAGATGCGTTTGCACAGGTTCTGCGCCGCCAACTGGCGCAGATCGCGGCGGATGGTCGCTTCGGTGGTATTCAGCCGCTGCGCCATCTCCAGGGCCAGCACCCGCCCCTGTTGGCGAAGCGTGTCGAGAATGGCCTGATGGCGCTCATTCGGTAACAGTTTGGACATCATGTCAATCCGGCGATGCTAAAGTGATCATGAATGTACACAAACGTACATAATCGAACAATCACTTTTTTCGCCACGCCTAAGCGGTGGCACTCGTCTAGACTCAAAGCGACATCACCATTAAGGGATTATGACGCGATGACCTCCGCCGTGCTTTATACGCTGTTTCCCGCCGCAGCCACCGTCGTCGGCGCAGCGGTGGCGCTCTATCGCCGCCCCGGTGACGCCGCAATGCGCGTCATCCATCACTTTACCGCCGGCATCGTTTTCGCCGCCGCCGCCACCGAAATCCTGCCCGATCTCAAGCAGCAGTCGCCTGTGGCGGTGTTGCTGGGCGGCGCTGCGGGGGTGCTGTTAATGCTGCTGGTTCGGCGGCTGGGTGAAAAAGCGCAGGGGCCGGTCGGTTTTATCGCCGCGGTCGGCGTCGATATCTTTATCGATGGGCTGGTGCTGGGCATTGCCTTCGCGGCCGGCGCCAAAGCCGGCCTGCTGTTGACGCTGGCGTTAACGCTGGAAGTGCTGTTCCTCGGATTATCGATCGTCGGCGATTTGAAAGACTTTCTCGGCAGGCGGCTGCGTGCCATGGCGGCGATAGTCGGCCTGGCGCTGCTGCTGCCCATCGGTGGCCTGCTGGGGGCGCCGGTGGCCATGCTGGGCACATTTTGGCTGACCGCCTTTTTGGCCTTTGGCCTGATCGCCCTGCTCTACCTGGTGACCGAGGAGTTGCTGGTCGAAGCGCATGAGGGCGGGAAAGAGACACCGTTCGCCACCGCGATGTTCTTTGCCGGCTTCCTGCTGCTGTTGTTGCTAGAGGAAGGTTTGGGGTAAAAAAACGGGAATTTCATGGCGTATGCCGCCCGATGGCAACGCTTTGGCTATACTGTGGCAAGCGAAGTTACCGCAGACGTAACGGCTTGGGCGTAAAGGGAAAACGATGTTATTGACGATCGCAAGGTGGCTGTTTCAACTCCCCGGGAAGCTGTTCGGGCTGATTTTCAAAAATCGCCTGAGGATATTTTTGTTCTTCATGCTGGTCGCCCTCGCGGTGCTCGGCGCCAAGCGCTATCTGCGCGCCCACCAATATGGTGACGAGTTCAGCCTCAGCCTCGCCGCCCCCACCGATTACAACCGCGCAATAAAGCGCGAAATGCCGCTGCGCGAGGCGCGCGAACAGTGCGGTGGGCCGCTGCACGACAATGCCGGACAGCCGTGGCCCGCCTCAGCCGGTTATCTGCATCAGCCGACGAGGCTGCCCGCGACCGGTCTGCATCGGCTGACGCTGGATAATCAGGGCAACAATTTCGCGGTGCTGGTCAAGCTGGAAACGCCGGCGGCGCCGCAGCAGCTGGCGGAAGTCTTTATTCCCCCCGCCGGCAGCTTCGAGGTAAAAATCAATGCGGACGCGGAACACGTCATGAAAATCAAGAACATCAAGACCGGCTGCATGTTCCGCTCCCGGCCGTTCAACCTGGATAAACAGAGCGATTGGCGCATGCCGCTGACGCTACAGAAGAACGGCAGTCTGCAGCTGCAGTCGATAGGCGATCGCCAATTCTGATCGGGCGCCGGGCAGAAAGAGCCGGCGCCGCGAGGATTACTTTTTCACCGGGTGATCGCGGCGGAACAGCTCCCAACTTTCTATTTCCTGCCCATTCGGCAAGGTACAGGTGGAATACTGGCCTGCCGCATTCTCTTTGGCGTTCAGCTTGCCGCCGATTTTGGTGCAATACACGTCGGCCGGGTTCGCCATGCCGATCGGTTTCACCTGCGGCGGTGGCGGCGCCTCGTTGGATTTCACGGAACACCCCTGCAACATCGTCATCCCTGCCAGCAGGGAAAGCATCAACGTTTTTTTCATTTTTCCAGCTTATGCAAAAACGAACGGCGGAGCACTCCGCCGTTCGCTCATCATGAAATAAAGGATTTGCCCTGCTTCAGCACCAGATCGCAGGCTTTTTGCTTCACCTTCTCGGTGATCTGCGAGGTGCCCAGGCTGTTCAGATCCAGGCTCTTGCCTTCGCCGGTCTGCAGCAAGCCGCCCAGACCCTGCTGATAATCCTGGCTCTTGGCGTTTTCGGTGCTGGTGATGCCCAGCTTGCTGAGCAGCTGATCTTTCACCCCTTCGGCGCCGTTAGCCGACAGCACGTTGTTTTTCACGCAGTACTGCAGGATACCGGCGGCATTGGTCATGCTGCTGGAGCTCAGCGCCTTGTCGCCGCCGTTCAGCAGGCCGGTCAGCGAGGAGAGCGACATGCCGCCGCTGCTGTCGCCGCCCGACTTGCTCAGTTCGCCCGCCGCGCTGCTGAGAGAATCCATCAGCCCGGCGGCCTGGGTGGCGCCGCTGGCCAGGGTCGCGGACAGCGCCAAGGCCAACAGTAAACGATGTTTGGTGATCATAGTGGTGAAACTCCTGTAATAACGGCATGCGATCGGCGCAGCGCGCCGGGATACCCTTCCGACGCCGCCGACGGCGACAAGTTCCTTTTATCTCGCCACCGCGCCGTTTTTCGGAATTCAGGAAGTTTAGAACTGCCAGCGCAGCCAGGCGAAGAACACGTTGCCGTTGTTATAGGTACCGGGAATGTAGGTCGCCTGGAACGTCAGCCGCTGATAGCCGATAGAGGCCAGCGGCAGCGGCGCCGGAATAGGGATGTATTTCCAGTTGTCGCGCGCGGTGACGCTGGCGGTGAAGCCCAGCCCCAGGCGGAAATCCTTGTCATCCAGCGGGCGCCAGATCTTCTCGTAGGCGTAACCACCGATCGGCTCCCATTTGTTGAAGGAGTCCTTGAACGCCATGATGTAGATGCCGTGCCAGTCACCGTCGCTGTCGTAGCGGGAGATGCCGTAACCGGCGCCCCACGGGCGCTCGTTGTACTTATCGATATGTTCATCATCGTAAGTCCAACGGTTGTGCCAGGTGATGGCCGGGATATAGAGATCGTGGTTAGGCGAGTTGTTCCAGGTCTCCGCCACGTTATCGGTAAAACGCTGCCATAGACCCGGTTTTTCAGCCTGTGCGGTATTGCCACTTTCTGTACCAACCTCAGCGTAAGAAGGCAGTGCAGGAAATATCAACGCCAGAGAACATGCCAAAAGAGTCCGTTTGAGAAACATCGTAAAGCTCCTGTAAAAATACGGCCGCAGATTCTTACCGATAGCCCAGGCAAGATCAAGCTGTATCTAATTTATCCAACGCCCGTTGTGCTTTGGTTAAGTTTAGCACCGGAATATTCCCAATAATTTTTAACAGGTTGCACCGGTTTCCCCTATGCTATCGCCTTTAGGAGGGCAAAACCGTGGGAAAAGTCCGCTTTGTCGTTCGCTACTCGCGGGCCAGGTGCTTGACCAATACATCGACATCGAGGCGGTTCACAAATTCCAGAGAATATGAGGAATAGAGGCCGAACAGGCGGTTTTGGTGCCCGACCACCACCAGATCGATGCCAGCCTGATGAATGAAATCGCTCACGTCCTTAAAGCGCCGGATGGTGACGATTTCCTTGACCGCAACCGGCGCCTCGACGGCGCTCACCAGCCGGCTCAGCATCGCCTTGGCGGCGATCACCTCCTGCGCCTGGCGATCTTTGACCAGCGCATCGCTGCCGTACTCCAGCTCGGCGTAGTCGGCGTTAAGGTGGCCGACGGTGAGGGCGATCGGCAGCCCGCGCACCATCGCCACCGTTTGACGCAGCAACGGCAGCCCGTCACGCTCATCATGAATCAGTACCAGAATATGTCGATAGCTTTTCATCGCAGTTCCCCCCACAGACCAGTACCGCTTGGACATCATCCCCTCTGGTAGGTATACGTCATCTGCGCGCACGTAGAGAAAAGTTTACGTATCACTTCCTACGGAATGTGATGGCCACCACGTTATATTAATGCCCGTGACGGCACATTTTAGCGCCGGCCCGACGTGGCGCGCACTACAGTGCCCGTAAAGCAAAGCTGACGGAAAAAGGCGGACAAAAAACGATCGTTGTTAATTTTTTGTTTTTGATTGGTTACAAGGTGGTTTCATGAAATAAGCGTGCGGCGGATCACCAAAATCCCCCTTTACGCCAGGTTCTGCTTTTCTTTCCCAGGCAAAAAGCGTTACGCCACCCGATGGGATTTAACGCGGCGTCAAAAGTACCGGATGACTCACCCTACATCACGATAAATGCCAATGCGCCGCCGCTTCTCTAGCGATATACCGACAATGAAAAATACCGTCTCTTTCCAATATCCAATACCCCTACTTTTTATGTATTACTCAATCGCGTAAAGCGCCGAATACAAACCGCCTATTCACCGGCCGCCCCCCTTATCTTGAACAAGCTGAGACTTTAAATAACTGTTAATGCTAACGACACAACATCGCCAGCAATTTATTTTTGCTGATTTTCGCCTGACAAAATAAAGATAAATAATCCGGAGCAATCAATGAAAATAACTATCGGGTCATTCATTCTGCAACAGCTTCACGCCCTGAACGTCGATCGTATTTATGGCGTGCCCGGCGACTATAACCTCAGCCTGCTGGAGCTGCTGGAAAACGACGAGCGGCTGGCGTTTGTCGGCAACTGCAATGAATTGAACGCCTCCTACGCCGCCGACGGTTACGCCCGCATGAAAGGCGCCGGCGCGCTGATCGTCACCTACGGCGTCGGCGATCTGGCCGCGCTGTCCGGCATCGCCGGGGCCTATGCCGAATCTTCGCCGGTTATCTGCATCGCCGGCACGCCGCCGCTGCATGCGATGAAGAATCATCAGCTCTTGCACCATACCCTGGGCGATGGGAATTTCGACAACGTCATGAACTGCTTTAAACAATTCACCGTCGCTCAGGCTCTGATCACGCCGGAAAATGCCGCACAAGAAATACCACGCGTTATTTCCCGCGCCTGGATAGAGAAGAAACCGGTGTATTTACAGCTGCCGTCGGATATTTGCGATGTGGAAATTGAAATCGCCGCGGCGGCGACGGCACCGCAATTACCGGCCAGCGATAAATACAATGTGCAATTAGCGGCGATGGCGCTGTTAACCAAAATCAAACGCGCACAGCGCCCAATCATGTTGGTCGATCAAATGGTGGATCGCTACCAGTTGCAGCAGTTGGTCATCGCGGTCGCTCACCGCTTCGCCATTCCGCTGACCAATATGCCCACCGCCAAATGTATTATCCCGGAAAACACCGCCGGTTGGATGGGCGGCTACAGCGGCAATCTGTCGCGCCCCGAACTGTATGAACACATGGCCCACTCGGACTGCGTGCTGAGCTTCGGCGTACGTCTGGTAGACTCCACCACCGGCTATTTCTCGCAGCAAATTCCCGCCGCCGCTCAGGTGGATATTCAGCCGTTTTCGATGAAACTGGACAACACCTCCTACCCAGCGGTAGCGACGGCGGATCTGCTGCAGGCACTGCTGGATCTGAGCGAAGACGCGCCGGCGCAGTGTTTATCACCGCTGGCCGATCCCCGTGAGAAGCTGGCGACGCCGAGCGACGCGCCTATCGACCAGGCCTATCTGTGGCGACGCATCCAACGCTTCATCCAGGCGGATGACGTGGTAGTGGTGGAAAACGGCACCTCAGGCGCGGCCATCGGCGGCATGCGCATGCCAGGGGGCGTCAAGGTGGTCAACCAACCGATTTGGGGCTCGATCGGTTATACCCTGCCGGCGCTGCTCGGCACCCTGATGGCGGCGCCGGAGCGCCGCCACCTGCTGTTCATCGGCGACGGCTCCTTCCAGCTCACCGCGCAGGAAGTGTCTACCCTGCTGCGCTGCGAGCAAAAGCCGATCATCTTCCTGATCAACAACGACGGCTACACCATTGAACGCTATATCCTCGGCGAAAACTCGTCTTACAACGACATCAGCCCGTGGGACTACGCCAAACTGCCGGCGGTATTGAATACCCAGGCGCAGCCGTTCAGCGTGGCGGTGGAAACCACGCAACAGCTGGAAATGGCCCTGGAACACGCCTCGCGGCAGGATCGGCTGGCGTTTATCGAGGTGAAAGTGCCGATGATGGACACGCCACCGGTGATGAAAGAGTTCTGTAACCGCTGCAACAGCTTTAACTTTGGCCTGACCAACCCGCGTCGCAGCGCCTGATGCGCGATCGCGCCGCCGGTGGTTCAGGAAACCGGCGGCGTTTTTTTATGCCGTTACCCGCCGGCGCGCGCCATGCAGCGCTGGCGGCGTTCGTCCACCCGCTTGGCGAACCAGGCGGTGGTCAGCTTGCGGGTGATTTTCGGGCTCTCCAGCTGGATACCCGGCAGCATCTCGCGCGGCAGCTTGCCGCCCGCCAGCGCATAGACCTTCTTATACAGCTCGGTGTCGGCAAAGCCGGCCGTGTCGCCTTTCTCCAGCGCCCGGCGAATGGCGCTGTCGCTCATGTTCAGGCGCTTGCCGAGCGTGCGCACCGCCAGCTCGGTCGAACCGGGCTTGTCGCTGCCAAAGTCGATCAGATCGCCGTCCAGCGCCAGCGGAATGGCGCTCGCCCGGCTGACCGCGTTTTGGAACGCCGCGTTGCGGCTGGCGTACCAGCCGGCGTTGAAGTCGGCGAAGCGGTAAATCGGCCGGCTGTAATCGGCCGGGTACCCCAGCAAATGCATAATGCCGAAGTACATACCGCCGCGCCGGCTGAAAACTTCGCGGCGAATCGAGCCGTCGACCGGATAAGGGTACCCTTTGGCGTGCACCTCGGCGAAGGCGATGCTCACCTGCATCGGGCCGCCGGTATGTACCGGATTTAAATGGCCGAACAGCTTCTGCCCCATCGGCACGCGGTCGATCATGTCATCGAAGATATCGCTCAGATCCTTCTCGGTGCGCACCTTATCCAGCCGCTCGCTGTAGCTCTGGCCGTTCGACGACGAAATCTTCAATGCGGTGTGCACCAAAAAGTTCGGGATGTGCATCTGATCGGCGCGGCGGTCGATCTCCTTCCAAGCGATCTTCGGCAGCCCCGGCACCTGCGGGTTAGCCTGGAACGTCGACTCCTGTTCGGTCACCGCCAGCACCGAACACAGGTTCTCATCGCTAGGCTCGATGCCCTGCGCGGCGAAGGCGGCGGTAATATCGGTAGCCCAGCCCTGCCGATCGCCGGCGTTGGCCGGGATCAGCATCATCAGCCGGGCTTTGACGTCGGCGGGGCGCGCCGCCGGTGCCGTGGTGGTGGTTTTGCTGGTACAGCCCGCCAGCGCCAGCAGCGCGGCCAGGCTTAGCAAACGGAAGGGCATCGGGTGGAATAAACGAAGTATCGGCATCTTTTCCCTGAACGTGATGACATGAACAGCACTGAAATTAGCCCAGCCGCCGCGCACAATCCAGTATAAATATACCCGTTCCGCCGCACAGGTGGGCCGGGAAATACCCAACAACGCAGGGAGAACAAAATGATCGAACTCAAAGAAATGACGGCGCAGGAACTGGATCACTACCGTAAATACGGGGTAAAGGCTTACGCAGACGATTTGGCGCGTTCGTTTCAGCTCAGCCAGGAACACGCGTTGATCGAGGCCGAAGCCAATTTCAAACGAGGGCTGGCGATGCCCGGCCAACGGTTGGTATGCGCGAGGCTGCCGAATGTCGAGGACAGCATCGCCACCGTCTGGTACGCCATTGAGCAACGAACCTTCGGTAAGCAGCTGTTTATCTATGATTTTGAAGTGACACACGCCTGGCGTGGCAAAGGCTATGGCGAGCGGGTACTAAATGCGGTGCTGGACGCGGCGAGAGCACAGGGGGCGGAATATGCCGAACTGACGGTGTTCAACGATAATCCGACGGCCGCGCGCCTGTATTCCTAGTTAGGTTTCGATGCTGTCACCACCCGTATGCGCCGCCGTTTGTAGCAATAGGTTTGCGAAGCTCGGGATTTTCAAATGACGCATAAAGATGTATTTTACATACATCATATAAATCACTTTGCTTGCCCAGCCAAAGGAGCCCCCTATGGAGCAGCAGCTGCTTTGCTATAAAACCCTGCCAGAATGGAACAGCGACACGCTGCCGGCGGCCTTCCGCCAGCGCCACAACACCCAGAGCGGCACCTGGGCGAAGCTCACCGTACTGAGCGGCAACCTGACGTTCGCCATGATGACCGAAGACGGCGCCACCACCGAGACCTGGCAGTTCAGCCCCGAAAGCCAGCCGCCGTTTATCGCACCGCAGCAGTGGCATCGCATCGTTTCCTTTTCGGACGACATGACCTGCCGGCTGGCGTTTTACTGCACGCCGGAAGATTACTACCACAAGAAATACGAACTGACGCGCACCCACTCCGAAGTGATCGAAGCGGCGGCGCGCATCGCGCCGGGCAAGGCGCTGGATCTGGGCTGCGGCGGCGGGCGCAATTCGCTCTATCTCAATCTGAAAGGTTTCGACGTCACCGCCTGGGACAAGCACGCGCCGTCGATAGCCCGCCTCAATCAGATCGTCGACGCCGAGCAGCTGACCCGCCTGAATGCCGGGGTGCAGGATCTCAATACCCACCGCTTCAGCGGTGACTACGACTTCATCCTGTCCACCGTGGTGATGATGTTCCTCGAGCGGCAGCAAATCCCGCCTATCGTGCAAAACATGCAGGACAGCACCGTGCGCGGCGGCCATAACCTGATCGTGGCGGCGATGGATACCGAGGATTATCCCTGCCCACTGCCGTTCCCGTTCACCTTCAGCCCGGGTGAGCTGAAGCATTATTATCGCGACTGGGAGATCCTCAAATACAACGAGGACGTCGGCCAACTGCACAAGACCGACGCCAACGGCAACCGCATCTCGCTGCGCTTCGCCACCCTGCTAGCGCGCAAGCTATAGCGCGTCGTGAAAGATCACCCCCAGCGTGTGGCGTTGGCCGGCGCGTATCCGGCTGACGCCGTGGCGCAGATTGACCCGATAGTAGCCTTTCACTCCCGCCACCGGCCGATGATGCACGGCGAACACCACGGCGTCGCCCTGCTGCAGCGGCACCACCTCCGGCCGGCTCTGCATCCGCGGCCGCTGTTCGGTCAGCACGAATTCGCCGCCGGTGAAATCCCGCTCGGGGACGGAGAGCAAAAATGCCACCTGCAGCGGAAACACCCGCTCGCCGTACAGATCCTGATGCAGGCAGTTGTAATCTCCCGCTTCGTAACGCAACAGCAGCGGCGTCGGCCGCCGTTGGCCGGCCCGGTGGCATTCGGCCAGGTAAACCTCATGGTCGGCGGGATAACGCACCACCAGGCCCAATAAGGCGTTCCAACGGTTGGCCACCGGCGCCAGCCGCGCATACATCAGGCTGCGCGCTTCGGCCACCGGCGACTGCAGCGGATAGGTGAAATAGCGGTACTCGCCGCGGCCAAAACCGTGCTTCTCCATCACGACGCGGCTGCGGAAGTGCGCATCCTGCGGGTAGAGCGCCGCCAGCTCGCGGCACAGCTCTTGGCTGAGCACGCTGGGCAACCGCGCGCAACCCTGCGCATCGAGTTCGCGCTCGATGGCCGCCCAGTCCAATTCGGCCAGCCGCGCCGCCAGCGCGCCGCTCATCGCTGCGCCTCTTTTTCCAGCAAGGCTTTCTTGCGCTCGACGCCCCAGCGATAGCCGGACAAGGCGCCGTCGTTGCGCACCACCCGGTGACAGGGGATCGCCACCGCCAGCACGTTGGCGGCGCAGGCACCGGCCACCGCGCGCACCGCTTTGGGCGCCCCGATGCGCCGAGCGATATCGGCATAGCTGACGGTTTCGCCGACCGGTATCGCCTGCAGCGCCCGCCAGACCCGCTGTTGAAACGCGGTGCCGCGAATATCCAGCGGCAGCGCCAACCCGTTCTCCGGCGCTTCAATCAGGCCCACCACCTGCGCCATCAGCGCTTCATACTGCGCGTCGCCGCCGATCAGCTCGGCGTTGGGGAATTTGTCCTGCAGATCCTGCACCAGCTGCTGCGCATCGTCCCCCAGCAGAATGGCGCAGATGCCCACCTCGCTCTGCGCCGCCAGGATCTCGCCCAGCGAACAGCGCCCGACGGCGAAATGAATGCGCATGCCTTTGCCGCCGGCTCGGTAGGCCTTCGGCGTCATGCCCAGCGCGGCGTTGGCTTGTTGGTAGAAGCGGCCGTTGGCGCCATAGCCGGCGTCGAAGATCGCGTCGGTCACCGTTTCCTGCTGCGTAAGGCCGGTGCGCAAGCGTTGGCTGCGCTGCGCGTCGGCGTAGCCTTTCGGCGTCAGGCCGGTGATCGCTTTGAACAGCCGGTGGAAATGGTATTGGCTCAACCCAACGTGGCGCGCCAGCGTCTGCAGCGACGGCGCTTTCTCCGCCCGTTCGATATAGCGGCAGGCCTCGGCTATCTGCCGCGCATGCTGTTCCGTCAACGGCGTCAGCCCCTGGCGGCAGCGTTTGCAGGGCCGATAACCCGCCGCTTCCGCCTGTTCGGCATCGTCGAACAGCTCCACGTTTTGCCGATTCGGCTGACGTGACGGGCAAGAAGGCGAGCAATACACGCCGGTGGTTTTCACCGCGTAGATAAAGCGGCCGTCGGCGTGCTTGTCGCGGCTGACGATCGCCAGCCAGCGCGGATCGGCGCTGTCGATTACGTTTTTCATCATACGTTCCTCACTGCGGTTTCGATGTTAACCAGCATAGTGACGGGCCGTTGGCGAAACACGCCGACTCTTGCTTTTTAATTCGACGCCGACGTTTTCAACAATGTTTCGACAATTTTTAACCAACAACATGAAGTTTATTACGTTGCCAACCTGGTTGCACGGCGTTAGGATCGCGGCCGGCCACGGGCGTGGCCAGTGTTTTTGCCTGTTAGTTGCGCGCATGGAGAGGTTATTGTGTTAGAGAGTTTTGGCGTCCTGAATTTATGGACCTATTTGGCCGGGGTGGTCTTCATCATCATTCTGCCGGGGCCGAATACGCTGTACGTGCTGAAAACCGGCATATCGCGCGGCGTGCGCGCCGGCTATACCGCCGCGCTGGGCGTGTTTATCGGCGATGCGATCCTGATCTTCTGCGCCTATATCGGCGTGGCGTCGCTGATCCGCACCACGCCGTTCCTGTTTACCCTGGTGCGTTTTCTCGGCGCAATTTACCTGCTGTTCCTCGGCGCAAAAATCCTCTACGCCACCTTCGTGCAGAAGGCGCAGGCGCAACAGCAGCAGATTGAGGGCGGCCACAGCATTCTGCGAAAATCGCTGACGCTGAGCCTGACCAACCCGAAGGCGATCCTGTTTTACGTGTCGTTCTTCGTGCAGTTCATCGATTTCAACTATGCGCACACCGGGCTGTCGTTCACCATTTTGGCGCTGATCCTCGAAGCCGTCAGCTTTATCTACATGAGCACGCTGATCTTCTCCGGCGCGATGCTGGCGCATTTCTTCAATCACAAGAAAGGCCTGGCGAAGCTCGGCAACGGCCTGATCGGCCTGCTGTTCCTTGGTTTCGCCACCCGTCTGGCGACCCTGAGCTCGTGATCCCTCCCGGCCGGCGCCCGCCGGCCTCGGTTTACCCTTCCGTCACGGCAAAATGACACGCAGGACAAACCGAATGTCAGGCAGACCAAAGCCGCCGCTTTCCCGCTGATCTAGACTTGCAGGGTTAACGATAACCTGATGAGCCTGATCGGAGGATGTATGTCTGACAATACCGTAGCCGTGCTGGATAGCGTATCGCGTTTTCTCGATCGTCAGCATGGGCTGTATATCGACGGCCAGTGGCGCGCGTCCGCCGCGGAAGGCCGCCTGGCGGTGTATAACCCCGCCAATGGGCAGCAGATCGCCACCACCGCCGACGCCAATGAACACGACGTCGCACTGGCGGTGCAGTCCGCCCACAAAGCCTTCAGCGAAGGCGTCTGGGCGCAGCGTCTGCCGGTCGAGCGCGAGCGTATCCTGCTGCGCTTCGCCGATCTGGTGGAGCAGCACGCCGAGGAGCTGGCGCAGTTGGAAACCCTGGAGCAGGGCAAATCCATCAACATCGCCCGCGCTTTCGAAGTCGGCAGCACCCTGAACTGGATGCGTTACACCGCCGGGCTGGCGACAAAAATCACCGGTCAAACGCTGGACGTCTCTATTCCGATGCCGCCGGGCGCCAAATATCAGGTTTATACCCGTAAAGAGCCGATCGGCGTGGTCGCCGGCATCGTGCCCTGGAACTTCCCGCTGATGATCGGCATGTGGAAAGTGATGCCGGCGCTGGCCGCGGGCTGCTCCATCGTCATCAAGCCGTCGGAAACCACCCCGCTCACCCTGCTGCGCATCGCCGAGCTGGCGAGCGAAGCCGGCGTGCCGCCGGGCGTGTTCAACGTGGTCACCGGCCGCGGCACCGTGTGCGGCAAAGCGCTGACCGAACATCCACTGATCGCCAAAGTCAGCTTTACCGGCTCCACCCCGGTGGGCAAAAGCATCGCGCGCTCGGCGGCGGATCGCCTGACCCGCGTGACGCTGGAGCTGGGCGGCAAAAACCCGGCCATCGTGCTGAAAGATGCCGATCCGCAGCAGGTGATCGAAGGCCTGATGCTTGGCAGCTTCCTCAATCAGGGGCAGGTATGCGCCGCCAGCTCGCGAATTTATATTGAAGCGCCGATTTATGATCGGTTGGTGGCCGGATTCGAACAGGCGGTGAAATCGCTGTCGGTCGGGCCGGGGATGGATACCGGCGCGCAAATCAACCCGCTGGTGTCGCTCGCGCACCGCAACAAGGTGGCGGCCTACCTGGACGACGCCCGGGCGAAAAACGCTGAGCTTATCGGCGGCGCGGCCGGGCCGGACGCCAACGGCTTCTACATTCCGCCGACCCTGGTGATCAACCCGGACGATCGGCTGAACCTGACGCGCGAGGAAGTGTTCGGCCCGGTGGTCAACCTGATTCGGGTGGCGAGCGCCGAAGAGGCCTTGAGCAAAGCCAACGACACCGACTTCGGGCTGACCGCCAGCCTGTGGACCACCAGCCTGCAACAGGCGATGGCGCTGACGCCGCGCATTCAGGCCGGCACCGTGTGGGTCAACACCCATACGCTGATCGACCCGAACATGCCGTTCGGCGGGTTCAAACAGTCGGGCAGCGGCCGTGATTTCGGCCCGGATTGGCTGGATGCCTACACCGAATCGAAATCGGTCTGCATCCGCTATTGAGTGAAGCGGCGCGGGCCTGGCCCGCGCCCTGATTTACTGATACTGACGACGGTATTCGCTCGGCGACATGCCGAAACGCTGCTTGAAAGCGGTCGAGAAATGGCTGTGATCGGTGAAACCCCAGTCGAGGCCGACGCCGGCCAGTTTTTCCTGCCCGGCGGCGCTGCGCAGCGCCTGCGCGCACAGATCCAGCCTGCGGTTCCTGATGTACTGCGCCACCACCAGCCCCTGACGGGCGAACACCCGATACAGACTGCGTAACGACACCCCCAACTCGGCCGCCACCCACTCAGGGCGCAGCTGCGCCGACTGAATATGCCTGTCGATCAATGCCAGCGCCTTGTCAAAGACCGGTTGCTGCCCCTCCGGCCGCGCCTGCTCGAGCGCCAGAGCCGGGCGCAGCAGCGCCGCCAGCGCATTCAGCACCGCCTCGCTTTCCGCCGCGGCAAGCTGAGGATCCTGCATGCTGCTCAGCACCAGCTGGCGGCTGAGGCGCACCGCGCTGAGCTCGGCTCCCAGATGCTGAGCGCAAGGCGGCGGCAGCGGCAAGCAGCCGCGCGGCAATAACAGGGAGATTTGGCGCGAATCGCGCTGGAAAGTGAAACTGCTGGGCTGTGAGGCATCGATCAGCGTCATGTCGCCGGGAGAGAGCACCGTTTGGCGATCGCCCTGCTCCATCAATGCGCTGCCGCGCAGCTGGATGACGGTGAAAAAGTGCGCACCGTCGCTGCGGGCAATTTCACGCGGCGTGCGGTACAGCCGAGCCTGGGACACATCGACCACGCTCAGGCGCAGGGCATGGGCGCGAAACTCCTGCATCGCCCCGCTGAAGCCGGGCCCCAACGTTTTCGCGCAGAATCGGCCGCAGGCGGTGTTGATTTTCCCCAGCCACTCTTCGAAGCCGACGTCCCGGAGCGTTGCCAATGCCGTCATGATCTCTCCCTTCAAACAGCAGCGGTGCTGCGCCGTTGAACAGAAAAACACCATAACAATCCGTTAACACACAATCAATGGCGAGCGGGGGATTTGGCGCCGCGATCACAGATCATCGGGCGCCCGTCATCAATCCGCCACGAAACCGTCATCTCATCGTCACAGGCCTCGCCAAAAATACAGGCTGTTCCCCCTTCACGTTGACTCCCTGGACATGACCCGATGAAATCGTTGCAGAAATCCATTTTAGCGCTGTGTTTGTTTACCACCAGCGCCCTGGCCGCGTTCCATGCGCAGGCGGCAGAGGAAGCCCAACCGTTCACCACCGCGCAGCAGGTGGATCTGACCCACATCCTGCCGCCGCCGCCGGCCAACGACTCGGCGCAGACCCAGCGCGAACTGCGGGAAGTGCTCGACATGCAGCAGAAACGCACGCCGGAAATGGCCAGCCAGGCTAAGGCGGATGCGGAAGAGAACGTCTGGGTATACAGCAACGTGATGGGGCCGAAGTTCAACGCCGAAGCGTTGCCGGCCGTGAGCGCCTTCTTCGATCGCATCGTCGCAACCGAAGCGGCGGTGGTCGATCCGGCGAAAGATTTCTGGAAGCGCCCGCGCCCGCATATGCTGGACAGCCGCATCGAGCCGATCGTCAAGCGCTCCAGCTCCGGCTCCTGGCCTTCCGGCCACACCACGCTGGGCACGCTGATGGGCATCACCCTGGCCAATATGGTGCCGGAGAAGCGTGCCGCCATCATGACGCGCGCCTGGCAATACGGCGACAACCGGGTGGTGGCGGGGATCCACTACCCTTCCGATATCGAGATGGGCCGCATCGCCGGCAGTGTGATCAGCCAGCAGCTTTCACAGCAGCAGGATTTCCAGCAGCAGTACCGGCAAGCACGCGACGAGCTGCGCCAGGCGCTGGATTTACCCGCGGCGAAATAGACCCGGCGGCTAGCACCGGGCCCTGACGGCCCGGTTTACGGCTGTTTGTCCAACAGGTAACGCACCACCGCCGCGTACTCTTTGGCGTAGCCTTCAACGCTGGTGCTGGCCATGCCGGCATTGTCTATCTTGTATTTGCCGGCCACGTAGAACGACGGGGTGCCGCGCACCTCGAATGCTTTCACCGCTTCGTTCTGCTTGGCGATCAATCCTTTGACCAGCAGGCTGTGGCGCGCGTTTTCATAGGTAGCGGCATCGATGCCGGCCGCCGTAAACACCCGCTGAATATCGTCGGCGCCGTTGACGGCGCGCTGTTTCTGCACCGCGTCGAACATCGCCCCTTCAATCTTGTCTTCCACGCCCAGCACCGTCGCCACCGCCCAGGCTTCGGTCAGCTCATTGCCCAGTTTGCCCATCAGGCTGACGTGATATTTGGTGACTTTCTCACCGGCGGGCAGCGCCTGCGCCACGGTGCTGCCTACGCGATAGGTATCGGCGAACTGATAGCAAGGGCCGCAGTAGAAGGAGAAGAACTCCACCACCGCCGGCGCGGCGGCCACCGGCTTATCCAGCCGGGTGTATTGCTCG
This sequence comes from Serratia sp. 201, assembly GCF_037027545.1. Taxonomy (NCBI): domain Bacteria; kingdom Pseudomonadati; phylum Pseudomonadota; class Gammaproteobacteria; order Enterobacterales; family Yersiniaceae; genus Serratia; species Serratia sp. 201. Next base: position 96,344 of record NZ_JAXCHC010000001.1, on the reverse strand, counting down.
CCCGCACGGTAATCCGCGGCCTGAACCGCAGGCAGCGCCAACATCAATACGACGGCGGCGGCGAACGAACGCTTAACTTTTGCCAACATAAACACTCCTGGTTTCATCTATGAACATCGTCCTTAGCGGCGGTTTTTATAATCAAATAACCGCCAGAAGACCAGTTTTTATTACCTTCTATTTGTGAGGGATTATGTTCAGCGACCTTCGTAACCGTCCCAGTACGCACCTACCGCTTCCTGTGAGAGCACCTGGCGGCGCTTAGGATTGTCGGCGCTGCTGTAGGCGCGATTAATGAAAATGGTTTTGTGTTCCATGTTCTGCTGGAACTCCGCGCTGGCCAGGTAATCGGCCTTTTTCTGCGCCTCGCTGCGCGCCACGCCTGCCGCGCGATCCTTTTTCCCCAGCTGGTAGAACTGTTCGAACATCGGCACGGCGTTCTTAATACTGCCGTTCACATCGGTGCGGAATTGCGGATCAAAATCGTCGCGAGTTTGATAAACGTAGTGTTTGGCATGCTGCTCGGCACTGCTGAGGTGATGGGTGCAGGCGCTGAGCGCCAACAGCGGCAACAACAACGCCGCGCTTTTCAGTCTTTTCATGTCGTCTGTCCCTGTCAGTGAGGAAGGTTCCTTTAGCGCCACGAGCATAGCGCCGCCACCCGGCAAACGTCAAACGACAAAAAACGCATCACATTGTTTTATATTAATATTATATACACTGATTGGTATTCATTGCCTGAAACACTATGCTTTAACAGAACAGGGTAAACACTCACCGACAGCGAGGCGGCCAATGAAACCGATCGACAAAAACGTGGGGGAGTACGACCTCACGGCGGAAAAAAAAGCGGGCATGATCACCGGCACCATCCGCGGCGAACTGCCGGACAGCGACGCCAATCTGCCGCTGCTGCCCTTCTCCGGCACTTTCGCCGGCCCCAGCGTGGCCGAAGCCATCGCCGATATTCAGCAACAGTTCCCCGACATCGAACCGGCGATTATCGACGATTTGCGCGAGGAACTGCTGAAGGCCGGGTTCTAATCCGGATCGCGGTGCCGCACGAACGGACTGTAGACCGGCGCGCCGGGCTTCAACGCCAGATCGGCGTCAAAATCTTCATTGCGATTGAACGGCACCGCCGGCCAGGTGGAAAACGCGTTCAAACCGTCCCGGTACGTCTGTGTCACCTGTGCCAAAGCGGCATTTTGCGCCTGCAGAGCTTCGCCCGCCAACCCGCCGCGCACGCCATAGACCAGGAACGGCTCCAGCACGCTAAAGCCGATATAGTGCAGCGCATGCATGATTGGCCACAGCATCAGCCGCATATCGCCGTCGCGCCCGTTCGGCGCGCAGGCCTGTGCGGAAGCGCCGGCGGTCACGGTCAGCAGCGCCCGCTTACCGCACATCACGCCGTTCTCATGGCGGTGGCGGCTGTCGTAGATCCCGCCGTAAACGAACACCCGATCCATCCAGCCCTTGATGATGGCCGGCGCGCCGAACCACCAGAAAGGGAACTGCAGCACCAGCGTATCCGCCCAGCGCAACAGCTCGATATGCCGCCGGATCTCCGCCGGCAGCGCCTGGATCGTCCAGTGATGGCGCTGCTCCTGCATCGCATCGAACCGGTCCACCTGCTTTCTGCTGGGGTAATGGCCGGCGCCCTCGCGCGGATCAAACCCCTCCTGATACAGATCGACCGTTTTCACCTGATGCCCCTGCGCCAGCCAGGCCTGCCGCGCCTGTTCGGCCAAATGGGCATTGAAAGAATGCGGCTCGGGGTGAGCCAGCACAATCAGCACGTTCATCCTGTGTCTCCCGTTGTAAGGTGGTGCTGTTATGCTGTGGCTTTATCGTCCCCTTGGCAATTACGCACCTGAAGGTAACCCCCAATGGCTTATCCCGGCGACGTCTATTCGAGCAAGTGTTCCGCACGCGATGCGCTGACGCTGATTTCCGGCAAGTGGGTGATGCTGATCCTGCCTGCGCTGGCGCAGCGCCCGATGCGCAACGGCGAGCTGCTGCGCCGCATCGACGGCATTTCGCAGAAGGTGCTGACGCAAACGCTGCGCCAGCTGGAACGCAACGGGCTGCTCGAACGGCTAGATTTAAGTGAAAAGAATCAGGCGCATGTGGAATACCGGCTCAGCGCCGTCGCCTGCTCGCTGGTCGAGACGCTGGCGGCGCTGGACCGATGGGCGGAATACCATTTCCCCGAGCTGGACGCCGCCCGCGAGCGCTATGATGCCGACCGCGGGCGCGAGACCGATTAAAGCGGTTTGGCCCGCAGCGTCTCGCCGCTGCGCACGAAGTTGCCGGCCCCCAGATGATGAATGGTGTGCAGATCCGCATTGGCGGCGGTGAAGTTCCAGCGCCCTTGCTGGAACACCCGCTCGTCCGCTGCCGCGCTCAACACCTCGCCGAAGCAGGTGTCGTATTTTTCCTGTGCGCCGCTTTCCGGCAATAAGCGGCACTCCAGCCACGCCACGCAACCCTGTTCGATCAGCGGCACCTGCAGCGTGGCGCTCGGCGCTGCGGCGATGTGAAAGCGGGCAAACTTGTCTTCATCCAGCCCGGACACGCTGCCAACCGCGTAGGTGGCGTCGATGAACATGGCCGCCGGCACGCAAATGCCGAATGCGCCGCTCTCCTCGATCATTTGCCGGCTGTGCGCCCCTTTGTCCACCACAATGGCGATGCGCGGCGGGCTGAACTCCACCGGCATCGACCAGGCGGCGGCCATCACGTTGCGTTTGGCGCCGTCGTGGCTGCGGCTGGTGATCAATACCGTCGGGCCGTGGTTCAGCAGGCGGCTGGCGTGTTCGAGGGCGACAGGACGAAAGTGGCTCATCGGGAAATCCTTGCGAGTGACTGATTGTCCCGCAGTGTAGATCTGCGCTGCGGCGGCAGGCAACGCGGGGCGCACAGAATGCGCAGGTGAGACGCTTGTTCCCCGTCTCGCCATCCGTTATCTATAGTTAGATCAATTCGCCGGTAACGGCCCACTCCACCTGAGGATCTTGCCTTGACGTTTTTAAAACACCCTATCGCCGGATTGGTGCTGGCCGGCTGCGGCCTGCTGTCGGCGGGCGGCGCGCTGGCCGCTTCCGATGCGCTGGTGTACTGCACCGTCGCCTCGCCGGAATCGTTCAACCCGCAGCTCTCCAGCTCCGGGCCGACCTTTATCGCCACCTCGCAGGTGCTGTACAACCGCTTGGTGACGCTGCGTGAAAGCGATAAAACCCCGGCCCCGTCGCTGGCCACCGAGTGGAGCGTCAGCCCGGACGGCAAGACCTATACCTTTACCCTGCGCCAGGGCGTGAAATTCAACAGCAACAAATACTTCACCCCGACACGCGACTTCAACGCCGAAGACGTGGTGTTCACCGTGATGCGGCAGAAGGATCCCGCTAACCCTTATCACAAGGTCTCCGGCGGCAACTATGAATACTTCACCGACATGGGCCTGGATAAGCTGATCACCAAGGTGGAAGCGGTGGACGAGCATCACGTGCGCTTCACGCTGAGCCAGCCCAACGCCGCCTTCGTCGCTGACTGGGCGATGGATTTCGCCTCGATCCTGTCCGCCGAATACGCCGACGCCATGCTGAAAAAGGGCACGCCGGAATACGTCGACAACTGGCCGATCGGCACCGGGCCGTTTGCGCTGCAGCAGTACAAGCAGGATTCGCTGATCCGCTACATCGCCAACCCGCACTACTGGCAGGGCGAAGTGGCCAGCAAGCACCTCATCTTCTCCATCACGCCGGATCCGCAAACCCGGCTGGCCAAGCTGAAAACCAACGAATGCCAGATCATCCCCGCGCCGCTGCCGGAACAGTTCGCCGCCATCAAGGCCGACGGCAACCTGCAGCTGCACGACATTACCGGGCTGAACGTCGGCTATCTGGCGTTCAACACCCAGAAAAAACCGTTCGACAACCTGCTGGTGCGCCAAGCGTTGAGCTACGCGGTGGACAAGAAAGCGATCGTCGCCGCGGTGTTCAAAGACAGCGGCACGCCGGCCAATTCACTGCTGCCGCCGGGCATGCTGGGCTACAACGACAAACTGCCGGAGTACGCCTACGATCCGCAGAAGGCGCGCGAGCTGCTGAAGCAGGCCGGGCTGGAACAGGGCTTTGAAACCGACATCTGGTCGATGCCGGTACAGCGCCCTTACAACCCGAACTCCAAGCGCATCGCCGAGATGATCCAGAGCGACTGGGCGAAGGTGGGCGTGAAGGCCAAGATCGTCACCTGGGAGTGGGGGCAGTATCTGGCCGGGCTGCGCAAAGGCGAGCAACAGAGCGCGCTGTACGGCTGGGTGTCGGACAATGGCGATCCGGACAACTTCGCCACCCTGCTCGGCTGCGCCGGCGTGCAGAGCGGCGCCAACGTGGCACGCTGGTGCGATAAGGATTATGACCGGCTGATCCAGCAGGCGATCCAGGAGAACCAGCCGCAGGCGCGCGCCAAGCTGTATCAACAGGCGCAGGTGATCTTCGCCAAACAGGCGCCGTGGCTGCCGCTGGCCACCGGCAAAGTGTTCTACGCCACCCGCAGCAACCTGAGCGGCTATGTGGTGGACGTGAACGGCAGCGATTTCGCCAAGGCCAAATTGAACTGATCTTAGGCGCCGCAGCGAGGGCTGCGGCGCAACCCGCTTCATCGCTTAATAAGCTGCCAGCCTCTAAACCTATCATTATTAGCTTCATAACTTACGGCGCTCACCTATCACCAGACGCATATCCCACTAAACCAATAGCTTAATAAGCGAGCTGAACCTGGCGTTTTGCCTAAATTGCGCGCACGCGCTTTCCTCCGATGTAACATTTCGTTACCATCGACGCACAGACCCTTTAACATCAAAAGGTAACCCGGTGCAGAACACCTACATGCCGTGGCAAATTCGCCTGCACTGGCTGGTGGCGATCCTGCTGGTCATCACCTGTGTCACCATCGAGCTGCGCGGCTTTGCCGAACCGGGCAGCGCCCCTTGGTACGTGCTGGTTGTCACCCACTTCAGCTGCGGCGTAACGGTGTTTGCGCTGATGATCGCCCGCCTGTTCCTACGCTGGCGCCACCCCTCGCCCGCCATCGCGCCCAAACCGCCGAAGTGGCAAACCGGCCTGGCGCACCTGACGCACACCCTGATCTACCTGCTGCTGCTGACGCTGCCGGTGCTGGGGGTCTATTCGCGCTATCTGGGGGGCAAAGAGTGGTATCTATTCGGCCTGCCGATGCCGTTCGCCGACGTGGCCGATCGGCCGCAGGCGCGGGCGATTATCGGCTGGCACAAAACGCTGGCGTCATTCGGCTACTGGCTGATCGGCCTGCATACCGCCGCCGCACTATTCCACCACTATATCGTCAAGGACAATGCGCTGGTGCGTATGCTGCCACTGATGAAAAAGCGCTGACCATCCGGCGCCAGGGATGAATTTTCGGACCACGCCTGCTGACAGGGAATGATATGCAAACCCAATTTTTTCATGTGACCGTCGAGCAATGCGCTTGCCAACAGACGGCGCCCGACAATCTGGTGAGGATCATCGCCTCCGGCCAGACGTTCTTTTTTTATCGCGATGACTTCAGCGACAGCGAAAATCTGCTGGCCAGGCTCGCTGCCGGCGATCGGGTGAAGATCGGCGCCCACCGCCTGCGGGACGGCAGCTACTGGCTGCACTGGCTGCTGCACGGCACGAAAGGCCGGCTGGAGCCTGACAGAACGCTGAAATATAAGCTGAAATACTTCGCCCTGCTGCTGCTGGGCGCAGCGCTGGCCGGCGGTTTCCCGGCGGCCTTTTTCATCATGGACCGGGAAGATTCCTGGCTGACCATCGTCCTGTTCTTTATCGCCATCATCGCCGGCCTTATCGGCATCGGCATGGTGCTGTTCGTCGGTTCGGAGCTCCTGTTGATTGCGCACCGCGGCCGCAGGCGCCTGCTCAGAGCGCTGGATCGCGTGCTGCAGGGGCAAGACGTCACGCCGCCCGGCTCGCTCAGCCTGAAAATCCCCGGCATCAGATACCGGGCCGTCCGCGCAGACGCCGCGCCAGTGCCCGCAACGCCACAAACCGAGTTCCCCCTCCCCGAGGGCGTCGAGGCCTCCGGCATAGAGACGGTCAACGCCCTGAGCTACGAACTCTGCCACTATGAGATCCCGCGGCAGGTGCAGTATTTGGACACCTATGCGTGGCGTCAGAAGGAGACGCACTTCGCGTTGACGACCCGCGCGCTCAACGTCCCCAATACCAAACTGCACCCGGTATTTCGTCGGCAACATCCGCTTTTCATCGCCAAAGGCGATCCGCTGCAGGTGCTGTATTGCGAAAACGACACCGTCCCCGAGTTGCCGACGGTGCGTGGGATCATCAATCATCGCGATCGCCAAACCTATCTCATCGGCGGCAGCCGCTACTTCACCGAAGCCGGCCTTAACCTGTGCGCGCGCGTTGTCTTCATTTTTGGGGCAATCGTGGCGTGTTTTGTGCTCGGCATGACGGTGGTGGATAACGCCGATACCCCGGCGGGCTTTTACCTGGATGCCTGGACCCTGAAGCGCCTCGGCAGTGAATTGCCGCCGATTATTCTGCTGCTGATGCTGATGGTCAGCGGCCTGGCGCTGCTGATCGAGGGTTTCGCCCAGATCTGTCGCCTGTACTCTTTTGACCAGCACCGCACGTTTAAAACGTTTAAATACCTGCGAAATCTGCGCCGCAGGTTGTGGCGGCAGGCTCAGGTGACGGAGCTGAAATGATGACGTTAGCGCTTTATAAAAGACCCCTTATTATCCTGACGCTGTTTTTAGCCAGCGCGCTGGGCGTCTATTTGCTCGCCCCTGAGCAACGCTATGCGCAGTGGCAATGGACTCGGGGCGACCAGGCGTTGCCGACGATAGCCCGGTACGATCTCATCCATAGCTACCCGGCGCAGGACGGCGCCCTGCTGCTCACCAGCAAAAGAAGTGAAGACCGCGCGTACAACAGCTTTTACGGTTGGGCGGCCAACTACCTCAGCCAGGTGCTGTTTGCCGGCCCAAAAGGGTTACAGATGCTGGGGGAACTCGACGACTTGATCCACGATGCGGTTTGCGGCGAGCAGGAGTGCGTGCTTTTTCTCTCTGAGGGCCGCAGGCTGGTTGATGTGCAACGGGGTACCATCGGGGCGCTGATCCCCTGGCCGGAGGGCGACGACAACCGGCCTTCCTTTGTCGGCGGCAAACTGGTGGCGCAACCGGGAAAACGCGCGCTGTATCTCATCAGCACCGAAGGCGTATTCTACAGCCCGGACTTCGGCGCCCATTGGCGGCAGACGCTGGATCTGCCGGCGCTGCTGGACGCACGGCAACTGCTGGGCTTTGAGCGCGGCGAGGAGGAGTCACCGACGGCTTACGCCTCCGGTAAGCGCAAATCCGTACCCGAGATATTCACCGCCATTGATGGCGACCGCGTGCATTTCTGGATGAACCCGGTGCTCGGATCTGGCGCGTTACACATCGCCGTTAACGGTAAAACCGGCGAGGTGATTGAAATGCATTGGCTGCTGGTGCGCGTGGAGGAAAGCGCGCAAGCCCCGGACGGCGGCATCTACCTGATCGCACAAACGCTGGACAGAGGGCTGTATCAGCTTCTGCGTTATCAATCCGACGGGCAGTTGAAGGTGCTGCTGGAGACCGGCGATAAATCGCTGTATCAGCTCTGGGCGGGCAACGATAAGCTGGTCGCCCAAACGGATAACGGCGATGCGCGTCTTTCGCTGATTTTCGATCTGCGCTCATCCGACGTGCACTACCGACAGCCGTTGGAGTACCGGTACAACGGGCGCGACGACGCGCGCCAAACCGTGATCGAACCAGAAAGCCACTATGACGATGACAGGGAGACCCCGGCGCTGCCCTACTTCGTTCGCTATCGCTCCACCACGCCGTGAACATAAGGAACTTGCCATGCTGTTAGGTTATGGCGCCGGCGCCGCCGGCCTGCTGGCGCTGTTATTGGCCCTGCTGCTCGCCGGCATCCTGCTCGCCTGGTGGGGCTGGCGATACGCCGCCGCCCGCTGCGGCCGCCCGCGCCCGCCGCTTTCCTGGGGCGGCTATCTGTTGGCCTCGGCGCTGGCGATCTACCCGGTGGCGTTCGCGCTGATGCTGATCGGCATGGCCATCCAGGACATCAAGAGCCAGCGGGCGGAAGATCGTTGGAATCAACGCAGCTACTTGACGCTCGACGAGGCAAAGCCGTTCGGTGAAACGACGCTGCCGAAAGGCAGTTGGGTAAACCGCCAGGAGCCACGCCTGCCCGGCACCGAAGACAGCCCTATCACGATGAACGGCGTGACCGCCGTGCGTTTTCCTCAGCCGCAGAGCGTGGCCGGCGTGCCGATCATCGCCTTCGAGGTTTTACCGCCGGTGATGGAGCTGGCGAGCGCGCACACCTTTACCCGCCCGAGCGGCCAAAGGGTGCACTGCGAAGCGGGTTGGCTGGTCTCTTTCTCTTTACCGCCGGATAAGCCGACCCCGCAGTGGGAGGAGTGGCAGGCCGGGCTGCCAGCGGCGGCGTTTCGGCCCAGCGACTGGATCTTTAGGGAGTGCTTCTCCGGCAGCCCGATCGCGGTGCTGACCTTGCACAACGGCGAAGTCAGGGTGCTGCCTTAAGCCTTAAGCCTTAAGCCTTACGCCGTAGCGTTGGGCAAGCGCACGGTCACGCGGTTGTTGGCCGTTGGCAACTGCAGCGGCGTTTCCTGCCAACTCACCGCGATAACCAATACCGGCGGGGCCGGCACGCGCGGCTCACGCCCGTCGGGCCCCACGCTGTAGGCATCCCATTCAATCACAAACACCCCGCCGTCTTGCGGCTCGACCCGCTCGACGAAAAAGGTGGTGTCCGAACCGCGCCCGCCCGCCGGTTTATGCGCGTAAGAGAGCAGGCTGAACCACTCGCCGGCGAAGTACAGATGGTAAAGGCCATCGACGATATGCTCGCCGTGGAACTGGCAGCCGCCGACGCTCAAACCGTCACCCGCCGGGGATTCCGCCACGCGTTCGAGATCGCGCACGAAGCGATCGGTCGGCCTGTTATCCAGCAACAGTTCATAAGGCGGCGTGTGCAGCAGCGCGGCAGGATCGTCCGCCTGGCGCAGATCCGCCGGCAACATCGAGCGCGCCGCCAGCACGCGGCCGCTGGGCAACGTGATCTCCAGCCGATCAGCCGGATCCGCTACCCACTGCGGCACCCACAGACCGCGCACAAGGTGCAACGGCGTGGCCTCCACCTGCCGACACGTCGCCCTCAGCCGCGCCAGCGCCTCAACGGAACCGGCGGCCAAGGCTCCCAGCTCGCGATCGGTCAACGCAGGCAGCGCATACATCGCCCGGGCGGCAGGCTCGTAGACCGTCAGCCCCTCACCCTCGCGGCCGCGGGTCGGGATCAGGCGCAGCTTGCCGTCGTCCACGTCCTGCGGCGCGGCACAGGCGCCATGCACAATCGCCCCGTCGCGCAGCAGCAGCGTCCAAAAATTGGGGCCGCCCATGCCCAGCTCCCCCACGCCGCCAATCTGCCGGTCGCTGTCGCCGGCGTGCGCCATCTCAATCGGCTGCGAACGCCAGTCGGTCTTGCGCCACTCTGCCGCCGCTTCGGGTTCTTGCCCGCTTTTAGCGGCGTGCTTCGCCCATTGCAGCACGGCAAACAGCGCGATGCACAGCACGCCGAAAATCGGGTGATCCTGCCAAATCAACCCCCAACCGACGATCAAAAAGGCCCAGGCGGCCATGGCGATATCCTTTTCCACGAGAAAACCGCCTGATTCTAGCGCAGGAAACGCAAAGGGTTGAAGCCTATGCCATGAATAATTAGCCGTTAAATAGAAAGATAATAATTTCAGCGTTATTTCTGTGACTACAAAGATCACATAAATAACGCTTCAAAGAGTGATTTGAACGTAGAAAAGACAACTCCCTGTATCTCAATGCAATATTCGCAACCCTATTAAAAACCAAAAGATAAAAGGGAAAAAAAACTGCAGTAATTTGTGCATATTCTAAACATTGACTATGTTTATACATACTCTTTATATGCAGGTAAATAGACTAAAAAAATAGAAAGGCTCCCAATATAATTAAACAAACCTCGCATACCGCGTGGGTGAAACACTATTAATTATAAAAATTCCGAGGATATTTTATCTCCACGGAACAGGTCACTTTGCATTTTATCTGGCCAATAGGCTACACACCGCAATTAATATCATTATTAGCATTCCGGAGACCGACAATGAAAATCGTTACGGGCATTATCCTTACCTCTGTGGCCGCCTTCAGCGGCGCGGCTTACGCGGCCGATGCGCAGCCTACCACAGGCAGCGCGGAAGTGACGCTGGAACACGTGCACGCCGTGATGGAAAACGGCAGCCCGGCGCCACAGCACGACGCCGCCTGTCAAAAAGAACTTTCCATGCCGGTATCGAAATATATCGGCATGAAGGTTAAAACCGATTACAGCATCAACAGCAGCACCATGATGATGTCGGCCAAATCGATGTTCCCATCGCCAAATGACAAACAGCCGATGGAACTGACGGTCGATCTCTCCGCGCTGGGCCTGGCGGATGTGTATGCCTTCGGCGCCTTTAAACCGGCCGCGTTGCCGCAGGCCTATATTTATTTCACCATCGACAAAGATTTTAAAAATCCGGTCAGCACCTTTATGGTCATCAACCAAGGCAAGCAATATAACTGCGTGATCTCCAGCTCGAATAAAATGATGAGTGAAGAGATGCGCGGCAAGATGATGAAGAAACAGTAGCGGAATGAAAAACGGCGCTTCCCGCAACAGGAAGCGCCGTCAGCAAAGCCTTAAATCAGACCAGGATTGTATTTCTGGTTGAACTTCTCTTCCGATTGGAACAGATAAATAATGCCTTCGATAAAGCCGACAATCGCCGGGATCCCCGTCCAGCAGAACAGCAGGTAGAACAGCCCCCACCATTTCATCCCTAAGTAAAACTTGTGAATGCCCAGCCCACCCAGGAAGATGGCCAGCAGGGCCGCCGCGAGCTTGTCTTTTCTGCTCATAGTGCACTTCTCCTTACTTCTCACCGAACCACCGGCATGTCCAAAAAACGGATGCCGCTCCACAGAGCGCCGCATCGCAATGCTTGAGGAGAAAACATTCACCCATCAAGGCTCAACAGGGGTAATTATAACAGCGGATGATTAAACGGTTGTTTAACCGACGAAAAGGTAAGCAAAGGGAATCTGAAGGAGAGATGGTGCCGATAATAGGAGTCGAACCTACGACCTTCGCATTACGAATTCTAAGCACCAACCATAACCAACTGTTTTATATAGCCATCACCGCATTCACAATCACTTAGTTGATGGCACATCATGCATGTTGATGAATCATGCAAATGTATACGTGACACAAAGATGGCACAGTCATTTGCATGCCTCATTCGCAGCCAGTAATTCACGCTCATAACCGATACGCTGATGGCGCTCAGCACGCAGTGCTCGCATCTGGACGTCGATAGTAGCACCGATAGGCAACTGGTCAACTGCGAACGCCGGGCGCGCAACGTCTGCCGTTTTGCATGGCACGGCCACCGGCACTTTCACTTCGACATATGACGGAGACGACGGCGCGCTCGAGCACCCACCTATCATCAATAAGATCGCTGGCATTAACTTTTTCATTGGGCACGCTCCCGGCGCAGCTCTGCGTCAAACGCAGCAGACGCCGCCGCGCACGCTTCGCCGGTGGTTCGCTCTGCCATAACGGAATTTGCCTTCCCATAGTCGCCACGGGCCTGCTCGCGGGCTTTTTCCTGATTAGCCTTGGCCTTGGCCTCTCTCTCGGCTTGTTCACGCTGCAATGCCGTTATGCCAGCGTTCTGGCTGTCGATTGTCGCCGCCTGCTGCCTGCCGGTATCGCGGCATTGCGTCAGCGCATCGTTGAGCCGGTCAATCGTTGGTTGGTAGTGTCGGCCAGCCATCCAGGCACCAGCGCCGACAACGGACGCCAGCGCCAGTAGGATCACCACGATGGTGGCTATCATTTTGCCAGGCATAAAGCACGCTCCTTGCCAGCTCTTGTCACCAATCCAGGTAAAACTTTGCCAGCGGCATAAACCCAGCGCGGAAACTGTTCACATGCCTCGTCTATTTTTCCCTGGCGAGACAACCTGAACAGCGTAGATTTCTGAGCGGCGCCGCAGCCGACACGAAACGTCAGGCTAACAGCCGCGTCAAATGCCCCCTGCCGAAGCTTGTCACCTGCCGCATTGCGGATAACGCACTTCTCAGCCGCCAGGATGTTCTTTTTCCAGTCCGCAGCGATCTGTTGATCAGTTTTTCGCACACCAGGTTTAACGCCGTGCGTATTGCCAACGCCATCGGTCCATACATCTGCCGGGCATTTGTACGGATCCCTGCGGCAGCCCTCAGCGTTACCAATCAGCTCAAGACCAGCCGTACTGGTTTTAACTTCGCCACTCGATAGCACCAGGCCTATGATGACCATGACAGAACAGACCGCGCCGGCGGCGCCCGTCTTTTTTAAGTTGCTCATGCTTCTGCCTCAACTTTCTCAACCTGGTGGCCAATGACATCGATCGCTGCTGCCTGAGAAGATACCGGTTTAGACTTCTGCGAATCTATCCATTCAGCATAAAGGCGAGTGCGTTCCTGCTCAGCTGCAATAGCGGCCTTGTTTTTTCTATCGTTAGATCGATAAGTCAGGTACGTGAAAATTGCAGTCACAAATGCGCCGCCCGCAAAGGCGACATCTTGAAGCGTGAGAGTGCTTAGCAATCCAGTAATCGCACCCCAAAAATATGACCACCACCCGCTATTTCCTGTTCCCATTTTCATGCTCCACCTCCGCGCGCGGCGGCATTAATTATGGTTTCCCAATGAGTCCAGGTATAATGAATACGCTCCCTCTGCTTGCAATAATGGATTTCCACTCAAAGTAACAATGCACTCAAAGTTCGCAAAATATTCAGCATCATCATCAGGAATAACTATTTTTACCCTAACGCTTGCCATGAAATAATTAGGGTCATTTTCAATTGCATTAAAAAAATTCATCGCATCAGCCGTAAATGTAACTACGACATTATCACCACGAATTACTGCCATACTGCTTGTTAACTGCCTTACTCTATCGGCTTCGATTGTTTTATTAAAAGACATGTTCTCTCCTTAGCTGGTTACTACTTGTTCAGTGGCTACCGGATACCATACGGATAATGTTTTGGATAAATCACTACGCAGCCAAGCGCTTCCGCGATATGCACCGATATGAACAGTGCCGTTAGCTCGTGGCTGCGTGGTTCCAGTCACCGTAAGGGATCCAATGTATCGAGTAGCTGACGCGTCAGAACTGGGAAGATCAATGCAACGAGTTGTATTATCAGGTCTTGGATTAAGAAGCACTCTGCCAAGGATTGGTGAAATGTTATTAGCAGTAATTACAGATGTACCAAACGCATTATGCATTTCAAGATTGGAAATTTTTGCAGCCCCACCAATGTAGATAGTATTTATTGCGCTTGGGCTGGTTGCATTAACAGACACATTAATGTTATTAATCGTGCATGCTCCCAATATTTTAATGCTAAACCCACCTGCTGAAGTTGGCAGGTTTAAATTGGTTATTGAAATATTCCCTACGTACAAATCAGACATGGAGATATAAACGCTATCATTTTTAGCCACGCCATTTGCATAAATCCCATCAACCTTGCAACGGGTGCACACCCCAGAAGCAACGAATGCTTGGCAATATGAATTAAGGTCAGAAACATTACCCAGGTTAACCTGCCCAATTCGACAGTTAACGGAACCATTGTGCAAATGGACTCCACCATATACAAAATCAGCGTTCACATCTCCTATTGAACAGTTAGTTCCACCGATATAAATTGCCGGATCATAACGGTCAACGGCAGCAAATGACGTATCAGCTGGTCGGCCGATGTGGAGGACGCCACCAACATGGTTTTCTGTGCCGTTGACTGTAATTGCACCAGCGCCATAGTAGCGACACGAAACACCATTAACGACATTTCCACCAGCATTCTGTCCATCTTGTGCGAAGGATATTGCGCTGCCCTGTTGTGGTCCAGGCTCCAAGGTATCTTTAGGAATTACGCCTGCATACTCAGCATAAATATCGGCATAATAGCTAAAGTCACTTTTGATAATTAAAGTGTCGCCGGCAGTCCACCCAGCGGTAAGACCGAACACCCTATTCAATTCGCCTTCTGACCTGAGCGCGGCGTTACGCATGTTATCTGCATAGAACGCCTGCACTGTCGTATGACCCATGATTGATGCGCCCGTTGTGAAGCCAATAGTTTTACAACGGACAAGGTTGCCATGGCTGATATAAAAACCATCAGTACCGTTTACGCTCGCATAGATATCCCTTGTTGTTACCGGCCCCTGCAGCGTCAACTCAAGGTAATGCTTACGAATTGTCGTTTTCTGAATGCTGCCATCTGCCAATCGCTGGGCAAAAACGGTAGTTCGCAAATTTGGGGCTGTGATAATTGCCCCATTGCCGAAAAGGCTCTGCTGACCAGAATCCATCCACGGCCACACCAACTGTGCGGTAATACGATAGTTTGCCGTGCTAGAGCAGTAGACATTCTTGCCGGTAGATAAAGCCGCAGTGAACGCTGCTGTATCATCAATAACGCCATTCCCAGCCGCGCCGAATTCTTCAGGGGTAACATAGGGAACCCGGCGATCGAACAGATCAAGATATTCGCCTACCGTCTTATCCTTCCAGCCGACCAGGTTGGCCCCTGTGGAAGATGCCAAGCGGATGGCAAGATCCGCTGTATCAGTCATTGAGAAGATAGGAACCGGCTGGCCAAGGTCATTGAAACCGAGTAGGGATTTATTGCGCTCAGCCACCGGGCGCAGCATGTTTACAGATGACTCTGGAACCCGTAGCGTTCGCTTGTAATAGCCATCGTTTACACTATCGACGTAGCTCTTTGTTGCAGCATCCTGATCATTAATGGGGTTGCCAAGATTAGCGATACGATTGCCTTTAGCATCGTAATACTTTGCCAGCCAGTTAGGTTTACGCAGCGCAAGGCCAAGGCCACCAATCGCCTGCTGGATCAGCATGGTCAGCTTGTCCCATGCGTCCTCATGCACTTCAGGGAAGAAGTTACCCTGGTTACGAACGTCGGTTTCCTGGGTGACAGGCAGCTCTCGCTCGATGCTGATCCGCCAGTTATTGGCCAGCGCGCTGGCAAGCTTAACCTTGCCTCCGTTACGACTGCCGGCGCCGGTAACTGTGTAATCGGTATTTAGCACCAGTGTGCGGATGTTTTCTGTTGTGTCCGCGACAGTAACAACAAGCTCATCCGCAGAAAACACACGGAAGCGATAGTCAAAATCTGTCGTCACCCCGTTGCCGGTGTATTCCTCTCGGCTTACCTCTGTTGATACGGTCATCTCTCTAATCCCATTTGCTCACATAAAGACCATTCTAGCGTCTGTCAATCCATACATGAATTTAATTATGTGGTATATTTAATTTTGTTACCTTATTGGTAATTAGTGTTGCGCATATTGCTAAACTAATCATTTTTATATATGGTTATTTATACAGTAGTTACAAGCTGAGCGAGGTGCATTACGCAATGAAGAAGTACAGCTACCCGGCCAGCAGGATGCTGGAGAAAAGCGTTAACACGCGCGAAGGGATCGCGGGATTAGCTAAGGCTTCACTACTGGAAACGCTGCTGAAGGAACTCGATGAGGACGGTTCAGAGATCGGCGGTGCTATGCTGGAACTGAATGCTTTAGTGAACTATGTCACACAAAATGAAAAAATGAAGGAAAAAATCAAAACACATTCGCAATTTATTACTCACCAGTTGGAACAATAATTACCATCGTCAATACCTCGCCGGGCCTAGCCCGGCTGCTGCTCAGGTAATCTTTTCTCAATCCCGCTCGCAAAATAGTTACCAAATTGGTACATTTACTTTCTCGCAAACCTGCGCCACAGTGATAGCGCATCAGCAAAATCTGATGCCGGGATTGGTCTCCCGCTTGAGAGAGTCGCGCAATAGCCGCGAAAGCGGTTTTTTTATGCGTTCAATTCAGCTACACCCCTATCAATGGTGGGCTGTGTGGGGGAGCCGAAAGGCTCACCGGTTGATTCTCCCCGGCAAGACCAACCCTGCACAGCTCACCACCAGCCTGATTGGTCTCAGAGGTGGTGATAATCCAAACTAAGGAGAATCACTATGGCACATCCGATCATGTCCTCATATCCAGAAGTATTCGTGCGCACTGGCAAAGCAATCACCACATCCCAAAGTGTGGCAAACTTTTTCTGCAGAGAGCACAAGAACGTGTTGCAGAAGATCGAGACGCTTGACTGCTCAGAACAATTTGCATCAGCTAACTTTTCAGCCCATGTTCAAGAAGTAACCATCGGGAATGGCGCCGTGCGTAAATCCAAGGTTTACGATATGACCAAGAACGGCTTCGTCTTCCTGGTGATGGGCTTCACCGGCAAGAAAGCGGCGCAGTTCAAGGAAGCGTATATCGCGGAGTTCGACCGGATGGAGAGCGAGTTAGCCAGCCAGCGCTATGGCCACAACACGCTTGGCGATCTTACCGGCACCGCCAATCTGTCTGCCCTGGTCGACAAGCTGCAGCAGATCATTCATGAAGGCGAGTTTATCCCCGCGGGCAAGCGACCGAACTACAGCCTGCCGGCGAACAGGAAGCATGAAGCGACAATCATCCGCGACTTCCTGAGTAAGGACGACAGCAGCACCCTGCTCACTTTGCTGGAATGGCTGCGCGCCGATGGCTTCGATGTGTCAGCAGCCGATCGGGAACTGGACATTATCCGCTGCTACGTCGGCGGCATGCGCCGCGCTCTGGGTGACATCCAGACCCACGCCCGCTACATAGATCATCAGATTGGGAAGATGTGAGCAGTACAGGATTCAAGCAGTCTTTGCCACCAACGGTGGAAAAGGAGTCAAGATGAAAAAATAACCATCCAACCACGCGACAGGTCGGTTTCATGCCCTCCCCGCGGGGAAGATAACGCAAGTAGCGATCAGGTTATGAAAGCACTTAGTCACGGACTTCGACGCTATAAGAAGGCCATGAGCGATCTGGCTAAGATGTAAAAAACGGGGCGCAAGCCCCGTTGTCATCGTTTGATGATTATGATTTAAAACGAAAATTTTCACATTGAAAAATCCAATACAAAAACCGAAAAATTTTCAGTTCTGTTTTGCTTCTAAAAACTATGTTCAAATTTGATAAAAAAGTGGGAGAAGTTGTATACTGACCGTGCTGATTACCAGTTTGGTAATCGAAAGGAGGGTGTATGAAATGGTTCTGGGGTGACTTAAGAGACAAGACAAAGCGTTATGGTCAGGCGAAAGCTTCGTCCAGAAATGATGAGCGCCAAGTCGCTCAGATGCGCATTGTTGGTCGCGGAGCTGCCTACATACCATCCGAGGAGATCGCACAACTTCCGGAAGTGAAAGAAATGCAGCGAATGGCTGCAATGATAGTCAACAGTAAGGCTGCTACCGTTAGGAAGTGACGATTGATTGCTCTGCTATTAATTCCAATTTTAGTCAGCGGTTATATAATTGTAACCGCTGATTTATTTCATTATTACAAACTGCATAGATATGATGGTCAGCTTCTTTATTTAAAGGTTGCCAGCTTTGGTGCCTTTTGCGTTATAGGGGCAGCGGCATCAGCAGCAGTAATAAAGTTTTTCTTCCCCGACTTCCACCTAATTACAGACGTTTCAGGAAGCTTTCAGGTAACAAAAAAGAAAGATACAGATAGAATATATGCATGGCTAATTATGTTGTCTGTTGGGGCTATTGCAATATCTCTCGCATGGGTTTCTTTAGTTTTCATAAAAAATCTATTCAGAGGGTTTATGTATGAAAAGGAATGTCATTACAGCATAATGCATGCAATGAAACTACGGGTTCTGAGGAAGACTGTTAACCATGGAACCTTCGATGCCATGCTTCTTGACGCAATGGAAGAAACCCCTAAGAGGCCGGTGCTGATAAGCTTATCCTCTAGGAAGGTTTATGTCGGAATCGTTAACGGTCTTGATGAGCCAACTGAAAGTGAAAAGCCTAATCAATACATATCGCTTTTCCCGATCATGTCTGGTTACAGAGATAGCTCAACGTTATCAATAGAGTTCACAAACAACTACCCTAGTGAATTTAAAACCCGGTCTGCACCATCAACAAGGACGATGAAGAAAAAGCAGATTAATGATATGGATTTGATTATTTCATCTGAGGAAGTATCAAGCATATCTTGGTTTGATTTCCCTCTGTTCATGGAAACGAATGGATCGGCGGTCAAAAAGCCAGAGAAGCAAATCAGACTTGGTTTGCCAAAATACAAAAAAGAAGCCCCATGAGGGGCTTGGTGGGTGGTGTGCTATTCAGATATGCAAACGAAATCCGATGAGGTGGAGTCTTTTAGGTCAGCATACAATTGTCGAGATAAAGATATTGACTCTTCTTTGGTTATCCCAATCCAGTCTAACCTACCAGCAAGAAGATCTGATGCAGCACTAAGCTTTGCTTTATACTCAGCAGAACGCCGAATCGCCTGTCGGCTGGGCCTTTCCCTGCCTTTTTTTGCATTGGCTTTCTGTGTCATGGGGGCACTCCTTATTGCGACAAGCCATAATTGGATTGATGATTTATCCTTGCTGAATGTGTTTTACTATTCCTGACGCATCCCATGAAGTGATAATGTTTTTATATCTAAACACATCTTCATCATATGAACACGACTCATCAGAGATAGCACTATTCTCAATTAATTTCCTTTCAATAAAAACATTTGCAGCGTCAATCATCGTGGTAACTTTATTGCTTTCATGTAGGCTAAGATAAAATCTTTTCCCAATATCGCCACCAATCTTATCAGCCCCATCAGCAAGAATAAAAAGAATTATACGCATTGCCATAAGCCTACAATGCATTGATTCCTTGATGAATTTAAACTGCACATCACCAACAGAACGCTCAAAATCTCTTAACTGCCCTTTAGAAATACGTTCAATTTTTGTAAAGTCATCAAGGAATCTATCAAAAATAGCCATACAGTCATTCGCTGATGCAGCAAATGGTGAAATCATTATCTGAGATACAAGCATGGATTCATGGCTGTTTTTTCCAGCAAGTTCACTTGTTGCTAGTTCAGCTGCGCATAGCAATGCCTGAGCCCTATCCTTGCACTCCAATGCACAGAACTCATCTACAGTTTTTGATGTCACTTTTTTTACAACTGCACCTTCGATCATATTACTAAGAAATCCCATACGTCACCTATTGCATGAATTTTTATTAGTTAGCAGACCTATTATCACATCACCATTCTCTTTATAGAATGTCATGTTGATAGTATAAAGGCCATCTAGAAGAGATTTTATAGCCTTGTTATTGCAAGTCATTGTGTTTATTGAGCTGTTTTTATCAGACAAAAACCTCCATATCTCGGCATCGTCATTAGACGAGAGCTTAATATCGTAGAATAAACCATATCCTGGCTCATTTGGTTTTTCTTGCAACCCCATGTATCCACTACCAAATGAGTCGCTTGTGTATGGTTTGATTTCTGCCTTTGTTATCTTGTAATTAATTTCAGCCAACGAAAAATTAGATAAAAATAATATAATCAACATCAGATACTTAAACATTAGAAAATCCTTATATATTATCTTGGAAGCCTATCTTGAGGCCGCCACCAGTACGTTTGGTTGAACTCTTTCTGGGAGCGCTTCTCCATCCTGCGCAAATATCCGGGAGAGAAATACTCCTGCATCTGGTTGAATATCATATGATCAAGCGCGGCTTTTGTGTACCACAGGTTTTGACCGGGGATCAGTCCCTTCACGAATTTAACCGTATCCCCGCCAGTCTGTTCCGGCTTTCCTTCGACAGCATTTAACGGAACGCCCTGCGCCAGCTTGATCGCATCATCAACCAACCCAGCTACCGGGCCGAGCATTGAGGCGAGCGCACCTGACCCATAACGCGTATGGTCTGACAAAAGGAAATCCCCATACAACCCTAAGCCACCGCCTTTTAGGAGGGCGTTT
Source organism: Serratia sp. 201 (assembly GCF_037027545.1). Taxonomy (NCBI): domain Bacteria; kingdom Pseudomonadati; phylum Pseudomonadota; class Gammaproteobacteria; order Enterobacterales; family Yersiniaceae; genus Serratia; species Serratia sp. 201. The sequence continues at coordinate 76,194 of NZ_JAXCHC010000001.1, read as the reverse complement.
AGCCAGAATTGCGGCGCCTTTTCTCCGAAGGCTTCGCGAGGATTTCTCCCAGAGATCAGATCGCTAATCTGTTGCGACATAGCGCCAAGTATTGTTGTGCTGGCCAAGAACGTCGCGAGGTATGCGGCTCGGCCGCCAGCTGATGGCATTCCCATGGCGCGCGACCAGTGTCGCATCATCACAGAGATCGGGAAGGATTTGAAAAGGAACAGGCTGCGCCAAAGCTCTCCCGAAACAGTACCTCGTTGCATGCCGGCCCCGGCGATCATCCGCTCGCGCGCGCCAGGCGAGATCACCGCCATATCGACTTCTTCGGATACGGTGGCAAGCAGCTTGCGCATTGCCTCGAACTTCACGCGTTCAGGGTTGCCAAATGCTTCAAGTTTTTCGTTAGGAATACGCATGATACTTTCCGGGGTGAGCATCGTTGTGTTACCGTTCCCCCAATCTTCTTGCTCCGCCAGTCGCCAGATACTCCAGTCACGATCGGTAATTCCTTTGCTTTTGATAATTCTGCTATCTTCGGCAGCGATCTTTCCAAGACTGACATGCTGGCGCACCAGGTTACCCACGCCGCCCATCATGGTGACCCCGTACGCCCGTTTATGGGCATCTGACCAGGCTGACAATCCACTGGCACGCATTACAGCGTTGGCTGTCCAGCGAGACGCAGACGGCCCCATGTTGTCGGTCGCCCAGCGGTTCACACTGCCGATCAACGTTTCCATCGACAAACCAGCGCCACGCGCTAGTCTCAGCTCTTCTTTGTTAGCCGGGTTCATTGCTGCCAGTTGGTTACGCAACAGCTGCGCCATGGGCAGATTGTTCACTTTGGCGGTAAGGTACATAGTGCCGTTATCCGAAAGTGAAGAGATCAGCGCCGAGCCGAGCCGAGTTGCAACAAGCCAGTTTCTGACATTATCCGACCAGCGCGCGATATGTGGGTTAGCGACGGGTTGCGTTTTCCCGGCAACAAAGTTGTAAAGGCTCTCGGTACTGTTGCGCAGACGATTAACACGCCCTGACCGCTGCGGGTTTGCCTTTGCTGTTTCGCTGGTCAGCTGATCCAGGAGCGAACGGAATACATGATCGGGGTTAGGGCCGTAGGTTTCCACCAGCGCGATGTCTTTGCTGATGCCATCGATGTGATTCACCAAAATGTCCCACATCGATTTTTCGCCAAAGCGCTGCTGGTATTCGAGGTAGTTCTCAGCATCACGAAAATGAATCTGCCGTTCCGCACTACCTCGATTCGCCCGCGCGCCTGAAATGCGCAGCCCACTGTCGCCCAGCTTGTTCATACCACCAGTAGCGATCGTTTTGTAGGCCTCACCCAGGAACGCGGCAAGCTCCGCATCACTCATCATCTCGCCGTTTTCTTTCACATACTTATTTCGGTCAAGCTTCCCAATAACAAAGCTAACCCATTCATCCTGTGACGCCTTTCCTACCTTCTCCATGGAATGATGTTGCGGCAGCCCCCAATCTTCCAGGAAGCCTATATCGCCGCCGGCATCGTTGAAACGCTGGCGCAGCAGCTCAGCAATGCGGCGCCATGCTTCGGCACCTCTTTTCGCACGCTGATTTCCAGTTTCCTGCCCTCGCATCTCGTAGACCAGATCGCGCACGCCTTGATTATCTTCGAACAGTTGGAAGAATCGCGGATCGATAGCCTCGAAAAGCTCCTCGAGCTGGCTAAGAGCATAATCGCGGGTTGCCTTGGTTCTCGATTCAACAGATAGGAAATTAGCCTTGCCGTCTGCGTGAAAAGCGATGGTGCGGTTTAGAGCCTCAAGCTTTCCATCCTTTCCCTGATAGCTGTTGATGTAGTTATCGAGGCGCTGGCGCGCAGCAATGGTTAAAGCAACACGTCGCTTCTTCATCGCTGCCTCTCGCTGCAATTCTTCAGCAGCCATCTGCCCGGCGCGCTGCATGCGTTCCGCTTCGCTGAGATTACGCCATGATGCTGGATCGTTACGCGCGAGGTTGCGCATATTTTTCACGATGCGATCTTCAATCCCTTTTATTTCTGCGGCGGTAAGTGGTCGCTGTGATGCGGCGGTGATCGCCTGAATGCACTCGTCTCTCATGAAATTATCTCCTCAGGAAGCAGCTCACGGCCACATCAAATAAATTTGCATCATGTTGGGCATTGACCACATCGCGATCGGCCTCAGCCATCAGATCGGCAGCCCTTACCACTGTCGTGCTGTCATCTGGGTTTACGACATGAACCTGCAGATCTGGGTTGTCGGAAATGGCGCGCTGTGCCTCCAGTGTATCGGCCTCCGCTGCGCGGGAATCATCCCCTCGTATGGCGCGCTCCGCGCCCGCAATTTCATCTTGCTGGATCTGATCTCGCGTTCTGGGTTTCGGTGTGGCGAGGTAATTGGCGCCGGCCACATCGTCGAAACGAGCCGCGTCAGCATCGCGAATTACGACATCAGGTAATCCCATCGCCTTACGCACCTCTTGCGATGCCAGATTGACGCGCGGTCGGCGCTGAATAAACTCGGCGCCATCCATCAATGAACCAACGTCTACCGGGTGGCCAGCAAGCGCATCAGTCATGGCTTTATCCATGGCGCGGGAATGCGCATTGCGTGATAGGACGCTTACAGGAACGCCAGGCGATGCCGTAACCTCATAGTTGAGGTGAGAGCTTGAAGTAAGCGCCGCGTCGATCTCTGCCGGCTCTGCGCTACGCACCGCCACGCTTTCGCCCCGGCTATTAATAAATCGACCGAGACCGCCGAAAGCTATGCCGAGCACAGCATCTACCGCCAACGCCTGGTTATCGAAAACATCGTACTGGCGTGCCATATCCTCATAGCCACCGCGTCGGAGGATCTCCGCTGATAAACCGCGCTGTGCCATGCCCATGGCGACGTTGGTGCCAGCTGAATAAAGCAGATCCGGCGCAGCCCGAGCAACAGCACCGGCAACTGCGCCCGCTGCCGTGCCACCGGTAGTAAGAGCAGCGCCAACGCCTTCAGCTACTGCACCACCAGCACGAAGACCGAGAGACATAGGAAGCACGGCTCCAAGCGCCGCAGTACCACCAGTAACCAGCGCTTTTTCTACAGCGGTTCCATAATCCACGCCATCAGCGCGAGACTTCTCGTAATCGGAAAAACCCTGCAAGCCGCCAACTGTTGCCGCGGCTCCGGGCAACCCACCCAACAAAGTGCCAGCCGCCGCCTGCCCGCCCACCTCAGCCAGAGAGAAAAGCACCTGACCGGCGGTGCCGGTGGTTCCGGCATCAGGAGTTAACGCTCGCACCTGCTGTTCCGCCAGCTTTCGCTGATTCTTGATGAAGCTTTCAGAGGTGTCGTTTACCCCGAACGCATCATTAACAGCCCGCGAGATCGGCGACACAACGGCATCCACGCCAGACCAAGCAACTTGATCGGCCTGTGTAACCCCGGCGTAAATCCCCTTGAAAGGGGCAGTGAATGCGCCATCAAAAAAATCAGCATCAGAGCTGGCGGATCCGATCGGGTTTTCTGCTGCCGTTGCCAGCTCCCTGTTTTGCTGCGCTTGGTTGAATCCGAAATAACTCACTGCGGTATCCCTCCGTTTCCGAGGCGAACGCGCTCAGCGTTGATGTGGAGCACAACCGGATTACCATCCTTTCCGAGCAAGTAGCCAGCTCCAAGTTTTATCAGGTATTGGCTGTCGCCAAAGCTCTGCAGACCATACTGGCCAGGTGGTGCTTTTATGCCAGCATCGACAATCTGAGATTTCCATGCGGTGTTTACAGCAGAATCAAATTGCCCCTCTGACATTCCCCATGGCAGTAAAACCTCACCCTGACCGTTGTAATCGTATACGCCACCAGTGGCTACGTTTACCGCCTGCGTCCATGCGTCACGGTCATACTCGCCAGAAATATCGCCTTTCTTTGCCATCAACCCGGCGTAGTAGTCCTTGGCAACCTCATAGGCCTGTGCGGCGCCGGCCGCATCTCCGGCAAAGGCATTACCGACTGCATCAACGAAATCAGGACGCAGATCGGAATCCTTCGGTATCTCAATGCCTTTAGTTCTATTCTCAACCCCGTTCACTTTTGAGGCGATTCCAGCCCGTGCATTAGCTCCTTCGATGATTGTTTTTGCCGCATCATCGGGGTTTACCATAGAGTCTGAGATCCATCCGGATTTACCGATCACATTGCCGCTTTTACCCATGATAGCGCCAGCGACAGCAGCGGATGGGGCATAGCTACTTATCTGCTGCATTGCAGCTGAGTACTGAGCACCAGTACCCAACCCTTGGCGCATTGCATCCAGGTATGATACTGACTGCGAAGCCGGGGCTGTACGCAACATTTCACCGAGTTGTGCAGCCTCTTGCTTCGAGAACATCGTGAGTGGAGTTTGGTACTTGCGAGACACATCAACAGCCGAAGATGCACGCTTTACCAGATCTGCCTGTAGCGCCGCAGGGTTGCCAATATTGATTGGATCTACCTGACTTAATGATGTTGCATATTGAATCGGATCAGCGGAGCGTGCGGCATTAACAGTGTCTACTGCCTGTCTCAAAATTCGCTGGCGTTTCGTGGCAGCATCAAAACCATCGCCTGGTGATGGCTCTCGCATGTCCAACAACGCCTGTTGCGCAGAAGGTGATAACTGCTGAACTGCCGCTATGTCTGATCCAAGCTGCTGCGTATCCCTGAATTGTTCATACGCAATAGGTCCGTTCTTTTCTCCATATGCCGTTATAAACTCACCAAAACTTGGTGCATTTGGCGCATCCTTGCCCATAAGGTAGGCTGCTTCAGCATCCTTTACTCTACCCTCTAAACCAACCCTGAATTCAGCTCGCTGCTTTTCGACAACTTGCATGGAATATCGATTGGCTTTCATCTGTGATTGCGGACTGGCGGCATCATAGATAGTGTTGCCGGTATATCGCTTTTGCGACTCCAGCGCAGAAAGGCCAAGCGCGGCACTGACGCCGGCGCCGATCTGCTCATCTGGGATTTTTGCACCAGTTTCCTGCCTGGAAATTCCAGCACACAGAGCCGCCAAGGTTCGAGGGTTACTGACATCAATCTGGTCATCCGCCCCTACGCCAAGTGCATCGCATAATGCTTTGATATAGTTATCATTGTGTTTATTCCCATCAGATGGTGGCGCCCAACGGTTCACGATCTCTGCCACTGTGTTATAACCCTGCCTCTGGTATGAAAGGAGGTTCTTACCCAGCGCGCGAATCCCATGTTCAGGTGTTTCAAACTTGGCAAATCGCCCATCGCTTCCTATCTGCCCTTCCCATGGGTTTTTATCACTGGCCTCTATGTTTCCAGGGTTGTTATTGCGCAGCCCGCGCGCCGCAGACGAATTACCATGAGCAGAGAAGCGAGACACGCCGCCAAGGTCTGAAGGTTCTCCATTGCGAGAAATAAAGCTCTGAGGATCGTTCGCTATCCAGTCGTCAATCGCAGATGCGGCCATGCTCTCTTTTATTCTTACTTTCTCAGATATCCGCCATTCATCTGGCATTCCATAGGTATCTGCATAAAGGTCAGTCGCATCGAAACGAGATTTAGCCAGGCCACCGAAGGCAGCATCATCTCCCCACATACCTCGGGACTGGCTAATTGCAAGCTCGTTCCCAGATGAATAAGCCTGCCGCTCAAACTGCTGCTTCTGCCCAACTTCATACTGTCGAGCGCGATTGCCATAACTACGCCCAAGCGGTTGGATCTGCTGGTCAAATGCCTGACGCATGTATTCAGGAATTGAGTCGCGCAGCTCCGTGGCTTTAGCGGAAATTTGTCCGGCGAATGCCTCACCTTGGCCAATGGCATTTTTACCCTGCAGGGTTATCAGGCCGTTCTGCGGGTTGTTGTAGAGGTCATCGGCATACACGGAAAACTGGTTGAGCTTGTCCTGCATGTCGGCAAGATCCTGCTTTTGCTTCTCTTGCCCAATAGCCTGAAGGTAGTTTCCACCAACCTGTGCCAAAGCTTCGCCTGCGCCAGTCTGCGGTACGCGAATATCAACCTGATTAACCGGCGCCGCTTGTGATTGCGATTGGCGCTGATATACCGGTACTGTAGGCATCATTCCCCCTTAAAACGTGAATGCGTTAGAGCCGTAGCGACTGCTGCGGGCATTGCTAAACATGTTGTTGCTGGAACCACTACCGGCTTTGGAAGCTGGCTTATCCAGCGCGCCAGAAGATTTATAAGCGCCATATGCGCTAAGCGACGAATTTAGGATTGTCGTTGCCGCGCCAAGGTTTGCCGCGTTGCGGTCTATCTGCCCCTGAGCACGACTAACACCGGCCTGGAAGTTAAGTCCAGCCGCCTGGCGTTCTGCGTTATTGATCGTGGTTAGTGCATCCAGTTGGCCGCCGGCCGCCGTATCGCCAAAGATGTTCAGCGCGCTGCCGCTGGTCATGTCGGTTCCGCCGGCACCGAAGGCCGCCGCTTGTTGGCCCTGTAACCGCCGAGTTTGCTGGCGCTGCTGTGCGGCGTTGGCGTTACCGGTATTTATGGCGTCCTTGGCGGCGATCTCTTGTGCGTCAGCATTGGCATTAGCTATTTTTGCCTGCGCCCTTCCCTGCTGAACTTGGCCGTATGCACTGACAGCAGCGACAGCCATCATTGCAATTGGTACAGCTAATGGTCCGCACATATATCACCTCGTCTCATTTCAAATCTGTGGAATGGAAGCCCGGCACGTCCAACGGGCTGGGCTTCATGAATGGTGAACCCCAGCCAGTGCAGCCAGCATTTAGCCGCGGTGTTGCGCGTGTCGACGTAGTTTTCCAGCTCCGGATAGTGCTGCAGGAAAAGACGCAGAACTGGCCGGCACCGGCGGAGGAAAGTGGCCTGGTATTGTTCAAGCAGGTCAGACCCCACAAGCCACGGAACACCGGAGCCGGTAATCATTGACCGCGGCGCCACACCGAAGATGGTCACCACCTCGCCATTGATCAGCCCAGCGAAAGCAAATGCAGAAGTGCGCAGCGCAAGTTCAAGAACCTGAGCCGGGGTCTTTCCGCTCATCGCATCGAACTCATCGGCGTCAGCCTGGCGAACGTGCGGCAGGAGCGCCGCAACGTGTTCAAGAGTGGCTTCAACAACTTCAACCTTGCGCACTAAATTCCTCCTACGGTTACGCGCGGGATAACTGCGAGAATGGTCATCGGCAGCGGGTCGTTCTGTTCCACAATTAGCCGGCCGTTCTTGCTCCAGTTGGCATCCAATTGTAATTCAATGGTTCCCGTCTTCGGTTCGACCGGGTCATCATAAAATTCGTCATAGCGCTGGGCGTATTCGTACATCTCGCCGCCTGGAGTGCCGGCAAACACACCACGCGACTCATTCACAAGCAACGATGCGGCCGTGAATAGTTTCTTCTTATCGAGAAGTGTTTCGTTGCCGTTCAGGTTAACGTCCAGCGTTTCAATGACCGCGGCGATCGGCAGTCCTGCATGCACTACGGCGCCAGCCTTCTCCAGCGTAATGGCGCCAGCATTGACAACCTTCTGCGGCTCAACGTTGGCATCTGACAAAATGCTCACGGCCTGGCCTTCGAGGTGATCAAGTCCTGCGAATGTAGAGCGCGCCATGCTCCAGTCACTGACTGGCACACCGCGGAACTGCGCCGGCACATTTCGGTTACTGGTAACGGCTGCCTGGTTTCCACTTGCGACCGAACGGATCAGCAACTTCAGCACCTTGCTCACATCATCCTCGACATACGGCATGTGGATTTCACTGCCAATATCACCTGTCGTGAAGTAACTGGCGCCGGCCACCGTCAGTGTCATCTCTTCGTCGTATGGCCAGTCACCTGTGCCACCGGTAAGCGTCATGGTTTTGCTTGCGTCACGGTTCCTGCCGTCATACGTCAGGCCACAATCAACGAAAAAGGCATCATCCATCACATCGTATAGGCGGCTCTGCATACGCTCGATATAGCGTCGCTGCTGGCCATTGATAGAGCGTTCAACCACGCAATAGAGCGCATCTTCGTTTCCTTCGGCGATGCTGCACACTGATTCATAGTTGCCGGCTCCTGGGTGTAAGTGCCATGCAGCTACCTGCTGATCACGCAGGTAGGTTAATCCCAACAGAGCGCCGTCATTGCGTGTACACCAAACGATCGACATAGGCGTGATGGAGAACGCCCAATCGGTAATCTGGTATCCGATAAAGAAGTGGTTAGCGAGGATGGTCAGGTCAGAGCCCTGGAAGCCGTCGACGTCGAACGAGTAGGCCAGGTCGCGCACAGCGCCGCCCTTCTGCTGGATGAATAGCGCGACGTTGCTGATCGCAATAGGCTGCACGTGGCTGGCGCCATTCTGCCCCTGACTGGAAAACTGGAATGCCGACGGGGTTAGCGTACCTTGCTGGTTCCCGTTAACCTTGTATTCGCCACCGCTGGTTAGCGCTACGAGCGAGCCTACGTCGATAAGATGACGGATTTGGTTGAGCTGGCGCCCGGCGTAGGTATAGGTGATCGCATCATCATCAACGGTCGGGTTTGATGTGCCGAAGTCCTTGTAGTCACCGCTGCGGCTGGTCCATACTGTTTGCGGCTGACTGCGTGATCCGGCAAACATCAAGCGCTGCTGGAAGTACACGACGGTGCCAGGGTAGCCGGCGTCACCATTCCAGGCATAATGCGCCCACTTGTATGTTGCTGACTCGGCGCCCACCACCTGGCCGGGTAGCTCAATCTCTCCATCCTTGCGGATCACCACTTCGGCAGTGGCGGTCATCCCGTCTCCGCTTACGGCCGTAATGCGGCAAATACCTCGGCCGGAATGCAAATAACGCCATTTGACGCCATAGGCATCAGAACCGGCTACAGCCCAGCCATCCCAACTATCACCAGTTGTATGAGTTGGCGCCACCGGGCCAGTATGCCCTCGCTCGCCGGCATCAACGCAACGATAATAGTTCTCCTGGTATCGGCAGATATTCCCAACGCTAACTTGCTCACCGGTAACCCAACGCCCGACCGTGTCGACGTTCTTCTGCTCCATGTAGAATAACTTGCCAACATGCCAGCTTTTGAAGATCGATGAACTGGCTGTAAGGTCTACCGTTCCGCTTGTCGCGCTGGCGTAGACAGTGATCGACTCGTCAATGTTCACGTTAGCAAATGGACCGCTGACAGTGGACACCTCTGCAGTGCGCCAGTCATCGTGCGCATAGCGTTGGATTTCCATAGGTGGGTAATTCGGATGGCAAACTGTCATCACGTCTGCGCTCTGCGTGTATTTCAGCAGGTCGATATCTGCAGCGGCCCACGGCGTTGTTACGTCGACAGGCTGGCCGACACTGGCGCCGGATGAGTAGACAACCTGTGCACCATCCATAAACACGCGGAAGTAATGATCGCCGACCTCGAGCACATAGGTCTGCTCCGTGTTGAACTGGAACGGGATCAGGCGACATTTGCGATCGGGGAACTTTGCCGGCGCCACATAGCGCGTTCCCGGGCGGTTCTCAACGCCGCCATATTGGCGGACGATGAAATTCCTGCAACGGCGCAGTGACGTCTGGTATTTCTCCAGGTCAACACGGCCGTAAAGGCTTGGCGATACTTCGCCACCAGCAAAGGACGGTTGAATGAGGCTGGTTGTCATTATGATGCCCTCGCGTCGGAAACCTCAGACCACGGCGCCGGCGGCTCCTGGGTTTCATTCATGCTCAGCGTTGACGCAGATGAAATGGTGAGTTGGTATTTCTGCTCGGCACGATTACCAAGACTGGCATCGCCAGTGATCTGCATGTTGATTTCGGCGGCCAGGCGCCAGCTAAGTGCGTCGCGGAACTCTGCGTCAAACATGTTGGGGTCGGTGACGCGCGTCACGTAGCGCAGCCATGCTTTCGGCAGGTCAGTCAATATCAAACGGCCAGTGCCATCCTCATCAGAACCGACCTCATACGGCACGCGCCGTTCTGGCGTAATAAAGCGCTCACCGTCTGGAGAGACGATCGCAACAATGCGCAGGCAGTCCACCGGGTAGCGGTAACTGTATTGCCAATCAGGCTGTTCGATATCCAGATCGGCGAGCGCCACGCGCTTTGTGGCGAACCTCCAAGGGAAATCAGCCAGCACCGCGTCGCGGCAGTCGTCATAAAACAGCGAGCAAACCGCAGCTTCTTTGCTCTTTTCCGTCAGGCTGGCAATCACTCGGCTGTTGCCAAGCCGACCAAGCGCCACGTTGCAGATCTGGATAACAGATGCCATCACTCGCCTCCCGCATCGCCATAAAGTGTGTCAGCAGCAGAACGCTGCGGCGCGGCCGCCGGCTCGATGCCAATATCGGTGAACTGCAGATCAACACTGCTTTCCGCTTTATCACCTTCTGTGCGGGTGGAAACAGACAGCACTTTAGCCAGGCCGCCAATTGTCAGTGATTCGCCAACCTTTGGCAGTGGGATCCCCAGCTTTTCCAATGTGTCATTGTTCAGCGTGAAGCGAAGCCCCCACGGATATTCGTCGCGAGTCTCCGGCTTTCCGCCTTCGCTTTCGTAGGTGTCTGTGCCGATCTTGAGGTTTACGGTTTTCATGCGAGGACTCCAGGAAAGAAAGGGGCCGAAGCCCCTTTGTTAGTTGATGCCTAACTCTTTGCGCTTGGCTTCAATTTCTTCTGACAATTTGGCGATCCCCGCTTTGTGGTGCGGCTTGGTGCCAAAGATTTCTTCATACTGCTGCTGCAGCGCGGCCAGCTTCGCGCTGTCGTCGCTGTCGCCGCCGACCTCTTCCAGCAGATTGCCTTCGCCATCGATCAGCTGCAGGTTGTCGCCAGCCTTGCCGCCGTATTCGATTGTGTCGCCCTCTTCCAGTAGATGCCCGTTGATGAATGACTTCCGTGTGACGCGGTACATTTTCAGTTGTGACATGTCACGCCCCGTTAAACAGTGATGTTGAAGGCGCTTGCATAGCTGCGTTGTGCATCAGCATCCAGCAGCAGGCCAGCAGTGAAAGTACCGGCGGTCAACGGGCCCGTAGCCACGGTGTAGTTGACGCGCAGATAACGCTGCACACCATGTGGAACAGTGGCCACATAGCGATAACCAACCTTCAGGTCAGCAACTGCGATTGCACCGGTCTGCAGCAACGTGGTTGCACTGGCGAAATCGCTGGTCTTGGAGGTTTGCAGACTGATCGTTACAGTAGCGGAACCGCCAGCTGCGGCAGTGGAAGCCACTTGGGCGAGGAACTCAACCGGGTAGCCAGGACCGATATCGCGTACATCATTGCCGGCATACAGCGGCCCGAGGTCGATAACGTCAGTAGAAGGTGCGGTTGCCGTAACAGCCTGCGCCTGCGAGAACATATTCAGATAGTCGAGGATCATTTTGTCTCTCCATCAGTGAGAAAGGAGAGCCGCACCCGGCGGCTCAGCCGGGATTATTGAACCTGTGATTCAGTGCTCAGCAGAGCATCGCAGGTACGCACTGGCACGCCGCGGAACGAAGTCCACCACACGCCTTCGGTTTCTTTAACGCTGATCGCCAGAGAGGCTTTTTCAGTTGCCTGAATGTCCAGATATTCAGCTGCATCGCGGTTCATATAGAACACAGCCTTACCCATCTGCAGGTTAGGGATGCGGTGCAAAGCCTGCACCATCAGCTTGGCCAGATTCGGGCCGTCGTCGGCGCCCAGCTTGGTGGTATCGATGTTGGCAATGCGAACTGCATAACGCCAGTCGCGAACAGTCAGGCCATTGTCCCACTTGTAGTGGGTTCGATAGCCTTGATACTGGCCGCCATTCGGATCTTTCAGGGTTTGTTCGCCAAGGTCTTGATGGTTCAGACCTGCTTTCTGCCCTTTGGGGAAAATTCCATGAACGGTATTGCTACCCCAAACCACCAGCCATACAGAGGTCAGGTTTGACCCGGTGCCGCCGGCATCAACGATGTTTTGCGCGTTCTTGGCAGACTTGTCGTTATAACGTGCCGACAGGCCGGTGAATCGCTGAGGGTTAATACGCGTGTCACCATAGAAGATGGTTTCTGCCATCGTCTGATTCATTGCCTCCAGGAAGGCATTATCTTCAGACAGGCGAAACTCTGCCGTATTGCCATTCAGATCAGCCAGGGCTTTATCGATCTCAGCATAGGTTTCCAGCATGCCAGTGCTGTCTGTTACCTGTGCCGTGGTTGATTTGCTTGATGGAACGCCGTAGTTAAGCAGGCGCCAGGTTGCTGCAGGCAGACCGGTGCGCACGGTGGTGCGGTGGCCAGTTGGAAGGTTGCCTTCAACAAACAGCATATCGGTCAACACAGGGTTGGTTTGCGACAGCAGTTCTACGATGGTTGGCACTTTACCATCAGGATCAGTGCGCTTTGCCCAGTCTGCCAGCGTCAGCGCGTTGGTGCTTTTAATAGCCATTCGGTGTTACTCCTTCTTGCCGTAGAGAATGTCGGCCGCGCTACGCTGACCGCCTTGATTTGGCACGACGAAGGTATCTTCAGCCATCGCCTTGCCGACTTTTGCACAGAAGCGAACCAGTGCCGGGTGATTACCCAGGCCGCTCGCATTCAGGTATTCGCGCAACTCTGTGTTGCCGAACTGATCCAGCGCGCGCTGCGCGGCGCCTACACTGGCGTTGAACTTGTCGCCGCCGATTTCTTTGTCGGCCTTGACCTGCTCACCCCAATCAGCAACTTGCTTGCTCCAGGCTTCCGCCTGCTGCTGCTGGATCTGCGGGTAAATGTCGACCAGCTTTTGCGCCTGCTCTTGGCTCAATCCCAGTTCTTTGGCGATCGGCTCAAACACAGCCAGAGCATTGGCATCCAGTTCCTGGCCTTCAGGCGGAGTGAACTCGTATTTCTCAGGCGCGGCAGGTTTCTTTTCCTTCTCCGCTTTTTCCGCCGCTTCCTTATCGGCTTTCTCTTTCGCGTCTTTTTCTGCCGCGAGTTCTTCTGCCGTCTTGCCACCTTCCTGTTTTCCTTCGCCTTCCGGGTTTTCACCTTCCCCCGGATTATCTGCATTGGCATCTGCTGCCGGGTTATCGCCGGTTGTTGCAGGGGCTGCGCCACCATCACCACCTTCCGGCGGAGCTTCAGAGCACAGGCGGCGATACATCAAACGTTCGAACAAGTTCATGCGTTGCCTCTTAAGCCATGATCCCCGCGGCCTTCAACTTGGCCAGCAGAGCATTAAAGTCAGTTACCATCCCAGCCGTATCTGTTGCGGTTGAGTTAGCTTGTGTTGCAGCCTGCTTGACGCCGCCGACTACCGAAGCAGTTGCCGCCGGCGGTGCAAATGTGGTTGGTTTACCGGTGATATCACCCCACGCAACGGATGAACCCCCGCCGCTCAGAACCTTAACGACTTGCACGCCGCCGTCATTCCGGATCACTTTCTGGCGTTGTGTTGCCATGATTAGCCTCTCTGTCTTTCTCGGCCTCGGCGGCCATCTTTAAATACAAGTCCGGGCAGATGCCGAACACGTCATTGAACAAAGCCAGTCCTGCGTTACGATTACCTTCAAGAAACATCGTGGTGTTTGTGTCTGTACGGAACGTGGTTTGAAACACGCCTGCTTGTTCAAGAAGCCCCCACACAAAACGGCGGCCACTCTCTGTTGCCATCACCTTCTTCACGTCGTCAGCGTGGCGCTGTTGGAGTTGCTCGCGAGTCATCATTGCTGCGCCCCCTGGCCTTGCTGCATAGCCTGCTGAATGCTGGTCAGTAAGTTAGGGTCTGCAGTTCCTGATTGGCTGAGAGTCTTCGCGATATCCGCTGCACCGGCGCCCATCTGCAGGCTTTGTGCTGCCTGTTGTTGCTGCGCGCGCTGCTCGCGCTCTGCCTGCACCTGCTCATCGGACTTGGTGATCGTTGTCGGCACGCCAAGCATGTCGCCGTACTCATCGATCGCCTGGTCAACATCAAGCTTGTCAGCGGCCTGCTGGAACCCTGCTGCAGCCATATTCCCGATGAATCCGACAAAGCGCTCAATTGAGCCAATGCCAACAGACTTCTGCGCCTGAGCCATCACGCTGGTGTATTCCACGCGCAGAGGCTGTCCCTGCAATTCATCCGGTGGCGGTGGCAACATGCCTCGGCGCATCATGATGTTGAAAATACGGTCGATAGCCGGGTCCAGCAGTTCATCATTCAGACGGTCGAGCACCGGGCCGATCTGCAGCATCTTCTCGTCGCGCATCTCGTTGACCGCTTCGATCGGCATGCTGCGGGTGTTTACGTTGCTGAACATGTTGAACAGAGGAACGAAGTAGCACTCATTAACAAGCTGGCGACCGTCCTGAATACTGCCGAGCAGCTCCTGAATGCGGGGGTTGATCTCGTAAACCGGTTTGAATCCAGCCGTGTCGCCGGCGCCGTTGTAATAGGAAACATCGCCAGGCAGCAACGACAGGCGTTCATTCTTCATCGAACTTGGCGCCATCATTGGCGGATTAACCAGCTTGTCGATCGCCTGGTCCTTGCGTTTCTGCTGAAGCTGCAACGCTTTAACGCCGCCCAGCGCAAGGATGCCTGGGCACGATGATCCGTAAGCATCCTCGCCGTTGATGTCCCAGCGCGGCACCAAGATAGGCATTTCATCGAAACCAGATTCGCTCAGCAGCTTGTCACCGGAGCCGCCTGGTTCGTAATAAATCGAGCTGAAACGCTTGTTCTTCGCGTTCAGTTTTCCAGTGTCACGGTTGGTGTTCGGCAATACGGCATGCACGACTTCGAACCACGTTTCAAACGAACCGTTATCCCAGTCGGATGCCACGGCATCGCTCACGTTCTCCTTTCCAAACTTGGTAACCAGCTGGCGGCAGGTCATGGAGAATTTGCGGAAGACGGTGTCGACCTGCAGGCGATCGCTGTTCGAGATGTAGTAGCTTCCGATCGGCAGCACGTGCGTGCGGATCACATCCTCTTCATCTTCCAGGATGGAAATCGCACCGGTGGCAAACGTGCCAAGGTAGCGATAGAGCACCGTCAGGGACTGATACCAGTTAGATTTGTTCATCACGTCGTTCATTAATTCGACGACCTGAGAAAGCCACATCTTGACTGGCCAGCTATCCATCAACTGCTTGTCGGGAGTGCTCAGAGAAAACCACGGGCGCGTCGGGCTGGTGATGCCGGACAACATGCCAGATTCAAGAGTGCGCGAAGCAAGCCCGCCGGTAGGGTCAACAACCTTGGTGTTGCGTTTATTACGGCCGGCGTCGGTTGTAAGGAATCGCCCGCAGTTTGGCAGGATGAAATCGCTCAGCTCTTTCCAATGCGAGTCATATGACGTCCGCGCGGTTACGAGCTGAGATAGCTGCTTTTCCAGAAACTGCTTGCGGGATTCCTGCTCAGCCATGATCAGCCACCCAACAGAGTTTTGCCGGTGGTGCTGGCTTGGCCTGTGGCGCCCTGTGAACCAGTAAGGATTGTTGACTGTTGGCCAGCTGCTGCACGGCGTCGAGCCTTGTCCTTATCGGCAGCATCAATCACTGCAGCATCCTGCGCTTGCGGCGCTGCCTGTGGCTGCGGTGGCGTTGAAACCTTCGGCGTACTCATGCACATGCGCGTAACCCTCCCAAATAATTACCAATTAAACCACATGAGAATTATTTTGACTAATTTGTTGACGTTATAATCAAAACAAATTACCTTTATGGTAATCATTGAGAGCATAAGCCGAGCCAGCTTCTATCACTCCACACAGTATAAAACTGGTATCGGTGCTCTCGATGATTAACTCGCTGCAGCCACGGTGGAAGCCCGAGGATAACCAAGAGATCAGCTGGGTAGCGACCAGCACACAACAGGTAAGAGCATTTAACTGGGCCAGAGCGCCAAGCGCCACCCGCAAGGGATAAGGGATGCGATAAGCCGCATCAGGTTGAATGCTCTCACCGTTGTGAAGATTTGAAACGCTCTCCACCCAACAACGGTTTCCGTAGGCGGGTGTGTTTTCCGAAAGCATAGAGAGTCAATGCTTATACCGACCGATGCGCGTAAACGGGCAAGCCTGCTGCTCGATAAACACGGTTGAACAGTGCCGCCTAGCCCACGTTACGGGCTACACAACACGAATGTCTTCTCGGGTGGTTCGATTCCACCTTGCCTCGGCAAGCCAGGATGGTGACTGGGAGAAGCCAACCGGTTGTGGTGAATGCACAGGCTGATGTGCCGCTTAGATACGGAGTGCTTAACTGCTACCTGAAAGACTGACCAATATCGCAATGCGTGAGGGATGGTATGACTTGGCGCCTCATGCCGGAGATCAGTACCGGCCACCACAACCGCTATCGCGAAGCATCATCCGAACTTAATCAGGTGCAAACACTTGTAGGGGGTGTCGGAACTTGGTGGATGGTGTTTCACGATAGCCGCGACCGTTATCACCCTGGAATGCTGTGTGTAGGATTTAGCCCGCCTTGCGCGGGCATTTTTTTAACGAGGCCCGCCATGACTAAAGCATTAATCGAATTCACCCCAGACCACCACGACAAGCAACAAGAGGCTATGGCGCGATATCACGCCAAGCTTGAAACCCTGCGCAGCGTGCTGATCGACTGCAATATCTGTGAGAGCAAACAAAACCTGGAAGCGATCGCCGAAAACATCAGCGCAGCGTTCGACAAGATTAAGCTGTAGTGACAACAGCCCGCGCATGCGGGATTTTTTATGGCAACTACCTGAGAAATTTAGGTAGTTCGATATTCTGTAAAAACATCACGCATAGGGATCATATTCTGTTACCGCTCCGCCTCGCTTCTCGCCGGGCAATGCGTGCTGGCGCTTAGTCACCGGATAAGCGAACGTCAGCACAAAGGAATCACCACAACCTGGGGAGCGCCCGAGTCGCTCCTTAATGTCTTCCTTCGGCTCCAACACTATCTTGCCATCCGTCCTAACTTTGTACTCAGCCGCTGATAAATCCTCTGCCGTCTCGCGTTCATCTAATGCGCCGCCGAGCTTTAGCCAGGTCTTGGCGTTGTTGTACATCTCTCCGCGCTTATTCAGCATCTGCGGGTCGCTCGATGCGCTACCAAATGGCACCAGTGTCCATGAGCGCCCCCAGCCGCTACCGATTGAGTGCAGGCCAGTGCCATAGCCAAAGTCGATATGCACAGCATCCGCGTGATACTGGTCTTCGAAGTCGGCAATGCGTTTGGCCATGATCAGGTCATCGGTGGTTTTATTGCCGCGCCAGAGAAGCTTCGCATGCAGCCCGCGACGCATGTAGATCACCGCATCGTCGGCGCCGGAGTATGCCGGGTCGACACCGATGATTGTCGGAGCGTGCGCCACATCTCGCTCGGTAACCACCCGCGCCAGCGCTGCATCAGTGAGTCCAGTAGGGATAAACTGCGCATCCGAGGCATCAGGGAATATCCCACGCACACGGACCTTCACGAAGTCGCTGTCTTCGCCGTAGTCCTCAATCCACTTGTTTATTTGGTCTTTGTTAATACCTTCAACGGTACGGCTGTCAATCTGCTCGCAATCCCAGCGGTGACGGAATTTACGGAAACACTCGCGGAAACGCCCACTGTTTCGAGTCGGGTTACCGAAAGCCACCCAGATGATTTCCGTGTCTTTATCCGTCAGCGCACCCTCTGCCACTTCCCATACCAGATCCGCAATGTTCGATGCCTCATCAAAAATGAGAATGATGCGCTTGCGTTCGTTGTGCAGACCTGCGAATGCCTCGGTATTGTTCTCTGACCACGGTATGGCATCAGCGCGCCAGCTCTTATCGTGGCCTGGGTCTGTGCTGTATATCGCGGTGGCGGTAGGCTTAAACCAGTCGCTGTGAATGGCAAGGCGTGACCACTTTGTAATTTCAGGCCAGGTCTTAGTACGCAGCTGGTTTTCGGTGTTGGCGGTAACCACAATTTTGCAGTCTTCACATGTAGCCATACCCCAGTTGATCAGCATCGAGATGAAAGCTGACTTACCGATACCGTGACCGGAAGCCCTGGCAATCATCAGCGGCTGATGTCTGGTTTTAGGGTTTTGCAGGTGTTTGCCAATCTTTCTGAATGTCTTCTCCTGCCACTTGCGCGGACCGGTAGCGTGCGCAAGCTCTGTACCATCCTCCCCCCAAGGGAACGCATAGAGCGCATAGCCCAGCGGGTCATAAGTGAATGAGGCGATATCCTCGACGAGCTGCTCTTCCGGCGACATAGCTGCGGCTGTCATTCTTCACCACCAGCCTGCTCTTTGACCCGGCGGCGCGCGGCGGCCATGCGGTCGGCAATAGTTATAGCGCCGGAAACCTCAAGTCGCTCCTTGAATGCCATTACGTCCACGTGCTTACCGATCAGCTCGAGGTTCTTCACCTTATCCGGCCACTTGATCTTCTTAAGCATGTTCTCAAGCGTGGTTTCATCGAAGTTTGTGATCGTCGTTGAGATGTCCAGCCCACTGAGCGTTGTGCGCCAAACCTTTGGCCAATCACTAATAGGCTTAAGGCCACCGTCATCATTCAAGATGTCCAGCACATCCATCTGATCGATTTCAATCAGCCGGTTAAGCACATAGTCAGCGCTGATCTTAGTTCGCTTGTTGCGTTGCTTCATCAGCTCTGCGATGCGCTCCTGCACCTTCGGACTATCCATATTGCGGGACGCCGACACGGACGCATTCTTATAACCGGCCGCCGCCGCCGCCGCGGTCTGGTTGTCCGGGTTCTTGATGTATTCCTGGCAGAAGCGTTCCATCTGCGCGTTAAGCTTACCGTCTCTCGCCATAAAAATTACCTCCTGGGTAATATCATAACACGCAGTGAAAAACCGCCAAGCGGCGGACGTTGTGCTGTGTGGCCTGTCGTGACTCGTCACGCTTTATCATGTGACACGTCACAACGTCTTTAGCATCAGGTCACGCCAAATCTGCGTTTGACCGCATGCTGCTTCCCCATTGCGGAAACAACCACCGGATGGCCCCGGCATCGATTCGCCGCACTGGCATTTATGGCTGGCCAGTTCCGCAAGCTGGCGCTTCAGTTGATTGATGTCCTGCACCGCCAGCAATTCGAAGTATTCATCAACGCTGTACGGATCTTTGCCTGGGCGCCGCGCCACGCAGTTAGCCTGGATCTGCTCGAAGATGTGATCGCTAACCTCGAACGTAATCCGGCGCCGGCCGCTTACAGCGGCGCTGCTCGCCGCTTCTCTTTCGCGTTGGCGCTGGGCGCGCTTACGGTCTCTGGCGTCGGCCCGGCGCTTATCTTCAGTCTTGGTCATTGTCGCCTCTCACTTCGGTCATGAGCCAACTAGCAAAACATTTAGCCTCAGAAGTCTCAAGAACCAGGAACATATCACCATAATCAAACATGCCATCCCTTAACTGATGAATGGTAAAAGGAACGCACTCTCCCTCTTCTGATATTTCCCCATCAAAAAGAGGATCGAAGTAGAAAAAGTCATTACCATTTGGCAGCGTGTCATGCTTGATCATTAGGCCTCGATCATCGCTAACTTTCTTGTACACAGTGCCAGTTGGTAGTAATAGAAAATCTTTCCGGTTAATTATTTTCACGTCATTTCCCCTCCGGCGCTGCTGCAATCATTGCTTTGTGCATGGCGTCGTAACCGTCTTCTTCCACCCTTTGAGCCGCGTCAATCATAGCCCGTGTCGCATCTATAGGAACCAGCTTCCAACCTTCCGGGATTTCCGGATAGTTCGCATTACAAGATGATTTGCCATCCCCGCCAAAGGTCACGCGCTTAAGCATCTCAGCGCGATAGTCTTCAAGGATGTCATATTCAGGCACTGCTGCCAGCATCGCGGCGCGGCAGGCGTTCCAGCCAACCCATCTTTCATTGAAATCACGAGCACCCCAAGCGGAGTAAGCCGTAACGGCATATCCAGCACCGCAACGAACTACATACTTTGGCATCGGGAATACAGACTCAAATGCATCGCGCGGGTCTGACTCGTCCGGCACTGCTGGCGCTGGCTGGGCTCCGTTGTTCAGCAGTTCTTCGCGGCAGTGATTCCACCACGCGGCTCTGATGATAGCGTCACCAATGCTCATGTTTGGGTGCTGGCGGCATAATTCCTCCCAGTGTTGAACCGGTAGCGCGGGCGCTGGCGGGGAGGTGTATAGGTGCTGGCCGATAACCAGCGCACCTTCGTATAGCTCATGTACCGCCTTCCTGGCTGGCCCCTCGCCAACAAGCTGCGCAGCTGTAACGTAATCACTCGGCCCAACAATCGCCACTGGCTGCGCCTCCCGGTTAGCCAGGAGTTCGCGAGCCATTGCGGCCGCATCGCCGCACTGTACGTGGTCAGTTTCTACGATTTGACGTAGCTCGTCAGTCGTTAGTGTCATGCTCTCTCCTTCATCATGAGGTATACAATCGCCACTGCCCGCAGCGGGTTTCTGTGCGTAGCTTTCGCTCCCGATTCATGGCTCGCTTGCCATACCGTTTTCCCTGCCGGTGACAGGCCGATTTTGTGCTTCTTCATGACATGAAATAGTTCTTCTGAGCGCCGAAGCGGGAAGAATCCAGTGGTCTGCACTGTGTTAAACCAATTCCATGAAAGCTGTGCGCCAGTCTTGTCGATTGGATTGATGACCGCGCTGTATTTTGGCTTGAGGTAATAGGCCAGCCTTACGCTGATTTCACCGTCGCTCATTTTGCTGTAATCGACCATCCTACTCATCCCCCTCTACGGTCATTGGTGATGCTTCAGATAAGAATCCAGCCTGGCGGATAGCAACGGAGCATTCAGCGATAGCATCATTCCGACCATTGGCGAAAATCATCCCATTTACAGCATCGCTTTCAGGATGGAACAATGCAGGCAACCGCACCGGCGTAGCCAGCTTGGCCTCCAAATCCCGAACTTTCCCATACCAGAGATCTCTTTGATTCGTTAGCAACTCATTGCCACTCTCCAGCTCGGCGATGCGCTTATCCTTCGCTTCCAGCTCTGCCAGCAGGGCGTGTATTTTTACTGGCGACACGGCCTCCAGGTAGTCGCACAACCACGACGTATGACGGCTATCGTCAGCCGCACGAACAACCACATCATTGGCGTTGATAACGGCGTGATAATTTTTTCCGTTTTCTCCGCCGACCAGTGCGCTGTCCCATTCACCGTCGAATTCAGTTGTTTCCAGAAACTCCAAGGCATCTTTCAGTTCGCTCAGCTTATTGTCCATGCCGGTATTCCTTCATGTAGTCCAGTGCCTTCAGAATTAACCAGCAGTAGAAGCTGAGTAACATGCCAGCGATGAAGTAACCGAAAGGCCCTGTCACAGTGACTTTCATGGCAGAAACCAGAAGCACTGCTGCTACAAAAATTAGTGTGCGAATCACACCGATGAATATGCTCATAATGCTTGCTCCTGGGCCTCGGCCTGCTGCACCTTGACGTGCTTTGTGATGTTCCGGCCACAGTCGCAGCAGTAGAACGCCTTGCCGCCTCTGATGCCGCTGGTGTGCTGACCTTCCTGAAACTCGCCTGACCAGTCATAGAACTGCTTGAAGTCCACGATCTCTTTCGTGTGATAGCCGTTCTCGCCGCCGCAATGCGGGCAGGCGGTTAACTCTGCGTTGTTGCTCTTACGCTTAGCCATTGCTCTGTTCCTCTGGCAAAATCCCGCCATCGCAATGCGGGCATTTGTTGTCGCCTATTCGACCGTACGAGCAGCGATAACAGCGGAGGGATTTAGATTTGGCGGTAGCGCGAATTGTTTCGCATCCCATACCCAGGCTTACGCGCTCAAGATACCCGCGCTCAATTAGCGAATCCGCCATTTTCCCTACACGCACCGGCAACAATGCGTCACCGTCCCATAGCGCCGATTTACGCCAGGGTGAAATCTCTATTTCCCAGAAATGGACGATCGCCGGCTTAAGAAAATCACGCTCGCGTTTATTGAGTAATCTACCCACGCTCCACCTCCCTAGCGCTGTCACCTGGTCTTGCATTGCGGATGGCAACCTTCAGCGCATAGGATTCTGCATCATCTCGGCTGCTGAAATACTTCATCCATGCCAGAGCCGAATCACAGCCGGTACCGTTATGGGTTGGGAAGGTGGCAATGACGCACTGGCCCATCCCCCAGAAGTTCTCATCAAATATCAGACCGATGCCGAGTGCGGCGGCTTGCTGCTTCAGTTCATTTGCTGGCATCACGCACCTCCAATTCGCTAAAGCTGTCTTTGAAGAACGCAATCCAGTGGGTGTTAGCCCGCTTTCCTGACGGATGCCCGAATGCGGGTTTCTGGTCTGTCAGTGCCAGGATTTCACTGGTTTTAATCTGCGTTTCATTCCACTTGAATATCAGCGTGCCCATTGGCTTTAGTACCCGAAATGCTTCGCTAAATCCTTTGGCCAGATCGTCGCGCCATGTCTCCCGGTTGAGTGCTCCATACTTAGCACGGAGCCAACTGGTTTCACCGGCAAACTCAAGGTGCGGCGGATCGAACACCACTAGGCTGAATTGTTCGTCATTGAAAGGCAGCGCGCGGAAATCCAACAGCACATCAGGTTTGATATGCAGTTCGCGTCCATCACAGAGAACATGTGATTCATCGCGAATATCGCCAAACACTACGCGCGGGTCGGTACGGTCGAACCAGAACATGCGCGGGCCGCAGCACATATCCAGAATGCTTTTGTCGTCGAGTGCTGGCATCACTGGGCGCTCTTTCATTTGGCCTCCCCGATTGCTGGAAGAACCGTTGTGCGCAGATAAACCGCAGCCGCCCGAAAGTTTGCCTGGGTTGTAGCTGACGCTGATTGAGCGGAAAGGGCATCAAGTGCTGATGCTGCCTTCTCCACCCCCTGCGCCTGGATAGCTGCAAGTGCTGCGTCAGTGGCTGGGGTATCGAGTTCACGAACGGCCTCATTTACCAATGCTGATATCGGGTTAGGGTACGTGTTGCGGTTACCTGTGGATTCCATTAGCCCGCGATGCAGCGCAGGACTGTGAAATCCGGCCGAGAACACGTCATTGCAGGTTTCCAGAGCGTTCTTTGCAAGAGTCTCGCGCGATAGCTTCAGCGCCGCATTCTCCACAGCCAGCGCATCGCACTTGACTAGCGCAGTCGCTGCTTCGGAAAAGTACCCTTTGCATTTGGCTTCCGAAATTAAAAGCTGGCGTTCCAGCGCATCGCGCTCAGCCTTCAGCGCCTCATAACTCATAGGCAACGGCTTATCAGTTTTTATACCTTGATTTTCAACGAAATTTTTCATTATCAAATCCTTACCTGTGTGTACGTTGGTTCAGTTCTTCCAGCTCTTTGCAGTCGAAACAAAGGCGGACACCTGGCACGGTTCTGCGTCGTGCTTCTGGGATTGGTTCGCCGCACTCGTCGCATTCATGCGCCGCTGGCAGTACTGTTCTTTTGGTCGCTGCATCGAGTTGCGCTTTCAGGTACATCTCTGCGCGTTCGTTGGCCTGGTCGATGTTGTCCATGGTTATGCCCCAATACCGTGGCGGGCTATCAGCAGCGCATCGGCTACGGCCTGGCCTTTCGCTTTCTGGTCGAGGATCCGCAGTGACGGGTAAAGCTGAATTGCCCGGCTGCGTGCCGCGTCTTTGTCGCTACCGATCAGGCCTGCGGTTTTCTTCCAGGCTTGCGGTGTTACCAGGGTGTAAGGAATGAATGACCCCTGAAGTATCCCTTCAACGACACCGGCGGCGTGGCCGAAATTAAACGTGCTTGCAGTGCCCTGCCCTGGCATGGAATGAACCTGCTCCAGAAACGCGTGCTTGATACCTGATGATTTCCACGTCAGCAGCCATGCTATGACTGATGCCCCGTTAACACGGTTGCTGTTGCCAACCTTCAGAGTTGGTGTGTTGACGTGCCCGAGGTATTCACCCGCATCACTGATGGCGACGATCGCGCCTGAGCACCCTGGGTCTATGCCGATGATTACTTTGCTCACTGCTCACCCCTTAAATAACCATTTAGGTAATCATTACCAATTAGGTAACTATTTGCAACTAAAAAATAGCGATTGTTCTCACAAATCGCACATGCGCTAAAACTCTCTGTACGGGCTTACAATCGATTTTATGGCTTAACCCATCTCGTTACACGCCTTAAAGGAACTTAACGCAATCTACCCACCGTAGCCGCAGGAATTTCAGCATTTCAATTCGTATTCGGTTTTCCGTTTCGCAATCTTGCCAGCATTTCCATTGCTGCTGAATGGCCGGCACCAGGTGCACCACGTTTCCGTGAGGATGCTTTTTCAGAGAGCAGTGGAACCGGATCAGGGATCGATTCTCCAGCCTGCACTTTGGCGCCCCAAGCATTCAGTTTTTTCTTTGCCAATTTCTCCAGCTCTCCGCTGGTTAGGTTTTTTTGGATCATCTCAGAACGAAGGTCACAGCATATCCAGTAGAAAACCGGATGCTTCCACGGATATGTTTCCGCACAGCTGTAACGGCTTCGGTTCTTGCAGTAAGCGTTGAATTCCTGCATCACCTCGTCGACGTCGATTCCAAGGCCATGCTTTGTGCTGCTGCTGACGTATGCCAAGAAGTCGGACAGGTCCGGTGCGAACTTATTTCCTTCAACCAGGCACTGCCTCATGCACTCACCTATGCCAGCTTTGATCTGAGCGTCAGACAGCTTTCCAATCGCGTTGATCCAGAGTGATGGCGGGGTCAGTCCGTTCCGCCTGGTCCATTTGTCCGAATACAGTTCCACCATGCGATCCCAAATCCTGATTGTTCTGTCCAGGGCTTGTGAGTCCGTATTGCTCTCGCATCCTGGCTGTTGCTGCGTGAACTGCTTCGACTGCGTTGCCTTTGTAATCAGGTCCCGCACCATATCGCCCGCCTGTCTCATGGTTGCCTCCGGTCTTAAGTTCAAATAACCCATGCCAACTATTGGCCATGCTTTGCTTGATGATTTCAGCCTGCAACTGCAGATCTCCACCTGACAGCTTCAACAGGTTCGTGATTGCCGCCCCTTCGCTTCTTGGCGTTGGTGCATACGCCTTGATCTTCAAATCACGTCGATACTGCTTCCACTCTTCCCAGGCGGATACGTTCAATCCTTCCGGATAGGGATAAGCTTGTTTTTCCTTTGGGGGAGTAAGAGGGGGATCTTTATCTTTTAGATCTTCTCTTCTCTTCTCTTCTCTGGTCGTCATTTTGTCCGCTTGTGATGCGGACATTTTGCGGACGCTTCTTTTCCTCGCTGCATCCTGCGCGCGACGCTTGGCAGACTGCCCGTTATGCTCGTCAAATCTGGGCATTACGAGGTTTTCGCCGTCAACTTCCAGCCAGCCAACAGCCATCATTGCGCGAGAAAATCCAGGAAATCCGATCATGTCATCGAGCGTTTCAGGACTGTAACCGTCAAGGAATCCGTCAACAGAATGGGCATCAAAAAGACACCATGCGGAATGTAGTCCGCCAACAATCCGAAGTCTGTCCGCTTTCAATGCGGACGCCATGCGGACAATTTTCGGATGCGTGTGAAGGTCAGAACGCATTTTTATCCAGTCGCCGGCCATCAGCTCACCTCCGCTACTTTTGCCCTGGCGTCGTGGATCAGTTTCTTGATGTGCTTGCGGTAAGCGGATGAGTGTTGCGCGGAACATTCCACGCAAACGCCGTTACTCGTAAAGCGCTCAGAGTAGTGACCATTACGGCAAGGCTTGCCGGTATAGAACCGGAGTTGACCGAGATTTATGGCCTCGGCCCGGGTAACAATTTTCATTCATAGGCCTCTTTTACTGTCGTCAGTGATGTAAGAATGCATGCAAAGCAAAAATAGATCAACCATAAATAGATTTTTGTTACCAACAGCCAGTGGGCAATAAAAAAGGGCCGCGTTAGCGACCCTTGTTGTGGTGGTGGTGAATCAGTAGAAGAACAGCACCAGCTCCTGCTTAGTCAAATCCGGCTTTCTTTTCTTGCACGCCTTAAACAGCTGATCAATGAACTTTTTCTTTGGCATTCGCGTCTTCCTTTGCGTATGCGTCATGATGTAAAGCGCGGTGGTGCCGGCTTCGACTGCAAACGCATCACGCTCATCTTTGCTCATCCCCAGCCAGAATTGTTTGAAGTTAAACGGCTCCATATCCTGCCTCTTTTCAATGTTTGATCGTGCAGATAATTACCTAAATGGTGCCAATTCGCAAGTTTATTACCAATCCGGTTCGTTTACCATAAAGGTAATTTTGTTTTAAATACATGCAACAACCTATTCAAGGGACTGTGAAACCACTATGAAAAGCATTAACGACATCCGCCGCGAGAACCTCCGCGACATCATCAACCGTGATTTCGACGGCAAACAAGTACGCCTGGCGGAACGGCTGGAGATTAATGCCAATGTGATCAGCCGTTGGCTGAAGCCGGCGACAGACAAAAACCACAAGACGATCGGCGACTCAGTGGCGCGCAAGCTCGAGATTGCAGCGAATAAGCCTAAGTTTTGGTTGGACCGCGATCACATGATGGCAATGGCCGCCGGCGCCGAAGCAGTGCAAGAGGAAACCGAAGTCGGAGCCATTGTGGCGAGCAATCTGGAATTGTGGATGAGCAACAACCGCGAGCTTTCCAGTCAGGCTAAAGTTGGCGCCGCCGCTGGCGTTGGCCAGTCTACTGTTAACCGGGTGCTGAGCCGTGAAGGCAATATCACCATCAACAGCCTGGAAGCGATCGCCGGCGCTTTCGGGCGCCGCGGCTATGAGCTGCTGCTGAAGCCGAAAGACCCTACCCTGATTAACTATGATCGATCACAATACGCGCAGTTGCCGGCCGAAGATAAAGCCAAGATCGAATCGTTCATTGAGTTCGTGATGCAGCAGGCGCGAATCTAACAAGACAATCCCATTTCATGACAACAAGTTACCGCCATGCGGCGGTTTCTCACGCCACTAATGATTACCTTTTGGGTAATTTTTTCTATTACTGACTATTGACAACAATCCTTTTACGGTCGATTATTACCTCAAGAAGTTACCAATCTGGTAATGACGCTCTTTAACAATCAGGTTTAGTCACCCAGCACTGAGCAGAGAGATCTGCACAACTCAGTCCCCGGCAGTCCCCAGCCCTTACGGGGGTATGGCACCAACGGCATGCAGCGGACAGGACTGGGTGACGAAATGACTTTTAATCCCGCTTGCTCTTATCAGCTTCGGCTATGACGGGTGCAAGGGGACATAAGCACGGGAGCCTGACCCAGCATGAGAACAGGCAGACAACTGGAGGGCGGGAAAATGTAACGGTTACGGAGTGCTTTTTACCCTGCCGCTGCCAGTTTGGGGCGGCATGTATAAAACCACTGAGGAAACAGCGATATGACTGAGAAAAAGAAAACGTCCACTACTCGCGATGTATTGGCTGCCACTTCTGCGGTGCTAGGCACTCTCGAAGAGCACTTTTGCGAAGTAGAGGACACCCAGAGGGTACTTATAGCAATCGCCGCTCTTAACGCAGCAATCAGCATTCTCGGCGGGAACACGAGAGGCCGCTAACACCACTACAGCAGAGGGTTACACGATGAGCAAAGAAACAGGTGGTCAGGCCTTCCCGCGCCAGCAGTGGGAATACGACGGACACAACAACGTTCTGCAGTATCAAGAATGCGGTATGACGCTGCGCGACTACTTCGCAGCAAAGGCGATGCAAGCATGGTTATCACAGATACCGCCGGATGAAATGGAAGACATGATTCATCGTTGGTCTGAAAACAGTTACGAAATGGCCGACGCCATGCTGAAAGCCCGAAATAGATAACACCCACCGCGCCCTACGGGGCGCTGGTTTCGCACGCCACCAATAGTTACCAGAATGGTAATAAAGAGGTAATTATGGTTTTCAAAAGGAACCATGAAGGTAAATACATTTTCACGGTCAGCGGCCTTGTGAGCTGGACATTCACCAGCTTTGAAGACGGTATCCGCTGGGCATTCACGGAACGGCTGGCAATAGATACTGCCAACAAAATCGGAGCGAAATTATGAACGCACAACAGGCTATCGATATTGAAAAGATCGTTGCCGGCTTCACGGAGCAGGACAGCGAGGCGGTTTATGAAGAGGTTGAGGCGCTGGATAAGAAGGTGCCGATCCACGGCTTCACCGCTTTCATCAGCAAGTACCTACCTCAGGACTTTGACCAAGAGGCTTTAGCCCTTGGCGCCGACTCAACCGAATATCAGGAGCTGGCAGGCGCGGCAATTTGGGATTGCATAACGGAGCTGGTCAAGCGTCAGCGCGCATTGGAGATCTACCGCCGGCGCCACCAGTTCGACGAGGTGGCGTGATGAAACCTGGAATCTACCATGACATTTCAAACGAGGATTACCACGCCGGCGACGGCGTGAGTAAGTCTCAGCTGGATATGGTCGCCAAGAACCCGGCGCTGCTGCAGTGGATCAAGTCGGCACCGGTCGACACTGAAAAGCTAAAGGCGCTGGACATGGGAACGGCGCTGCATTGCAAGTTGCTTGAGCCGGACGAATTCAACAAGCGGTTCATCATCGCGCCAGAATTTAACCGGCGCACCACGGCAGGAAAGGAAGCCGAAGCGGCATTCCTGAAAGACTGCGAGCATACCGGTAAAACGGTCATGGACGCTGAGCAAGGACGGAAACTTAACCTGATGCGCGATAGCGCGATGGCCCACCCGGCGGCGCGGTGGTTGCTGGAAGCAGAAGGCCATTGCGAATCATCGTTCTATTGGACTGACCCGGAAACCGGTGAGTTGTGCCGGTGCCGGCCAGACAGGCACTTGAGTGATCACCCGGTGATTGTGGACGTGAAGAAGGTCGCAGATATGGACCGTTTTGCGCGCCACATCGAAGAATTCCGGTATCACGTCCAGGATGCCATGTACCGCGATGGATTCCAGCAGGTCACCGGCGAAACTCCTGGATTTTTCTTCTTGGCTGTCAGCGAGACGATCGACTGTGGCCGCTACCCGGTACGCGTTTTTGAACTCGACGCAGCAGACGTAGACGAGGGTCACCGACTCTACCGCCGGGATCTGAATTCCTATCACCAATGCCGCATCACCGATGAATGGGGCGGCGTAGAAAAAATTCAACGTCCAGCATGGGCGCGCAAACAGGACCAATACGCATGAGCAACGAACTGATTGAAGTAAACAACCAGCCTTCAACCATGACCGCGAGTAACGCAGTCTTCAATCCACAGGCATTGGGGCAATTAACATCCTTTGCCAATCTAATGGCTGATTCAGTCGTGAGTGTTCCCGCGCACTTTGTTGGCAAACCCGCAGACTGTATGGCCGTGGTAATGCAAGCCATGCAATGGGGTATGAACCCATACGCTGTTGCCCAGAAAACGCACATTGTAAACGGCACCCTTGGTTATGAGGCTCAGCTTGTTAATGCCGTCGTTACCAGCTCAAACGCTGTTCGCGGACGATTCCATTACGAGTACACCGGGGACTGGTCAAAATGTACCACCTCTAAAGAGGTCACCGTTAAAAAACCCGCCAAAGGGGGCGGAACTTACGACAAGGTTGAACGTGTTAGGGGGTGGGGTGATCAAGATGAAGTTGGATTAAGCATCCGCGTTGGCGCGGTATTACGGGGAGAAGAAGAAATAACCTGGGGTGAGCCGGTTTATCTTTCAAGCGTAGCAATTCGAAACTCACCTCTGTGGGCGACAAATCCAAAACAGCAGATCGCCTATCTGGCAGTTAAATACTGGGCGCGCCTGTACTGCCCTGAAGTGATTCTCGGTGTGTACACGCCGGATGAATTCGACGCTCCGCAACCACGCGTTGAACGCGACGTCACCCCACCCGCCACCATCGCCGCCGGCGTAAATAGCCTTATCAACGGTAAGAAGCCGGAAAAAGAGATCAAGGCCGTGAACCAAGATGAGCGGTCGCCGGACGATCTGCTGGCTGCATTTACCGAAGCGGCAAACAAAGCCGCAAGCGTGGAAGAACTGGACAAAGCCTATAAATACGGCGCCCACGTTCTGGCGCCACATGAAGAACAGTTACAGGCAGCTACCGACGTCTACAACATCCGTCGCGATGAGTTGAACGAAGTCCCTATGTAACCAACAGCCGCGGGGCTACGGCCCCGCCAAAGGAGAAGCAATGAAAGCAGCAATTCGAAAAACCCAACTCCTGGCGATGGTTCCCATGTCGGAGTCGCAGATCACCAAACTGGAAAAGGCGGGCGAGTTCCCGCAGCGTTTTGCACTGACCAACCGAACCGTGGCCTGGAACTTGGACGAAGTAGAAGCGTGGCTCGATAAGCAACAGGCCGAGAACACCGGCCGCACACCAGATTATTCCCCCGATGTCCGCCAGCGCAAGCAACGGCCAGTACAGGAGCGCGCAGCATGAATATCAAACGTCACATGATGCGTAATGTGTGGGCCTATATGCTTGCTGGCCTGTTCGTGTTTTGGTTTCTGTCGATCGGCCTGACTGTGCTGATCGTTAAAATGGCGGAGGTGGTCAGTGGATAAGCTAAGAGAAGAATTTGAAAGCTGGTATGCCAATTACGAGAGAAATCACAAGGAAGATGATTACTACGACCGTGAAAATAGAGACTTTCTGTTTCAAGTTTGGCAAGAAGCTAATTCAAGTATGGTTGTTGCGCTGGAAGATAAATCAAAAGAGTCCACTCAATGGAAGAATGAAGCGCAGTCACAGATTAACTATTGCCAGAGACTGCAAAAACACTCAGAAGCAGAGGAAGAGCGAGCCGACAGAATGACGGCACTTGCACATGATTACGATGTGGAACGACAGCAACAGGCTCAGCGAATTGCAACGCTTGAGCAAGCTTTGCGGCACATTGCTTGCGCGGTACTCGATATCAACAATACAAGAACAGGTATAGCCAAAGCTGCCGAATACGCTGCTAGAGTAAAAAACGAGGGGGACGGTCTATGAAAGAGTTCAGCTTTACCGACTGGATGATTATCGGCCTGATGGCTATAAGCTACCTATTCATTTTGGCGCAGGCGTGGAAGTGGGTAATCCTCAACATCGCCAATCGTTTCGATCGGTTTCTAAACCGGAACAGCCCTAAACAATTAGCTATCAACGCACTGTGTGATGCCTTTGAATTGCAGAAAATGAAGCAAGGCGACCGCATCACCGCTAAAACAACCAATGGGCTATGTATCAGGATATCGAGAGAGCCACGCGAAGAGGATAGAGCATGAGCTATCAACTTATCTACGCAGATCCGCCATGGCAGTACGGCAACAAGATCAGCAACGGCGCCGCCGGCAACCACTACAGCACGATGACGCTGCAGGACTTGAAGCGGCTTCCTGTGTGGTCAATCGCAGCCGAAAACAGTGTCCTCGCCATGTGGTACACCGGTACCCACGCGGAGCAGGCGAAGGAACTGGCCACCGCTTGGGGTTTCGACGTCAGGCAAATGTTCCTGTTCACCTGGGTGAAGTTCAACGAACTCGCAGAGCGCACCGTCAACGCCGCAATCGAAGATGGCCTGGTCGACTTTTACGACTTTCTCGATCTGCTAAACGGAGTGACAAGGATGAACCCCGGAAATTACAGCCGCGGCAACCAGGAATCAATGCTCGTTGCTGTTCGTGGCGCCGGCCTTGAACGACAAGATGCGTCTGTGAAGCAGGTTATCTACGCTCCTATCACGCAGCACAGTGCTAAGCCATGGGAGGCTCGCCACCGGCTTGAACGTCTGTACGGTGACGTGTCACGAATTGAACTTTTCAGCAGAGGTGACGCGCCAGGCTGGCACCATTGGGGTAACGAATGCCCTCGGAATGACGTCGAACTGCTCCCCGGCGGATTCAGCATACCAGCAGCAGTGAGGAACGCATCATGAAACACAACCGTGATGATGTTATGCAGATCGTGAAAGACAACGAGAACATCGGCTATGCAAAGATAAAGGAACTGTACGAAATGGAGCACAAGCCAATCTCGTCACATGCCCTTAGCCGCGCGCTGGCAACGTTGGTTGACCACCAGCTCATCGAGCGAAAGCTCCACGGTAATCAACCATGCACTTACGCGTATTCCGGCGGAAAACGCCGGTTCTCGCAAAGCCCCAAAATAGCCATGTTCGATCAGTGCCTGGCATCGATTAGCAAAAGCCCGCAGCACCTATAACCCGTCACAGTCTTTCAAAAAGAGAATCAATATGAATGAAGAAGAAATCTTCACGCGTGAGGAGGCCGCTGCATTCCTAAAAATCGATAAAGGTACGGTTACTCAGTGGATCCGAACTGGTCGATTGGCGGCAGCAAAGATAACACCCGGGAAGAACAAAAGCCCATACCGCATTTGCAAATCAGATTGTATTGCAGCCTTGAAAAGTCCGATCAACAATCTGGCTGTGAATGCGGTTGATGTGCAGGAGGAAAAAGCATGTCAATCAAACAACGCGGTGGAATCTGGCATTGCGACTTCGTCACGCCAGGCGGCAACCGAGTTAGACAATCTCTTGGGACAGCGGACAAGAGGGAAGCGCAGGAACTTCACGATCGTTTGAAAGCCGATGCATGGAGGCAGGCGAAACTTGGAGAGTGCCCAAGAAAAACTTTCGATGAAGCATGTTTAAGATGGCTGCGCGAAAAAAGTCATAAGCGCAGCCTGGACGATGACAAATCAAGAATAGGGTTTTGGCTTGAGCATTTCAGAGGGGTCGGGCTTTCTGAAATTACAGAAGTGAAAATATACGACGCCGTGGACAATATGATCAATCGGCGTCACCTTCTGAACTGGGAAGCGATGAGGGATAGTAGATTAAGAGCTGGTAGACCGTTCCCCGAATACAAACCCAAACAAGTAGCACAAGGGACAAAGGCAACGCACCTAGCCTTCATCCGAGCATTGTTGAAGATGGCTGCCGATAAATGGAAGTGGTTAGACAAAGCCCCGTCGATAACCTCACCAAAGCCGAAAAATACGCGGGTAAGGTGGTTAACACCTGATGAGTCACAACGGCTATTTGCAGAGCTAGCCCCTCACTTTTTCCCTGTTGTCATGATGGCTTTGAACACTGGTTTGAGACGCTCAAACGTCATTAACCTTGAGTGGTCACAAATAAACATGGAGCAAAGAATAGCCTGGGTTCATCCAGAAGATGCCAAGGCAGGGAAGGCGATAGGAATTCCGCTAAACGAAACTGCATGCGGAATTTTGCGCGGACAAATTGGGAAGCATGACAGATGGGTATTCGTTCACACCAAGGCAGCATACCGAAATGATGGAACTAAAACAGCAACGGTAAGGAAAATGCGCGGCGACAGCAACAAAGCCTGGCAGGGCGCTCTGCGCCGCGCTGGTATAAAAAACTTCCGCTTCCATGATCTGCGCCATACCTGGGCGAGTTGGCTTGTTCAGTCCGGGGTTTCCCTGCTTGCCCTTAAAGAGATGGGCGGCTGGGAGAGTTTGGAAATGGTACAACGATATGCCCACTTGGCAGCAAGCCAATTAGCGTCCAACGCCAACAAATTGGATGCCATTTTGCAGCGCAATGGCACAAATACGGCACAACCTGACAACGTTGAATACTTAAGGAGGTGATAACTACTTGATTTAACTGGTGCCGATAATAGGAGTCGAACCTACGACCTTCGCATTACGAATGCGCTGCTCTACCAACTGAGCTATATCGGCATCGAGCCGGGCCTGCGGGGCAAGCCGGAAGTGCGTTGAACAAGGTAGACCTGCGCGCGAAATGAGTCAATAGCCGCCGGGGCGTTTGGTTGTTTTGCAAGCAACCAGACTGTCGTGCAGACCCTCTTTTCCAAAAACAATCAGGGCGCAGCATGGTACGCCCTGACCGCTTTATGACCGCAATGCGGCCTTAGCTGCGCACCAGATCGTCGCCGTAGCCGATCCACTTGTAGGTGGTCAGCGCATCCAGGCCCATCGGGCCGCGGGCGTGCAGTTTCTGGGTGCTCACCGCCACTTCTGCGCCCAGGCCGAACTGGCCGCCGTCGGTGAAGCGGGTGCTGGCGTTAACGTACACCGCCGAGGAGTCCACCGCGCGCACGAAGTGCTCGGCGCTGCTGAGCGAGCGGGTGAGGATCGCGTCGGAATGGTTGGTGCCGTGGGTGCGGATGTGATCGATGGCCTGATCGATATCGTCCACCAGCAGCACGTTCAGATCCAGCGACAGCCATTCGTCGTCGTAATCCTCCGCATTCACCGGCACCACCGTCGCCGGGCCGCCCTGCAGCAGCGGCAGTGCGTTTTCCGCCGCGTGCAGCGTCACGCCCGCCGCAGCCATTTTGGCGCTCAGCGCCGGCAGGAACTCGGCGGCGATGCTGCGGTTCACCAGCAGCGTCTCCAGCGAGTTACAGGCGCTCGGGCGCTGGATCTTGGCGTTTTCAATCACCGTCAGCGCCTTGTCGAAATCGACATCGGCATCCACGTAGGTATGGCACACGCCGATGCCGCCGGTGATCACCGGGATGGTCGATTGCTCGCGGCACAGCTTGTGCAGGCCGGCGCCGCCACGTGGGATCAGCATGTCGACATAGCGATCCAGGCGCAGCAGTTCGTTCACCAGCGCGCGATCCGGGCTGTCGATCGCCTGCACCGCCGCCGCCGGCAGGCCGCACTGTTCTAGCGCCTGCTGGATCACTTTCACCGTCGCCTGGTTGGTGTTGTGCGTCTCTTTCCCGCCGCGCAGGATCACCGCGTTGCCGGTTTTCAGGCACAGGCTGGCGACGTCGATGGTGACGTTCGGCCGCGCCTCGTAAATCACGCCGATCACGCCGAGCGGCACCCGGCGGCGCTCCAGCTTCAGCCCGCTGTCCAGCAGGTTGCCGTCCAGCACGTGGCCGACCGGATCGTTCAGGCGGCATACCTGGCGCACGTCGTTGGCGATCGCCGCCAGCCGCGCCGGGGTCAACAGCAGGCGGTCGAGCAGCGCTTCGCTCATGCCGGTGGCGCGCGCCTGCGCCATGTCTTGTTCATTCGCCAGCAGGATCGCTTCACTGTTGGCTTCCAGCCTGTCGGCCATCACCGACAGCACCTGATTTTTCTTCGCCGTGCTCAGCACCGCCAGCTGCCAGGAGGCCTGCTTGGCGGCCTTCCCCATCTGCTCCAGCATGCTCACTCCTTAACTGACAATCATATCGTCGCGGTGCACTGCCACCGGACCGTATTCATAACCGAGGATCTCGCTGATTTCCTGCGAGTGGTGCCCGGCGATCATGCGCATCGCGTCGCTGTTGTAGCGGCTGACGCCGTGCGCCAGATCGCGCCCCGCCAGGTTGCGGATGCGGATCACTTCGCCGCGCGAGAAGTCGCCCTTCACTTCGCGGATGCCCTTCGGCAACAGCGAGCTGCCGCGCGCCATCATCGCTTCCACCGCGCCGTCGTCGACGGTGATCTCACCGGCCGGTGGCGCGCCGAAGATCCAGCGCTTGCGGTTTTCCAGCGGGGTTTCCAACGCGTGGAAACGGGTGCCCACCGGTTTGCCTTCGATCACGTCCGCCACCACGCCCGGCTTGCTGCCCGCGGCGATCACTACGTCGATGCCGGCGCGGCAGGCCACGTCGGCCGCCTGCAGCTTGGTGCCCATGCCGCCGGTGCCCAGACCGGAGACGCTGTCGCCGGCGATGGCGCGCAGCGCGTCGTCAATGCCGTGCACTTCACGGATCAGTTCGGCCTGCGGGTTGTTGCGCGGATCGGCGGTGTAGAGGCCCTGCTGATCGGTCAGCAGCAGCAGTTTGTCGGCGCCGGCCAAAATGGCCGCCAGTGCCGACAGGTTATCGTTGTCGCCCACCTTGATTTCGGCGGTGGCGACGGCGTCGTTCTCATTGATTACCGGCACGATGCGGTTATCCAGCAGCGCCGTCATGGTGTCGCGCGCGTTGAGGAAGCGCTCGCGGTCTTCCAGATCGGCGCGCGTCAGCAGCATCTGCCCGACGTGAATGCCGTAAATGGAGAACAGCTGTTCCCACAGCTGGATCAGCCGGCTCTGCCCTACCGCTGCCAGCAGCTGCTTGGAGGCGATGGTGGCGGGCAGCTCGGGGTAGCCCAGGTGTTCGCGCCCGGCGGCGATGGCGCCGGAAGTGACGATGACAATGCGGTGGCCCGCGGCGTGTTGCTGCGCACATTGGCGCACCAATTCGACAATGTGGGCGCGGTTCAGACGCAGCGATCCGCCGGTCAACACGCTGGTGCCCAATTTCACAACCAATGTCTGGCTGCCGTTCATAGTATTTCTGCCGTGTGTAATGATGAGAAGAAGAGTGCAAAGGTCTTTGTAACAGGAGAGACGCGTTATGCCAACAGGCACAACGCGAAATCAGCACAATACGTGGTCAAACGGGGTCAGGCGGAGAGTTTGATCAGTTTTTCTTTGAAATCGTCGGCGGGTTCCAGCCCCAGTTCCATGGTCGCCAGCAGCTCGCCCAGGCGGCGATGGAAGTCGCGCAGGGTGTCTTCCAGCTTGGCGTTTACTTCATCATCCTTAATGTTTTGCGCCGTCCAGTCGCCTTCCTTGTCGAACAGGCCGAATTGGTACGAATAGGTGAAGCGCGCCTCTTCCGCCTGCAGCTCCATCCACCAGCCCCAGAACTCACGCTTCTCCGGAGCGGGCTTTACATTGACGCAGACGGCCAAACAATCAAAGAAAAAACGGTCGTTTTCACATTGCCCTTCACGCAGGTACGGCCCCAAGCTGGCAAAACGTTTCATTAGTCGGCTTTTAGGGTGACCACTCGGTAACGTCATTCTCTAACCTCCTCAATGTAGACCACTCTTTTTAACAAACTGTTAAAATTTAGCAACTAATTAACGCATTTTGTCCCTCAGCCAACCGGACATCTGCAGCAACGCCCGGTGGAAGCTGTCGTAAACCGGGGTGCGCGGGATGGCGACCAGCTTGCCGCTCACCGAGGAGGTGACGATCAGCTGCGACTCCTCTTTCGGGCTGAGCGTATCGCGCTCCCAGTAGCCGGAGATCATCGGCGTCGGGCAGCGGCGCCCCAGCAGCCCCTGCATTTTCAGCGAGTAGCTGTTCAGCTCCACCTTCAGCACGTTGTCCGAGGCGTTAGCCATGCCCATGCGGCTGGCCAGCACGTCCATATACATGTCCGGCACGTTCAACTGGGTGCTGCTGTCGCACAGCAGGCGATGCACCACCGGCCCCAGGCAGGCTACGCCGCGCAGCCGCTGAGGCTCCAGATAGGCCAGCCGCACCGCCACGTTGGCGCCGAAGCGGAAGCCGAAGGCGCTCACCCGCTGATGATCCACCCACGGCACCGAGGCCAGCTGGATCAGCACCTGTTGGTGCAGGTAGCTGGAGTCCTGCGTCAGCTTCCACTTGCACGAAGAACCGATCGACGGCATATCGAGCGTCAGCATGGCGATACCGTGCGGCGCCAGGTAGTCGCGGAACAGGCGATGATAGTCGGTCTGCAGCGTATCGAGGCTGCCGCACATCAGCACCGTCGGGAACGGCGCCTCGCCCTTCTCCGGCATGTGCAGGAAACCGGTGACGCTGCCGCCGCCTTCGATGCGGAACTCCAGCTCTTTCAGCTGATACGGCAGCAACAGCGCCGCCTCTTCGTAAGCGCGGTTGGCGAGCATCTCCGCCTGTTCGGCCAGCTCGTCGCCCTTCAGGTGCGGGTAACCGGCGATGCTGTACAGGCTCGCGGCCTTCAGCCAGTACTCGCCGCCGAGCAGCGGATCCTGCTGTTCCGTCGCCCGCTGCTGCCACTGCATGCCCTGATGGATCCACTCGTAGATCCAGTTGCCGTTGCGGTAGCCCACCACGGTATCCAGCCGCTGCGGATTGCTGCGCTCGGCGTCCGAGGCGGCGATGCGCGCCAGCACTTCGTGGATTTCGATCGGGCTAACGCCGCGCCAGGCCCACAGCAACGGATTCAGCATGCGATACCAACTGCCGGTGGTGTCGCCTTCCAATGCGGAATGCATGGCGGCGCTCACTTTGTTGCGCGCGCGCAGCACCAGCGTCGAGGTTTCAGGGTGTTTGAATTTGGGCTTGAAAAGAATTTCAGAAAGGTTGGCCTGTGCCATGGTAACAACAGCCTCCGTAAATCTGGCGATAGGCCGCAAAAGGCCTACTTAACTGGAGGTAGTGTACCTAACTCTGGCGGGATAAACCAAGATAACGCAAACGCCCGGCATAACCGGGCGTTGGGCTGGAACTGGCTGGACTTAGCGACCGCCGATCGGGGGAACGAAGCTGACGCCCATGTCCCACGGCTGTTCGATCCAGGTATCCTGCGGGATGTCGACTTCGTAGTCGTCCACCAGCGGACGGCCCGCCGGCTTGGCGAAGATGGTGACGAAATGCGCTTTCGGATACATGTCGCGGATCGCTTTCGCGGTGCCGCCGGTATCCACCAGATCGTCCACCACGATGAAGCCTTCACCGTCGCCTTCGGCGCGCTTGAGCACTTTCATTTCGCGCTGGTTGTCATGGTCATAGCTGGAAATGCAGACGGTATCCACATAGCGGATGCCCAGTTCGCGCGCCAGCAGGCCCGCCGGCACCAGGCCGCCGCGGCTGACGGCAATGATGCCCGTCCATTTGTCGGCAGGCAGCAGGCGGTGCGCCAGCTTGCGTGCGTGCATTTGCAGCATATCCCAGGTAACAACGTATTTTTCGCTCATAGAATCGTGTCCCAGCCGGCGGTGAAGCGGCTTATTTGTAGTTCAGGGGAAAAAAGGTTGCGCGAGATTATAGAGACTGGCCGCGTTGAATTCCAGCTGTACCGAGGAAAACCTCGCGATTTCCGCCGGGCGGCTTTTCGGTGATTGATGCTGAAAAAGCGAGCGTTCCCGCAGCGAAGCCATGTGATCAAGCGCTTAAACCGCACAATACGGGGGGCGCACCGCCGGAAATAAAGTGATATTCTCTGACGATCGTGCCACGACGCACAGATACCCGCTCACCTTAACCGCGCGGCATGCCCGTCCTGTCGGAGCCTGCCGTCACAGGAGACTTATAGTGTCTGAATTGTCTCAGCTTTCGCCACAGCCGCTGTGGGATATTTTCGCCAAGATCTGTTCTATCCCGCACCCTTCTTATCATGAAGAAGCGCTGGCGCAGCACATCCTCACCTGGGCCAAAGAAAAGAACCTGCACGCCGAGCGTGATCGGGTCGGCAATATCCTGCTGCGCAAACCAGCCACCAAAGGCATGGAAAACCGCAAGCCAGTCGCGCTGCAGGCACACCTGGACATGGTGCCGCAAAAGAATAACGACACCGTACACGACTTCGCCAAGGATCCGATCCAGCCTTATATCGCCGGCGAGTGGGTGAAAGCGCGCGGCACCACGCTGGGCGCCGACAACGGCATCGGCATGGCCTCCGCCCTGGCGGTGCTGGCCGACGACAGCGTTGAGCACGGCCCGCTGGAAGTGCTGCTGACCATGACCGAAGAAGCGGGGATGGACGGCGCCTTCGGGCTGCAGCCGAACTGGCTGCAGGCGGATATCCTGATCAATACCGATTCCGAAGAAGAAGGCGAAATCTACATGGGTTGCGCCGGCGGTATCGACTTCATCACCACCCTGCCGCTGCAGCGCGAAGCGGTGCCGGCCGGTTACCAAACCCTGAAGCTGACCCTCAAGGGCCTGAAAGGCGGCCATTCCGGCGCCGAGATCCACGTCGGGCTGGGCAACGCCAACAAACTGCTGGCGCGCTTCCTGTTCGCCCATGCGGCGGCGCTGAACCTGCGCGTGCTGGACCTGAACGGCGGCACCCTGCGCAACGCCATCCCGCGTGAAGCCTCCGCGGTGGTAGCGGTGCCGGCGGACAAGGCCGACGTACTGAAAGCGCTGAGCCAGGAGTTCCTGGCCGTGCTGCAGAACGAACTCTCCGCCAAAGAGAAGAACATCACCGTGCTGTTGGAGCCGACCACCAGCGCTTCGCTGGCGCTGAGCGCCGACAGCCAGCAGCGCTTCCTGGCGCTGCTGAACGGCACGCCGAACGGCGTGATCCGCATGAGCGACGCGGTGAAAGGCGTGGTGGAAACCTCGCTGAACGTCGGCGTGGTCACCACCAGCGAAAACGAAGCGGAAATCATCTGCCTGATCCGCTCCCTGATCGACAGTGGCAAAGACTACGTGGTCGAGATGCTGACCGCGTTGGGCCAGCTGGCCGGCGCTAAAGTGGCGCCGAAGGGCGGCTACCCGGGCTGGCAGCCGGACGCCGACTCGCCGGTGATGCACCTGGTGCGCGAGCTGTATCAGGATCTGTTCGACAAGACGCCGAACATCATGGTGATCCACGCCGGTCTGGAATGCGGTCTGTTCAAAAAGCCATATCCAAACATGGACATGGTATCGATCGGGCCAACCATCACCGGCCCGCATTCGCCGGATGAGCAGGTGCATATCGAAAGCGTCGGCCTGTACTGGAAGCTGCTGACCTCGTTGCTGAAAGCAATCCCTGAGCGCGCGTAATCTGCACGCTTAACGCAA
Organism: Serratia sp. 201; assembly: GCF_037027545.1. Lineage (NCBI taxonomy): Bacteria > Pseudomonadati > Pseudomonadota > Gammaproteobacteria > Enterobacterales > Yersiniaceae > Serratia > Serratia sp. 201. The sequence goes on along the minus strand of NZ_JAXCHC010000001.1, from coordinate 35,831 downwards.
AAAGCCGGCGACCGCCGGCTTTTTTATTCCCACGACAGCGCCAGCTGCCGCTCCAGCTGCGGATCGAGCAGCGTCACATGCAACCCCACCAGCCGCACGCCGCGCCCTTCGCGCCGCTCGCGCCACGCCTGCCGCGCCACCTCCAGCAAATCCTGCCGGTTCAGCACCGGGAACACGTGCTCCTGGGTGGTTTGCTGAAAATCCTGAAACTTCAGCTTCACGCCCTGCCGGGCGATGTGCAGATCCGGCTTCACCTTGCGCAGCCGCATCTCCAGCTCGGGATAGAGTTTGTCGATAATCAGCGTTTCGCAGTCTTCCCAGTCGTGAATATCCTCCGCCAGCGTGCGCTCCACCCCCACCGATTTGCGCAGCCGCTCAGGAGAGATTTCGCGCCGATCGATGCCCTGACAGCGCTCCCACAGCACCCGGCCGAACTTGCCGAAGCGCTTGAGCAGCTGCGCCAAATCGTATTGCTGCACGTCGGCGCAGGTGATAAGCCCCACTTCCTCCAGCCGCTTGGCGGTCACCTTGCCGACGCCGGGGATCTTGCTGAGCGGCAGCTGCTGCAAAAACGCCGGCACCTGCGCCGGCGTGATCACGTATTGCCCGTTCGGCTTGTTCATCTCGGAGGCGATTTTAGCGAGAAACTTGATTGGCGCGATGCCGGCCGACGCGGTGAGGTTCAGCTCGTCGGCGATCGCCTGACGGATTTCCTGGGCGATCAGCGTCGCCGAACCGTTGCATTGCGGGCTGTCGGTCACGTCGAGGTAGGCCTCGTCGAGCGAAAGCGGCTCGATCAACGAGGTATAGCGGGCGAAGATTTCGCGGATGTGCAGCGAAGCTTCTTTGTAGGCCGCCATGCGCCCCGGCAGCAGGGTGAGATGCGGGCACAGTTTGAGCGCCATCGCCGTGGACATGGCACTGTGCACGCCGTAGCGCCGCGCCGGGTAGTTGGCGGTGCTGATCACCCCGCGGCGATCGGCGCTACCGCCAATCGCCAGCGGGATATCGCGCAGGCTGGGATCGTCGCGCATCTCCACTGCCGCGAAGAAGCAGTCCATATCGACATGAATGATTTTACGCATCGCACCCTCCAATAATACTGTATAAGTATACAGCCAGGTACCAAAAGCTCAAGGCCGCAGAGCTCGAGGAAAGCGGCGTTTCTGACAGATATTTCCGCGTTGTTAAAAAAGCTTAATTTTTCAATAGTATGATTTCCGCCATCCCGTGCGGCTCACCACAACGATAACGACAAGGTACCCTACATGATCAGATTTTCTCATTTGCTGCTGGCTTCCGCGCTGTCGCTGAGCGCGCTGGCGGCCAGCGCCGCCGCCGGTCATGCGCCGGCGATCGTCGCCCATCGCGGCGGCACCGCCGATGCGCCGGAAAACACTCGCATCGCCATCGAAACCGCGCTGAAAAACGGCGCCGACGCCATCTGGATCACCCTGCAAGCATCCAAAGACGGCATCATCGTGCTGTATCGCCCCTCGGACCTGAAAGCGCTGACCAACCGGCAGGGTCCTGTTTCTGCCTATACCGCCGCGCAGCTGGCCGAGACCGACGCCGGTTGGGCCTTCGCCAAGGGTGACGCACACCCGTTCCGCGGCCAGGGTATCGGCATTCCACGGCTCGACGACGTGCTTAAAGCGTTTCCGCACGTCACTTTTTATCTGGACATCAAATCCCCGGACGCCGATCCGGCGCAGTTTGGCCAAACGCTGCTGGCGACGTTGCAAAGCACCGACAGCCTGAACCGCATCCGCGTCTACTCTACCGACGCCAAATACCTGCAGGCGCTGCCGCCGGCCATCCCGCGCTTTGAAAGCCGCGACGAAACCCGCACGCTGCTGGCCAACGTCACCATGGCGCACCAGTGCGACGTCAAACCGGACAACCGGCAGCCGCGCTGGTACGGGCTGGAGCTGAAGCGCGAGGTGGAAGTGGTGGAGAAATATACCCTCGGCGAAGGGCGTTCGAAGGCGTTTCTGACCTGGGATAAAGAGTCGATGGACTGTTTCCGCTCGCAGGGCCCGGCGCACATTATCCTGTTCGGCGTCAACTCGCCGCAGGAATATCAGCAGGCGCTGGCGCTGGGCGCTGACGGCGTGATGGTCAACTCGCCGGCCGAGGCGAAAAGCTTCCGCAAGGCGAAATAAAAAACCCGGCCAAGGCCGGGTTTTCGCTACAGAATACGGTGCTTTTCCAACTGCTCGCGCCGCTGCGCCGCTTTGGCTTCGCGCTTTTTGCGCGCATCGCACGGCTCCGGGCAGTCGCAGACTTTCTCCATGCCCAGCGCGGTGATGCCGCCGCAGCTGCCCTGCAGGCTTTTGCGTTTGAACACATAGCCCAGCGACATGCCGCCGACGATCAGCAGGAACAACACGAAAGTAGCGGCGAATACCGTCAACATAGCAACCTCACGAACGCTTTTTCAGATAGGGCTTGAACGCGTCTGAGTAACGCTCCTCAAACCCGTCGGCGGTTTTCACGATCATGAACACCGGAATGCCGAGCAGGTTGGCCAGCGCCAGGCCGCGCTCCGGCCCCATGACGTTCAGGCCGGTGGACAGGCCGTCGGCGGTCATGCAGGTCGGGCTCAGCACGGTGATCGACACCAAACGGTGGTGAATGGGTCGGCCGGTGACCGGATCGATGGTGTGCGAATAGCGCACCCCGTCCTGCTCGAAGTAGTTGCGATAGTCACCCGAGGTAGCGATCGACATCTCCCCCGGCTGGATCACCAGCTGCGCCTGCTGCTGCGTACCGGCGGTCGGGCGCTCGATGGCGATGCGCCACGGCTTTTGCTCGCCGTTATGCCCGCGCGTGCGCACCTCGCCGCCGATATCCACCATGTAGTTCTTCACATGCCGGGACTGCAGATATTCCGCCACCACGTCCACGCCATACCCTTTGGCGATCGACGACAGATCGACATACAGCTCGGGGATGCTTTTCACCAGCGCGCTGCCCTGCACCGACAGTTTGTCGGCGCCGGTCCAGGCGCGGCGGTGCGCCAGTTCCGCCTCGCTCGGCACTTTATCCGGCCGCCCTTCCGGGCCGAAGCCCCACAGGTTGACCAGCGGCCCGACGGTCACGTCCAGCGCACCGTCGGTGACGCGGTTGATGCGCAGCGCTTCGCGCACCACTTCGGCGGTGGCCGGCGAAACAGGGAACGGCCGGTCAATGTCGCGGCTGGCGTTGAAGCGGCTCAGCTCGGAATCCGGCCGGTAGGTGGACATCTGATCGTTCACCTGCTCCAGCCGTTTGTCGATCTCCGCCTGCATCTCGCGCGCCGACGGCGTATCTTCGCCGGTCACGTAACGGATCGAATACGAGGTGCCCATGGTTTTACCCATCAGGTCCACCTGTTCCGGCCCGCAGCCGGTCAGCAGCAGGGTGGCGCTCAGCGCCACACCCGTCAGCCAGTTCTTCATCGCCAATGCGCGCAATTTAGCCACCAAAGTCATCCAGCATGATGTTTTCGTCTTCGACGCCCAGATCTTTGAGCATCTTGATCACCGCGGCGTTCATCATCGGCGGCCCGCACATGTAAAACTCGCAGTCCTCCGGCGCCGGGTGGTTCCTCAGGTAGTTCTCCAGCAGAACATTATGGATAAAGCCGGTGTAGCCGGTCCAGTTATCTTCCGGCTGCGGATCCGACAGCGCCACGTGCCAGGTGAAGTTTTCGTTCTCCGCCTGCAGCTGGTTGAAGTCGTCTTCATAGAACATCTCGCGCAGCGAACGCGCGCCGTACCAGAAGGTGATCTTGCGCTTCGAGTTCAGGCGCTTGAGCTGGTCGAAGATGTGCGAACGCATCGGCGCCATGCCCGCGCCGCCGCCGATGAAGATCATTTCGGCGTCGGTGTCCTTGGCGAAGAACTCGCCGAACGGCCCGGAGATGGTCACCTTATCACCGGCTTTCAGCGACCAGATATAGGAAGACATGATGCCCGGCGGCACGTCCGGATTGTTCGGCGGCGGCGTGGCGATACGCACGTTGAGCATGATGATGCCCTTCTCTTCCGGGTAGTTGGCCATCGAGTAGGCGCGCACCGTGGTGTCGTTCACCGTCGAGCGGTAGCGGAACAGGTTGAACTTGTCCCAGTCGCCGCGATACTCCTGCGGCACGTCGAAGTCGGCGTAGCTGATGTCGTGCGCCGGTGCTTCGATCTGGATAAAGCCGCCCGCGCGGAACGGCACGTCCTCGCCATCGGGGATCTTCAGCTTCAGCTCTTTGATAAAGGTGGCTTTGTTATCGTTGGAGATAACCTCGCACTCCCATTTCTTCACGCCGAAGATCTCTTCCGGCAGCTCGATCTTCAGGTTCTGCTTCACGTTCACCTGGCACGCCAGGCGGCACCCTTCTTTCGCTTCGCGCTTGTTGATGTGCGAAAGCTCGGTCGGCAGGATATCGCCGCCGCCCTCTTTGATCACCACCCGGCACTGGCCGCAGGAACCGCCGCCGCCGCAGGCCGAGGAGACGAAGATCCCCTGGCTGGAGAGCACGTTGAGCAGCTTGTCGCCCGCCGGCGCATGGAAGCTCTTATCCAGATCGCCGTTGATTTCCACCGCGATGTCGCCGGTGTTCACCAGCTTCGATTTGGCGAACAGGATCAGCAACACCAGCACCATCACGATGGTGGTGAACATTGCTACGCCTAAAATAATTTCCATAAATTCTTCCCGCCTTTACAACTGAACACCGGAGAAGGACATGAAGCCCAGCGCCATCAGTCCGGTGGTGATAAAGGTAATGCCCAGGCCGCGCAGCCCTGCCGGCACGTTGGCATACTTGAGTTTTTCGCGGATCCCCGCCATGGCGACGATCGCCAGCATCCAGCCGGTGCCGGAACCAAAGCCGTACACCACCGACTCGGCGAAGTTATAGTCGCGCTGCACCATGAAGGACACGCCGCCAAAGATGGCGCAGTTCACGGTGATGAGCGGCAGGAAGATGCCGAGCGCGTTATACAGCGACGGGAAGAAGCGATCGAGGATCATCTCCAAAATCTGTACCAGCGCCGCGATCACGCCGATGAAGGTGATGAAGTTGAGGAAGCTCAGATCGACGCCTTCCACCAGCGCGCCGTCGCGCAGGATCAGGTTGTAGACCAGGTTGTTCACCGGCACCGAAATGCCGAGCACGATGGTCACCGCGATGCCCAGACCAAAGGCGGTCGAGACCTTCTTCGACACCGCCAGGAAGGTACACATCCCGAGGAAGAACGCCAGCGCCATGTTCTCGACGAACACCGCGCGCACAAACAGGCTGATATAGTGTTCCATCGGCCTTTACTCCTTTTCGATCTGCGCCGGCTTCAGGGTGCGCAGCACCCAGATCAGCAGGCCGATGATGAAGAACGCGCTCGGCGCCAGCAGGAACAGGCCGTTCGGCTGGTACCAGCCGCCGTTCTGCACCGTTTCCAGCACCGGGACGCCGAACAGCTTGCCGGAGCCGATCAGCTCGCGCAGGAAACCGACCAGCACCAGGATCACCCCGTAGCCCAGCCCGTTGCCGATGCCGTCCATAAAGCTCTCGATCGGCGGCGACTTCATGGCATAAGCCTCGGCGCGCCCCATCACGATACAGTTGGTGATGATAAGGCCGACGAACACCGACAGCTGCTTGGAGATCTCGAACGCATAGGCGCGCAGCAGCTGATCGACCACGATCACCAGCGAGGCGATGATCGCCATCTGCACGATGATGCGCACGCTGTTGGGAATATGGTGACGGATCAGCGAGATGAAGAAGCTGGAGAATGCCGTGACCAGCGTCACCGCAATGGTCATCACCACCGCCGTCTCCAGCTTGGTGGTCACTGCCAACGCAGAACAGACGCCCAACACCTGCAAGGCGATCGGATTATTGTCGAACAGCGGCCCCAACAGGACCCGCTTTATCTCTTTGGAATCAGCCATTTTTCAGCGCTCCTTCACGAACTTTTTTCAGGAACGGGCCGAAGCCGTGCTCGCCCAACCAGAAATCAAACGTATGCTGCACGCCGTTGGAGGTCAGCGTGGCGCCGGACAGGCCGTCCACCCCGTGCACATCCCCCTGACGCGCACCGCCTTTCACCACGCGGATCGCCGGCTGGCCGTTGTCGTCGAACAGCTGCTTGCCGACCCACTGCTGGCGCCAGGACGGGTTCTCGACCTCACCGCCCAGCCCCGGCGTTTCCCCCTGGTCGTAGTAGGTGATGCCCTTGACCGTGTTGCCGTCGTTATCCAGCGCCACGAAGGCGTACATCATCGACCACAGGCCGGTGCCGTATACCGGCAGCACAAGCTTGTTCACCTGGCCGCTTTCGTCGCGCACCAGGTAGATTTCCGCCTGGTTGCTACGGCGTTTGATACCGGCCGGATCGTCGCCCGCGGGCAACGCCACGCTTTTGGCGTCGTCGCGCAGCGCGGCGCCCAGATCGAACGCCGCCGCCTTGCCGGCGACAAACTCGCCGCTGTTCAGATCCACCAGGCGCGGTTCGATGCGCTCGCTGTACAGACGCTTGACCTGCTCGCTCTCCATTTTCGGCTGCAACAGGCCGGCTACGTCGAGAATATTGCGCTGCTTATCGAGCAGCTTTTGCTCCTGCTGTTTGGACTTCAGGCCGACGGCGGAGCCCGCCACCACCACTGAACACACCAGACACAGCAGCAGCACTACCAGCAGCGTTTTACCGATGCCGTCGTTTTTCGCTTCATTCGCCACGGGCTTTTCTCCGCTTGATGTTGGCCTGCACCACCAGGTAATCGAACAGCGGTGCGAACAGGTTGGCGAACAGGATCGCCAGCATCATGCCTTCCGGATAGGCGGGGTTGACCACCCGGATCAGCACGCACATCACGCCGATCAGAATGCCGTACCACCATTTCCCCTTATTGGTGAAGGAGGCGGAAACCGGGTCGGTCGCCATAAAGATCATGCCGAAGGCGAAGCCGCCCAGCACCAGATGCCAGTACCACGGCATGGCGAACATCGGGTTGGTGTCCGAACCGATGGCGTTGAACAACAGGGCGGAAGCCACCATGCCGAGCATCACGCCGGCGACGATGCGCCAGGAGGCCACGCGGCCGAACAGGATAATCGCCCCGCCGATCAGGATCATCAGCGTGGAGACTTCACCGATGGAGCCGGGAATGTTGCCGAGGAAGGCGTCCAGCCAGCTGATGGACTGGCCGGTGGCCACGTTGCTCAGGCTGTGCGCCCCGCCTGCACTCCACTGCGCCAGCGGCGTCGCGCCGGAGAAACCGTCCGCGGAGGTCCACACCAAATCGCCGGAGATCTGCGCCGGATAGGCGAAGAACAGGAAGGCGCGGCCGGCCAGCGCCGGGTTGAGGAAGTTGCGCCCGGTGCCGCCGAAGATCTCTTTGGCCACCACCACGCCGAAGGTGATGCCCAGCGCGGCCTGCCACAGCGGCAGGGTCGGCGGCACGATCAGCGCAAACAGGATTGAAGTGACGAAGAAACCTTCGTTGACCTCATGCTTGCGGATAATGGCGAACAGCACTTCCCAGAAGCCGCCGACGACAAACACCACGGCGTATATCGGCAGGAAGTAACAGGCGCCCAGCACCATCTTGCTGACCCAGCCGGCGTCGGCCGCCAGCGAGGCGCCTAGCCACTGCGCCAGACGATAATGCCAGTCGCCCGCCAGCACCTGTTGCAGCGCGTCGCCGCTGTACAGATGGTGCAGCGCCGGGATCGCCTGCTGGCCGACGTTGTACATGCCCCAGAACATCGCCGGGAACACCGCCAGCCACACCAGGATCATCATGCGTTTCAAATCGATGGCGTCGCGCACGTGCGAAGCGCCGCGCGTCACCGTGCCGGGGGTATAAAACACCGTGGTGGTCGCTTCATATAGCGGGTACCACTTTTCCAGTTTGCCGCCCGGCGTGAAGTGATGCTCTATCTTCTCAAAATAATTCTTCAGGCCCATCGGTTATCCTTCCTGCTCAATCTTGGTCAGCACCTCGCGCAGCACCGGCGCGTACTCATACTTGCCGGGGCAAACGAAGGTGCACAACGCCAGATCTTCCTCGTCCAGCTCCAGGCAGCCCAGCGCCTGCGCACTGTCGCTGTCGCCCGCCAGCAAATCGCGCAGCAGCAGCGTCGGCAAAATATCCAGCGGCATCACCCGCTCGTAGTTGCCGATCGGCACCATGGCGCGTTCGCCGCCGTTAGTGGTGGTCGAGAAGGCGAACAGTTTGTTCTTCAGGAAGTGGCCCAGCGTGGTGCGGGTAATGGAGAACTTGTTCGGCGACGGCACGATCCAGCCGAACAGCTCTTTGTCGCGCCCTTCTTCCAGCACCGACACCTGCGAGTGGAAACGGCCGAGCCAGGCGTTCGGCCCGGCGGCGTGCATGCCGTTCAGCACCGAACCGGAGATCACCCGGTTCTCGCCGTCTTTCAGGCGGCCGGCGGTCAGCTCCTCGAGGCTGGCCCCCAGGCGGGTGCGCAGCAGCGCCGGCTGCGCCACCTGCGGCCCGGCCAGCGCCACGACCCGGCGGGTATCGAGCTTACCGGTGGTGAACAGCGTGCCGATGGCGATGACGTCCTGGTAGCCGATGTGCCAAACGATTTTCTTCAGGCTGACCGGTTCAAGGAAGTGAATGTGGGTGCCCACCAGCCCGGCAGGATGCGGGCCGGCAAATTCGCTGTAGGCGATCTGCGGGCCGCTCTGCTGGCCAACCGAGGCGCCGGCGGCGTGGCATACGTGCACCTTGCCCGCCGTCAGACGCGCCAAGACCACCAGCCCGGCGTTGAACGCCGCCTGCTGCTCGGCGATGATCACCTGCGGATCGGCGGCCAACGGTTGGGTATCCATCGCGGTGACGAAAATGGCGCGCGGTTCGCTGCCGGGGCTTGGCGTTTTACTGAACGGGCGGGTGCGCAGTGCGGTCCACAGGCCACTGGCGATCAGTTCGCTCTCGACCTGTTCGCGTGGCAACTGGGCCAATTCCCCCTGCGGGTAGTGCGCAAACTCGAGCTGATCGTCGCCGCCGTTTTCCAGCGCAATCACCACCGATTGCAATACGCGCCGCTCGCCGCGGTTAATCGCGACGATGCGGCCGCTGGCGGGAGCCGTGAAGAAAACCCCGGGGTTTTTCTTGTCTTCGAACAACGCCTGGCCTTTCTTAACGGTATCGCCTTCCTGCACCAGCATGGAGGGGCGCATTCCGATATACTCTTCCCCAAGCAGGGCGACATGCTGAATGTTCGGGCCATCTTGGATCGCCTGAACCGGGGCTCCGGCTATCGGCAGATCTAACCCTTTTCTGATCTTAATCATAGGATTTATACGATGTAGTTGGGTTTACACGTCTGCCCGGCCCCAGAGGCGGGTGCTGACGATGCCAGGATTGCCGGGCAGTGCGCACAACGGCACGCCCAACATGAACTTTCTCGCAGTGAAAAACTGGGGTAACGCGCATTCCCTTGAATCCCCCTTTCCGTTGTTTGCGCGACAGTCGATGTGTTAACGGCATGTAGCCAAATAACCATCAAAACGGCCGGGTTATATGCAATAACTCTTGCCGCTTCAATCGCCACAGCGCGTTAAATTGAAGAGAGAATATTAACATTGTTCGCAACATTGTTCTGCGTTACGTCGTGACTTGGGTCAAGCAAACGCAATTAAATTTCGCCTGTTTTTCACTACTTATCGTTAAAATCTGCCGGTCATTTCACTTTTATCGAGCTTTGTCGTTTTTTTATACATATCACGTATTGCTAAAAATAAACGCGCTGGTAATCTGGCGATGTTTTGCAGCAGTAAAAACAATAATCAGTGGCATGTTGGCCAACCTCAATTGCGCCGACAGATAAATATAAGCAGGAATAATAATGAGCAAAATCGCGCTGTTGTTTGCGATGCTTGTTTCTATGCCGATGATCACGGCCTGCAGCGCCAGCGAGCAGGTACCCGAAGCACCGGTAGTTAAACAGCAATTATTGGGTTCGCCGGTCTATATTCAGATCTTCAAAGAGGAACGCAAGCTGGAATTGTATGCCAAAATGGGCAATGAATTCCGCCTGGTCAACACGTTCCCGATCTGTAATTTCTCCGGCGGGCTGGGTCCTAAACGTCGTGAAGGCGACTTTAAAAGTCCGGAAGGCTTTTATAGCGTTGACGCACGCCATCTGAAACCCGACAGCAAGTATTATCGGGCGATCAATATCGGTTTCCCTAACGATTACGATAAATCGCAGGGCTATTCCGGCGCTTATCTGATGATCCACGGCGAATGTAAATCGATCGGCTGTTACGCGATGACCAACACCTATATGGATGAGATCTATCGCTACGTCGAAGCGGCTTTTGCCTATGGCCAAAGCCGCGTCGATATCAGCATCTATCCGTTCCGCATGACCGAGCAAAACCTCAAGCGCCATGCGTCATCCAGCTATATCGCCTTCTGGCGCCAGCTGAAGCCGGGTTACGATTACTTCGCGAAGAACCACCAGCCGCCGATGATGACCGTAGACAACGGCCAGTATGTGCTGGGTCAACCGTTGATGAGCAGCGGCCAGATGACGCAGTACGCGTCAGCCAGCCCGACGCCCAACACCAATCCCTTCGCTCAGAACAAGTCGCTCACCGAAGTGAAATAACGCGAACTCGCCTGGCTCAATCTTGTGCCAGGTTTCGTTGGCGGTCAGCGGTTGGGTGGCGATCACCGTGACCACATCGTTCGGTGTGGTCTGCTGCTGAAAATCGATCTCCACATCCTGATCCAGTAACGTCGCCTTACCGAACGGCGCGCGGCGCGTGATCCAATACAGGTTGGTGGAGCAATAGGCCATCACGAAGCGCCCGTCCGACAACAGCATGTTGAACACCCCTTTCTTGCGCAGCTGGTTCGCCAACAGGCCGATATAGCGGAAGACCGCCGGCCATTGGCTCGGGGTGCGCGGGTATTTCAGCGCCAGCTGATGCAGCAGCCAGCAGAACGCGTATTCGCTGTCGGTCTGGCCGACCGGGCGGAACGTGCCGGTATCCAGCTGACGATAGCCTTTTAATTGGCCGTTGTGCGCGTAGGTCCAGTTGCGGCCCCACAGTTCACGGGTGAACGGATGGGTGTTTTCCAGCGCCACTTCGCCGCGGTTGGCCTGGCGAATATGGGACACCACCGCGCAGGACTTGATCGGATAGTCCTGCACCAGGCGGGCGATCGGCGAGTTGAAGCTCGGCTGCGGATCCTTGAATGTGCGGCAGCCGTTCCCTTCATAGAAGGTAATGCCCCAGCCATCCTTATGCGGCCCGGTGCGGCCGCCGCGCTGTACCAGGCCGGTAAAGCTGAAGCAGATATCGGTCGGTACGTTTGCGCTCATCCCGAGCAGTTCACACATCGCCAGCACTCCTTAACCACACTGACACAGGCTGTGCGGACGCACCATGCGGCGTCCGCCGTCTTATTCATGGGGAGCCGCAGCTCCCCGAAGGCTATCAAGCCTTAACCATCTCTTTTTCGATCAGCTGAATCAAGATGTGAATCGCTTTGATGTGGATTTCCTGAATGCGGTCGGCGTAGCCGAAGTGCGGCACGCGAATTTCCACATCGGCGGAACCCGCCATCTTGCCGCCGTCCTTGCCGGTCAGGGTGATCACTTTCATCCCCTTGGCACGCGCCGCGTCGATGGCCTTGATGATGTTGCCGGAGTTGCCGGAAGTAGAAATGCCCAGCAGCACGTCGCCTTCGCGGCCCACCGCTTCCACATAGCGCGAGAACACATACTCATAACCGAAGTCGTTGCTGACGCAGGACAGGTGGCTCACGTCCGAGATGGCAATTGCCGGGTAGCCCGGGCGGTTTTCACGGTAGCGGCCGGTCAGCTCTTCGGCGAAGTGCATCGCGTCGCAATGGGAACCGCCGTTGCCGCAGGAAATCACTTTACCGCCGGCTTTGAAGGAATCCGCCAGCAGCACCGCCGCACGTTGGATGGCGTCGATGTTGGCGTCGTCATTGATAAATTTCGCCAGGGTATCAGCTGCTTCGTTCAGTTCACTGCGAATAAGGTCGTGGTACATGAGGAACCTCTTGTTATCGTCAAATCTTCCGCTTCGCAGTGTACCGGATCGCGGAAACAGCGAGAAGCATTCTCAGCCAAACAGCGCGCCAGTTAAGGAAGCGGAGAGGTTTTTGATGATTGGTGCTGTCAGTTTGTGACCTGAGTTGTAATTAAACTGTAAACGCATTGATAAAAATTCTGCCTTGTACTAAAACCTATTACATACACACAACAGGTCAGACCTCTTACTACTTCGGAGCTTCTTATGATGGTTCTTAGTATCGTCGTTTTCCTGGCTCTCCTCGGCGTGGTGTTCTACCACCGAGTGAACCTTACCCTCAGCAGCCTGATCCTGGTGGCGTACACTGCCGCCATGGGTGCTATCGGCCTGTGGAGCTTCTGGCTGTTGCTGCCGCTGGCGATCGTGCTGCTGCCGCTGAACCTTTCCTCTGTACGCCGTTCCCTGCTCTCCGCGCCGGCGCTGCGCGCCTTCCGCAAGGTGATGCCGCCGATGTCCACCACCGAGAAGGAAGCGATCGACGCCGGTACCACCTGGTGGGAAGGCGATCTGTTCCGCGGCGCGCCGGACTGGAACAAGCTGCACAGCTACCCGAAACCGCGCCTGACGGAAGAAGAGCAGGCGTTTATCGACGGCCCGGTGGAAGAAGCCTGCCGCATGGCCAACGACTTCCAGATCACCCACGAACTGGCCGATCTGCCGCCTGAACTCTGGGCGTACCTGAAAGAACACCGTTTCTTCGCGATGATCATCAAGAAAGAGTACGGCGGTCTGGAATTCTCACCTTACGCTCAGGCGATGGTGCTGCAAAAACTGGCCGGCGTTTCCGGCATCCTGGCGATCACCGTCGGCGTGCCAAACTCCCTCGGCCCGGGCGAACTGCTGCAGCACTACGGTACCGAAGAACAGAAAAACCACTATCTGCCGGGCCTGGCGCGCGGCGACGAAATTCCTTGCTTCGCGCTGACCAGCCCGGAAGCGGGCTCCGATGCCGGTGCCATTCCAGACGTCGGCACCGTGTGCATGGGCGAATGGCAAGGCAAGCAGGTACTGGGCATGCGCCTGACCTGGAACAAGCGCTACATCACGCTGGCGCCGGTCGCTACCGTACTGGGCCTAGCGTTCAAACTGCATGACCCGAATCGCCTGCTGAGCGACAACGAATCCCCGGGCATCACCTGTGCGCTGATCCCAACCAGCACGCCGGGCGTGGAAATCGGCAACCGTCACTTCCCGCTGAACGTGCCGTTCCAGAACGGCCCAACCCGCGGCACCGACGTGTTCGTGCCGATCGATTACATCATCGGCGGCCCGAAAATGGCCGGCCAGGGCTGGCGCATGCTGGTTGAATGCCTGTCGGTCGGTCGCGGCATCACCCTGCCGTCCAACTCTACCGGCAGCCTGAAATCCATCGCCCTGGCGACCGGCGCCTACGCGCACATTCGCCGTCAGTTCAAGATCTCCATCGGCAAGATGGAGGGGATCGAAGAGCCGTTGGCACGCATCGCCGGCAACACCTATGTGATGGACGCCGCCGCTTCGCTGATCACCTACGCGCTGGTGCAGGGCGAGAAACCGGCCGTGCTGTCGGCCATCGTCAAATACCACTGTACACACCGCGGCCAGCAGTCGATCGTTGACGCCATGGACATCGCCGGCGGTAAAGGCATCATGCTGGGCGAATCCAACTTCCTGGCTCGAGCCTATCAGGGCGCACCGATCGCCATCACGGTGGAAGGCGCGAACATCCTGACCCGCACCATGATGATCTTCGGCCAGGGCGCAATCCGCTGCCATCCTTATGTGCTGGATGAAATGGCAGCGGCACAGAACAACGATCTGAACGCCTTCGATAAATCGCTGTTCGGCCACCTGGGCCACGTCGGCAGCAACAAGGTACGCAGCTTCTGGCTGGGCCTGACCAACGGCCGCACCAGCGCCACGCCGACCAAGGATGCGACCCGTCGTTACTATCAGCAGTTGAACCGCCTGAGCGCCAACCTGGCGCTGCTGTCGGACGTTTCCATGGGCGTGCTGGGCGGCAGCCTGAAGCGCCGTGAGCGCATCTCCGCTCGCCTGGGGGATATCCTCAGCCAGATGTATTTGGCTTCCGCCGTGCTGAAACGCTTTGACGACGAAGGCCGTCAGAAAGAAGATCTGCCGCTGGTGCATTGGGGCGTGCAAGACAGCCTGCATAAAGCCGAACAGGCGCTGGATGACCTGCTGCGCAACTTCCCGAACCGCTTTATCGCTGGCGCGATGCGCTTCGTGGTCTTCCCGTTCGGCCGCGTGCATACCGCACCGTCCGATCGCCTGGATCACCAGTTGGCCAAGATCCTGCAGGTGCCTTCCGCCACCCGCAGCCGCCTGGGGCGCGGTCAGTACCTGACGCCGAGCGAACATAACCCAATCGGCCTGCTGGAAGCGGCGCTGGCCGACGTGATGGCCGCCGAGCCGATTCACGAACGTCTGTGCAAGGCAGCCGGCAAAAACCTGCCGTTCACCCGTCTGGATCGTTTGGCGGAACGCGCGCTGGAAGAAGGCAAGATCAGCGCCGACGAAGCGAAGATCCTGGTGAAAGCCGAAGAGAGCCGTCTGCGCTCCATCAACGTGGACGACTTTGCACCGGATGCGCTGGCGGCCGCTAAGCCGGAAAAGCCGGCGGCGCAGTCTAAGCGCCAACAGCAGACCGAAGCGGCTTAACGCCAATTCCCACTCCACGCATCCAAGGGGCGATCATCATCGCCCCTTTTTCTTTTCTTGCACCACAAACTGCGCACCGCGCCGCAGGTTGGCGCAACGGCAGATTTCACGGGAAGGAAGTTCGAGTAGACTGCGCAGCGGGTGCTCTGGATCTTTCTGTCCGGAGCCTTGGCAAAGGAGAGAAAGAGAAAGGCCCCGAGTCGATATTATCAACCCGAGGCCACTCTGATGCCAAGCAACATCAGGTTAGCCTCTTACCCGCCGCAAGGCAAGGATAGGGAGGTCAAAAATGCAGCAAAAACGGGTCGTACTTAAACTGGTGATCGTCTGTATGACGCTGATCGCGTTCATCTGGCTAACCCGCGGTTCGCTGTGCGAACTGCGCATCAGGTTGGGAGACTCGGAGGTTGCGGCCACTTTGGCTTACGAATCCGAACGGTAAGGCAACCCAACGGCGGGGTTCGCCCCGCCCGTTGGCTGATAATGTCAGGCAGGATCCACGAGCACCCGCCTTTTCAGCCCTGCTGGCGAATACGCGCCAACAGCGCATCGATATGCTCGATCTGCGGCGCATTGACGATCAGCGTGCGCCCCAATCCCAGGGCGTGACGCTGACAGTCGAGGCGCATGTCGGCGTCGGCGATGCTGTCCAGATCGGCGACGTGCGCCAGGCCGATGGTGCGCCGGATCAGTTCGGTGCCACAGTACCCTACTGCGTCAGCCCAGACCTGCTGCAGGAACTGCTCGGCGTAACCCGGCGTCGCCAGCGCCGCATCGCGGCTTTGCTGATGGCACAGCGCCAGGAAGCGATCGGCGAAAATCAGCCACAGCTCGCGCACATCCTGCAGGCGCTGCTCGCGTCCGGCGGCGGCGTCGCGCGGCCCGAACAGCCCCGGCTGGCCACAATAGTTGAGCAGCAAGTTGCCTAACGCAGTGCCGACATCGAAACCGATCGGGCCGTAGAAACCGAATTCAGCGTCGATCGCTTTCAACCGCCCTTCCGCCACGAAAATTGAACCACTGTGAATATCGCCGTGCAGTAGCGCCTCCGCTTTGCTGAGGAAACGATGTTTCAGGCCGGCGACCGCCAGCTTCAGCGGCGCATCCTCACGCAGCGCCTGCACCTGCGGCAACAGCGCCGCCTCGAACTGATTGCGCTCATGGTCGGTATAGGGGTCGGTAAAGAACAGATCTTCGGTGATCTGGCACAGCTCGGGGTTGGTGAAACGGCTGACTTCCGCCTTCTTCTGCTGCGCCGACTGATAAAAATCGGAGGTGTGAAACAGCGTCTGCGCCAGGTATTCCGCCAGTTGCCCAGCCGCCAGCGGGTGATAGTTCCCCTGCACCAGTTCACTGCGCCAGATGCGATGATCGGAGAGATCTTCCTGCACCATCACCGCCAATTCGGGATCGTGATGCAAGACTTTTACCGTATGCCTTGGGCAGAAACTGCCGTGGACCAGCAGCGTTTCCGCTTCGATGCGCGCCCGATCCAACGTCAGCGGCCAGGATTCGCCCACGCAGCGCACGTAGGGCAGCGCCTGTTTGACGATCACCCGACTCACGCCTTCGCGATCGCGGATCTTGAACACCAGGTTCAGGTTGCCGTCACCGATCTCGTCGGCGCTCACCAGCGCCTGCGGTTCGGCCACCTGCCCGTATTGGCGGGCATATTCAACGGCATCGGCAGCCGTAAACGTACGATAAAGCGACATTCCCCAACCCCTCTGTTCTCTCTCACTGACCCAGCGACTCTGATTATTTAGACGTAAAAGCATTTGGACGTCTATACATCTGGAAGTCATGTTGGCAGAATAGCGTTTCAGATGCAATAACCACGCAACAAGGAATTAACCGCCGATGCAAGCGCTTAACACCACCAGTTTGACCCTGCGAGATAACCGCCTTTGGATCCTCGATCAGCAAGCTCTGCCGCAGGAAAAGCGGTGGCGGGCCTGCGACAGCGTGGAAGAGTTGGTCGGGCACATTCACAGCCTGCGGGTGCGCGGCGCGCCGCTGATCGGGCTGTCCGCCAGCCTGCTGTTGGCGCTGCTGGCGGAACGCGGTCTGCCGCGCGCCGAGCTGGAACAGGCGCTGCACACGCTGCGCGCCGCGCGCCCGACGGCGGTTAACCTGATGAACAATCTGGATCGCATGAAGCTGGCGCTGGCGGAGCCTGACTGGGCGCCGGCAATGGTGAACGAAGCGCTGCGGCTGGTGGAGGAAGATCGCCGGCTGTGCGATCGCATCGCCGATCACGGCGCTGGGCTGGTCAAGCCCGGCAGCCGCCTGCTGACCCACTGCAATACCGGCGGGTTGGCCACCGCCGGCGTCGGCACCGCCATCGGGGTGCTGCTGCGCGCCCACCAGCAGGGCAAAGTGCAACAGGTGTGGGTCGATGAAACCCGGCCGCTGCTGCAGGGCGGTCGTCTGACCGCCTGGGAACTGGGCGAGCTGGGCATTCCCTATCGTCTGATCTGCGATTCGATGGCCGCCAGCCTGATGGCGCAGGGCCAGGTCGATGCGGTGTGGGTCGGCGCGGATCGCATCGCCGCCAACGGCGACGTCGCCAACAAGATTGGCACCTACAGCCTGGCGGTGCTGGCGCACTATCACGGCATCCCGTTCTACGTGGCCGCCCCGCACACCACCCACGATCCGCACTGTCCGGACGGCGCCGCCATCCCGATCGAGCAACGCGCGGCGGCCGAAGTCACCGGCGTTTCAGGCAGCTTCGGCGCCTGCCAGTGGGCGCCGAACGAGGCACCGGTGTACAATCCGGCGTTCGATGTCACGCCGGCGAAGCTTATCAGCGGGTGGGTGTTCGACAGCGGCGTGATCACGCCGCAGCAGGTTGAAGCGGGGATTTTCCAGCGGGCGCTGGGGTAACGCCCGCCGATTGACGATCAGTCCAGACGCGGATAGGCATCGGCGATCGTGTCGCCGGTGAAGTGCGCCACCCAGCCTTCCGGGTTGTCGAACACCCGGATCGCGGTAAAGTGCGGCGCCGATCCCATATCGAACCAGTGGCGAGTGTTGGCCGGCACCGAGATCAGATCGTTCTTTTCGCACAGGATCTGGAAGATCTTGCCGTCCAGATGCAGGCAAAACAGCCCCGCCCCTTCAACGAAAAAGCGCACTTCATCCTCGCCGTGCGTGTGTTCGGACAGGAATTTTTCGCGCAGCGCCTGACGCTGCTCGTGGTCCGGCCGCATGCTGATCACGTCCCAGCTCTGGTAGCCCTTTTCCGCCACCAGCCGGTCTATCTCATGCTGGTAGGCGGCGATCACCGCCTCCGGCTGCGGATTATCGCCCAGCTCGCGATCCGCCTGCCAACGTTCAAAGCGCACGCCGATTTGCGCCAGTTGGCGCTGGATTTCCTGCGCGTCGCGGCTCTGCCACAGCGGCTGCTGCGGCGCTTTATCGCTGAAAATGGTCAATCCACTCATGAGACGAACTCCCCTAAATCGATACGATCAAAACGGTTAACCTGCGGATGCCGGCTCTGCTCGTCCGCCTCATCGCGGATCAGCTGGCAGGTATGCCAGCCGGCGGCCTGCGCCGCATCCAGCTCCTGGTGGATGTCGGACAAGAACAGCAGCTCGTCGGGCGCGATGCCGATAGCCTGCGCGATGTTGCGGTACGACGCGGTTTCACGCTTGGCGCCGACGTGCGTATCGAAATAGCCGCTGAACAG
This sequence comes from Serratia sp. 201, assembly GCF_037027545.1. NCBI lineage: Bacteria > Pseudomonadati > Pseudomonadota > Gammaproteobacteria > Enterobacterales > Yersiniaceae > Serratia > Serratia sp. 201. The sequence continues at coordinate 17,390 of NZ_JAXCHC010000001.1, read as the reverse complement.
CGGCTGCAGATCGCCGGCGTCGCTGTGGCCGAACAGCAGCTTCTGCGCTTCCACCGAACCGGAGGAATAGACGTAAAGCTTCACTCCCTGCCGCTGCCAGGCGGCCAACTGCCCGGCGACTTCCGGGTACAGATGCCCGCGAAAATCCCCTTCGCGGTAACCGCTGCGCCAGATGATGCCCTGCAACGCCTTGAGCGCGGTGGATTTGCGATCTTCATCCATAAAGCGGTACAGGGCGGCGATCAGCGCATCGAGATCTGCCTGCGGCTGGTCAATTTCAGCGCGCAGCGCCGCCAGCGGCGCGGCGACTTCGCTCTCAGCGGCATGGCGGCGCACAAAATCCGCCAGCCGTTCGCGGGCATAAGGAAACAGTACCTGATGCACAAAGCGAATATCGCTGGTGGTGCCTTCAATATCGGTCACGATGGCGCGGATCATTTCGCCTCCAGTAAGCGGCGTTGCAGTTCACACTGGAATAGGAATTCCAGCCCTTCGAGATGGCGGCGGGCTTCCGCCACCTGGCTTCCCCAGCAATACAGACCGTGGCCGCGCACCAGAAAGCCGTATTGCAGCGGCGTGGCCTCGGCATAGGCCGCCACGCGCGCCGCCAACCGGGGGATATCCTGATCGTTATCAAAAATGGGGATCGCCACACTGTCCAGGTGGCTGCGCTGGCCGGCCAGCGACTTCTGCATTTCGTATCCCTGCAGCACCAGCGCATCGCCGCGTTCCACCCGCGACAGTACGGTAGCGTTGACGGAATGGGTATGCAGCACCGCGCCGATGTGCGCAGACAGGCGGTAGAGCAGCGTATGCAGCCCGGTCTCCGCCGACGGCGTGCGGCCGCTCGGCACATGATTGTCGGCGATATCCACCCGCAGAAAATCGGCGGCGCTCAGGCTGCCCTTGTCTTTGCCGGACTCGGTGACCAGGCACTGACGTTCGTCGAGGCGCAGCGACATGTTGCCGCCGGTCGCCGGGCACCAGCCTTTGTCGCCAATCCAGTGGCAGGCCGCCAGCAATGCGGTAAATTGCGGATTATCCGTCATTATTATCATTTCCCGTTCGGTAAGGCGGCCGGCAGATGAAACTTTGCCTGCCGCGTGGCGGGCTAAGCACTTTTTCGCATTTAGCCATCTAAGCGTCTTGATTGCCAAATACTAGCATCGTGTTATATTGACGGCAATATAAGCGCCTGGAGTATTCACCTGCTATGAGCACTTCCGCATTGATTCCCGAAAGTAAACTGCCTGCCCTGGGCACCACCATCTTTACCCAAATGAGCGCGCTAGCGCAGCAGCATCAGGCGATCAACCTGTCTCAGGGCTTCCCTGATTTCGACGGGCCGGACTACCTGAAAGAACGCTTGGCCTGGCACGTCGCCCAGGGCGCCAACCAATATGCGCCGATGACCGGGGTGGCGCCGCTGCGCGAAGCCATCGCCGACAAAACCGCCGAGCTGTATGGCTGGCAGCCGGACGCCGCTGCTGAAGTGACCGTCACCGCCGGCGCCACCGAAGCGCTGTTCGCCGCCATCAGCGCGCTGGTGCGCCCCGGCGATGAGGTGGTCTGCTTCGATCCCAGCTACGATAGCTATGCGCCGGCGGTGACGCTGGCCGGCGGCGTACTCAAACGCCTCGCCCTGCAGCCGCCCGCGTTTGCCGTGGATTGGCAACGGTTCGCCGCCGCGCTGTCGCCGCGCACCCGCCTGGTGATCGTCAACACGCCGCACAACCCGTCCGCCACCGCCTGGCAGGCGGAAGATATGCAGCAGCTGTGGCACGCCATTGCAGAACGCGAAATCTACGTGCTCAGCGACGAAGTCTACGAACACATCTGCTTCGCCAAAGGCGGCCACGCCAGCGTGTTGGCCCACCCGCAGCTGCGCCAACGGGCGATCGCGGTGTCCTCCTTCGGTAAAACCTTCCACATGACCGGCTGGAAAGTGGGTTACTGCGTGGCGCCCGCCGCGCTGAGCGCCGAGGTGCGCAAGGTGCATCAATACCTGACCTTTTCGGTCAACACCCCGGCGCAGCTGGCGCTAGCGGATAGCCTGCGTGCCGAGCCGGAGCACTGGCGGCAGTTGGCGGCGTTCTATCGCGCCAAGCGCGATCGCTTTGTGCAGGCGCTGGCGCGCAGCCGACTGGAAATTTTATCCTGCGCGGGTACATACTTCTTGCTGGCGGACTACAGCGCCATCTCCGATCTGGACGATGTGGCGTTCTGCCATTGGTTAACCGAGTACGTGGGCGTGGCGGCCATTCCGCTGTCGGTCTTCTGTGCCGATCCTTTCCCCCATAAATTGATCCGGCTGTGCTTCGCTAAACAGGACGCCACGCTGGATGCAGCTGCGGAGCGGTTATGTCGACTTTAAAAATTACCCTGTTGCAGCAACCTCTGGTCTGGCGCGACGGCCTCGCTAACCTGGCCGCCTTCGACGCGTTGCTGGCGCCGATCGCCGGGCGCGATCTCATCGTTTTGCCGGAAATGTTCACCACCGGTTTTGCCATGGATGCCGGCGAGAGCGCCCTGCCCGAACAGCAGGTGATCGACTGGCTGCGCGGTTGGGCGGTGAAAAGCCACGCGTTAATCGGCGGCAGCGTGGCGCTGAAAACGCCCGAAGGCGCGGTCAACCGCTTCCTGCTGGTAGAGCCGGGCGGCCAGGTGCATGCCTATGATAAACGCCACCTGTTCCGCATGGCCGGCGAACACCTGCATTACCAGGCCGGCAACCGGCGTGAAATCTTCGAGTGGCGCGGCTGGCGCATCCTGCCGCAGATCTGCTACGACCTGCGTTTCCCGGTCTGGGCGCGCTATCAGCAGGATTACGATCTGGCGCTGTACGTCGCCAACTGGCCGGCGCCGCGCAGCCACCATTGGCAAACGCTGCTGACGGCGCGGGCGATTGAGAATCAGGTGTATGTGGCGGGCTGCAACCGGGTGGGCGAAGATCCTAACGGACTGAGCTACAGCGGAGACAGCTTAATCATCAGCCCTCAGGGCGAGATCCTGGCGGATGCGGAACCCGGCGCGGCCACGCGCCTGGACGCCGAGCTGTCGCTGGAAACCCTGCAGAGCTACCGCAGCGCCTTCCCGGCCTGGCGCGATGCCGACAGCTTTCTGCGTCTCGACTGATTAAACACGCTCCCAGCCGGCGATTAGCGCGTCGATCTTCGGCAGAGAGATAAAGACTCCGCGCCGATGCCGGAAAAGGACGGCTCGTTCAGCACCAATAGGCCATGAAGTTGACGGTGGAGCGATCCAGATCGCGTTCGCCAATCAGGTAACGCCGCAGCGTTTTCACCGCAGAAGATTCGGCCGCCACCCAGGCATAAAAAGCGTTGCTGCCGGCCGCCCGCTCCCACAGCACCTCATCGCTCAGGCTGCTTTCCGCCAGTGACTGCGCCTGTGCGCACGCCGATGCGGGGATATCCACCCGCTGGCGCACCGCTTCCACCAGCAGCGTACCGTGTGCCAGCTGGCGGCCGACGTCACGCGGCAGCCAGTAGACCTCGGCGAACGGGAAATGCGCCAAATCCAGGCAATCCCCCGCCACCGGCACCTCAAAAAACGCCTGCACCCGCGGCGGATTGGCCTGCTGCGCCAGCTGTTCCAGAATCGCCATCGCCGCCGGCACCGCCGTCTCATCGGCGATCAGCAACGCCTGTTGCAACTGCGCCGGCGGCGCCCATTCGTAACCGCCGCTGTCGCCGTCGAAGTCAGCGTTGGGGGCGACCGTTTGAATCGTGTCTCCGGGTTCGGCATGGGTCGCCCAGGCGGAAGCCGGGCCGTTCACGCCATGCAACACGAACTCGACGTCCATCTGATTCTGCTCGCGGCGCAGCGCACGCAACGTATAGGTGCGCATCACCGGACGCTGTTCTTTGGGGATCGCCATGTAATCGCCGTACCAGTCAGAGCTGTTGACCAACTGCGGGATCTTGCCGTCCGCCGCCGGGAACAACAGTTTGATGCGCTGGTCCGGCGCTTCGAGCTTCATCCGATGAATATCCGCACCTTCAAACACGCAGCGCACCAGCGAAGATGAAATCAGCGTTTTGCTTTTCAAGGTGATATCAAAAATTCTGTAGCTGGCGGACATGTTCTCGATTCTCCGGCAACGGCTGTCGCTTGTGCGTATGGCCGATCGGCTGCCGTGTTGACGGCGTGGGGTGCTCGATCGCGCAGCGGGCAAAATGTTAATAAAACTAATTAATTACGTTAATGTATCGCAAAAAATCATATCACGATTTTATTGATAACAAGAAACGTTATTGATAAAAGAAGCATTCTCAAAAAAACACAATAACAATATCACCAGGAAATAACGATGAAACGCAAACACCTTTGGGTATTGAATCCTTGTCTGCTGGCAATGCTTGCGCCGGCGGCTTGGGCTGAAGATCAGAAAGCCGGCACCGAAGAGCAGATGGTGGTCTCCGCCAGCCGTTCGCACCGCAGCACGGCGGAAATGGCACAGACCACTTGGATTATTGAAAGCCAGGAGATCGAACAGCAGGTTCAGGGCGGTAAAGAGATCAAGGACATGTTGGCGCAGTTGATCCCCGGCATGGACGTCAGCGGTCAGGGCCGTACCAACTATGGCATGAATATGCGCGGCCGCTCGATGATGGTGATGATTGACGGCGTACGCCTGAATTCATCGCGCAGCGACAGCCGCCAGTTGGATTCGATCGATCCATTCAATATCGATCATATCGAGGTGATTTCCGGCGCGACCTCTCTGTACGGCGGCGGCAGCACCGGCGGCCTGATCAATATCGTCACCAAAAAAGGGCAACAGGAACAGCAGGTCGAGTTGCAGGTCGGCGGTAAAACCGGCTTTGGCGGCCATAACGATCACGACGAGAACGTGGCGGCGGCGGTCAGCGGCGGCAACGACAACGCCTCTGGGCGCCTGTCCGTTTCTTACCAGCGCTATGGCGGCTGGTATGACGGCAAAGGCAATGAGGTACTGATCGACAATACCCAAACCGGCCTGCAGTATTCCGATCGCCTCGACGTCATGGGCACCGGCACCCTCAACATCGACGATCATCAACAGCTGCAGCTGACCACCCAATACTACAAAAGCCAATCCGACGGCGATCACGGCCTGTTCCTGGGAGAGAACTTTGCGGCGGTGACGGGCAACGCCAAGGCATATAACAGCGGTAACTTAAATTCCGACCGCATCCCCGGTACCGAACGCCACCTGATCAACCTGCAGTATTCCAACACTGATTTCCTCGGCCAGGATTTGGTGGCGCAGGTCTACTACCGCGACGAAACGTTGACCTTCTACCCGTTCCCGACGCTGGCGGGCAAAGCGCCGAACTATTACGTCAACAGCATTGGTGCTTCACAGCAAAAAACCGATTTCTACGGCGGCAAGCTGACGTTAAACAGCAAACCTGTCGACGCACTGACGCTGACTTACGGCATTGACGCCGAGCATGAAAGCTTCAACGCCAATCAGCAGTTCTTTAACCTGGCGAAGGCTCAGCAGTCCGGCGGCATGATGCTGGAGAACGCTTACAGCACCGGCCGCTACCCGAGCTATACCACCAGCAACCTGGCGTCGTTCCTGCAGGCCAGTTACGACATTAATCCCATTTTCACCCTGAGCGGCGGCGTGCGTTACCAGTACACCGAAAACAAGATCGACGACTTCGTCGGTTATAACCAGCAGCAGGCGATCGCCACCGGCGCCGCGACATCCGCCGACGCTATACCGGGCGGGAAAACCGACTACAACAACGCGCTGTTCAACGCCGGCCTGTTGGCACATCTGACCGAGCGCCAGCAAACCTGGTTCAACTTCTCTCAGGGCTTCGAGATCCCGGATCCGGGCAAATATTACGGTAACGGCACCTACGCGTTGAACGGCGGCCATTACCAGTTGTTGAAGAGCGTCAACGTCGGCGATTCCAAGCTGGAAGGCATCAAGGTCAATGCCTACGAGCTGGGCTGGCGCTATACCGGCGATAACCTGCGCACGCAAATCGCCGCCTACTACTCGCTGTCCGACAAGAGCATCGCTATCAACAAAACCGACATGACCATTAACGTCAATGCGGACAAGCGGCGCATCTATGGGCTGGAAGGCGCGGTGGACTACTTCTTTGAAGACAGCGACTGGAGCGCCGGCACCAACTTCAACGTTATCCGTTCCGAAACCAAGGTCAACGGCGAATGGAAGAAGCTGGTGGTCGATACCGCCAGCCCATCGAAAGTCACCGCTTACGTCGGCTGGGCGCCGGGCGACTGGAATCTGCGCTTACAGTCGCAGCAAACCTTCGATGTGTCGGACGACGGCGATTACACCAAGGCCAACTCCACCCAAGGCCGCAAAATCGATGGCTACAACACCCTCGATTTTCTCGGCAGCTATACCCTGCCGGTAGGGAAAATCAGCTTCAGCGTGGAAAACCTGCTGGACAAGGAATACACCACCGTTTGGGGCCAACGCGCGCCGATCCTGTACAGCCCGACCTACGGCTCGCCTGAGCTGTACAGCTATAAGGGCCGCGGACGCACCTTCGGTTTGAACTACTCGGTGTTGTTCTGAGGAATCAGGGGCCGGTCTGCCGGCCCCGTTCATTGGGCCGTACCGTTTTGCCGAGAGCAGAAACGACGAAGCCCTGAGTTATCGCTAACTCAGGGCTTCTGAATAGTGGCGGAACGGACGGGGCTCGAACCCGCGACCCCCTGCGTGACAGGCAGGTATTCTAACCAACTGAACTACCGCTCCGCGCCATTCCCTCTTGCGGGGGAACGAGGCGCATATTACGGACGCCTCTCGGTTCCGTCAACGCCTTTTTCTCACCAAATGAACCGTTTGCACAGTTTTTCAACGAAGGTTCATCCGGTGCGTTTTTTTCGTGCAAAAATGCCGTTACTCGGCCGGCGCACCGCGCCACAGGCAGCTGCCGCCCTTTTTCGCCACCAGATCCAGACGCGCCTCGTGCGCCTTCACTTCTTCGTCGCTGGCGTAGACCACTTTCATCGCCGTCGCCGGGCGGACGATGCGCTGAATTTCTTGCGTGGCGTCGTTTTGCTGGGTATCGCCTTCCATTTGGAACGCTATCGAGGTCTGACCGCCGGTCATCGCCAGATAGACTTCCGCCAGGATCTCGGCATCGAGCAATGCGCCGTGCAGCGTACGCTTGCTGTTGTCTATCTCATAACGGCTGCACAAGGCATCGAGGTTGTTGCGCTTGCCCGGGAACAGGCGGCGCGCCATCAGCAGGCTGTCGGTGATGGTGCAGAAGGTCTCGGTCTTCGGGATGCCCTGCTGCAACATGCGGAATTCGTGATCCATAAAGCCGATGTCGAACGCCGCGTTATGGATCACCAGCTCGCCGCCGCGGATAAAGTCGAGGAATTCGTCGGCAACCTGATCGAAGGTCGGCTTGTCGGCCAGGAAGTCGTCGCTGATGCCGTGTACGCCGTACGCTTCCGGATCCACCAGCCGATCCGGCTTGATGTAAACGTGGAAGTTGCGCCCGGTCAGGCGGCGGTTAATCACCTCCACCGCACCGATTTCAATGATGCGGTGCCCTTCGTAGTGCACCCCAAGCTTGTTCATACCGGTGGTTTCGGTATCGAGGACAATCTGTCTGGTGGTTGTAGAGATCATATTGCAGTGCTCACAGCGCTCGTTTATGTCAGACTTGGCTTTTATAAAACTGATAGGAAGAGTCTACCAGAGATGCTCAAACAGGTAGAAATTTTCACCGACGGCTCCTGCCTTGGCAACCCCGGCCCCGGTGGCTACGGCGCGATATTACGCTATAAGCAAACGGAAAAAACCTTCAGCGAGGGTTTTCGTCTGACCACCAATAACCGCATGGAAATGATGGCGGCGATCGTGGCGCTGGAAGCGCTGACCGTGCCCTGCGCCGTGACGCTCAGCACCGACAGCCAGTATGTGCGCCAGGGCATCACCAGTTGGATCCATAACTGGAAGAAGCGCGGCTGGAAAACCGCCGACAAAAAGCCGGTCAAGAATGTCGATCTGTGGCAGCGGTTGGATCTGGCCATTCAGCGCCACGAGGTGAAATGGGAATGGGTCAAAGGCCACGCCGGCCACCCGGAGAACGAACGTTGTGACGTGCTGGCGCGCGAAGCGGCCGGTAAGCCGACGCAGGAAGACGTCGGTTACCAACCGGAAGCCTAAGGCAGCTTGCGATAGCTCTTGGTCGCGCCCACCGCGCGGCTAAGAGACGGCTTTCTCGCCCCCAGTTTCATCGGCGTAGGCGTTAGCGGCAAGGTGCGTTTGCGCGCCACAATCACGCTCATGCAGCCCAGCGCTGGCAAATGGGTACATAAAAACTTGCCGCCCTTGCGGTGCCACGGCAGCACGTGAAAACGCGACTGATGCAGCACCTCATAATTCAGCAGGCTGAGCCAATCCAACAGCCGCATCTGGGTAAACATGCGGCTGACATAGGGCTGGCGATGACGCAACCCGGGCACCAGCTTGCCCAATCCCAGCAGGCTGAACGGATTGAAGCTGCTGATAACCAACCAGCCGTCGTCGATCAATATCCTGTCCACCTCACGCAGCATGCGGTGCGGATCGTCCGCATAGGACAGCGTATGCGCCAACAGGCAGGCATCCACCGACTTGGCGGCGAACGGCAGTTGATAGGCATCGGCGATCACCTGCAGCCCGTCCCCCTCCAGCCCTACGTTGACCTGATGGGAAATCGCACATTTGTCCGTGGCCAGCTCGGCGCTGAGCATGCCCATCTTCAGCAGATGGAAACCGAACAGCTTGGGCCACCAGGGTTGCAACTGCCGCTCGAGCGCTTCACGATAGTACTCCCCCCACGGCAGCTCAGCCCAGGACTGCGGGCCGGTGAGCTTTTGTAGAGTATGGGCTGGTTTCATGATTTATTATCTTCTTTCAAGCCGTTGCCAACGAGAGGTACACCATGAATCTTATCAGCATTCCCGCCTTCCAGGACAATTACATTTGGTTATTGGATGACCGACAGGGGCGCTGCATTATCGTCGATCCGGGTGAAGCGCAGCCGGTACTCGAAGCGTTGCAGCGCCTGCAGCTGGCGCCGGCGGCGATCCTGCTGACCCACCATCATCACGATCACGTCGGCGGCGTGGCGCAAATCGTAGCGAAGTATCCCGGGCTGGTCGTCTATGGGCCGCAAGAAACCGCGGACAAAGGCGCCAACCACATCGTCCGCGACGGCGACACCTTTGACATCGATGGCCGCCAATACAGGACTATCGCCGTTCCCGGCCATACGTTGGGCCATGTGGCATTCTATAGTGCCCCTTATCTGTTCTGCGGCGACACCATTTTCTCCGCCGGCTGCGGCAGGCTGTTTGAAGGCACCGCCAAACAAATGTACGACTCATTTCAACAACTCGCGCAACTTCCCGATAACACCTTAATTTGCTGCGCGCATGAATATACTCTTTCTAATCTTAAGTTTGCGCGGGCTATTTTGCCGGAAGATCGAGAGATTGAAACATATCAACAACATGTTGAAGCGTTAAGGGCAAAAGGCCAAGCCAGTGTGCCGACCACGTTGCAATTAGAGCGCAAAATTAACCTGTTTTTACGTTGCCATGACGCTGATTTACAAAAGAAATTAGGCTTTAATTCACCACCGGAAAGCCTTCATTCAGTTTTTTCCGAATTACGCCTGCGGAAAGATAACTTCTAAGCTTTTAGTTGTGTTATTTGGCGAAGCAAAGTATTATTGCTCGTCTTTTAAGCAACTACATTGACACACACATGAAGGCTAAAGCGATATTTCTCGCCTCAGTCTTGCTAGTGGGTTGCCAGTCGTCCAGGCAGGACGCACCGGCGCCAGAACAGCATGCACAGAGTTTGTCTTCGGCTGGTCAAGATGGTGAAGCAGGAGAGTACACAGCAAATGGCCGAGCGAGCTCGGCGCGGTGGTTGGATAACAACAGTCCCGCCGCGCAACAGGACCTGTGGAACTTCATTAGCGACGAGCTGAAGATGGAGGTTCCGGAAAATTCCCGGATCCGTGATCAGAAAAGAAAGTACTTAAAAAGTAAGAGCTATCTCCACGATGTAACATTACGGGCAGAGCCGTACATGTACTGGATAGTCGGGCAGATTAAGAAACGTAATATGCCGATGGAACTGGTACTGCTACCCATAGTGGAGAGCGCTTTTGACCCACACGCCACGTCAAGTGCCAACGCCGCAGGGCTATGGCAAATCGTGCCGCAAACGGGTCGCAATTATGGTTTGAAAAACAATCAGTGGTATGACGGTCGACGCGATGTCGTCGCCTCGACAACCGCTGCGCTTAACATGATGCAGCGCTTGAACCGCATGTTTAACGGCGACTGGTTACTGACCGTAGCCGCCTATAACAGTGGTGAAGGCCGCGTGATGCAAGCGGTGAAGGCAAACAAACGCCAGGGTAAGCCAACCAATTTCTGGGCATTGTCGCTTCCGCGTGAAACGTCAATCTATGTCCCGAAAATGCTGGCACTGAGCGACATCATCAAGAACAGCAAGAAATACGGCGTGAAACTCCCGAAAACGGATGAAACCCGTGCGCTGGCTCGTATCGATGTCGGGCAGCAGATCCAGCTAACTCAGGCGGCTGAGATGGCAGGGCTTTCAGTCACCAAGATGAAAGCGTATAACCCAGGCTACAAAAAAGGCGTTACGGCACCCAACGGGCCCCATTACATCATGGTTCCCAAAGGGCATGCCGATCAACTGAAAGACTCGCTGGCCGATGGCCAGATCGCCGTGACTCAACCAACGACGCAGTTGGCGAAGAACAGCGGTTTGTCCGGTGGCAGTTCGTATAAAGTGCGCTCCGGCGACACCTTATCGGGCATTGCCAAGCGGCTGAACGTTAAGACCAGCGATTTGCAGAGTTGGAACAACTTACGCGCCAAGAGCGCCATAAAAGTTGGGCAAACCCTGCAAGTGGCCAGCAATACTGGCAGTAACAGCAGTATCACCTACCAGGTTCGTAAAGGTGATTCGCTCGCCAGTATCGCACGTCGTCACGGCGTCGATATTAACGACGTGATGCGTTGGAATTCAACGCTCGCCAAAGGCAACCTACAGCCAGGTCTGAAGCTGACCCTGTTTGTCGGCAACAAGATGACGCCGGATACTTAAATGTTCGGCACAAAAAAAGCACCCCTCGGGGTAATGCCGATCGTTTAAGGATCAATTGACCGATCCGGCAGTTGCTGTAAAAAGGGTCCATGGCATCGTCATGGACCCTTTAAAATGGAACTTTCCCAGGCTCTTGGCATTATTAATTTCACCACACCCGAGCGTGCTCGCTCTCTTTCCGACCTTATCCCCGCTGAATTTATCCAGCAAGCTCTGACGCTTACCGACACAGTCACTCTGCGTAAGCGAAAACTCCCTCTTGAATCGATGATTTGGCTCGTTGTTGGCATGGCGGTTTTCTGCAACCGTCCAATAACTGAGATCGTTGGCTTGATGGATATCGTGGACCGAAACGGATGCCCGTTCACTGCCCGCAGTTCGGTTATCCAGCGCCGTAAAACGTTGGGGAAGAGGCCGTGCGTGAACTGTTTGATATTACCCAGCGGCACTGGAATCAGCAGGCTGCACACCCACGCTGGCATGGGCTGAACCTCTTCGCGGTGGATGGCGTGGTCTGGCGAACGGCAGATACACCGGAGAACAATGCGGCTTTCAGCAGAACCCGTAACCAAAACGGCGAAGCGAACTATCCGCAGGTGCGAATGGTGTGTCTGATGGAGCTGAGCAGCCATCTTATCAATGCCGGCGCCTTTGACAGTGAACAGGTCAATGAAATGGTCCTGGCAGCCCGGTTGGCAGACAAAGCGCCGGACAACAGTATCACCCTGTTCGACAAAGGGTTCTACTCTCTGGGGCTGCTTCACCACTGGCAGCAGACCGGTAAGGCTCGGCACTGGCTGCTGCCGCTGAAAAAGAACACCCAGTATGAGGTCCTCCATCGCCTGGGGCGTGGTGATGAGCTGGTGATGCTGAAAACCAGTCCGCAGGCACGAAAACAGTGGCCGGAACTTCCGACAACGCTGACTGCAAGGCTGCTGACCCGGAGAGTGGATGGGAGAGAGCGCCAGGTGTTGACATCGCTGGTGGATCCCTTCCTCTACCCTGGCAACGATATCAGTGAGTTATATAGAAACCGATGGGAAATAGAGTTGGGTTACCGGGAAGTGAAACAAGGGATGCTGGACAGTCGCTGGACGCTGAGAAGTCGGTTACCGGAACTGGTGAGACAAGAACTGTGGGGTATCCTACTGACATACAACCTGGTGAGGTATCAGATGGTCAACATGGCGAGCCATCTGAAAGGAGATTACCTGCCTTACCAACTGAGCTTTAGTGGTGCGCTAAGCGAAATCACGCGGCTGTTAATCACATTACCCTGGTGCTCTCCGGGCAAGATGCCTGGAGAACTCAGAACGTTGTATGAACAGGCAAAATGGCTGGTGTTACCCGGTCGCAGAGAGCGAAGTTATCCGAGAGAGCTCAGAGCCAGAAGCAGGAAATACCCCGATAAAAAAGTTGCTGGCCACCCTTAAGTGACCAGCATTACCCCTCGGGGTGCTTTTTTATTACCTGCGGTTCACCATACCGGCGAGTCTTTCTCCGGATGAAACTCCACCAACAACGGATTGTGATCCGACGCGCTGGTCACCAGCACCGACGCCTCTATGACCCCAAGATTGCGGTAAAACACGAAGTCCAGCGGACGGCCAAAAGCCTTGCGGCGGTGATCGTCGGTGAAGCTCACTTCGCGCAGCGCCATTTCGCCGGCGAAGTCATACAGCGCATTGATGCGCTTGCGGCTCCAGGCGTTGAAATCCCCCGCCATAATCACCGGCCCCCGGTGACTGGCGATCTGTTCGCCTATCGGCCCCAACTGCTTGCTGTAGACGTCGACGCCCAGGCTAAAGTTCACCGCATGGATGTTCACCACCATCAACAGTTCACCGTTGTACAGCGGATAAACGGTGATCAGGGCCGACTTAGAAAGCCGCAGCAGGGGCTCTCGCTCGCGCAGCGGGCAGCAGTAAACAGGATGAGCGGCCGCCAGCGTCATCACGCCGGAAGGATGCTGCGGCAGCACAAAGGCCGGTACCTGATCGGCCGCCAGGTAGTTGGCAGTAGCGTAGCTCACCAGTTCCGGCGTGGTTTGCGCCTCTTGCAACAACACCAGCTGCGCGTCTTTGCCATGGTTTTTCAGCACCGAAAGCCAGTCGGCTCGCTGCTGTTTGAAAATATTCCACACCATAACGCGCAAGGCGCCGGTCGTCGGCAGCGCCGCCCCTGGCGGCAACGGCTGGTTAACGGCGCCAGGAAAGATTCGCTCAACTGGCTGACCTGCAACATACCTCATTGCATAAGTTCGTTTCGGCACGCGATTCGCCTATTACCCATTAACATGAAAACTGGCGATGAACACTCGCCAACGATGAATTGATTATACGCCTACCCCGCATAGAGGGCATGGCTTTTGCGGGCATCACCTTTTCAGTTATAGGGGCCACCTGCAGCGATTTCAATCTTCTGACGGTATAGCTGTGTAAAGACAGGGAGTAATAGGTGAAAAATGCGAAAAGGCCCGCAAAATGCGGGCCAGACAACAATGATTTTGTGCATCAAGCCGTTTGCAGCTGAGACTTTTTATCCAGGCGGCCGCTGAGGCTAACCAGCAACAGTGCAACTACCACGATCAGCGCGCCAATCCAGGGGGTCTGCGCCAGCCCCAGTGAGGCGACGGTCTGACCGCCAATCACCGAACCGAGCGCAATACCGATGTTGAACGCCGCGATATTGAGACCGGACGCCACATCCACCGCATTTGGCGTGTATTGCGCGGCTTTCTGCACCACATAGACCTGCAGCCCCGGCACGTTACCGAAAGCGAACACGCCCATCGCAATCACCGTCAGCAAAGCGGCAATACTGTGGCTGGCGGTAAACTGAAACACCAGTAACAAAACAGCCAGCGCGGCAAAGATAAAGCTCAACGCACGCACCGCCCCATGGCGATCGGCCAGCTTGCCCCCCCAGATGTTACCCACCGCCACCGCGACACCATAAGCCAACAGTATCCAGCTCACGGTCGGAGCAGAGAAGCCCGCCAGTTCCTGCATCATTGGCGCAAGGAAGGTAAAGGTCGTGAAGACCCCGCCGTATCCCAATGCGGTAATTGCGTAAATCAGCAGCAGACGAGGATGGGTCAGTACTTTCATCTGTTCCCGCACGCCGGCGCTGCCCTGGTTCTTGATATTGTTCGGCACCAGAATAATGCTGGCCACCGTAGCGACCGCGCCAATCAGAGAAACGGCCAGGAAGGTTTCACGCCAGCCAAACTGCTGGCCGATGAACGTCCCTAACGGTACGCCGGTCACCAGCGCCACCGTCAGGCCGCCAAACATGATGGCGATGGCGGAAGCCGCCTTCTCTTTCGCCACCAGGCTCGTCGCGATAGTGGAGCCGATAGAGAAGAACACGCCGTGCGCCAGGCCGGTCAACAACCGGGCAATCACCAGCGATTCATAGCTGGGTGATTGCCAGGCCAGCAGGTTACCGAGAGTGAACAGCACCATCAGGCCAACCAGCAGCAGCTTGCGCGGTATACGGCTGGTCAGGGCCGTCAGCACCGGCGCGCCAATGGCCACGCCGAGGGCATAGATAGTCACCAGCAATCCAGCGGACGGTACGGTCACCCCAATCTGCTCCGCGATAGTCGGGATCAACCCAACAATCACGAACTCGGTCGTGCCGATAGCAAAAGCGCTGATGGTTAAGGCAAGTAATGCGAGTGGCATTTTTTACTCCGAAATAGCATTCAAGTTGATGACGGCTATTATCTGCCTATGCTTAAATGATAAAAATGCTCAAAATTTCAAATTAACTTTGCTATCGGAGCAAAAATGAAAGCAAACTCAGACGAGCTGATCACCTTTGTCACCGTAGTGGAAAGCGGCAGTTTCAGCCGGGCGGCCGAACGCCTGGAACAAGCGAACTCCGTAGTCAGCCGAACGGTAAAAAAACTGGAAAGCAAACTGGGCGTGACGTTGCTTAACCGCACCACGCGCCAAATCAGCCTGACTCAGGAAGGAGAGAATTACTTTCGCCAGGTGCAGAAGGTACTGAACGACATGGCCGCGGCGGAAAATGCGCTGATGGAAAGCCGCCAGCGTCCGCAAGGTCTGCTGCGCGTCGACGCGGCAACGCCGGTGGTGCTGCACATGCTGACGCCTTTAGTGGCGGAGTTCCGCGAACGTTATCCTGAAATGTCGTTATCGTTGGTGTCTTCGGAAAACTTTATCAACTTGATCGAGCGAAAAGTGGATATCGCAATCCGCGTAGGCGAACTGACCGATTCCACACTGAAAGCGCGCAAACTGATGACCAGCTACCGGCATGTGCTCGCCTCTCCCGCCTATCTGGCTCAACACGGCACGCCGCTAACGGTAGAAGATCTTGAACATCACTGCTGCATCGGCTTCAACGACCTTCCCAGCTTGAACCGCTGGCCACTGGCTTGCTCAGATGGCAGCCAGTTGGAAATCACCCCAGGCTTGACGACCAATAGCGGAGAAACCCAGCGCCATCTCTGTCTGCATGGCAACGGTATCGCCTGCCTGTCGGACTTTATGAGCGACGAAGATATCAAACGTGGAGATTTGGTCCCGATTCTGGTGGAAGCGACACTGCCGGTCGCCATGCCGATCAACGCGGTTTATTACAGCGACAGCGCCGTCAGCAACCGTCTGCGCAGCTTTATTGATTTTGTGAGTGAATACCTGAAACGATAAAAAAGGCGCCCCGATGGACGCCTTATGCTGACTACTGCGAGGAATGATTAATCCCAGTTTGGCGCCAGACCTTCTGGGCTAACCAGACGGCCGTTGCACTCCAGTGCGGCAATCTGCGCCATATCTTCGTCGGTCAGCGTCAGTTGCTGCGCCAACAGGTTGCTCGCCAGGTTTTCACGCTTGGTCGAAGAAGGAATAACCGCATAACCCAGCTTCAATGCCCAAGCCAGGACAACCTGTGCTGGGGTCGCATTGTGACGAGCAGCAATGCTTTTGATCGTTTCGTCCTGCAGCGCTTTGCCGTAGGCCAACGTCATGTAAGAGGTGATGGCGATGCCGTGCTGCTGCGCAAATTCTACCACTTTGCGGTTCTGCAAGAACGGTGACAGCTCGATTTGGTTGGTGGCGATTTCATCGGCGCCAATCGCGTCAATCGCTTGCTGCATCAAGTCGATGGTGAAGTTAGATACGCCGATTTGGCGGGTCAGCCCCAGCTTTTTCGCTTCCAGCAGCTCAGCCATAAATTCGGCAACCGGCACTTCGTCGTTGGGTGACGGCCAGTGGATCAGCGTCAGATCAACGTAGGACGTTTGCAGTTTTTTCAGGCTTTCTTGCAGGCTTGGGATCAGCGCGCCTTTCGCCAGGTTCGCGATCCAAATCTTGGTGGTGATGAACAGGTCTTCACGTTTCACGCCGCTGGCAGCGATAGCCTGGCCAACAGCCGCTTCGTTTTCATAGATCTGTGCAGTATCAATAGTGCGATAGCCCAGCTCAAGTGCAGTGCTGACAGAATCGATAACAACCTGATCCTGAAGGCGGAAAGTACCTAAACCAAATGCAGGGATGCTCATAATGTTTTCTCTCATTAATGGGTAGATGTGGTATGAGGAAGATTATGGCAACTTTTTTATTGATCAAAAACGCCTGGTTCGGCATAAGACTTTTGATCTAAAGGCAACAATATGGGGAGTAAGGCGGTAAGGAAGGACAATTCCGGCCTGAAAATCGCAAAATATAGATATGAAAAAGCCCTGAGTCAGAGACTCAGGGCTTATCAATTAAGTGGCGGAACGGACGGGGCTCGAACCCGCGACCCCCTGCGTGACAGGCAGGTATTCTAACCAACTGAACTACCGCTCCACCGATTCTTTTACGTTGCATCTCTCGATGCCGGCAAATTCGCGCTTTGCGATTTGCGCATTATCAGTCGTCACACTGATAACGTTTATTTGATGCCTGGCAGTGTCCTACTCTCGCATGGGGAGACCCCACACTACCATCGGCGCTACGGCGTTTCACTTCTGAGTTCGGCATGGGGTCAGGTGGGACCACCGCGCTATTGCCGCCAGGCAAATTCTGTTTCATTCCAACCGCCTCACTTCCATGAAGCCATCAGAACCAATCTCGGAACTTCGCTGAAAATCTCTCTAAAAACACCTTCGGTGTTGTAAGGTTAAGCCTCACGGATCATTAGTACTGGTTAGCTCAATGCATCGCTGCACTTACACACCCAGCCTATCAACGTCTTAGTCTTAAACGTTCCTTCAGGGGCCTTA
>NZ_JAXCHC010000019.1:0-294 GCF_037027545.1 Serratia sp. 201 | reverse complement strand
AGACCCCACACTACCATCGGCGCTACGGCGTTTCACTTCTGAGTTCGGCATGGGGTCAGGTGGGACCACCGCGCTATTGCCGCCAGGCAAATTCTGTTTCATTCCAACCGCCTCACTTCCATGAAGCTATCAGAACCAATCTCGGAACTTCGCTGAAAATCTCTCTAAAAAACACCTTCGGTGTTGTAAGGTTAAGCCTCACGGATCATTAGTACTGGTTAGCTCAATGCATCGCTGCACTTACACACCCAGCCTATCAACGTCTTAGTCTTAAACGTTCCTTCAGGGGCCTTA
>NZ_JAXCHC010000018.1:0-323 GCF_037027545.1 Serratia sp. 201 | reverse complement strand
AGATGCGAAAAAAGCGCCAAAAGGCGCTTTTTTCTGAATTGGTGGGTCGTGCAGGATTGATTCGGCCTGTGGCCTCACCCTACGGGCAACGCTGCGCGTTGTCGTATCGCTGCGCGATGCTCGAACCCGAACGCAGGATCTCACCCGCACGACTCAGTGGGCTATATCAGCAAGAAGATAAAGGTAGAGTCAGGTGGGCGCAGATGCGAAAAAAGCGCCAAAAGGCGCTTTTTTCTGAATTGGTGGGTCGTGCAGGATTGATTCGGCCTGTGGCCTCACCCTACGGGCAACGCTGCGCGTTGTCGTATCGCTGCGCGATGCTC
>NZ_JAXCHC010000017.1:0-326 GCF_037027545.1 Serratia sp. 201 | reverse complement strand
TTACTGCATGAATTTTACTTCAGTTAGTCACTCTTCAAGACTTGATATTTTTTTGCATCCGAAGATGCTGGATATCGTCTTGTGGAGTGCCCACACAGATTGTCTGATAAATTGTTAAAGAGCAGTGCCGAGAAACTCATCGGCGCGGGCTGCGTATATTACGCTTTTCACCCGGAGAGTCAAGCGTTTATTTCGCTTTTCTCTCGCTGACCCGGCGGCTTGTCAGTCGTTGTTCCCGGTCAGTGGAGGCGCATTATAGGGAGTTCTCGGCGGGCCGCAACCCCTAAATGCAAAAAACTTTTCAAGCGCGGATTTTTTCGGCAAAA
>NZ_JAXCHC010000016.1:0-414 GCF_037027545.1 Serratia sp. 201 | reverse complement strand
TTTTTTCGGTTATCGCTAACCGGTGATAATGTCTTTCACTCATTATCGGAATGGCGTCCCCAAGGGGATTCGAACCCCTGTTACAGCCGTGAAAGGGCAGTGTCCTAGGCCTCTAGACGATGGGGACCCGAAATTGGCTTATCGAATCACCGATTCGATAATTTCGGGTAAAGGTGAGATTTTTCGTGAAAAATCGAGCGCCATTGTCGTTTGTCACTGCACTGGACAGTCACAAATCTCCCGGCACTTACCTATACCACAAGGTTTTGTTTGCTCATTACTTTTTCATCAGACAATCTGTGTGAGCACGCCACTCGAATCAATATCTTTAGGTAAGGAGGTGATCCAACCGCAGGTTCCCCTACGGTTACCTTGTTACGACTTCACCCCAGTCATGAATCACAAAGTGGTAAG
>NZ_JAXCHC010000015.1:0-428 GCF_037027545.1 Serratia sp. 201 | reverse complement strand
TTCGAGTGGCGTGCTCACACAGATTGTCTGATAGAAAGTAACGAGCAGAAATACCTTTATAGGCTTGTAGCTCAGGTGGTTAGAGCGCACCCCTGATAAGGGTGAGGTCGGTGGTTCAAGTCCACTCAGGCCTACCACTTCTCAGAAGTGGAAAAGGTACTGCACGTGACTGTATGGGGCTATAGCTCAGCTGGGAGAGCGCCTGCCTTGCACGCAGGAGGTCAGCGGTTCGATCCCGCTTAGCTCCACCATATAGTCCGGTATTTCAATACTTCAGAGTATATTGGCGACAGTATGCTGCGAAGTATTTTGCTCTTTAACAATCTGGAACAAGCTGAAAATTGAAACATGACGGCTGAAATTTATCCCTCCGTAGATGTACTGGGATGAAGAGTAACCTGTCATAGAGTCTCTCAAATGTTTGCAGC
>NZ_JAXCHC010000014.1:0-537 GCF_037027545.1 Serratia sp. 201 | reverse complement strand
CCTGCAGCTTGCCGAAGGTGTCGTATTGCCCGGACCAGCACAGGTTGCCCGCCGCGTCGGTCACCTCCAGCGGCGCGCTGTTCAGATCGGTGTGATACCAGTAAATATCCGCCGAGCGGCTGTCGCCCGCCTGCTCCAGCGCCGCCAGCGGGCTCCACGGGCTGGCCGGATCGTAGCTCCAGCTCCAGCTGCGGCAGCTGCCGTCGTCGCGCTGCTCCTGCAGCAACCGGTAGCCCTGCCACAGGAAACGGGTCGTCTGTTCGGTTTTGCCCTTGTAGTGCACCGTTTTGCGGCTGCGGCGGCCCAGCGCGTCGTAATGGTACTGCGCCTCGAATTCGCCCTGCGGGCCGCGGCCGTGCGCCTGCACCAGCCGGTTGTCGGCGTCGTAGCGGTAGTGCTGTTCGTACAGGCCGTTGCGCCGGCTGATCAGGTTGCCCCAGGCGTCGTAACGGTAAAACAGTTTTTGCCAGTGCGTCAGGCGGTTGTCGGCGATCGGCGCCAGCGGCAGGTGCGCGTCGATGTCGTTCTGCGGGCTGC
>NZ_JAXCHC010000013.1:0-675 GCF_037027545.1 Serratia sp. 201 | reverse complement strand
GGAGTGGGTTGCAAAAGAAGTAGGTAGCTTAACCTTCGGGAGGGCGCTTACCACTTTGTGATTCATGACTGGGGTGAAGTCGTAACAAGGTAACCGTAGGGGAACCTGCGGTTGGATCACCTCCTTAACCTAAAGATATTAGTTCGAGTGGCGTGCTCACACAGATTGTCTGATAGAAAGTAACGAGCAAAGCGCTACCTGTTGATGCCATGAGTCATTCATGCTGATACGAACCGATTAAGTTATTCAGTTTAATCGGATTTTCGTGTCCCCATCGTCTAGAGGCCTAGGACACTGCCCTTTCACGGCTGTAACAGGGGTTCGAATCCCCTTGGGGACGCCATTCCGATAATGAGTGAAAGACATTATCACCGGTTAGCGATAACCGAAAAAATCTTAAAGATGACTTGCGAGTCATGTTTAAGATATTGCTCTTTAACAATCTGGAACAAGCTGAAAATTGAAACATGACGGCTGAAATTTATCCCTCCGTAGATGTACTGGGATGAAGAGTAACCTGTCATAGAGTCTCTCAAATGTTTGCAGCGCGAACGATGGAAACATCTTCGGGTTGTGAGGTTAAGTGACTAAGCGTACACGGTGGATGCCTAGGCAGTCAGAGGCGATGAAGGGCGTGCTAATCTGCGAAAAGCGTCGGTAAGGTGATATGAACCG
>NZ_JAXCHC010000011.1:0-1342 GCF_037027545.1 Serratia sp. 201 | reverse complement strand
CAGGTAACATTAAATCGTACCCCAAACCGACACAGGTGGTCAGGTAGAGAATACCAAGGCGCTTGAGAGAACTCGGGTGAAGGAACTAGGCAAAATGGTGCCGTAACTTCGGGAGAAGGCACGCTGGCATGTAGGTGAAGTCCCTCGCGGATGGAGCTGAAGCCAGTCGAAGATACCAGCTGGCTGCAACTGTTTAATAAAAACACAGCACTGTGCAAACACGAAAGTGGACGTATACGGTGTGACGCCTGCCCGGTGCTGGAAGGTTAATTGATGGGGTCAGCCGCAAGGCGAAGCTCTTGATCGAAGCCCCAGTAAACGGCGGCCGTAACTATAACGGTCCTAAGGTAGCGAAATTCCTTGTCGGGTAAGTTCCGACCTGCACGAATGGCGTAATGATGGCCAGGCTGTCTCCACCCGAGACTCAGTGAAATTGAACTCGCTGTGAAGATGCAGTGTACCCGCGGCAAGACGGAAAGACCCCGTGAACCTTTACTATAGCTTGACACTGAACATTGAGCCTTGATGTGTAGGATAGGTGGGAGGCTTTGAAGCGTGGACGCCAGTCTGCGTGGAGCCATCCTTGAAATACCACCCTTTAATGTTTGATGTTCTAACTCGGCCCCATAATCTGGGGTGAGGACAGTGTCTGGTGGGTAGTTTGACTGGGGCGGTCTCCTCCCAAAGAGTAACGGAGGAGCACGAAGGTTAGCTAATCACGGTCGGACATCGTGAGGTTAGTGCAAAGGCATAAGCTAGCTTGACTGCGAGAGTGACGGCTCGAGCAGGTACGAAAGTAGGTCTTAGTGATCCGGTGGTTCTGAATGGAAGGGCCATCGCTCAACGGATAAAAGGTACTCCGGGGATAACAGGCTGATACCGCCCAAGAGTTCATATCGACGGCGGTGTTTGGCACCTCGATGTCGGCTCATCACATCCTGGGGCTGAAGTAGGTCCCAAGGGTATGGCTGTTCGCCATTTAAAGTGGTACGCGAGCTGGGTTTAGAACGTCGTGAGACAGTTCGGTCCCTATCTGCCGTGGGCGTTGGAAGATTGAGAGGGGTTGCTCCTAGTACGAGAGGACCGGAGTGAACGCACCACTGGTGTTCGGGTTGTCATGCCAATGGCATTGCCCGGTAGCTAAGTGCGGAAAAGATAAGCGCTGAAAGCATCTAAGCGCGAAACTTGCCTCAAGATGAGTCTTCCCTGGGCCTTTAAGGCCCCTGAAGGAACGTTTAAGACTAAGACGTTGATAGGCTGGGTGTGTAAGTGCAGCGATGCATTGAGCTAACCAGTACTAATGATCCGTGAGGCTTAACCTTACAACACCGAAGGTGTTTTT
>NZ_JAXCHC010000010.1:0-1613 GCF_037027545.1 Serratia sp. 201 | reverse complement strand
CGAACGATGGAAACATCTTCGGGTTGTGAGGTTAAGTGACTAAGCGTACACGGTGGATGCCTAGGCAGTCAGAGGCGATGAAGGGCGTGCTAATCTGCGAAAAGCGTCGGTAAGGTGATATGAACCGTTATAACCGGCGATACCCGAATGGGGAAACCCAGTGTGTTTCGACACACTATCATGTCATGAATACATAGTGGCATGAGGCGAACCGGGGGAACTGAAACATCTAAGTACCCCGAGGAAAAGAAATCAACCGAGATTCCCCCAGTAGCGGCGAGCGAACGGGGAGGAGCCCAGAACCTGAATCGGCTTGTGTGTTAGTGGAAGCGTCTGGAAAGTCGCGCAGCAAAGGGTGATAGCCCCGTACACTAAAATGCACAGGTCGTGAGTTCGATGAGTAGGGCGGGACACGTGACATCCTGTCTGAATATGGGGGGACCATCCTCCAAGGCTAAATACTCCTGACTGACCGATAGTGAACCAGTACCGTGAGGGAAAGGCGAAAAGAACCCCGGCGAGGGGAGTGAAATAGAACCTGAAACCGTGTACGTACAAGCAGTGGGAGCACCTTCGTGGTGTGACTGCGTACCTTTTGTATAATGGGTCAGCGACTTATATTTTGTAGCAAGGTTAACCGTATAGGGGAGCCGTAGGGAAACCGAGTCTTAACTGGGCGATTAGTTGCAAGGTATAGACCCGAAACCCGGTGATCTAGCCATGGGCAGGTTGAAGGTTGGGTAACACTAACTGGAGGACCGAACCGACTAATGTTGAAAAATTAGCGGATGACTTGTGGCTGGGGGTGAAAGGCCAATCAAACCGGGAGATAGCTGGTTCTCCCCGAAAGCTATTTAGGTAGCGCCTCGTGAACTCATCTTCGGGGGTAGAGCACTGTTTCGGCTAGGGGGCCATCCCGGCTTACCAAACCGATGCAAACTCCGAATACCGAAGAATGTTATCACGGGAGACACACGGCGGGTGCTAACGTCCGTCGTGAAGAGGGAAACAACCCAGACCGCCAGCTAAGGTCCCAAAGTCATGGTTAAGTGGGAAACGATGTGGGAAGGCATAGACAGCCAGGATGTTGGCTTAGAAGCAGCCATCATTTAAAGAAAGCGTAATAGCTCACTGGTCGAGTCGGCCTGCGCGGAAGATGTAACGGGGCTAAACCATGCACCGAAGCTGCGGCAGCGACGCTTAGGCGTTGTTGGGTAGGGGAGCGTTCTGTAAGCCGTTGAAGGTGGCCTGTGAGGGTTGCTGGAGGTATCAGAAGTGCGAATGCTGACATAAGTAACGATAAAGCGGGTGAAAAGCCCGCTCGCCGGAAGACCAAGGGTTCCTGTCCAACGTTAATCGGGGCAGGGTGAGTCGACCCCTAAGGCGAGGCTGAAAAGCGTAGTCGATGGGAAACAGGTTAATATTCCTGTACTTGGTGTTACTGCGAAGGGGGGACGGAGAAGGCTAGGCTAGCCGGGCGACGGTTGTCCCGGTTTAAGCGTGTAGGGGGTGTGACCTGGTAAATCCGGTTGCATATCAACCCTGAGGCGTGATGACGATGCACTACGGTGCAGAAGTAGTTGATGCCCTGCTTCCAGGAAAATCCTCTAAGC